>CAWBUQ010000023.1:0-475728 GCA_963791995.1 uncultured Acidimicrobiaceae bacterium | reverse complement strand
TTGCCGTGGCGTTGTCGAGGTCGCCCATCCGGACGAGCTCAGGGAGAGGGCCGTCGAGCAACCGGACCCAGTCCACCGAGTCGCTGCGAAAGCCCGCTCGCTTCAGGTTCGCTCGCGCGTTCCCGAGCAGCTGCGCCAGCGTCCCGAGGGTGTCCCCGTATTCGGCGGCGATGCGGGTCCGGAGCCACGAGGCGAGCGCGGGACTGAGCCCGCCGGTGGAGACCGCCACCGTCACCGCCCCGTCGCGGTGTACCGCGGGAAGGATGAACGAGCAGTGTGCGAGGTCATCGGCGCTGTTGGTCCATATGCCGTGGCCCTCGGCGTCTGCGTATACCGCTCCGTCGACGTCGGGAATCCCGGTGGCCGTGATGACCAGGCGAAACGTCGAAGCGTCCCCCTTGCGATAGGGACGTCGCTCTGCGGCGTGGAGAGACGGAACCAGCGCCTCCATGTCCTCGCTGAACGAGGATGCGATCACGGTCACGTCGGCGCCGCACTCCAGCAGCGTGCCCGCCTTGCGGGCGGCCACCATGCCCCCTCCGACGACGAGGCAGGCGTGGCCCGAGACGTCGAGTGAGACCGGGTAGAAGGGTGGGGGAGCCGAGGCCTCAGTCATGGAGTCGCGGCGGGCCGACCATACCCGCTGCGATGGTGGCGAAGGTGAGGTCGTCGATCAGCACGAAACTGCCGGTGATGCGATCGGCCACGTACGGGTCGACGGCGAGCGGCGTGGCGGTGCGCAGCGTCACGCCGCCTATGTCGTTCTCCCGGAGCTCATTGGCGTCGACCACCCGGAGTGCATTCACGTCGAAGATCCCCTTGACATCTTCGACCACGACCGGGGTGACCCGCGTCGTGTGCTTGATCCGCAGGCGGTCCCCTGCGGCGAGTGGACGATCCTGGAACCAGCAGACGGTTGCCTCGAACGTGTCGGTGACCTCCGGAGCGCCTTCGGCGGCCGCAATGAGGTCGCCCCTCGACACGTCCAAGTGGTCCTCGAGCCGGATGGAGACCGAGAGTCCGACCTCGGCACGCTGGAGCGGGCCATCGGCCGTCTCGATGGCGCGAATCGTCGTCGAGGCTCCCTGTGGGAGCACGACGACGGGGTCGCCCACCCGGAACGGGCCGCCGTTCACCATCCCGGCGTAGCTGCGGCCACCTCCGGGCTGGCGGAGGACCCACTGCACCGGCAGTCGCGCGCCACTTCCCGGGCTCAGACCGTGCTGAGCGGCCCAGCCACCGGCCCGGGCGGACTCGAGGGCATCGAGCACCGTGGGGCCGTCGTACCAGGGTGCCGCATCCGAACGGGCCACGACGTTGTCACCGTGGAGGGCAGCGATGGGGATCACGGTGCATGACGTGATGCCGAGCCGGCGGGCCAACGCCTCTATCTCATCTGCGATGCGCTGGTAGGCCGAACGGTCCCAGCCGACAAGGTCCATCTTGTTGGCGCAGACCACGAGTTGGTCCACACCGAGCAACGCCGCAATACAAATGTGCCGCCGCGACTGTTCGCGCAAACCCGATGTCGCATCGACGAGCACGAGCGCAAGGTCGGCCGTCGACGCGCCCGTGGCCATGTTGCGGGTGTACTGGATATGTCCCGGACAGTCGGCGATGACGAATTTCCGGTGGGGAGTCGCCGCATAGCGATAGGCGACGTCAATGGTGATGCCCTGCTCGCGCTCGGCCCGCAGCCCGTCAGTAACGAAGGACAGGTCGACCTCGCCCAGGCCGCGTCGCTCCGAAGCGGTTTCGATGGCTGTGAGCTGATCGTCGAAGAGCTGCCGGGTGTCGAAGAGCAGCCGGCCGATGAGAGTGCTCTTGCCGTCGTCCACCGATCCGATCGTCGCGAACCGCAGAAGGTCCATGGTGTCCGCGCCAAGCTCTGGACCGCCGGCCGGCGGGGAGCCGGGCAACGTGGTCATGGGCCTAGAAATACCCCTCACGCTTGCGATCCTCCATGGAGGTCTCGGAGAAGCGGTCATCAGCCCGCGTCGCGCCGCGTTCGGAGATCCTCGACGCTGAGACTTCGCGGATGATCTCCTCGACCGTGTCGGCATCGGAGCGGACGGCACCGGTGCACGTGGCGTCACCGACAGTGCGGAAGCGCACCGTCTCTTTTCGGATCTCCTCGCCATCCGACGGACTCACCCATTCACTGATGGCGAGCAGCATGCCGTCACGCTCGACCACTTCACGCTCGTGCGCGTAATAGATGGAAGGCAGTTCGATGTGCTCACGGCGGATGTACTGCCAGATGTCAAGCTCGGTCCAGTCCGACAGCGGGAAGGCGCGCAAGTGCTCTCCCGGCCGCACGCTGCCCTGGTAGAGCTGCCACAGCTCAGGCCGCTGGGCCTTGGGGTCCCACTGCCCGAACGAATCGCGGAAGGAGAGGACCCGCTCCTTGGCCCTGGCCTTGTCCTCGTCCCGGCGCGCTCCACCAAAGGCCGCGTCGAACCCGTGTGCATTGATGGCGTCGAGGAGCGTCGTGGTCTGCAGTCGATTGCGTGAGGCGATCGGTCCGGGGTCCGCCACCCGGCCCTGGTCGATGGAGTCCTGCACGCTGGCGACGATGAGGCGGGCCCCTTCGGCCTCGACCTGGGCGTCCCGGTACTCGAGCACCTCGGAGAAGTTGTGGCCCGTGTCGACGTGGAGCACCGGGAACGGGATCTTCCCCGGCTTGAAGGCCTTGGCGGCCAGGTGCAACAAGACGGCCGAATCCTTGCCTCCGCTGAAGAGGAGGACCGGTCGCTCCGATTCGGCGGCCACCTCGCGAATGATGAAAATGGCGAGTGACTCCAGAAGATCGAGGTGGCCGAGCGGTCGCTCGACGGGCCTGACGAGGGCGGTTACCGATCCACCGGGCCGGGCCGCGAAAGAGCCGGATGCGGCGTGGTCCTGCGGAGAACGGAAGGCGGGTGCGGTGTCCATGGGGCCTCTCAAATCATGACCACTTTGGTCATGTATAGTAGAGCCTGCATTCGGACGGGCGTCAAGCGCCGGGAACGGGCCCCCGAAACGGCCCGATCGCCCCGTGGAGAAGGTGAGGGAGCTGTGGCCGAGATCAACGTGAGCGACCAGCAGTGGACCCCTGAGGATCTTGCCGCGGTCAGCCAAGAGTTCGAATCCGCCCCCGCGAGTGCTGCGATCCGCTGGGCCATCGAGTCGTTCGGCGACTCCCTGGTGCTCGCAGCCTCATTCGAGGACATTGTGCTGATCGACCTGGTCACAAAAGTGGCACCGGCTGTTGAGGTCGTTTTCTTGGACACGGAGGCGCACTTTCCCGAGACATTGGCCTTTGTCGACGGTATGCGGGAGCGATACGGACTCAACCTCACCGTGACCAAGTCGGGGCCTGAAGCGGCCGCCTACCCCTGTGGGACCGACCAGTGCTGCCAATTTCGCAAGGTGGAACCGCTCCGACGGGCCCTCGACGGGAAGCGGGCGTGGCTCACCTCACTCAAGCGGTCTGATGGTCCGACCCGCGCCGATGCGCCGATCGTCGGCTGGGACGCCGGGTTCGGCCTGGTGAAGATCAATCCCCTGGCGACCTGGACCGAGGACGACATTTTTTCCTACCTGGCGGACCACGAGTTGCCGCAGCACCCGCTGATTTCCCAGGGGTACCGCTCCATTGGGTGCGCGCCAACGACGCGACCGGTGGCCGAAGGGGAAGACGCACGCGCTGGGCGTTGGGCCGGTGCGGACAAGTCTGAGTGCGGTCTGCACGTCTAGTGGCGCGTGACCTGGACAACCCCTATGGAATGGAGTTCCGCGGCCGACGCGACCGCGGGATGAAATTCATCAAGCCCTACCGCAACATCGGCGAGCTGAATCCCGTCGAGCAGATGAAACTGTCGCGGCACCCCTTCGAGGTCGCCCAGGCGGTCATCGGCACCTACTCAAAGCAGGGCGCTGCGTCCATCAACCAGGTGCCCGGAGAGATGGAACGCCTCAAGTGGGTCGGGATGTATCCCCAACGGCAGGGGGGTGATGCGTTCATGATGCGGATCAAGGTCCCTGGCGGTGTGATGACGGCGGCCCAGGTCCGTGAGATCGGCGTGGCCGCCGACGCGTTCGCCGAGGGTCCCGACGACAGCCCTGTTTTCGGAAACCGCTATGCCGACCTCACGACGCGACAGGACATTCAGCTGCACTGGATTCGCATCGCCGATGTCCCCCGCATTTGGCAGCGCTTCTGGGAAGTGGGATTGACGACCGTACAGGCATGTGGCGACTCCGCGCGCAACGTGTGCTCCTGCCCGGTGTCGGGGATCGACGAGAAGGAGCTGGTCCACGCGTTGCCCGTCGCTGAGGCGATTTCGGCCTTCTTCACCGGCAATCGCGAGTACGCCAACTTGCCGCGCAAGTTCAAGGTAGCTGTCACGGGCTGCACTGAAGACTGTGCGCGGGTCGAGATCAACGACATCGGCCTGTGGCCGGCGGAACATGCCGATGGCAGCGTCGGGTTCAACGTGCTTATCGGCGGGGGACTCTCTGACGGAGAGCGCATGGCGTCCGACATCGATGTCTTCATCCGTCCCGATCAGGCCGTCGAGCTGTGCAGAGGCGTCGCGCAGCTCTTTGGCGAACTCGGCAACCGGGAGAACCGCGGCCTGGCCCGCATGCGTTACCTCGCTGAGGAACTCGGTCCGGAGAGTTTTCGCGCTGCCCTCGACGAGCGCACGAATTTCGCCCTGGTGCCCGCCGGCAAAGAGCTGACAACGGCCTTCCGCGGCGACCATGTCGGCGTGCACCCCCAGAAGCAGCCCGGTCTCCTCTACGTCGGCTGTTCGGTTCCGGTGGGCCGAATGCACGGAATTGAGCTAGTTGAGCTGGCGCGCCTGGCCGAGACGTACGGCGATGGCGGTGTACGGATCGGGACCGATCAGAACTTCATTGTGTCCGGGGTCCCTGAGGAACGTCTCGACGACTTACTGGCCGAGCCCCTCATGCAGACGTATTCGCCCTTCCCCGGACCGTTCGAGCGGGGTGTCGTGGCCTGTACGGGTTCCGAGTTCTGCCGCTTCGCCGTGGTGGAGACGAAGGAACGCGCCGTCAAATGGGCGCGAACACTCGACGCCCAACTGTCGTCGGCCGACGACGGCGGGAAGGATCGTGAGGATGCGGGGGTGATCCGGATGCACTTCTCTGGCTGTTCCGCGTCATGTGCCCAGCCGCAGATCGCCGACATCGGTTTCCGGGGCGACATCGCGCACGTCGGCAAGCACATCGAAGAGGCTGTCGACATCGGGCTGGGCGGATCGCTCGGCCCCGATGCGGCCTTCATCGATTGGGTCGTCGGTGCGCTGCCGGTGGATCGAGTCCCCGACGCGCTGCTCCGGGTCGTGACGCGATACCGCGAGGAGCGCCGTCCCGGCGAACCGTTCCGTCTCTGGGCGCGACGAACCGACGCGGACGATCTGCGGTCCACCCTGGCTGACGTCGCGGAGGCGGTGACGTCGTGAAGCGGTTCCGCATCCGAGAGCAGATGAACGGCATCACCGAGCCGCCCGGCAAGGTCTGGTTCTGGGAACTCGAAGCCGGTGTGATCCACGCCGACCGCTGCATCCAGTGCGGCACGTGCGTCGCTGTCTGCCCGTCGAACTCCATCGGCGTGAACGAGGACACCGACCTGCCGGAGCTGGTGAAGATGTGCACCGGCTGCTCGCTGTGTTGGGACTTCTGCCCAAGGGGCGGCCTCCGTTATGAGGCACTCTGGCCACCCTCGACCGCAGTCGCCGGCGAAGACGCCGAGGTGCAGCCCGAGCAGGTCCGCTCGGACTCGTCGGACACGTACTGGAAGATCAGTGGAGGCCCTCCGGCAGAGGGGCTCGGCGCAGTGGTCGACTCCTACGCAGTGCGCGCGGGTGCGGAGATCGACGACGCGCAGGACGGCGGTGCAGTGAGCGCGCTGCTGATCGGGCTGTTGGCCGCCGGGGAGATCGACGGTGCGCTCGTCTCGAGGCCGAGCGCTGATCCCGATGAGCAGTGGAAGGGCATCGCCACCATCGCAACCACACCGGGTGAGGTGAAGGCCGCTTCCGGCAGCTTCTATAACCAGACGATGGCCTTGGCCGAGCTCGACCTGTCCCGCTACGACCTGCCCCTCAAGCCACGGATCGCGGTCGTCGGCACGCCCTGTGAGGTCCAGGGTCTGCGGGCCATGCAGGCGAGGCGTTGGCCGACAGGGGCGCACCGGGTTGACGCAGTCGTGCTCACCATCGCGCTGATGTGCACGAAGAACTTCGACTACGAGGCATTGACGCTGCGGGAACTGCGCGACAAGCGGGGCGTCGATCTGAATCGTGTCTCGAAAATGGACGTTATCCGTGGACGCATGATCGTCGAGTACCGCGATGGCGAGTTGGCCGTCGACGAACCGGTCAAGGACTTCCACGGCGCCGCCCTGAAAGGCTGCGACGAGTGCGCGGATTTCCTCGGACGATCGGCTGACATTTCGGTGGGCAGCGTGGGATCCATGAACGGCTGGACGAGCGTGATCATCCGGACCGAGCGCGGGCGCCTGGCCTTCCAAGCGGCGCGCGCCAAGCTGGACCTGCGGGGACTGGACGACCCCGCCGCACTGCTGCGGTTGGACGCGCTGGACAAGAAGATCGCCGGCCGAACCCTGCAGCGCAAGCTCGACCCTGATGCGCCACTCTTTATCGACTTCGACGAGCACCTACGGGCCTACGAGGGCTCGGACCGCCAGCCCGTCTTCATCAGACATTGACCGCCGCCGTAGTACTCACGCTGCACGTTCCCGACGAGCCCACCACCCGGGCCAAGGACTGGCTCTCGGCCGTCCTCGACGGGCGCGAGTTCGACGCAGTGTTGACCGATGGCGATGAAGGCGTGACGGCGTGGCTTTGGAACCGTTGGCGCACCCTTGCCTCGGCTGGCCTCAGTGAGGACGAGTTCGGGCTGATCGTGTTGGGTTACCGGCGCGAGGTCTGGCTGTGGCTGGCGGGCGAGCGGACGTGGTCGCAGTGCTGTTCCGGTCTCATCGGTCGCATCAACCGGCGGCTTGCGGGTGGCGACGGCATCACGGCGTGAGCGGATTGGGGCCACCCGCCGCCATTGAGCTGGACGGGGTCACGGTCCTGCGCGAGGGAGTGGCCGTGTTGCGGGGCATCGACTGGCACGTGGCGGTGGGGCAGCGCTGGGTCATCCTTGGTCCGAACGGCTCCGGCAAGACGACCTTGTTGCAGGTGGCTGCGGCTCGTCTGTGGCCAACGACCGGCAAAGTGGAAGTCCTCGGGGCACGTCTCGGCCAGGTCGACGTCCGCACCCTCCGCCCGCGGATAGCGCTCGTCAGTGGCGCAGTCACCCGGCAACTCCGAGCCGACCTACCGGCCCGCGACGTGGTGGTCAGCGGCCGCCACGGGGCTCTCGAGACCTGGTGGAACCACTACACGGATGGGGACTGGTCAAGAGCCGACGAACTCCTGGCACTCGGTGGCGTGGCGGGAATCGGTGACCGGCCTTTCGGGGTGATCTCCGAGGGCGAGCGCCAGCAGGTGCTCCTCGCCCGGGCACTCATGAGCGACCCGGAGCTGATCCTGCTCGACGAGCCTTTCGCAGGCCTCGACCTCGGCGCCCGCGAGCGGCTGCTCGTCCGGCTCACCGCGTTGGCCGCAGACCCCACCAATCCGCCGATTGTCCTCGTCACGCATCACTGCGAGGAGATCCCTCCCGGGTTCACCCATGCAGGACTCGTGTCAGAGGGCGCGCTCGTGGCATCGGGTCCGCTTGCTGACGTGGTGACCTCGGAGGCGGTCTCTGCGTGCTTTGGCGTCGCGGTGGCGGTGGGCTGCACCGACTGGCGGTGGTGGAGCCGTGCCGTCTGAAGGACTGGCCGAACGCCGACGACCGGGGACACCGAAAGAGGGGCCTTGATTCAAAGTGCCGCTGAGGGTACAAACGGAAGCACAGGAGAAGTGCCGACGAGGTCGGTGCTGTGGCATTTCCCCACCATCCACCACTTGTAAAGCCCTATTCATTAGGGTTTTCGCGCAGAGCGAAGGTAGGTCGTCGGGGAGTGACGATTGTGATCCTGCTGGTTTTCGTAGTGCTTCTCTGGGTGGCGGTGTTAGCTCCGAGTGCTTGGCGGCGATTCAGTGAGCGCCAGGGGGTCGGTTCCATCGACCACTTCCATCATCAATTGCAGCTGCTGGAGCATGCTGGCCCCAAGACGGTGGCGCCGGCATACCGGCTGCACACCGCCATGCCGGGAGCCGGACCGACCGACATGTCCGCCGATCTCACCGTCGACTCGTCGCGGCCGAAGTTGGTGCTCTTGCGGCCGACGGACGACGCGGCGTCCGCTGACGTCGATGGCGGTGACGGCTCCCACTATGAGCGCGTGGGAGTGCTGGATCGCCCAGAGCCTGTCTGCCTCCCCGAGGCGGGTGCAGAGTTGTCGTCGTTCCGCCGTGACCAGGCGCGACGCCGCTGCACGACATTGCTCCGTTGCCTTGGGGGAGTGGTGATCTCGACCGGGCTCATCGGACTGTTTCCCGGCATGCACCTGGCCTGGGTCTTCACTGGGCTTTCCGGGTTGGCAGCGTTCGGGCTCGTCGGACTGATGGCCTACGCCAAAGAGCTCGAGGCCGAGCAGGCCCGGCGCCGCCTCCGGCGCGAGGTCCAGACCGGCGCTCCCCAGGCCGATGGCCTGGCGACCGCCGGCTACCCAGGCGCCTGGGACGACGACGACGACTTCGAGGTGCCGCGGGCCGTTGCCCGCTGATCGAAGCCACGGACTTGCTGCGTAAGGGCGGGCCGCGCTTCCAGGAGCACCGGAGAGCCCGACTAATCTGGGGGACGCCGGGGGTGTAGCTCAGCTGGCAGAGCGCTACGTTCGCAATGTAGAGGCCGAGGGTTCGAGTCCCTTCACCTCCACCAAAGGCCCAGGTAGGAGGGCTGAAGTGGGATCCCCCAGAAGATCAGATTCTCCGGCGTGTCTTTACGTGTCTTTACCGGGTCCACGTGACGAGCGAATCGGGGACATGTGAGCTGGGCAAATTCTATGAGATGTACGTCTCGTCTGGTGATGAATTCAGAACTCGACTCGGAACGTGGGCTGGAAGGTCGCCGTCGTTGGACGGATGCCGGCGATGCGGTCGACTCGGTAGCTCCGAAGCTGTCCATGGTCGTTGACGACAAAGAGGATCAGGTTGCCATCTTGGGTGTAGCGCAGTGAGTACGGCTCGACTCGCCGTGATCCCCATCGCCCGTTCTCGGCCCGGTAGTCGATGTCGACCTTCAGCCGATTGACGCCGGCATAGCGGAGCAACTCGAGAGGTACGCCGCGCCTCCACGACGTGATGGCCTTGGGCGCTTCCCAGTCGGGGTCCAATTTGCCGAGCGAAGCCCGGGGTAGCTCAACGATGCGCAGGGTGCCCGCGAGCCAGCCGAAAACATCGTCGAGGGTCGACCAGAAGTCGTCGAAGGGTGGCAGCGGCTCTGGGAGTTGGTGGCCGAGCATGTTCTCCCACTCGCCCTCGATCTCTTCTCGGAATGGCGACGTGCGGATGGTCTCGATGGTCGGCACGTCGATCTCGGCGTGGCTGCACTTGCGGACCAGCACGGTGTTCACCGCTTGGCTCATGCCGATGAGATCTGGGTGGCGGTGCATATGGACCACGTCGTAGAGGTCACGCGGCCGGCAGCGTTCTGCCAGTGCTCGTAGCTTTTCTCCGAACAATTCGATGAGCGAATAACACAGCACGGCTTCTGCTGGTAGAGGCGCATCGCTGTAGGGGTGTCCAATGGGTCGCAGTTCGGGACGCTCGACGAGGAGTTCATCGGTGGTGATGTCGAGCTTCACTTTGGGTGACGTCGGTTGTGGGTTCGGCCCTTGGTAGGCGATTCTTCCCTGGGTCGTGGGTTTACCTCGCCGGTTCCGTCTGCGTTGGAATGAATGGTCGTCGAGCGTTAGCTCGATTCCTGACTCCTCCAGGAGCCATTCGGCAATCTCCCCGAAGATGCGCCGCAGATCGTCTGGATCGTCGGGACCGCCATCAATGACAGTGAAGTCAAGGTCTTCGGAAAACCGAAACGTCTCGTAGTAGCACTTACGAAGGCACGTTCCGCCCTTGAATATCCACGTCTCGGCAAGGGTGGAGTGTTGTGCGATCCCTGCCAGCAGCCAGCCGAGGACGTAGTCCTTTTCGATCACGCCGATATCGAGGGTCCATTCGGCCCGGAGCTGTTGGAGGTCGCGCTTGGGGATCACGCTGGCTCCACCGGAGCGAGTGTGACGTTTACTCGCAGACCCCAACGCATCAACCTTCGACCGCCTTTGGGTCCCTGCGGATCGAGGGGAGAGATGCCGGCAGAGACGCGTGCTCGGCAGGCGGTGATCAGATCAGGTCGGTCGCGACCGAGTGCCTCGACGATGTAGCCGAGGCGCTTGAAGACTGCTCGGTTCCCGAGGCGGTCGCCGTAGTCGATGAGGGTGAGGGGATCGTGCTCATTGAAATAAGCATCGGTGATCTCAGCTACGTGGCGGATGCCGCCAGCGAGTCTTGGGTCATCGAGAACATCGATCACGGTCCGCGCTGGGTCTGCAAAGCGAAGTCGGGTCCCGTCGTGCCACTGGCTCTTGGTTCCCCAGCTCAGGTTGGATTCGGACGCGTGGGCGACCAAATAGGCGTGGTCGAGGAGGCTGACCTTCGAAGAGCGGACCCTGGTGGTCGTCTTGAGGACGGTCGTGCGGAACACCTGATCGGTGAGCGCCCAGTAGCTGGCCGACGTCCAGCCGGTGAAGTAGCACGGAGCCCACACCGCAGCGGCCACGATCAAGGCGTCTTCCGACCACGTGGCGGGGTTAGCTGCATCGACGGGTACTCCGATGTACATGCCGCGGCGGACTCGGCGAACCCAACCATCTGCGGCCCAGCGGGAGAGGCGCTTGGACGCCGAGTCAGCATCAACCCCCAGAGCGTCGGTGACGAGAGCGGGCGTGATGAACCTCTTGCCCGAACCGAGCACAGCTGCGAGCTCGGCGCGGCCCTTCCTCGAGATGCCTGACGCAGATTCCGACATCCTTAGGCCGACACCTCCGGGTTGAAGGGAAGAACTGGATCAAGGATACCATATTTATCGCAATACCGCTACATCGCTCCTAGAGAGAGGTGCCGGCCTTCGGGTATCACTCCTCGGGGCACAACCATCAAATCCAAACCGGAACCTTCGGAGCGACAGAGAAGGCGGAGTCTCGACAGCGTTGGTGAGCGCCCTCTGGATTCATTGCCCACAACTGAGAGACACATCCTTAGGTGATCTTGCGGTGGTAGGTGGCCATGGCCAGGGCGTAGGCGACGATGAGGATGCCGAGGCACCAGGCGAGGGCGATCCAGATGTCGGTGCTGACTGGCTGCCGTGTGAACAGGTCCCGGATCGTGTTGACGATGGACGTCACCGGCTGGTGGCCGGCGAAGGCACGCACCGGGCCGGGCATGGTATTGGTGAGCACGAAGGCCGAGCTGATGAAGGGCAGGAAGATGATCGGGTAGGAGAAGGCGCCCGCGCCCTCCACGGTCTTCGCGGACAGGCCGGCGATGACGGCGATCCAGGTCAGGGCAAGGGTGAACAGGACGAGGATGCCTGTGACGCCAAGCCATGCCAGCACTCCCGCCGGTGAGCGGAACCCCACGAGGAGGGCGACGAGCACGACGAGCACGAGCGAGATCAGAATGGAGATCACCGAGGTCAGCACGTGCGCCCACAACACGCTCGAGCGTGCGATCGGCATGGACTGGAATCGCTCGAAGATCCCGCTCTTCATATCCGCGAAGAGCCGGGCGGCGGTGTAGGAGATTCCCGTCGCGATCGTGATGAGCAGGATTCCGGGCAGCAGGTAGTTCACGTAATGATGCGAGCCGGTATGGATCGCCCCGCCGAACACGTAGACGAACAGCAGCATGAGGGCGATCGGCATGATGGCGACCGTGATGATGGTGTCCAGGCTGCGCGTGATGTGGCGCATGGATCGGCCCAGCAAGACGGCGGTGTCGCCGAAGAAATGAGTGGTCATCGTTACTCCTTCGTGGTCGGGGCCGACGCTGCGGTCAATGCCAGCTGGCCGTGCTTGCCGTCGTCACCGACGATGGCGAGGAAGATGTCTTCGAGGGTCGGCTGTTTCTCGACGTACTCGACCTTGGCGGGCGGGAGGAGCTGTTTGAGTTCGGCGAGGGTGCCGTTCGCGATGATCCGCCCCTCGTGGAGGATCGCGATCCGGTCGGCGAGATGTTCGGCCTCGTCGAGATACTGCGTCGTGAGCAGCACCGTTGTGCCGTGCTCGGCGAGTTCCTTGACGGCCTGCCACACCTCGAGGCGAGCCTGGGGGTCGAGACCAGTCGTCGGCTCGTCGAGGAAGATGACCGGCGGATTGCCGATGAGGCTCATCGCGATGTCGAGGCGGCGGCGCATGCCACCCGAATAGGTCACCACCTTGCGCTCCGCCGCCTCGGTCAGCCCGAAGCGGACGAGCAGGTCATCCGCGATCGGCCCAGCGTCCTTCAGGTGCCGCAACCGGGCCACCAGCACCAGGTTCTCCCGCCCGCTGAGGATTTCGTCGACGGCTGCGAACTGTCCGGTGAGGCTGATGGACTCCCGCACCTCTCCGGCCTGTGTGGCGACATCGAAGCCGTTGACGCTGGCCGTCCCCGCGTCGCCCTTGAGCAGCGTGGACAGGATCTTCACGACCGTGGTCTTGCCGGCGCCGTTCGAGCCGAGCAAGGCGAAGATGCTTCCCCTCGCCATGTCGAAGTCCACGCCGCGCAGCACGTCCAGCTCCTTGTAGGACTTCTCAAGGCCTTGCACGTGGATCGTTTGGACCGGCTGTGTGGTCATCGGGATATCCCTTCATTTCCAGTGTCTTCTCCGGCGGCGCGCCCAATGGCGTCGGTCAGCCGTTTACGCGCACGGGTGGGGATGTAGCCACCCTCCGAGTAGTTCTGGGCGAAGGCCTCGACGAATTCCACGGGGTCCTCCCCGACGATCTCGCGGATCGGCGTTCCGTCCGCCGCGGCCTGTTCGAAGAGATCGGCGAGGTCTTCGAACATCGACGCAGCGCTGTCGCCGTCGGTCGGCACAAAGTTCATCAGGCACCGCTCGATCGCATCGACCGCCGTGCGGTAGTTCTCGGGAAGCCGACGCGTGCCGCGCCTTGTAGGCCCTCCAGCGCTTCTTGTCGCCGATAACCTTCGAGATGAAGCCGCTCTTTTCGACATCGGACATGGCTACTTTCCTCCTTCGCGGAGCTGTTCGAGCTTTTCTGTGAGGAAGCTCCAGGTCCTCCAGAATTTCTTCGAGATAGTCCTGTCCCTGAGCGTTGAGGGAGTACACCTTGCGCGGCGGCCCCTTCTCAGAAGGGACCTTCTCCACGTCGACGAGGCCGCGCTGCTCGACCCTGATGAGGAGCGCGTAGACGGTCCCTTCGGCGATGTCGGAGAAGCCCATGTCCCGCAGCCACGCCGTGATCTCGTAGCCGTAGGCGGGCCGGCCGGACAGGATCGCCAGAACGATGCCCTCCAGCGTCCCCTTGAGCATCTCCGTCACCTGCTTGCCCATGGAACACCTCCTCCCTTACTATGCAGTGACAATGAGTACTGGTACATAGTAACACTGAATAGTGGGGAGTCAAGCCCGGGCGGGAAGAGCGCGGCGCACAGAGCGCCACCATCTGCAGGCTGGTCCGAATCATGAGATCGTCCTGCCTGCGGATCCGCACGGATGGCAGGGCGAAGCCGAGGTCGGGAGCCCACCCCGTACGGGCGTAGTCGCCCCCAGAGGTCGACCGCCGTCCATATGGCGAACACCACGACGGCCACGATCATTGCGACGGCCGCCGCGCTCCGACCGGCCAGGATCGTCGCAGCGGTGGCCAGGATCGCCGCGACGGATCCGAAGGCCCACAAGAGGCGCAGGCGGGGCGCGCAGTACACGTGCGTGCGTCGCTTCAGCGCGGTCAACGCCTCGTCGTCTTCCTCGAGGGCGGGACGGATCACCAACATTCCGAATATTTCAGAGCCGTACAGGGCCGCGCACGAAAGCAGGGCGACCCCGATCAGTATCTGACTAGTGACGTTCATTGAACGGGCTCCTCGTGAGCATCGGCCCGCCGACGCGACACCGCAGTGAACTCCGAACGGAGCGGCCTAGATGATTCGGATTCCTTGTAGTGCGCAGCGATGCGCCTGGTCGGCGCTAGTCCAGTCGAGCAAGTAGCGCGGGCCAGCCGTGCCAGCAACCCCGGAGTGGCGAACGTCTCCGTGAGGCCGGGGTAGTGGCGCGCCGCGATGCGCGCCACAGTCTGCGCTCCGAGCCTGCCAGGGGCAGGTTGGTTGCTGCGAGCTTGAACCCGTCGGCGATGCCTCTCTGCTCCGGCGAGGAAGTCCTCCCGGCGTGAGGCGGCCAATTTCTCGATCATGTAGGGATGCATCACAGGGTCTCCTTGATGGTGTGCAGCGTCTTCGTCGTTAGGGTTGCGGAAGGCTTCATCTCTTCCTTGAGGCGATGACCCTCGTAGGCGTTGGCAATGGGTTCGGATTGGTTCGGGTCACGTCAGCGCTCCAGGAGAGCGGGTCGTGCAGGTGCGTCATCTCTGATCATCTCCAAACGTTGGCCAGACACGTCCGTTTCGGTGGGATCAAATCCGGATTGAGGAGAGCGACGAAGATCTGGCCGATCCCAAAGCCATGGTCCCGACGGATCTCTGCTTGCAGGCGAACGAGGAGCGCTGATGTTTGCTATTGACGCGAACAGCGACGCCAATCAGCAGGAGTCCAAAAGCGTCCTGTTCGATCTTCATCCACAGCGGGAATGTGTCGGGGAGGGCGATGAGGACAACCATGGCCGCTGGCGTCACAATCGAGATGACCCGCAGCCGTAGATAGGATCGGCTCGCTCCAGCCGAGGCCCGCACGGTGAATATGTAGGTGAACAGAGCGCTAGCGACGACGATGATTCCATGGATCCAAACCGCAGAGTTCACTTGTGCAGCGTTGTTGCGCATGACGGCGATCGCAACGACGGTAAGGGCGCTGATCGTTAGGTAGCCGACGACGAGATGCCTGACAGTACCGAGCGCTTTCTGCGTGCTGGGGTGCTCGATCTGTGCTCCGGCGGATGCGTAGGAGGTTCGAGTGTTCACGACGATCCTTTCGCTCATCGTTCTCTTCTTGCGAGGGATAGGTTCGAAGTCACACATGCACGGTAAAGATCCGACATGCGGTTGTCATCACTCGAAAGAGGAGTTGCCAAGAGAGATTTGACCCTCGGTCGGTGGCACGAAGGTGCCAACGTCCCCAATCGCCGGAGCCCTGCCAGTTGCGCCTTCAGGTAACCCCGGGAAAATCAATCAGTTCGCCCGTCCAAACGGAGGTCCTTCTCGCATGAGGGCAGAACCCGAATGATGCGATTTGGGACGCCTGCACCGACTTCAGATGTGGTGTTGACGGACGGGCAAAGTTGCCTGAGTTGGCCTGTCATAGGGCACTGAGCCATCGCCATCGCCATCGGTGTGGCCCCGTAGGGGCGCAATGGGCGTAGGCCCGCTCGTGTCGGAGGCGTTAAGGGTTGTCACCGGCGGCAACGAGCAGCCGCGGGGCGGTCTCGGTGCCGACACCATGGTCCAATCGAGCACGCAGCGCACGTTGCTGCGGAACGTTCCCGATCGACTCCTCGTCGGGGGCGGTCGCGACCAAGTTGCTGAACGGGGGTGACAACCGCCACGCCAACGAGGCTCTGTGGCGGATAGGGATGGTTGGGTTGGTGTCGGATCCTGAAACCCGGGAGTGCGAGTTCGAGTAGCCAACCTTGATGATTACGCTGGGTTGCTCCAGCAACCTCGCGGCGCATTGCGGGAGGTACGAGCGTGAAGGTCCCTGGTGGCTACTAAGGCACCCGCGGCGCCTCGATCAGAGGTGGTCGCGTCCCAGCGTGATCTCCTGCTGGCGACAAAGCTGCATGTGCCCGGGCCTCGACCAGGACTTGTCGCCCGGCCGCGACTCGCTGAACGGCTCGACGAGGGACTGGGTCACGGGGTCGTCGTCGTCGTCGCACCGGCCGGCTACGGCAAAACCGTGCTGCTCGCCGAGTGGACCCGGAGCGGAGCATGCCCTGCAGGTTGGTTGTCACTCGATGCTGGCGACAACGACCCTCGCCGGTTCTGGCGTCACGCGCTCGTCGCGCTCGAGCCCCTGAGCCCAGCAATCAGCGAGCGAGTGGGCCCGCTGGCCGGCTCGCCCGCACCGCCGACCTTCGAGCCGTTGGTGACCGCCCTGATCAACGACCTGGTGGGGGACTCCGCGGCGGATGAGGGGCTGCTCGTCCTCGACGACTACCACCTGATCAGATCCGACGTGGTGCACGAATCGTTCGGGTTTCTCCTGGAGCACCGACCACCGCAGCTTCGCGTGGTGCTGGCCAGTCGTTCCGACCCGCCGCTGTCGCTCGCTCGGCTAAGAGCCCGGGGGCAGTTAGCCGAGGTTCGGGCCGCCGACTTGCGATTTACGATCGGGGAGGCCGGCGCGTTGTTGCAGGTGCTGATGGCCAGCCCAGGACGGGCGCTGTCCGATGACGTCGTCGCGGCGCTGGCGGCACGGACCGAGGGGTGGGCCGCTGGTCTGCAACTGGCCGCCCTTTCCCTTCGCGGCCAGTCGGACGTCGCTGGCTACGTGGCGGCGTTCACCGGCAGCCAGCGATACGTCCTGGATTATCTGGCGGAGGAGGTGCTCGAAGGCCAAGACGAGCCGCTACGCACCTTCCTGGTGGAGACGTCCGTGCTGGAGCGGCTCAGCGGCCCCCTGTGTGACGCCATGACCGGCCGCGTCGACAGCCAAGCGTTGCTCGAGCAGGCGGACCGGGCCGGCCTGTTCCTGGTGTCGCTCGACGAGGTACGTGGCTGGTGGCGGTATCACCACCTCTTCGCTGACCTGCTGCGCGCCCGTCTTGACCGACACCCCGACTGGGGCGCGCGGCTGCACCGCGCCGCCGCCGCCTGGCACGACGAGCACGGGCTACCGGACGACGCGATCCACCACGCCCTCGCCGCTGGAGAGATGGTGTGGGCAGCTCGATTGATCGAAGAGCACTTTGACACTCTGTTCTATTTGAACGGCGAACCAGTCGCGATCAACCGGTGGCTGCAGGCGCTGCCTGATGACCTGGTCCGATCGCGACCCCGGCTCCTGCTGGCACAATCAGTTATGGCCGCCATGCGGGGCGACGTGGAGACGATGGAGCCGCTTATCGCCGCCGCCGAGCAGGCATCCGTCGGCGCCATCGTCGAGCCGTTCACGCCCACCGCCAGCAGGGCCGGGAGCTTACTGGTGAATGTCCCCGCCCTGATTGCCCTGAACCGGAGCTACGCGGCGCAGCTTCGCGGCGACGCGGAAGGTACGGCCGTGTACACGTCGCGCGCGCTGGCTCAAGTCCGTGAAGGCGAAGACACGCTGAGCGTGAGCATCGAGGGCTTCCTGGGTATGGCCCAGTGGCTCCGCGGCCATCTCCCGGAGGCCGAGCTGGCGTTCGCCTCCCGCATCGCCGGGCTGCGGAACGCCAGTCAGGCCACCATGACGGCGTGGATGGAATACTCACTCGCCCGAATCCAGCGCGCCCGAGGCCGCCTCGACGCGTCCATCCAAACCTGCCAGCAGGCTCTCGAGTTCGTCGCTACAGCTGGACAGCCTGACCCACCGACTGCTGGACCCGCGCTGGTGGGCCTCGCAGAGGTGGCCTACCAGCGCAACGATCTCCACGCGGCGCTCGGCTATGTCACCGAGGGGATCGGCCTCTGCCGGCAATTCGTCTACACCCCGACGCTGGTAGCCGGCCTGACGACGCTGGCGTGGATCCGCGAGGCGAGCGGTGACCCCGTGGGCGCCCTCAACGCGATGCGCGAAGCCGAGGACTACGCCGTGGGCCCTGCCGGCCTGCTCAACCCCGTTCCAGCGCAGCGAGCTCGGCTGCAGCTGGCACAGGGCGATCTCATGGGACCCTCCGACTGGACACGAAGCTGCGGCCTCGACCCTGACGACGATCCCCACTACCCCCTGGAACCCGGTCATCTCGTGCTGGCCCGCTTGCTCCTCGCCCAGGGTCTTTTCGATCGAGCGATAGCGCTGCTAGATCGACTGCACGCGGCAGCGGCCGCACAGGAGCGGGCCGGCAGCCTCATCGAAGTGCAGGCCCTGCGGGCCCTTGCTCTCCGGGCGGCCGGCGATGAGAGTGGCGCGCTCACGGCTCTCGCCGGCGCACTCGGGCTGGCCTGCCCGCAGGGCTATGTGCGCGTCTTCGCCGACGAAGGCCCTCCGATGGCAGACCTTCTGAGTCGTCTGATCGCGATCCAGCGAGACAACGAGGCTGCAGCAAGCGTGCCTCTCGACTGCCTCGCACGACTGCAGCGAGCTCTCGCGGCGCACAGCGGGTCGGATCACGGGCGAAGCCCCCAAGAATTGCCAGGCCTGGTCGATCATCTGACCAAACGAGAACTAGAGGTACTGGCGATGCTTGCGGCAGGCATGTCGAATCAGGCCGTCGCCACGCAGCTCGTGGTTTCCCTCGACACTGTCAAGAAGCATGTCAGCCATGTCCTGACCAAGCTTGGCGCCGTTAACCGAACGGAAGCCGTCGCCAGAGCGCGCGAGCTGGGCCTGATCACCTAGCGCGGCCCATCGCCATCTTCTTGGCACCGTTCTAGCGGTGAAAGTCCACCGGCCAAGTGCACGATTGTGTGACGACGGACGCGCTCGCCGCTTTGGGCGGTCGTGGAATGTCAATGCCATCGGCGATCGGATTCGCTGCGAGCACGGCTTCGAGGTGGCGCGGTTTGAGGACGTGCATCCGGCGGCGGTCCGGTGAGCGGTACTGGGGAGTGGGCCATCGTCGGGATCGGCGAGTGCAAGAGCTGCGGCGAGACGGTCGTGCTCGAAGACACCGGCCTGACCGCCGACGAGGGAACGATATTCGCCCTGCTCGGTCCGAACGACGACGGCAAGACAACGATGGCCCGGATCATGTCCACCCTGGTTCTGTTGACGCGGGCCAGATGTGCGTGCCGGGCCACGAGGTGCGGGCGCACGCAGACGCTTCCGATGCGGGTTGGCACTCTCGTGCCACCGGGACTCCCCGAAAGATTCCACCTCGCCTTCCACCTTCGGGTGACGACTCATCACACCATCGCTCGTACCGTCACATCTATGAACTGGCACGCATCAGACTCCTGGCAATGGCACCTGAACGTTCGTCGCGTGTCGTCTGCCACACAGGCGCCTCGAGAGCTTCTCAAGCTTCCCATGACGAACGCAGGTGGACAGGTATGAGCACCCACCCCCGACCCTTGACGTTCGAGATTACGCGTGGAGGAAGTCCTGGATAGCCGCTGGACGGACTGGTTCGAAGGGCTCCAGATCAACAGCGACGGCAACCAGACCGTCATCTCCGGCGTGATCGCAGATCAGGCCGCCCTCTTACGGGTTGCTCAACAAGATTTGCGACCTCGGACTCTGCCTGATCTCTGTAAAACCATTCGACCCCGATTCATCGCCAAACGAGCGCCACGCATGAGGCCCGAGGTTCGAGAATCAGCTGGTTGTCCCGGCACGGCGCCACAGGGTCGGAGCCAACTCACACGAGCCTCTTACCAAGGCGGCTCCACAGGGCGGCTCTCAACCGGGTCAGCACCACCCCGCCAAGGAGGATTGTGAATGACTACACTCGCCCGCTTCTGCTTCCGACGCCGCAAGCTCGTCGTGTTGGCATGGCTTGTCGCACTTGTACTCGTCTCGGGGATCTCCCGTTCAGTGGGATCGAACTACAGCAATAACTTTTCCTTTCCCTCGACTGACTCAAGTGAGGTCTCTTGCCATCGTTCAAGCAAACTTCCCCTCTCAGAGCGGCGACAGCGACCAGATCGTTGTGCAGGCAAAGACCGCGACTTTGACCAGCCCCCAGGAGGTTGCAGCGGTCAATAGCATGCTCGACAGGGTGGGGCGGCTGTCGTTCGTGACGCGCGTCACCTCGCCCTACCACTCTGGGTTGATCTCGAAGGACAGGACGATCGGTCTCGCCACGGTACAGCTCAACGCCCAGCCGCAGGAGATCTCGACCGCCGAGGCGAAGCAACTGATCCATAGCGCCCAAGCGGTGAACCCGCACCTGATCAATGTCCAGCTGGGCGGCGCGGCCGTGGAGAGCGGGGAGAACCAAGGTGGTGGCTCCACCGACTTCATTGTCGGTGCGCTGCTCGCTCTCGTCGTGTTGTTCTTCGCCTTCAGGCGGTCATTGCTCAGTGCTCTGCTTCCGTTGATGTCGGCCGTCGTTGCCATCGGCATCGGAACGTCGCTTATCGGCATCCTTTCTCACGCCTTCAGCGTCCCCCAGTTCGCCACTCAGTTGGCCGAACTGATTGCCCTCGGGGTCGGCATCGACTATGCGCTGTTCATCGTCAACCGCTATCGCAGAGAGTTGCTCGCGGGCCGCAGCCCCGAAGAAGCTGTGATGCTCGCCCTCAACACTTCTGGGCGAGCGGTGTCGATAGCCGGATTGACGGTCTGCATCGCCCTTCTTGGGATGTTCGCGCTCGCGCTGACCTTCCTCTAT
Source organism: uncultured Acidimicrobiaceae bacterium (assembly GCA_963791995.1). GTDB lineage: Bacteria > Actinomycetota > Acidimicrobiia > Acidimicrobiales > RAAP-2 > Bog-473. The sequence goes on along the minus strand of CAWBUQ010000023.1, from coordinate 455,112 downwards.
GGCGTTTCGCTCGGCGCGGCCTTCGTCGTCTTGCTCACCATGCTCACGTCCCTCACCCTGCTGCCAGCCATGCTCGGCTTCTACGGGTACAAGGCCATCTCCCGCCGCGACCGTCGCCACCTCTTCCGCGACGGATCGGCAGTGGGGGAGGTCGGCGCGGTGAAGGACCGCGGGGCGAGTCCGTTCTGGACGTGGTGGGCTGCGTTCGTCGAGCGGCGGTCGGCGATCCTGGGGGTGCTCAGCTTCGCGCTGATCCTCGTTGTGGCCCTCCCCTTCTTCAGCCTTCGCCTCGGGTTGGCTGACACCGGAGAAGATCCTTCTGGGTCGACCACGCTGCTCGCCTACAACCTATTGGCAAAAGGTTTTGGCCCGGGCTTCAACGGCCCGCTGCAGGTGGTCGGCAAGATCAACAGCGTCGCCGACCTCAGGTCCTTCGACGAATTCGCCGGGACCCTTCAGCACGCTCCGGGGGTTGCTCGGGTGCTGCCGCCGCAGACTAGCCCGAATGGCAAGGCCGCGGTTGCCATTGTCTACCCCGACTCTTCCCCGCAGGCATCGCAGACCACTGATCTGGTCAACCACATCCGCGCCGAGGTGCCGAAGGCGACGGAGGGCACCTCCCTTGCCATCCATGTCGGCGGAACAACGGCGTCGGGCATCGATTTCTCGAAGGTGTTGGCGAGCAAGCTCCCGCTGTTCGTGGTCGTGATCGTTTTGCTGGCCTTCTTGCTCCTCATGACCGTCTTCCGCAGCCTCGTCATCCCCTTGACGGCATCGGTGATGAACATCATTTCCGTTGGGGCCGCGTTGGGGGCGATCACGGCCGCCTTCCAGTACGGCTGGCTCAGACCCGTCCTCGGCTTCGCGAAGGCCGGTCCGATCGAGGTGTACCTCCCGGTCATGATGTTCGCCGTGCTCTTCGGCTTGTCGATGGACTACGAGATCTTTCTCGTCAGCCGGATACGCGAGGAGTGGGTCGCGACGGATGACAACCGCAGGTCTGTCACCCGTGGGCAGGCGGAGACCGGCAGGGTCATCACGGCGGCGGGGCTGATCATGATCCTGGTCTTCTTGTCGTTCAGCTTGATTAGTAACGCCCTTGTGATCCAAGAGTTCGGTATCGGCTTCGCGGTGGCGATCATCATCGACGCCTTCATCGTGCGCACCGTGCTCGTGCCCTCGCTCATGCACCTCCTCGGGGCGTCGAACTGGTGGCTGCCTGCTTGGCTTGACCGGAAGCTGCCAATCCCGCACATCGAGACCGAGGATCTCGTGGAATTGGCCGATGACCGTGAGCTCGTCGCTATGGGAACACGGTGAATGACCGAGCAGGTCTGTTCACTGGATGACCGATTCTGGACCATGCGCTCCACCCATGGATACGAGGTAGACGGTCCAAATGCGTCTCATAACAATGATGTGTGTAGGGCTGGCGTCGACCCAGGATTAGGAGATGACCGGGCGGGTGACCTGGTAGGCACGGCGAGACAGGTATCAACCGGGCCGCCGGACAGAAGATTGGCGTTCCGTCGTTTTGCCAGCAACAAGTATTCAATAGCCCATATCCACAAGCTGACGCAGGTTGGCCAAGTGTCTGAACGGCGATCTTGCGGGCTCGTTCGTCGCATCGAGCCACAAGAGTTTCTTGCGCAACGCCAAAAGCTCCGACCGGGGTTGGCCCTACCGGCGCATCGACCGCCTCGTCTTACTGCGGACGACCGCCGGCGGTCAGTCCAATGCCGCGTTGACGAGCATGGTGGCGATGGTCCGAGCGGTGGCAGCCGCAGTGCGATCGCCATCCATCCATGCGGCAATGAACGCGCCGTCGTTGACCAGTGACAGCTGCTTGGCCAGTGCGGTCGGTCGAGGCGCGCCGACTTGGTCTGCCAGCTCGAGGAACAGGCTTCGGATCCAGCCGCGGTGCTCGGCGGCGGCGGTTTCGACGGGCCCGCCCGAACGTGGCGACTCTGAGCTGGCGCCGATGAACGCACAGCCGCGAAAGCCGGGTTGGGCAAAGGACTTGCCCTGGAGTTCGAAGATCCCGATCAGCTTCTCGCGTGGGTCTTGTACTGCTGCAGTCCCTGTGTGATCCGAGCCTGTATCACCGCGCTCCGCCGTTCGAGGTAGGCCTTGACCAGCTCGTCCTTGCTGCCGAACACGTTGTAGAGGGAGGCCTTGGCCACGCCGGCCCTCTCGATCACCCGGTCGATCCCGACCGCATGGACCCCCTCTGCGTAGAACAGCTCGTCGGCGGCCGCGAGCAGTCGATCTCGCGCCGAGCTGCCTTCGATCGTCGTTGTCGTCATGGCCTTGACAATACCAGACAGATCTGTCTAGATAGACCGAGGGTAGACAGACCGGTCTACTCAGCAGGCGGAGACCTGGAACCGGTCGTTCGCGGAGCAACCCACTCGAAGGAGCTGCGATGAGTGCTACTGACGTCATCGATTCACTGAGGCCAGATGCACATGGCCCGCCGTCGCCCCTTGGCTCGGCGCATCGGGTCGGCGACGGTGCCGGCGTCGCGACCAACGGACACCTCTCTTGTCGGGTGTCGTTCGCACTCTTGGTGTCGATTGCGGTGACCTTTCTGGCTGCATCCAGCGCACCCACGCCCCTCTACGCCATCTACGAGGCGAATTGGCATTTCTCACCGATCACCTTGACGGTGGTCTTCGCCGTCTATGCCGTTGCCGTGCTGGCGGCACTCCTCACCGTCGGGTCTCTGTCCGATCACATAGGGCGTCAACCGGTACTCCTGGCGGCCATCCTCCTCCAGGTCGCGGCCCTGTCCGTCTTTGCCGCGGCGAGCGGTGTCCCGGCCCTTTTTGTGGCACGCATCATCCAGGGTGTCGCGACTGGAGGAGCCTTAGGAGCCATTGGCGCCGGGCTCCTCGACCTCGACAAGGTCAAGGGCACCATCGTGAGCGGAGTGGCAACCGTCTCGGGAACGGCCGTCGGCGCACTCGTCTCCGGCCTGATGGTCCAGTGTTGGCCGGCGCCGACACGCTTGATTTACGTGGCGTTGCTGGCGATGTTGGTACTCGAGGGAGTCGGAGTCGTCCTGATGGGCGAACTGTCGACCAAGAAGGTCGGGGCAGTGGCTTCACTGAGGCCGCACCTCGCATGGCCTCGAGCAGCCCGAGCACCATTGCTGATCGCAACCCCGATCCTGGTGGCCATCTGGGCCCTGGCCGGCCTGTATGCATCACTCGGCCCAACCATGGTGCGCTTCCTGACCGGATCGGGCTCCGTGGCGCTGGGAGGACTCTCATTGTTCGCGCTCGCTCTGAGCGGTGCGGTGACGGCCTTCTTTGCGAACAGGGTGTCGCAGCGGAAGGTCTTGTTCCACTGCACCGTCACGCTGATCGTCGGCGCAGGTCTCATGGTCCTCGCCATTGCCAACACGTCGACCACCGCCTTCTTCTTGGGAACGGTACTCGCCGGAATCGGGTTTGGCTTCGGGTTCCAGGGCGCGTTGCGATCAGTGCTGCCCCTGGTGACACCTCACGAGCGAGCGGGGGTCCTGTCGACCATCTACGTCATCAGCTACCTCGCCTTCGGACTCCCTGCCGTGGCGGCCGGCTATGTCGTCGCTCACGGAGCCGGGGTCCTGACTACAGCCAAGGTCTACGGCACCATCGTCATCGTTCTAGCCGTAGCGGCCCTTTTCGCCCTTGTGGTCCAGCACCGTCGCCACCGACGAGCGAGCGAAGTCTGGCCCCCTCGACCGGCGACGCCGTCGCCACAGCACGAACGGTCCGTGGCCAGAGCCCGTCCTGCGGGAGCCGAGAACCCATCCGCCCAGCCCAGAGAAGGAGTCGGTACTCGTGGATAAGACCGCCCAAGACGTCGGTCAGCTTCCGGCCGTGACGCAAGTAACGGCAATGCCTTCGTTTTCGGGGGGCCGCCCTGCCAGGGTCCTTCTCATTTCCGGAAGCCTGCGCGAGGCGTCTACGAACACTGCACTGCCTCGGTCCGCCGTTTCGATCGCACCGCCGGGCATTGAACCCGTGATGTATGACGGCATGGGCAGGATTCCGCATTTCAACCCGGACCTCGGCGCGCCACTGCTGGACCCTGCAGTCGCGCAGCTACGCACCATGATCCATTGGTCTGACGCCATTCTCTTCTCCACACCGGAGTGTGCGGGCGCCCTCCTCGGTTCATTCAAGAATGTCCTCGACTGGACCATCGGGAATGGCGAGCCGGGCTCGATCTACTAGAAGCCAGTTGCCTGGATCAATACGTCCGCGTCAACTACTGGCGCGGCCGACGTCCACGACTCCCTCCGCGAGGTCCTCGGTTACGCTCACGCGTCGTTAGTGGAAAGTGCCTGCGCAAGGGTCCCCGTTCCGCGTCAGGCGGTCCAAAGCGGACTGATCGCCGATCCGGCAATCCATTCCTCCATCAGGCAGGCCCTTATCGATCTCGTTGGAAAGATAAACTCATGAGTGGAGTCACCCGCACGATACTTCCTGCGCGCCGCTCGGGCCGTTGGACTGCAACGTTGCTGCCTTGCCCGCTTATCGGGAAGCCGAGGACACAGGCCAGTCGACCCTCGCCATCTCGCTGCCGCTTCGCGGCAGCGTGCCGATCCGGTTGGGTGATCGACCGTGGAGGTGGCCTCCGCTCTGTGGCGCATCTCGCGACCTTTGCTCGGGTGTATGTGTCGGACATCGAGGAGGGCATTGCCTTGTTCAGCTCTGGCGACAATCCTCGATTGCGCTTCTCCCACGGTTCAGGGTTGGAGTTGGCATTGGTCGGTGAGGTGTTGATCCTCGCAGGTCCCAGAGGTCATCGAGCCGTTCCGGTCGACCCAGGTGACCGTCATCGTGGATGACCTCGATGTGGCGGTCGCTGACGCTGCGGGCATGGGTGGACGGATCCTCCGCGAACCGGCGCACCAGCCCACGGGACGGAACGTTACGATGAGCTATTCCAACGGGGCGGTCGTGGAGTACGTCGAGTGGTCTGCGACGACGCGTGCCCAGGTCGGCGTATCTCTCTGGGTTTTCGTGGTCGGAGAGATTGAGGACCATCTCGTGAGGAGCGTCACCGAGAAGGACTGTGGCGCTGGAAACACCCGTCAGCAACTGGGTGGACGGAACTGCACACCGGGGGAGGAGCGGAGCATCCGCGACAGAGACCCTCGCCTTGCCACCGTGATAGTCGACTACCCCACCGAGGACGAGGTTGGCATGACCCGACAGGTCGCAGACCGGCTGCTGGCGGAGAGAACGATTGGCCTTCCGTCGTCTGCCCCGGCGACAAGCACGGTCCGCTTCATGGTCGAAGATGGCCTGCCGGTCGCCAAGGAACATAATCGTCGTCAACAGGGAACAGGCGCCATTCGCTGCGCATTGCGAGGCCTGCCGATCGAACGTGCGTATCGACCCGTGGACACGCCGCAGCTCGGTTGCAGCGTGTCTTTACGTGTCTTTATCGAGAGGGAAGGAGAGGGATCGTGAGGGAACCTGAGGGGATCGAAACGCCACTACCAGGAAAGTCCTCGGAAAGGCCCTGGTCAAAACACCGAGAACCAGACATTCGCAACGCAGAGGCCGAGGGTTCGAATCCCTTCACCTCCACCGGTCCGAAATCCCTGGTCAGGGGTGGTTTTCCAACGAGGAGCGCTACGATGGATTTGTAGAGGTCGTGGCCTGCGGAGTCGACCTGACTGTTCGTGCGCATCTGTACGCGTGCCGATGTAGGCACTGTTAATGGTTCGGCAATGCACCCGCGCCCATTGCCGCTGATACGTGTGCGGTCGTCCGTGGTTCCCCATTTGGCTCCCCTTTGCGTCTCGGAGTCAACCGAAGTCTCGGCAGACCCATGGTCCCCAATTGATTGGACTCCCTTCCCCTGGGGTGCGCTTGTCGGGCTTGCCATGGCTGAACCCGCGCAGCGGGGAGATCCGATGCGCGAGACTTAGCTCACGGGAGCTCGGACAGACCGGGCTGAGAGGGCACCTCGCTGGTGTCGACCGTTGAACCTGCTCCGGGTAATGCCGGCGAAGGGAGGAGGCATTGGTGAGCGGTCGGCCTGATCGAGCGTTGCTTTTCAACGACGGTGATCGAGCGGAGGTCTTTGCAGGTGCTCGCCCCACGCACCGCGGCGACCTCGTTGTAGAGAGCCATGGCATGGCTCCGATTCCCGAGGACCAGCGCTACGGCTCGTCGCGCCGGAACTTCACGGTGTGGTTCGCGCCGAATATGGAACTCTCCGGTGTCTTCACCGGCACCTTGGCCTTTACGCTCGGGTTGGGATTTTGGCCAGGCTTCGTGGCCATCGTGATCGGGGTGGTCCTCGGTGCGGTGCCCGTCGGGCTCCTTGCCACCTTGGGACCCAAGACAGGCATGGGGCAGTTGCCGCTCGCGCGCCTCCCGTTCGGCAGGAGTATCACGCTGCCCGCGGCCGTGCAATGGCTGAGCGCTCTGGCCTGGGACGGGCTTGTTGGACTCTTCGGTGCCCAAGGAATCCAGCTCTTGTTCCACGTGCCCTTCGCCGTGGGGGTGCTCATCGTCCTCGCGCTCGAAGGGCTGGTCGGATTCTTGGGCTACGAGGTGATCCACCAGCTTGAGATGTGGGGGAGCGCCATCTTGGCCGTCCTGTTCGTGGTCTTGTCGGTGCGCATCCTCGAGCGCGGTCAGATTCCTTTGCACAGCACGGTTCACGGGGGAGCTGCCATCGGCGCCTTCGTCTTGATGACAACGATTGCCTTTAGCGGTTCGTTCAGCTGGGCTAGCTACGCCGCTGACTACAGCCGCTACCAGGAGAAGGAGACGCCATCGTCGCCGATCTTTTGGTGGACCCTGGGCGGCTTGTGCGCCTCCTACATCTGGACCTATGCCATTGGCCTGGCCGGCGCAAGAGTGCTGAGCAACCAAACAGCGGCGGGTGTGCGCTCCCTCGTGGGCGGGGGCACGGTTGGCATGTTGGCACTCGTCATCGTCGTCTTCGGGGCGATCACGAGCAACGCTATGAACGACTACTCAGGGTCCCTCGCTCTGCAGGCTGCGGGAGTAAGGCTGAAGGCGGAACTGGAGTGCAGCGATTGTGGCACGATGATCGCCTTCGGTGTGATCCTTTGGCTCCATGGATGGAAACACATCAGCACGATTCCAATCCGTTCTGCTCTTTAGCGCGTACTGGATCGCTCCATTCCTCGCAATCGTCCTCATCGACTGGCTCGACCGCAAGGGCACTGTCACCTTTGAGGGCTTGTGTTCCGTGATGGATCCGAAGAACCTGAACGCCGGATGGACTGCACTCGTGGCCCTGGTCGTCGGTTTCGGTGCCATGGTGCCCTTCATGAACACTGGACTGCTCGATCGGTCCCGTTGCCACACGGCTCGACGGAGCGGACCTCTCCTTCTATGTAGGTTTTGTAGTCGCTTTCTGCGTGTACCGGGCGCTGCGAAGGCGTGAGATCCCAAACGCACTGCATAGTCGAGCCGGCCTGACGTCAGCTCAGGCTTGGTCGACAAGCACCTGAACACCGTCGAGAATCCGGTCGAGTCCGAAGAGAAATTCCTGTCGCTCATCGAAGCCGGACGGATCGTTCCCGATCTCCTCAGACCAGGCAATCCGATGAAGTCGTGGGTAATTCTGCTCGTCGACGAGCTCGCGGAGAAGAGCCTCGAAGGTCCATCTGGGCGATGTGCCGTCAATGTCGGCTGTCGCCACAGACTTTGCGTCAGCGCGAGCCGCATCATGGGCCATGCGAGCCTCGCTGAGGGTATAGGAGCTAATGAGGCCGATTACACGAAGCCGGTCTGCTTCTGAGACCCCTGTGTCATCGAGAGCCTGCAATCCGCGCTCAACGAAGGTCAAAGAGTTCGGGGCGAGGGGCGGTGCCGCCATCGGCATTTGAGTGATCCAAGGGTGGCGATCGAGCATCTCACGCTGCACCATCGCCCACTGCTGCAACCGCTCGCGCCAATTCGCTCCGGCCAACTCGAGATCCTCGGCTCCTTGAGCACTGGCGTTCCACATCAGCTGGAGAAGTTCTTCTTTGCTCGAAACGTAGCGGTAGAGCGACATGGTGGTGAAACCGAGATCTTTCGCCACCCGCGCCATCGAGACTGCGTCAAGGCCCTCGGCGTCTGCGAGCCGGACCGCGGCAGCCACGATGCCGTCGACCGTCAGGCCTGGCTTGGGCCCGCGGCGTCCCGGTTCCCGTCGGCCCCAAAGCAGGTCGAGCCCTGGCGGCAGGGTGGGCGGCCTTTGGTTCTCGGGCACCTGTTCCGGTGTGGAGATCACCCCTTGACTATAACTGTGTGCCTCGTATACCATTCTGCGTATGAAATACACAGTTGTTGCCTCTGGGATCACGAAATCTTTTGGCCCCAACCTTGTGCTGGACGAGGTCGATCTGACCATCCCGACCGGATCGGTTTTCGCCTTGCTCGGTCCGAATGGGGCCGGCAAGACGACCATGGTGCGCATCCTTGCGACCTTGATGCGGCCAGATGGCGGCGCAGCCAGCATCGCGGGGCACGACCTGCTCGCGGACCCGATCGGCGTGAAGCGCTCAATAGGTCTCACCGGCCAATTCGCGGCAATCGACGATCTGCTCAGCGGGGAGGAGAACCTCGAAATGATGGCTCGGCTCCGCCGTCTTCCAAAAAGGGCGGCACGGGCTCGTGCGGCGGAGTTGCTGGCCACCTTCGATCTTGTTGACGCCCGTCACAGGCGTGCCGGCACCTACTCGGGTGGCATGAAGCGCCGACTCGACCTCGCCGTCAGCATGATCGAGAGACCTCGCCTTCTCTTCCTGGACGAGCCGACGACGGGGCTCGACCCTCGCAGTCGAGAACACCTTTGGCAAACCGTCCGTCAGCTTGTGGACGAAGGAGTCACGATTCTCTTGACAACGCAGTACTTGGAAGAGGCGGACCAACTTGCGGACACCATCGCACTGCTCGATAACGGCCGTATCGTCGCCCAAGGGAGTCCCGATGAGCTGAAGGGGAGCCTTGGCGCGGAAGTTCTCCGGCTGGAGTTTTCAGACGCGATCAGCTTCAGACCGCGCTGCCGAGTCGGTGGAGTCGGCCCGGACGGATGAGCGTCTCTGCACTCTGGACATCGTCACCGACGGAACGGCGCATCACGTCTACGAAACGCTCGCTCGATTGGATCGTGCGGGGTCTCCGGCCTACAAGGTTTCGATCAGCCGACCCAGCCTCGATGACGTGTTTCTGTCGCTTACGGATACTCGACAAACCCAAATCGAATTCGAAAGAGGTCGCCTAATGACTGTCACTTCCGTTCTCTCCGACTCATGGATCATGATCACCCGCTGCCTTCGCCGTTCGCTTCGCAACCCTGAAGCGTTCTTCACTGCGCTGATGCTGCCAATCGTCCTCATGCTCCTGTTCGTCTACGTGTTTGGCGGAGACCTCAGCACGGGCGGCAGGTACGTTGACTACGTCGTACCCGGTCTCATTGTGTTGTGCGCCGGTTTCGGTGCCGGTACGACGGCCGTTGCAGTGGCCACGGACATGACCAACGGCATCGTGGACCGGATACGGTCAATGCCGGTGTTTGGCCCGTCGCTCCTCGTGGGCCACGTCGTCGCCAGTCTGGTCCGGAATCTGGTTGCAACCGGGCTAGTCATCGCCGTTGGTCTCGGTATCGGCTGGCGACCAACAGGGTCGCCACTCAGATGGCTGGCAACCGTCGGGATGATCGTGTTGTTCGTCACCGCTCTCTCCTGGTTGGCTGCAGGCGTCGGCCTCCTGGCTCGTAGCGCAGAGGCGGCGACTTCGTTGACGATGGTGCTGATGTTCATCCCGTATGTGAGCACGGCGTTCGTGCCTGCTCACACCATGCCAGCGGTGTTGGGAGACTTTGCCCGATTCCAACCCTTCACGCCGATCATTGAAACAATGCGCGGCTTGTGGATGGGCCACACCTCAACCGGTGTCGCCGTGAGTCACGAGGCGTGGATAGCCATCGGTTATTGCTCAGGCATACTCGCCCTTGTCCTTCGGCGGAGCCGCGTGGCTCTTTCGACATCGGAGCGCTACGACTCAGTGATGGCGTCTCGTCGACACGACTTGTGACTTATCGAAATCGATGGATTAGGAACGACCACTTGGGAGTATGTGGATGCAGTCGAGAAGATTCCATGAGAGATCCCATACACCGCGATCGCCGAACCAACATGCCTGACTGGTGCTCTGATCGACATGCGACTTTCTCTCCATGAAGGGATTCGATTCATTAACCGAGGTCGGGCAGACACGCAGGCTGAGGCGGCTCGCAGATAGGGCCATCGAGTCCTACGACCTCGATGTGGTTGACATGAGGTTGATCGCGCAATCGTTCAATACGGTGTATCGGGTTCAGTGTCGCGGAGTCCAAGCACATCTGCTCCGAGTGGGATCGTCATTCCGCTTGCACCCCCCGGACTCGGACACTATGGCGGCAGCATGGCAGCGCGAACTGCTCCGGGATCTCGGTTTGGGGGTCCCCCAATACGTATCGGCCAGAGACGGATCCATCGTTCATCCGGTTTCCCTTGATGGGATACCCGGGCCGAGGGAATGTGCAGTGCTTACTTGGGTGCCCGGAAGAACGGTCGGACCAAGTGTGACTCTCGAGCAGGCCGCAAACTCTGGCCGACTGTTGGCCCGACTGCATAAGCACGCAACGAGCTGGGATCCGCCCGATGGGCTGGTGGTCCCGATCGCCGACCGCGTTTCGTACCTGGGCGATGAGCCCGTCTTCGAGGCACTGACGCGTCATAGGGGTCTCTATCTCGAGGCACAAGACAGAGCCCAGCGGACCATCGATGCCATCTGGAATGAAGCGCCGGTACCTCCCCACCTTCTCCATGGCGATCTCACCGTCCACAACACGATCGTGACTCGAGCCGGGCTGATCCCCATCGACTTCCAGGATCTTGCCGTCGGCCACGAAGTGCAGGACATCTCGATCTCGCTTCTACCCCTCACGAGGATCGATGACAGCGGGAGCTTGTCCGAAGCCTTCCGATCGGGCTACACCGAACTGCGTATCTGGCCCTCGTACGGGCCTGACACCTTTGATGCGCTGTTTGCTGCTCGACGGCTTCTGATGGCGAACTTGAGTATCCACCTGTGTCGACCAGACATGGACAATTACCTGGACCGGTCGGCTGAATTCTTGGCCTCATGGATGAGAAGGTGATCCCGCAGATGGTGTCGACGGCGTCTCTTTTCGCCTGCAGGATGACACGGTCTGTGAGTTCCGAACGAACGCCTTGATAGCCCTCATGCGCTCCCCGGGGGGTGCATATCCCTCAACGCGGTGCGATCATATTGACCTGGGCGGTTTCAGGGGGTCCACGCCAGGTTTTTGAGACTGGGCGAAGATGTATCGCTCCGGGGGCCCGACGGGTCGTTCCGGGAATCGCGGGGATGTTACTGAGGTTCTGGCGGTCCGGAGTCGAGATAGGTGAGCACGGCGTGTACCCGGCGATTGGTGTCGTCATCGCTGCTGATGTCCAGTTTGGTGAAGATGGCGGTGGTGTACTTGCTGATCGTTCCTTCGCTGAGGAACAGGCGACCAGAGATCGCCGTGTTGGAGAGGCCCTCGGCCATCAGGGCCAGCACGGAGCCTTCCCGCTCGGTGAGGGTGGCGATTGGGTCGGCCCGGTCTGGCCGGCCGAGCAGTTTGGCCACCACGGTGGGGTCGAGTGCCGTGCCGCCCCCGGCCACCCGGTCGAGGGCGTCGAGAAACTGGTCCGCGTCCATGACCCGGTCCTTGAGCAGGTAGCCGATGCCGCCGTGGCCGTCTGCCAGGAGCTCGACGATGATCCGTGTCCCGACCCCAACGGCAGACCTCAGCGTGAGGGATCGGGAGCTGCTTCGTCTCGCCACTCTGGATCCGGATATGACCGCGATCCTCTCCCGTTACGTCCATGCCGAGACCGCGATCGGCGTATGGCAGGCATCGCCATCGGGCTGGCGGGCGCGGTCCTGGTCCTGGTCCTGGTTCAAGATTCGAGCATTTGGTGTCTCGTACCCGTTGGAGTAGCCGCGGCGCTAGGCGGGAGAATATGGGTGCGATCCCGGCGGTGGGTCGCGAGGGTCAGGAGATCGCTACTCGCACCGGCGCACTCTTCGACCTGCCTCGCTCGTTTCGGTCGCGAGCCGCACCCTCGCTATCCGCACTTGTCTGGTCCAGACTATGCGTACCCGCACTATTCGAGCAGCGGACGCAGACGTGAACGGGTACCCCTGATCGGAGGACAGCGCCCTCCAAATAATGACCAACAGCCGGTCACCGTCACGGTGGTCACTGGGCCCCGGCGCCGTTGGCGACCGACAGTACTCATCGTTGACGACACCGTTCTATTTGCTTTGCCTGCTCCATTGACCAGCCGACTGCAGCGTCTCATCTGGGGGATCCCGACCCGATCTGTGACCACATGACCGAGATGGCACTCAGCGGCCTGCCCATTCTCGACGGTTCCGACTGCGGCCACGATGTCGCTGACCGCGATGTGGTGATCGGACCGGTTGGGTGGCTTGTCGTTGCGCGGACCCGCCTGTCAGCGGTGAGCTCACGCGTCGATATCGACATCCTCAGCCGTGGGCACGGGATAGGAACTCGTGGCGTAGATCGTCGTTCCGAACAGCACGAGGGTGAGCGCGTGCACGGCAGTGCACCACAGGCAGATGGCGTCGATCGCGAAGAGCTCGGCGTACAACAGGTACAGCACCGTGCCCAGTCCCACCACGGCCCAGGCCAGCCGACCGATCCGGATGGCCGGCTCGGTACGATGCCACATCGGCGGGAGCTGCAACACCAGCATGACGGCGAAGAACGCGAGGCCGAGCACCGCCACCGGGACGCCGGCAACGTCGGAGTACGAGCTGGTGGTCACCTTGAGGCAGTTGACCACCCCGTTGTCGGAGCAGGCCAGCGAGCTCGACGACGTGTAGTGCTCGTAGGTGAGGTAGCCCGCCACGCCGAGTCCCAGCGCGGCTGGCCACAGTCCCGACGACTCCGGGCCACCGAGGCACCGATTCATCCACCCTGCACCGCACTGCACACGTCAGCGGGCTTGTTGTCGGAGAGCGAGCCGCAGATCGTCTTGATCAGCTGGGCGGCACTGGCGTCGATGTTGGCCCCGATCTGCGTCGAGTTGTTGCCCACCTGGGCCGCCACCTCGGAGAACGGCAGGTTCTGCAGCGGGGTATACAAGTACTGGGCCGACAAGAGCGCCTGCTTCCCACCGAAGTCGACGAAGGGGAACGAGCCGCCGTTCGTCTTCTGCCAGAGGGTGGCTTGCGCCTGCGTCGGCTGCTGCAGAGTCGTGTAGCCGTTGCCCTGTGGTTTGTTGGTGTAGACCTCCACGGGCACGAACGTGAAGTAGGGGCTCGAATAGGTGGTGCCGTAGAAGGTAAGGGTGGGGACGTCCCCGTCCTGGTTGGCCGAGTGGATGCGGCCGGGCTGGGGGCTGAACGTGCCGAACTTGGACAGCGCGAGGTAGAGCGGCCAACGCTCGGCGGCGCAGTGCGGGCAGAACTCGGCGCCGATGTAGAGCAGCTCGGGCTTGCCGTCCGCGGTGAGCGCCGAGCCGCTGACCGCCTGCGGCGTGCTCACGACGCCGCTCGTCGGCGCGGCGGTCAGGGTCGAGACCGGGACCGATTGGAGCTTGGCCAACGTGGCAGCCGCGATGGGCGTACCGGCGGGGGGCGACGACTGGTCGACGGTGCCCGGGCCCGAACCCCCACCAGCCACCTTGACGATCACCAGCACCGCTACGAGGACCACCACCAGCGCGATGGCGACGATGCCGTAGGTGCGGTTTCGTGTCCGGCGTGCCTCCTGGGCGACCTGCTGCTTGGCCGCCTGGCGCTCGGCGAAACGCTGGCTCGACGACGATGACTTCTTCTGGGGTCCGGTTGCGCTGGAAGCCTTGCCCTTCTGTGACTGCGTCGGTGGTCTGGGGCGCTTGTTCGACATGACGACTCTTTCTCTCTTCGCTCAGAGCGAGAGGGGTTGGGCTCACGCGAGGCGGAGAGGCCACTTCCAATCAATGGTGAGGTGCGCTGCGGTCGGCTTCGCTGAGCTGCGCAGATCTATCGGGAATGTCGGCGCGCCGGCGCCGGCGCTTGATGCGCAGACGAGGGGCCGTGACAGCAGGTTCACGAGCTGGTCTGCATAGTGGCCGCCTCGACGAGCTGGATGTCGGGGGGTTGGATCGCCAACGGACCCCCGGCGACGGGCACCTGCCAGACCATCGTCATGTACGGCGTGGGCCTCTGGGCCGTGCCTTGGGCGCACGGCGCCGTACCCGTGACCTGGAACGTAACTGCGTTCGCAGTAGCGGACGGACCACAGGTATTCGTCCGCTGATGCCACTGGACCAGAGGGCCGTAGGGCATGGGCGCCGTGGGCAGGGAGCTCGGCAGGAGGTACATGGCCGCGGCGAGCACCTGGGTCCCCGCCGGGGTCTGGGCGTAGACCAACCCGTCGATCGAAGACGGGTCAAGCGTCTTCCGCGCCGCCGTGTTCGCGGCCACGATGGCCGGGTTGACGTAGTACGTCACGGGGTAACCCGCGGGCGAGGCCAGAACATAGCCAGCCGCCATTGCGGCATAGGGAGTGGGGTAGTGGGCCGCGGCCGCGGTGGTGTTCTGCACGTACTGCGTGGCGTTGATCTGCTCGGAGAAGGTCGGCTCGGAGGCGCAGCCGTTCGCGGCCATGTGGATGTCGGTGGGGCTGTTTGCCCCTTGGGCCAAAAGCTCCTGGGCCTCGGCCGTCGGCAGTGCGGGTCCGGTGTAGTGCCAGTTGGACTTGGTCGTGTTGAGCCCGGCGGCCGCGCTGGCATCGGCCCCGCTCATGTTCATCCCCGTGCCCGGCCCGGCCATGACCATGTTCGGTGTGTTGTTGACGTCCAGCCCGCTCCTCGGTGCGCCATTGTTCCCGCTCGTGCAGGTGGCGGTGGTCGCGGTGTCCCCGCCGCTTCCTGTCATGGCCCCGGACATGCCGGACATGCCGGACATCGCCATGCCGGTGGTCTCCTGGGCCGGGGCTGGGTAAGCGGCGCTGAGGAACAGGCCGGCGACCAGAGCCACCACGCCGCCAAGCACGAACACGGGGTATCGCAAGAGCGCGTTGGAGAACGGGGACCACCATGTCGCCGGGTTCGGCAGCGCGGCCGGCACCATGGCCAAGGCCAAGAGCACGACGAGGGGACCTGAGTTCGGGTCGGTCCCCGAACCGGTGAAGATACCGCCGAGGCCTTGACCACTGACCCAGAAGAAGGTGGCCAACAGGCCGCCCGCGGCCAAGAACAGAGTCGGTCGACGGAACAGGAGAGGTCCGAAGCCGACAACCAGTGATCCGATGGCGAGCAACCACGTGGTCCAGAGGCCGCCGGTGCCGAAATGGCCACCAAAGCTGTTGAGAAAATGGGAGTAGGCGCTCGGTTCGCCCGGCGACATGCCGACGATGGCGCTCGAGACCGAGGTCGGGGTCCGGTTGTTGGGCAGCAAGAACAGGACCGCGGCCAGCGACCAGTAGCCGCACCACACTACGAGCGGCGTGACCGCCCCGCCGATGCCCTGTGCCGCCGCCGACGACGCGATGCCGACGCTCGGTTCCGCAGCAGCATCCCGTTCGCTGCGAGCCGACCGCGGCCAGGCCATGAGGCCGATCAGTCCGTAGAGGAACACCGAACCCGGTGCGCCGGTCAGGGCCGAGGCCGAACCGGTAAGAAGCTGGCCGAGGGCCTCTCCGAAGAACCAGACGCCGAAGGCCCACAAGAACGACACGGCCAGAGCCGGGCGCACGGTCCGGCGGAACAGCAATCCCACTCCGATCCCCACCTGGATGAGCGCGAAGAAGGTATTCCACACGGCGACGTGGGGCCCCACGAAGTTGCCGACGTTGGTGATGATCCACCGCACGACGTCGGGCTGGTTGTGGGCATTGTTCAACAGGTAGGTGGTCGTGAAGCCACTGCCGAACATGTAGGGCTGGAACTGGAGGCCGGCGTCGAGGAGCCAGAACATGCCCAAGATGATCTGGAGGACACGCTGTGTCCGTACGAGGCGGAAATCTCGTCGCCGAGGCTCTTTTGGTGAAGGTGTTGCTTCCACTTCTTCAGTGACCGTTGCCATGGCTCAGCCCCTTCGATGCGTCGGCGTTGCCCAGCTCAGCTCAGGCGCCCATCGAGCCCTACGTCGCATTGCGGATAGGAGATTTCGCAGCGCGTCGTTGCATGTCATCAGGTGCTCGCTCGGCCAGGGATGTTCTGCCCGACCAACCAGCTGATGGAGTTCAGGGCGTCCGAAAGGGTCCAGTTGGGGTTGGCCTGGTGGTTGAGGTTGTGCACGCCGCCCTCGTTGAGCAAGTCCTTCAGCTTGTTGTCGAGGTGTCCGTGCAGGTTGGGTGCATTCGAATCGCTGAATCGCTCGTGACCGGAGGGGTCGATCAGGAAGTAGCCATCGGTGTGGTTGACGTCGTAGGTGAGCGGCGTGCCGGTGAACCAATCGGTCTTGGCGGGCTGGTCCTCTGGGACGATTTGCACCGAAACGCCGAAGAACCTCCAAAGCGCGTCCAGGTTGGCCGGTGTCCCGGTCAGCATGGGCCAATCTGCACCGAACTCCTTGGAGTACGCGGCCAGGCGAGCCGGCGTGTCGCGACCCGGATCGACGGTTATCTCCATGAACACCACCTTCGCGCCCAGCCCGGCGGCTTTGACTTCGCGCTGCAGGGCGATGAAGGCGCCCGTGATGAGGGGGCACTCGTCCTGGCACAGCGAGAGGAAGTGCGCCATCACGATGTACTTGCCTCGATAGGCGGCCAGCGACGTCGGGGTGCCCGCCGACGAGATCAGAGGGACGTTCGGGATCGCGCGGTCCTGCACGATGCCCTGGCTGGCCGGAGGGGGTGGCGGATCGGCAGAGTTTCCGCAGGCTGCTACCACGAGCGACAGGCAGCACAGCGCTGCAAAGAGTGCGGTGGTTCTTCGGATGACCCGAGCGCGTGCCGACGCCCGTGGCCACCAACCACGTGTCACGGAGCGGTCTCACCATCCCCGACGAGCTGGAGCGAGCCAGAGGCGTCGAGCTCGCGATCGATGCGCACCGCCTTGCGCTCCTCCATGTGCATCCAGCGCAGCGCCACCGGGATCATGGGCCAGAGCATCAGGGTGTCCCCGCCGACCCACATGATGTCGCCGCCGACGTGCAGGTCCACCACGTAGGAGGGACCCCAGGTCCGGTGGGTCGCGAAGTAGGCCGGGAACATCTCGTGGGTGGCGCCAGCAAGGGACAGGCCGGTGAAGGTGTCGATGGGGATGGCCAAGAACAGGTAGAAGAACTGCAGGGCGGGGTGCAGTCGGTAGCAGTTCGGGTCCGAGCCGAAGATCTGGCGCCAGAACAGGTAGCCGACGACCAGGAAGGCCAGGTGCTCCGCGTTGTGCACGCTCTCGTGCGTGAGCGTGTAGTTGTACCAAATGGTCAGGTGCGTGATCGGGATCAGCACGGCATAAAGCACGAACGCGACGACGGGGTGCCCCAGGAACTTGGCCGGCTTCGAACGCAGCACCTCGCTCACGACCATGTGGGCGGTGCCCGTGGTGGACCGCCAGGCCAGGTCGAGGGGCGACGAGATGGCGAAGAGCGGCGCCGCCACCATGATCAGCAACAGGTGCTGGACCATGTGATCCCAGAAGAGCTCGCCGTCGTAGACGCCCACGAAGCTGAAGATCGCCACCCCCGTGGTGATCAGCGCCCCGATGAAGGCGACCGTCTTGCCGACCGGCCACCGATGGCGGGGGTGCAAGGCGTTATTGCGCCGGACAGCCCAGAGGTAGAGGACCAGTGCAACCAGGATCATCGCCACCGGGACGAAGTCGAACTGGCTCGACGTGAACTCGGAGCCCCGCAGCGGCGGCAGCGGCGCATCGTAGAGGGCGGCGATCACGACACAGAAGGTACTACTACACCATGTAGTAGACAATGTCGCCATGGAGCGCGGCGTTCGCGAAACTCTGGCCATGAGAAGAGCGTCATGAACCCGCTCGGCGAGCTGGAGCGCAGGGTGATGGACGTCCTATGGGATTCTCCGAAGGCCGTCCTCACCGGACGTGAGGTCGCGGACCAGCTCCCCGATCGGGCCTACACCACCGTCCTGACGATCCTGGACCGGCTGCGACGCAAGGGCCTGGTCAACCGAACCACCGAGGCAAGAGCACACCGCTTCGCGGCGGCGGACACTCGTGCCTCGTACATGGCTGAGCTCATGATCGACGCCATGGGCGGTGCCGCAGACCGAGGGGCCGTGCTGGCACGCTTCGCCGAATCCGTCTCCTCCGAGGAGGCCGATGTGCTCCGCCGTGCACTCGACGACGTCACCGGCGGATCTGTCGAGCCATCGCCATGAACCTGCTCGTCGCGGCCGCCGTCCTTGTCGCCATCACAGTCTCCCTCCTCGGACCCGCCAGCGCGTGGCTGGCCGACGCGGCGTGGGTAACTCGAGCACCCCGGTCGGCAGTGGCGTTGTGGCAAGCCATCGGCCTGAGCGCCATCGTCTCGGGAATCGGCGCAGGGCTCGCCGTTGCCGTCTACCGGTATCACACCGGCTTCGCTCCTGGGGTCGGGAGGCTCACGGAAGGTTTGGTCGGAGGCCATCCCCTCCAGGGTCTCGGACTGCCCGACGCCCTCGGTCTGACCCTCGCCGCGGACTTGCTGATCGTCGTGTTCGTCCTCTTCGGCTCGCTAACGACCCGCACAATCAGGTCGAGGGCCCGGCATCGCCGGCTGTTGAACCTGCTCGCACGCCAATCGTCCGAGTACCCCGGTACCGATCTGATCGACGATGCCCGACCGGTGGCGTATTGCCTGCCGGGACGGCGTCCCAGGATCGTCATCAGCGAGGGTGCACTTCGCCTGCTCAGCGCTGCTCAGGCTCACGCGGTCATCGAGCACGAACGTGGCCACGCGCACGAGCACCACGGGCTTGTGATGCTGCCGATGGTGGGGGTGCGAAGCCTCTTCGCCTGGGTGCCTTACGCGCGCCTGGCACCGGCCGAGATCGCCACGTTGCTCGAGATGTCAGCCGACGACTACTCGGCCAGGGGCAACGATCCAGTCAGCTTGGCGGCAGCTCTCGTTCGGATGGCGACGTCCGGCCATGTACCGGCGTGCGCTCTGGGCGCGGCTGGCGATGCGATTCCAAAACGAGTCAGCCGTCTCCTCGGGGAGTGCCGAACTTCGAAGAGGACAGCGATGGCTTCGGGCCTGCTTGCCGGCGCCATCGTTTCGGCGCCATTGGCGATGATGCTTCTGGTCTGAGGGCAGTCTCGGCCATTGGCGTGGGGCGGCATAACACGACCCAAATAGCGATCCGAGCGCCTCGGTGACGAGTCGATGCGTTGGTCGGTTGGGCGTGTCACGACAGGTCGTCGAACGGCCAGTGGGCCAGAACATTGGCGTTTCCCGTCGTCTGTCCGACTGCAGGCCCAGCTGCGTCAGGGCCGATAATGTCGGCTCGCTCGCCGACCAACGTGATCGTCGCAATTGGGAACGAGCGCCATTCGCTGAAAATCGCGAGAGGCTGCCGATCGAACGTGAGGACCGATCCGTGGGCACGCGCCAACGGCGTTCAGACGTGACCTTGCGTGACCTTATCGAGAGGGTGTCCAGGTTGTGCGAATGCTCTGTTGCGAACGCTGCGGAGTTGCTGCTGCCCCTCGCATCGCGCTGGATCAGTGGGATTATGAGGTCGCGGCGAGCTCTGTCACCGTGACGTATTCGTTTCTTTGGGGTGATCCCCCGGAGTTGGTGCGCGACGGGAATGTCACCCGGACCGACAGGCCACCTTCGGGCAACGGATCGGCCGTGATGGCAGCGCCATGTGCGGAGGCGATGGCGCGGACGATGGAGAGACCGAGACCGTGGCCGTCCTTGTAGACCGCTCGTCGCGGATCGAGCCGCTGGAACGGTTGGAAGAGGCGCTCAACTTCAGCAGAAGGAATCACCGGCCCCGTGTTGGCCACTGACAAGAAGGCTCGATCTTCAGTCGCGCCAGACATGACCTTCATGTCCCCTCCGGCGACATTGTGGCGTACCGCATTGGTCAGCAGGTTGACGACGAGCCGCTCGACTAGCAGGGAGTCTCCGTCGAGTAGCGCCGGTGCCGTCGCTTCATCGACATGGATCTCGAGTCGCGTGATCTCGGAGTGGATCCCAGCGAGCGTTTCGTCCACCAGGGGAGCGAGGTCGATCGTCTCGCGTTGACGCAGACCACCTTCGCTGCTAGCGAGGGTGAGCAGGGCATCGATCAGGTGCGCCTGTTCGTCATTTGAGGCAAGCACTTCTTCTGCAGTGGAGCGCCATGCGGCGGTGCTCGTGTCCGGATCGTCGAGCGCAACTTGGAGGAGGTTGCGCTCGGCGGTCAGCGGGGTGCGCAGTTCGTGGGAGGCGTTGGCAACGAAGTGTTGTTGGGCGTCAAAGGCACCTTCGAGTCGAGCGAAGAGGTCATCGAGGGTGTCGCCGAGCTCCTTGAGCTCGTCCTGCGGGCCGGCGAGGGCCAGACGCTCGTGAAGGCTGGTCGAGGAGATCCTCCGGGCGGTGCGGGTGATTGTTCGGATGGGTCGCAGCATTCTGCCTGCGACAAGCCATCCGGCGAGGAGGGCAAGGACGGCGACGATCCCGAGCGCGGCCGACGCCGAGTTGCGCTCCTTCCCGGGTCCTAGAGAATTGTTGGACAGTTGTTTGTGGTGTTGGGACGCGCCGCGGTTGCATCGCGGAAATCGGCGAGGGTCAATCCGGGGACCGAACCGAGTAGTCCTTTCGGACAGGCCAAAAGTCCCAATATGTGGATTTCAGCCCGCTCATGCAACGTGCGTATGGAACCTGGGGACGCACCGGTGTTACCTTCCACGCTGTGCGACGGACCTTCAGCTCTAATTCAGGCAGCGGCGGCACCCAGGCAGGGGCCTCCGGAGAGAACGACCGAGCGGGATCGCCATCCAGAAGGCGTCGGTCCACAAGGGCAGCGGGCGCCATGGCCGGCCTTGCAATCGCCCTTACCATTCCGGCCGGCCTGGTCCTGGCGACCTCGGGACCAGCGGCCGCAGCGGGAGCACCGGTGGTCACGGGCGTCGCCGCGACGTCGGGTCCGATCGCAGGTGGGACCCCCGTGACGATCACAGGAACAGGATTCACAGGCGCAACTGCCGTTGATTTCGGTGCCACGGCAGCCACGACGTTCCATGTGCATCTCTGACGTCTCCATCACGGCCACGTCGCCGGCGCACGGCAACCAAAGTCGTGGGTAACACGGTGGACGTCACTGTGACCAGTGGCGGCAACACCAGCGCCACGGGCGTCGATGACGAGTTCACCTACACCTACAACACGACGGCAACGCCTGCGCCGAACACGCTGTCGATCACGGCCCCGGCAACTCCAGCCTCGGCCGTTCCCCTGAACCAGAACGTGACTCTGACCGGCACGGCCGGATCGGATGTCAACGCGACGCCGTACGGTTTCTCGTTGCTCGACGTCACCGACGCATCGAGCCCCGTGCTCCTGGCCCACGTCGGGAGTACGACGGCGACGGTGGTTACCACCGGGGTGTCGCAGTCCACCGCCGGAACCCACCGCTACGTGGCCGAGTTCGATAATTGCGCAACCGCTCCTGTCCGCCCGGAGCCGTGTCCCTCGGGCAGCCCGAGACTGCCGTCGCTGCACCGGTGACCATCACGTGGGTGAACGTGCCGACAGTCACCTCGATCTCCCCGACCGCAGGGCCGCTCGCTGGTGGCACCACGGTGACGGTCACCGGCACCAACCTCACCGGTGCCACCGCCGTCGACTTTGGTTCCACGCCAGCGACGAACTTCACCCCGGGTCTCGGACACCTCTCTCACCGCCACCGCCCCGGCGGGGTCCGGGACGGTTGATGTGACGGTGACCACACCCGGCGGCACCAGTGCCACCGGGGCTGGCGATCAGTTCACTTATACGAACGGCCCGACGGTCACGTCCCTCTCGCCGAGCTCCGGCCCGACCGCTGGGGGCACCACCGTCACCGTCACGGGCACGAGCCTCAGCGGGGTGACCGCGGTTCGCTTTGGCGCCACGGCTGCGACGAACTTCACCGTCGTGTCGAACACCTCCCTCACCGCCGTCGCCCCGGCGGGGCCGGCAGCGTGGACGTGACGGTGACGAGCCCGGGTGGGACCAGCCCGACCGGGACGGGTGACAAGTACACGTACGCCAATCCCACGCCCACTGGGGGCTACGACATGGTCGGCTCCGACGGTGGGGTCTTCGTGTTCTCGCCCAGTGGCAGCGGTTTTTACGGCTCGCTCCCGGGTCTGGGCGTCCACGTGAACAACATCGTGGGGATCGTGCCCACCGCCACGGGCAAGGGCTACTGGCTGGTCGGTCGCGACGGCGGGGTCTTCGCCTTCGGCGACGCCGGGTTCATCGGCTCGCTGCCGGGCCTGGGCGTCCACGTGAGCGACATCGTGGGGATCGTGCCGACGGCGAGCGACCAGGGCTACTGGCTGGTGGGTCGCGACGGCGGCGTCTTCGCCTTTGGTGACGCCACCTTCGTCCAATCGCTCCCCGGGCTCAACGTCCACGTCAACAACATCGTGGGGATCGCGCCCAGCGCGACCGGCACCGGCTACTGGCTCGTCGGCTCCGACGGCTCGGTCTACGCCCTGGGCGCCCCCTATTATGGCGGAGCCGGCGGGAGCGCCTCCCCTCTGGTTGGCATCGCGGCCACCCACAGCGGCCACGGCTACTGGCTGGTGGCGGCAAACGGCAAGGTCTCCAACTTCGGGGACGCCGCCTCCTACAGCGACCTGCCCTCGATTGGGGTGACGGTGAGCAACATCGTCTCGATCGTCCCCACCCAAGACGGGGGCGGCTACATGTTGATCGGTAACGACGGCGGGCTGTTCACCTTCGGTGACGCCACCTTTGCGGGCTCGCTGCCCGCACTCGGAGTCCACGTCACCAACGTCGTGGGAGCGGTTCCGACAAGCTGAGGCAATGCCGGTTCTGCCGAGACAAACGGTGGGAACCGAACGATGGAAGCGGGGCACGCGGTGGTAGGTGGGCCATTGTTGGCGATCGGACTGAACCGGAGAATCAGCGCGTGAGCCTCCGACTGAAGCACGCGAAGGGAAAACACGTCGCCGGCCGGGCGAAGCACGCTCGCGATTCGGCCGGCCGCGTCCATGGGTTCCGACTGCGCCCCATCGTGACCATGGCGACTGTGGCGACGGTGCTCGCCGCGTGGGCCCTGCTGACCACTCCGGGATCGGCGAGTGGGGCGGGGTCGGCGCCGACGATTACCACTGTCACCCCCAACGTTGGGCCGACGGGCGGCATCGCCCACGAGACGTCGAACTTCCCCGTCCTCCCCCCCGAGTCGAACGGCCTCGACTCAATCAACATCAGCCCGCAGAATGTGGGTGACCTGGTGATCCTGTCGATGCAGCTCCACGTCACCAATGTGTCCATCACGTCCGTTTCCGGTGGGAACACGGGGAACTGGCAGCTTGCCGAGGCTTATACGAACGACAGCAATGCCGGCGGTACGGACGAGTTGCATTACGAGGTCTGGTGGGGCGTAGCGACCCGTGCCGGGCCGTCAACCGTCTCGATCTCCTATTCCCAGTCGGTGGCGTCAGATCCCATCGAGCTCATAGCCGATTCCTTCACGTCCGGCTCCGGTTTGCCTTGGAAGGTCGTGGCTCATGGGGGGGCGTCCGGTGCGTCGGGAACGTCGGCGGTCTGGCCATCGCTCATGAGTGACTCCTTGGACGCCGACCAGCTGTACTGGGGAGCATCCGAGGAGGAGACTGCCTCAACGCCAGGAAGCACGGCGGGCTTCAACTACGAAGAGACCGCGATGGGAAACTGTTTCCTCTATGACGCTCAATTGACTCAGAGCACGGCCTATCAGCCCAGCTGCACCGTGTCGCCACCGGCCGTGTCGACCGAAGTCGGCGTGATCTTCGCCCTCGCAGGCTCGGAGACTACGAATGTGACGATCACCGGGACGAACTTCGCTGCCGGCGACACCGTCAGCTTCGGGGGGCTGCTGGCCACCGACGTCAACGTCGTGTCGGGAACATCGATCACGGCCACCGCACCTCGATCGCCGACGGTCGGCACGGTCGACGTCGTGGTGACCTTTAATGGCCAATCGAGTGCGAAGGGCACCGACGACCTGTTCACCTTCTACTCTCCGTTTTCCCCGACGGTGAGGTCGGTCTCACCAAACATCGGTCGGGGCGGAGGAGGCACGCCCGTGACGGTCACCGGCAGCAATTTCACCGCCGCCACGGGCGTGAGCTTTGGCGGAGTTCCAGCCACCGGCCTCGATGTGACCTCCGACGGCTCCCTCAACGCGGTCGCCCCGGCAGGGGCCGGAACAGTTGACGTGACGGTGACCACACCCGGCGGCACCAGTGCCACGATTGGAGTCGACCAGTTCAGCTACACGCCTGGTCCGGTCGTGACCGCGGTTAGTCCGAGCGCCGGACCGACCGCGGGCGGTACGACGGTCACGGTGAGCGGAGATCGGTTCAACGGCGCCACTGCGGTCCACTTCGGTGTGACGGCGGCGACCGGTCTCGACGTGGCCTCGAGCACCTCCCTGACCGCCGTGGCCCCGCCGGGCACCGGGACGGTGGACGTGACGGTCACGACGCCGGACGGAGTGAGCCCGGTGGCGGCGGGCGACCAATTCACGTATGCAACCACAAGGTCGAACACGACGGTCGGCGGCGGTTACGACATGGTCGGCTCCGACGGTGGGGTCTTCGTGTTCCCTCCTGGAAGCAGCGGTTTCTACGGCTCGCTCCCGGGTCTGGGCGTCCACGTGAACAACGTGGTGGGGATCGTGCCCACCGCTACGGGCAAGGGCTACTGGCTGGTCGGTCGCGACGGCGGCGTCTTCGCCTTCGGCGACGCCGGCTTCATCGGCTCGCTGCCGGGTCTGGGCGTCCACGTGAGCGACATCGTGGGGATCGTGCCGACGGCGACCGACAATGGTTACTGGCTGGTGGGTCGCGACGGCGGCGTCTTCGCCTTTGGTGACGCCACCTTCGTCCAATCGCTCCCCGGGCTCAACGTCCACGTCAACAACATCGTGGGGATCGCGCCCAGCGCGACCGGCACCGGCTACTGGCTCGTCGGCTCCGACGGCTCGGTCTACGCCCTGGGCGCCCCCTATTACGGCGGGGCCGGCGGGAGTGCCTCCCCTCTGGTTGGCATCGCGGCCACCCACAGCGGCCACGGCTACTGGCTGGTGGCGGCCAACGGCAAGGTCTCCAACTTCGGGGACGCCGCCTCCTACAGCGACCTGCCCTCCATTGGGCCTGGCGGTCAGCAACATCGTCTCGATCGTCCCCACCCAAGACGGGGGCGGCTACATGTTGATCGGTAACGACGGCGGGCTGTTCACCTTCGGTGACGCCACCTTTGCGGGCTCGCTGCCCGCACTCGGAGTCCACGTCACCAACGTCGTGGGAGCGGTGCCGACAGGCTGAGGCGAATGGGCTGAGCTCAACGCAGGGGGCCAACCATCTGACCCAGACACGATCGCGGAAGACTCGCTTAGGTCAGCACCAAGGCTTCACTCGTGCGGCCTCCCGAGGCGCCTGTGTCCCGGCTGCAATTGCCGCGTGGGACACCAGAGCGAAGAAGTCCGTTCGGCGGTGAGGCAAAGACTACGACTGCTTTGGAGGGCGTGGCCGCAACTGAGGGTCCCCGACCAGGGAGAGGCCGCAATACACCAGAGATGCTCCTGCATTCTTAGAATGCTCGCATGTCGCAATCAAGCCTCGCTCAGCAGGAGCGTCAGACCATTTGCGATCTTTTCGAGGAGCTCGGTCCGGACGCGCCCACGTTGTGCGAGGGTTGGGACACCGCCGACCTGGCGGCGCACCTCGTTGTCCGTGAGCGGCGACCTGACAGTGGACCCGGGTTGGTCTGGCGCCCGCTGGCCGGTTACACGGACAAGGTTCGGAAGGCGGTGCGGGACCGCACGACGTGGGAACGCCTGGTCCAGACCGTGCGACGTGGCCCGCCGGCGATCCTCCGTCCGTTCGACGGGCCGATGAACACGATCGAGCTCTTCATCCATGTGGAGGATGTTCGCCGAGCGCAGGCGGGCTGGCAGCCCCGATCCATTTCCGGCGAGCTCGCGGACGCACTCTGGGCGCGCGTCGGACCCGGCGGACTGGCGAAACGAGTTCCCGCCCAGATCGTGCTGACCTCGACCGGGCGGGAAGACAAGGAACGCGGCATCGGGCCACGGCTCGTTCTCGCCGGCGACCCAGGTGAGCTCACGATGTTCGGCGCCGGCCGGCAAGGGGCGGCCAGAGTCGAGATCCACGGCGATCCGGCACTCGCTGCGCAGTTGCGGGACGCGTCGCTCGGCGTCTGAATCCGAATCCCTCGCACTGGGCTCCTCAACCGGCGAAGTACGAGACAGCATCCACTATCAGGGCAGCATGTCCACCGGTCCGCTGTAGTGATCACCGGGGTGCGAGCCGTCGATCGACGCCGCGAGGACTGTTGCGGGCCCCGCCGGCAGATCCCGTCAGATGTGTCGTCGCCACGTACCCCGCCGGGGTCTCGATAATCCCATGGAACGGTCGACGGGTAATTCGTAGACCTGCGGATTGCTTCGTGGTTGCGGCCGTGCTTGCATGTCGAAGTGCAAGCACGCGCCCTCATGAGCTGGAGCAGCGGGAAGGACAGCGCGTGCGCCCTGCAACGGGCGAGTGAGGACCCGGACCTCATTGTTGCGGGCTTGCTGGTCACCATGAACCGAGACGCCGATCGAGTCGCCATGCACGCCGTCCGGCGGACGCTGCTCGAATTGCAAGCAGATCGTCTTGGCCTGCCCCTGCATGTTGTCGACATCCCCTCTCTGTGTCCGAACGACATCTACGAAGCGCAGATGGACCAGGCCATGCGTACCGCGACCGAGGACGGAGTCAGCGCAGTCGTGTTCGGCGACCTCTTCCTCGAGGATGTTCGGCAGTACCGGGAGCAGGCCCTGCACGGGACAGGCATTGAGCCTGTCTTCCCGCTCTGGGGCCGCCCAACCGACATCCTGGCGCGAGAGATGATCGATTCGGGCATCCGGGCCGTCCTCACGTGCGTGGACCCGGCGAAACTCCCTCCGTCGTTCGTGGGCCGGGATTTCGATGCAGATCTTCTCGACGAGTTGCCGGCGGGAGTGGATCCGTGTGGCGAACGTGGCGAATTTCACACCTTCGTCTGGGATGCTCCCTGTTTTGCCTCACCGATTCCGATTCAGACCGGTGAGATCGTGAGTCGAGACGGATTCGTCTTCTGCGATGTGGTCTTGTCCTCACCGTAACGACAGCGTCGGCATCCTCCAAGGCCGCGGCCTACGGTGCGGTGCCGACGGTCACGACGCGGACGGCGCCACTGCGGGATCAGCCCGAGTGACCGCGGCCGAACCGACCGCCACGACCCGTGCCGCGTGCACCACCGGCCTCGACCCGACGACCACGATGAGCGTCTCGGTCGACGCGTCGTAGGACCAACCTGGGCCGGACCCGCTTCGCGGCCGCAGGCGTCGGCCGTCGAGGGTGACCTGCCCCGGTCGGGTGACGTCGACCAACTCGACGCGGGTCGACTGGGAGGTGGGTTCACCGGGGTAGCTGCCCCGAGCCGCACCGATCGTCACGCGGACCGACGGCGTGCCGCCGTGAGACGCACTCGATGTGGTGATGGCTGTCTCGGTGTGCTGACCCTTCGTGTAGCCGAGTCCCGTACCGGCGTCGCCGTAGAGCGCGAAGGACCCAGACGATCCCGGGTAGACGAGCGCGGTGAGGGCGTGCCGTGGTCCGGTTCCTCCGGTGGAGGGTTGCTCGGGCACGATCCCTCCTTGGCGCACGAAGACCGGCATGCGGTCGAGCGGCTCGGACAGAGTGGTCGTCGACGGACCCTTGAAGGTGGCTCCCGTGAAGTAGTCGACCCACGTGCCAGGAGGGAACCAGACGGTGGTGGATGCCACGGTTCCCGGTGTGGTCACCGGAGCCACGAGCATGTCCGGCCCGTAGAGGTATTCAGTCGGATTCTGGTAGGCGGGAGGCTGACCCGGGTAGTCGAGGTAGAGCGGGCTTGCCATGGGCAGGCCGGTCTGGTTGGCGTCGGCCGCCAATGTGTAGGAGTAGGGAAGCAGCTCTTCGCGGAGGCGGAGGAACGACTCGGTGATGCCTTGCACCGGCTGGGGATACTGCCAGGGAAGCCGGTCTTCGTTGTTGGAGTGGAGCCGGAGGATCGGCTCGAAGGTGCCGAGTTGCACCCAGCGGTCATAGAGGTCCGGAGGATCTGCTCCCGACTGCGTCGGCGGAGGGCCGAGGTAGCTCCCGATGTCACTGCTCACGTAGGGTTCACCGATCGTGGCCTCGTCTGGCACCAAGGCGGCCTCGGTCGCCAAGGTGTTCCAGGTGCCCCAGGCGTCCCCGGTAAACGCGATGGTCGACGTGTGATCCGACCACGGCCCGGCCGGGTACACCTGCTGCGGCTCGGCGTTGGACCCGCCGATGCGTGCCAGGACGAAGCCTCGCTCTCCCAGGTTGGCCATGTCCTGGGCATAGAGGTGGTCGATCCACGCGTCGGGGGTTACGCCCGGCGCGGACACGACGGAACTGTCGCAGCACCAGTCGAGCCACCAGAAGGCGACCCCCTGGCGCTGGAAAGCTCTGTTGCAGGGCGAAGTTGGACTCGGCCTGGGCGATGGAGCTCCAGTCCCAGACCTTGCAGTTCCCGTTGGTGCAACTGGACGAGGCAAGGGTATTTCCGGCAATGCGCTCGGTCGCGGGCAATTTCGGATCGTTGTCATCGATGCTCGAGTGGATGTTCAACGTCACGTCGATGCCGTGCGAGTGCGCCCAGCTCAGGAAGGCCGATGGAGAGGGGAACAGGGAGCTGTTCCACTCCCAGCCGTTCCAGTCGTTGGGTGCCTTCCAGTCGGTGTCGAGCGACAGGGTGTTGAGCGGCACGTTGTTCGAGACGAAAGCGGGATAGATCGAATTCTCGATATCGCTGCTCGAATAGGGCGTGTAGTCGGAGTACCACACGCCGAAGACGTCGCGGGGCAGCAGAGGCGCCGGACCGCTGAGTTGCGCCAACGTCCGCAAGGCACCCGCGTAGTCGTGACCGTAGGTAAAGAGGTAGCCGTCCTCCAGGTCGCCACGTGCGGGACGGGGTTGCACCCATCCGTTGGCCGTCCACACCGAACTCTGCGAATCGTCGAGGAGGCGCCACCCTGCGGTGTCCAAGAGGCCGTCGGTGTTCAGCGGCTGAATGCCCGCTTCGCATGTGGCTCCGGATTGCCCGGACGCGCAGGTCGGCGTGTCGTTGTAGGTGTCGGTGTCGAACCCCCTGAACCACCCACCGAGCGGTCCCGTCGAAGGGGCTGTGGGAGGTGCCGCACCACCGGGACCGACGCTCAGGGTGTCGATCCCCAGATCGAAGCTGTTCGGTGTGGTGTTGACCACCTCGATGGAGTTGGTCCCATCCACCAGCGGCACGGTGGATGTGAAGGTCGACCACGGCTGGGCCGCCGTGGTCGGCGCGGCGTCGATTGTCTGTCGAACCTGCCCGTTCACGAGCAGGTCGAGCGTGCTCGGCGCCGGCGTGAGCGGCGGGCTGGCCACGTTGTAGAACCGCAGCGAGACCGCCGCCGGGCCCGCCTTCGCCCCGAGGACGTGCCAGGTGACGCCGGCGCCCTGCTTGACGAAGAATCCGGCGTAGCCCGCAGTGCTCTGATAGCCCGGAAAGGTCTGGCTGAGCGTGGCCCCTCCGCTCAGGGTGGCCGCGCCGGCCTGGCACACCTGGCCGAAGGTGCATTCCCACTCCCATGTGGGCGCCACCGTGGATATCCGGCCCCCGACAGAGAGTCGGAGCGAGGTGTTGCGCGGGGTGAAGGGCCCCGACCCCAGCTTGTAACGCAGCGTTGCGTTGGCGGTGCGGACGGTCAACCACCCACCAGAGCGAGAGAAGGAGTAGTGGGGGACCGGCATCTGCCGGTTGAGGGCGTTCACCGTCGGGCTGTTCTCGAAGTGCTGCGAGGGGGAGTACTCGAGCCGGAGGAGGCTCGGACTGAGGACCTCGACCCGTACCGGACCCACGTGCACGATGGCCGAGCGGTGCGCGATCCCTGCGGCCATGTCGACAGGTGTCGCCAGGTCCACCGGAGCGGTGTCCCGGGTCGCTGCACCTTGTGCGTGCGCTGCCGCCGGGACGGCGCCAGACGCCACGACGATCGCCGCCGCGAGGACGAGGGGGACGAGCATGTGTGTCAGACGCCGCGCTCCGTTCCACCGCTTCCGGGGGCCCGTCGATGCCATAACCCATCATGGCAGCCGGACCCTCTAACGCGCGAAGAGGTGGTATCCGGCGAAGACCCACGCGACCACCAGGACCACGCTCACCGCCCTCGACGTCGAGATGAACCGGACGACCTCCTCGGCCGTCGGCATGCTGCCGTTCGTTCGGCGGGCCCCGAAGTCGATTGCGAGCGCCGCGACGGGGACGGCGATCCAGAACGCGACGCCGAGCGGAGGGCTCGAAGGAAGCAACAGTGCCGACGAGTGGGGCCCGGCGCTCACGCCGAGGGCGTACACCCCGAACGCCTCGGGTGGCTCGGGCCGTGTGTCCGACGACGAGTCCGGGTCGCTCGACGAGATGGGCGCTCCGCCGGCTGGGGCACGGACCCGTCGCCATTTCGTAGCCGACGCCGACCAGGATCCAGAACAAGACGAGGGCGGCGTTCAATGGGCGGTACGCCTGGGCCAATGCGCTGATGGTCAGGTGGTACTGGTGCGGACCGCTGTCGATCCCCAAGACGTCCCATGCCAGAGCGACGAGCACCAGGATCAGCCACGGCACGACGCCGCGAAGGGCGGATCGCGCCCCGCCCCGCCCGGGCCGCGGCCACGGATCGGTGGCCCTCGGCAGGTGCCAACCGAACCGGTGTCCCTTTGACCCCTCCCACAGGGCGATGTCCACCACGACCACGGCGACCAGTGAGACGACCCAGGTGATCTCGGCCGCGCCCGACGTGCGATGGAATCCGCTGACCCACCCGCACCACGCGCACAGGACGACGATGACGGGAACGGCGACGAGCCCAGAGCGACCTCGCACGCCACCGGTCTATCCGCAATGTGCAGTGCAGCCCAAGCCGCGCTGCCTGCACGCTGCGGTCGCGTTAGGGTCCGCCCGATGGCCAAGGGAGGGGCGTTGCTCGGGCACCGCGACTTCCGGTTGCTGTGGGGCGGGGAGACGGTCAGCGAGCTGGGCTCACAGGTGAGCCTGCTGGCCATTCCGTTGCTGGCCGTGCGGACCCTGCACGCCACCACCTTCGAAATGGGCCTGTTGACGGCCGCCTCGACCGCCGCGTTCCTCGTCGTCGGCCTGCCCGCCGGTGTCTGGGTCGATCGCATCCGGCGCCGCCGGGTCATGATCGCGGCGGACCTCGGCCGGCTGTTCGCCCTCGGATCGGTGCCGATCGCCTATGCGGTGGGTGCCCTGACACTGGCCCAGCTCTTCGTCGTGACCCTGGCGAGCGGCGTCCTCACCGTGTTCTTCGACGTGGCCTACCAGTCGTACCTTCCGTCCCTCGTGGGCCGCGAACACGTCGTGGAGGGCAACGCGAAGCTCACCGGCAGCGCCCAGGTGGCCGCCGTGGCCGGCCCGGGCGTCGCCGGCGGGCTCGTCCAAGCGATCGGGAGCGCCGCCGCCGTCCTCGTCGACTCCGCCAGCTTCTTGGTGTCGGCCGCCGCGGTGGCGGCGATCCGCACCCCCGAGCCGAAGCCGCAGGCCCCACGGGGCGGGCACCCGCATCTCGTGCACGACATCGCCGAGGGCCTGCGGTTCGTGTTCCATAACGTGCTGCTCCGGGCGATCGCGGCGACGACGGCGTCGTCGAACTTCTTCAGCGGGATCGCCGCCGCCGTCGAGATCGTCTTCTTGGTACGCGAGGTGCACGCATCGCCTGGTGTGATCGGCTTGCTGTTCAGCCTCGGCGGTGTGGGCGGGGTGCTGGGTGCATTCGCCGCGGGGCCGATCGCCAGGCGCTTCGGCGGGGCGAGGGCGACCCTCATCGGCATCGGGGGCAACGTCGGCGGCGTGTTGATCCCGCTGACCAGGCCCGGCCCCGGCCTCGTGCTCTTCGGCATCGGCTTCATGATCACGTCGTTCTTCGTGGTCGTCTACAACGTGAACCAGGTCAGCTTCCGCCAGCGCCTCTGCCCCGATCGCTTGCTCGGACGGATGAACGCGACGATTCGCTTCGTCGTCTGGGGCGTGCTGCCGATCGGCGCCCTCATCGGCGGCGTGCTGGGCTCACAGATCGGGCTCCGCCCGACGCTGTGGGTCGGTGTCCTGGGCGAGATGCTGGCGGGAGTGTGGCTGCTGGCATCGCCCATGCGCACCATGCGCGACTTCCCGGAGATGCCCGAGCACACGCCCGCGGCGGACCCCGGACCGTAGGCGCGGCTGCAAGGGGAGCGCGCGGAGAGACCGAGCGGGTCAGCCTCCCGGCTTGGTCAGGTCCACCGGAGGCAGTTCGCCGATCTCGTGCTTGTTCAGCGAGACCGTGATCCCGCCGTCGTCCATGCGGGTGACCGCACCGATGGGCAGCGCCACGTCCTTGCGCCCCCACAGGTGGCCTTCTTGGAGCAGCACGTGTGTCACATGCCCGCCGGTCGTGTCGACGACCAGCCCTTCCACCTTGCCGATCTCCCCGTCCGAGGCGTGCACGGGGTCGCCTCGGCGCACCCCGACTTCGCCGGGGGGCAAGTCGTCGTGCGTCACGATGGCGCTCGCATTGGCCACCAGCGGGTCAGGCCCGCCCTCGATCCCGAAATAGGGCCAGTAATAGGCCTCGTGCGCGGCGTAGTCCGCGTAGCCACTGCCGCCCGGGAGGAAGTCGTTCTCCTCGGCGTTGGGCAGGGCGTAGAACTCGTCGAGGGTGTAGTCCAGCTCGACGCCGTCCGCGCCCGAACTGACCCGGTCGAGCGGCACCAGCCGGCCGAGTCCGGCCCGATGCTCGGGTTCGACGACCAGATGGGTGAGCGCGCGAGCGACCGGATCGACGACGACCTTGATCACTTTTCCGCAGTGACCGTCGGTGCACGTCGCGGGCGACCCGATCGTGAACGTGGCGTCTGCCATTGCGACCTCCTTGTCCCGGCCAACCCTACTGGCGCCGCCCGGGTAGCCTCGGTGTGGGCGCACGAGCTTTCCGGCCCTGGTTCACCAACCCCGCAGATCGACGTCCCAGCGCTCCACGACGTCGTCGCCGTCGACCACGTGAAGGTACTCGTGATAGGCGACCGTCGGGTCGACGTGGGCTGGCAACACGCGAATGCGGTCACCGACGCGCAGCGAGCGCCGCGGTACGAAAGTCAGGTGCTCGTCGGAGCAGAACAATACCTGCGCGTCCTCGACCGAAGGGTTGCCGTGGTCCATGCCGAGCGCCTTGAGACCACAGTCCGCGACTGCGTAACCCGGCGAGACCGAGATGACCGTCGCCAGCACGCAGAGCGCATGGACGAAGGGGAGACCGAGCTTCGCGTACGCCGTGTCCATCAACGCATAGGACCCAGCCTGGATCTCGGTCGCCCACGTGTTGAGGTCGTAGGTGCCTGTGCCGCCGGCCGAGACGAGGTCACCACCGACGTCCTCGTGGGCGCGGGTCAGCTGTGCCATGGCGACCTCGATCATGGCCACCCGAGTGGCACGGTCCTCCAGCCCGACGATGTGGCCCTCGTAGCCCATCACGCCGCGCACCGTCAGTCCGGCTGCACGCGCCCGGTCCGCCAGGCGCCCGGCGTCCTCGGGACTGCAGCCGCACCGGGGCAGCCCGACGTTGACATCGACCACAACCTCGGGCACCCCGGCCCGCGCCGCCGCCTCGATGGTCTCCTCGGAGTCGACCGCGACGGTCACCCGCGCCCCGTCGCGCAGCAATGCGCCGAGCCGACTGGCGTCGACCACCTCGTTGGCCAGCAACAGGTCGTCACCGAGGCCGGCCCTGGCCATGCCTTCCATCTCCTTCATGGTGGCGCAGGTGAAGCGCATGTGGCCGTGTGCCGCCTGGCGTGCCGCAAGGGCGGTGCACTTGTGCGCCTTGACATGGGGGCGGAGCCGGTCGCCGGGGAGAGCTGCCGCCATGGTCCCCAGGTTCTTCTCGAGTCCGGCGGCGTCGACGAGGAGAGCCGGAGTGGTGAGCACGGCCGTGTCCACACCCGGAGGCTATCGGCCAGGGGCGCGGCCGGCGATGCTCGGGTACTGTCCGCGCCGTGAGCAACCTCTGGCTCGACGACGCCTGCAGCCTGGTCGATGCATACAGGGCCAAGCACCTGTCGCCGCTCGAAGCGCTGGACGCATGCATCGCCGCCATGGAGGCGTCACCGTTGAACGCGTTCAGCCACACGGACTTCGAGCGAGCGCGCGCCGCGGCGCGCCGGGCCGATGTGTCGCTGCCCTTCGGCGGCGTGCCGTTCGGGATCAAGGAACTCGAGAAGGTCGCGGGGTGGCCCCACACCGAGGCTTCCATGATCTTCAAGGACCGGATCGCCACCCACGACGACACCTCGGTCGCGCGCCTGCGGGCCACTGGCGCGATCCTGGCGGCGCAGACGACCGCGCCGGAGTTCGGCGGCATCAACTGCACCTCCACCGAACTGCACGGGACGACCCGCAATCCATGGAACCCGGAGCGCACACCGGGGGGCTCCTCCGGTGGCACGGCGGCCGCGGTGGCGGGTGGCTTGTTGCCCGTCGCGACGGGGAGCGACGGAGGTGGGTCGATCAGGGGTCCGGCGGGCTTCAGCGGCCTGTTCGGGCTGAAGGCGACATACGGCAGGATCCCCAAGGGACCCGACGGGACCATTGAGCCGATGACGACCGTGCTCGGGTGCCTCACGCGCTCGGTTCGCGACACGGCCCGCTATTTCGACGCCTGCAACGGCTTCGACGCACGGGACCCGCTGAGCCTGCCGCGCGTCCATGGCTGGGAGGCGGGACTGGGCAGCCATGATCTCGAGGGACTCACGGCGGCCGTCGTGGTGGACCTGGGGATCGCCCAGGTCCGAGACGACGTGGCGGCGGCGGTGGTCGAGGCGGCGGAGCGCCTGGCGGGCGCCGCCGGGTTGCGCCTGGTCCCGGTGACGCCGACATTGCCGCCCTTGCGTGGCGCGTGGGCGATGGCCAACCAGCCGCCGATGGTCGCCGACCTCGGCGACGCGTATCCGGGCCGCATCGGTGAGCTCTCGCGCGAGATCGCCGCGGGCCTCGAGAGTGCCCGTGAGCGCTACACCCTGGAACGTGCGGCGTCCATCGAGCGCTATCGCCGGCAGCTCAACGGGGCCATGGCCGCGCTCTTCGACGAAGTGGATTTCGTGTTCTGCTCCACCCATCCCGACGTGGCCTTCAAGGCGGAAGGGCCCCCACCGTCCACCCTGCCCGGGCGCGACCTCATTCACGAGATCGGCTTCGCCCGGGCCATCATGAACAACGCAGCCCTCACGGCGCCGTCGAATCTCAACGGGAGCCCCGCCGTCAGCATTCCAGCCGGGACGGTCGACGGCCTTCCGGTCGGCCTGCAGGTGCTGGCGGGTCACCACCGCGAACCGCTGCTGCTCGACCTCGCCCTGGTCGCCGAGCGAGCCATGCCCTGGCCGCTGGTGGCCCCGGGCTCGCCGCTGGCGCGACGGGCCTGATCGCTCAGCGCAGCGCGCTGCGCCAGGGGCCGACGTCGAGCCCGGGGTAACGCGCCTGCACACCACGCAGGGTCGCGTCGGTCCAGTACGGGTGGCCCGGTGGCGGGATGCCCATCAGGGCCAGCTGGCGCGGCGTGGCCTGTGCCACGTACTTGGTCAGCTCGGGGGAGAAGCCGCGGAAGGGCCAAGCCTGGTACCCACCCCACCCCGCATCGCGATGGCGGAACGAGACGTGGAGCATCACCCGGTAGCGAGTCGGGTCGGTGTGGTCGACCGAGCGGTGGTACACGTCTGGCCGGTACGCCACGATGGAGCCGGCCGGCGCCGCCGCGGCCGACGAGTCGTCGTAGAGGTCGGCGTAGTCCACATAGTTCAGCGTGTGCCGCTCGACGGGGATGTCCTTCGTCTTCTGCCATGACACGAACCGGGTGGCGCCGTCCTCGGCGGTGACATCGGTCAGGTAGACGAAGAACTCGACTTGCTGATAGCCGACTTCGTGGCGGGGGACCACGAGCATGTGGTTCGGATAGTCGGCGTGCAGCAGCTTGTTGTACCCGGACTCTTGCTGGGCGTACTTGGCGGTGACGATGCCCATGTAGAGCGCAAGGTCGGTGGTGCCGAGGAGTCCCTCGGCGATGTCGATGACGTTGTCGTGGAGAACGAGCGCGTTGAGGCGAGTGCTGTGGAACGGGAATTCCGGCCAGGGGGCGTCCCACGTGTGCCATTCGCCCGCCGCGGTGCCGCCCAGCTCGACCATCTCGGCGGGGGTGGGGAAGTGGCGGTGCACCGCATCCTGCGCAGCGGCGAGCTCCCCGGCCGGGATGGCGCCGGGCACCACGCACCAGCCGTCCACGTCCCATCGTTCCTTGAGCTCGGGGGTGAGGAGCGGGGCAGCGGGCTGTGTGGCCGGCACGCGGCGCACCTTAGTTGCGGACCCAGCCGTGCCCACGAGAAGAAGGGCAGGTCGGTGCCGGGTTGACGAGCCGAACGCTCCGCCCTAACCTGTTGAGCAATCGCTCAAATCAATCGATCAAAAGGAGCGCTGATGGCCAAGTCGGGCGTGAAGGCGCGGGTGGGTCCGTCCGTCGCCTCGGGGGTCGAGGACACGCGGCGGTGCTCTTGTCCGCGGTGCGATCGCCGCCTTGAAGGAGGAGGGCTTCGCCGGGGCTAGTGCTCGCGCCATTGCACGCCGTGCCGGTTGCAACCAGGGCCTCGTCTTCTATCACTTCGGCTCCGTGGCCAACCTGCTCCTCGCCGCCCTCGACGAGGTCAGCGAGACCCGACGCGTCCACTACCAAGCAGCCGTCGACGAGGCCGACGGAATGGGGGAACTGGTCGACGCCGCGCAGGCGATCTTCGAAGAGGACCTCGATGCAGGGCACATCGCCGTCCTGGCCGAGATGATCGCCGGTTCGTCGGCGACGCCCGGCCTTGCCGTGGAGGTCGCCGCGCGCATCGACCCGTGGCGGTCCTTCACTGCTGACGCGCTGCGCCGGGTCCTCGAGGGGTCCCCGCTGGCGTCGGTGGTCGAACCGGATGTCGCCGCCCACGCTGTGGTGGCGCTCTATCTGGGCCTCGAGATGTTGGCGCAACTCGACGGGGACCGCAGTTCGGCGATCGCACTCTTCGACCGGGCACGCACGCTGGCCGGCCTCGTGCAGGCGCTCGGCCTCTCGCCGGTGCCGTCGGCTCCGACGCCATCGACCCAACCGACCACATCGACCCGGGAGGCAACACCATGAAAGGACACGGAGGACTGAACGAGACCATGGTTGACGCGCCGGCGGAGCCCGGAGGTGCGTTCCCCACGGACGGCTTCGACGTCGTCACGGGTGCGTTCAGCTATTCCGGCGCGGCGATCACCCGCGAGCTCGAGCGTGCGGGGAGGCGAGTCCGCACATTGACGGGTCACCCGGAGCGGGCGCGGCCCGGGAGTGGCATTGACGTGCGGGGGCTGGATTTCGACGACGTGATCGAGCTGACGGCTTCGCTCGAGGGCGCCACTACCCTCTACAACACCTACTGGATCCGCTTCCCACACAAGAACGAGGATCACGAACGCGCCGTCGCCAACTTGCGCACCCTCTTCCACGCGGCACGTCACGCCGGCGTCGAGCGCATCGTGCACGTGTCGATCACCCACCCGAGCATCACGTCGCCGTACTCGTACTTTCGCGGGAAGGCCGAGGCTGAGCGCGCCCTGGCCGAGGTGGGCGTGCCGTATGCGGTGCTTCGCCCCGCCATCCTCTTCGGTGGTGATGGCGTCCTGCTCAACAACATCGCGTGGCTGCTCCGTCACCTCCCCGTCTTCGCCGTCGGTGGACGGGGCGACTACCGCATTCGGGCTGTGCACATCGACGACCTGGCGGCGCTCGCCGTTGCCACTGGGCAGCATCATGACGACATGGTCGTCGATGCCGTGGGCCCGGAACGGCCGACCTTCTTGGAGCTCGTGCACCGGCTGCGGGCCGCGGTGCACAGCAAGAGCATGGTGGTTCGGGTTCCCGGCGCGTGCATGCCGCCCATGGCGTCCCTGCTCGGGCTCGTACTGCACGACGTGCTGTTGACCGGCGACGAGTACCGGGCCATGGCCGACGGCTTGGCGGACACCGACGGACCCGCCACGGGTTCGATCTCACTGAGCGGGTGGATCGAGGAACACGCCGAGACGCTCGGTCGTCACTACGCCAACGAGATAGATCGCCACTTCCGTCGGGCCTCGAGCCGCTGATTTCGGGCGAAGCCACGACGGGGGTAGCTCGGGCGATGCGGACCGGCCCCGACGACGGGCGGCCCGCCGGATCGCCTCTCAGCTCCAGATGACGAGGACGAGTGCAGCGGCCAGAGCCAGGTAGAGCCCGAAGGGCAAGGCCGAGCCCGCGCTTGGCCCGGTGCAAGCCGATCAGGACGAGGCCCGCGACGGCCGCCATGAGGTTGGCGTAGAAGAAGCCGTCGACGAGCGCCATCGGGCTCACCCAGGCCAGCCCGAATCCGACCACGAGGGAGAGGCGCACGTCGCCGTAGGCGATCCAGCGCGGGTTCATCAGGTTGATGAAGAAGAGGACGGCGAAGAGGATCAGCCCGCCGAGCGTTGCATGGACCAGCTTCTCCCAATCGGGCACCGCGGCGGCGACGGCCACGCCGCTGGCGAAGACCACCGCACTCAGCGCGTAGACCAAGGTCTTCGGAAGCAGGCGCCGGGCGAGGTCGCAGTAGGCGAGTTGCACGAGGCCGACCAACATCAGCAATGGGGGGAGCGCGAGCAGCGACCATCCCACTCGGTAGAGAAGGAACGCGGGGATCACCCCCGACGCCACCGCCAAGGCCAGCCACTGGCGCCGGCCGATGCTCGGGGGGTCGAATTCCGCCGTTGCGTCGGCTCCTCCTGCTGAGGATGTCTGCCCGGCTGCGGCCCTGGTCAGGGAGGCCGCCAGCTCGCGCCGGGTGAGCGGCACCAAGAGCGAACCGGCCGCCATGCCGAACACGGCACCGATGAGAAGGGCGAGGGAGGGGCTCATTGGACCAGGGACACGGCTCCGCAGTTGGTGCTCAGATCCGCCGTCTGCGTCCCGCCGACGGAGACCCCCAATGACTGGAGGACAGGGGCCAGGACGCCGGCCGTCACCGTTCCCACCAGTAAGGATTGCTGGCCCGCGTACGACAGCGTGGGGTTCGTCGACCCGGCGGTACTCGGGTTGGAACCGGCCTGCGCTGTCGCCGGCGTCGGCGGCGCGGTGGTGAAGCTCGGGGTGAAGCTGTAGCTGTTGACGCTCAGCTGACCGATGGTGGTCCCGCGCCAGCGACACGTTCTGATTTGTGATCCCAGCGCCCGTGACCGAGACGGTCGTTTTCTTCAAGGAATTGTTGGAGCAGGTCACGAGCGAGAGCGTTCCCGTCGCGCTCGCCCCCGATATCGGAATATCCATCAAGCCGGAACCGAGGATGTTCAGTTGCAGATCCGCGTTGATCTGTGCCGTTTGCGCCACGGTGCCGACCGGTCCGTACGCAATCTGAGGCGGCTGGACGAGAGTGAGGTACAGGCTTCCCGAGACGACACCGGTGATTCCTCCGAGCGTCCCCACGTCGACCGCGTTCGAGCCGTTTGCCAACTCCGCCTCGGTCGTCAACAACTGCAGGACATTGATGCTGGCGTTGAGGGCTGATGAGGACAGGTACCCATTGGTGCACGACGTCGTCTGGGTCGCGCTCGTCGCGATGGTCACGAGCTGGCAGAGCTGCGCCGAGGACGTCGGGTTGAAGGAAAGCTCGCTGAGAGCCGTGCTCGCAGTGCACGCAAATGGTGTCGGTGTTGCCCCACAGTTCTGCGAGGCCACCTGGGTAGCGACGATGTCGGTCAAGTAGGTCAGCCAGTTATTTGCTTGAACCGACTGCGTCATGATGTTCGAGGCGGTCAACGTTCCCCCCGAGGCGGTGATCAGCTGGTTGAGGGTCACGCTGTCGTTCGCGAGCCCC
Source organism: uncultured Acidimicrobiaceae bacterium (assembly GCA_963791995.1). Lineage (GTDB taxonomy): Bacteria > Actinomycetota > Acidimicrobiia > Acidimicrobiales > RAAP-2 > Bog-473. Next base: position 414,875 of record CAWBUQ010000023.1, on the reverse strand, counting down.
TGGAAACCCACCGCGTAGACGCTCGCGCTCCCGAGCGAACCGAGGAGCGAGTTCAAGACCGCCGACTGTGTCGTGCTGATGCTCGCCAGGTACGAGCCCAGTGAGAAGCCTGCCTCTGGGGTCACCGCCGCGACCGAGGAGCGACTCACCGTGTGGTTCCCGCCGCCGAAGATCTGAGGGACCGTCTGCGTCGCCGTCACCTTGACGGCATTGCATAAGGGGAGCGGTGGCAAGCCCGTCGCACAGGCCGTCGGGACGCTCCACGCGTTGCTCTTCCACTGGCCCGGAACCACCGTGAGGCTTGTGTTGGCGCCGTTGTCAGTGTCCACGTAGGAGAGCTTGTTGTTGACGAGCCAGGTGGCGGCGGCGGTTTGGGTCACTTGGCCATCCGCAATGTTCACGTAACGGGCCATGTCGAGCGCGGCCGTGTCGGCCATCGATTGGGCCTGGCGGCCGCCGTCCACGGTGAAGCCGAGGTCCACCCCGAACGCGCCCGCCCAGAGCAGGAGGACCATGCAGATCGCCGTCAGGACGAAGGTCGCGCCACGTTCGTCGTCTCGCCGGGCACGGGACCATGCGACGACCACTCTGCGCAACACACCCATTTACGAACTCGGCGTGGACATCTGGAGGACGTTGGTCGACGAGATTGTCGATGGCGTGATCACGCCCAAGCCGGGCATTTCAGGGAAGAGCGGCGACGTCGAGTAGTTGTAGATCACCGTCACCTTCAGGCAGGAGTTGTTGGTGTTCGACGGACACTGCTCAGGCACCGCCTGACATGTGATGATCGCGCCCGGCGTACCGTACGTCTGGCATCCACCCTTTCCCATCCAGGAAAGGTCACTTCCGGCCTGGGTCGTGGCGGCAGTGCTGGCTCCGCTCGATCCGGCGACGATGCCCGAGCGGGCGCCATCGGCGGCGGCCTGCGTCACTGTCGCCTGAGCGGCCAGGATGAGGCCGTAGGTGATGATGCCGTAGAGCAGCATGATCAAGAGAACGACGACGAGCGCAAACTCAACCATCTCCGCTCCATGCTCGTCGTCGCGCCACCGCCTCAGCGCATCCGGAAGCTTCCACGTCCGCGGTCTCAACGCGACCCCCCTCTCCTCTATGTCGGGCGGCGGCACCAACTCCTGAAGGGCAATTGTCGAATGGCCGCGCGCCGTGTCGCGACGGATCGATTCTGTGTCGCCCGACCGTCCCCGGTACATAGGACATATGGACCATCTGGGGGTTTCACCAGGGACGCGGCACGGAGAATGGTCAAAACGGCCTATGTACGCGGTTTGGTTCCCGTCGTACCCTCCAAGCGAACCAACGGCGGACGGGTGCGCGAGTGGTGCCGTCGTCGTCCGCAGGTTGAGAGGGGGAAATGTTCTGTGAAGAAGCAGACACTCACATTGGTTTTGATCGGGGTGATCCTGTTCATCGCCGGCAGCGCAATTGCATTCGCAAGCGTGAAGGGTGCGGGTAAGCACGCCGCATCGGGTTCGGGTACCGCTGCACCTGTGACCATGTCTGCGGTTGTCGCCAAGGGCAATATTCCTGCCGGGACGACCGGTCAGTCCGTCATTTCGAACCACATGGTGGCGATCGAGCTGATCCCGACCAAGTCCTTCAAGCCGACCGATTTGACGACCCTCGCTGGCTTTGCGAACGAGGTCGTGACGCAAAGTGTCCCCAAGGGTCAGGCGATCAACTCGACGGAGCTGTCCGCGAGCACGTCGTCCATTTCCATCCCGACGGGCATGGACGCCATGACGGTCACGATGACCGGAACGAACTCCCTCGCCGGCTATCTGCAGCCCGGGAGCCGGGTCGACGTGTACGCCAACATCACGAAGGTCTCCACCGGTACCAGTCCGGGCATTCCGGTTCCATGCACCGAGCTGACCATGACGAACATCCAGGTGCTCGACGTCTCGAGCACGGTCCCGTCCTACACGGGCCACAAGACGGCGGCCGGGCGCACAATCCCAGGCAGCGAGACGGTCCTGCTGGCCGTGACCGGTCAGCAGGCACAAACCCTCCAGTTCCTCCAGCAGAACGAGGCCTTGTCGGTGGTCCAACCGCAGCAGGGAGCAACGCCGCCACCGCTGATGCAGTGCATCGGCACCGGGCAGACGACGGGTGCCCCATGATCAACCGTCGCATGCTGGTCATCAGCCGTTCGCCGGCCCTCAGCCGCGCCATCCAGGCTTCGCTCGGACCGGGATACCAGGTCGTCACCAGCTCGAACGTGATCGACGTCGAGGAAGAGGTGCGCGAGCAGGGTCCTTTCGACATCCTCGTGGCGGGGCCGATCTTCGACAGCCATGCAGGCATGGCGCGCCTGGCGAACCTCCGAGCGACCGCCGCGGTGCCGGCAGTCGTGCTCGCTCTGGGACCCAAGCCGAAGGCGAACATGGCGGACATCGTGCGCACGGGTGCCGTCGAGCTCGTCGAGTACCCGACGTCGAAGCGTCAGCTCTCGGGCGCGTTGAAGCGGGCATTCGATATTGCGGACGTGTCTCAGTCCGGATCCGGGCAGACACTCCCCGTCGCCAGCGATGGCGTGGTCGTCGAGCGCTCGCACTTCGCCGAGGTCTTCACGGTCGCTTCCTCGAGCGGTGGTTGTGGCAAGACCTTCTATGCCACCAACCTCGCCTGCTACCTGGCCGCCCAGACCGGGCAGCGGGTCTGCCTGGTCGACCTCGACCTCCAGTTCGGCGAGGTCTCAACCGCCCTGCACCTGCGGCCGCGGTTCACCATCTCGGACCTGCTCTCGCGCGAGCCGGTCGACGAAGACGACCTCGACGAACACGTCGAGGAGTATCTCGAAGAGCACGAGCTCGGCTTCTCGGTGCTGGCAGCGCCCTTCAGTCCGGCCGACGCCGACATGATCGCTCCCAAGGACGTCTACAAGGTCATGGGCGCGCTTCGGCGCCACTTCGACTACATCGTGGTCGACACCCCGGCCCAGCTCTCCGAGATCGTCCTGGCTGCGTTCGACCACTCGACCCGGGTCCTGTGCATGGTGACGCTCGACCTGCCGAGCATCCGCAACATGCGGGTCTTCCTGACCACGCTCGAGAAGCTAAAGATCAACAGCGACACCATCGGGGTCGTCCTCAACAAGGTCGAGGACGACATCGGCATCGATGTCAGCGACGTTCAAGAGGTGCTCGACAACAAGATCGTGTCGGTCCTGCCGTATTCGCGTGAGGTCATGAAGTCGATCAACAAGGGACGGCCGGCGCTCGTGTCGGCGGCCGGGTCCGACATAGGCAAGAAGCTCGCCGGTGGCATGCATCAGTTCCTCTCCGGCGACGTCGCTCCGGTCATCGGGTCGGGTGCGCACGCGACACCCGAGCTCAACGGAGAGTCACGGGGATTCTGGCGGAGGCGAAAGGGACGCACCGCGAAGGTGCCTGAGCTCGAGAGGGCCTGATCGCGATGAACCTTTCGGAGAAGCTGGCCGCTGCTGACGGGAGTCCGGCGCAGCCTGCCCCCGAAGAGCCCGACCCGCCACGAAACCGGAGGGCGACCGACCCCGGCGGGCCAGCCGAGCGTCGTACGGCACCGAACCCCTACGGGCCGTCCCGGCGGCAAGGGTCACCCGATGCGGCGAGCTTCAGATCGGGCCGCGCTCGACGAGCAATGGAAGCAGAGCAAGGCAAAGGTCCAGGCCAAGGTCTTGGCCGAGATCGCTCCGACCGCAGCAGACCTGTCACCTGAGGAACTGCGAACGAAAGTCCGTGCATCGGTCAACGAGATCATCGAGCGAGAGGACATTGGCGTTTCTCCAATTGAGCGCCAGCGCTTCGTCGAGGAGATGCTCGAGGATTCTCTCGGCTACGGACCCCTCGAGGCGTTGCTCGCCGACAACACGATTACCGAGATCATGTGCAATGCGTACGACGAGATCTGGATCGAGCGCAAGGGGCGGATCGAGCGCAGCGAGATCATCTTCACCAATCCTCAGCAGTACCGGCGCATCATCGACCGGATGGTGCACGGGGTGGGCCGCCGGGTCGACGAGTCCTCGCCGATGGTGGACGCCCGTCTCGCCGATGGATCCCGTATCAACGCCATCGTGCCACCCCTCGCTCTACGCGGTCCGGTCCTCACCATCCGGAAATTCCCCGAGCGGGCCTTTCTCATGCAGGACCTCATCAACCTCGGCTCGGTCACGATGGATGCGGCCGTGTTCCTCGAGGCCTGCGTGCGGGGAAAGATCAGCATGGTCGTCGTCGGCGGCACGGGCACCGGGAAGACCACCATGCTCAACGTCCTCTCGAATTTCATCCCCGATGGGGAGCGGCTGATCACCATTGAGGAGTCGGCAGAGCTCCAGATCCAAGGTGCCCACGTGGTCACCCTCGAGACCCGCCCGGCCAACGCGGAGGGATCGGGCGAGGTCCGGATCCGTGACCTCGTCCGGAACTCCCTCCGTATGCGGCCCGACCGCATCATCGTCGGTGAGTGCCGTGGCTCCGAGACGCTCGACATGCTCCAGGCCATGAACACCGGTCACGCCGGCTCCATGACGACAGTGCACGCCAACACGCCGCGCGAGCTGCTCGGCCGTCTGGAGACCATGGTGATGATGGGCGGGGTCGAGTTGCCCCAGCGCGCCATCCGCGAGCAGATCGTCATGGCGGTCGGCTTGCTCGTGCAGCTCCAGCGGACCGCGGCGGGTCCACGCGTCGTGCACTCCATCACCGAGATCCAGGGAATGGAGGGCGACACCGTTCTCCTCCAGGACATCTTCCACCGGGTCGACACCGCCCAGGGTATGGGCCGCCTCGTCCCGACCGGATTGCGTCCAAAGGTTCTCGACGAACTCGCACTCAGCGGCATTGAGGTTCCGGCGCACGTCTTCCGCAACGAGGTGGACCCGATGGCGTCGTCGCGCTCGGGCGGGCGGCACCGCCCGACTCGGCCCGGCCGTGTGCCCGAACCGCCGTCCGAGGAGCTCTACGAGATGCTGGCCCGCCGCCGCGACGGGAAGTGAGCTCCACGATGCTCGCCACCATGCAGCTGAGCTCGACCACGGAGGCATTCGTGGCCGCAGTCCTGATCGGAGCAGGCCTGTCGATCGTCGTCGTCGGCGCGATCATGCGGGTACGGACGAAGCAGCGCACGCTGGCTGAGATCCTCGACGGCACGATGGGTGCTGCGGCCCAGGTTCCCGTCGAGGTCGTCACAGAATCACCCGAGCACGGGGAGCTGTCGACCCTCACCGTCCGGATCGCCGGGATCTTCGGCCGTATCGACACATCGGGGGCGCTCGAACGCCGGCTCGAACGAGCGGACATTCCGCTGCGCTCCGGCGAGTACATCGTGATCGCGGGAGCGATCGCCATCATCCTGGCTCTCGGAGCGGGTGTCATCGCGCGCTCGCCCTTCGCCGCACTGACCGCCATCGTGGTGGTCGGGGCCATCGCGTGGTACCTCCCTTCGCGCCGGGCCAACAAGCGCATCAAGAAGCTGCAGGAGCAGCTTCCCGATGCGCTGGCGCTCATCGCTGCTTCAGTCGAGGGCGGCCAGACCTTCCAGCGCTCCATCGACATGTACCGACGCGACGCCCCGGCGCCGCTCTCTGCCGAGCTCGATCGCGTGATGGCCGAGGTGGCGGTCGGGTCCGATCTGGTCGTCGCGCTGGAAAACATGGCCGAACGATCCGGTGTCGAGGACCTGAACTGGGCCGTCGAGGCCGTTCGGATTCAACAGTCCACTGGTGGCCGGCTGGCACCAATCCTGCACACGCTGGCCGACTTCATGCGAACGCGCCAAGAGGTCCGTCGCGAGGTGCAGACCCTCTCGGCCGAAGGGCGGATGTCGGGGTACGTGCTCTTCGCCATTCCGCTCTTTCTCGTCGTCGCGCTCGAGCTCAAGGATCCCAACTACCTCCAGCCGATGCTGCACGGAGCAGGGCTGATCGTCCTCTTCTTCACGGCCGGGCTGATGGCGCTGGGCTTCTGGATCGTGCGGCGCATGGTCAACATCAAGGTGTGAGGTTGCGAAGAGGGTGGTGACATGAACGCGACGTACATCGTGCCCCTGGTGGGCATCACGCTCATGGCGATCGGGGTGATCGGTGTCGGCATGGCGGCCTGGCGCTCGCACCACCAGAACCAACGGCTCGATTTCATCCGGTCGCTGGGCTCCGAGGCCGAGCTCTATGCCGAAGCGACGCCCACGATCGAACGGGTGCAGACCCCACTCGTCAATCGGATCTTCGGGCCCGCAGCGAAGGGTCTCCGGCACAACTTGTCGCGCCTCTACCCGTCCCAGGACATCGATCGTGTGCACGCCGATCTGCTCAAGGCGGGCCTCACCGGCTCCATGAGGGCCGAGGAGTACGTCGCCGTCCAGGTGGGATCGGTCATGCTCGGCATCGGAGTCGGCCTCGTGGCGCTGGTCAGTGGCGTCGTGAGCGTCAAAATGGGGCTGGCGATCCTCTTCATCCTCCCCATGCTCGGCGGCCTCGTGCCGAGCTGGTGGCTTCGCCATCGGATCAAGTCGCGACGCGAACAGGTGAAGAACGACCTTCCGGACCTTCTCGACCTCATGACGATCTCGGTTGCCGCCGGCCTCGGCCTCGAGCAGGCGATGCAGGTCTCATGCGCGCGCTTCGAGTCTCCCGTCTGCCATGAGCTGCGGCTGACGCTGCGCGAAATGGAGCTGGGCCTCTCACGTCAGGACGCGCTCGAGAACATGAAACTGCGCACCGACATCGACGATCTGATCACCTTCGCCGTGGTGCTCGCGCAGGCCGACGCGCTCGGGCTACCGATCGGTCGCGTGCTCCAGGCGCAAGCCGACGAGATGCGTGACAAGCGCCGTCAGCGGGCACGGGAGAAGGCGGCCAAGGTACCGGTCAAGATCCTGTTTCCGCTCGCACTCTGCTTCCTCCCGGCGATCATGATCGTCGTTCTGGGCCCGATCGTCGGCCCGATCAAGCACGCACTGCACGGCGGCGCCTGAGCCGTTGCAGCGGGCCCGGCGGCCCGCTGCGCGCGGAGAATTGTGCATCCGCCGGTTCTCGCACCCGGGCTGCAATCGTGCTGCGACTGTCGTTTGACGGCCGAAGCGTACAATGACCAGGGAGTTTCCACCGCACCACGGTTGGGAGGAGCCGTCCCCGGCAACGACTGCCGGGACGGGATGAGGGGGGAGAATGTCGAACACTGCCACGGCTTTGTGGCCGGCCTCCAAGCCGGAACCGGCCGCCCTGGTGGGACCAGGCCCCGAATGGACGTTCTACACGCAAGTGTCGGTCTCCGGTCCTTCGGTGTGCACGACCGTCCACCGCGGCGAGAGCATGCGAGGCGCTCGTGCGACCCTCACGCGTGACGACATCGTCGTCGAATCCGATGACGACTACCGCGATCCGGACGTCACGGCGCAGCGGCGCGACGACGATCGGCAGTGGGGACCGTGGTCCCTGACCCAGCGCGAGCTCGAGGTGTTGCAACTTCTCGCGGAGGGCGCCACCAACGGCGAGATCTCGCAGCGGCTCTACATCAGTCCGAAGACGACGAAGAATCACTTGGCTGCGATCTTCCAGAAGCTCGACGTGACGAACCGCACCCACGCGCTCGTTCGCGCAGTCGTCATGGGACTCGTCACGATCGAGTAGGACAACAATCTGTCCACGTCACGGGCGCAATTGGTCCATAAAGCCTATGGAACTGCGAAACGGCGATACAGACAATGTGGTTGGGAACCCACATGGCTCGGGCAAACAGTCCGGGACCATTGGGGCGAGAGAGGGGAATGAAGAATGACTGAGCTGTTTCTGAACGCGTTTTTTGCGGTGCGTGGTTTCCACGCTGACATGCTTCAGCGCGCCCGGACGGAGCGAGGTGCTTCCATGGTGGAGTACGCGCTGCTCGTTGGCCTCATCGCCGTTGTCGCCGTGGTTGCGGTGGCCGCGCTCGGTGGCGGTATCAAGGGCCTGTTCAACAGCGCCAACAACTGTGTTGGCAACGCCGCATCCGGCTCCACCTCCTGCTAACCGAGGGAGTGGCGTCTCGTCGCCGCTGAAGCCATCGACGAGAGATTCCCTAAGGGAATATTCCCCCTTCCCCAATGGGATGACGGTAGGGCTGGGTCGGCCTCGCCGACCCAGCCCGCTGTCGTTCTGGGGCGCTGAGCAAAGGCGCTCGGCGAGGGAGTCTCTACTGAGAGTCGAAGGCAGCGACGGACGAGGCGAGGCCGCAATCGAACGAGCGGCCCCCAAAGGGGGTCGGTCTTGTTGCCGGGGGGCAACCGGGGAGGGCTGGATCGCAAGATCCAGCCCTCCGTCGCGTCCGGGCGCCGGTCGCCGTCCGCCCTCTCGAGGTCCCAAGGGCGCCTGCCCCCACCCCTGTCCCGAGTCCCTGGTCGACGGCCACAGGCGGGCTCACCTGCGGCGGGGCCTGAATTCATCATCGGTTTACACAACCGATACGGCGGCGAAATAGGGTCCGACGACACTGAAGCTGCACGGCAGCGGGCACATGCGTCCGTTGGGCGGCCAGGTACCGCGCCACCCAGTGGCTGCGGAGCAGGACAGTGAAAGAAAGACAGAGGGGAAACAGGAGAGTTCATGAGCTACCAGGCCGAGTACATCTGGATCGACGGGACGGAGCCTTCCCCGCTGCTCCGTAGCAAGACCAAGATCGTCGAGGACGGCAAGGAACCTCCTATCTGGGGCTTCGACGGCTCGAGCACCAATCAGGCCGAGGGGAGCGATTCCGACTGCGTGCTGCAGCCGGTGTTCGTCTGCCCCGACCCGTTGCGCGGCGAGAACGACAAGCTTGTGATGTGTGAGGTGCTGTTGACCGACATGTCGCCGCACCCGAGCAACACGCGGCGAGCCTGTGCCGAAGTGGCTGAGAAGTACGCCAGTTTCGAGCCGTGGTTCGGTATTGAGCAGGAGTACACCTTCTTCCAGTACGGCCGGCCGCTCGGCTGGCCCGAGGCCGGCTTCCCGGCACCGCAGGGGCCCTACTACTGCGGCGTCGGCGGCGACAAGATGCCGGGCCGCGAGATCGTCGAGCGCCACACCGCCGCATGCATGAAGGCCGGCCTGGGCATCGAGGGGACCAACGCCGAGGTGATGATGGGGCAGTGGGAATTCCAGATCGGCGTGTTGCCGCCACCGCTCATCGGCGATCAGCTCTGGACGGCGCGCTGGTTGCTCTTCCGCATTGCCGAGGAGTTCGACGTGTTCGCCACGCTCGAACCCAAGCCCGTCATGGGCGACTGGAACGGTGCCGGTGCCCACACGAACTTCTCCACCAAGGAGATGCGTGAGGACGGCGGGTGGGACGCCATCATCGCCGGCTGCGAGGCCCTCGGGAAGCGGGTCGACGAGCACGTGGCGAACTACGGGATCGGCATCGAAAGCAGGCTCACGGGCGCGCATGAGACGGCGCACTACACCCAGTTCAGCTACGGCACCTCGGACCGGGGGGCCTCCATCCGCATCCCGTGGCAGACCGCCAAGAACAAGAAGGGGTGGATCGAGGACCGCCGACCCAACGCCAACATGGACCCCTATGTGGTGAGCCGCCTGATCGTCGAGACCGTCTGCCAGGCCGCCTCGGGCGGCTGAGTCTGCGGGCTCCGAACGGGGACGCCGCCGGTTCTGGGACCGCACCTCCCGGGGCCGGCGGCGTTTCTCGTGGTGGAGCGGGACGGAGAGATCAGCCGGGGTCCGGGACGACCGGCTGATCAGCCGGCGCGTGGGAGACCATCGCGGGCTCCCCGGGGCGGGCCAGGGGCCCGTATTGCAAGGCGGCGGTGTCGCCCTCGATATAACGGCTGGCGTCTCCACCCGCGTCGGCCATCTCGTCCATGCCGATGGGACCCTCAGGTTCTCCGGCCAGGAACTGCTTGATGATCGGGTTGTCCGTCGCGATCATGTCGGGCTTGCTGGCGAACTTCACCAGGTTCGAGCGGAACAGCACGCCCATGTACTCGGCCGTCCGCATCACCGACTGGATGTTGTGGGTGATGATGAAGAAGGTGGCGCCTGTCTCCTTCTGCGCGGTGACGACGAGTTCGTCGAGATAGGCCACTCGCACAGGATCGAGACCCGAGTCGGGCTCGTCGAAGAGGACGATTTCGGGCTCGGTGACCATTGCCCGAGCCAGGCCCGCCCGCTTCTTCATGCCGCCGGACACCTCGCCGGGAAGCTTTTTGAGGTGGTCCATGAGGCCGACCAGCTCGGCGTTGCGGTGGACCAGCTCGCGGATCTGAGCCTCGTTCTTGCGCGTGTGTTCCCGTAGTGGGAACGCGATGTTGTCGTAGAGGTTCATCGACCCGAACAGGGCGCCGTCCTGGAACAAGACGCCGAACTTCTTCCGGACCTCGTACAGGCGGCGCTCGCGCAAGCCCACGATCTGGTCGCCGTCGACCCAGATCTCACCGCGTTCGGGACGGAGCAGTCCCAAGATGTTCTTCAACAGGACGGACTTCCCGGTTCCCGATGGACCCAGGATCGCCGTGATGCGCCCCTTCGGGACGTCGAAGGTGATGTCCTCGAGGACCGTGTGGGAACCGAACGACTTCGTCACCCCACGCAGCGAGATGATCGGCTCGCCCGGGGCGATCCAGGCAGGGAGCTCGTCGTGCTGCTGGGTGTCCATACAGGGAGAACCCGTACCCGGGCCGGGGCTTGCGATCTCAGGGGCTGGGCCGGTGCTGCGACCAGAGTGTGGTCAGCCGCCGAGGAGACCGCCGACAGAGCCGCCCAGGCCGCTCACCGTGTCGCCGAGACCGCCAGCCACGGGGGGCTCGGTCGTCGGGGTTGTGGTGCCCGAACTACTCGAACCGGTGCTCCCACCCGACGAGCCGCCGCTCGATCCCGTAGACCCGGACGACGGCAGCACGCTGCCCAGGCCCAGGTTCTGTGAGAGGCCCTCCACCGTCTGGGTCGCGCCACCCAACGTGCTTCCGACACCACTGGTGACCCCACCGCCCGCGCCGCTGACGCCACCGACCGTGCCGCTGACCCCGCCGACCGCGCCGCTGACGCCGCTGGTGACGCCCTTGACCGTGCTGCCTGCGCCACTTGTGACACCGCCAAGCGTGCTGCCTGCGCCACTTGTGACACCGCCAACCGTGCCGCTGACGCCACTGGTGACGCCCTTGAGGGTGCCGCCCACAGTGCCGCCGAGGGAGCCCCCCGTCCCGCCGGTGAGCCCGCTGGTCACGCCGCCCAGGGTGTTGCTCAGACCACCGGTGATGCCGCCGACGCCGCTGGAGACTCCGTTGAGCGTGGTGGTCAAGCCGCCAGCTGCCTGGTTCAGTCCGCCGGCAACCTGGTTGAGGCCGCCGCTGATGCCACCGCTCGCGCCGTCACCATCGGTACCGCCGAGGAGCGCCCCGAGCCACACCAGTCCGCCGCCGCCCGAGCCCGATCCGCCGAACAGCGAACCCGCACCCAGACCAAGGATCGACCCCGATCCGGAGCCCGAGCCGCCGGCAAAGGGGACACCGAGGAGGCCTGGGACCGAATCTCCTGCTGCCGCAAGGCTGCTGACCTCGCTCGCAGGGCCGGCTGACCCCGCGCAGGTCCCCCAAAGACGAGTTGCGGTGAGGCCATCGCGGTGCCCGGCGAACCGGGGAGAGCGCTGGGTCTACCGGACAGTGCGTGGGGCGCGATGAAGGCTGCAGCGACGGCAGCTCCCGTGACCGCCACACCAGCCATCGCGTTGCGAAGCCCTTCGCCGGCGCCGCCACTTTGGTGGTGGACGCTCGCACTGCGGTGGGCGATGCGGAAGAAGGCACGCTTGAAGAACGCACCGGTCGCGATGAGGAACCCGGCCAGCGCGCCCTTAGATTCGGACACGGCCGCGAACTCGCGCTTGAGCGCCTGGCGGGCCCGCCACAGCAGAGTCTCGATGGTCCCGATCTCGACGCCCTCGTGATCAGCGATCTGCTGGTAGGTCCACCCCGATTCCTCGCGCATGGCGAGGACGTGGCGATGACGAGTGGAGAGACGATCGAGCGCCCGGTTCACGAGCTCGCCGTCGACTGCCGCGAGGACGAGCTCCTCGGAGGTGTCCTCGCCCACGACGCCGACGGGATGCTGCGCGGTGAGCTCCAAGTCGTCGGTCGGCGTGCTGCGGGACCGACGACGCAACATGTCGGTGCAGATGTTGCCGGCGATCACGGTGAGCCACGGGTAGAAGCGCCGCTCGCCGGCGAAACGCGGCAGCGCCTTCCATGCTCGAGCAAAGGCTTCTTGAGCCGCGTCCTCCGCCTCGTGGCGGTCGTTCAGGCGACGAAGGCAGAAGCGAAGGAGCCGGTCGTAGTAGCGCGCGTAGAGGTTCCCGAACGCGGCGGAATCGCCCGCCTGGCAGCGCTCAACGAGTGCGCGGTCGCGCTCCAGATCGACGTCGTCACAGAGACTTGTCAGCTCATCCTGGCGAAGCGCCACTTTCCGTCCCTCCCCGCTCCCCTTCCAGCCTCCCTAGGAGGTTGCTTCACATTATTGCGGCCCCCTGCACCCCCACAAAAGGCCACCCTTCAACAATTAAATAACCCCAGTTGCTATTTCTAAACAACGCACGTTGATGATTGAAACAACGCACGTTGACAAAACTTGCGGTGATTTTTGAAGTTCGAGTGCAAACACCTGAGCCCGGCAGAATCCCTGGCGAGGCCTCCAACCATCGTGCGTAGGCACCCCGGTGTGACGGGTAACGGGACGCCATGCGCTGCTGGCAGGCAGGCATGCCGCAAGGTTGTTCGTGTCCTCCCGTTTTTCTCGGTGAAGGAATGGACGGGGGAACGTGCATCTTCACCCGTCCACGCGCATTGAGGAGGCCTCGAAAGGGGGGACGGCGTTGACGGAGACGGGTGACATGGCTGGCGTCACACCCGAGCACGCGCCTGGACCTACCGAGCAGCTCTCCCGCGCCGAAATGGCCCGGCGCCTGGGCACATCGAGCGGCCGCCCGGGTGCCGTCGGTGTCCTGCCCCGCCCGAGTCGGCCGCTCAGTGACGACGGGAAGATCGCCACGGCCGTCCGGGAAACCGGCAACATGTTCGCCACGGCGCTCGAGGCGATCCGCCAAGCGCCCCTCAAAGGCGTTCCAATGGCCGAGTTCTTCGACCAATGCTGGTTCTTGGCGCGGGTGACCACGCTGCCATTGATCCTGCTCTCAATCCCGTTCGGGATGGTGATCGCGTTGGAGGTGGGCTCACTCCTCCAACAGATCGGCGCACAGTCGCAACTCGGTGCCGCCATGGTCCTCGCCGTCGTGCGCGAGCAGGCGCCCGTTGCCACGGCTTTGCTCATCGCCGGCGCCGGCGGATCGGCGATGTGTGCCGACCTCGGCTCCCGTCGGATCAGGGACGAAATCAGTGCCATGGAGGTGATGGGCGTCAACCCGCTCCATCGACTGGTGCTTCCGCGGCTCCTCGCCGCCACCCTCGTGGCGGTCCTTCTCGACGCGGTGGTCAGCGTCGCCGGCATCGCGGGCGGCCTGTGGTTCGGGACGCAGTCGATTCACATCACAGCGAGCAGCTTCTTCGCCACCTTCGGTGAGCTGAGCCAGATCGCCGACCTGGTGATCGCTCTGATCAAGGCAGGCATCTTCGGATTCATCGCGGCCATGGTCGCCTGTTACAAGGGCCTCTACTGCAAGAGCGGACCCAAAGGCGTCGGAGACGCCGTCAACCAGGCCGTGGTCGTCACGTTCATCCTGTCGTTCTTCGTGAACTTCCTTCTGACGGTCTTCTATTTCAACTTCATCCCGCAGAAGGGCATCTGATGGCGATCGACACGCCGGTCAGGGCTCAGCCCGGCAAGATCGCCGCGGCAGGAAGATCGGTCGGGGAGAAGGCGGTTAGTTCCGGTGACGCCGTCCTCGGCGTCTTCGACGTCTTCGCTTCGCAATTGAAGTTCTACCTGCGCATCGTGCGCGCCTTGCCCCGGGCACTGCGGTACCCCAAGGAGATCTTGGTCCTCATGTCCGACATCTCCCTGGGATCTGGTGCGCTCGTCGTGGGCGGCGGCATGTTCTTCGTCGTCGTCTCGATCTCGTTCTTCACGGGAACCGAGGTGGGACTCGAGGGCTTCAACGGGCTCCAGCAGATCGGCGCCGAGGCCTTCACCGGCGTCATCACGTCGCTCGCCAACACGCGCGAGATCACGCCACTGGTCGCCGGTGTGGCTCTGGCGGCGCAAGTCGGTGCCGGTTTCACGGCCCAGCTGGGCGCCATGCGCATCAGCGACGAGATCGACGCCCTCGAGGTCATGGGCGTCAACAGCGTCGTCTACCTGGTCGCCACCCGCGTCTGGGCCGCGCTGATCACCATGGTGCCCCTCTACCTGGCGGCACTCTTCGCCAGTTACCTGGCCTCCGAGCTGGTGGTGACCAAGTTCTTCGGGCTGTCGACGGGGACGTACACCCACTACTTCCGTCTCTACCTGCCGCCGCTGGACATCTTCTACTCGTTCCTCAAGGCGATGGTGTTCGCCGTCTTGGTGACCTTCGTCCACTGCTACTACGGCTACAACGCGACCGGCGGTCCGGCCGGCGTGGGTGTGGCGGCGGGACGTGCCATCCGGCTCTCCATCATCCTGGTGGTCGTCGTCAATCTCTTCATGTCGCTAATCCTCTTCGGCGGCGTCAACGCCACAGCGAGGTTGGTCGGATGAGGCGGCTGCTCAACCTCGTCGTCAGCCTGGTCGTCTTGTTCGGACTGGTCTTCGGCACCGTGACGCTGGTGCGCCTGGCGAACGGCGACTACGCCGGCGACTACAAGTTGAGCGGAACCTTTCCGAGCGCCGGCGAAGGCCTCCACCCCGGGTCCGCCGTCGTCTTCCGCGGCGTGCAGGTCGGGAGGGTCTCGACGATCTCGCTGCACCAGAACCAGGCACAGGTGACGGTGCTCATGGAGCCGTCGTTCAAGGTGCCGTCCGAGGCCACCGCGACGATCGAGCCCGTCAACCTCTTCGGAGCCGAGCAGGTGTCCATCTCGTCGCCGCGCGGCAATACCGACGCCGGGCCGTACCTCGCGCCCGGGTCGTCCTTCGCCCGGGCAGCCAGCAGCGACGAGCTGGGCGACCTCTTCGCTGCCGCCACGCCGCTCCTCGACAAGATCGACACCAACAACCTCTCGACCGTGCTGACGGAGCTCGCGCAGGCGTCACAAGGTGAAGGTCCCAAGATCGCCGCCTCCATCAGCGCCGGAACCCAGCTGGCCGGCATGCTCGACCGGACGTTGAACGCGCAACTCCTCGCGCTCGAGTCCTTCGCCAAGTTCACCCAAGCGATCGCGCCGGCGGCGGCGGACCTGAACAACCTGAACGAGCAGATCAACGCCGCGCTCCCCGCGTTCAACGCGGAGGAGACCGACTACGAGAACCTCCTCAACACGCTGATCCCGTTCTCCAACCGGCTGGCTGCGTTGCTCTCGACCTATCACCCCGACATCGCCACCATCTTGGAGTCGGGCGACAACGTGTCGAGAGTGCTCTTGGCGCAGCAGGACAACATCGGTCAGGTGGTCAACGGCGCCTACCACTACTTCCAAAAGATCGCGCAGGGGGCATCGGGGCTGAACAAGCTGCCCGACGGCAGCACGTACGCGTACTTCAACACCTTCATCCTCTTCAGCGACGTGAACAGCCTCGTCTGCAATCTCATCGCTCCGCCGACGGGCGGGATGTCGTTCCTCCAGCCCATCCAGCAGGCACTGGCCGGCTCCGGGTCCGCGTTCAACTGCTCGTCCGAGCTGGCATCGTTCAACGCGCTGCAAACCACCCCCGCTGCCCCCGCTGCGCCTGCCGCGCCCACCCCGCAGGCGTCGGCGTCGCCGACGGCCGGGGCGTCCCAAGCCGGCTCGGCCGCAGCGAACCAGGTCTACGGCATCATCGGGCAACCCGATCAGTCACAACCCACGACCATCGGCAGCATCATCAATCAGCTTCTCGGCGGGCCGTCGTGAGGTTCCTCCGCCATTTCCCCGCGTCCGCGTTCAAGTTCGCGGTCTTCGCCGTGGTCTGCCTGATCCTGCTCGCCGGACTCGCCGTCAAGATCGGCAACATCTCCTTGTTCACCAGTCGTCACAGCATTGACGCCCAGCTGAGCGACGTCACCGGGCTGGCGAACGGGGACCCGGTCAACATCGCGGGCGTCCCGGTCGGCCAGGTCTCGAGCATCTCCGTCCAGCACGGTCATGCGCTAGTCGGCCTCAGCATCAACAACACGGTCACGCTGCACCGCTCGACCGACGTGGGGATGCGCTGGCACAACGTCATCGGGCAGAAGGAGATCGAGCTCTACCCGGGCCCCGGTGGGCCGCTGCTGGCGTCGGGATCCACCATTCCCTTGAGCCATGACGTCACCGACGCCAGCATCGACGCCTTCTTGAACTCCCTCGGCCCCTTGCTCTCGTCCATCAACCCGACGGAGGCCAACGAGTTCGTCGAGAACGTCTCGGGCGCCCTCGAGGGCGACACGGCCCAGATCAACCAGCTCATCAACAGCGGCGCCACCGTCTCTTCCACCGTCGAGTCCCTCGACACCCAGGTGGGTCAGGTCATCGGCAACCTCGACCAGGTGCTGACTGCGCTGGCTTCGCGTTCGGGCGACATCGACAGCCTGGTGACCAACCTGCAGACGGTGTCGTCCGCGCTGGCGTCGAAGAACACGCTGCTCGACGACGTCGTGGGCAACCTCTCCACCGTGGCGACCGACCTGGCCAGCCTCATCGGGAACAACCACTCCACCATCACCAGCACGATCGACAACCTGCAGGCGGTGGCGGCCGACGTGCAGAACAACCAGCAGAACCTGGCCACCAGTCTCTCGACGCTGGGCGCGGGCCTGGCTCCCTACATCCAGATCTCTCAGTGGGGCCAATGGTTCGCCGTCGAGACCATCTACACCTGCCTGGCCAACCAGACGATCTGCCCGTATTACCAGCCGAGCAATCCGCCGCCCGGGTCGGGCCCCGGTGGGAGCCCGCCCCTGCCGGCTCCCCTCTCGGGCGTCACGACGCCCGGCCTGCCGAGTCCGGACGCATCCTCGTCGGGCACCAGCAACCCGCCGCTCGCCTCGTCGAGCCTGGGGCAGGACCTCCAGGCTGTGAGCGGAGCCGCCGCCACGACGGGAGGGTCGCCGTGAAGGCGTTCACAGAGCGCAATCCCAAACTGCTCGGCCTCCTGGGGATCGTGGTCATGGCCGTCTGCATCCTGGCCATCCTCTTCCTCAACCGAAGTCTGTTCTCGTCGGGCTACACGGTCGACGCTCGCTTCGCCAACGCCGCGGGCATCTCCAAGGGAACCGAAGTCATGGTGGCCGGCGTCAACGTCGGGTCGGTCACCTCGGTCCAGGTCCACGGCAACGCCGTCGACGCCTCGCTGTCGGTCAACAACTCGGTGCACCTGCCCCACGACACGACAGCGGCGATCGAAGTCGAGACACTGCTCGGCGTCGTCGACGTCACGCTCAACCCGGTCAGCGGGTGGAACCAACCGCTCAAGCCGGGGGCGCTCATCACGAACACCTCGGTGCCGACGGAGTTCTACCAACTGCAGAACACGGCGCACTCCTTGTTGTCCAAGACCAACGCGCAGGCGCTCAACAGCCTCGTGACGTCATTGGCGAACATCACCAAGGACAAGCAGACCCAGGTCGCCCAGATCATCCAGGGGCTCGGCGCGCTGACGACCACCGTCGACCAGCGCAGCGGCCAGGTCTCCCAGCTCATCGACTCGGCCAACACCGTGTCGTCGACGCTGGCCGACCGGGACCAACAGCTTCTCTCCGTGGTGAACAACCTCAACACGGTGTCGACCGGTCTCGCCGCCCACGACCAGGACCTGTCCAACCTCATCACCAACGTCGACTCCATGGCCAGCCAGACCAACAGCCTGGTGAGTCAGGACTCGCCCGCGCTGAACTCGCTCCTCCAAAGCCTGCACGCCGACCTCACCGTCGTGAGCCAGCACCAGGACGATCTGGCGGAAGGCGTGAGCTACCTCGGTGGCGCGCTGAAGGGGTTCCAGTCGATCGCCTACAGCGGGAGCACGCCGGTCGACTGGGGCAACATCTTCGCCAACCCGGCGTCGCTCACCAACACGTTCGGTGTCATCGGACCCTGCGGGACCTTCGACCAGATCCTGGACCAGGTGCTCGGCCCCGACCCGACGTCGTGCAACGACCAGACCGGGCCGTTGCCCGGTGAGGGTTCGAACACGACGGGGTCCAGCGCCGCGCCGTCCTCCACGGCGCCGTCCTCGTCGTCGGCCTCCTCCTCCTCCTCCTCCTCCTCCTCCCCGCCCTCGCCCTCGCCGAACACGGCGACCGGGCCGAACTCGGGGCTCGGTGCGCTGTCCCAGTTGATCGCGCCGTTGCTGCAGGGGACCGGGTGATGGGCGCGTTCCGTGCCGTCTATGCCTCCAAGGCGCTGCGCATGGCGTTGGCCTGCGTGGTCATCGTGGCGGGGGTCCTCACTGCGGTCGAGGTCACCAAGGGACCGGCGACCTATCCCCTCAACGTCGTGTATCCCAACGCGCCCGGCCTCTTCACCGGTGCCGCCGTCGACGTCCTGGGCGTCAAGGTGGGGACGGTCACACAGGTGCAGAACGTGGGCGACAAGGTGCACGTCACCCTGGCGGTCGACCAGGGCACCAAGGTCCCCACCGGCGCGTACGCGTCACTGGTGGCGGCGCAACTGCTCGGGTCGCCCGACGTCGACCTCAACCCGGGCTACACCAGCGGACCCGCGCTGGCGGCGGGCGCCACGATCCCCGAGGACCACACGGCGGTCCCGGTCTCGACCGACGAGGTCCTCAAGGAGCTCCAGCAGACGCTCAATGCAATCAACCCCCACGCCGTCGGCAACCTGGTGACCAACCTGGCGACCGATCTCGACGGGCAGGGCTCGAACCTGAACAAGCTCATCGCCTCTGCGGCCGGGACGGTCCAGCTGCTGGCCGACAAGGGCAACGACCTCGGTCAACTCAACGGCACGCTGGCGCAGCTCACGGGCACCCTCGATACGGACACTGCGCAGATCCAACAACTGGTACAGGAGTACGACACCGTGTCGACCACGGTGGCGCAGCACTCGGGTCAGCTCAACGACGCCATCACGCAGCTGTCGGGCGCCAGCACGGGCCTGGTGAACCTGCTCGTCCCCAACCTCCAGCCCCTGGAGGCCGACGCGGGCACCGTCACGACGGTCGGCCGCACGCTCGACCGCAACCTGGCGTCGGTCGACGAGATCCTCCAGAACGGCAACAACCTCTTCCAGGGTGCCAAGCGCGCCTACGACCCCAACTACGACTGGCTCGACCTCAACCTGCAGACGCCCGTGGGCGTGAGCGGTGCCTACATCGCAGGCCTGCTGCGTGACCGGCTCGCCGGCATCTGCCGCCGCATCGTGGCGGACCATTCGAGCGGTCTCTCGGCTGCCGTCATCGCGACCTTGAACCAGTGCGGGGACCCGTCGTCGGGCTTCTTCGACCCGTTGCTCAACGACATCCCCACCATTCTCGACACGCTGTCGGGACAGGGCGGCTCCGCCACGGCGCAGTCGCTGCTGCAGAAGGGGCTGAACCAGATCTCCGCCGCCACCCAGGCGGGCAGCGCGGCGGCGCCGAGCGCTCCCCAGCCCAGCACGACGGCGCCTAAGAGCACCGCGGCGCCCAGCACGACGACCACGACGACCACGCCGCCGACGACCACGACGACGGCACCGTGCGGCCTTCTCGGCGTTCTCCTCGGATGCTCGGGTACATCGGGCGGGTCGAGTCCCGACAGCTCTGGTTCGGGGTCGGGACTCGGAGGCTTGCTGTCCCAACACGTCGGAAGTGGGGCGAGCACCCCGACCGCCACGCTGGCCGACACCGCGTCGAGCACCCCGTCGTTGACGGCGCCCGCCGCATCGCTCCTGTCCCCGCTGCCGCAGGACCGGCACCACACCCGCCACGCGTCCCGCGGGCTCGTGTCGGGCTGGGTCCATGAGGTGGAGGGGTGGTTCTGATGCGCAGCCGCTGGCTCGTGCTCCCCGCCCTGGCGTTGCTCGGGCTCGGCCTCACCGGATGCTCGATGTCCGGCGGGTCGCAGCGCACGGCCTCCGCGGTGTTCAACGACGTCGGCGACCTCGCCAACGGCGCGCAGGTGCAGTTGGCCGACGTCCCGGTCGGCTCGGTCAGCTCCATCGCGCTGGACGGCGACAAGGCCAAGGTGACCCTGGCCTTCGACAACGGGGTGCGCATCCCCGCCGACGTGAGCGCGGCCATCGACCGCACCACCATCCTGGGCGACCAGTTCGTGGAGCTCACCGTGCCCAAGAACCAGACGGGCGCGGCGGCGGCGACCGCACCGCAGCTGGCCGACGGGGCGGTCATCCACAAGACCTCCGTCGTCCCCGACGTCGAACAGTTCATACAAGCGGGGTCCGACGTCTTCGGCGCCGTCTCGACCAACGAGCTCGAGCAGATCATTCAGGCCGGGGGGCAGGGCTTCACCGGACAGGAGGCCAACCTCAAGGCCTTCCTCACCGATCTGACCGCGGTCACCAACGGGTACGCGCAGCACACCGACGAGATCTCGCAGGCGGTGAACGGGCTCAACAACCTGGCGGCCACGCTGGCGCCCGGGAGCAGCGCCGGGGAGACCGCGCTCGACAACCTGGCCCAGACCGTCTCCATCCTGGCCAAGAATTCGTCGCAGTTCGAGACGCTCCTGCAGTCGCTCGACAATCTCTCGACGCAGGGCCGCAGCCTCCTCGAGACCTACTACCCACAGATCGTGACGCAGCTCCAGACGCTGCAGGCGGTGAGCGCACAGGTGGCGCAGCACCAGGCCGACCTGGCCGGGCTCCTCTCCGAGATCCCTGTCGCCGACAACGCGCTGCCTCAGGCGGTGCGCAACGGCTACGTCCAGCTCTACGAGAACATCATCGTCTGCGGGATCCCGGGCATGGGTGAGGACGACAGCCAGCCCGCCTTCACGTGCGCACCGCACGACGGGAGTGCGCCGTGATCAACCGCCGCCTCATCGTGAACCTGGTCGTCTTCTTCGCCGTCAGCTTCGGCCTCGTCGTCTACGGCATCGTGAACCTGTTGGGCAACCCGCTGCAGAGCCCGACGACCTTGACGACCGAATTCCCGGACGCGTCGGGTCTGTACTCGGGCTTCGAAGTCGAGTTGAACGGCGTCCCGGTGGGCACGGTCACCTCGACGGCGCTGACGAGCACCGCCACCAGAGTCACCATGCGCATCGATCCCGGCACGAGCGTGCCCGACGACGTCCAGTCGTCGGTGCAGATCGCCAACGATCTCGGCGAGCAGGTTGTCAACCTGGTGCCTTCGCGCGGGGGCGACGCACCGCCGCTGCACAGCGGTGCCAACGTGCCGGCGGCGCCGAACCAGGAGCCGGCCGACGTCGGTGCGGTGGTCGCCTCGGCCACCCGGTTGCTCAAGGCCATTCCGGCCAACGACCTCAACCAGCTGATCGGGGAGCTGGCCACGTCCCTCCGGGGCCAGGCGGGCAACCTGCGCACGCTCGTCAGCGCGGGCACCACCTTCTCCAAGGAGTTCGTGGCCTACCAGCAGCAGTTCACCGAGCTCCTGGCCAACGCGCCCCCCTCGCTCGATGCGATCACCGCCGTCGCGCCGCAGGTGCGCCAGGACCTGGCCAACACGGCCGCCCTCGTCCAGGTGCTGGCGCAGCAGAAGACGGGGTTCCACACGCTGCTGACCAACGGCTCGTCGGCCTTCAACGAGATCGACAACCTGGTGACGTCGCAGTCGGCCAACATCGGCTGCTTCCTGCACGACACGGCCAACATCCTCACCAACCTGGCCGAGCCCGCCAACTTGAACAACCTGTCGCAAGGGTTGGCCTACAACCAGTACTTCTTCGGCGCGGTCAACCAGATCGCGGTCCAAGGACCGGCCAAGGCGACCACGACCAACTCGGTGCCGGACCCGAACCAGACCTACCTGCGCACGCGCCTCTTCCTGCCCCCGATCCTCGCCGAGCCGGGCTCGTCGTACTCGAGCGCCAACACGATCCCCGACACGCTGCCCGGTGCGGGCTGCGTCACCGTCTTCGGCAACGGCGTCGGGCCGGCCACCCAACCCGGTTTCACGCCGGCGGCTGGCGGGAGCGTCGTGGCGCCGACCGCGCAGGAGGCAAACGTCGAGCTCGGCTCCGACGCACCGGTGCCGTCGATGAGCGCGTCGTACCACGTGCGGCCGAGCCAGCTGGGCATGGTGCTCGTGCTGGGCGGCCTGGTCGTGCCCGCGCTGCTCCTCGCCTGGGGCGCACGGCCGGCACGCCGGCGAGCACGGCGGCGGGCCTGAGAGATCTCCCGGGCGCCACGGTGGCGTACCGGACACACGGAGGGAGAACGGAGAATGACAGTGACAGAGCACACGGGGGTGAAGCTCGTCGGCGCGACGTCCGACGAGGATCGTCCTCAGGGCGGCCCGCCGAGCCGGTCCCGCCTGCGCCATGCCGGCGGCGAGCGTCCGACCCCCACGCGGCGGGCCTTTCGCCTGGTCAGCCTCTTGGCCGTGGCGGGTCTGGTGGGGACCTTGGTCTTCGGCGTCCTCTTCGCCACCAAGAGCAGCAGCGGGGGACCGACGCAGGACCCCGCCGTCATCAGCGCCTCGCGCGCCTTCCTGACCGACTTCTTCAATTTCAACGCGAAGACGGTCGACTCCGACTTCGACGCGGTGACCGCGATGGCGACGGGGGCCTTCTCGACCCAGTCACAGCAGTTCTTCAACACGTCGATCCGCAAGGCCCTCGAGCAGGCCCTGGCCGAATCGCGCGGACAGATCCGCGCCCTCTACGTGGAGTCGGAGAACCAGGCGGCGGGGACGGCCTCCATCTACGCCGTGGTCGACCAGACGTACGTCAACAACAAGTTCACCACGCCGCAGGCCGACGTGGTCCGTCTCACCGCAAACCTGCGGCAGGTCGGCGGCGTCTGGAAGATCGCCGACGTCACCGTCCTCGAGGGGGCCACCCCGGGCAGCGTCGGGAGCGCCTCAGGCTCGTCGGGCTCCTCGGTCCCCGGCCAGTAGTGCGGCCCCCGCGTCACGTCCGGTGGGAGAGCGGGGCGGCCAGGCCGTAGCATCGGCGTGGGCTGCGTGCGGGTCTGTGGTTGAAAGTCGATGCCAGTCGCAGGCAAAACGACCCACGTAAGGCGACTTGTGGTCGCTGAGCATGGTGCGGCTTAGATGTAAGCCCTGCCCGCCGGGTCCCCGACAGTCGGGGACGGGCGGAGACGAGGCGACGCGTGCCACGAAGGCGCTGCTGGGCACGGTGGTGACACCGTGCCGCCGGTGCCGGCACGTCACCCTCGCGGCAGGCGAGTGTGGGGTCAAAGACCAGGTCAGCCGCACGCAGCCCGTCGGCCGGTACGCCCCTGGTGCCGGTAGGATCGGGCCTCCATGAGCGTGTTCACGAAGGTACTCAAGGCCGGTGAGGGCAAGAAGGTCCGCCGCCTGGCCGAGCTGGTGCCACTGATCGGCGCCCTCGAGCCCGAGATGCAGGGCCTGAGCGACGAGGCGCTGGCCCACAAGACGGTCGAGTTCCGCGAGCGCCTGGACCAGGGCGAGACCCTCGACGACCTCTTGGTCGAGGCCTACGCCGTGGTCCGCGAGTCCGCCTGGCGGGTCCTCGGCCAGCGCCACTTCGACGTCCAGCTCATGGGCGGCATGGCGCTGCACTTCGGCTGGATCGCCGAGATGAAGACCGGTGAGGGCAAGACCCTGGTCTCGACGCTGCCCGCGTACCTGAACGGACTCGACGGGCGGGGCGTGCACATGGTCACGGTCAACGAGTATCTCGCCTCGCGTGATGCCGAGTGGATGGGACGGGTACACCGCTGGCTCGGGCTCAGCGTCGGCCTGATCTCCACCACGATCGACGACGCCACGCTCAAGCAGGCCGCCTACGCCGCGGACATCACCTACGGCACCAACAGCGAGTTCGGCTTCGACTACCTGCGCGACAACATGGCCCGCTCGCGAGATGCCCTGGCCCAGCGCGGCCACGTCTTCGCCATTGTCGACGAGGTGGACTCCATCCTCATCGACGAGGCCCGCACCCCTCTGATCATCTCGGGCCCGGCGGACGAGGCGGCGCAGCTCTACTACCAGTTCGCCTCCATCGCCCGGACGCTGACCCGCGACGTCGATTACGAGGTCGACGAGGAGAAGAAGACGGTCATCCCGCTCGAGCCGGGGATCGAGAAGGTGGAGAAGGCGGTCGGCGTCGAGAACATCTACGACGCCGTCTCGGTCAACTACGTCCACCAGCTGACCAAGGCGCTGACGGCCAAGGACCTCTACAAGCGGGACAAGGACTATCTCGTCGCCGGCGGCGAGGTGAAGATCATCGACGAGTTCACCGGCCGGACCATGGAAGGCAGGCGCTGGTCCGACGGTCTGCACCAGGCGGTCGAGGCCAAGGAGCGCGTGACCATCAAGGAGGAGAACCACACCTGGGCCACGGTGACCTTGCAGAACTACTTCCGCATGTACGAGAAGTTGTCGGGCATGACGGGAACAGCCGAGACCGAGGCGGGCGAATTCGCCTCCACCTACGGGCTGTCCGTGGTGCCGATCCCGACCAACAGGGACATGGTGCGACTCGACCAGGCGGACCTGGTCTTCAAGACCGAGGACGCCAAGTTCAACGCGGTCGTCGAGGACATCGTCGAGCGGAATGGGGTGGGCCAGCCGATCCTCGTCGGCACGGCGTCGGTGGCCAAGTCCGAGCAGCTGGCGCGACTGCTGGAGAAGCGAGGCGTCCCCCACAACGTGCTCAACGCCAAACAGCACTTCCGTGAGGCCGAGGTCGTCGCACAGGCCGGCCGACTGGGTGGCGTCACCGTCGCCACCAACATGGCCGGCCGTGGCGTCGACATCATCCTGGGCGGCAACGCCGAACTGCTGGCCCAGCACGAGCTGGCGGCCGACGGCGTGGACCTCGACACCGAGGAGGGGCTCGCCGCGCTCGACGCGAAGCAGGCCGAGCTCGAGGCGCGCTGCCGCGCCGAGGGCGAAGAGGTGCGCAAGCTCGGTGGGCTCTACGTCCTCGGGAGCGAGCGCCACGAGAGCCGGCGCATCGACAACCAGCTCCGGGGCCGTTCGGGTCGCCAGGGCGACCCCGGCGAGTCGCGCTTCTACCTCTCGCTCGACGACGAGCTCTTGCGGCTCTTCGCCACCGGCGCCATGAACTGGGTGATGGGTCGGACACTGCCCGAGGACGTGCCGATCGAGTCCAAGACGGTGGCCAAGGCGATCGAGCGCGCCCAGAACACCGTCGAGGCTCGCAACGCCGAGATTCGCAAGGACAACCTCAAGTACGACGAGGTCATGGACCAGCAGCGCAAGGTGATCTACGAGCGGCGTCTGCAGGTGATCGACGGCGATGACCTCGAGTCGCACACCGAGGACCTGCTGGCCGGCGCCGCCGAGAAGCTGGTCGCCGAGTACTGCCCGACGGACTTCGACGAGGACTGGGACCTCAAGGGCCTCGTCGACGCCCTGATGCAGTACTACCCGACCAAGTTCTCCGTGGAGGACCTCGCGCAGGCGGCGACCACCGAGGACCTGGTCGAGTCGGTCGTCGAGGAGGCGCTCGACTACTACGAACAGCACTCCGAGTCGATGCCCGGGGGCGCCGAGACGATGCGCCAGATCGAGCGTGACGTCTTCTTGCAGATCATGGACGCCCGTTGGCGCGACCACCTGGCCGAGATGGACAACCTCAAGGACGGCATCCACCTGCGCTGGACCGTCCAGGCCGACCCCCTCAACGCCTGGCAGCAAGAGGGGTACTCCATGTTCGGCCAGCTGATGGAAGTCATCGACAACGACTATCTCCGCTACATCCTCCACGTCGAGGCGGTGCAGCCTGCCGCCGCCGAGCCCGATCTCGACAAGGCGGTCTACGCCGCCGCCGAGGACCCGGTGGCCGAGACGGGGGCACTGGCCTCGGCGCTGCTGGCTGAGCAGGGGACCAACGTGCCGGGGCAGGCGCCCTCGCTGCTGCCTTCGGGTGCGATCGGCGCCGGCGTCGACGGTGGCCCTGTCGGGAACGGGGACGGTGGCGGCAAGGCCAAGATCAAGCGGCCCAACGCGCCGGACCCCGACGCCCTCGTGCCCATCGTGAAGGAACAGCACGAGAAGATCGGCCGCAACGAGCCGTGTTGGTGCGGGAGCGGCAAGAAGTACAAGCTCTGCCATGGCGCCGCCTGACGGGCCCTCGGCCGAGCTACCCCGCGACTTCACCTCCGAACTCGAAGCGCTGGGGGAGCGGCTCGCCGAGGCAGAGCGCTATCTCGGGCGGGACAAGCTCGAAGCCCGGCGGGCCGAGCTCGAAACGGAGGCAGCCAACCCCAACCTCTGGGACGACGCCGACAACGCACGCGCGGTGACCAAGGAGCTGGGCCGGGTCAGCGCCGACCTCGAGCAGCTCGACGGGCTGCGCACCTCCCTCGAGGATGCCAAGGCGCTGTTGGAGCTGACCGAGGAGTCGGCCGCCGAGGGCGCCAGTGACGCCGCGCTCGACGCCGAGCTGGTCGAGATGGTGGGCTCCCTCGGGACTCGGCTGGGCGCCCTGGAGCTCCAGTCCCTCTTCTCTGGCGAGTACGACGAGTTCGACGCGGTGTGCGAAGTGCATGCCGGCGCCGGTGGGACCGATGCGCAGGACTGGACCGAGATGATGCTGCGCATGTACCAACGATGGGCCGAACGCCGCGGCTTCACCGTCGAGGTGGACGAGGCGACCGAGGGCCAGGAGGCCGGGCTCCTCTCGGCCACCTTCATTGTGCACGGACGCTTTGCGTACGGGTTGCTCGCCACCGAGCGCGGCGTACACCGGTTGGTGCGCATGTCGCCCTTCGACTCCCAACACCGGCGTCAGACCAGCTTCGCCTCCATGGACGTCACCCCGTTCCTCGAAGACGTGTCCTCCGAGGTGGACATCGACGAGAAGGACCTGCGCATCGACACCTACCGCTCGTCTGGAGCGGGCGGCCAGCACGTCAACAAGACGGACTCCGCCGTGCGGCTCACCCACCTGCCCACCGGGATCGTGGTCTCGTGTCAGAACGAGCGCAGCCAGCACCAGAACAAGGCCAAGGCGATGCAGATCCTGGGCGCCAAACTGGCAGAGAAGGCCCGGGCCGAGCGCCGGGCCGAGCTCGACGCCCTGAGCGGCGACCGCGGCGACAATGCCTGGGGCAGCCAGATCCGCTCCTACGTCATGGCGCCATACCAGCTGGTCAAGGACCTGCGGACGGGGTATGAGACCGGGAACGTGGATGCCGTCCTCGACGGCGACCTGGACGCCTTCATGGAGGCGGAGCTCCGGCGTCAACGGGAGGGCAGCGCATAGGTGCTCGCACGACCGTCGTGGTCGTGCGCGACGTCGGTCTTGCGCCGGCCACCGTGTTCGTGTGGAACGTCGGCCGTCGCTGTTTCTGCTCGGTCACGAGCCGCTCGCTTCGTCCCGCACTCGCGACGAGATGGCGCGTTGCCGTTGTCGAATGATGCTCGTGCATCGGTGAGCGCCGACGTGGAACGACGGCTGCGGTCGCTCCTCCAACGTGTGACGCCGCGCGTGTGTGGCGACGCCGGGTGTGTGCGGTCTGCGGAGTGAGCGGGTCGTCGACGGCGTCATCGTGTCGTCCCGGTGCGCGGCGTGTCGGTGTCGCCTTCGTTTCGTCGCCGCGCATCGTGGGCGACTGGAATGACTCGGGCGCCGACGTTTCCTTGTCGTGTGTCGCGCGCGACTGCATTCGTGCTCGTGCTGGCGCAGCCGCCGATGCCGGTGCCGGTGTCAGCGGCGGCACCAGATCGGTCGGGACCGGACCACGTGCCCGACGCCGAGAATCACCTGGTCCGGGGCGTGGGACCGGGCAACTGGTGGGACGGAT
This sequence comes from uncultured Acidimicrobiaceae bacterium, assembly GCA_963791995.1. Taxonomy (GTDB): domain Bacteria; phylum Actinomycetota; class Acidimicrobiia; order Acidimicrobiales; family RAAP-2; genus Bog-473. The sequence goes on along the minus strand of CAWBUQ010000023.1, from coordinate 386,957 downwards.
CGGGCCTGCGCCGGCACCTCGTCGCGGTACGATCCGGCACGGAGGGCGGGGACACCAGTGCCGTCGCGTGCTTGTGACGTTGCTCGCGAGGAGCCACCGGGGTTTCAACCCCCGCTGATCGACGAGCCGGGACCGCGCTCCGGGTCAGCGCACATCGGCGGGCGGCGCGGCAGCTGAACCAGGTGGAGGGCGCGCTGACCTGCACCGGAGGAGATGAACCAAAACCGTAATACGCATTCACTAGGATCGTGCGAGTGCCCCGCCGATCGGCTGGGGCGAATTTTCTTTCTCACTGATGATCCGATTCGAAAACGTCACCAAGACGTACAAGGGTTCGACCGTCGCTTTCCGCGACATCACGGTCGATATCGACAAGGGTGAATTCGTCTTCCTCGTCGGCGCGTCCGGCTCGGGGAAGACCACCTTCATCCGCCTGCTCCTGCGCGAGGAACTGCCCGACGCCGGCCAGATCCTCGAGGCCGGCCGCAGCATCGTGGAACTGCCGAAGTGGCGGGTGCCCTACCTGCGCCGCAACATCGGCTGCGTCTTCCAGGACTTCCGGCTCCTGCCGAACAAGACCGTGTTCGAGAACGTGGCCTTCGCCCTCGAGGTGATCGGCCGGCCCCGGCACGTCGTGGCCAACCAGGTCCCGCAGGTCCTCGACCTGGTCGGATTGGCCAACAAGCGCGACAACCTCCCGAACGAGCTGTCTGGTGGCGAGCAGCAGAGGGTCGCCGTGGCCCGGGCGTTCGTGAACCGTCCCCTCATCCTGCTGGCCGACGAGCCCACCGGAAACCTGGACCCCCAGACCAGCCAGGGCATCATGCAACTGCTCGACCGCATCAATCGAACCGGGACCACCGTCGTCGTCGCCACCCACGACGAGGTGTTGGTCGACAAGATGCGTCGGCGCGTCATCGAGCTCAGTAACGGCGTCATGGTGCGAGACCAGAAGCGAGGCGTCTACGGCTTCGACGGTGCCGCGCAGGAGCGCCTCGACGCCGCCGCGGGTGGTGTGGGCTGATGCCACCGGTCTCAGTCGACTACGTCATTCGCGAAACAGGATCGAACCTGTGGCGCAACCGGCTGATGACGGTCGCCGCCGTCCTCACCGTTGCGGTGTCGCTCTCGCTGGTCGGTGCGGCGCTCTTGCTGCGGCAGGGCTCGGCCAACGCCACCGGAACCCTCGAGCGGGGCACCAAGGTCACCGTCTGGATGGAGCCCAACGCCACCAAGCAGCAGATCTCCGCCGTCGGCACCGAGCTGGGGCAGCTCAACTACGTGCAACAGCCGTGTGAATACTGGAACAAGCAGCGGAACTTCACCGAGGCTCGCCAACTGCTGCCATCGGACGTCTTCGAGGCCACCAGCGTCGCCGAGATGCCGACGTCCTACTGGTGCCGACCGCTCGCCCTCTCCGACGCGGCCCAAGTGGTGCGGACCTTCAACGGCACCGCCGGCGTGCTGGCCGTCACCGAGCCGTCCCAGGCCATCCACAACGAGGAAAACGTCATCAACATCGTCAAATGGTCCTTCCTCGCCGTCGCGGTCGTGCTCATCATCTCGGCCGCCGTCCTGATCCTCAACACCATCCGTATGGCAATTTTCGCGCGCAGAAGAGAAGTGTCTGTGATGAAGCTCGTCGGCGCCACGAACTGGTTCATACGTGTCCCGTTCATGTCCGAAGGTCTGCTCCAAGGCTTCATCGGCTCCGTCATTGCCGCGGGAGTGGTCTATCTCCTGTACGTCCTCATCAACCATTGGGGGAACGGGAAGACGAGCAGCAACATCTTCACGGCCATCCATACGACGGGGCCTGAGATGATCCTGACGAACGTCGTCGTGATCATCGTCGGTATGGCGATCGGGACCATCGGCTCCTTCATCGCCATCCGCCGCTTCCTCGACGTCTAGACGCGGGCTATCGATGAGCGGCTCGGCGGATCCGCTGCGCAATGGTGCCCGACCGGACCGATCGCAGTCACGCTTCTTCTGCAACACCTCGCGCAAGATCTCGCTCGTCTTCCTCGTGCTCGCCTTCGCCGCACTGGTGATCGGTGGCGGCTTCGCCGAGATCTCGTCGAGCGGCTCGCCCACGTCGCTCGAGACGGCGATCGTGCGCTGGATCATCCTGGGCTCGCTCGTCGTCGCCCTGGCGACCTATCTCATCGGCGGCCGCATGCAGCGCGACCAGCACTGACGTCCCGCCCTACGTCGTGCCGGCGGCCGGTCCGTCCGTGATGATCAACGACCCGCCGTTGCCCGATGACGCCGGCGGGTTGGCGGCGGCCACGCAGACGGCATCGGCGCCCGTGCCACACGAGATCGACTCGATCGCTCCCACCTGCGAGGGCAGCGTCACGGTTTGCCACGACTTCCCGCCGTCGGTCGTGACCTTCATGCCGGGGCCGGCGATGTAGCACTGCGACGACGAGGTGCACCCGACGGCTCCCCACTCGACCTCGACCGGCACGCCGCCGGGTCCGAAGGGGCCACCGGGATCGGACGTGGGAAGCGGGACGAGCTGCCATGTCTGCCCGTCGTCGGTGGTGCGCAGGAGGCTTCCGGACGTGCTGGACGCCGGATCGAGGAGGGGACCGGCCCAGCAGTTGCGGGGTGTGGTGCACGAGAGGGTCGGCGAGTAGCCGCTCACAGCGGCGATACGGGTCTCGGACCAGGTGCCGCCGCCGTCGGACGTGGCCCACGAGTCGACGGGGCCCGAGCTCGGGACGAGGTCGGTGAAGGCAGCGACGGCGATGCAGGATGTGGCACTCGAACAACTGAGCGCACCGGAATTCTGGGCCGACGCCGTCTCGAGCCCCGCCTCGTCGCTCAACTCCGGAAGGGTCGACGTCTTCCACGTCGACCCGCCGTCGGATGTGGTGGCGAAGACCAGCCGATCCGCAAGGATGCCCGAAGAACCTGACGAATCGGTCACGTGGGCGAGGACTCCGCACACCCCCGGCGCGCTGCACGAGACGGCGTCGATCGTGGCGGGCCAGTAGGTGGTCTCAGCGGGGAGGTTGCCGTACGCCGGGAGCTGCTGCACGTCGGGAGCGAAGGGCACGGCGCGCATCGTCCACGTGGCGCCGCCGTCGCTCGTCATCAACAGTTCGGGGTCGCGCATGACCTTGCCGGCTGCAGGATCGCCCGTCTTTGGATCGGCCAGGCCGCCGCCTGCCGCGCACCACGACGTGCTGACGCACGAGACGAGGGTCGTCGTCGCCACGCTGACCGGGAGCGTCGTCGGCGCCCACGTGTGGCCACCGTCATGGGAGACATAGGTGGATCCGTTGTTCGAGGCATCGCCGCCGTTGCCGTAGTCCGTCGAGAGAAAGCAGGTCTTGCCGCCGCTGCAGTCGACGCCCTCGACGCCGGTCGGGTTGCCGCTGCCCATCTCGAACTGCTGACCCACCAGGGACGCGGTCAGTTGCCACGTCGAGGCGGCACCGTGATGACCGAGGCTGCGCGGGGGAGCGGGCCCGAGGGTGGCCGACCACGCGCCGGCGCCCGCCGCAATGAGCACGAGCACGCTCGCCGCCACCAGCCAGCGGACTCGAGACGGCGGCCCGACGGTCCGCCAATTCGAGTGGGACCGTCCGTCGGGCAGCCTGATCGCTTCGAGCTCCGGCAGCGTGACGGGCGCCGGCACAACCGTCGACCAGGTCCCGGATCTGTTCAGCCAAGTCGGACATCGGTCCCCACTTTCATCGTCGTTCGCAGCTTGCGCAGGCCCCGCTCCAGGTGGTTCTGGACGCTCGTGACCTTGATCCCGGTGCATTCGGCGACCTCGCGCATCGTCCAGCCGAAGCCGTGCACGAGCACCACGGCGGAGCGCTGCGACTCGGTCAGTGCCCCGAGTGCCGCCGCCAGTGTGGGCTCGAACCAGGGCTCGTGGTGTTGGGGAGGCGAGAAGAGCACCCGCACGCGCCGCTGTCTCGTCTTGCTCTGACCGACCCGGTAGAGCAGGCCAACGAGGTTCTGCACCGCCCCCAGGTCGTCCCAGTGCTCCCAGGCGTAGGCCAACGCCTCGGCAGTCGCCTCGCGGCCCCTCTCGGGCCCGTACGCCGCCACGAGGGCGCGACGCAGTCTCGGTTCGGCCTCCTCCACGAAGGCGGGGAAGGGGAGCTCGTGGCCGTCCGTCACCGGGTTCCCGTCTTCATCTCTACCCCTAGAGACCGACCGGTCAGGGGTCGTTACCACGCGCTCGATCGGGTCAGGTCCAGACCTTGACGACCTGAACCGGCCCGAAGCGGCTGGCGGACGCCTCGCTGGTCTGACACGCCGCCTCGAACCCGTTCGCGCCGCCGCTCTGCCGCGGCGCGTGGCAGTCCGCCTCCGACGTCCCCGTGCCGGCCGGAGTGGGGCAGGCGAAAGGTCCCAAACCGGCCCCCCAGGCAGCGGCGACGAAGATGCAGGTCTGTCCGTCGGCGAGTTGCATCGCCCAGGGCTGGGTCAACGGGGCCGACGGAGCCTTCGCCGGCAAGATCCCGACGTTGAACGAGACGGCCTGCGTTTCGGACGGATCGGCCACGCAGACCACAGGACCGCTCCTGGCATGTGGCGGCGCGAAGCACGGGTCGTAGGCGGTCGAGCCGGGTTGGGCGAAGCAGCGGTAGCTCGAGCTGCCGGCCACTCCAGGGCTCACGCAAGTGCCCGTGACGGTCTGGGTGACGTGCATGGTCGGAAGCATCATCCCCTGCGCCGTGTACGGATCGAACGCAACTTCTCGCGTGGTGCCGTTGCTGCTCGACGGCGAGGTGACGACGCGCTGTCGTGGTGGTCCGATGTCCCGTGCTCTGACTCGGGGTGTGCGGCGCGCTCCCACACGCCGCCAGCACCAGGACGGCCGCCACCACCGTCAACGGTCGCGCGACGGCACGGGGGCGGAGCACCGTCCGATGTTCCCACAGCGGGCCGTGCGCGGCGCGTACACGCGGTGCGCTGAAATCTGGGCCAAACTGTCGAAATGGGGAGCGCCGGAGACAAGCCGAGGAAGCCGAAACGACGTCTGGCGAAGGTGCCGAAGTACGAAGAGCCGAATACGTTTCCGGCGCCCGGTCTCACCGGGAGCTCGGGAGACGTCTTCGGCTCCCGCTACGGGCATTCGGCCGACCATCACGGCCATGGACAAGAGCCCGGTCGCTTCGGCGCGTTCGTCTTGCGCTGCCTGGGGATGAAGCCGAAGTCCTGACGCCGAGCGGTCCCGCGGCCTGGTTGTTCGCGGATCAGCCGAGAAATCTTCCCCTCTGCAAGGTTTCGGTCAGGAATTCAGCAAGGTCGATCCGTCACGCTTCGTCACACCCTCGTCCGGGGGTGCGACGAAAGCGAGGAATCAGATGGCGAACACCACGACGATCACCGGGAACCTGACCCGCGAGCCCGAGATCCGCTATACCCGTGAGGGTCAGGCGACCGCGCAGCTCGGCGTCGCCGTCAACCGGCGTTGGCAGGACAGGGCGACCCAGGAATGGCAGGAGTCCGTCTCGTTCTTCGACGTGATCTGCTGGCGCGATCTTGCTGAGAACGTGGCGCTGTCCTTGGCCAAGGGCATGCGCGTCGTCGTGACCGGCCGGCTCGAACAGCGGACCTGGGAGACCGAGGACGGCGAACATCGTTCCAAGGTCGAGATCACTGCGGACGAGGTCGGCGCCAGCCTGCGCTTCGCCACGGCGGACGTCCACCGCGCCGAGCGTCACGGCACCACGTCCGAGCCGGCCGACGAGATGTCCGTCGAGGCGTGAGTGTCGCCCTGGCTGATCACCACGACGGGCTGGCCGGGACTGAGCGTCCGTGTCGGCTTTGCCCTCCTGCGCGGGGCCGCCCAGCCGGCGACGGTAGCGGCTGCGTCGGCTGTCGCTGCGCTCCTGTGCAGTGTGCTCGTGGTCAGGCTGTCTGCCCGGGTGCGTGCGGGCAGACAGCGATCACATTCCTGAGGGAGGAGGTCATCGAAATCTGCGCGGCGCTGGCTCTCGGCGCCTCAATGGTGCGGCGCCTGGGCCTCGAGGCCGAGGCATCCCGGCTCGAGGCTCTCTTCGGCGCCGTGGAGGGCCGGTTGGCCGGGACTCAGGCTCCGGTCCGGATCCGGACGCTGCCTCTGGCTCGTAGGTCAGGGACAGCGAGTTCACGCAGTAGCGCAAACCGGTGTCGGTCGGCCCGTCGGGGAACACGTGCCCGAGGTGGCCGCCGCACCGGGCGCACAGGATCTCGGTGCGCGACATGCCGAATTTACGGTCCGTCTTCTCCACGATCGTGCCCGCGGTCCGGGCCCGGTCGAAGCTGGGCCAGCCCGAGCCCGAGTCGAACTTGGAGTCGGTGTCGAAGAGCTCGGCATCGCAGCCGGCACAGCGGAACACGCCCTCACCGTCGACGTGCAGCAGGTCGCCGGACCAGGCCGGCTCGGTGCCCGCCCGCCGCAACACGGCGTAGCGGTCGGGAGCCAGCTGCTCCTTCCACTCCTCCTCGGACTTGGTGACCTCGAATGTGGTGTCGTCGGTAGTGGCGGACTTGCGCGTGAACATCACACAACCTTTCTTTCCGCCAATTCCAACATCTCCCAGGTCAGATGTATTTCGCTTCGGCCCCGGTGGCGGCGTAGACCGCCGCAATGATGGAGGCTTCCCGGGGGTCGACGAGGACGCCTTCGGCCATCTTGTTCATGACGTACCCGACGGCGAGACCCGCCTCGGGGTCGGCGAATCCGTATGAGCCGCCGGCACCGCCATGGCCGAACGCGCCCGGGCCACCCCAGCGGGTGACCGGGCTGGCACACCAGAAACCGAGGCCGATCTTCTGTTCGAGCGCGAAACCGACCGACGCGAAGACCTGGTCCGGCCCCGAAGGTCTGCACCGTCCGGGCCGAGCTCGAGCTGCTCCGCGGTCGAGGACCGGCTCGGGCGGCCCGCCCTCGACCTTGCCGATCAGGGCCGGCGTACAGGCGTGAGAGCGAGGCCGCATTCGTGATGCCGGTGCCACCGGGGACCTCGGCGGCATGCCAACCCCGCTGGTTCATCCACTCGCGGTCCCTGATGGCCCCACCCATGTTCAAGGCGCGGGCCAGCAGGGTGGACGAGTAGCCCGACCCGTCGGCGCCCTGGGTCTGCGCACCCATGATCGGTGCCGCCACGATCGGCGACACCCGGGGCTCGAGCTCTTCGGGCAACCCGATGTAGAAGTCGAGGCCGAGCGGCCCCGCTACCTCCTCGGCGAAGAACGTCCCGATCGTGCGCCCGGTGACCCGTCGCACCACCTCCCCGACGAGATACCCGTACGTCAGCGCGTGGTAGCCGTGCGCCGTACCGGGCTCCCAAAACGGCTTCTGTGCGGCCAGCGCGTCGATGACGGGGTCCCACGCCCACACCTCCTCCTGCGTCAACGTCCGGTCCAGGGCCGGCACGCCCGCCTGGTGCGTCAGCAAGAACCGCACCGGTACGTCCGACTTCCCGGCCTGGGCGAACTCGGGCCAGTACGTCGTCACCGGCGCGTCGAGGTCGAGCAGTCCGCGCTGGGCCAGCAGGTTGGCGCAGACCGCCGTGGCGCCCTTGGTCGACGAGAAGACGAGCTGCAGCGTGTCGGGCCCGTACGCCCGTGACCCCGACACGTCGAACGAGCCGCCGTACAGATCGACGACCTTGTGCCCGTCCACGTGGACGCACAACGCGGCGCCGACCTCGTGTCCGGCATCGAAGTTCGCCGCGAACGCGTCTCGAACCCCTTCGAACCCCGGCTCGACCAACCCGCTGACCATCAGGCCGCCAGCGCGGCGGCCGCGCTCCCCATCAAGAACATGAAGTTGTCGGTGTAGAACGCCCGGCGGACGTCCTCGCCGGCATCGCCCAAGGACGCCTCGAAACGCTCCAGCGGTTTGCGCCCGCCCTCGACGTGGGGGTAGTCGGACGAGAACATCACCAAGTCGGCGCCCGCCTGCGCCACGATCCACCCGACGTCCTCCGTCGGATACGGCGTGAAGCGGACCTGGCGGTGCACGTAGTCAGACGGGCGCATCGACAGCGACTGCAGCCGCTCCTCGTGGCGGGCGAACGCCTCGAACGCCGACTCCATCTGGCGCACCCACGACGGCACCCAGATCGCCCCCTGCTCGATGACCCCCACCCGCAGACCGGGAAAGCGCTCCAGCACCCCGTCGAAGATCAGCGTCGCCAGCGTCTGGGCCGGCGGCACCGGGATCCCCATGTAGTCGACCGAGCGGAAGTTCTCCTCGCCGCCGTGGAAGTCCGGCGGCACCGGCAACCCGTTGACGAAGTAGTGCGGGTCGATCAGATCGCCCGTCCCGCCCACATGGAAGACGATCGGGATCCCGGCCTCTTCGGCCTGGGCCCACACGCCGAAGAGGTCGGTGTGGCTGGGGGAGTATCGGGGCGGGCACCCCGAGGCCACCAACAACGCCGCCGCCCCTTCGGCCAGCGCCTCGCCCGCCGCAGCCACGGCACGCGCCGGATCGCACAGCGGCACGTACAAAGACGGCAGCAGCCGCGCATCGACCGAACAGAACTCGAGCATGCCGCGGTTGTGCGCCCGCGCCGCCGCATACGCGAGGTCCACGTCGTCGCCGTGCTCGAGGTCGTGCAGCCGCCCGTTGTGGAACGTGTTGAAGACGAGCTGACTCGAGAACCCCAAGAGGTCCAGCGCCCGGGGCCGGTCCGAGGCGATGAAGGACCCCGTGGCCGCAAAGTTCTTCCGGGCCATGATCTCGGCCTCCTCGTCGGCCCGGTACGCCGCGGACGCATGCTTCTCGCGCAGCCGGTCGAACGACGCCTCGAGGTCGTGCTGTTGCTCGGCAGGGTCACCGGTCTGGCGCAGCTCGTTGCCGCTCTGATACGCCAGCACCGGCAGCCGGTCCCGGAACGCCGCCTCGGCGTGGTCGCGCAGCCACGTCGGCGTCTCCATGATGTGGGCGTCCGCGTCGTGGACGACCCGACCTTCCGAGTAGGGCATGCACCCCCCTTTCTTCACCCCCGCCGCACCGAGTATCGCGCCCTACGATGCCGTCGTGATCGCCGGGCTGCTCCAGGAGGTCGGGCTGCCGGCCGAGGCCGCCGACCGGGTCACGATCGTGGGCGACGAGCGTCCCTTCGCGACGCCGTTCGCCGTGGTGGAGGCCGCCGCCTCGGTCCTGGGTGCCATCGGCGCGGCGGCGTCCCTCCTGTGGAACGCGCGCGGGGGCGCCGCCCAGGAGGTCACGATCCGCCGGGGTCACGCCGGCGCGTCGCTGGTCGGCTTCGCGTTCCAGGGCGTCGAGGGCGGCGAAACCCCGGTCGCCCCGTGGAGCCTCGACCGCCCGCTCGTCAAGCTCTACCAGTGCCGGGACGAGCGCTGGATCCACCTCCATGGCGAGTTCGCGCACCTCGGCGCCATCACGTGCGACGTGCTCGGTTGCGCCGTCGACAGCCCGACCGAGGTGGTGGCCGACCGGGTGGCGCGTTGGGACGCGCCCGGCGCTCGAGGACGCGCTTGCCGCCGCCGGCACGTGCGGCGCCATGGCGCGCTCTGCGAAAGAATGGTCGGCGCATCCCCAAGCGCGCGCCATTGCGCCTCTGGGACGGGTCAGCATCGAGAAGATCGGGGACAGCCCGCCCGAACCTCTACGTTCTTCTGCCGGTGACCGCGGTCGTCCTCTGGGCGGCGTCCGCGTCCTCGATCTGAGCCGGCTGCTCGCCGGACCCACGCACGGCCGCACCCTGGCGGAACACGGGGCGGAGGTGCTGCTGGTCAACTCGGCGCGCCTCGCCAACATCCCTGCCTTCGTGATGGAGACGAGTCACGGAAAGCGATCGTGCGTTCTCGAGCTCGACGATCCCGACGGCGTGGCGACGCTCCGCGGTCTGGCGTCGCAGGCCGACGTCTTCGCCCAGGGCTACCGCGGTGGGTCGCTGGCCCGCCGCGGCTTCGGACCCGAGGACTTGGCCGTGCTGCGCCCCGGGATCGTGGTCGTGACCATCAATTGCTACGGCGACGCAGGCCCGTGGCACCTCCGTCCCGGATGGGAGCAGATGGCCCAGACGGTGTCGGGCCTCGCCGTGGGCCAGGGGGGCGCGGATCATCCGGCGCTGCTTCCGGCCGCAGCGTGCGACTACACGACGGGGTACCTGGCTGCGCTCGGGACGATGGGGGCGCTGTGGCGCCGGGCGCGGGAGGGCGGGAGCTACCACGTGCGCGCCTCGCTCTGTCAGACCGCGGGGTGGTTCACCACGACCGCGACCGGCGCGGACGTCGATGCCACCGGCTTCGGCGACGTCGCCAGCTATCTGACCGAGAGCGACACCCCCTTCGGCCGACTGCGCCATCTGGCCCCGGTCGCCCAGCTCTCAGCGACGCCGGCGCGCTGGGAGAGCTCCACCTCGCCGATCGGCACGCATCCGCCGGCCTGGATCTGACGACCCGTCAGATCGGGGGTGCGTGCTTCGCTACGCTCCCGGGGCAATGGATCTGCGAGACCGTCCCGAGGACGTGGCGTTCCGGGAGGAGGTCCGCCGGTTCCTCGAGGAGAACCTGGTCGGGGAGTTCGCCGAGCTCGGCGGGCGGGGAGGCTCGGGCGACGAGACGTTCGGTTTCGAGATCCGGCGGCGATGGGAGAAAGTCCTGGCCGAGGGGGGCTGGACCTGCCTGGGCTGGCCGTCCGAGCTCGGAGGCCGGGGCGCCTCCATGACCGAGCAGGTCATCTTCAACGAGGAGTACGCGCGGGCCGCGGCCCCGGGCCGGGTCAATGTCATGGGAGAAGGGCTGCTCGGACCGACCCTCATCCACTACGGGTCGCCGGCTCAGCAGGCCCGCTTCCTCCCGCCCATCCGCCAGGGCGACGAACTGTGGTGCCAGGGGTACTCCGAGCCCGATGCGGGCAGCGACCTGGCCAACGTCAAGACGCGGGCGGAACGAGACGGTGACGAGTGGGTCGTCACCGGCCAGAAGGTCTGGACGTCGCTGGCCCACCAAGCCGACTGGTGCTTCGTGGTCTGTCGGACCGATCCCGCCTCGGCGCGCCACAAGGGCCTGTCCTATCTGTTGGTGCCGATGGACCAGCCGGGGGTGGAAGTGCGGCCCATCACCCAGCTGACCCGGACCAGTGAGTTCAACGAGGTCTTCTTCGACGGGGCGCGCACGAGCGCCGACAACGTGGTGGGCGGGGTCGGCGAAGGCTGGCGCGTCGCACTGGCCACGCTTGCCTTCGAGCGCGGCGTGGCCCTGCTCGGCTTCCAGCTCGGCTTCCGCCGTGAGCTCGACGGGATCGTGGCCCTGGCGACGGAGAACGGTCGTGCACGCGACCCGGTGGTGCGCCAGAAGTTGGCACAGGCGCACATCGAGCTGACGATCATGCGCTACAACACACTCCGCTCCCTCTCGGGGGTCGACGGCCCCGTCGCCCCGCCCGAAGCGTCCATCGCGAAGCTCTTCTGGGGCACGTGGCACCGGCGCCTCGGCGAGCTGGCCATGTCGATTCTCGGTCCGCGCGCGACGGTGCTCGACGGCGAGCCCATTGCCCGAGAACGGGGGATACGGATTGGGCGAGCTGCAGCGCTCCTTCCTCTTCGCCCGCTCCGAGACGATTTACGGCGGGTCCAATCAGATCCAGCGCAACATCATCGGCGAGCGCGTGCTCGGCCTCCCGGCCGAGCCGAAAGGGGTGGCATGAGCACAAGCCTCGACGCGTCATTCGAGCCGCCACCGCCGCCGGCGCCACCAGGCGGCCACGGACTCCTGGAGGGCAAGATCGTGATCGTGACCGCGGCGGCGGGGACAGGCATCGGGTCGGCCACCGCCCGGCGTTGCCTCGAGGAGGGCGCGTCCGTCGTGGTGTCCGACGCCCACGAAAGACGCCTGAGCGAGACGGCCGAGCAGCTTGCGGCGGACACGCCTGACGGCCCGATACGGGTGCACGCGCTCGCCTGCGACGTGCGCGACGAGTCACGGGTGCGTGCCCTCTACGACGGCACCGTGGCCCGCTTCGGCCGCATCGACATTGCCGTGCACAATGCGGGCCTCGGTGGCACGGTGCCGTTGGTCGAGATGACCGACGAGCAATGGTCGACGGTGCTCGACATCACGCTCACCGGCACGTTCCGGTGCACGCGTGCGGCGCTGACGCACATGCTGACCCAGAAGTCCGGCGTGATCGTGAACAACGCGTCCGTGCTCGGCTGGCGCGCTCAGCCCGGCCAGGCGCACTATGCGGCGGCCAAAGCCGGGGTGATGGCCCTCACCCGCTGCGCGGCGGCCGAGGCGGCACCGTCGGGCGTCCGCGTCAACGCCGTGTCGCCCAGCCTGGCGGAGCACCCGTTCTTGAACCGGGCCATCCCCGACGAGGACCTGGCCGTCTTACGCCGGCGAGAGCTGTTCGGACGCGGCGCCGAGACCTGGGAGGTGGCGAACGTCATCGTCTTCTTGGCCAGCGACTACTCCTCGTATCTCTCGGGCGAGGTCATTTCCGTGAGCAGCCAACATCCATGACGGGGATCGGCGGCGCGCCTGCGGGCCAAGAGGACCCACGTGCTGACCTCATCTGGGGCACCGTGCCCCGACTGGTCGAGGATGCCGCGACCCGCCACGGTGCGATCGAAGCCATCGTCGACGGTCCGGTACGCCTGTCCTACTCGCAGCTGGCGTCGGAGGTCGACCGCTACGCGCGTGGGCTTCGTGGCCGCCGGCGTCGGCGCCAAGGAACGCGTGGCGATCTGGGCCCCCAACTGCGCCGAATGGATGCTGGCCGCCCTGGGCGCACTCCGTGCCGGCGCGGTGCTGGTCCCGCTGAACACGCGCTTCAAAGGTGGCGAGGCCGCTTACATCGTGCGCACGTCGGGCGCCACGACGTTAGTGACCGTGCGGGGGTTCCTCGGTGCCGACTACCCCGCCATGCTGGCGGGGGAGGACACCGGGCGCGCTCGAGCGCATCGTGCTGCTCAAAGACGAGGGCGGGGGCGACGCCGCCCGGGGTGCCGTTGCTCGGCCTGCGCGAGTTCCTCGGGGCCGGCGAGGCGGTGGACCCCGCAGTCACGGCGGCCCGGGCGGCTGCGGTCGAGCCCGACGACACCTCGGACCTCATCTTCACCTCGGGCACGACCGGTTACCCCAAGGGAGCGGCGACGACGCAGGCCCAGACGCTGCGCACCTTCGGCACCTGGTCCTCCATCGTCGGCCTGGAAGCGGGCGATCGCTATCTCGTCGTCAATCCCTTCTTCCACACCTTCGGCTACAAGGCGGGCATCCTCGCCTGCATCATGGCGGGTGCGACGGTTGTTCCCGAGCCGGTGTTCGACGCCGACCGCGGTCATGGAGCGCATCGCGGCCGAGCGCATCAGCGTGCTCCCCGGGCCACCGACGCTCTACCAGACGCTGCTGGCCGATCCCCGGCGCGCCGACCACGACCTCTCCTCGCTCCGCCTCGGCGTCACCGGCGCGGCCGTCGTGCCGGTCGAGCTCGTGCACGCCATGCGCGCCGAGCTCGGTTTCGACACCGTGCTCACCGCATACGGGCTGACCGAGTCGTGCGGGACGGTGACGATGTGCCGACGCAGCGACCCACCCGAGATCATCGCCGGCACCTCCGGCCGCGCCATTCCGGACCTCGAGGTGCGCGCCGTGGCCGAAGGACGGGAGGTCCCAGCGGGCGAGCCCGGCGAGATCGTGGTCCGGGGCTACACCGTGATGTCCGGCTACTGGGGCAACGAGGAGCGCGACGGCCGAGGCCATCGACGACGACGGGTGGCTGCACACGGGCGACATCGGCGTCATGGACGAGGCGGGGAACGTCACCATCACCGACCGGGTCAAGGACATGTACGTCGTCGGCGGCTTCAACGCCTACCCGGCCGAGATCGAAGCCATCCTGCGCGGCCACGAGGCCGTGGCGCAGGTGGCCGTCGTCGGATGTCCCGGACGAGCGGATGGGCGAGGTCGGCTGCGCCTATGTCGTGCCGGTGTCCGTCGGGAACGTCCGGCGACGAGCTCGGACGGAGCATCCTCGGCTGGTCCCGCGAGGTCATGGCCAACTACAAAGTGCCCCGCGGCGTGGTGTTCGTCGAGGAGCTACCGGTGAACGCCAGCGGGAAGGTTCTCAAGCGTGAGCTGCGGCGCCGCCATGAAGAGGGCGCCGACCACGTCGTGATCAACGAGAGGAGCAAATAAGTGCGAGGCATCGTCTATACGGGGGAGGGTGTCGAGGTCACCGACGCGCTCGAAGTGCGCGGCCCAGGCCCGAACGAGGTGCAGGTGCGCATGCAGGCGGCCGGCGTGTGCCACTCGGACCTCTCGGTCATCGACGGCACCATCCCGTTCCCGGCCCCGGCCGTGCTCGGCCACGAGGGGGCCGGCATCGTCGAGGCCGTCGGCGACGCCGTGCGCTCGGTCAAGCCCGGTGACCACGTCGTCATCGCCACGCTGGCCAGCTGCGGTGCGTGCCGAGCCTGCAGCACCGGGCACCCGACCATGTGCAAGAGCTCGCTCGGGAACATCTCGACGCCCTTCACCTTCAAGGGCGAGCCGGCCTCGAACTTCGCCGCGGCATCGGTCTTCTCCGAGGTGACGATCGTCAGCGAGGTGCAGGCGGTACGGATCCCCAAGGACATCCCGCTGTCGTCGGCCTGCCTCATCGGCTGCGGCGTGCTGACCGGCGTGGGCGCGGTGCTCAACCGGGCCAAGGTGCGTCCGGGTGACACGGCCGCCGTCTTCGGGGTCGGCGGCGTCGGCCTCAACGTGATCCAGGGGCTGCGCATCGCGGGGGCCACCCGCATCGTGGCCGTCGACACGGTGGCCGCCAAGGAGGACCTCGGCCGGCAGTTCGGCGCCACCCACTTCGTCGACGCCGAGCGCCGGCGACGCTGCGGCCGCCGTACGCGAGCTGGTCCCGGCCAACAGGGAGTCCGCCGCCGGTGCGCTGTTCCCGCTGGGCGGGGTCACGTGGGCCTTCGACTGCGTCGGCCACGCCGCTGTCCTGCGCAGCGCGCTCGACTGCCTCGACTGGGGCGGCAACGCCGTCGCCATCGGGATCCCGCCCCGGGGCACCGAGGTGGCGGTCGACGTCAACGCGCTCGCCTACGTCGACCGGGGCCTGATCGGCTGCCGCTATGGCTCGGCCCGACCCGCATCACGACATCCCGCTGATGGTCGACCTCTACCAGGCCGGACTCCTGATGCTCGACGAGCTGGTCTCGCTGACCCGGCCGCTCGACCGCTTCGGCGAGGTGGTCGACGAGATGCATGCCGGGCGCGTCGCGCGCGGCGTGCTCCTGTTCGACTAGAAAGCTCGACATGCACATGGCGGGAGCGCGGCAGTGAAGGGCGTCATCCTCGCCGGAGGGACCGGGTCGCGGCTGTATCCGCTGACCCGCATCACGAACAAGCACCTGTTGCCGATCTACGACCGGCCGATGATCGCCTGGTCCATCGAGACGGTCGTCTCGAGCGGGATCGACGAGATCATGCTCGTCACCGGCGGGACCCACGCCGGCGAGTTCCTCCGTCTGCTCGGCAACGGGCACGAGTACGGCATCAAGCAGCTTTCCTACGCCTACCAGGAGAAGGCAGGCGGCATCGCCGAGGCCCTCGGTCTGGCCGCGCATTTCGCCGAGGGTGGGCCGGTGCTCGTCATGCTGGCCGACAACATCCTCGAACGCTCCATCAAGCCCATGGTGGACGCGTTCCGTGCCGACCCCACCGGCGCCCGCATCCTGCTCTCCAAGGTGCACGAGCCCGAACACCTCCGCCATCTCGGCGTGCCGGTGTTCGGCGAGAACGGACCGGTCGTCCACATCGAGGAGAAGCCCGAGAAGCCGGCGTCCGACTACTGCGTGACGGGCATCTACTGCTACGAGGCCGACGTCTTCGACATCATCGGCGACCTGGTCCCGTCGGGCCGGGGCGAGCTCGAGATCACCGACGTCAACAACCACTACGTCGGCAAGGAGCCAGATGGCGCACGACATCCAGGAGGGTTTCTGGGGCGACGCGGGCGAGTCGATCGAGGCGTACTACGCCGTGAACGACTTCGTGCGTCAGAACGGCGCCAATTTCCCGCTGCCGACGTAGCAGCATGCTGCTGCGATCAGTCGGGAGGCCAGTAGTCCCGGCATAGCCTGACCGGTGTGGGCGGTCTCTTGGAGCTCGAAGGGCTGCGCCGCACTTACGGGGCGCTGACTGCGCTCGACGGACCTGACGTTCACGGTGCCGTCAGGACAGGTCGTCGGTTTCCTCGGTCCGAACGGCGCCGGCAAGACGACGGCCATGCGCGCCATCTTCGGGCTCACCGACCTCGACGCCGGGAGCGTGCGATGGAACGGGACGTCCGGTGGGACAGGCGGAGCGCCGCCGGTTCGGCTACATGCCCGAAGAGCGCGGCCTCTACCCGGGCATGCTGGTGGCGTGAACAGCTGGAGTACCTCGGTCGGCTGCACGGCCTGTCCGCGCCAGCGCCGCCGCGGCCACGCAGACCTGGCTCGAGCGGCTCGACATCGCCGACCGGGTCGCAGAGCAAAGTCGAGGCGCTGTCCCACGGCAACCAGCAGCGGGTGCAGCTGGCGGCCGCGCTCGTGCACGATCCCGAGCTCCTTGTCCTCGACGAGCCGCTGGCGGGTCTCGACCCGGCCGGTATCGACGCCATCGGCCAGGTCCTGGTCGATCAGGCAGCGGCCGGGCTGCTGCGTGTCTGTTCTCGAGCCACCAGCTCGATCTGGTCGAGGATCTCTGCGAGGAGGTCATCATCATCGATCATGGGCGTCTCGTCGTCACCGGGACGGTCGACGAGCTGGCGACGCACGGCGCCCGGCGGCTCGTGGTCCGCGTCGAGGGCGACCGCCGCTGCGGCCTGGGCCCAGGACGTGGCCGGCGTGACCGTCTCGGAGGTCAAAGCGGGCGAGGCGCGCCTGGTCCTCGACGACGACGTGGACAGCGACGGTGTCCTGCGGGCCGCCATGGCGGCTGGACGGGTCACCGAGTTCACCTTCGCTCGACGGCGTCTGTCCGAGGTGTTCCGGGAGGCGCTGTCGTGAAGTTCCTACCCGTCCTGATCATCGTCGCCGTGGTCCTCGGGCTTCGGGTCGTGCTGTCTCGGCGGCGCCGCCAACGGCGTGCCGCCGGACCGGAAGGACATGCCGCAGGCACGGGCACGATGACAGTGACGCCGGCCGCACTCCGGCGGGTGTCGCCGTCGTTCGGCGACGGTCTCGGTCCCGTCGGGCTCGTGGCGCTGCGCGAGATCCAGAGAGCGGGTGCGGGGCCGCATCTTCCGCATCGGGACGATCGTCATTTTGCTGGCGGTGGGGGCCGCCATCGTCATCCCGGCCACGCACGGCAAGAGCACTCACGCAGCCGCAGAAGGTCGGCGTGGTGGCGACGACCGCGGCGCCATCTGCAGCCGAACCCCTCATCAGTGAAGTGGCCGAGAGATCGGGCGTCAAGGCCACGATCGTGACAGAGCACGTCCGTCCATGCCGCCGAGGCCGCGTTGCGCTCGGGCGCCATCGACCTCGCCGTCGAGACGGACCGCGTCCTGGTCGAACAGCGCCGCTCGATTCGAACAACACCTCGTCGGACACGGCGCGTTCTGGCACAAGGGCTGGCGGCGGGACTCGGCGCACAAGAGGCGTATCGGTCGGCGGCGCTGACGGGGTCGCAGATCGAGCAGTTGGCCCAGGCCCGCCCGGCTCCGGTGCAGAGCCTCCAGCCCAACAGCAAGACCACCGTCAAGACGACATCGGTGATCGGGCTCGTGCTGCTGTTCCTGATGCTCACGCAGTACAACACCTGGATCATGACCGGCGTCATGCAGGAGAAGGTGAGCCGGGTCGTCGAAGTGCTGCTCGCGACGGTGCGACCGCTCCAACTCCTCGGTGGCAAGGTGCTCGGGATCGGACTCGTCGCCATGGGCCAGGCCGCGCTCATCGTCGGGTTCGCACTGGTCGTGGCGGCCGCCGTCGGCAGCGACATCCTCCACGGCACCGGGCCGCTCGTCCTGGTGAGCGAGCTCCTGTGGCTCGTCCTCGGCTACGCGTTCTACTGCTGGGTCTATGCCGCCGCGGGCTCCATGGCCGAACGCCAGGACCAGGTGCAGACCCTGGCGCTCCCCTTGACCCTGCCGATCGTCGTCGCCTACGTGCTGGCCATCACCACGGCGAGCACCGGCAACGCCAGCACCTTCTTCGAGGTCCTCGCCTACCTGCCGCCGACCGCGCCCTTCGCCATGCCGGTGCTGGTCGGACTCGGGCTGGTAGCGTGGTGGCAGTTCCTCATCTCCGTCGTGCTCGCGCTCGCCGGTACGGCGGGGGTCGCCCTGCTCGCCGAACGCATCTACCGCCGCGCCGTGCTGCGTTCGGGGCGCCGGGTGCGCCTGAGCGAGGTCATCGAGCGCCGGCACCGGCAACCCGACCCGGTGGGGGCCCCGGGGTAGGACCGAAGCCCGTCCGACCCGGTCAGTGCGGCTGGTCGGACTCCCCGGCCGGCGCCACCGTCCGTACGTCGGCCGCGGCCCGGCGCACGCTCTCGGCGATACCAGCGCCGTCGAGGCCGAGGCTGGCCAGGATGTCGTCGGCCTTGCCCTGGGCCAGGTACTGGCGCGGGATGCCGAGGACGCGCATCTTCGGCACCGGGAGCCCGGTCGACTCGACCTGCGACGACCATCGCATCGAGGAGGAAGGTCCCGGCACCCCCGTGACGCACGCCGTCCTCGGCGGTCACCACCAGGCGGTGCCGTGCGGCGTCGGCCAGCATGTCCACGTCGGGCGGGCACACCACCCGGGCGTCCCACACCGTCACGTCGAGACCCTCGAGCGCCAACTCGTCGGCGGCGTTCATGCAGGCGCCGACCGCTTTGCCCACGCCGAGCAGGCAGACCGAACCGTCGCCCGCCCGCAGTTGCCGGGCCTCGAGCCCCGAACCCACGTCACAGGCCGCCACGTGCCGGGGTGCGGTCTTGGGCAGCCGGATGGTCGAGGGACCGGGCAGCGACAGCGCCGTCTGCAGCATGGGCTCGACCTCTTCGGCCGACGAGGGTGCGAACACCGTCATGCCGGGGATGGCCAGGGCCAGGGCCATGTCCAAGACGCCGTGGTGGGAAGGCCCGTCGTCACCGGTGATGCCGGCCCGGTCGAGGACGAAGACCACCGGGCAGCCGTGCAGTCCCACGTCGAGGTTGGCCTGGTCGAAGGCACGGGCGAAGAACGTCGAGTACACCGCGACCACCGGGCGCAATCCCGCCATGGCCATGCCCGCCGCCGACGTCACCTCGTGCTGCTCGGCGATGCCGACGTCGAAGAAGCGATCGGGGTAGCGGGCCTGGAAGGTCAGCAGTCCCGTGGGGCCCGGCATCGCCGCGGTCAACGCCACCACGCGCGGGTCCTCTTCGGCCGCTGCCAGCAGCGCGCGGGAGAACGCGTCCGTATATGTCGCCGCACGCGGCACGGCCTCGTCGACCGCCGCCGTTTCAGGCACGGAACCGGGCGAGGCGAGCCCGCCGCTGTCCGAGCCTGTCGAGCCCCCGACGCCGCGACCCGCAGAACTCCCGACGGTGTTCTCGTACGCCACCGACGGCGTCGCCTTGACGTCGTGCAGGCGCTGCACCTCGTCCTCTTCGGCCGGCGCGTACCCCCGGCCCTTCTTGGTCAGGACGTGGACCACGATCGGACCGTCCCACTCGGCGGCGTTGGTGAAGGCCTGCTCCATGTGCTCGATGTCATGACCGTCGATCGGTCCGGCATAGCGGACACCGAGTGCCTCGAAGAAGGTGTGCGGGGCCACCATCTCGCGCACCGCGCTCGTCAACGAGTGCACGCCCGAGTAGGCCAGTTCGCCGAAGGCCGGCAGCTCTCGCAGACGCAACCGCAGGCGCTCACGGGCCGCCGTGTACGTCGGGTTGAGCCGCAGCGACGTCAGCGATTGCGACAGCTGCGACACCGTCGGCGCGTACGACCGGCCGTTGTCGTTGAGCACGATCACCACGCGCCGGCGGGAATGACCCAGGTTGTTCAGCGCCTCGTAGGCCATTCCACCGGTCAGGGCGCCGTCGCCGACTACCGCCACCACCCGGCGCTCGGCCCCCACGCCGCGCAGGGCGAAGCCCGAGGAGATCCCGTGCGCGTAGGACAACGCCGTCGAGGCGTGACTGTTCTCGATCCAGTCGTGCTCCGATTCCGAACGGTTCGGATAGCCGCTCATCCCGCCGGCCGAGCGCAGGTTCTTGAACCCGTAGCGGCGGCCCGTCAGCAGCTTGTGCACGTAGGCCTGGTGACCCGTGTCCCACAAGATGACGTCACGGGGCGAGTCGAAGACCCGGTGCACCGCCAGGGTCAGCTCGACCGCCCCCAGGTTCGACCCCAGGTGGCCGCCCGTGGTGGTCACCGTGTCGACGATGAAGCTCCTGATCTCGGCGCTCAGCTCGTCGAGCTCCTCGTAATTCAGGCCCTTGACGTCGGCCGGCGTCTCGATGCTGTGCAGGATCATGGCAGTCGGCCCACGCTACCCCGTGGCACGCCCGCCGCCCCTTCGTCACGGGCCCAGCCGCCGCTGAGCAGGGTGCAGCCGGCGACGCCGAACGCGGCCAGGGCGAGGACCTGCAACCCTCGGGCGGCCCCGAACGTCTGGGAGATCCAGCCGACGATGGGCGCGCCCGCCACCCAGCCCACGTAGCCCGCCGCCGTGAACGTCCCGACGGCGCTCACCACCTGGCTCGCCCGCCGGCTGACGGTGCTCATGACGAGGGGCCAGAACAAGGACGCGCCCCCCGCTCCCAGCGCCAACCCGACCGCGGCCAGGCCCGAGAACGACGTCAGCGACTCGAGCAGGATGCCGCCGCCGGCCACGCAGCCGCCGACGATCAGCGCATGCCGGGTCGAGAGCCTCCCGAGCAGCGTCCCGCCCGCCCCCCGGGTCGTCGCCGCCACCGCCTGGCCCACCACATAGGCCCCCGCACCGAGCAGCACCCCCGTGGCCAGGTGATTGCGCAGGTAGAGGACGCCCCACGTGTCGACGCCGCCCTCGGTGATCTCGGCAAGGGCGAAGACCACCAGCAACAGCAACAGGCCGTCACGCCGGAGTCGTCGCAACGGGTGGCCGCTGTGGGATCCGGGCGAGGCCGCCGCCATGGGCGTGCCGGGATCGGTCGCGGCGGCCCACAGCCCGACCGCCAGAGCCACGACGGCGATGCCCGGCCAGATCCAGCGCCACGACACGCCGGCGTGGATGACCAGTCCGGCGATGGCGGCCCCCACCAACGCGCCGGTGTTGAAGAGGGCGTGCAGTCGCACGAGCACGGAGGGGTGTTCGACGAGGCGGTGCGAGGCCTCGGCGTTCATGGCCGTGTCGATGGAGCCGCCGGCGATCTCGGTCAGCACCGAGCGCGACGGCGAAGTCCCATTTGTCGGGCATGGCCGCCAACACGCACAGCAGCACGGACCAGGCGAGCATGGCGATCCACAGGAGCCGCCGTGCGCCCACGCGGTCGCACAGGTGGGCCATGACCGCGCTCGATGCGCCGGCGACGGCGATGGCGACCGCCAGCAACACGCCGAGTTGGGAGTCGTTGAGGCCGAAGGCGTGCTGAATGTTGAACAGCATCACGGCCCAGCTACCCCAGAAGAGGCCGAACGTTGCGAAGGCGGCGACGACCGGACCCGCCCCCGCGAGGAGCGCGCGTGGCCCGACGTCAGGGCTTGCCCGTCACGTCCGCCTTGGCCAAGAAGGCGGCCCGGTCCACGACGACCCGGGTCACGCGCCCGGCTCCGACAAGTCCGCCGCCGTCGAGCTCGAGGCGGGCGGCCGAGACGGTGAAGATCGAGGCGGCGGCCCTCGACCTTGACCAAGGTCGCCTCGGCCAGCACCACCGAGCCGACGGCGACCGGAGCGAGATGGTCGAACTGCACTCGGGTGGCGACGCTCGACTGGGCATCGGTCAGGTGCCCGTCGGTGGCGCGGCAGGTCGCCTCTTCGCACAGCGCGATGAGCCGGGGGGTGGCCAGGACGGGGACGTCGCCCGAAAGGAAGCGTTCTGCCGTGTCCTCGTCGCGCACGGTGAGCTCGAGCTGCGCGCTCAGGCCCGCGTGCGGCCCGTGGCCCGCGGTGGTGGCGGATGGATCGGCGGACACGACAGGTACGATACCGCCGTGCCCGACACCGCCCTCATCGACTCTGACGTGCTCGAACGCGTGCTCTCCTCCGCCCTGGCGGGGGGTGGCGACATGGCCGAGGTGTTCGCCGAGGACGCCGTGAGCGCCAGCGCGATGCTCGACGACCGCCGGGTCGAGGAGCTGTCCTCGGGGCGGTCGCGGGGGGCGGGGATCCGGGTCGTCGACGGCGAGACGACCGGATTCGCCCACACGGCCGACCTGAGCGAGCCCGGCCTCTTGGCTGCTGCCAGGGCGGCGGCGGCCGTCGCCCACCAGGGGAACGGCGGCGTGCGGACGGTGGCCCTCGACGCGCTGAGCGCCCACGGCAGCGGCGACCGCACCGCGCCCGAGACGGTCGACAAGGCGCGCAAGCTCGAGTTGCTGACCAGGGCGGACGAGGCGGCGCGCGCCAGTGGGGATGCCATCACCCAGGTCCAGGTCGGCTGTGGCGACAGCCATCGCCGCCTGCTCGTCGCCAACTCCGAGGGTCTCTTCGCCCAGGACGACCAGATCCGGACCCGCTTCAACGTCGTCTGCGTGGCCAACGGTGACACCGGGCTGCAGACCGCGTACGAGTCGGTGGCCCGCACCGAGGGTTTCGAGATCTTCGAGCGGCACCGGGTCGAGGACATCGCTCGCCGGGCCGCGGACCGCGCACTGACCAAGCTGTCGGCCCGGCCGGCACCCTCGGGCGAGGTGCCGGTGGTGCTCGCCGGCGGCAGTGGCGGCGTGTTGTTCCACGAGGCCTGCGGGCACGGTCTCGAGGCCGACCACATCGTGAAGGATGCGTCGGTCTACACGGGTCAGATCGGCGAGCTCGTCGCCAGTCCGCTCGTCACCCTGGTCGACGACGGCACCGTGCTCGGTGAGTGGGGCAACTTCGACATCGATGACGAGGGACACGCGCCGGCACGCAACGTGCTCATCGAGAACGGCGTCCTCACCGACTACATGTGGGACTGGCTGCGGGCCCGCAAGGAGGGACGCGCCTCGTCGGGCAACGGCCGCCGGCAGAGCTACCAGCACCTGCCCATGGTCCGGATGACCAACACCTATCTCCTCGCCGGCACCGAGGACCCCGACGAAATCGTCGCCCAGACCCCCTCGGGCGTGTACATCAAGAAGCTCGGCGGCGGCCAGGTCAACACCGCCACCGGCGACTTCGTGTTCGGCACCACCGAGGCCTATCTGATCGAGAACGGTCGCATCACCGAGCCGTTGCGCGATGCGAACCTGATCGGGAACGGACCCGAGGTGCTGCGGCGCATCGACGCGGTGGCGACCGACTTCGACATGACGCCGGGCACGTGCGGCAAGGACGGACAGAGCGTGCCCGTGGGGTGCGGGCAGGCGACGCTGCGCATCACCGGCGTCACGCTCGGGGGTACGGCGTGAGCGACGGCGATCTGCTCGAGCTGGCCAACTCGGTCGTCGCCCAGGCGCGCCCGGGCGAAGGCATGGAGGTCTACGCCACCCGCGGGACGGAGAACGAAGTGCGGGCCTACGAAGGCGAGGTGGAGTCGCTCACTTCCGCCGACTCGTCGGGCGTGGGCATCCGCGTGCTCGTCGACGGACCCGGGGAGCGGGGAGCCAGGTCGGCTTCGCCTGGGCGGGGTCCCTCGATCCGGCCGTGCTGACGGCCACCCTGGCCGACGCCCGCGACAACGCGCGCTTCGCCACTCCGGACCCGGACGTGGTGCTGGCCGAGCCCGACGGTGTCGAGGCGGTCGAGCTCGACCTGTGGGACGACGGCGTGGCCTCGACGCCGATGGAGAAGAAGGTCGCACTGGCACTCGAGCTCGAGCGGGCGACGCGTGCCGCTGACCCCCGAGTCCGCCAGGTCTCCTCGGCCGACTACTCCGACAGCCGGGTGGAGGTGGCGCTCGTCACCACGACCGGCATCTCGTCGTACCGGCGCCGGACCAACGCGTTCCTCTCGGTCGACGCCATCGTCGGCGAGGGAGCCGACACCCAGACCGGCGCCGGTTTCAGCGTCGGGCGCGGACCGGGCGAACTGATACCGGACGAGGCGATGGACGACGCGGTCCTGCGCGCGACTCGCATGCTCGGCGCGCAGAAGGCGCGCTCGGGGCAGTGCACGGTGGTGTTCGATCCACGGGTGGTCTCGACCCTGTTGGGTGTCGTGGCGTCAGCGCGCTCTCCGGCGAGGCACTGGTGAAGGGCCGCTCGTTCTTCGCCGGGCGGGTCGGCGAGTCGGTGGCGGCCCCGGCTGTCACCCTGGTCGACGATCCCACCGACTTCCGGGCCTACGGCGCGGCGCCACCCACGACGGCGAGGGATTGGCGTGCCGGCGCAACGTGCTTGATCGAAGACGGCGTGCTCCGCATGTTCGTCTTCGACACGGTCTCGGCGCGCCGGGCCGGGGAGGCCTCGACGGGCTCTGCGGTCCGCGGCGGCTTCGCCGGGCACGCCGTCGGCCGGCTGCCGGGCGCTCGTGCTGTCGCCGGGCTCGAAGGGACAGGACGAGATCCTCGCCTCGGTCGGCCAGGGCCTCTATGTCCAATCGGTGACCGGCATCCACTCGGGCGTCAACCCGGTGAGCGGGGACTTCTCGGTGGGGGCGGAGGGGCTGCTGATTGAGGGCGGCACGCTCGGTCAGCCGGTGCGCGAGGTCACCGTGGCCTCGACGCTGCAGCGGATGCTGCAGTCCGTCGTTGCGATCGGCTCGGATCTGCGCTGGCTTCCCGGCGTGGCGGCCGGGCAGACCCTGGCCATCGCCGAGATGGCCCTCAGCGGCGACTAGCTCGAGCTGGCTGTCGAGGCGGCCGGCTTGGCGTCAGCCTTCTTTGGGAGTCCCCGCCCTTGTCGCTGCTCTTTGCGTCAGCCTTCTCCGCGCTCTTCGGTGCCGAGCCTTGTCCGCCGACTCCGTCGACGTCGGACTTCGAGCCGTTGGACTTGGCCGCGGCGCGTGAGTCCGTCTTGTAGAAGCCGCTGCCCTTGAGGACGATCCCGACCGCGCCGTAGACCTTGCGCAGTGCACTGCCGCACTCGGGGCACTCGGTCAGCGGGTCGTCCGAGAACTTCTGAACGGCCTCGAGCCGATGCCCGCACGACGTGCACGAGTATTCATAGGTCGGCACTGGACTCCTCCATCGATTGGCACTCACCGCCTGAGACTGCCAAGTCTACCCGCCGCGCCGAGGTCAGGCGACGGCGGCCGACGGTCCTCCCAGGTCATAGACTCCTTGCTCGTGTCCGACCGCATGCTGGCCAATCTCGACCCGCTCGGAGGCGCCCGGATGGTCGATGTCACACCACGGGAGCCCACGCATCGCCGGGCCCTGGCCCGCTGCCGGGTTTCGATGCTCCCCGAGACAACCACGAAGGTGGCCAACAACGCCATCACCAAGGGAGATGTGCTGGCGGCGGCCCGCATCGCCGGGATCCAGGCGGCCAAGCGCACCGCCGAGCTCATCCCGATGTGCCACCCCGTCCTCGTGGGCTCGATCGGGATCAACTTCTCCATCGGGGACGACTACGTCGAGGTGGAGGCGCAGGTCGAGACGGTCGACCGCACTGGCGTCGAGATGGAAGCGATGACCGCCTGCTCGGTGGCCGCCCTCACCGTCTACGACATGTGCAAGTCCTCGGACCGGACCATGACGGTGGAGCGCCTGGCGCTGTGGGAGAAGTCGGGCGGGCGCTCGGGACCCTGGCGCCGGGCCGGCGCCGATCCCTTTACCTCTTCTTTGGTGCCATCCCGCCAGAGAGGCTGAGCGCCGACCCCTCAATCATTGGCGCCGGCTGATCCTCGTCCACAGCGGCGAGGGCCGCGACACCATGACCCGGCCCGTCGGTCCGACGAAGCTGCAGCTCCTCGTTGGCGTTGCCCGAGACCTTCCACTCCTTGGCGTGGACCCGGTGATGGTGGTGGGCGCAGAGCAACACCAGGTTCGGAAGGTCCGTCGGGCCGCGCGGGGTCCACGGATCGAGGTGATGGGCGTTGGTGAAGGTGGCGTTGGCGCAGCCCGGGAAGCGACAGTGGCGGTCTCGGCGCCGGAGCTCTCGGCGCTGGGTCTCGCTCGGGTCCCTCGTGGCCCGGCCCTCATAGAGGGTGTGGCCGACGTCGTCGTCGACGGCCACGATGAGCGTGGCGTCACAGGCCAGGCGCCGGAGTGTCTCTGCGCTGATCAGGCCGCCGCGCTCGAGCTCGGCGCAGAGCTCGGAGCGGGCGTCGAGGAGAATCTCGAGTGGGGTGTGGGCCACCACGACGAAGGGACTCGGAACGAGACGGGACCGAGATCCTCCGCTCGAAGGACGTGATCCGGACCCATTGGTGAGCACCTCGACCAGGGCGTCGGCCAGGCGGTGGTCCCAGCCGGTCTCCCCGTCGGAGGGATAAGTCCGCGCCCTCGCCTCGAGACAGGCCCGCACCGCCACATAGGACGCCTCGGGCAGCTGGGCACTGAGCGTGCGCAGCGTGTCGTTGAAGCGCAGCGAGCGGGCCTCGTGCTCGGCTTTCGGCCTCTGTTTCGGAGCGACCCCGAGACGAGCGGGCCACTTCGGTGAGCTCGCGGACCGAGACGTCCTTGGCCACCTCGACCAATTCGGCGTCGCGCTCGGGACTCGCACCGACTGCTGCCGCCTTGACCTTGTCGAAGCTGAGCGTGCCCTCGCACAGGGCCGAGGCCAGGTGGGGCAGGTCGAAGAGGGCCGAGCCGACCGCGGCGTACGCACGCGCCGTCGGGACCGAGACCCCGCAGCGCTCCACCATCCAGGACTCGAGCGAGGTCGCACCCTCGGCCCGCCAGCCCTCGCGCCGGTCCAACTCGGCGCCGAGCAGCACGAAGCGTCCCGCCAAAGAGGCCAGCGCCCGCGACGTCGCGGCGGCCTCCTCCATGAGCTCGGTGTCAGAGAGGCGGGCCAGCTCGGCGTTGGTCGGGGCCGACGTGGTCGATGGAGAACATCGGCGGGAGAACGGTCGGAGGGGCTGGTCTACATTCGACAGCAATGACGACCGCCACCGATGCCGACGTCGGCAAGGGAATCGTCGGCGCCGTCACGTCGGTGGTCGGGCGGATCGGCGGGCGCAATGCGGTCATCTGCCGCTCGCTCGGTTCCATGAAGCGGGGCGCCATCACCCACGCCGACGGGGTGCGCCTGGCTCAGGCGGCGGACCAGGCTCGGAACTTGGGGATCCCGTTCGTGTTCTTCGTCGCATCGAGCGGCGCCGACGTGGGCGACGGGGTGTCGGCCCTGCACGGGTGGGGTCAGGCGGCCGCCGCCATCACGCGCTGCAGTGGCCAGGTACCGGTCATCGTGGCCGCGACCGGGCCGGTGGTGTCGGGGCCGGCGCTGCTGCTCGGGCTGGCGGACCTCGTCGTGATGAGCTCGGACGCGGTGGCGTTCGTGTCCGGGCCCCAGATGGTGGAGGAGTTCACGGGCATCCGGGTGGGGCTGGGCAAGCTCGGTGGGACGGCGATGCACGCCACGGCCAGCGGGCTGTGTGCCGTGGAGTCCGACGACGTCGACGGTGCGGTGGCGGAGTTGTTGGAGTACCTGCCGTCGAGCACCGACGAGATCCCGCCGATGGCGCCGGTGAGCGACTCGGTGCTGCGCTCGACACCCGATCTGCGCACCGTGATCCCGGATCGCAAGGCCGCGACCTACGACTGCCGCGACGTCCTGCGGGAGGTGTGCGACGACGGTGAATTCCGAGAGATCTGGCCGCGGTGGGCCGGCCAGATCGTGACCGCGTTCGCCCGCCTGGGCGGGATGCCGGTGGGGTTCGTGGCGAATCAGCCGCGGATCTTGGCGGGGACGCTCGACATCGCGGCCTCGCAGAAGGCTGCGCGCTTCGTCCGCCTGTGCGACGCCTTCAACCTGCCCATCGTGAGCCTGGTGGACACGCCCGGCTTCCTGCCGGGCAAGGACCTCGAGTGGCGGGGGATGATCCGCCACGGGGCCGAGCTCGCGTTTGCCTATGCCCAGGCGAGCGTGCCGAGGCTCTGCCTGATCCTGCGCAAGGCTTTCGGCGGCGCCTACATCGTCATGGACTCACGCGGGATCGGCAACGACATCTGCCTGGCGTGGCCCGGGGCAGAGGTGGCGGTCATGGGGGCCTCGGGAGCCGTGCAGATCCTGCACCGGGGCCTCGATGCCGGCGCCCGGGCCGACCAGGAGCTGGCCTACGAGGAGACCTATCTGAACCCGTGGCCGGCGTCGGAGCGGGGTCTGGTCGACCAGGTCGTCGATCCTGCGGACACCCGGATTGTCCTCTGCGCCGTCCTGCGCCAGCTCTGCACGAAACGGGAGCTGGTGGTCGGACGGAAGCACGACGCAGGCCCACAATAGGAGTTCACCTGGGCAAACAGAAACTGTCACACGTTTGTAACGGACCTGAGGTGGATTCGACGCCGAACCCGGTAAAGGATCGGGCATGATCTGCGACGTGGTCCCCCCCACGGACGACGCATTGTTTGTACTGGAGTCCTGCCACAGTACGTGGATCTTCGACACCGAGAAGATGCGGTTCCGTCGCGTCCTGAAGGGCCTGGCACTCGACGCGCATGCTGCCACCACCGCATGGCGGGCCTACTACGGCCTCGAGATCGATCCCATCTCCGAGTCCTTCGTCGTCCTCTTGAACTCTGAAGGCACGCGGCTCCTGCGTTCCTGGCGCCATGTCGAGCACTGCCCGCAGTGCGGTGGCAACCAGACGGCGGAACTCTCGCTCGACGAACTCCGGGGCGCCTCGCTCGCCTGACCGTCGCGCTCAGAAGTGGATGACGTGCACGGCTGACAAGAGCAGCACCGACATCGTGGCCAGCAGCGCCAGCACGATCAGGGCGGTGAGTGCCTTGGAGACGGCGGTCGGGTCCGGTTCGTCCGCAATCCGTGGGCCGCGGCGCTGCCGCGTACGTGAGCCTCGGTCCCGACCGGATCGTCGGTCGCCAGTACGAACCGGTGCCGGCGCGACCCCTCGCCGCGCTCGACGACGACGATGACCACGCCCGCACCGCCGTCGGGCAGCTCCGAGCGCTCGACCGGCGCCATCGCCTCGAGCTCGTCCCACCCGCTGGCCCAGACGGCGCCGCCGTCGGCCTTGTCCAGCGCGAGACCGCTCGGGCCGAAGGCGAGCGCCAGGTGGGGGACGGCGACGGTGCCCTCGGGTCCATCGGTCAGGAGGTAGACGTCGGGCACGGACCACGACTCCTCCATACGAGGAGGAGACGCTACCGCCACTCCCGGCGGACGAAGTCCGCATAGGCACTCACCATGTGCTCGGGGAGAAGGGGCGGCACTCGGCGTGTCACCCGCAGCACCCCGGCGTCGACGGCCGGGACGGGCCGGAACGCCGTGGCCGGGATGCGCCGGCCCGCGTCGAAGGACCACCAGGGCGCCCACGAGGTCGACAGCAGCGTCGTCGGCGGCGCGGCGGCCCGCTTGCGTGCCACCTCCCATTGGACGACGAGGTCCGCCCGCTCCAGTCCGCTCTGCGTGTCGTCGAGCAGATGGCGCAGGATCGCCGTAGTGGCACCGAAAGGCAGCGAGCTCAGGACGCGGAACGGGCGCCGCGGCAGCCGGTAGTCCAGTGCGTCGCGACACACGACGGTGACGTTGTGGAGCCCGCGCCGCCGGACCTCGTCACGCAGGATGCCAGCCCAGTGTGGGTCCTTCTCGAGCGCCACGACCTCGAGCTCGTGGCGCGCCAACGCGAACGTGCACGCGCCGGCGCCTGCACCGATGTCGACGACGAGCCCCCCGGGGTCGATCGCCGCGTCGGCGACCAGCGTGTCCGCGACGTCAGGCCGAAGGAAGTTCTGTCCGAGACGGCGCCGTCGCTCGTCCCGCCGTGTCCGCTTGGGCGCGGACACGGACCATCACCATTGCACCCATAGGTCCACCATTGTGCACCATCACGTCGCCGGCGGCGTCCCGTGCCGCCGCTCCCGGCGCTCCGCCCGCTCGATCTCCCGTTCCACGTCGGACCAGATGAGCGGTTCGCCCTTGCCCGAGTCGTCAGCCGACTGCGCCCGGGTCATGATCACGAAGGCCACGGTCCACAACACGGCGATCGTCGAGAGCTTGGCAAGGAAGCCGGCCAGTTGCTGATCGAGCAGCGGGGACAGGCCCACCACGGTGCCCCGATGGCTGTAGGCGGGGTACAGCGAGTGGCGGGCGAAGATCCACACGATGGAGAGGAAGCTCGGCACGATCGACTGGACGATCAGGTAGCCGCCGCGGCCCAACGGAGACAGTCGTGGCGCCCCCGGGAGCTCCGTCAGCACCGGGGCCCACAGGACGAAGCCCGAGGCGAGCACCACCAGTTCGATGACGACCCGGGCCACGTCGGAGCGGGCCGCCAGGCTCACCGCGCCCGTGGTCAGCGTGGCGACGGCGATCACGGTGACGATGGCCACGGCGGGCCCGGGCCGCACGGCGACGCGCAGCACGGCGTCGACGGGAGCGGGTCGGGTCAGCCGGGCGATGAGGGGTCTCGGCGTGCCGAGGACGAGCAGTGGCGGCACGAGGAGGGTGAGCAACAACCGCTGGAGGACCAGGGCGATCAGCAGCCAGTGCGCCGCGAGGTCGCCCAGGGGCCAGGTCACCGAGCACACCAAGACGATGATGCCGACGACGAAGAGCAGCTTCTGGCGCGGCGTGGCGTCGTGGCCGACGGCCCGGAAATAGAGGAAGAGCACGACGGGGAGGACGAGCAGCCAGAACAGATGGAGGTGCCAGTCGAAGGGGTGCGAGGCGGCGATCATGCCGTCGTAGGCTCTGGACGATGGAGGCCCCCCCGAAGCTCGATCGGCTCGAGCGCGTCACCGACCTCGTCCTCGTCCTGCTCGAGGCCGCCCAGCCGCTGACGCTCGACGCCATCGCACACCAGGTCCCGGGCTATCCCTCGGAGCACGCGGCGCGCCGCCAGGCGTTCGAGCGGGACAAGCGACTGCTGCGTGACGAGGGCATCCCCGTCCTCACCGAGCGGCTGCCGGGCCACGAGCAGTACGGCTACCGGATCGATCGAGAGTCCTTCTATCTGCCCGACCTGGATCTCGAACCCGACGAGCAGGTCGCGCTCCACCTCGCCGTCGCCGGCGTCCACCTGGGCGATCCTAGTGGCCGGGATGCGTTGTTGAAGTTGGGCGCGGCGGGTCTCGGCGACGTCCGGCCCATTGCGTCGCTCGTCCCGCCGGCCGCGCTGGTCGAGCTCTTCGAGGCGGTGCGCACCCGGGCGACGGCGACATTCGCGTATCGAGGCGGCGCGCCCCGTGTCGTGGCGCCGCTCGGTCTGTGGTTCCGCTTCGGCCACTGGTACCTGGTGGCGTGGGACGTCGAGCGCGAGGGCGTGCGTACGTTCAGGGTCGACCGGATCGACGGCGACGTGATCCGCGGCGAGGCCGGGAGCCGCAGCACCGAGGTGCCCGAAGTCGACGTCAAGGCGGCGTTGCCCGACGAGCCATGGGAGGCCGAGGGCGAGGACGCCGTCGCCATGCGCATCTGCGTCGACGCGCTCGAGGCACGCCGGGTCATCGACGAGGTCGGTGAGGACAAGGTGGTCGCCCGGGCCGATGATGGGTCGGTCGACTTCGTGCTCAGCGTGTCGTCGTTCGCCTCGATCCGCTCGTGGGTGCTCGGCCTGTTCGATCACGCCACGATCCTCGAGCCGCCGTCGTTCCGAGACGAGCTCGCCGCGTGGCTCGACGTGCTCGTGCGCGAGGAGCACACACTCGGGGCGGATCCGGTCGTGCCCGCCGCGTCCGACGTGGGCGACGCCGACGCGGCGGCCGGACCCAGATCCGCCCCCGGAGCCGAGACGAGCCGGCGCCTGCGACGGTTGCTCGCCGTGATCGGATGGCTGGCGCAGGTGGGGGAGGCGCCCGTCGCCGAGGTGGCGCGGCGCTTCGGCATGGACGAGAAGGAGTTGGTGGCGGAGTTGGAGCTGGCGGCGTGCTGCGGGACGCCGCCGTACACGCCCGACACGCTGATGGAGATCGAGGTGTCGGAGCACTCGGTGCGGGCCTTCCTGCCGGCCGAATACGCCCGGCCGCGGCGGCTCACGCCGGCGGAGGGCTTCGCCGTGGCGGCGTCGGCCCGGCTGCTGCTGGCGGTGCCCGGATCCGACGACGACGCGCTGCGCCGGGCCTTGGCCAAGCTGGACGCGGCGCTGGGGTCGCGTGAGGTGGTCGGGTTGGACGTGGACGCACCGGCGCACCTGGCCGAGGTGCGGGCGGCGGCGGAGGCGGGGCGTGCCGTGTCGATCGACTACCTCTCGGGATCGCGTGACGAGCTGACCACCCGCGTGGTGGAGCCGGTGCAGGTGATCACGATCGATGGGCACTGGTATCTCGATGCGTACTGTCACCGGGCCGGTGACATGCGCCGGTTCCGGGTGGACCGGATCGGCGCGGTGCGCGACGTGGACGTCGGCGACGGGGTCGCAGCGGGTGCCGTGCGGGACCGGCCGCTCGAGGAGATGTTCGTGCCGGGTCCGGGCGCGGTGGAGGTGCAGTTGCGCCTCGGGGCGGGCGCCGGGTGGGTACCAGAATCGGTCCCGGTCCGAGCCGTGGCGCGAGACGACGACGGCACCGTGACCGGTGTCGTGCTCGATGTCTCGGGGATGGCGTGGTTCGAGCGTCTCCTGCTCCAGCTCGGCCCCGCCGCCCGCGTGGTCAGCCCGCCTTCTCTGACCGGACTGGCCGCCGACGCGGCCCGGCGGGTGCTGGCCCGCTATTAGGGTCCGCCCCATGTCATACAACGCTCCGATCATCGCCGAGTTCCGGGCCAACCAGGGCAAGGTGGGAGCGTTCGGCGACGCGCCGGTGGTCCTGCTCACCACCACGGGCGCCAAGTCCGGCAGGAGCGGGTGAACCCGCTCGTCTCGCTGCTCGAGGGCGACCGGATGTTCGTCGTCGCCTCCAAGGCGCGGGTGAAACCCCGACTGGTACTACAACCTGTTGGCGCATCCAGAGGTGGGGGTCGAGCTGGGGACGGAGAAGTTCCGCGCCGTGGCCACGCCGGTCACCGGCCCCGAGCGCGACCGCCTCTATGCCGCCCAGGTGGCCGCGCAGCCCGGTTTCGCCGACTACGAGAAGACGGCCGGCGACCGGGTCATTCCGGTCGTGGAGCTGCGCCGCATCTGACGACCGTTCCCCGGGTGTGCTCGGGGTTCACGGCGTGAGGCGGGACGGCGCCGACTACTACCTCGCCGACGTCGGCCGTGAGCTCCCCGGTGCCGGTGCCCCCACGATGGACCGGCACGGCCGCCGCCGGGTTGGGGCTGAGCGGTCCGCTCGACGACGTGGGCGTGCGCCGCATGCTGGCGGGCCAGCATCCGGCGACAGGGCGGCCGATCGGTTCGGACCGGGTCACCGTTGCCGCGTTCGACCTGACGTTCAGCGCGCCGAAGTCGGCGAGCGTGCTCTTCGCATTGGGTGGCCCCGACGTGGCACGTCAGGTGGTCGAGGCGCACGAAGCGGCGGTGGCGGGTGCGCTGGCGTACCTGGAACGCCACGGGGTGTCGGCCGTGCGACGGGACGGAGCCGAACGGGTCGTGATCGGGACCAGCGGCACGGTGGCGGGGCAGTTCACGCACGCGGTCAGCCGCAACGGCGATCCACACCTGCACAGCCATGTCGTGATGGCCAATCTCGTGCACGGAGAAGATGGCCGTTGGTCGGCCTGCGACCGGCGCGGGCTCGATGCGCACCGACACGCTGCCTCTGCGGTCTACGAGGCGCAGCTGCGTGCGGGCATCGGCGTCCGCTGGACGGCGCCGCCACCGGGGCGCACCGCCGAGGTCGTGGGGATCGCGCCGGAGCTGATAGGGGAGTTCTCGTCCCGCGGCGCCGACATCCGTCGCCGTATCTACGAGACCGGTGCCCGTCACCGTGTCGCCTGGGCCGCCACACGTCCGTCGAAGCCGACCGGCCTCGACTATGCCGAGGCGGTCGGGGATTGGCGGCGCCGGGCGGCGGAGGCCGGCGGTCCTCTCGCCGTGGAGCCCGAACGCCCGGGGCCTCGGGGCGCTCGACGAGCACTGCGTGGCCGGCGTCCTCTCGGTGACGCCGCACGGCGGCGCTCACCGGCGTGACGTCGTCTCGGCGTTCGCTACGGGCGCCCGGCAAGGAGCCGACGGCGCATCGGTCGACCGCGACGTCGGCTGTTGGATGCCCGGGGCTCCGGTCGGGGTCGCCGAGCCGCTCCGTCAACGAAGCGACGCCGTACCGGGTCCGCACCTGCTGCGCGCGCTCGGTCCACGACCGGTCGACCCGGTCGAGCACGAGGTGTGGGTGGGCGCCGCCAGGACCGTCGAGGCCTACCGTGATCGATGGGACCTGCACCGGTGCGCGGAGCCGCTCGGTGTGCCCCGCGACAAGCTGGCCGGACTTGGACCGGCGCGTCTGGCCCACCATCTCACCGCCCTGCGACAGGTGGAGGCGGCACGGGCCCGCTTGGGCCGGCGTGACCCGGTGACGGTCGAGCTGGGTCTGGGGCGCTAGCGCGAGCGCCCGCGATCGCGCGCCGGGGACACCATCTCGCGCCACGGCGAGTGGCGTGTGCGCCGGGGTCAGTGTGACGCCGACGACGTCCTTGTCCGGACCCAGGACGAGCGCATGGCCGGCCGCGCCGCGTGCGATGGATTCGACGGGGAGGCGTTCCTCACGGGAAGTCCCCACCGACGACGCCGGATGGATCCGGCCCCACCGTCCCACCGAATGACTGATCGTCGTCTTCGGCACCTCGTGCCGGCCCGCCAGTGCGCTGATGTCACGCAGCGTGGCGGTGTCGGCGATTCCCTGCAGGACGACCGTGGTGCCGAAGAGGGAGAGGAACCCGTCAGCTGCAACGCCCCAGCGACCCCGAGCCTGGGAGAGGTCCTGCAGGCAGGCCAGCACCAACAACCCCTGACCGGCCCCCTCGCTGACCATAGAGGGGAGGTCCGGGATCGGTGCGATGTTGGCCACCTCGTCGAGCGCGAGCAGCGTTGGCGGCCCACCGAGACCATAGGTCGCGCGCCCGGGTGTAGGCGGCATCGCGCACGTCGCCGATGACGGAGACCACGAGCGGCGCGAATTGGCGCTGCCGGCGTCCGGTCGAGCAGATGTACAGCGTGTTGGCACCTCGACAGAAGGAGTCGAGATCGAGGGGCGGCGCGGTCGTCGACGCCAGTGCTCCCGCGGTCCGGTAGGCGGCAAGCACGCCCGAAGCCGTCGACCAGATCCCTGACTGCTCACGGGAGTCGGTCGCGACGATGCCGGACAGCAGATCCGTCGCCGGCACATCGTCTCCCGCCCTGGCGGTCAGGATCTCGAGAGCGGGCGCAGCCGTGTGGCGGTCGATCCACCGCAACACCTCAGGCATGGACAGGTCTTCAATGGCCGCTGCGTGCAGCAGCGTCGAGAGTAGTGCTCCGGCCCGTTCGGTCCAGTGATGCTCGCCGGTTCGGGCGCCGCTGAGGCGACTCGCGCCCACCATGGCGTCCGCGGTCACCACGGCTGCATCCCAACTCGCGGCGGTCGTCAGCGGCGACCACCCGACGCGTTCGACATGCGGTGGGCAATCGATTTCACCACTCGGGTCGTAGAGAAACGTCCACCCGTCGCGACAGCGCGATGTCG
Source organism: uncultured Acidimicrobiaceae bacterium (assembly GCA_963791995.1). Lineage (GTDB taxonomy): Bacteria > Actinomycetota > Acidimicrobiia > Acidimicrobiales > RAAP-2 > Bog-473. Next base: position 351,268 of record CAWBUQ010000023.1, on the reverse strand, counting down.
CGGTGGAAAGCATCACGTCGGGCTTCGTCGACGTCGAAACGACGGGACCGTCTGAGAGCAAAATATTAGGGATGACCAGGGAAGACGTCTTCCCAGAGCGCGGTGGACCCAACACCAGCGTGGAGCGCTGCGCGCCAGCCCACATCCACCCGTTTCTGCCGTCTCCAACATAGATGCTGTGGTGCGCCAAACGGTGGACCTCGTGCAACGCGGCGGTGGAAATCAGGCACGAATCACCCGTCTGATCATGCACATGAACGCCACATTCCATGTGAGTGATGTTTGCGTTGGGGAACCGAGAACTCCATAGGACATATCGCTCAATGCGACGACAACGAAACCTCAAGGACGGTGCAGGTGTGCAGTGTGCGCGCGGTTTTGCATGCCGTTGAGACCATGAATCGGACGTCGCAATCGAATGCAAAATGACGTCGCGAACAAAGGATGCTTGACCTGAGCGTCTTGATAACAGAAGAATGTGTGTACCCGATGTGTGAGGGAGGGTTGACATGTGCTGCGACACAACGGTGTGTGGCGCGCAAAGCGAGACTTGTCGGTCTCGTTTTTTGCGCGTCTTCCGCCGGCAGCTCGGTGTCAGCACGACCTTGGGTGACGGGGATCGAGAAGGTGGGAACTGATGCGGTGGTGTCGATGATGTCGGCGTATCAGCGTCCTTCGTCTCGTTTGAAAGTGAATCCGGTGCGGCAGTGCGCACGACGAGGTACGGAACTCGGCGTGGCGCAGGCTTCACCTCTATTCAGTGACCATGCTCCTAGGGAGGTGCACCTGTGGCAGTAGCCGCGAAAAGAAGGGCTCCGGCCAAAAAGGCCGCGAAAAAGCGAGCCCCGGCAAGGAAGGCAGTGAAGCGCGCACCGGCCAAGAAGGCCGTCAAGCGGGCACCGGCACGGAAGGCAGCGAAGAAGCGGGCACCAGCTCGCAAGGCGACCAAGAAGCGCGCACCGGCCAAGAAGGCCGCGAAGCGTCGGGCACCAGCCCGCAAGGCCGCCAAGAAGCGGGCGCCAGCCAAGAAGGCCGCCAAGAAGCGGGCACCAGCCCGCAAGGCGACCAAGAAGCGGGCTCCAGCCCGCAAGGCTGCGAAGCGCCGGGCACCGGCCAAGAAGGCCGCCAAGAAGCGGGCACCAGCCCGCAAGGCGGCCAAGCGTCGGGCTCCTGCCAAGAAGGCGGCGCGCCGTCCGGTTCGTCGGGCTCGCAAGCGCTAGACGCTTCGAGCGCAGCTCGTGCTGCGCTACGAATGCAACGTGTGGACCGGGGGCCTGCGGGCCCCCGGTTCCGCGTCAGGGCGTCGACTCGAGCTCGCTGACGTCAGCCGGCCAGTCGACGTCGTACGCGAGGACCGGGGACCGCAGGACTCGGACCGCCAACCCCAGCCGTGTCGCCTCGGCTCGATGGGCTCGGAAGGAGCCGGGTCCGTACGCGAACCCGAAATCGGCATCGGCAGGCAGTCGCAGCACGTTCGTGCCGTCGTCTCGCCGGTCGGGCACCAGCGTGACGCCGTCGAACGGTGGCAGCGTCCCGAGACCCTTGGCCAGCGGCAGGTCACCGTGTGCGACCGTAACCCGGCGTGCGCCGGCGTGGGCCAATCGGTCTATGCCGACCCGGACGGCACCGTTGAGGCCGTGCCCCGGTGCCCAGATCACCACGGCACCGAGGTCCTCGGCCCACGCCGCGACAGCCTCGTCGTCACAGACGACCGCAACCGGCAGGGGGACGCACGCCGACACGACGTGGGTGGCCATGGTGCGCACGAGCTGCTCACGCTCTGGGTCGCTCAGTGTGGCGCCCAAACGGCGCTTGGCCTGACCGAACGCCTTCACCGGGATCAAGACGACGTCAGGACCGACGCCGAGGTCGGGGTCCGACGCCATCGCTGACGGCACGATCACCCTCGACACCCGGACGAGTGTAGGGGTGGAGGCAGAAAGGGCTGCGAGGCCGCCGTAGTCTCTTGGGGCATGACCGAGCGGGTGGCAGTGATCGGTGCAGGGTCCTGGGGCACCGCGGTGGCCAGCATCGTGGCCGGGGGACACCCCGCCACGCTGTGGGCCCGCTCAGACGACTTGGCGACGTCCATGCGGACGACGCGTGAGAACGGGACCTACCTGCCGGGGATCCCACTTCCCGAAGGGCTGACACTGACGTCGTCATTCGAGGAGGCGCTGGAGGGTTCACGCATCGTGTTCATGGCCGTGCCGTCGCACGGATTCCGCGAGGTGTTGGAGGGTCTCCGGCCGTTCGCGGGCTCGGTCGATGCGGTCGTCAGCCTCGCCAAGGGGATCGAGATGGGGACAAACCTGCGAATGTCCCAAATCATCAACGAGATCCTTCCCGACGTCGCGGCAGGCGTGCTCACGGGTCCCAACCTCGCCCGCGAGGTCGCGAAGGGCCATCCGGCAGCATGTGTCGTCGCATTGCCGGACGAGCCGACGGCCGAGCGCGTCCAGGCGTTGGTGCACACCCGGACCTTCCGCACGTACACGGGCACCGACGTCGTCGGGTGCGAGATCGCCGGTGCCACCAAGAACGTCATGGCCATCGCCGCCGGCATCGGCGACGGGCTCGGACTGGGCGACAACACGCGGGCCGTGCTGATCACCAGAGGGCTGGCCGAGCTCGGCCGCCTCGGCGTCGCGCTGGGCGGCAAGGTGCTGACCTTTGGCGGCCTGGCCGGCGTGGGCGACCTCGTTGCGACCTGTGCTAGTCCCCAGAGCAGGAATAGATCGGTGGGCTTCGCTCTCGGCGAGGGCCACTCGCTGGCGGAGATCATCAGCGGCATGCACATGGTGGCCGAGGGCGTGAAGAGCGCCGGCCCCCTGGTCGGCCTGGCGCAAGCCCACGGGGTCGAGATGCCCATTGCCGAACAGGTGCAGGCCATCGTCGAAGGACGCTGCTCACCCGCGGACGCCCTCATGAACCTCATGCGCCGACCGTCCCGATCCGAATGGGACGAGGACTTGTTGCGGGGGTTACCGGCGTGAGCGGCATCTTCAATAGCTACGACGCGTTGTCTGGTGTCGACGAGGACGGGCGGCGCGAGGCCGCCTTGGAGCACGTGAAGGAGATCCTTCTCATGCATGGGGCGACCGAGGAGGAAATAGACCGCGCCGTGGCGGACGGCGTCATCGACCTCTTCGTCGCCGACCGGCTCCTGGTTCCGTCCCGCCGCCGCTATTCGCGGCTCGAGGTGTCCGAGCTGACCGGTGTGAGCCTGGACAAGCTCGAGCGGTTCTGGCGCGCCCTGGGCTTCCCCGGGGTGGACGATGACGAGCAGGCGTTCACCGATCTCGATCTCGAAGCTGTGCGGATTTTCCAAGGCCTCCAGGCGTTGGGTGCGGCTGACGTCGAGACGGCCGTCCAGATGGCGCGGGTCATCGGGTCGTCGATGGCACGGATCGCCGAGGCCGAGCTCGTACCCGGTGACATGGTGAACACCGAGGTCGACCCGGTCCTCTCAGCCGAGGCGTTCGCCGGCGTGGCCGACGTGACCATCCCGGCCATGGCAAAGCTGCTGGAGTTCGTCTGGCGTCGCCAGGTGGCTGCGGGGATTCAGCGCAGCATGATGTTGCGGAGCCATGGCCTGGCGCCGGGTCAGAGCCCCGTCTTGGCGGTGGGATTCGCCGACATGGTCGGCTTCACCCTCCTGAGCCAGCACCTCAGTGACGAGGAGCTGGCTGCCGTGGTGCGCCGCTTCGAGGAGATCTCCCACGACATCGTGACCCGCGCTCGGGGCAGGGTCGTCAAGATGATCGGCGACGAAGTCATGTTTGTCGTCGACGACGTCGCGGACGCCGCACGTATCGGACTGGACCTGGCCGACGCCTATGCCGACGACGACCTGCTCTCCGACGTGCGAGTCGGCCTGGCGTGCGGTCCTGTCCTGCTGCGCGACGGCGACTACTTCGGCCCCACGGTCAATCTGGCGCACCGCATCGTCAACATCGGCAACCCGGGGACGGTCCTGATGTCGGACGAGTTCCACACCGTGCTGATGGAGCAGGCGCCGGGAGAGTTCATCGCCAAGGCCCTCCGCCCGCGCCTCTTGAAGGACCTCGGGCGCGTCCAGCTTTGGTGGTGCGGGCGTCCCGGACACGAGGCCGACGGCACCGGCCTTGCCGCGGACCGCAGGCGCAACGTCCGCTGGGAGAGGATCTCAGAGGTGCTCCGTGACCTCGAGGAGCTCCGTGGTGTCGGTGAACGGCTCCTGACCGCCAACCGGGGCGGCGAAGAGTCAGTCGCCGCGCAGCCGGGCGGTGGCGATGCCGAAGGGCCGTAGCTCGAAGGAACCCTCAAAGGGCTCGAGCGGGTAGCCGCGCAGGTCGACCAGCCATCCGGAGCGCCCGGGGATCGAGACGACCGTGGGTTCGGCGCGCGGATTGAAGACGCGGGTCTCGAGGACGCCGCCGACGCGGTGCAGTGCACTGACCTCGGCGCCGTCGATGGCGAGCTCGCTCCCGGAGCCGGCTCGCGTCCCACCGCCCAGGGTTGGAACCGCTTCCAGCGGGAGGAGGACGTCGTCGGCCAGGCGATAGGGATCGTCACAGTCCACGGCGAGTGCGTAGTGCAGCGTCACGCGCTTCCCCCGCATCTGAAGGCCCTCGACTGGGGTCAGCGGGCCGGCCGGGAAGGGCCGGTACGCCATTCCGAGGCGCGACAACATCCCCGTCGAGCGCAACACCGTCAGGGCGAGCGTCGTGGCGGCCTCGCCGTCCACGTCGACGAGCTCGTACTCGCACACGCCCTCGTGTGCCACCGTGAGGTGCCCTGCGGACACGAACCGGGTGGCGGGCGCAGTGGGGAGACCGAATTCGTCGGCCCGGCCCTCGGCGGTGAGGCCGCGGGTGACCACGGTGAAGGCGCTCTCGGCCTCCGAGTGCGTGGCCGGTGTCGGCAGGGGGAGGTGGACGCGCAGACGGTGGTCGCCGCTGGGGTTCACGAAGCTGGTGGTGACCCGGACGGTCGTGTCGTCTGCTCGGAGCTGCACCTCGGTCTCGACCGCCACGTGGTGCTCGCCCACTCGGGTCTGTGACGAGCCGTCGACGTGATCCGGCCACACGTAGGTCGCTGTGATGCGGGCCCTGGCACGCACGGGTCCGCGTTCGTCGATCCGCACGGCGACGGACTCGGGCGTGTCGACGAACGTGTCCTGCCGCGGCGGGGAGTAGTTGTAGGAATCACCCAGGTCGCCACCGTCGACCAGCCGGCCGTACCCAGCGACCCCGTCAAGGGCGAAGGTGCCGCTCGCCCCGTCGATCTCGACCCGCACGAGCCCGTTGGTCAGCACCACGGCACCCGCGTTCTCGGTGGCTTCCACAGGATGTGCAAGCGGTGCGGCCTCGAAGGTCCGCCAGCCGTAGCCGGCCACTTCCGCCGTGCGCGCCAGGATCTTCCTGGTCGAGGGCTGGTCCATCGCCACCCGGACCACCGCGTCGGGCCGGGCGCCGAGGCGTGTGTACACGTCCTGTTTGGCTTCTGCGATGGGCACGTCCGGCTTCTCCTCGGTGCCGACTGCGATGGTGATGTCGAAGCCCTCGTCGGTGTCCTCGATACGGACGTCGTGGATCCAGGCGTCGTCGTCGATTCTCGGGCCCTGCATCATGCCCATCACGGTGCGGACGGTGTCAGCGTCGAGGATCATGGATCCGGGCATGCCGGCGCGTTCGGAGACCACCTGCACGTGCTCGGGCGCCGGCCCGTCGGCCGGGACGATCAGCTCGACGACCCCGGACCGGGCGCGTTGTGACGCATTGAGGACGGCGTGGCCCGGGTCCGACAGCGACCGGGCGAACGTCTTGAGCGCCCGGTCGGCCAGGCCAGCCCCGATGTCGCGCGCTTCGGCGTAGCGGTGGAGCACGGCGTCGACGACGTCGTCGACCGAGCACGCGCAGATCGAGTCGTGCGCCGAGTTCCGCACCATCTCACGCCAGGCCAGGTCGAGCAGCCGATCGGGATAGGCCGCCGCCGGTTGGAACAGCGCGCACAGCGGTTCGGCCCGGCGTTCGAGCTCCCGCTCGGCCACCGCTCCCTGGCGCTTCACGTCGACCCGATTCGACGTGACCCCCATGAGCATGTTGGCGCGGTAACCCGAGCGCAGCTCGCCCTCGACCCTGGTCAGGCCTTCGTCAGACGTCCCGGAGAGGTACTGCGCCAGTGATGTCACCTCGAAGTGGAATTCGTCCTGCAGGTCGTTGGCCTCGGCGACCACGCGCCCGAGCCAGGGCTGGGGCATCAGGTGGTCCGATCCATTCATGCAGAGCAGATCCCCGGTGAGGAACTCCTCGATTTCGGCCACGTTGTCGCGGGTCCGCCGGACGAGTGCCTTGGCATCGTCGGGGAGCGCAGCGCCGTTGCCATACCCGACGGGCAGATACTCGGCGCGCACGGAGGAGCCGTCGGGCGCGACCCAGATGAACCCGTTCTGTGTCACCTCTGACGGCACCCCTCGCCACACCACCGCGTCCCGCAAGCCGGCAAGACGGAGGATCTGCGGCATCTGCGCGATGTGGCCGAACATGTCGGGCAGGTAGCCCACGTCCATGACGCCGCCGAAGGCCGCGCCGCGGAGCAGGCCCATCTGGAGGTTCCGGACGATGGTCTCGCCCGAGGCGAGGAACTCGTCCATCAAGATGTACCAGGGGCCCATGCTGACGCGGCCTGAGGCTGCCAGTGCACGGAGCCGGTCTTCGGCCTGGGGCCGCACTTCGAGATAGTCGTCAACGACAGCCATCTGTCCGTCGAGCATGAAATGCGGATAGCTGGCGTCACGCTCGAGGAGCGGGATCAAGGTATCGATGAGTTCCACCAAGGCCAGGCGAAAGTCCTGGTAGGACTTGTACCATTCCCGGTCCCAGTGCGTGTGCGGAACGATGGCAATCCGACGAGCGGTCATGACCGCCAGACTATGACCTGGCATCGGCCGCGGTGATGGCGGAGATCGCGCCGGGGCACTGGCCGGACCAGGCTGCTCACGGACCCCCAGGCCGGACGCTGCTCGAGGTGTGGGCAGGGCACTGGGACGCCCGACCCGGAGTGCCGGTATTGGTCGACGGCTGGGACGGTGCCCGGAGGGTCGTCGGCGCCCAGCTGTCTGAGCGCACCGCTCGAATCGCCACTGCGCTGGCGGATCGGGGCGTTCGCCCCGGATCACGGGTCGCCTGGCACGGCCGCGCCTCCCTCACTTCGGTCCAGGCGCTCCTCGGTGCGATGCGAGCTGGCGGGGTCCTCGTGCCCCTGAGTCCGTCCGCGAGCCACGCGGAGGTGGCGCACGTCGTGGCCGATGCGGACCCGGTGCTCGGCATCACTGACACGCGGGGGGATCCCGTGTTCGAGGGGGTCAGCACCGTCCTGGGAATGGACGAGGTGGTCACGCTGGGGGACCGTTCTGTGGCGGCCGGCGTGCCGTCGCCGAGCCCCGATGACGACGCGCTCATCGTCTACACCTCGGGCACGACGGGCAAGCCCAAGGGTGCCGTCCATACGCATGCGTCGCTCCTGGCGGGTGTCCGGTCCCTGCTGACCGCGTGGGCGTGGGACCCCGAGGACCGGTTGATCCTCACCCTGCCGCTCTTCCACGTCCACGGGCTGTGTGCCGGCGTATTCGGATCCCTCGCGGCGGGTGGGTCCGTCACGGTCTACGACCGTTTCGACGAGGACGCGGTCCTTGCCGCGACATCGTCGAACACCATGTTCTTCGGGGTTCCGACGATGTACCACCGGCTCGCCCCTTCCGCGGACGTCGCGGCGCTCGGGCGCCTCCGCCTGTGCGTCTCGGGCTCCGCTCCGCTCGCCGCAGACCTCTGGCGCCGCCTGGCCTCCGTCGGCGTGTCCGTGCTCGAGCGCTATGGCATGACCGAGACGTTGCTCACGTTGTCCAACCCGGTGGTGGGCGAGCGCCGCCCCGGCTCAGTGGGGATGCCGCTGCCCGGTGTCGAGGCCGCTGTCGAGGACTCCGACGAGCTCGGGGTGGGGGAGTTGCGCGTGCGCGGCCCGTCGCTCGGCCGCGGCTACTGGGGTCGCGGGGCGTTTTCGGACGATGACGGCTGGTTCGCCACCGGCGACCTCGTCTCGGTCTCCGACGACGGCTACGTCAGCATTCGGGGCCGGCGCACAGACCTCATCATCACGGGAGGGCACAACGTGTACCCGGCGGAGGTCGAGGCCGTCCTCTCCCGCCACCCGGGGGTGGCCGAAGTCGCCGTCGTGGGCCTGCCTTCGGACGAATGGGGCGAGACGGTGGTGGCCTTCGTCGTTGGCGAGCCGGATCTGAGCGCACAGTCCCTGCGCGACGCCGCCGCCACCGAACTGGCGCCGTTCAAATGCCCACGCGAGGTTCGTTTCGTCGAGGCCCTGCCTCGGAACGCGCTCGGGAAGGTCCTGCGCAAGGAACTCCACTGACCACAGCCGCTGGTGGGGCGCAGACCTGGGAGCCCGTCGGACGCCTGCGGTAGCGTGAGTCCATGGCAACGTTCCTGATGCTCTCGACCGTCGGGCCTGACGGTGCGGCGACGCTGACCGAGAATCCGGATCGCCTCAAGGCCGTCAATGCCGAGGTCGAGGCGATGGGCGTGCGCATCGTGGCGCAGTGGGCGTTGCTGGGGCAGTTCGACTTTTGCACCGTGATCGACGCCCCGGACGAGACGACGATGGCCCGAGTCGCTCTGGTGCTCGGCTCCCGGGGGACGCTCAAGACGCTGACGCTGAGTGCCATTCCTATCGACGACTACATCGATGGCGTGCTCAAAGCAGAATGACGTCACGGCGCGTCAGTGCCACCAGAAGCCTTGGCGCGTTCGCTCCCGGCGGAGGTCGTCGCGTGAGAACAGCTCGCCGAGCGTGCTGCCGTCGGACATCCGGCGGATGCGATAACCGTCTGGGGTGATCTCCGCGACCTCGAAGCCGCGCACCCACGTGCCCTGGTACCGGTTGCGCACGTCGACCTTCGTCCCCGGGCTGAGGGGGGACCGCCCGCTGGGGTCGCCCGGATCGCCCTCGTTCCCCCCGTCGGTGCTCACACCCCCATCGTACGAGGCGCGATCGAGGGGGGACCGGTGACGGTCTGCTCGCCTGACCTCAAGTACGAGCGGCGGCTGCGCTCCGAGGGATATGAGACCGTTGCGGGCCTCGACGAAGTCGGTCGTGGAGCGTGGGCCGGTCCCCTCACCGTCGGTGTCGCCGTCGTACGACCCCGTGTGCAGATGCGCTCCATGCCGACGTGGCTGCGTGACTCGAAGATGTTGAGCGAAGCTCGTCGGGAGGAGATCTTCGCGGCGGTGGGCACGTGGTGCCAAGCCTGGGCCCTCGGTCACGCCAGCTCGGAGGAGTGCGACGAGTGGGGAATGACCGAGGCGTTGCGGGTGGCAGCCCGGCGTGCTCTCGGCCAGCTGGCGACCCAGCCCGACGCGCTTTTGGTCGACGGGCCTGTCGACCTGCTGCGCCATGCCGACGATCCCTTCGGCGGCGAGGTGCGCCCGATCGTCGACGGAGACGCCAAGTGCGCCTCAGTGGCGGCCGCATCCGTGCTGGCCAAAGTCGTGCGCGACCGGCTCATGCGCGAACAGGCCGACCACTTTCCCGCCTATGCCTTCGAGCGGAACAAGGGCTATCCCTCCCCCGTGCACAAGACCGCGCTGCGGGGGTATGGGCCTTCGGCAATTCATCGCCGGACCTGGGCCTTTGTACAGGACCTGCCGTGGTGCGGCGACCCGCGCCGCCGCCGGGTGACCGTCTCAGACGACGGCGGCGACCTCGGCGAAATGGCAGGCGACGGGATGGCCCTGGCCCCGGTCGATCAGGGCAGGCTCTTCGGTGGCACAGATCTCCTGCGCCTTCCAGCATCGGGTGCGGAAGCGGCAGCCGGAGGGGGGTGACTGCGGACTCGGCACGTCGCCCTCCAAGACGATGTGCTTGCGTGCCCGTTCGGCCTTGGGGTCCGGGATCGGCACCGCCGAGAGGAGCGCTTGCGTGTAGGGGTGTGCGGGTCGCTCGTAGACGTCCTTGCGGTCGCCGATCTCGACGATCTTGCCCAGGTACATCACCGCAACCCGGTCCGAGATGTGGCGCACCACTGACAGGTCGTGCGCAATGAAGAGGTAGGCCACCCCGAGCTCGTTCTGCAGGTCTTCGAGCAGGTTCACCACGCCGGCTTGAATCGAGACGTCGAGCGCTGAGACCGGCTCGTCGAGAACCAGCAACTTCGGCTCCAGGACGAGTGCGCGTGCGATGCCGATGCGCTGGCGCTGGCCGCCCGAGAACTCGTTCGGGTACCGGTTGGCGTGGTACGCCTCGAGGCCGACGAGTTTGAGCATGTCGGCAACCCGCTTCCCGACGTACTCGCGGTTGCCGTGGATCACCAGCGGTTCTGCGATTGCCTGTCCGACCGGGAGCCTCGGATCGAGGGATGCGAAGGGGTCCTGGAACACGACCTGGATGTCACGCCGCATTTCCCTCATCGCGGTCCCCGTGAGCGTTGTCAGCTCTGTTCCTTCGAACTTGACCGATCCCGACGTGGGCTGAATCAGGTGCAGGATCGCTCGTCCCGTCGTGGACTTGCCGCAGCCGGACTCACCCACTAGCCCGAGCGTCTCACCAGGCGAAATGCTGAAGGAGACGCCCGAGACGGCGTGGACGGCACCGATCTTGTGGCGCACGAACGTCCCACCGCGCAGCGGGAATTCCTTCACGAGGTCGGTCACCTCGAGCAGCGGGGCACCGGGGCCGTCGCCCGCCGTGGTGCCGAACTCGGACGTCGACGTCGTCATGCGATCACGTTGTCGATGACGCCGTCGGAGAACACCTTGCCATGGTCTCCGCGGCCGACGGACTCGGCATAGTGGCAGGCGGCGCGGTGCTCACCCAGCGCGGACGTGACCGAGGGCACCACCACGAGGTCCGGCTCGGTCTCGCGGCACAGATCGGTGGCGAGCGGGCAGCGGGGGGCGAACGGACATCCGGTGCGGTCCCCGATCATCGAAGGCGGGGCACCAGGGATCTGACGCAGGCGCTCTGATCCGTCGCTGTCGAGGCGTGGGAGGGAGCCGAGCAGCCCAAGCGTGTAGGGCATGGACGGCCTGTAGAAGACGTCCTCAGCCGTCCCCACCTCGACGGCCCGGCCCGCGTACATCACCAGGACTCGGTCTGCGAGTCCGGCGATGACGCCGAGATCGTGGGTGATCAGGAGCAGCGCGGCGCCGGTTTCTCTCAACGCGGTCTTCAGTGATTCGAGCACCTGTGCCTGCACCGTCACGTCGAGGGCCGTCGTGGGCTCGTCGGCCAGGATCACCTCGGGATCGTTGGCCATGCCGATGGCGATGACGGCGCGTTGGCGCATGCCGCCGGAGAACTCGTGCGGGTAATTGTCGACGCGCTCCTCCGGGTTCGGGATGCCGACGGTGGCCAAGAGGTCGATCGCCTTGGCCTTGGCGGCCTCCTTCGAGATGTCCTGATGGGCCAGGATGGCCTCGGTGATCTGCCAACCGATCGTGTAGACGGGATTGAGCGACGTCATCGGATCTTGGAAGATCATGGCGATCCCCGTACCGCGCAGCGGCGTCAACTGCTTTTCTTTCAGTCCCAGGATCTCCTCGCCCCGGAAGCGAATGGAGCCACGCACCCGTGCGCTCTTTGGAAGGAGGCCCATGGTGGCCAGAGCCGTCACCGACTTGCCCGAGCCGGACTCGCCGACGATGCCCAGGACTTCACCCGGAGCCAATGTCACGTCGATACCGCGGACAGCGTGGACCACGCCGTCCTTGGTCGGGAAGTCGACCTCGAGCGCCTCGATGTGCAACGCCGGCTCGGGCATCAGGCTCTGACCCGGCTCTTCTTGGGGTCGAAGGCCTCGCGGAGCCCGTCCCCGATCAGGAAGATCGAGAGGATGAGGATGATCAAGAAGACGACGGGGAAGACGAAGAGCCACCACTCGGTGGTGGCCGAGTCCTGCCCCTGATCGACCAGGAGACCGAGGGAGACGGCAGGCGGCTGGACGCCGAGCCCGAGGAACGACAGCGTCGACTCGAAGACGATCGACAGCGCCACAGTCAGCGTCGCGTTCACGATGATGGGCCCGATCGCGTTGGGCAACATGTGCTTGATGATGATGCGACGGTTGGTCGCGCCCAGCGCCCGGGACGCCTCGACGAAGTCGCGTTCTCGCAGCGACAAGAAGTCGGCTCGGACCAGCCGGGCCACGTAGGTCCACGACAGTGCACCGATGATGATGGCCAGCCCCAGCCAGTTGCTCGACTGCTTGGCCAACTTGGACGAGAGGAGAATCAACACGGCCAGGACGGGGAGCACTAGGACCAGATCGACGAAGCGCATCAGGATCGAGTCCACGAATCCCCGGTAGAAGCCGGCGATGGCGCCGATGGTGACGCCGATGAGCGTGGCCATGGCGGCGACCGTCAGCGCGATCTCAATATCCTTCTCCACTCCCGCCATGACCTGGGCGAACATGTCGTTGCCAATTGCATTGGTGCCCATTGGATTCGTCCATGAGGGAGGGTCGTTCAAATTGTTGGTGATGTCCGTGTAGCTGTACTGCCAGAAGTGGCCGACCACGATCGACGCGACGCCGAGCAGCACGAAGACGGACAGTCCGATGACGGCCAGCCGTTGGTGAAAGAACCGCCCCAGGATGATGCGCCACTGGCTCTTCGCTTCACCTGACAGCCCGTAGGTGTCTGCGCCCGAGAGACCCACGCCGACGCCCGGACTGGCCAGGGTGTGCATGCCGGCCTCGGTCGTGGCGACCTGCTCGGGCGTCTGGATGTCGAAGTTCTCTCTGACCTCCTCAGGCATAACGGATCCTCGGGTCAAGTACGCCATAGAGGATGTCGGCCAGCAGATTGAAGAGGATCACGAACGTGGCGGTGACCAAGAGGTAGGCCAACATGACGTTCACATCGAGGGTCGTGACCCCGGACACGTACCACTGCCCGAGGCCCTGCCAACCGAAGACGATCTCGACCAGGATGGCCCCGCCGAGCACGGCGGCGAAGTCCAGTGCGATGACGGTCACCACTGAGATCAGCGCATTCCGCAACACGTGGCGGAGCAGCACGCGGCGTCGGCTCAAACCCTTCGCTCGAGCCAAGCGGACGTGGTCGGCGTCGAGCGTCTCGATCATCGACGAGCGCTGGTAGATGGCCCAGGACGCATAGGAGGCGAGGATGAGGGTCAATGCGGGCAGCGCAGTGTGGCCGGCGTAGTCGGGCAGTCGGCTGAGGAATGAGCCACTCAAGGTCGGACTCTGCTCGCCGTCGGTGTAGAAGATGGTGGACCCGACGTGCTGGTTGATCGGGATCGCCACGAACTCCTTGAGGACAAGGCCGAGCACGAAGACCGGCGTCGCCAGGAGGACGAAGTTCGTGACCGTGATGGTGTGATCGGCCACTTTGCCCTGTCGTACCGCCGCCCACACGCCCAGGCCCACGGCGATGACGATGGCAATGATCGTGGCCACGATCACCATGCGCAGTGTGACCAAGAGGTGCGAGACGAGCTGCGGCGCCACCGGTTGGCCGGCGATCGTGTTCCCGAGATTCCCGTGGATGGCGCCCGAGAACCAGATCCAGTAGCGCTGCCACAGCGGGTCGTTCAGGTGCAGCAGGTTCTCCCGGGCCACGATGACCTTGTGGGGGACGTGCGGGTTGGCCCGGAGGAGCGCGAGCGGGTTGCCGGCACTGGTGACCAGGAGGAAGACCAGGATCGTCGCGAAGAACAGGATGACGATGCTGATGAGGATGCGCCTAATGATGTAGGCGAACATGGGGCGAAGTCTAGGTTCGGGATTAGAAGAGTTGAGGGAGGGACCGACGCTTGCGGCCGGTCCCTCCCTCGCGTACTTCAGTTCGTGGTCGAGCCCTCTAGGAGCTGATCGACCAGTTTTCGGCGTTCCAGGTGACGCCCACGCTCGACGTATTGGGAAGAACGCCGCTGAGGTTGTTGGACCAGGCCCAGAACTGCGGCTTCTGGTACAGAGGCAGGGTCACCATGTTCTGCCACAAGATGGCGTCAGCCTCGTTGTAGTCGCTGATCTCCTTGGACGTGCTGGGAGCAGCCGAGCCCGAAGCCATGAGCTGGTCCACGTGGGCGTTGGCCGCATGGTTCCAGTTCTCGTCGCAGTTCGACCCGTTGGTGTACGAGCAGTAGATCGGCTGGTTGCCCGACACGAACGGCGTGGTCACCCAGGCGAACTCGGCGATCTGGAACGTCCCGTTGGGCAGGTTCGTGCCGAAGAAGGTGTTGGCGTCGTAGTTCTGGATGTTGATCTTGATGCCGATCGCCTTCATCTGCGCCTGGAAGAGCTGCTCCGTCTGGGACCGGATGCTGTTGCCCGACGTCGACTGGATCGTGAACGTCAGGTCCTTGCCAGCCTGCGGGCCGTAGTTGGGCTGCCAGTAACCGTCCGAAGCCTTCTTGAAGCCGGCCTCCTTCATGAGGTTGTTCGACTGCGAAGTGCTGAAGGAGTAGCTGGTGCCCTTGTAGCCCTTCTGTGTCGAGACCAGCACCCGGCTGCCGAGTGGGCTGATGCCCTTCTCGATCTCACCCACCGTGTGGGAGATGATCGCCGGACGGTTCACGCCGTGGGCGATGGCCTCGCGCACCTGGAGCTTGGCCAGGTAGGGGTCAGCCTGGTTGAAGTCGAAGTGCTCGAATTCGAGGCCGGGCAACGTCGCCGTCTTGGTGTCGGACACCTGGTCGGCCGTCTGGACGATGGAGAGGCTCAACGTCGAGGGATTCAAGATGTTGATTTCCTTGTTCTGCAGAGCAGGCACGAGCTGGGTGTCGTCCGAGAAGAACTGGAAGACCAACTTGTCGAGCTTGGACGGGGTGCCCCAGTAGGTGGGGTTCCGGACCAAGACGAGCGACTGGTTGGAGCTGTAGCTCTGGATCTTGAACCAGCTGCCCGAGATGACCTGGGCCGGTCCCGTGAAGCCGGTGTTCCACCCGACCGTCCGGGCGATGTGGGCCGGGACGATGTTGGTGTAGAGGCTGCGCCAGTCGGTGAAGGACGGCTTGAAGGTCACCGTGACGGTGCGGCCGTTGGGGCACATGCCGGCGTTGCGGTCGGTCGCGCTCCCCGGTGCGCACGCTGCGCCACCCGAGGGGTCCGAGCCGACGACCGACGAGATCTGGTTGTAGCCGGCGGTCGAGGCGTCGTCGTAGGGCTGGTTGCCCACGTCGGTGTACTGCGAGTTCCCGCTCTGGGCCTGCCAGTTGTAGATGAAGTCGTCAGCGGTGATCGGCGTGCCGTCGGACCACACGGCCTTGGGGTTGATCTTGTAGACGACGGTCTGGGGACTCTGCGTGGTCACCTCGGCGCTCTCGAGGAGCTGGTTGTTCATGACCGGCTGGAGCTTGTTGTTCACGATGAAGGCCTGGGGCCACACCATGTTCATGATCTCTTGGAGCACGAACTCCGAAGCGGCCGACGTGTTGATGTTGAACCCGGCCAGGTTCTCGTCGAGGGCCATGGTGGCCGTCCCGCCCGACGACGACGACGCCTTGGTCGCTGCGCCGCTGGTCGCCGGCGCCACGGCCACGACCGACACGCTCAATGCGGCGGCGGCCAGAGCGGCGAACGCGGCCCGCTTCGCATACCCCTTGAGTCCCATAGCACTCCCTTTTCTCTCGCACCGCCCCGGTGACGGTACGAAGCCCCCGCTCTTCCGCTGTCCAAGTATCGGGATGTCCCAATATCGGGACAATGTCGGGAAGCTGCACACAACCGTAACCCAATTGCCATAATCCGTTCCGTCATCACATCGAGAATTCCGGCAAAAACGCGCCAGGTGGAGGTGCGATCCGGTGTGGACCGGCCAACGGCACAGAAATCATGCGTCGAGCCCACGAAACGGCGCACAGACCAGAACCTGTGTACCAGCTGAGTCTCCCCTGCATGAAATGTGACAGCGAGCCGTTAAATTGTGTGCGAGGCGATGGTCTATGTCCTTGCGGTAGCAGCGGCACTCTCGAATGCGCTGACGAGCGTGTTCCAGCGTATGGGGGTGGAGGACGCCCCCGAAGAGACGACGATGCGGCTCAGCCTCCTGGCGCACGCCATCCGCCGCGGGCGTCTGGTTGCTCGGCTTCGCCTTCATGATCTGTTCCTTCCTGCTGCAAGCATTCGCGTTGCACATCGGGCGGCTCTCGGTCGTCCAACCCATCCTCACCATGGAGCTCCTCTTCTTGGTGGCCATCCTCGGGATCTGGTTCCGGTTCTCCATCTCCGTCCGCGAGTGGGTCGGTGCTTCGGCCATCGCGTTCGGCCTGAGCGGTTTCCTCTACTTCTCTGCTCCCGGCGGCGGCAACGAAGTTCCCACCAACCTGGGTTGGATCGTCGTGGGCGGGTGCACCACCTTCCTCATCGTCGTGGCCGTCGTGGCCACCCGCTGGGGCCCCCGCTGGTGGAAGGCCGCCATGTTCGGCAGCGCGGCCGCCATCGCGTACGCCTTCACTGCTGCGTTGATCAAGGTTGTGAGCGATTACGCCGCCAAGGACTGGGTCACCATGCTCGGGCATTGGCAGACGTACGGCGTGATCGTGTTCGGGCTCCTCGGCCTGTTCCTCACGCAGAATGCGTTCCACGCCGGACCCCTCGCTGCGTCGCAGTCGACTCTGGTGCTGGTCGATCCACTCGTCAGCATCTGCCTGGGGATCGCCCTGTTCGGCGACAGCCTGCGCACGTCGGGCCCCTACGGTCCGCTCGAGGCGTTCTCGCTACTGGTGATGTTCATGGGTGCGGTGTTCCTCTCGAACTCTCCGCTGGTCACAGGCATCAGGAGCGAGGGCAAGGGAGCGGAGTACGACGAGATGCTGTCCCGGCGACTCAAGCACCCGCACCAGGCCGCTCCGGCTCCCGCGCACGACAGCGGCTTGCCCTTCTCGTCTGCCTGAGCAGATTACGAAGACCCGGCTCGAGTGCGCTGCACCACGAGCCGGGTGAAGGCTGCGAAGTGATCGGGGTGCGAGAGGTGGGCGCCGTGTTGTGCCCCGTCGATCTCGTAGACGGTTGCGTCGGGCACGTTGTCACCGAGCCACTCCACGCCGCGACGGTGGTGCGGCCTCGAGGCCAGCCCACCCATCCCGAACACCGACGGCACCTCGAGCGCCAGCACGTCGAAGGGCGGTCCCTCGCTGCGAAAGCTGCGCAGGTCCGCCACCAATGCGGGCCCATCGGCACGGCGCGCAGTCTTGGCCTGCTCGGTCAGCCGCGCCCATGCCGCATCGCCCATCATCCGGCCGAAGAACCGCTCGACCTCCTCGCCCGGGTCGTCGCTGATCGCCGGCCAGGGCCGGGGCGCGCCGCCACTGTCGTCACGACGAAATCCCAACCAGGGCATGGGCGGCTCGAAGGCACCGATGGCGTCGAAGGCATGTGGCGACGCCAATGCGGCGCCCACCACGACGTCGCCCCCGAAGCTGTGCCCCACCGCCACAACCGACCCCGACCGGCCCGCTCCGTCCCGTGCCTCGGCCGCCACGGCCAAGAGGTCGTCGATGTGCCCGCCGAGATCGGTCACGCCGCCGTCACGCGACCCCTGGTACCCGCGGCGGTCGTAGCGATGGTCGCGAACTCGGGCAACCGGCGCATCACCCGTCGGAAACTCTCGCCCCGGTCGAGCGAGCCGTGCACGAACACCACCGTGGCGGCTCCCCGGGGCGCCGGCCGAGAGACGACGTGGAGGGCGGCCGGATAGGTCATGGGCAGGGGAGACGCTATCTGCCCCGCCCCAACTGCCCGACCGCCGCCGGTAGGGTTGGCCCATGACCCAGTTCGGCAGCGCAGGAGGCTCCTTCGGCCCCAACGTGTGGCTGGTCGACGACATGTACGACCGGTTCTTGGCCGACCCCGACTCCGTCTCGGAGAGCTGGCGGGAATTCTTCACGGACTACCGCCCGGCCCCCGTGCCCGCTCCGGCGCCCCCGGCTCGGCCGCCGCGCCGGTTCCGGCGGCAACTCCGGCGGCGGCCACGACCGCCCCGGCGGCCACCGCGCCGGTTCCGACCTCCGTCGGGGAGTCGGCGAGCGAGGAGCCGGTCCAGCTCCGGGGCGCCGCATCGCGGATCGTGGCGAACATGGAGGCCAGCCTGTCGGTGCCGACGGCGACCAGCGTGCGCACCGTGCCGGCCCGGCTGCTCGAGGTCAACCGGCTGATCCTCAACAATCAGCTGGCTCGCACCACGGGGGCCAAGGTCAGCTTCACCCACATGATCGGTTACGCCGTCGTCCGTGCCCTCAACGACGTACCGGCGCTGAACGCAGCGTTCGTGGCCGACGCCAACGGCTCAGCCAAGCCTGGCGTCATCCACCACAAGCACGTTGGCCTCGGCCTCGCGGTCGATCAGGAGAAGAGCGACGGGACGCGCACGCTGCTGGTGCCGTGCATCAAGGAGGCCGACACCCTCGACTTCCGCTCGTTCGTGCTCGCGCTACGAGGAGCTCATCCGCAAGATCCACACGAACAAGATCGCTCCCGACGACTTCTCGGGCACGACGGTGTCGCTCACCAACCCCGGGACCCTTGGCACGGTGCAATCGGTGCCCCGCCTCATGCCGGGCCAGGGCGCCATCATCGGCGTGGGCGCGCTGGGGTACCCGCCAGGCTTCGAGGCAGCTGACCCCCGAGTCCTGGCCGAGCTCGGGCTGGGCAAAGTGGTGACTCTGACGTCGACGTACGACCATCGCATCATCCAGGGCGCGGAGTCGGGCCTGTTCCTCGGCCGCGTCGCCGCGCTCCTCACCGGTGCGGACGGCTTTTACGACGACCTGTTCGAGTCGATGGGCGTGCCGTACGAGCCGGTCCGCTGGCAGGTGGACAACAACGCGGGCGACGGTACCGACGAGGGTGATCACCAGCGCCTCGTCAAGCAGGTGCACGTGCAGACGCTCATCAACATGTACCGGGTTCGTGGGCACCTGATCGCCCACCTCGACCCGCTCGACGCCGAGCCGCCGCACATCCATCCCGAGCTCGACCCGCTCACGTACGGCCTCACCATCTGGGACCTGCCTCGGCCTTTCGTGGCCGACGGGCTGGCGGGGCGCGACGTCGCCACCCTCGACGAGATCCTCCACGTGCTGCGCGACGCGTACTGCCGCACGCTCGGGATCGAGTACATGCACATCCAGGATCCCGAGCAGAAGCGCTGGATCCAAGAGCACGTCGAAGGCCTGCCCTCCACGCTCAACCTCGAAGAGCAGCGACACATCCTCGAGCGGCTCAACGCGGCCGAGGTGTTCGAGCGCTTCTTGCACACGCGTTATGTCGGCCAGAAGCGCTTCGGCCTCGAGGGTGCCGAATCCACCATCGTCCTCCTCGACGCGCTGCTCGATGCCGCGGCCGGATCGGGCGTCGCCGAGGTCGTAATGGGGATGGCCCACCGTGGCCGGCTCAACGTGCTGGCCAACATCGTGGGCAAGTCCTACCGCGAGATCTTCGAGGAGTTCGAAGGAAACCTCGACCCCGATTCGGTCCAGGGTTCGGGCGACGTCAAGTACCACAAGGGCGCACGCGGTATCTTCCACGGGAGTGCCGGCGAGGAGCTCCCGATCACGCTCGCCTCCAATCCCTCGCACCTCGAGGCAGTCGATCCCGTCGTCGAGGGGATGACGAGGGCCAAGCAGGACCGGCTGTCACCGCCGACCGACGGCACGCCCGCGGCGGCGGCCGACGGTGCCGACGGGTTCCCCTGCATGTCCGTGCTCGTCCACGGCGACGCCGCGTTCGCCGGCCAGGGCGTCGTCGCCGAGACGCTCAACCTCTCCGGACTGTCGGGCTACCGGACCGGCGGCACGGTCCACGTCGTCATCAACAACCAGCTCGGCTTCACGACGGCGCCCGCGTCGGCCCGCACATCGGTGTACCCGACCGACGTGGCCAAGATGGTCCAGGCGCCCATCTTCCACGTCAACGGCGACGACCCCGAGGCGTGCGTGCGGGCAGCCCGGCTCGCCTTCGTCTTCCGCCAGACCTTCCACAAGGACGTCGTGATCGACCTCGTGTGCTACCGCAAGCACGGGCACAACGAGGGCGACGACCCGAGCTACACCCAGCCGCTGATGTACCAGCGGATCGAGGCCAAGCGCTCGGTGCGCAAGCTCTACACCGAGGCGCTCGTGCGCCGGGGCGACATCACCCTCGACGAGGCCGAGTCCGCGTTGGACGACTTCAACGGCCGCCTGCAGGGCGTCCTCGACGAGGTGCGCGGCGAGCCGTCGTTGGCGCCGACCGAGTTGCACGCGCCCGAGGTGGGTCTTGGTGACGTCGCCGCGCCCGAGACCGGGGTCGCGCCCGACGTCCTGCGGGCGCTCTCCTCGGTGGTGCACTCGGTGCCCGACGGCTTCATGATCCACCCCAAGCTCGAGCGCCAGTTCGTCCAACGCGACGAGCTGATCGCCCATGGCCAGGTCGACTGGGCCCTGGCCGAGGCGCTGGCCATCGGCTCGCTCATGTACGAGGGCGTCAACGTGCGACTGACCGGTCAGGACACACGGCGCGGGACGTTCAGCCACCGCCACTCGGTGCTGGTCGACTACGCCAACGGCGAGGAATACGTCCCCATGGCCCACATCCGCGACGCGCTGCGGCGGATCGGGGCCGACGCCCTCGAGCCCAAGGGGGAGATGGGCAACTTCACCGTGCGCGACTCGCTGCTCTCCGAGTACGCCGCCCTGGGGTTCGAGTACGGCTACTCGGTCGAGGCGCCCGAAGCGCTGGTGGCGTGGGAGGCCCAGTTCGGCGACTTCGCCAACGGCGCCCAGATCATCATCGACAACTTCATGGTGGCGGCCGAGAACAAGTGGGGCCAGTACGCCGGCCTCGTCCTGTTGCTGCCGCACGGTTACGAGGGCCAAGGCCCCGAGCACTCGTCGTCGCGGTACGAGCGGTTCCTCTCGCTGAGCGCCCGGGGCAACCTCCGCGTCGCCGTTCCTTCCACCTCGGCGCAGTACTTCCACCTGCTTCGCTCGCAGGCCGTCATGAGCCCGAAGCGTCCGCTGGTGGTGGTCACGCCCAAGTCGCTGCTGCGGGCCCAGGCGTCGCGCTCGACATTCGCCGATCTCGAGACGGGCTCGTTCCAACACGTGATCGATGATGCCGGCATCGCGGACGCGGCCGACGTGTCGCGCATCGTGCTCTGCAGCGGCAAGGTCGCCCACGAAGCTGAGCAGTACCGGGCCAAGGAGGAGAACAAGTCGGTCGCCATTGTCAGAGTGGAGCAGCTCTACCCGTGGCCGCTGCGCCGGCTCACCGAGATCTTCGAGCGCTACAGCGGTGCCACCGAGGTGGTCTGGCTCCAGGAAGAGCCCGAGAACATGGGCGCGTGGTCCTTCGTCCACGCCCGCCTGCATGCCTGCCTGCCCGAGCGCCTGCGCCTGCGCCACGTGAGCCGCGCCGAGTCCGCCAGTCCCGCCATCGGCAGCGCCGCCCTGCACCAGCTGGAGCAGGCCGACCTCTTGCGGCGGGCCATTGGCTGAACCACACCATGTCGTGGTCGACGGCTCCAACCTGGCCACCGAAGGGAGAACGTCCCCCAGCCTGAAACAGCTCGACGAGGCTGTGCGGGCATACGCGGCGGAGGATCCCGAGGCCAGCATCATCGTCGTCGTCGACGCCACCTTCGAGCACCGGGTGTCCGATGCCGAGCGCGACGACGTGCGCGAGGCGATGCTCAACGGCGAGGTGATCTCGCCTCCGGCCGGCGCCATCGGCCGCGGCGACGCGTTCGTGTTGCGGATCGCCGAGCGCACGGGCGCCATCGTGCTCTCCAACGACTCGTTCCAGGAATTCCACGGCGAGCATCCGTGGCTCTTCGAGGACAGCCGGCTGGTGGGCGGCAAACCGGTGCCCGGGGTGGGATGGATCTTCACGCCGCGGCTGCCCATTCGGGGCCCCAAGAGCCGGGCTGCCACTGCGGAGGCCAGGGCCAAGAAGGACCCGTCCTCTGCGCCGGCCAAGGCCGCGGAACTGGCCAAGGCGGCGAAGAAGGCGGCCAAGAGAGGGGCCAAGGCCAAGAAGGCCTCGAAGACGGCTGTGGCTGCGTCGTCGCCGGTGGACACGTCGTGGCCCATCACGCCGACGACCCCGCCGCCGGGGCGGGCCAAGGTCGATCCCGCCTTCTCCAGCGCGATCGACGAGGCCACCGCCGAGGCGTTGCATCCGCCGGCGCCGCAAAAGTCCAAGGGTGCCTCGGCCAAGAAGGGCGCGTCGGCCAAGAAGGCGGCGCCCCAGAAGAGCGCCAGGGCGAAGAAGGAGGCCGCCGCCGGGTCGGCCAGGACCGCCACCAAGCGGGCGCCGGCCCGCGTCGGGAGGGCGGTGCAGGCACGTCCGAGGAGCGGCGACGGAAACAAGAAGCGGGCCGTCCCGCCGCCGGCGGTCAACGAGCCGCTGGCCTTCATCAATTTCGTCGCGGCCTATTCGGTCGGTGGCACCGTCGAGGGGGAGGTGGTGTCGTTCACCTCGCACGGGGCCATGGTCGACGTCGCCATCCCCGGCAGTGGCGCCCTGCACAGCTACATCCCCTTGACCGCCATGGGCACGCCCCCACCGACCAAGGCACGTCAGGTCCTCAAGAAGGGCGAGGTCCGCTCCTTTGTGCTGGCCGGGCTCGACGCGCCCCGCCGGGTCGCGGAGCTGGCTCTCCCGGCGGAGGCGACGACCCCGTCGCGTCCGCCTGCGGCACGCCCAGGGCGCGGCGCGAGCAAGAAGAGTGCGGCGGCCAAGAAGGCCTCGGTCAAGCAGGCGACGGCCCCGGCCAAGAAGGCGGTGGCCAAGAAGGCGGCACCCGCCAAGAAGACAGCCAAGAAGGCGGCCAAGAAGTCCGCGACGCCGGTGAAGAAGGCCGCCGCCAAGGCCACGACCAAGGCGAAGCGCGCTCCGGTCAAGAAGTCGCCGGCCAAGAAGGCCGCCAAGGCCAGGCGCTGATCGGACTCGTGAGCGATCGCGCCCTGCCGGCTCCAGCCGACGTGCTCCCGCATCGGCAACCCTTCCTCTTCGTCAGCGGGGTGACAGCGGTCGAGCCCGGCGTCTCCGCACGAGGGTTCTGGGACCTGACCGGCGAGGAGCCCTTCTTCGCCGGCCACTTCCCGGGCCGGCCGACGTTGCCCGGCGTGCTGATGGTCGAGTCGCTGGCCCAGCTCGGCGGCATCGCCGTGCTGCTGGACGAGCGCTATGCGGGCAAGCTCCCGCTTTTCGGGGGGATCGAGCGGGCGCGTTTCCGCCGCCAGGTCCTCCCGGGCGACCGGCTCGACCTCGATGTGACCATGGACCGTCTCTCGGCCCGGGCGGGAAAGGGCCACGGGACGGCGTCGGTCGGCGGCCAGAAGGCGTGCGAGGCCGACTTGTTGTTCGTCATCGTCGACGGAGGAGCTGCGTGATGCGTCTCGCCACCTGGAACGTGAACTCCCTCACCGCCCGCATGCCTCGGGTCACCGATTGGATCGAGTCCAACCAGCCAGATGTGCTGTGCATGCAGGAGACGAAACAGGCCGACGACAAGTTCCCCGAGAAGGCGTTCGCCGAGCTCGGTTACGAGTCGGCGCACAACGGCGACGGCCGTTGGAACGGTGTGGCCATCGTGAGCAAGGTGGGTCTCGAAGACGTCACCCGAGGCTTCGGGACCCCTGACGACGACCACGGGCGCCGTCTCGTCTCCGCCCGCTGCGGCGGGACCAGGGTGTTCTCGATCTACGTCCCCAACGGACGGACCCTCGACAACGAGATGTACGCGGTGAAGCTGGCCTGGCTGGCCCAGCTGCGCACCACCTTGGACGAACTCTGCCCGCCGGGCTCCTCGGTCGCCGTGTGCGGGGACTTCAACGTCGCCCCCGACGACGGGGACGTCTGGGATCCCGCCGCGTACGTAGGGGCGACCCATGTCAGCGAGCCCGAACGTGCCGCGCTGCGCGCGGTGGAGGGCTGGGGTCTCGACGATGTGTTCCGGCGCTTCAATGACCCGGGCACGTTCACCTGGTGGGACTACCGGGCGGGCGACTTCCACCAGGGCCGCGGCATGCGGATCGACCTCGTGCTCGTCAGCGACGACTTGGTGCAGCGAGCTACCGGTGCATTCCGTGACCGCGACGCGCGCAAGGGGCAGAAGCCGTCCGACCACGCACCGGTCGTTGTGGACTTCGCCGCCCCCTGACCATCCAGGGCCGCGCACCTGCCCGCGGGTGGCGGGATCCGTCGATCAGATAGGGGAGCGGTCCCGTCTCACCCTGGAGCTGGGCGAGGACCGGCCGCTCCGACCCCTCGGGTCCGTGCTGCCGGCAGCGGTGGTGCCTCATCGCTGGCCGTCGCCGGCGTGGGCATGCACCCGCTCGTGCTCCGTCGAGCCCAAGGCCTGAGACCAGCTGCGGGGCCGTGTCACGTCGCGGCGGGGAAGCGCGGCCAGAATGGCCGCAAGTCGGCCGGCATGAGCATCTGCAACCTCGTGCTCGGTCGAGCCCGAAGCCTCGGCGAAGCGGTCGGGCCGCCTCACATCACGCCGCGGAATTGCCGCAACGATGGCCGCGAGGGCCACCAGTGCCATCAGAGCCGCCCCGAATATCACTGTGCCCCTTTCGCACGCGTCGCCGAGGTCATTGTCTTGTGTGCCGAATGTGCGTGACCGCCGCCGTGCAGCCCCGTTGCTGCTCGGTCACGCACTCTCGACCCGTCTCCGATCACAGGCATCCGCTTGGCCGTCGCCAAGAGCGGCAGCGCCACTGCCGCTCGGTCAAGCGCCATCTGATCGGACCGTCCTTCCCTTACCGCAGGTCCAACAGCAGGTCTCTGAGGGGGACGCCTTGGCAGATCGAGACGATCTTGTCGAAGTCCTCCTTGGTCAAGGAGCGCTGCACCTCGGGCCAGCTGCGGGCGCCATCGCGCATGTAGTCCATGAAGATCTCCCAAATGGCGAGCCGCTTGCGCATCCGCTCGACCTCGAACTCCAAAGAGGCGAAGTCGATCGGATCCGGACCCTGGTTCTCGACGACGGGCTCCTCGACCTGTGCACCAAAGAGGTCGCGGCGAAGTCGCTCGAGTGCCGCTTCGATGGAGGCATCGGATACCCGATTGTCCGTCCCCATCTGCATTACGCCCCTCCTCGGTCTCGCACCATCCCCGGTTCACTCCTCAAAGAGAGGACTGAATTCGGTTTGCAAAACGCATGCTGACAGGGCGCATTCCGGCGCTATAGATCCGTTCGGCACTATTCGGGACCTTGTTGTGACGGCATTGCGCACGTTGTGGGTGCGTTGCCCCGCGACCAGCTTGTTTGGTGCCTGCCGGGACTTAGAGCGGTACCTCGATGAGCGCGGGACCCGGCTCCGCCATGCCTGCTTCGAGCGCTGAGGTCAGGTCCTCGGCATTCTCGACCCGCCGGGCCGGCACACCCATGCCCCGGGCCAGGTCGCAGAAGTCGAGCTCGGGATCGGTCAGGTCCAAGAGCCGCCTGGCTTGCGGTCCGCCGGCGTCGGCACCGACGCGGAGCAGCTCCATGTTCAAGATGGCATAGCTGTGATTGGACAGGACGACCGTGGTCACGTTGAGCCCTTCGCGCGACTGGGTCCACAACGCCTGTGGCGTGTACATGGCGCTGCCGTCGGCCTGGAGGCAGAGCACCGGGCGCTCGGGCGCGGCGACGGCAGCACCGGTGGCCAGGGGCAGGCCGATCCCGATGGCCCCGCCGGTCAGGGTGAGCCAGTCGTGCCGAGGCGCGCCCGCCGTGGCGCCGCTGACGAAGAGGCCTGACGTGTTGCCTTCGTCGACCACGATGGCCCCCTCGGGCAGCACGGCGCCCACGGCGGCGGCGAGCGTCTGGGTGTCGAGGGCCCCGGTCGGCCTGTCCGGGCGCAGGGCCGGGGCGGGGGCACCGGCATGGGCGGGCGCGCCGACCGCTTCGGCCAGTGCCTCGAGTGAGGCGGCGGCGTCCTCGCCGGGGAGAGCCAGCGTGTGCACCGTGCAGCCGGCCGGGACCAGGTCGCTCGCCTTGCCCGGGTAGGCGAAGAAGGAGACCGGCGAGGCGGCGTCGACCAGCACGAGGTGGCGGACGCCGTCGAGCTGGGCCTGTGCCATCTCGGCCAGGTACGCCAGCCGTTCTACGGCGGGGATCCCGGCGCCTCGCTCGAGGTTGGCGGGGAAGGTCTCGCCGAGGAGCGACGCGCCGGTGGTCGCCGCCACCCGGCTCGCCGCGTGCAGGCCGTCGGATCGCAGCGCGCTCCCGCCGAGCAGCAGGGCGGCACGCTCGCCGGAGCGCAGTGCCTTGGCGACCTCCTCGACGGTGTCCGGAGCGACGAGCGTGGCGCGCCGCCGTGGGCGGGGCGGACACGGGCCGGTCGAGGACTCGGACCACGAGGAGTCGGCGGGCAGGACGAGCGTGGCGACGCGGCCGGGCGGGCCGAGGGCGGCCGCCACCGCGTCCGCGGCGTCGGCGCCGACGTCGTCCGCCCGGACGCTCGAGCGGTACCAACCCGAGACGGCGCCGGCGATGGACGCGATGTCGGACTGAAGGGGTGCGTCGTAACGGGCGTGGTAGGTGGCGTGGTCCCCGACCACGTTGACGATCGGCGTGCGGGCCCGCCTGGCGTTGTGCAGGTTGGCCAGGCCGTTGCCGAGCCCGGGTCCGAGGTGGAGGAGCGTGGCTGCGGGCCGTCCCGCCACACGCCCATAGCCGTCCGCCGCGCCCGTGACGACACCCTCGAAGAGGCAGAGCACGCTGCGCATGGCGGGTACGTCGTCGAGCGCGGCCACGAAGTGCATCTCCGAGGTCCCCGGATTGGCGAAGCACACGTCGACACCGGCATCGACAAGCGTCGAGAGCAGCGAGCGGGCCCCGTTCACGCAGGGCTCCCGGTGACTGCGCCCTCGGCCTCGCTCCCGGCCGGCCGCTGGGCCACGCCGAGGATCCGGTCCGGACCGAGGATCCCGCTCGGGTCGAACGCCGCCTTGATAGCGCGCATGAGCTCGAGGGACACCGGGTCCTCCATCTCGAGGAAGTAGGAGAGCTTTGCCGTCCCGATCCCGTGTTCGCCCGAGATGGCACCACCCGACGCCAGCGCCAGCTCGAAACTCCGGTGCAAGAAGGCATGCCTCCGTTCCTCGTCGGGCTGGAAGACGGTGATGTGGACGTTGCCGTCGCCGATGTGGCCGCACCCGGTCACGAAGGCGCCGTACTCGCCGGCCAGCGTTGCCATCTCGGCGAGATAACCCGGGATGGAGGCCCGGGGCAACACGGCGTCGATGAGGTCGTCGCAGCCGGCGGCCTTGCCGACGAAGAAAGCCCGTTCCCGAGCGGCGATCAGCTGGGGTCCCGACGTTTCGGGGAGAACGTAGACATCGAGCGCATGGAGCTCCTCGAGCAGGGCGCCGAGTTGCTCCACGTCTTCTTCCACCCGGCCGGGGTCCATCCCCTCGAGCACGACCACGAGGTAGGCGAGGGTGCGCGCCTGGACGTCCTCGGGGACACCGAGGTCCAGGCCGGCCGCCCGGGTGATCCCGCCCATGACCATGACGTCGACGTACTCGAGGATGGACGGGTTGATGCCGCTGCTGACGATGTGCGGGACCGCCTGGGCCACCTCGGCCAAGGTGGCGAACGGGGCGAGGACCGTCGCGGACTGGGTGAAACGCGGTGCCACCTTGACCGTCACCTCGGTGGTGATGGCCAAGGTGCCCTCCGAGCCGATGAGCAGCTGGGTCAGGTCGTAGCCGCTCGAGCACTTGACGAACTTGCCGCCCGTGCGCAGCACGGTGCCGTCCGCCAGCACCACCTCGAGCCCCAGGACGTGATGGCGCGTCACGCCGTAGCGGACCGCGCGCATCCCGCCGGCGTTGGTGGCCACATTGCCGCCGAGCGAGCCGCTCTGCTCACCGGGGGAGACCGGGTAGATGAGGCCGACCTTGGCCAGCTCGGCGTTGAGCTGCTCGAGGGTGACCCCGGGCTCGACCACGGCGACCTGGTTCTCGGTATCGATCTCGCGGATGCGCTTCATGCGGTCGAAGGCGAGCAGGATGCCGTCGGCCAGCGGGATGGCCGCACCGGAGAGGCCGGTCCCACTGCCACGGGCGATGACGGGCACGGCGTTCTCGCTGGCCAGCTTCAGCACTTCGGAGACCTCACCGGTCGATCCCGGCAGGACCAGGGCGAGCGGCAGCACCGGCTCGCCGGTCAGCGACTCGTCGTGGGTGTAGTCGGTGTGGATCGCCTCACCCGAGACGACGTTCGTCTCGCCGACGACCTTGCGCAGCTGGTCCAAAAGTTGCGACATGCGACGGGCCACCCCCACCTCGGGAATCGATCGGGCAGTGCGACCTTACCGGTCGTTATCGGACCGTGTCCGAGCCCTCCACCCCCTCGGCCAGGCGGCGCCGCAGCTCGGCCACGTGGGCGGAGACTTCGGCCGCGGCCGTCGGGGCAGCCTCCTTCTGGAGCTCGGTGATGGTGCGCTCGACGGGAGCGAGCCACGGGCTCGGCCCACGTGCGGTTCCGCTGGCGCCGGTCTCGTCGCCCTGGCGCTCGAACCAGCTGCACCACAGCTCCTCTTCCGAGCGGGTCAGCGCGACATAGAGCAGGCGCCGCTCCTCGTCGATGGCGGCGGGCGTCTGCGCCGACGCGATCGGCATCAGGCCCTCTCCGAGGCCGAGCACGATCACGGTCTGCCACTGCAGGCCCTTGGCCCGGTGGAAGGTGGTCAGCACGACTCGATCGCGGTCGACGGGTTCGCGGGGCACCGCGAGCTCCTCGAGGTCGCGGTCGTCCCGGCGGCTGGTGTCGGCGCGCAGGTCGGAGGCGGGACCGAGGTCTGATCCGGCGACCATGCTCGGCACCCGGGCGGCATCCATCGCCGCTTGCACCGTGGCCAACTGCGCGTTGGTGCGCGTGAGCACCGCAATGCTCGACCACCGGCGTCCGGGGGTGCGTGACATCTTGGCCCGCTGGGCCGCCCAGGCGGCCTCGTCCTGGCTGGTGGCATGGGACACGACGACGGGGACCGGACCGTCGATCCGTGTGGTGCGTGGCGGCAGCACCTCGCCGCCCTCGACGTCGCGCAGGACGGCGGTCGCCACCGCGACGACCTGGGGGGTACAACGGTGGTTCTCGTCCAGACGGATCACCTGGGTGCCGCGGAACAGCTCGGGGAGGCGGTCCAGCAGGGTGGGGTCGGCGCCGTTGAAGCCGTAGACGGACTGGTTGGGGTCCCCGACGACGAAGAGGTCGGGCTCGTCGGCCAGCATGGCGGTCAGCAGGCGGAACTGTGCCGGGTTGACGTCCTGCATCTCGTCGACGAAGAGGTGGCGGGAGCGCCAACGGACCGAGTCGGCGAACTTGCTGTCGCCGGCGAGGGCGTCGGCGCAGGCGACGATGAGGTCGTCGAAGTCGAGCAACCGGCGGTGGGCCCGTTCTTCTTCGTAGCGCGGGTAGGCGTCGGCGACCTGGTCGGCGTTGATGCCGCTGCGGCGACGGTGACGGCGCGCCTCTGCCTCGTAGTGCTCGGGCGGCACCAGACGCGCCTTGGCCCAGCCGATCTCGCCGTCGAGGGCGCGGGTCCGGCGTGGGTCGCCGGTCGTGACCTCGGCCAGCAGGCGGCGGCGGTCGGGCAGGAGTTGAGGCTGGGGGCGACCGCGCAGCTCGCGGTGCTCGCGCAGGAGCCCGAGCGCGGTGCGGTGGAAGGTACCGGCCTTGACGCCTGCCGCACCCAGCGAGCGCAGGCGGGTCCGCAGCTCCTCAGCCGCCTTGCGGCTGAACGTGGTCACGAGCGTGCGGTCGGGTTCGATCGTCCCTTCGTGGACCCGCCGCGCCACGTGCAGGGTCAGGACTCTCGTCTTGCCGGCGCCGGCGCCGGCGACGACGCAGAGCAGCGGGGCGTCGGACTCGATCGCCTCGCGTTGGGCCACCGTGAGACGGCCGGCACCGGGCAGTGCCTCCCAGGTGTCGCTCTCGAAGCCCTCGAACGTCATCACCACACTCCGCACGGTACAGATGGGGTGCTCGCAGCACCGGCCGGACCGGCGCCTATCGTGGCCTACGGGCGCCGGGCATGCCCATCGGGGGACATGGCGACGGCGAACACCGCCGTACCGGGCCCCCAACCCGGCGTCGGACCTCTAGAGCACCCGCTGCGTCCGCAGGGTCCGGCGCCGCGTGTGGCGGGCCCGGGCCAGCATGATCAACTCCTCGACCACGTGGCCGAATGCCAGGCCCTCGGCCTCCCACAACATCGGGAACATGGAGATCGGCGTGAAGCCGGGCATCGTGTTGACCTCGTTGACCACGATCTCGTCGTCGTCTTGCAAGAAGAGGTCGACGCGGGCGAGGCCCTCGACGCGGAGCGCCCGGTAGGCGGCGGTGGCCACGCGCTGGGCGTGGGCGAGCTGCGCATCCTCGAGGTCGGTGGGCGCCACCGTCTCGGCCTGTCCCAACACGTACTTGTCGTCGTAGTCGTAGAACTCGCGGCTGGCGATGATCTCGCCGGCCTTCGTCACGCGGACGTCCTCGTTGCCCATGACCGCCAGCTCGAGTTCGCGGCCGGTGATGGCCTCCTCAATGATGACGTGGTCGTCGAACTCGAACGCCGACAACACGGCATCGCCGAGCGCGGCCGGATCGGAGACCTTGGCCACGCCGATGGAGGAGCCGAGGTTCGCCGGCTTGACGAAGAGCGGGAGCCCGAGTGCGTCCACCGCTTCCTCCATCACGTCGACGCCCCAGGCGGCTCGAGAGACCAGACGCCACGCGGCGACGGGGAGGCCGTGGTCGTGGAGCACCGACTTGGCGATGCCCTTGTCCATGCAGATGGCCGAGGACAGGACGCCCGCCCCCACATAGGGAACGCCGATCGTCTCGAGGTGGCCCTGGAACACGCCGTCCTCGCCGAAGGGCCCGTGCAACACAGGGAAGACCACTGTGTCGGGCGGGATGCCGTCGTCGAGATGCGCCAAGACGGAGAGCGGGAACCGCTCAAAGAGCTCGTCGGGAGAGGTGAGGGTATCGCCGGCCGCGACGTCGACGAGCGCGGCGCGCGCGTCGACCCACCGCCGGTCGTGCGTGAGGCCGACCGCGGTGACCGTCCAGCCGCGGTCGAGCGCGGTCTGCACGATCCGGCGCGCCGAGATGCACGAGATCTCGTGCTCGGCCGACGGACCCCCGTAGACGACGGCCAGCGCTCCCGGATCAGGCATCGACCGAGGCTATACAATCGCCGTCAGGGTGATGCGTGCGCTGCTCGACATCTGAACTGACGGCCCACCTCGGCGGGGAGCTGATCGGGCCCGATGTCAGCATCGAGGGAGCGAGCATCGATTCGAGGACGATCCGGCCCGGGCAGCTCTACGTGCCGATCGTGGCCGAGCGCGACGGGCATGCCTTCATTCCCGCTGCCCTCGAGGCCGGCGCAGCGGCGTATCTGACGGCACGGGACCCGATTGGTGCGACAGCCATCCGGGTCGAGGACACCTCGGCCGCCCTGATGAGCCTCGGCGCCTTCGCGCGTGGCCGCCTTGGTGGTGGCGTCATCGGCATCACCGGATCGGTGGGCAAGACGACGACGAAGGACCTCCTCGCGAGCTGCCTGGCGTCGACGTTCGTGACCGCGGCCAGCGAGCGATCCTTCAACAACGAGCTCGGCCTCCCTCTCACGCTGCTGAACGCGCCCGACGACGCGCGGTGGGTCGTCCTCGAAATGGGCGTGCGTGGCCCGGGACACATCGAGCGGCTGGCGCAGGTCGCGCGGCCCGACGTCGGGATCGTCACCAGCGTGGCCATGGCGCACGTCGAGTACTTCGGCGACCTCGACGGCGTGGCCCGGGCCAAGGGCGAGCTCGTGGCCGCCCTGCCCGACTCGGGGCTGGCCGTCTTGAACTACGACGACCCGCGGGTACGCGACATGGCGTCGCTGAGCCGGTGTCCCGTGCTCGGCTACGCGGTCGAGACCGATGCCGAGGTGCGCGCCGACGACGTGACGCTCGACGGTGAGCTGCGGGCGCGCTTCACATTGACGTCGCCGTGGGGACGCGGGGAGGTCCGCCTCGGCCTGCACGGCCAGCAGCAGGTTCCCAACGTGTTGGCGGCGGCGACCACCGCGCTGTGGTGCGGTGTTCCTCTCGAGGCAGTCACGGCCGCGCTGGCCGGCGTGCACGGCTCGCCGTTGCGCATGGAGGTCCACCATGTGCCCGGCGGTCCGGTGTTGGTCGTGGACTGCTACAACGCCAACCCCGCCTCGACCGAGGCGGCCGTGCGCTCGCTGGCCGAGCTGCCGGGCGAACGCAAGCTCGCGCTGCTCGGGCTCATGGCTGAGCTGGGCACCGAGACCGAATCCGAACACCGCCGCATCGCGTCGGTGGCAGAGGAGCTCGGGATCGAGGTCGTGGGCTACGAAACGGCGCTGTACGGCGGGGCCCAGGTGGACGGCATCGATGATGCCGTCGCGCTGTTGCGGACCATAGGGCCGGGTGACGCCGCCTTGGTCAAGGGAAGCAGGGTGGCGCGTCTCGAAGACGTCGTGCGGGCCTACGGCGCGGCCGAGGGCGCGCCATCCTTGGCCGCCGGTGC
The DNA here is from genome assembly GCA_963791995.1 of uncultured Acidimicrobiaceae bacterium. Lineage (GTDB taxonomy): Bacteria > Actinomycetota > Acidimicrobiia > Acidimicrobiales > RAAP-2 > Bog-473. The sequence goes on along the minus strand of CAWBUQ010000023.1, from coordinate 318,719 downwards.
ATAAGGGCCCTGGCCCGGTCCCAGTCTTGGCACGGACGACACCGCGCCTGGAGCACCGACGACCAGCGACCGGGTGAGTTCGCCGTAGAGCGACTCCGTACGCGGCGAGGGTGAGCTGCCCGGATCGAGCGCGTCGAGGCGCCGCTGGCAGTCGCGCCACTCGGAGCGGAGGCGATCGGCGTCGCCTTCGGCCGCCGCCAGCTCCATGGCGGCGCGGGACAGTGTCTCGCTGTAGGGCTCGACGAGGCGTGCTTGGTCGAGGCCCCACCGGGCCAACTCGAAGAGCCCGGCTTCTGCGCCGAGCGCTGCCATGCGCACAGGCCGCGTCGACCAACACGGACGCCAGGTGTCCGCCGTGCCCTTCCGCCTCCCACCACGTGTAGCCGGACAGCGCATTGGCGAGCGGTTCGCCCTCGACGAGTTCGAGCGCGGCGCGGAAATGGGCGATTGCGACCGAGGGATCACGGTGGTGCAGCTTCCCCTCTGACGCCAACGCGATGGCGCGGCGTACATCGACCGTGACCTCAGGCGACACGTGATACGTCCCGGCGCGTGTGCCGGCCGGGAACAGCGGTTCACCGCGCTGGTCGAGACCCATGGCCCGCCGCGCCGCGTACGCGGTGTTGAACAGCGTCTTGGCGGCAGCGTCGGCATCGGACGACCCGAGCACGCGGGTGCGGAGACGATCGCTGGTGATCACGTCGGGCTGGTGCAGGGCGAGATACGCCACGAGCTCGACGGCGCGGGCGTGCTCTGTTGGCGGGCAGCGCTTCGGCCAGGCCGTCGAGACGGGGTGACATCGTCAGCAGGCGGACGTCCACCTGGCCGGGGACGACGGCAGCCGTGCCGCCGGGTTGGCCGACCGGCGGCGAAGGCGGCTCGGGCCGAGCACCGTGTCGGACGGGTGGAACGGGCAGAACGGGTGGCGCCAGGAGCTGCGCAACGTTGCGCGCGCTCTCCACGGACTGCAGGTGGGGCCGGACGACCCGGCTGAGGGGGTGGATGGTGGCGCCGTGTCGATCGACGAGGACGGTGAGATCGCTGGCGGGCACTGAAGCGGTCGTCACCACCGCGGTGCGGGCCGCGACCAGCGGGGGGAGTGCGCCGGGGTCGCCGAAGAACAGCAGATGCCGGGCGAGCCGGGGATCGGCTGCGGCCTCGGACAAGAACGCGGGATCGGCGGCCTCGTCGGTCACGAGGACGGAGTCGCCCCACGCCCAGGCACCGGCGGCGGTTCGGACCGATCGAACGAGTGCGTGCGCCTCGGAGCCGAGGAGGGGCAGCACGAGGCCGGGTCCCAGTGCGACGAGCCAAGTGCCGTCGTCGTCGTCGCCGATGGGGAGGGCGATGGGCACGTAGGGCTCGGCGGCCTCGGCTCGTGCCAGTCGGTCATGGGCCACGCGCCACCCGGTGCCGCCCTCGACAAACTCGAATCCCTCAGGCGGCTCGTCGTTGGACTCCGGCGCCCCCGCCAACCAGAAGGTCACACCGACGGGACCGACGGTGATGGCGCGCACGGCGGGACCGCCGGGTTGGCCGCCCCTGGCCCGGCCGAGCATGCGGTTGGCGGTCTCGAAGGCTTCCAGCGCGGGCACCCCGTCGAATCGATGCAGGAGCGCCGCGGCATCGACTGCTCCGTCGGAGGCGGACCCGACGAGATCGAGTTCGCCGCGGAAAGGACCCGATGGGTTGCCGCGGCGGGCCCGACGCGCCAGCGCCGCACAGGCGAGGGAACCCATGCCGAGCACGACCAGTTCGGGGAGGTGGTCGGGCCGAGTCCCGCCCGAGGTGCCAGAAGCCTCCCGATCGCGGCGTCGGGGCGAACCCTCGAACACCCGCAGTCGCCAGCCCTGCCTGATGTGATCGGGGTCGACGAAGCGCTCGCCCTGTCCCATGTCGTGCCCGAGATTGAGTGCGGCGAGGGCGGTCCAGTCGGCGCCGTCGTCGAGCCGGTCCTGCGCGATGCGCCAGAGGGTGTCGCCGGGACCCACGGCATAGGACTCGGTACGGACCGTGGGCGCGGCGACGATCCGATGCGCCGGCGCTCGGACCTCGGACACGGCCGGTGCGGCAGTGGCGGCGCGGGCCGTGAGGGCGATCGGCTGGTTCGCCGGGACGGTTGCGCCGGCCGACGCCGAGAGCGCCACCGGCCCGGCAACGCCAACCGAGGAGAGGGCCAGCACGCCGACGGCAATGCGGGACGCCAGAAGATCGAGGACGGACATCCCGATCCGGATCTCGCCGCCGCGGACGTGGGCGACGACCGCACGCAGGAGTTGCGCGCAACACGAGGCCCAGGCGATCCATGCAGCCACCGTGGCCACACACAGCGCGTCGCGTGGCCCCGCTGCCCACGCATGCCCGAGGCCGCCCGAGAGGGGGTCCCCGACCACCACGACCAGCACGACGGGAACAGCGGTGAAGGCCAGGAGCGCAGCCGCGACCGTGCCGACGACGTCGAGGACCCGCTGCACCCGAGGGCGATAGGCCGCAGGGCTCGCGCTACCCACCTGCGGGTCCCATCGAAATGGTGAAGGTCAACGCGGTGGATTCAGATGACGGCTCACTCACGGTGGCCTGGCATTCCCCGCTGGCGTCGCTGATCGGTGCCTCCATCGCGGAGGTGCCGCCGACGTTCTGCACGCCGCTCGGACAGCTGACGCTCATGGTGAGATACGTGTTGCCCGACCAGACGACAGTGACCTCCATCGCCCCGGTCCCGGGAAAGTCGAAGGTGCTCGATGTCTGCAGCGGGGGATTGAGGTAGCCCTCCGTCTGCGTACGGTCCGCCGGCTGGACCACCCCGGCCACCGTGGTCGTGGTGGCCGGCGGCGCGGTCGTCGTCGTGGCGGGCGGCGCGGTTCCCGTCGTTCCGATACTCCCCGCATGGGAGACCAACGAGCTTGCGCCACCCGCAGGCAGCACCGAGCCCGCAGCATCGGGCGCGGTGACAGGGCCGCTTGCCACCGTCGACGTCGTTGTGGTGACTGCAGCGGGCGTATCCGACCTGTGGTGGCTCCGGGCCGCTCCGCCGGCGTCGGTGGCGGCGGCGTGACCCAACGCCGGGGGACTCTTGCGGTGCGACGGACCTCCGGCCGTCGCAACGAGCAGAGCCATCAGGGCGAGCGACACCGCCAGGATCACCCACCAATTGGGCCGCCCCCGCACCGTTCGCGGGCGCGCCGTCTCGGTGGCGCCGGACCCTTTCCCAACCACGGGGACACGATATGCACGCACCATGTCGAGCACCTAGAGCCCTTCGGCCCATCGTGACCCGTGCCATCCGGGTGCTTCATCGCCTCCTGCCACCCGCCGGGGACCCGCCACCGGCGCCAGGGCGCTCAGGCGCACAGACGCCGGTGACCGCGGTCGCGGCGGGCGTAGAGGACGCGGCGGTCCCGTCCGGTCAGCTCGGCCAACTCGGCCATGGAGTAGCCCATGACGTGGTGGGTGTAGAGGACCTGGACGTCCTCTTCGCGCATCCCGTCGCGGCGCAGGTCGACGAGCAGCCGCGCCAACTCGTCGAGATCGGTCGCCCCGGGGTCCGACCGCTCGACCGTGTCGGTGGCCAGGGGGACCGTCCGGCGGCCCAGCTCCTTGAAACGGAAGAGCTGGCGCCGCATGCGGCAGCGGATGGCCGAGAGGAGATCGAGGACGGCGTAGGGGCGTTGCTGGCCGGCCCACTCCTGCACGACGAGCCAGGTCGTGGTGACGAGCTCGCGGAAGAACTCGTCACCGTCCTCCCACTCGCCCCCGCGGCCCCACTGCAGCTTCCCGGCCACCGACACCAGGCCGGGCATGAGGACCTGGACCAGCATGCGCGCCACGAAGGGATCGGTGCCGCCTTCACGGAGCAGCACGCTGACCAGGCGGGCCGCCTCGTCGCGCTCGACACGGCCCGACGCACGTCGCAGGTGCTCGACCAGCTCGAAGGGGGTGGGACAGGGCGGCGGCCCGCGCCCGTCGCCCAGCACCAGGCTGGCCAGGCGCTCGTCGCGCCGGGCCACCGCCTCGAGGGCCCGGACGCCGTGTCCGGACCGGCCGAGGGATCTCCATTCGGCCGCCATGTGGTCGATGACAGGGGCACGCTTCGTCGAAGGGGTGATGGGCATGGCCGACACGGTGGCGAGGCACGCTCCCCCGATCGCTCCCACCGCACGAAAGGGTCTTCGTCCAGGGACGCGGCGCGCGCCAGGGGATCGACGGGCGCTTCACGACGAGGCAAGTCGGCAGTAGTGTGCCGCCGATGGACATCGACGAGTTCTACGAAGGCGACCCCCGCCGGCGGGCCTCCGCCGAGCTCGAGCTGGGCACGGAGTGGTTGGACGCGGACAACGTCCGCCACGAGCTCAACTACGTCGAGGACACCGGTGAGCTCTACGTCCTGCGGGAGCCGGCGCCGCACGTCAACGAGGACCCCTTCGGCGGGTTGTACGTGAGTGCGTCGCCGGACTACGACCACAAGATGACGGTGCACGTGATCGCCAAGATCCCCACCAACGACGACGTGCACAGGATCCTCGACGGCTGGCAGCAGGCCATGAAGCGTCCCGACGGTCCGGTCTGGTTGGGCGACCGCCTGCGTGCGGCCGGGGTCGCGGTCGGACCGCCCGGGACCGCCATCGAGGACGACGGCCCGGATCTCAAGTCCTGAGGTCCTCGGCCGGACCCGTCGGCTGACGGATTCCTCAGGTCGGCGGCTCCAGCTCGAGCATGGTCGCCAGGAGCTGGGTGGCGATGTTGTTCGAGCGCATGTCGGCCTCGGCCGGCAGGATCTTGGTCTCGAGCAAGAGGTCCGAGAGCCGCAGCATGACCACGGCGAAGCGGAAGCCCGAGAAGATCTCGTAGAAGAAGAGGTCCCGCATGGGCCGGCCCATCTGCTTCGAGTAGTACTCGATGGTCTCCTCGTGGGAGGGGAAGCCCGCCGGGCGTGCCACGCCGAGAGGTTCGGTGAACTGGCGGTCGAAGTAGAGGTACCAGCCCAGGTCCATTTCGGGCTGGCCGAGTGACGCCATCTCCCAGTCGAGCACGGCCGCGGCGCTGAAGTCGTCCCAGATGATGTTGCCGATGCGGCTGTCGCCCCAGCTGAGGACGACCTCACCCTGCTCGTCGGGCTGGTTGTCGACGAGCCACTGCCACGTCGACTCGACCACAGGGACGCTGAACCCTTTCGCCGACCAGTCCAGGTAATCGCGGTAGTACGACATCTGCTGCTCAATCCCGGTCTTGCCGCGACCCGGCATGCCGAGCCAGTCGAGACCGAGCGCTGCGCCAGTCCGTCTTGTGCACGGCGGCCAGCGCGTCGATGCCGCTCCACCACATGCGCGCCTGCTGTTCGGGCGTGGCCTCAATGACCCAGCCCTCCATCGTGTAGGGGATGTTGTCCGGCGGGACCAGGCCCTCGACGTGGTCCATGGTGAAGAACGGCACGCCCAGGTACTGGGGATCGTCCTCGTAGAAGCCCAGGGGCGGGAGCGGTATCGACGAGCCGCCGTCCGCCAGCGCCTTCATCACCCGGTACTGGGTCGAGAACTCGGCGTCCATGAAGAGCAGGTGCTTGGTCGGCGCCACCCGGACCACCATGCGGCGCTCCGACCCGTCCGAGGACCGGGTGCGGCACAGGATGGTCTCGTTGGAGAACCCGTTGGAGGCGGGCGACTGGACGTCGAAGACCTCGGGACCGCGTCCGTCGGCCGACTTGGTCGCCAGCCACCGGGTCAGGACGGAGGCGACTTCGTCGGGATCGCGTTGGTCGATGTCGGGCACGAGGCGGCACTCTACCGACGACGGGATACCCGGGTGTGGAGTGCCGGCGATAGCGTCGCCCGTCGTGCTGATCGTGATCGACCTGTCCGAGGGGCGTGTCTACCTCAACGAGCCGTCCGACTTCGCCCGATTCTCGATCGCCCTCGAGGGTGAGGGCGATCTGGCCGGCGTGGTTCGCAGGTCGGGCCTGGGCCGTCTGCGCGACGACGGGGAGCACGTGGTGGTGGACCCGGTCGCCCTGCGGGCGCTGGCGGGGCCGGCCGCCGACGAGGCCTGGGACGAGGGCTTCTCGGGCATGTGCGCGTACGCCGCCGCCAAGGGCTGGATGGAGGACGACGGGGTGGTCGCCCACATCGAGCGACGCGACGAGGCGGGCTAGGCCTGGCGGCATCGAGCCGGGGGTGGGGAGCCGGCCGCATCGGACAGACTGTCCGATCGGGGTTCGGCGCCGCTACCCTTTGAGACGCCGCAGGCTTGGCCGGCGGCGGGGGCGCGGGCCCTCAGACCCCTGGGAGGGACGCATGGCGATTCGGGACTACGACCGCTTGTTCATCGGCGGCGACTGGGTGGCCCCCGAGGGCACCGACACGATCGGCGTCATTTCGCCGGCGACCGAGGAAGTGATCGCCCGGGTACCCGACGGCACCGAGGCCGACATCGACAAGGCGGTCGCCGCCGCCCGCGAGGCATTCGACCGCGGACCCTGGCCGCGCATGACGCCGGCCGAGCGCGGCGAGATCCTGCGTACCGTGGCCGCCCAGGTGATGGCCGAGATGGGCGACATCGCCGAGATCATCACCCGCGAGATGGGCTCGCCCATCACCTTCTCGGGCATGGGACAGGTGCTGGCGCCGATGATGATCTTCAACTACTACGCCGACCTCGCCGGCACCTTCGCCTTCGACGAAGTGCGCACCGGTGTGCTCAACCCGAACATGCTGGTGACCAAGGAGCCGGTCGGTGTCGTCGGGGCGATCGCGCCGTGGAACGTGCCGCTGTTCATCGCAGCGGCCAAGCTGGCACCCTCGCTGGCCGCCGGCTGCACCGTCGTCTACAAGCCTGCGCCCGAGACGCCCTTCGACGCGTTCCGCCTGGCCGAGATCTTCACCGAGGCCGGATTGCCCAAGGGCGTGCTGTCCGTGGTGCCGGCCGGGCGCGAGGTGTCCGAGCACCTGGTGAAGCACCCCGGCGTGGACAAGATCTCCTTCACCGGGTCTGGTGTGGGCGGCAAGCGCATCGGCGGGCTCTGCGGCGAGCGCCTGAAGCGCTGCACGCTCGAGCTCGGCGGCAAGTCGGCGGCCATCATCCTCGACGACGCCGACCTGGCGACGACGATCCCGACGCTGCTCCCCAACTCGATCATGAACAACGGGCAGGCGTGCATCGCGGCAGACGCGCATCCTCGCTCCCCGGGCGCGCTACGCCGAGGTCGTCGACGCGGTCGTCTCGGGCGTGTCCGCCATGAAGGTGGGCGACCCGATGGACCCGGCCACCGAGGTCGGCCCGGTGGTGGCGGAGCGCCAACGCGCCAGGATCGAGGGGTATCTCGACAGCGGGCGCGAAGAGGGTGCGACCGTCGCGCTCGGTGGTGGCCGCCCGTCGGGCTCCGACTTCTCCAAGGGCTGGTACGTCGAGCCCACCGTGTTCTCCGACGTCGACAACAAGATGCGCATCGCCCAAGAGGAGATCTTCGGACCGGTCCTCGTGGTCATCCCCTACGACGGTGACGACAACGCGGTCGAGATCGCCAACGACTCCAACTACGGGCTCTGCGGCTCCGTGTGGACGGGTGACAACGACCGCGGCCTCGGCGTGGCCCGACAGCGTACGGACCGGCACCTACATGCTCAACGCGCCGGTGCCGATCGACTTCTCGACGCCCTTCGGCGGCTTCAAGGAGTCAGGCGTCGGTCGTGAGTTCGGGCCCGAGGGCCTCGAAGGCTTCTTGGAGATGAAGTCCATCGCGCTGCCCGCGGACTACACGCCGGGGACCTAACCGGGAAGACCGGGGGCGGCAGCAGACGGACCCGACATGGGCCGGGCGGAGGCGAGAGAACCCGAGCGGCGGCGGCCGGTCGCGTGCGTCTCGGACCATCTCGGTCACGGACTGGCCCATGTGGGTCGTCGGGTTCACCCTCTTCATCGACGGGCTCGACCAGTACATCGTCCGGGGCGACAGCGACCAGCTGAAATCGGCCTTCGGGGTCGGCGACACGGCGATCGCCGTGCTCTTTTCGGCGTTCATCCTGGTCAACGGCATCGCCACGCTGCCGTCGGGCTACCTGGCCGACCGCTGGAACCGCACCAAGGCCATGGCGGTGACCATCGTCGCCTGGTCGCTGATCAGCGCGCTGGGCGGGCTCGTCCCGACGTCGGCCTTCGTCCTCCTCGTGGTGATCCGGGGCTCGCTCGGCTTCGGCCAGGCCATCACCGACCCGTCGGGCAGCAGCGTCATCGCCGACTTCTACGGAATGGAGCGGCGGGGGAAGGCCTTCTCGATCCAGCAGTGCCTCAACTACGTCGGCCTCGGGGTGGGCCTCGTGATCGGCGGTGCCCTCGGCCCGCTCTTCGGCGGCCAGGGCTGGCGCGTGGCCTTCTTCGTCTCGATCATCCCGGGACTCGCCGTCGCCTCCATGTGCTGGCGTCTGCCCGAGCCGCGACGCGGCACGGCGGACCGCGCGCACGTGACCCAGAGCGAGGAGATGGAGGTCTCCGACGAGGCGCTCGAGCCCCTCTTCCCTCACGGGGTGCGCCAGTTCCTGCGCGACATGGGCTCGGGGCTGCGCCGCGACATGGGCGTCATCATCGGCATCCCGACGCTGCGCTACGCGCTGGTCGGCGTCTCGACGGTCGGCTTCGTCGTCACCGCCGTGGGGACGTGGATGCCGAGCTTCTACCAGAACCAGCTCGGGCTCTCACAGGGGAAGGCGACCACCGTGTTCGGCCTGTTGTTGGTGGTCGGCGGGATCCCCGGCACCGTCTGGGGCGGCTGGGTGGCCGACCGCTGGGTGAACAAGGTCCTCGGCGCGCGGTGGTGATCCCGGCCGTGTGCATGATCGTCAGCGCGTCGCTCTTCGTCCTGTCGTTCGCGCGCATCGCGCACGGGCTCGTCTTCTTGTTGCAGCTGTTGGGACTGGTTGCCGCCACCGCGTCGGTGCCTGCGCTGCGGGCGGGTCTCTCGGACGCGTCGCCGGCCCAGGTACGCGGTGCCGGCTTCGCCGCGTTCAACCTGGCCTCCGTCGTCTTCGGCGCGGCAGCCGCGCCGCTCGTGACGGCCGCGGTGGCCGGGGCATTCGACGAGGACTACCGCACCGCCTTCCTGATCGTCATGCCGATCGCCTTCGTGGGCGCCGCGTGCTTGTTGCTGGCCCGTTCGCACATCGAGAAGGACTCGGCCAAGGTGTTCGAGGCGGTCGTGCTCGCCATGGCCACCAACCAGGCCGAAGAAGCGGCGTACGCGACAGCCGGTCAGGTGGAAGAGGAGGACGAACCGGGCGGCGAGGGCGGCGAGACGTAGCCCGACAGCGGTGCCCCCTTCCCCTTGACGTCGGCGTACTCCTGGTCGTTCCCGGCCTCGACGATGCTGTACGCGGTGCGGTCGCCGTCCCCGTTGACGACATCGGGCGCCCGGTCGTTGCCGCTGTCCGCCGTGACCACCGCCACGTGGACCGCGGTGACCGCGCCCGTGTCGAGCCCGTACACCGCGACGTCACCGGGTTGGGGGGTGTAGCCCGAGCCCGACCGGGTGCCACGTCCCGTGGTCGACCCCCCACAGGTAGAAACTCGCCGAGTCGCCGTTGAGGGAGCCCGGCGCCAGCTTGTAGTCGACCTCGGCGCCGGCCTGTTTCCACACCCACGCCGCGAAGTCGGCGCACCACTCCTCGTCGAGGTTGTCGTTGCCGCAGTCGTCGACGCCGGCGTACCAGTAGGCACTGAACTTGTTGCAGTACGTGTCGGACGGGTCGGACTGGTAGCCGACCTGACTCTGTGCGATCGAGACGATCCGGCTCCGGAGCGGGCTGAGCGGCGGGCCGCTGCGGAGGCGGTGCACTGCCACCGCGATCCCGGCGACCACCAGTGCAACGACCAGGAGAAATGCCAGGCCGCGGCGGCCCCGGTGTCGGGGAGCACGCCGGGGCGGCAACGGTGCGGCCAAGGGTCGGGTGGGGCTCAGGACGCCCGAGGGTACTGAGGACGCGGTGCTCTGGGGCCGCGGGCACCGTCTGCGAGAATGTCGGATCTCCCGGGCACGCAACCCGCGCTGCCGCACCTGATCCGACCTGGAGGCACGAGCCCGATGCAGGACGACGAGAGCGCGATCTCGCACACTCGTCTCGCCTATCTCCCGGCGCTCGACGGCGTCCGGGCGTGTGCGGTCGTGGCGGTGATGATGTTCCACGGCGGGATCCCGCACATGGAGGGCGGGTTCATGGGAGTCGATGCCTTCTTCGTCCTCTCGGGCTTCCTGATCACGTCGCTGCTCATCGGCGAGTGGCGCCAGTCGCTCACCATCAAGCTGGGGTCGTTCTGGGCGCGCCGGGCCCGTCGTCTGCTGCCGGCTCTCCTCTTGATGATGCTCTTCGTGGCCTTCTTCGCCGCGGTCATCGTGCCGAAGGGCACCTATGGCGCGCTGCGCCTCGACGCGCTCTCGACGCTGCTCTACGTGAGCAACTGGCACTTCATCCTCGTCAACTCCAACTACTTCAACGAGACGGCGCAGTCCTCGCCGCTCCTCCACACCTGGTCACTGGCCGTCGAAGAGCAGTTCTACGTGATCTGGCCGCTCGTGGTGCTCGGCCTGCTGCGCCTCACGCGCAGCCTGCGGGCGCTCTTCGCGCTCTGCTGCGCGGCCGCAGTCGGGACCGCGCTCTGGATGCACCACGTCTACGCCGGTGGGCTCAACACCAACCGGGCGTACCTCGGGACCGACACTCGCTCGCAGTGCCTCTTCATCGGCTGCGCCCTCGCGGTCGGCCTCGTGCTGCTGGCGCAGCGCAGCCACGAGGAAGGCCGGCTGGCCAAGGGCGAGCTCTGGCGACCGGCGGGCCAGCTGGGCCGGACCCTCTGCGGGGTGGCGGGCATGGTGGGCGCGGCGGCGGCGGTCGCCATCTGGGTGCTCACCACATCCCTCTCCTCGTTCCCGTACACAGGCGGGTTCTTCCTCATCGGCCTGTCGGTAGGGGCGATCATCCTCTCGGCGGTGGCGGCGCCGCGCAGCATCGTGCCGAGGATCCTGTCGGTGGCGCCGGTGCGCTACGTCGGCCGCATCTCCTACGGCCTCTACATCTGGCACTGGCCGATCTTCCTCTGGCTCAATGCCCAGCGGACGAGCCTGCTCGGCTGGCAGCTCTTCAGCGTTCGCGTCCTCGTCACCTTCGCGGTGTCGGTGGTCTCCTTCCATCTCATCGAGCGGCCGATCCGCATGGGCACCTTCGTCAGTCAATGGCGCGCCTGGCTGATCGTGCCAGCCGGCATCGGGGGAGTCCTGGTCGCCGTCTTCGCGGCGACGACGGGGTTGTCGGCGGGCGCCGGCACCGCGCTCCGCCTGCAACCGGAACGTCGGGATCGACCACCACGACGTCGTCGGTTCCGGTCGGGACCACGAGCGGCCCGCCGGTGCGGGTGCTCCTCTTCGGCGACTCGGTGGCGCTGACCCTGGGGGAGGGCCTGGGAGAGCAGAACGTGCAGGACCAGTACGACTACGTGCTGACAGACAAGGGCATCCTCGGGTGCGGCGTGGTCGACGGGCCCGAGCTCGAGCTGATGGGGACGCGGTATTCCCCGCCGCTGGCATGCGGCGGCTCGGGTGTCACGCCGGGCGGGCCCGCGGTCAACGAGCCCTGGCAGAACCAGTGGCTCAACGAGATCAACCAGGACAAGCCCAATGTCGTCGTGCTGCTGGCGGGGCGTTGGGAGGTCGTGGACCGCGAGTACCAGGGTACGTGGACCAACATCTTGCACAAGAGTTTCGCCGCCTACGTCAAGAGCCAGCTCAACGCGGCCTCCGACCTGGTGACCAAGACGGGCGCACACATGGTCTTCTTGACGGCGCCGTGCACCGACGAGGGTGAACAACCCGACGGCGTACCGTGGCCCGAGGACAACCCGGCCCGCCTGGCGGCCTACAACAAGCTCGTCCATCAGGTCGCGGCCGAGCATGCGTCGACCGACTCCGTCGTCGATCTCCACTCCGACGTCTGCCCGGGTAACAAGTTCACCAGCTCCCTCGACGGGCGCGTGATCCGCAACGTCGACGGCGTCCACTTCACCATCGAGGCGGGTCAGTTCCTGGCGCCCAAATTGATGCCTGCCATCGTCGCGGCCGGCCGGGCGCAGATGGCGAACCAGGGCCGGGCTCCGCTACCCGGCGGGTGACGCCGGCTCGGGGTTGACGTTCTGCGGGACGGTGGTGGTCGAGCTGCCGGAGCTGCCGGAGTTGCCGGTACCGGGTGACTGCGGATTGACGTTGGGGTTGGTGTCGGCAACGACACACTGCGCTCGGAGCGAGGGAATCAGATGCCCCTCGTCGATGGTCGCGCTCTCCGAGATCGTGGTCATGAGGGAGTTCCACGATCCATCGTCCGAGTTCGCTGCGGCGGCGAGGGGGAGCGCGGCGCGCAGCTGTTGATCCGCCTCGTCCTGGAGATGGGCGGCGGTGGCGGCCGGCGTGCCGGACCGGGAGGCGAGCAGGTACTCGCTGACGGAGCGGTTCACGTGGACACAGGCCTGCTGAGCCAGGGACTGGCCGTCCTGTGCACTGGTGCTGCAGGCGCTCAGCGTGAGGGCGGCTGACCCCACGAGACCCACGATCCCGAGTGCCCGGCGCCCACCGCGGCGGCGCCCCCTCGGCACGTCAACCCAGCCAGCGCTCGGCGGACTCGAGCAGGAAACGGCTGACCGCCAGGGCGCGGTCGAAGACGTCACAGAGCAGCTCCTCACCGCCGAGGACCCGGGCCAGCGACACGGGATGCCGGGCCACGATGCTGAGCCGCCGTTCGGAGCCGTCCGTCGCGTTGGCGAAGGAGTCGATGGCGGAGACCTCGAGCGGGAGATCGATCCCGCCCACGCCCGCCAGGTCGATGGCCAGGCGGAGCAGGTCGGGGCTGCTCGGGAGGGGAGGGAGCGCCCACGTGAAGGTCAACGGGAAGTGGAACTCGTCGGGCGGCTCCTCGTCCTCGGCGAGCAGCACCACAGCGTCCTCAAAGGACAGCAGCACGCGGGGGTCCACATCGAGGGCGAGGTGCAGGTCGAGTGGACCTCCACATCCCTCTTCGGGGTGGAGGTCCACCTCCCAGACCTGGCGCAACGAGTACGTCTCGACGAAGTGCCGTTCGTCGTGCACGTGGAACCCGTGGTCGACGGAATGGTCCTTCAGGTCGGCGACGTAACCAGCGACGTCAATGGCAGCCACAACCCGGGGAGCCTACCGGGGCGGGGCCTGCGTCCGAATAGGGCTGCCGTGTCCTGGACGCACGCCCGGGTATGGTTCGTCACCCGTGGAAGACCTTCGCCTGCTCGAAGTGCTCGACGAAGCCGTCGTGGCAGTCCGGGCAGCGCTCGACACCCTCGAGGAGCGCGGCCCCTCGGGGGAGAAGCCGGGCCAGTACCACCTCGACCTCGCCGCCGACGCCGCGGCGCTCCCCGTGTTGCTCGGCGCCGGGCTGTCAGTGCTCTCCGAGGAGTCCGGAGTCAGCGGGGACGGTCCTACGGGCCTGCTGGCGGTGATCGACCCCGTCGACGGCTCCACCAACGCGGACAGGCGCGTGCCCTTCTACTCCACCAGCATCTGCGTGCTCGACGACGACGGCCCGCGCGTCGGCCTGGTGCACAACCACGCCAACGGAGACCGCTACGCCGCCGTGCGGGGAGCCGGCACCGACAAGGGCGGGCAGCCGATACGTCCCTCGGAATGCGAAGAGCTCGGGAACGCCATTGTCGGGATCTCGGGGTTCCCGGGCCTGTACCCGGGGTGGGCCCAGTTCCGGGCACTCGGCGCGGCCTCGTTGGAACTGTGCGCGGTGGCGGAGGGGGTGCTCGACGCCTACACGGTGGTGGGCAGAAGCACCCTTTACGGCTGGGACTACCTGGCCGGTTTGCTCGTCTGCCGCGAGGCCGGTGTGGCGGAGGCCGAGCGCGACGGGCTCGACCTCGTCGTCCGGGATGCGTCGAGGCGGCGGCCCATCGTGGGGGCGACGCCGGCCCTGGCCGACCGGCTTGCCGGCGAGACGGGGTTGTGAGCACGAGCGGCTCGGCCGGGCCGAGCGGCGGCGCGTTGCGTGCCCGCAAGACATGGCGGACCTTGGAGCCGATGCACGGGATGGTGTACTTCGTGCCGGAGGCAGCCGAGGCCTATGCCCGCCTCGGCATCACCGGACGATCCGGCTACTTCGCATCGCGGGCGGCGCCACTGGGCGCAGTGACCGCCGACGTGGTGGAGTCGACCTTCTTCAATTTCAATCCCGATCTGGTGCACGCGGCGATCCCGGCTGCCTGGGAGGCCGCGACACCGGTCCAGATAGTGGCGGCGCGCTTTGCCGCGGTGGACGCCGCGTTCGACCGCTTGCTCGGCGGCACGGTCGTCCGGTCCGAAGAGATGGCACAGGCAGCACAGCTCGCCCGGGTCGCGGCCGATGAAGCCGGCCGTCGTCTCGAAGGCCGGCCACTCGCTGCCGCACACGCGGAGCTGCCGTGGCCGTCCGAATCGCACCTCGCCCTCTGGCACGCCCAGTCGATCTTGCGCGAATACCGGGGTGATGGACACATCGCCCTCCTGGTGGTGCACGGACTGTCGGGGATCGAGTCGCTGCTCACACACGTGGCGGCTGGCGACGTCCCGGCATCCGTGCTGCAGTCGACCCGTGGGTGGCCCGACGACGCCTGGGAGAGGGCTGCCGACGTGCTGCGAGAGCGGGGGTGGTTGGCGCGGGGAGATCCGTTGCGGCTCACCGAATGGGGCGCTGCGCAACGCCAGGCGATCGAGGACGAGACCGACGACCTGGCCGCCGCTCCCTATGAGGCTCTGGGGGATGAGCGGTGCGAGGAATTGCCGCGCGTTGGTCCGTCCCTGGAGCAGGATCTTCACCGAACAACTGGGCTGAACGCGCGCCCGTGCTGCGCTCGGCAGTCGGACTGTGCCGGGGATGGGCAGTAATCGGTCCCTGGCGCCGAAGCGCTTGGGCGCTTAGCTCAGTTGGTTAGAGCAGCTGGCTTACAACCAGCAGGTCGGGGGTTCGAGTCCCTCAGCGCCCACCGCCCACCGTTATTTCGCGGGAGAAGGTAACGGGACCCCGCGAGAACGGGACGAAACTTTGCGCGGCGAGGCGGTGGGGGCCCTCGCCCTCTCACGTTCGGCGTTGATCGCCTTCTAGCCACGCTTGATCAGCTCGCCGTAAACCGAGGATTTACCGACACCGGATAAGCCCTCCACGAAATAGTTTCGTTTCGCCATGGCGACACTCGCGCTCGATCCCGCATCAGGTGGGTCTTTCGATTCGGTGCCGCTGTTCATACCACTCGAACTTCTGCGAGCCGCTTGACCGAGTACTCGTCGTCCCAGCAGACGGCGGCCTCCCATGCGGCCGATGCTTGCGCGGCGATGTCGTATGCGGAGACGTCGAGACCGGCGGCGTTGTAGGGCAGCACCAAGTCGAGGTCAGGGACATCGACGTGCGACTCGTCCCAGTCGATCAGCGCGACCCGATCGGGGGTCATGCGGACGTTGCCAAGGTTGTTGGGGTCGCCGTGGACGACGCATGTCTGACGTGCTGTGAGCCGCGCCCACGCTGCTCGGCATCGAGCAACGCCCTCAGCCGGCATTGCGCCGAGGTCGATCTTCGTCCCGGTCTCCGCGTGCAGGAGGTCGCTCGACGATCGCCAGCCCGGGCGCTGCGGCCAACCCAGCGTCAACCGGTGCAGCTGGCGGAGCGTGTCGGCCACGCGTCGCCAATCGGCTGGCGTCTCGGGCGGTCCGCCCTCCACGTAGCTCATCACTACGAGACCTTCGGCGAACAGCCGGCCGTCGGTCGTCGGGATCGGCAGCGGCACAGTCAGACCTTCACGGTCAAGGTGTTGGAGGAGTTCGGTCTCCCACGCGAGATCAGCGTCGCTCCTGGCACCAAGACGACCAACCGCCAGGTGTCCGTTGACGCGCAGGCTCCACACGTCGTTGGCGACTCCACCAGCGAGCGGCTCGACGCGAGCGACGTCGTCGCCCCATTTTCTAAGCGCCTCCCATCCCACGAGCACATCTTCGCAGAGCTCCGAACATGGCTCGCTGCAGACCGCGGTCAAGAAGCGCGCGCTCCGACAAGAATCAGGACCACGACCGAGACCCGGTGGAGCGACTCGATGAGGGGGGGCCCACGGACCGAAACGACCGTGAACCGCCGCGCACGGCGGCGCGGGTCGGGCGCACAACGGGGGTAGATCCCAAATCACCGGAAGATGTCACCGAGCAATTACCGCCGCGTCACTTTCCAATCAACGGCGTGTCATGCGGGGGTCCTAGGTTGCTGCCGCGCCCATTGTCTTCTGGAGGCCATAAATGCGATCCCGTTGCGTCGGCAGCTTCGCCGCCCTCGTCCCCGCAGTGCTCGCTCCGCTGCTGGCCCTCGCCCTGGTTCCCGCGGCAACCCCTGCCTCTGCAGCGCCGCCAGGGGGCGACGGCCAGGGGTGGGGTGGCCGACAGGGGCCCCTCACGGCCAAGGCGATTCTCTCGGGCGATTCCCTCACGCATACGTTCACCGCTGCCGGCGTCGTGACGGCGAGCTCGGAGCCCCTGAGCGACCCCGACGACATCACCCGTCTCGGGTCGGACATCTTCGTCGGCTTCCAAAACGGCGTCGGACCCCAAGGCCAGGCCAGCCCGAGCGGCAATCTCGACAGCACCGTCGTGGAGATGACATCGGCCGGGCAGGCCGTCGGCCAGTGGGACATCGCGGGCAAGGCGGACGGCGTGACCGCTGATCCCGGCGCGCACCTCGTCATCGCCACGGTCAACGAGGATGCCGATTCCTCGCTGTACACGATCACGCCGGGACCCGGCGGGGGTGTCGTGCAGCACTATGCCTACAGCGAGCCGCTGCCGCACAACGGGGGTACCGACGCCATCTCCATCTGGGACGGCCGTATCTTGATCAGCGCGTCAGCGCCCGGGACGACGGGAACCCTGCCGGCTCCGCAGCCCACCTTTCCCGCCGTCTACGCAGTGACGCTCGACCCTTCTGACGCCATCGCCACCGTGACGCCGTTCTTCTACGACGAGGACCCGGCGGTCGTGGCCAACGTCTGGACATCTCAGTGGTGGCGGACAGTGAACCTGGCACTGACCGATCCCGATTCCAGTGAGGTCGTGCCGTGGGGCGCTCCACGCTTCGCCGGTGACTTCATGCTGACCAGCCAGGGCGACATGCAGCAGATTTTCGTCAGCCCGTGGGACCACAGGCTGGTGGTGTTGAACCTCACGCAGTCGGTCGACGACACGGCGTGGCCGGAGGGCGGCCACGGAACGCTCTATGCGACCGACTCGACCAGCGACACGGTGGATGCGATCACGGGCAATTTCCCCGACGGCCCGGTGGTTGCAGCGACGCCCTGCGGCGCCAACAGCGCTCCGTCGACGTGCCCGGCCCCCCCGACCTATCCGGCCAACTATCTCGGCGCGCTCAACGCATGGACGGGCCACGTGACCGGGCTGGCAGTCGGGGGCGTCCCGTTCGTACCCCAGGGCGGCCTCTTGTTCGTCGGAGACCGCGACTGGTAACACGGCACGCTGGGTCGGGTTCACAGCCTTGGCCCGGTTGCGAGTGAATCCGCTCCGGACAAGATCTCGACGTACCCGTCTGTCCCATTGACGCGGATTCGCTGCCCGTCGCTGATCAGCAAGGTGGCGTGCTCCACTCCCACCACGGCCGTCAGGCCGTACTCGCGTGCGATCACCGCACCGTGGGTCATCAGTCCCCCCACCTCCGTCACCAGTCCCGCGATCCCGACGAACACCGGCGTCCAGCTGGGGTCCGTGTACGCGGTGACCAGAATGTCGCCCGATTCGAGATCGGCCTCGGCCATGTCGAGGATGACGCGAGCCCTTCCCTCGACGGTCCCGGCGGACACGGGCAGGCCGACGAGCGCGCCGGCCGGGACATCGACACGTCCGTATGTCCCGGTGACGACCTCGCCATCCGAGGTGAACACCCGGGGCGGGGTGAGTGTTCCGTACAACCGGAACTCTTCCTTGCGTCGACCGATGAGCTCGTCATCCACGTGGTTGGTCCGCACGACGTCCTGGAGCTCGTCGAATGTGAGGTAGAAGAGGTCCTCCTTCTCACGAAGTACGTCGGCGTGCACGAGCAGCTCGGCCTCTTCGAGCAAGGCCTGCTTGTAGACGTAGTAGCGGCTGACCATGCCGTACTTCGGATACTCCCGGTATCCGATGAAGGTTCGGACCCGATCGATCATCCGCTTGGTCTCATCGGCCTTGCGCTCCCCGTCTGGCAGGTCCCGCAGACGCGCCAGTAGTTCCTGCTCCTTTTCCCGCGCCTCCTGCCGTCCACGCTCGAAGCGCCGCGCTGCGGCCCCGGGCTCGAAGTTCTTGGCGTGGTCGAGGAGCAGGGGAACGAGCGAGGCGGGGCGTTCGCTCCAACGTGGCCTCGTGATGTCGATCTCACCGGCGCATCGCATCCCGTAGCGGTCGAGGAAGGCCGCAATGGCGTCTCGGGCTTCGAGCCCGCCTTCGATCGTCGGCAGGACATCCAAGACTCGTTCGTCGTGCACCCCCTGCAGGTAGGCCACGATCTCCGGATATCGCCGGAT
Source organism: uncultured Acidimicrobiaceae bacterium (assembly GCA_963791995.1). Taxonomy (GTDB): domain Bacteria; phylum Actinomycetota; class Acidimicrobiia; order Acidimicrobiales; family RAAP-2; genus Bog-473. The sequence goes on along the minus strand of CAWBUQ010000023.1, from coordinate 300,143 downwards.
CACGTCCGCCACGTCCAACAGGGCCAGGCCCATCTCCGACGTGACGTTGTTGGGCACTGACTGCGTGAGCGTGTCGGCCGCGTTCGTCTCACCCAGCCACTCCTGCAACTTTTCGTTCAGCCACCACGTGGCCTCCATCGCCGACATGAACACCTGATGGCTGTGCGGATCGAACAGGATCCGCTTCAGCTCCACAATGTCCTCTTGAATGAAGTCGAGCAGCGCGGAGCCGGTCTTCCCTCGGATGTCGCGCTGCAACGTGGCAACGGATGCCTCATTGCGCTCGATCAGCGCTGTGACGATGGCCGGATCGGTCTCGATGGGGGCCGGCGTGTCGCGATCCGGCGTCGCACCTGGGCTCGCGCCCTCGAGAGTGGGGATGAAGTCGCCGCGGTCGAGGATGGTGTGCAGCGCGTCCCCGACAAGGGGATCGCCTCTCCCAAGGACCTCGAGGAGACCGGCGCGGCTCGCGGGCGACGCCAAGCCCAGGGCGACGTCGACGAAGAGCCTCCCACCGGCCACGTACATCGGCCGGGACGTGGTCATCTGCCAAAAGGAGAGCCCCAGGGGCTTCATGGCGTCGGTCATCATCTGCGCGTGACCGACCGACACGTAGACGTGGTTGTCTTGGTCACCGACCTCGGGGATCGGGAACAAGGTCGTGATGGGCCGGCTCTGGACGATCTGGAATCCATTGTCGACCAGACACCATTCGATGTCCTGCGGCACACCGAAATGCGCTTCGATCCGCCGGCCCAGTTGCACGAGCCGCAGCACCTCTGCCTCGGTCAATGCCGGCTGTTCCTGGCGTGCCGGCTCGATCGCCACTTCCTGTGTTCCGCCAGCCGGTGACGCGTAGATGGCGAGCTGTTTGGCACCGAGTGCCTTGGCGACGACTTCGCCGTCACGTACCGCGTAGACGTCCGCGTTCACCCGGCCCGAGACCAGGGTCTCACCGAGGCCCAAGCTGGCCTCGATGGACGAGACCTTCCGGTTCGATGTCACGGGGTCTGCCGTGAAGAGGACACCGGCCGCCTCCGGGTAGACCATCCGCTGCACGACGACGGCCATGAGGACCTGGCGGTGGTCGAAGCCATTGCGCACGCGGTACGTCACGGCCCTGTCGGTGAACAGCGAGGCCCAACACCGTCTGACGTGGCGCACGATTGCCTCCGACCCCACGATGTTCAGGTAGGTGTCCTGCTGGCCGGCGAAGGAGACCGTCGGCAAGTCTTCTGCCGTCGCGCTGGATCGGACGGCGTAGCCGGCATGCTCACCGAGCCTTGCGACCCAGCTGGTGATCTCTGCCGTCAGTTCTTCGGTGATGGCGATCTCTTCGATCGTCCGGCGGATCTCCGCGCTGAGCGTGCCGATCGCCTGACGGTCGTCCGGGCTCACGTGCGAAAGCCGATCGATTCGCTCGTCGACAGAGGGCGCGTCCGCCATCATCCGCCGGCAGGCACCCGTCGTCACGCAGAAGCCGGCCGGCACACGGATTCCTTGGATCCTCGAGAGCTCCCCCAAGTGGGCGCCCTTGCCGCCGACCGCTGCAACCTGCGTCCGGTCGATCTCCTCGAAGCCCAGCACGTCGCTTCCCATCAACCCACCTTCCCCCTTCGGGCCCTTCGCCCTGTCACATTCCCGCCGTCGATCTGGCATCCGCCCGTGGCCGGCCTGCATTGTCAACACGTCACGGGTGCTTGCAGCAAGCCCCCCACCCTGCTGTACTTTGGTAGCGGCGGGACGTTGACGAGTGGCTTGGCCGCCGGGTCTCGTGCCTCTCTCGGTTCCCTTGACTTCTCGACTGTGTTCTCAGGGAGAGGTGGGCCGCCGTCGGGAGACATGTCAATATTTGGCGGTCGCGGGGCAGGCCGCTTCGCCCGACGGCGCCACCACATGCATGATTGCGACATGACAGAGACCCAGCCGAAGACAGTGCTCGGACCGAGGCGGGTCCCTGAACTGTCGACTTTTGGTCAGGACGGTGACCGCATCGCGTTCACCGTGTCCTGTGCCGATACGGACGCGCTCCCCAGAGTCCCGGAGGCCGGAGACATAAAGCTCGTCGACGGTACCGCGGTTCAGGTCATGCACAACGGCATCCTGATTGAGAAGGACAGCTACTGCGGTCCATGGATGACCGAGATCATTCGGTGCCTCCGAGGGTTCCACGAACCCCAGGAAGAGTTGGTCTTCTCGAAGATCTTGGAGCGGCTCGTCGACTCCGACGATCACCCGGCAATGATCGAGCTCGGCTGCTGGTGGTCGTTCTACAGCCTCTGGTTTCGGAAAGCATTGCCCGCATCACGTGTCATCGCCGTCGAGCCTGACTTGGATTTCCTCAACGTGGCGAGGCGCAACTTTGCGCTGAACCACGAATCAGCCGACTTCGTGCACGGTGGAATTGCCGCGGGTGGCGCTCCGACGCTCGAATTCCTCGCGCTGAGCGATGGTCTGGTCCACGACGTGCCGCACTACGACCTGGCCCAACTGCTCGAGATGCACCGGATGGAAAGAGCTTCGCTCGTGTTGGCCGACATCCAAGGAGCGGAAACTGCCCTCATCGAAGGGGCCCGAGACATTCTGGCCGGCGGACGCATTCGTTTCATGATCGTGTCGACGCATCATCATTCGATCTCGGGTGATCCTCTGACGCATCAGCGCACGGTGACGGCTCTTCGGGAGTTGGGTGCCCACATCATCGCCGAACACAGCGTCGGCGAGTCGTACAGCGGTGACGGACTGGTCGCGGTCTCTTTTGATCCTGCCGATCGAGACTTCGAGGTGTCAGTCAGCCGGGCGCGGCAAAGTGAGTCACTCTTCGGCGAGTTGGAGCCGGAGTTGGCGAATGCACAGATGCGCGCGTCCGGGGCGGAGTCCGCCGCCGCCGATGCCGAACGGTCGGTAGATGCGTTGCAGGTGCGCGTCGGCGAGCTCGAGACCGAGCTCAGCGAGACGCGTCGCCACCTTGCTGCCATGGAAGCGACCAAGACGTGGCGCTGGAGCCAAGATGTGATTCGAATCCGAACTCGCCTTGTCGAGCGCCTGAGGGCCTCGGGACTCCTCCGGGCCGACGAGCGGTTCAGAGGACCGCAGCGCCTCCGCGAGAAGTGATCGGGTCCGCGATCTCCCGGCGCCGGTCGGATCAGGCGAGGCCTCGGGCTTCCTCGACCCGGTGTTTCCACATGATGGCCAACCCCAGGGCCGCCACGTAGCCGGCGAGGATCAGCCAATGGCTGAGTGACAGGGTCTGGCCATCGAGCGACGCCAGCGCCAGCGAGACCTGGTGGTAGTTCGGCATGAGGTGGGCGATGAACTGGAGCGAGCCCGGCATTTCGTCAACCGGGTTGAACAGGCCTCCGAAATAGGCCAGGACGAACATCAGCCCGGTCACGACGGGAAACGCAGCTTCGGGGGCAACCAGGAAGCCGATGAAGACCCCGAGTACGGCGAACGGGAGGGAGGTCGCCCACAGCAAGACGGTCAGCCCGATCCACGTCGCCGGAGCGAGTCGGACGTCACCGAAGCCGGCGCCGACCGCTTCGACCAAGACGATCACCGGAAGCACGACGAACATGCTGGCAACGACCTTGGTGGCGACGTACGACCAGGCCGGAATCGGGGTGATCCGTAGCTGGCGGGCCCATCCGGAGGCTCGTTCCATCGACAGTCGGGTTCCGCCTGCATTGAGGGCGGCTACCAGCGCCCCGAAGGAGCACATCGAAACCATGAGGTAGACCCGCCAGGGCACCGTGCCGTCCACGACCTTGCCCGCAGTGTGGTCGCCGAGGAAAAGGATGTAGAAGATCACCGGGAAGCCGACGGTGATGGCCAGAAACTTCCAACTCCGCAACAGGCGACCCACCTCGAACCGGCAGAAGGCCAGAAGTGGCGTCAGGCGGCGGCGCCAGCCGTCGCGTCGTGGCGGGTCACCTTCATCTGGCCCGCTCGGAAGATCCGACAGGCCCGGCGGCGCGACCGAAAGGTCGGTCACCGCTCGTCTCGATCCAGAGTTGGGCGCGCACATTGCAGCGGCGGACCTCACTGACGCGGCCGCCTCGGTGGCACCGCACGCCGTCAGGGCCACGAAGGCCTGTTCCAGACCCGCCCCGGTGATCTCGAGGTCGCGGAATTGGACGCCACGGCCGATCAGGTCGCGGATGGTGGCGTCGGCGTCCAGCGAGTCGATCGAGACGCCGGTACCGCAGACGTCGACCTCGGTGACGCCGTCGAGTTCGGAGAGCGCCGTGAGGTCCGGCCGGTCGCTGACAAAGCGGAGCCGGCGGGTGGCCACAGCCGCCTTGAGGGTGGCGCCCGGGCCGTCCGCCACGACCTTGCCATGGTTGAGCACGACGACGCGGTCCGCGATTTCGTCCGCCTCCGCCAAATGGTGTGTGGCGAAGAGCACGGTACGGCCCTCGTTCCCGAAGTCTCGCATCATCCGCCAGAAGCCCCGGCGGGACTCCACGTCCATCGCGGAGGTCGGCTCGTCGAGGAACACCACCTCGGGGTCGCCCGCGATCGCGATGGCGAAGCGGACCCGCTGGGCCTGACCGCCCGAGAGACGATCCGTGCGCCGACGGAGGAGCGCGCCGATGTCCGCGCGCTCGACGATCTGGTCACGCGGAGCCGGTCGGCGGTACAGGCGCCGGACCAGGCCGAGGGCCTCGTCGACGCGGACGCCGGGTGGGAGGCCGATACCAGAGCCGGACTGCAGCATGGCACCGACGCGGCCGTCGGCCACGGCCTTGCGCGGGTCGCTGCCGAGAACATCGATACGGCCTTCCTGGGGCCGGATGAGGCCGAGCAGTGCCGAGATGGTCGTTGACTTGCCGGCTCCGTTGGGACCGAGCAGCGCCAGCACCTCACCCTGGGCCACTTCCAGGTCCAGCTGGTCGAGAGCAATCCTGGGTCCGTAACGGTGGGTCACGCCGCTGAAAGGACAGGGCGACCGGACGTGGCCGCGAGTGCGGTTCTGCGCCGGGTAGTGCTGCTGCAAGGGAAGACAAGAGAAGTACTCCGGCGGCTTGAGGCCGCGCTCGCGATATGGAGGGCCATGGTACCGCCGGCGGAGCCGGCCAGGCATTCGGCCGGCAGGCGTCGGTGCGCGACCGACAGAGACCAGGGCCTGGGGGCTCCCATGGCCGATCCGGGTTCTTCGGGGTGACTCGTATGCTCGGGGTCTGTGCGGGTCGTGGTGACGGGATCGAGCGGCCTCATTGGCCGGAATCTGTGCTCCCGTCTGAGCGGGAACGGCCACCAGGTGGTCCGGGCCGTCCGCCGAGAAGTTCGGCCCGGTGAGCAAGCCTTTCACTGGGATCCCGAAACCGGCACGATCGACGCTTCTGGTCTCGAAGGCGTCGACGCGGTGGTCCATCTCGCCGGGGCGGGTATCGGTGATCGTCGTTGGAGCGACGCCCGCAGACGGGTTCTCGTCGAGAGCCGCACTCGCTCCACCGCGCTGCTGGCCGGCGCGCTCGCTGCTTTGGATCGACCACCTGGAGTGCTGGTGAGCGCATCGGCGATCGGGATCTACGGCGACAGAGGCGACGAGGTACTCACGGAACAGAGCTCACCCGGAAACGATTTCTTGGCGTCGCTCTGTGTGCGCTGGGAGGCCGAAACCGCTCCGGCGTCCGAAGCAGGGACGCGGGTGGTCTGTACTCGCACGGGCATCGTGCTGAGTGGGCAGGGAGGTGCGCTTCCCAAGCTGCTCCCGCTGTTCAAGCTTGGGCTCGGGGGTAGGTTCGGTTCTGGGGCCCAATGGTGGAGCTGGATCACGCTCGATGACGAGCTCCGGGCGATCGAATGGCTCCTCGAGCACGACGTGCGAGGGGCTGTGGACCTGACTGCGCCGACGGCCGTCACGAACCGTGACTTCACCGCGGCCTTGAGCAAGGTCATGTCCCGGCCGGCTCTGCTCCCGGTACCCAGATTCGGCCCCCGGCTGTTGTTGGGGAGCGAGCTCGCGGACGCGCTCCTCTTCACCAGTGCCCGGGTGAGGCCCGAGCTCCTCGAATCGAACGGCTTTGCCTTCTCTCACACTGACCTGGAGGAGGCGCTGCGAAGCGTGCTCGATCCGGCCCCCTCTGAGGTCGGGTAGGACCGCACGGACGAGCCCCTGCGGACAGGCCGCGTCGCCGCTCCGCCCTGTGCCGGTCCATCAACGCTTGGAACATTTCCCGTCTTTTGCCACCATCCCGAGGACGCTTTCTGCACCATGGGAGTTCAGGGAGGTGCGATCAGGCACGTACCGAACACTGCTGGAGGGGGACATGGGAGATCGCTGGACCTGGTTGCACCGAAGCGGCGCGTCCGCCGTTCGGCTCGGAGCCCTGGCCGCACTGGCGGGGCTGACCTTTGCGACGAGCATTTCGCCACCGACGCCAGCATCAGCCGACGGTTACATCGGCGGCCGATGGGTCATGGCAAAGCTCATCCTGAACGCGCCGAAGGGCGCGAGAGTGGCGGTGTCGTTGACGACACCGAACAACTGCACGACGGACGAGACAAACACCGAGTTCACCGCCAAGAAGGACGATGACGCCTTCGAGTTCGGCGGACACGCCAAGGCAAGCGGGTCGTGTTTCTTCGAGAAGAGCTACATGACCTTCAAGATCCTCGTGGTTACGCCTTTTCGGGGGTCCGCTGTCGTGCAGCTGGGTCAAGCGACCGCGTTCTCGCTCTTCCAGCTCGTCTGTGACTCCACGCAGAATCTCCAGTGCAGAGACCTCACCGACTACGGCGCCGATCCGAGGCGCTTCGAAGTGAGGATCTCGCGCTGAACTGATGCGAGCCGGCTGGCCCGGCACTCACGGTCGGCCGAAGGACAGACCGAGGAGTGCCCCCAGTTCGTCGAGGGCATCCGCCGGCTCGGTCACCTTGATCGTGTGCATCCCGAGCGCCCGGGCCGGTTTGAGGTTCACCCCGAGGTCGTCGAGGAAGACGGATTCGTACGGCTTGACATCCAATGCCTCGCAGGCAAGTTCGTAGAAGCGAGGATCGGGCTTGCGAACTCCCAGGACCCGCGACTCGAGGACGGCGTCGAAGAGGGCATGGACGTCAACGACTTGTTTGGAGACGGCACGCTCCGCCGAGACGAAATTGTTGGTCAAGCACGCTGTCTTGTACGACTTGGTGCAGGCCTCGACAGCTGCGACCATTTCGGGCCGGATCTGTCCGGCGAGCATCTCGAGCACGTGTCGCCCGTCCACCTCCTGCCCCAGCGCACGAGCCTCGGCGGCCCACTCGATCCCGAAGTCGTCGATGCCGATCTCGTTCCGTTCAAGGCGCGCCCAGGCGTTCTCATCGGGATTGGTGGCGTTGACCGTACGGATAAAACCTGCTGGGAGCCCGTTCGCCCTCTCGAATCGGGCGAATGCCTCAAAAGGGCTCGACGAAATGACACCCCCGAAGTCGAACATCACCGCCCGTATCGTCACGTGTTCCTCCGACCTTCTGGCGCGACGCCGGCGCCGACCGCGTTCGGCCACGCCCGCCGCGGTCGCCGCGGTCGCCGCGAATGTAGCAGCCTCCCTTTTCAGGAGTCCCGCCCGCTACATTGCGACCATGGACGTCCAAGCCCTCGCCGACAAGATCGAGATCCGGGAGCTCCTCTTCCGCTATGCCCGTGGAGTCGACACCCAGGACTGGCCTCTCCTTGCGTCGGTCTTCACGCCCGAAGCCCAACTCGACTACACGTCTGTCGACGGGCCCGTTGGTTCGAGAGATGAAGTCGTTGCGTGGTTGGAGGCTGCGCTCACACCGGTATCGATGACCCAGCACTTCATCACAAACGTCGAGATCGAGTTGCATGGGGATCGTGCGAGTGCGCGCGCCATGTTCTACAACCCGATGCAGCTTCCCGGTGTCGACGGGCTCGCATACTGCGGGGGTAACTACCATCACGAGCTAGTGCGCACGGCCGAGGGCTGGAGGAGCACGCGGCTGGTCGAAGAGACCAAGTGGTCGGTGAATCCCGTGCGCGGAGCCTCGGGCTGAAGCCGGCCGACGTGTCCTCGCCGAAGTGTGATCGCTCAAGACCTCGACGGCACGGCTGAGTCCGTTTCTTGGCGCGACCCAATTCGTCGCGCCACACGCTCGCCCGCCAGCGGCACAAGTATGAACAGCACCCAGCCAAACTTGGCCACGGAGGCATCGACCCAGGCCAGAATGATGGTGAGCAGCACGATCGCCACGACCAGGATCGCTCGGATCCGTCCGGCAAGTTCGTCGTGAGCGGAGCGCCGCTCGTCGACCAGCAGGTTGTGGCTTGCCGCGTAGTGGAAGATCCACTGGGTCGAGAGGCTGATTGCGATCAGGTTGATGCCCGAAGAACGTGATGGCGAGCGGATTGGTGCCGTAACGGCCGATTAGGTCGGAGGTGAATGGCATCAGCGTGAGCGACAGCAGGAACCCGAAGTTGCGCCACGCCAATCCCTCGCTGTGGCCTCGCATGCCGCGCAGAACCCTGTGGTGCACCAACCAGAATTGGGCGATGACCACGAAAGACACCAGGTAACTCGTCAGTTCGGCGACATCGACGTTGAGGGCCTGCCAGAGCGCTCCCGCCGAGTCCGGATGATGTTTCAGCGCGTGCGTGATCGGAACCTGTAACTGCAGGACGAGGAGGGTGAGGGCGATCGCGACGACCCCGTCGGTCAGAGCGAGAAGCCGGTCGATCCCTGGCAGATCGTCGTCGTCGTCGTCATTGGGGACGCGCGCCATCTCTCAGAGCTTGGCAGACCGCGCGCGTGCCATCGGGTATTACATCTGGTGATCCACATCCGCGCCGTACCTGCATCGCACCACGACGAGCCTGAGCCCCTGCAGCCGCTCGATCCGAGCGTCAGACGAAGTCCGAACCCCCGTCGGCGTTGACGCAGGCACCGGTCACGTACCCGTTCCGCCGGGACACCAAGTAGGCGGTCAGCGATGCCACCTCGTCGGGCAATCCCGCCCGGCCGAGGTCGGCGGGTTGATGGAAGGTGTTGTCGATCCAGGTCATCACGTCGTGCGGGTCAGCGGGATCGAGTCCTTCGGCGGCGAAGATGTCTCGCAGGTTCTCCGTGAAGCTCGCCGTCACGATCGAGCCAGGGCATACCGCGTTCACCAGAATGCCGTCGGGTGCCAGCGTCTTGGCCAGGTTCTTGGCGAGGCTCGTGACGGCGGCCTTCGACGCCGTGTACGCCACGAGGATGGGGCTCTGGCGCTGAATGGAGTGGGCCGAGAAGATGGCAACCCTGGCCCACTCCGCCGCCCGCAATAGTGGGAGTGCACTTCGCACCGTGCGAACACCTGACATCGTGCCCAGGGCGAATGCGTCGTCCCAGCCTGAGTCGTCGAGATCCTCGAATCGGCCGGCTCCCGGACCGATGGTATGCACCAGGATGTTGAGTGCGCCCCAGCGTTCGCCCACCTCGCTGAAGCCCCGGTCGATGGAGTCAGGATCGGTCATGTCCACGCTGATGCCCACCGCGTCAGGGCTCCCCGACGTCGCGCAGCGACGCGACGGTGTCGTCGAGGGCTTCACGGCCCCTCGCCATGACGGCCACGCGTGCCCCGTCGGCGGCCAGCACTTCTGCGACCGCCCGTCCCATGCCCTTGCTTCCGCCGGTCACCACCGCGGCCGCGTCCGTCAACCCGAGATCCATGCGTCCCTACGCCTCCTTGTCCGAGGCGTGCGCCCTGCGTCACACCGCGGCATCGTACGAATCCATGTATGGGCCGAACCGCTCGTGTACCTGGTCTGCGTTCAGTCCGAAGTCGGCCAGCGTGTAGGTGTGTTGCCCATGCGAACCAGGTTCGTGCGACCCGGCCCAGCCCGTCACGGCGTCGCGTGACGACTCGGGGAACCCGATGCCGATCTGGTCGAGCGCCCGGCCGAGGGCGCCCACCGGATCGACCTGCAGATCGGCGAAGGAGAGGTCGGCGAAGCGGTCCTCGCCCACCCGGCCCCGGAACTCCATGGCCCGAGAGACCGCCGTCCACCAGCGGTCGAGTTGTTCGGCCCCGAGTTCGAGCGAATCGTCGCGATCGCTGCTCCAGCTCCTGGTGTAGTGGATCAGGCTGCACACCGACCCGAGCACCTTGGCCGGATCGCGGTGGCTCCAGAGGAACTTGGCATCGGGGTACGCGTCGAGCAGCGCGTTCAGGGCGAACATGTGCACCGGGGTCTTCAGGTGCCAGAGCCGCGGCGGGCAATGCCACTGCAGGAGCTGCAGCACCCGCCGGTGGTAGTGATAGGTGCCGCGCATGTCGCAGTCCACCGCCCACGCCAAGTAGGACGGAACGCGGCCGAAACCGTCGAAATGCATCGTGCGGAAATTCATGCCCAGGAGGTCTTGACATTCGGTCGCCGTCGTCGCTTCCTGGTGATGCATGCTCGCCATGAGCGGGAACATCTCGTACATCATCGCCAGGCCGGCCTCGGCGTCGGCGATGCGCGGGTCGGTGTGCTCCGTGGCCGTCTCGGGCGGGGGGCACGGCGACGACGACTCCCACATCCGAAGCGAGCGGAACTGGGGATCTGCCGCGACGAGGTGGCTGAGCGCCGTGGTGCCGGTTCGCGGCAGGCCGATCACGAACACCGGTCCCTCGATCTCCTCGTCGTCGATGGCCGGATGCGCGCCATAGGTGTCCTCCACCCGGAGGCGGGAGACCAGGAGGCTCACCAGGCGCATGTGCTGCATCACCTCACCGGTTTCGCTGAGGTCAGCCTCCTCGTTGAAGGATCGCACCAGGCGGTCGAGGCCTTCGCGGTACTCGCCGTCACCGACGTCGTCGAGGCCGGTCTGTTGGCGCGCCTCGGCTTCGATCTCTTCGGCATCGAGGGTCATCGGCAAAACCTCCTACTCACGGCGAGTCGCCGGGCGGCAATGGCAGCGTCGCGCTCGGCGGGAGCGACTCGGCGCGTGCTGGCTGGCAGCGCACCAGCGATGTCCGTGAACTTCACGAGACGAGTGGATGGCACGGGAGCTGATTGTGTCCGCACGCATCGCAGGATGACCGGCCCAGCACTGTGGCCGGCCGTGTCCAGCCAATTGGCCACCCCGGGATCCTGGTGGGCGACCACCGCCCGCACCATCCCGTCGTCGTCGACCGCGCTCTGGTGCCCATTCAGACTGCTCTGGTGGCGTGCGTAGTCAATGGTCTCCCACCAGGGGTTCCCGAGCGAAAAGCTCCAGTACAGACCCTCGGGTGGCGTGACTTCGAAGATGAGCGCCTCGTCGTGCTCGAGCTGCCAGGAGCCGATGACCGGCCGGTTCTCCGCGGCAGCGCCCATGGCCGTCCCGTCGAGGGGCGGAAGGAATGTGTTCGGCGTCTCTGGACGCGAGAACTGCAAGAAGAAATCCAGGTTGGCGACGAGGAAGTCGCCCAGCGCGATGAGCTGGCGGGCCACCACGGCTCGGGGGTCTTCGGCCGGGCGGTCGGCACGACCCGCGGTCTGCCCGACGCGCTCGATCGCGAGCGAGGAGGCGACTTCGGTGTCCCAGTCGTAGAAGAAGTGGCGCACGACGAGTGCGGTTGCCTGCTCGGCGATTGGGAGCCAGTTCCCCTCGTGGGGCTCGTGAGAGAGGATCAGTTCGACTTCGCCCGCTGGTCCCAGGTCGAGCTCGTCGAGCAGGACGTTGGCCGACGAAGCCATGCCCGCCATGGACTGGAGGCCGACGTAGCGCGCCGTGCCGCGGGAGCCCCAAAGGCGGTAGGTCTCGTCGCCCCGCAGCGGCGCCCCCGTGTAGATGCAGTCGGGGCAATCCATGCCCCACTTGTACACATTGTCGACGTTCGACGGTTTGACTGCGAGGACAGGGTCGATGTCAGAGCGGAGCCCCTGGTCGATGCCGATTCCGAGTAGTCCGAGCAGGTGCCGGAACCCGGCGGCCATATCCACCGGATCGCGCGGGACCCCATCGGAGAGCACGACGTCGCTCGCCCTTTGCAGGGCCTGCAGGAGGTGCCCCCACGCAAGGCCCGACGTCAGGTCCTCGGCGGTGGCATCCCCGGCGCGTGCCGCCTCGGTCACCGAGTGCGGCATCCAGGACGGGTTCACGAACGTCATCGTCCGCCCCATGAGCGCGTGCCGAACAATTGGCAGAACCTGCATCTCCGACCCCCGACCCGACTTGGTCGGGCCATCGTTGCGCGCGGCCCGCGGGTCGTCAACCCGGCGCGTGTCGCGAGGCCCGGCAGATACACCGCGATCGAGGGTCGCGGCGCGTAGCGTGTGGCCCGGGAGGTGGCAGGGCGTGCCACAGAGGGCGACTACAGGGGCGAACTGACGGCGCATGATCGAGACAGCCATCCCGACGCTCGTCCTGATTGGCATTGCCGCGGTCCTCGCCCCGATCATCGCCGAGGGCACCCGGAGGTTTCTGCCGGTCCCCGAGGTCGTGATCCAGATCCTGCTCGGGATCGCCCTCGGGCCCTTTGTGCTCAATGTGGCTCACCCCAACGGCATCGTGACGGCGTTGTCCGACTTCGGGCTCACCTTCTTGATGTTCCTCGCCGGCACCGAGCTGGACCTCGCCGTCATGCGGCAGGGGCACCTCGGCCGCGCGGCCGGATCGTGGGGGGCATCTGTCGTCGTTGCGCTCGGCGTCGGGGCGCTGCTTCATGGGACGGGTCTGGTCCTTGACTCGGTCGTCGTCGCGCTGTGTCTGACGACGACGGCCCTGGGGACGCTGTTGCCGATCCTGCGGGACGGCGGGATCCTGCGTACGGCGCTGGGACCGTCCATGCTGTCCGTCGGTGCGATCGGCGAGTTCGGACCGATCGTGGCGGTTGCCGTGCTGCTCACGACCCGCGATGCCCGTTTGACGATCCTCCTGCTCGTGATGTTCGTGGCGGTCGCCGTGGTGGCGGCGCTCCTGGCCACCCAGGTACGACCGCCCCGCCTCATTGCCCTGATGCGTCGGCACCTGAATTCCTCCGCGCAACTGCCCGTGAGGATCTGCGTCCTTCTCGTCATTCTCCTCGTCTACCTTGCGATCAAGCTGAGTCTCGACGTCTTGCTGGGGGCGTTCGCCGCCGGCGTCGTGGTGCGTCTCTTCATCAAAGGAGAGGACAGCGAGCCGGTCGAGAGCAAGCTGGAGGCGATCGGGTTCGGTTTCCTCATCCCGATCTTCTTCATTGAGAGTGGCATCAACTTCGACTTGGGAGCCCTGATCCATCGCCCGCGTGTGCTGATCCTCGTTCCCATCTTCACCGCGATCTTCTTGATCACGAGAGGACTGCCGACCTGGACGTTCTTCCGGGCGGTGCTGTCGAAGGTCGAGGCCAAGAGCCTTGCCGTCCTCTCGGCGACGGGCTTGCCGATCATCGTCGTCATCACGACGCTCGGAGTCGAAGAGCACCGCATGAAGCCGCAGAATGCCGCCGCGCTCGTCGCCGCGGGCATGTTGTCGGTGCTCATCTATCCGCTCGTCGGGCTCCATTGGCTCGGCAAGGGCGTTGACGGACCCCATACAGCCGAGGGAGCCGGCAAAGTTCCCAGCAAGGGCAAGGGCAAGGGCAACGCGTCACGGCAACACGGACACGTCGGCGGGGCCCGGTCTGGCTGAACGTCGAGGAGAGGACGACTGACACTCGTGCGCGCCCGATCCGCCGCGGCCTCGCGGTAGGCCGGCGCGACGAGCTCTCAGTCGTACCCGCCGGTGAAGAAACTCGGATGCAGCCTGGCCGGCGGGGTGCGGAAGAACGGGCGGACATGGGTATCCATGATCTCCGCGACGACGTCCGCGGCACCGGGGTCCTCCACGAGGTTCGTGTCCTCGAAGGGATCCTCGTGAAGGTCGAAGAGCTGGCAGGGTGAGCAGGCGTCTTCGTCGACCACCAGCTTGTAACGGTCGGTTTCGAAGACGGCGAAACCCCAGTTCTCGCTGACCGCGACCGTACGGGTGCCCGAAAGTCCTTCGCGCACCGATGCCGCCAGAGATCTGCCTTCGCTTTTCTCGAGCGACGGGGCGCCGGCGATCTCGCGGACCGTTGCCGGGACGTCGAGCTGTTCGACCAGTGAATCGATCACCATGCCCGATCGTCCGCCCGGTGGTCGGATGATGAGCGGGACACGCACCGCGGGTTCGTACATGACGCACTTGGACATGAGCCCGTGGCTGCCTGCCATCTCGCCGTGGTCGCTGGTGTAGATGATCCACGTGTCCTCCAGCATCCCCCTGCGGGCGAGCGCGTCGACCATCAGGCCGACTGCGTGGTCGATGACCGAGATATCGGCCGCGTAGGAACGCCGCATGTCGCGAATGGCGTCGTCGGACATGGTCTCGGAGTCCGACAGCCACAGGAAGGAATTGAGGAGCGCGCCGTAGCGCCCCGTGCCTTCCGTCTCGGGTCGAGCGGTCGAGCCCGGCATGGAGATCTCGACGTCGCGGTAGCGCTGGACCGCCTCCTCGGGAGCATCCCAGGGGTCGTGGGGACCCGGGAAGCCGACGAAGAGGAAGAAGGGTTCGGACCGGTCGTAGTCCTCGATCCATCGCACGGCTTGCTGCCCGTGCCAGGTGTCGACGTACGCCCGCAATGGCAGTGGCATCGGGGTGGAGTCCCACATGGGGACGCATTTGGTTGCGTTCTGCCCGTCTTCGTTCTCGCCCTGGTAGCTGCGGTCGGCGATGTGCTTGCGGTAGATGTCGAGCAAACCTTCGCGGGCCAGGAAGTCGGTGTAGCGGGTTGGGATCTTCGGGGCGAACTTGTCGCCTGTCTCGAACACCTCGGCGAAGCCGAGCTCCTCCAGCCGGCCTGCCATCTCGTCGATGTGCGAGACGGTCAGCTTCTCGTCCTGATAGAGGTGCGCCTTCCCCAAGAGCGAGGTGTGGTACCCGGCTTCACGCAGCGCCCACGCGTACGTCGGGCTCTCGGGCGCGATCTCCTCCCAATTGGTGTACACGCCATGATCGCGGACGTACCGCTCGGTCATGAAAGAGGCTCGCGACGGCATGCACAGCGGACCCTGGCACGAGACCCGCGAGAACCGCACGCCCTCGGCGGCCAGGCCGTCCAGCGACGGTGTCACAACTGTCGCGTCGCCGGCGCAGCCCATCATGTCGGCTCGGTGCTGGTCCGACATGACCAGCAGGATGTTGGGAGCGCTGTCACTCACGAGTTGCGCCTTCCTGTCTCGTGCGACCGCAACGGCGGCGCCTCAGGATCATCGCATGAACGATCGCGCCGAGCCCAACGAGCGTCCGGATGGGTGAGAGCCGGGAC
Source organism: uncultured Acidimicrobiaceae bacterium (assembly GCA_963791995.1). Lineage (GTDB taxonomy): Bacteria > Actinomycetota > Acidimicrobiia > Acidimicrobiales > RAAP-2 > Bog-473. The sequence goes on along the minus strand of CAWBUQ010000023.1, from coordinate 284,924 downwards.
GAGCGCCATTAACCTGACGCCACCTCTCGAGGCGGAACGCGGAACCCCCGGAACCCGGAAGCTGGAGCTACTGGCATGCCCTTTGATCTGAACCAGGTACTGGCCGAACGCAAGGGCGAGAATTTCAGCCTGCACTCCAAGTACATCAATCCTCAATTGCCAAGAGTGCTGGGGACCCTCGAGTTCGCCCGCTTCTTCGAAAAGGGCGAGGGGTGCTACCTGATCGACGACAAGGGGGACCGGTACCTCGACTTTCTCTCCGGGTTCGGGGTCTTCGCGCTCGGGCGGGGGCATCCGACCGTCGTCGGTGCCCTACACGCCGCGTTGGATGCCGACCTCCCGAACCTGGTGCAGATGGATTGTGCGTTGTTGCCCGGCGTCCTGGCCGAGCAACTGGTCTCCCGGGCGCACCCCGGCATCGAGCGGGCCTTCTTCACGAACTCGGGCGCCGAGGCGATCGAGACCGCCATCAAGTTCGCCCGGGCCGCCACGAAGCGTACGCGGATTCTCTACTGCGACCATGCCTTTCACGGGCTCACCACCGGTGCCCTGGCGTTCAACGGAGGACGCGAATTCCGCAGCGGGTTCGGACCGCTGCTTCCCGGGTGCGACATGATCCCCTTTGGCGACGCACGCGCCTTGGCTCGTGAGCTGCGGCGCGGTGACGTGGCTGCCCTCTTCATCGAACCGATCCAGGGCAAGGGGGTCAACGTGGCCCCGGACGAGTTCTGGGCCGAGGCGGAGTCGCTCTGCCGGCGACACAAGGCGCTGCTGGTGCTCGACGAGGTCCAGGCCGGCATGGGCCGATCCGGGACGTTCTTTTGTCACGAGCAGTTCGGGATCAGCCCTGACATCATCACGCTCTCCAAAGCCCTCTCGGGCGGGTACGTGCCGGTGGGCGCCACGCTGTGCTCGGCCGACGGTGTCCGACGCCGTCTACAGCTCCATGGATCGTGCCGTGGTGCACTCGTCGACGTTCAGTACGAACCAACTGGCGATGGTGGCGGGTCTCGCGACGCTCCAGGCCTTCGAGGACGAGGACATCCTCGATCGGGTGGAGAGGACCGGGAAGGCATTCACCAAGGCTGCTCGACCCCCTGGTCGAGAAGTACGAGTTCCTCCATGAGGTGCGGGGGAGGGGTCTCATGATCGGACTCGTGTTCGGTGCGCCCACGACGCCGGGCCTGCGCCGGCGTTTCCGCATGATCGAGGCGATCCGCCCGGCGTTGTTCTCGCAGATGGTCGTGGTCCCCCTCTTTCATCGGCACCGCATCCTGACCCAGGTCGCCGCGGACAACATGAATGTCATCAAGCTCCTTCCCCCGCTCATCGCCGGCGACGACGAGGTGGAGCAGTTCGCCGACGCGCTCGACGATGTTCTCGACAGTGCACAGCGCGGTTCGGGCCTGATGTGGGAGTTCGGCAAGACGATGGCCAAGGGCACGTTGCACAGGTCGCGGCTGTGAACCTCAATTCCGGCGACCGCGTCCTCGTCACGGGGGCGAGCGGCTTCATCGGTTCTGCGGTGACGCGGGCACTGGTGGCGCGGGAGCAGGACGTGGTCGCGCTGGTCGAGCCCGGCGCCGACACCGAGAACCTGAGCGCCCTGCCCGTCAAGCAGGTGGTCGGGGACATCCGGAGTGCCGAGAGCGTGCAGAAGGCCCTGAGCGGCTGCCGGGCCGTGTTCCACGTCGCGGCGCTCTATCGATTCTGGGCCCGCGACCCCGAGCGCCTTCTACGACATCAACGTCGGGGGCACGCGGAACGTGCTCGGTGCGGCCCGCGAGGCGGGTGTCGAGCGGTTGGTCTACACCAGCACCGTCGGCACGCTTGGCCTCGAACGCGTCACCCGGTCGGCATCGGCCGACGAACGCTCCTTTCCCGACGTCCGGCATCTCTATGGCTCGTACAAGAGGTCGAAGTACGTCGCCGAGCACGAGGTGCTGCGTGCCATCGCGGAGGGGCTGGACGCGTCACTTGTACTGCCCACATTTCCGCTCGGCCCTGGTGACCGGACTCCGACGCCGACCGGCAAGTTGGTGCTCGACTTCTTGAACGGACGAATGCCGGGCTACGTCGACACGGTGCTCAACGTGGCCCACGTCGACGACGTGGCGGCCGGTCAGCTCCTCGCCATGGAGCGCGGCCGGTCCGGTCGCAGCTACATCCTGGGCGGCGAGAACCTGACGCTGCAGGCGTTGCTGGAGGATCTGGCGCGCATCACCGGGCTGCCCGCGCCTCACATCAAGGTGCCCCGCGTCGTCTCGTTGCTCGCGGCGGGGCTCTCGGAGGCGGTCGAAGGCCGGCTGCTGCGGCGGCACCCCTCCGTCCCCCTCGAGGCGGCCCGGATGTCGACGTCCCAGATGTCCTTCGACACCTCCCGGGCCCGCTCCGAACTGGGCTACGCCCCCCGGCCGGCCACCGAGGCGCTCGAGGATTCTGCCCGCTGGTTCGTCGAGTCGGGCAAGGTCGCCGAACGCCGGATGGCGCGAATCCGCTGGTCAGAGCGCACGCGGCCGCTCCCTTTGGGATAATTCACGCCACAACCGGGGTTGCGGAGAGGATCAGGGCTGCATTGCACCGCCCTCGCGTCCGATACCTACCCGGGACGGGACGTAATTTCCCTGCCAGAGGGGGCAGTGGCCGAGGAGATGCGCGACTTCCATCGACGTGGCGGCAGGGTTCGCCGTCTCATGGCCTGGACGTTGCTCAGCGCGCCCATCGCGCTGGCCGCGACCGTCGCGCTCTCGCTTGCCGCTCATGCCGACGCGGCCCAGGGCGCCGGGGCGAAGCTCGAACCGTTGCCGGGTCGTCAAGGGCCGTACCGCCCGGGGCGACATTGGTCGGACCGGCACCGTCTTCGACCGTGTTGCCGCTGGTCGTCACGCTGCAACCGCGTGACCCCGCAGCACTGGCGGCCGAGGCCCAGGCGGTCTCGGACCCGTCGTCGCCCGACTACCACCACTTCTTGACGCCGAAGGAGTTCGCACAGCGTTTCGGCGCGTCCGAACGACACGGTCGCGCAGATCACCCACGGCTCGAGTCCCAGGGACTGACGGTTGGGACGCCGTCGAAGACCGGGCTCTCCATTCCTGTCTCGGGCACCGTGGCGCAGGTGCAGTCCGCCTTCTCCACACCCATCGACCACTACCGCCTCTCCTCCGGCAAGACCGGCTATCGCAACCGGTCGGCGCCCGAGGTGTCGGCGGCGGTCGCACCCGAGATCCAAGGGGTCGTCGGCCTGGACACCTTGAGCCCACCCCAGCCGACGACCAGCCCGTCGCTCCCGGCCGCTGTGGCGCCGTCCAGTCCTGAGGGAGGCGCGACGACATCGGCCGCCTCGCCGGCGCTGGCGCCGGGCCAGCCCTCACCGGTGACAGCAGGTGGGTGTGCCACGGCACATCAATTCGGTCAAGTCCCTCTACGGAGCGCTCGATCGCCGACGACTTGGCGCAGGCGTACTCGTTCGATCCGCTCTACACCTCGGGCGACTACGGATCGGGTACGACCGTCGCACTCGTGGAGTTGTCCGGAGGCGGCTACAGCTCCTCGGACATCAGTGATTTCGCCAATTGCTACGGCATCACTTTGGGGAACAATCAGGTCAGCCACGGTCGCCGTCGACGGGGGAGGGGCGACCGGTGGCAACACGGTCGAGGCCGAGCTCGACATCGAGACCGTGCTCTCCCTCGCGCCGCAGGCCAACGTCGAGGTCTACGAGGGCGGGGTCTCCGACGGCATCTACAACGTCCTCAGCAGGATCGTCAGCGACGACACCGCCAAGATCGTGAGTGCGAGCTGGACCAATGGCTGCGAGTCCTATGTGAGTCAGTCGCTGCAGAGCTCTGAGAACACCCTCCTCCAGGCTGCCGCGGTCGACGGACAATCCGTCTTCGTGGCGACCGGTGACGAGGGCGCCCAAGGCTGCAACGTCAACGGCGTGACGTCGGCCCCGACGGGTTCGAACCCCGTGGCCCAGGTCGTCGACGCGAGCACGGGTACCGCCTACGTGGCCAACCAGGGCTCCAACTCCGTCAGCGTGGACAGTGAGGGCACCACGACCAACCCGTCCAGCTTCGTCACCTCGAGCTCGGTCGCCGACCGGGACGGGGCCCGACGCCATCGCCTTGGATTCGTCCCTCGGGAAGGTGTTCGTGGCGAACGGCGGCACGACGAGCTCACTCACCGTCTTCTCGACGAGCTCGTGCAACCAGACCACGACATCCGGGTGCGCATCGCCCACCCAGGTCCCGGCAGGCGGGCACCTCTCGAACCCCGATGCCCTGGCCGCCGTCGGGTCGACGCTCTACGTCGGCAACGCCAACGGGACCGTCGCGGTCTACAACGCCAATACCAATGCGTTCGTCGCGTCACTCACCCTCCCGAGTGGCACCGTGCCGACCGCCCTGGCCGTTGACAGCGCGAACGGCATCGCGTACGTGGCGGACGGCACCAACAACCGCATCGAGTACTTCAACGCGACGACGTGCAGCGCGACCGTCACGTCGGGATGCTCCGCGACGCCGGCGACGGTCGCGGTCGGGAACGACCCCTTCAGCCTGGCCGTCGACGACGCCGCGGGCAGCCTCTACGTGGCAAACGCCGCGTCCCCAGGCGGCATCTCGGTGGTCAGCCTGAGCTCGCACACACTGACGTCGACCATCCAGACCGCGTCCGTCCCGAGCCTGTACGGGAACGCAACCGTGCGTTCGGTCGGGCTCTCACCCGACGGCACCGAGATCCTGGCCGTCCTTGACGGCTTGACCTTCCCCGGCGACGTGCTCGCCACCATCAACCCGACGACGCAGGCCATCACCGCGACGGTCAGCCTTCAGACAGGCACCAACCCCGTCCACGTCATGGGCGGGCTGGCCACCGACAGCACGCGCGACTACGTGTGGGTCACCGACCAGACTGCGAACGACGACGTGATCCAGAACCTGAATGCTGCCGTCTCCGACCCTGCGAGTCAGCCCTACGTCACCGCCGTCGGCGGCACCTCGGTCACCGCGTTCGGGTCCCGCGCCGACCGAAACCACGTGGAACGATCAGCTTCACTACGCCGAGGGAGCAGGCGGCGGCGGGATCTCCAAGACATTCTCCATGCCGGCCTATCAACAGCCGCTGGGCACCGTGGCAGGGAGCAGCGGAAGCCCGTGCGCCAACGCGAGCGGTGATTGCCGCGAGATCCCCGACGTTTCAGCCGACGCGGATCCGAGCACCGGGTACGTCATCTACGACTCCGTCAACGGCCTGGGGTGGACCGCCATCGGCGGGACGAGCGCTGCCGCACCGCTGTGGGCCGGTGTCCTGGCGGTCACTGCATCCGCTGACGGCAACACGACCGGTTATGGGGCCTTGAACCCGATCCTCTATCAACTCGCCAGCAGCTCGCCCGGCACCTATCTCAACGACGTCAGGACCGGGAACAACGACTACAACGGGACGAGCGGCGGCCAGTTCGGCGCCGGCAGCGGCTACGACATGGCGACCGGGTTGGGCACCCCGGTGACCTCGGCCATCGCAGCGGGCCTGACCGCGGTCCCCCTCGACGTGGCGATGTCGGGGACGCAGGTCTACGGCGGATCGCCCACCTTCACGGCGACCCCGACCTTCGGCAACTCCAAGGGCGGCACGCCGTTCGGGGTGACGGTCACGACCACCGGGGCGACCTGTGCCGAGGTCGGCGCCGTCGACGCCGATCTCGTCGAGCCTTCCCGTCGCCAACGACACGCTGCTCGCGTCCTCGTGCAGCGGTGTGTCGTTGTCGGGGGTGAACCAGGGCGACTACACGATCGTGTACACCAGCGCCGCCGGGGACTTCACCGTCACGCCGGCTCCGGTCAGCGTCGCCGTGACCGGGTCGCAGACCTATGGGGGGTCGCCCACGTTCGCGGGAGCCGCCGGCAGCCCGCCGAGCGGCATCACGGTCAGCACGACGGGCGTGACCTGCAGCGAGCTCGCGCCGTTCACGTTCATCAGCCCGGCCCTCCCGGTCGGGAACCGCACGCTGCTGTCGCAGTCGTGCTCGGGTGCCACGCTCAGCGGGACCAATGCCTCCGACTACGCCCCCGCCTACACCAGCGCCGCCAACGATTTCAGCGTGCTCGCGGCGTCGTTGACCGTGACCGCTTCGAGCCCGACGATGACCTACGGCGGCGCGCCGCCCGCAGTCACCCCCCAGTACAGCGGCTTCGTCAACAACGACACCGCCTCGTCGCTCACCACCGCACCGAGCTGCTCGACGGCGGCCACCAGTTCGAGCACGGTGTCGGGGTCGCCCTACGTCTCGACCTGCACGGGGGCCGCCGATTCGAACTACTCCATCACCTACGTGCCGGGCCTCGTGACCGTCGGTCCGGCTCCGCTGACTGTCACGGCCTCGAGCGGGTCGATGACCTATGGCGGCTCACCGCCGGCCATCACCGCTCACTACAGCGGGTTCGTCAACAACGACACCGTCTCGTCCCTCACCACCACAGCGAGTTGTTCCACCGCGGCGACCAGTTCGAGCCCGGTGTCGGGGTCGCCCTATTCCTCCACGTGTTCGGGCGCCGCCGACCCGAACTACGCCATCACGTACCCGGCGGGCTCGGTCTCGGTCACCACGGCACTGCTCACCATCAGCGCCTCCAGCGGGTTCATGACCTACGGCGGATCCCCGCCGACGATCATCCCGTCCTACAGCGGCTTCGTGAACGGCGATGCACCGCAGTCGCTGACGACGGCACCGATCTGCTCGACGTCCGCGTCCCGTTCGAGCCCGGTGTCGGGGTCGCCCTACTCCTCGACCTGCGCGGGCGCTGCCGATCCGAACTACGCCGTCACGTATCCGGCGGGCTCGGTCGCCGTCAACCGGGCGGCACTCAGCGTGACCGCGTCCAACGGGTCCATGACCTACGGAGGCACCGCACCGGCGATCGCCGCCCAGTACAGCGGCTTCGTCAACGGTGACAGCCCGTCGTCGCTCACCACCAAGGCCACGTGTTCGTCGAACGCAACGAGCTCGAGTCAGGTCGCAGGCTCGCCGTACGTCTCGACCTGCGTCGGCGTCGTCGACTCGAACTACACCGTCACCTACACGCCGGGCAGCGTGACGGTCACGACCGCCGCCGCTGACCGTCACGGCCTCGAGCCCGTCCATGACCTATGACACGAATCCGCCTGCCATCACGCCGACCTACACCGGCTTCGTGAACGGCGACACGGCGAGCGCGCTGACAACGCCGGCGACGTGCTCGACGACGGCGACGAACACGAGCACGCCGTCGACCTATGCCGACACCTGCTCGGGCGCCTCCGATCCGAACTACACGATCCTCTATGTCTCCGGGAACACGACCGTGAACCCCGCCCCGATCAGCGTGGCCGTGGGCGGGTCCCAGGCCTGGGGCGGCTCACCCGGACTTCACGGCCGCGGCGCCGGATCCGGGGTCGTTGCCGTCGGGTATGACCGGGGTGGACACCAGCGGGGTCAGGTGCGCCCAAGTCGCTCCTTCGACGTCCATCTCGCCGACGCTCGCCGGCGGGAGCTACACCCTGGTGCCAACCTCGTGCACCGGGGCGACGTTGAGTGGTGCCGACGCGGGTGATTACACGGTGGTCTTCTCCAGCAACTCCGGCAACTTCACTGTCACCGGTGGCCCCCCTCCGCCGCCCCCGCCCGCCCCGCACGGCTATTGGCTCGTCGGCTCAGACGGCGGGATCTTCACCTTCGGCTCGGCCACCTTCCACGGCTCGACCGGGAACCTCAAGCTCCAGCGCCCAGTAGTGGGCATCACACCCACCGCGAGCCAGGGCGGGTATTGGCTCGTCGCGTCCGACGGCGGCATCTTCGCCTTCGGCGATGCCGGCTTCTACGGCTCCATCCCCGGTCTGGGCATGGCGCCGAACGGATCGGGCGTGCGCGGCGCGCGCCGAACGCGCCGATCGTGGGCATGGTGCCCTCCGCCGATGGCGGCGGCTACTTCATGGTTGCCCGAGACGGCGGCGTGTTCGCGTTCGGCGACGCGCAGTTCGAAGGCTCGTGTCCGGGTATCGGGGGGTGCAGCGGGGCCGCGGTGGCGGTCGTGCCCGACGCCACCGGACGCGGGTACTGGCTCGTCACCCAGACGGGGAACGTATACACCTTCGGTGACGCTCCCTACTACGGCGCGCCGGGATCGCAGGGGTCCTCGGTCACCGCCGCCGTACGGAGTGCCGATGGCCACGGGTACTTCGTCCTCCTGGCCAACGGCACGGTCGACGCCTACGGCGACGCCGTGGCGCTCGGCGGCCCCACCGGTGCGGTGGGCGGGTTCAACGCCGCCTCGGCGATCTTCACCGATGCCGGGGGCGGCGGCTACTGGGTGGCCTCGGCCGCCGGGGGCGTCTACACCTATGGGGACGCGCCCAACGACGGGTCGATGGCAGGCAACCATCTCAACGGCTCGATCATCGCCGGCACCGGCTTTTGATCTGAAGGGCGTCGCGACCCCAGCGCCGGGGGTGCGCGTCGGGGCGCTGGTGCAGGATCGGGCACACTGGACCGGTGGCGCCCCAATTCATCTACACCATGCGCTCGTTGCAGCGCTTCTATCCACCTGACCGCGAGGTGCTCAAGGGCATCAATCTCTCCTTCTACCCCGGGGCGAAGATCGGCGTCATCGGGTCGAACGGATCGGGCAAGTCCTCCCTGTTGCGGATCATGGCCGGCGAGGACGACGGGTTCACCGGCGAAGCCCGCCTGACCCCGGGCTTCAGCGTCGGGTACCTGCCGCAGGAGCCGCAACTCGACGAATCCAAGGACGTCGCGGGCAACGTCGCCGAGGGTGTCGGTGAGGCCAAGCGCCTGGTCGACCGCTTCAACGAGGTGTGCGCCGCCTTCGGCGACCCCGACGCCGACATCGACGCGTTGATCGCCGAGCAGGCGGACCTGCAGGCCAAGATCGACGCCGCCGGCGCCTGGGAGCTCGATCGCACCTTCGAGATCGCCATGGATGCCCTACGGCTGCCGCCGGGCGACGCCGACGTCACCACGTTGTCAGGCGGCGAACGCCGACGGGTCGCGTTGTGCCGGCTTCTGCTGTCCAAGCCCGACCTCCTGCTCCTCGACGAGCCGACCAACCATCTCGATGCCGAGTCGGTGGCCTGGCTGGAACGGACGCTCCAGGAGTATCCGGGCACGGTGGTCGCCGTGACCCACGACCGCTACTTCCTCGACAACGTCGCCGGATGGATCCTCGAGCTCGATCGCGGTGCCGGTATTCCCTGGGAGGGGAACTACTCCTCGTGGCTCGAGCAGAAACAGGCGCGTCTGGCCGCGGAGGAGAAGGCCGACCGGTCGCGTCAGGCCTCACTCGAGCGCGAGCTCGAGTGGATCCGGATGTCACCGCGCGCCCGCCAGAGCAAGGGCAAGGCCCGCATCACCGCCTACAACGAACTGGTTGCTGAGGCCGAGGCCTCGGAACGGCGGGCCGACAAGGTGGAGCTGGCGATCCCTCCCGGGCCTCGCCTGGGTGACCACGTGGTGGAGGCGGTGGACGTGGTCAAGGGTTACGGCGACCGGCTGCTCGTCGACGGGCTCTCGTTCATGCTCCCGCCGGGAGGCATCGTCGGCGTCATCGGCCCCAACGGGGCCGGCAAGACGACGCTGTTCCGCATGATCGTGGGTGAGGAGCAGCCCGACGCCGGGTCGCTCACGATCGGCGCCACGGTCGAGTTGGCCTACGTGGACCAGAGCCGCGCCAGCCTCAACGCCGACGCCACGGTCTTCGAGGAGATCACCGGCGGCGCCGACCGCATCGTCGTAGGTGGACGCGAGTTGCACGGGAGGGCCTACGTCGCCGGCTTCGGCTTCAAGGGCAGTGACCAGCAGAAGAAGGTGGGCGCCCTCTCGGGTGGGGAGCGCAACCGGGTCCTGTTGGCCAAGGTCCTGAGCAGCGGCGGCAACGTGCTGCTGCTCGACGAGCCCACCAACGACCTCGACGTGGACACCCTGCGTGCGCTCGAGGACGCCCTCGTCTCGTTCCCCGGCTGCGCGGTCGTCATCAGCCACGACCGCTGGTTCCTCGATCGGATCGCCACCCACGTCCTGGCGTTCGAGGGTGACTCCGAGGCGCGGTGGTGCGAAGGCAACTTCAGCGATTACGAGGCCGACCGGCGCAAACGGCTCGGCACCGAGGCCGAGCAGCCGCATCGGCTGCGCTACAAGCCGTTGGTACGCGACTGAGCCTGCGTCGCCGTCGCCGACGCCGACGCCGACGCCGACGCCGACGCCGAGCCGACGCCGTCCCACAGCGCTGAGACCTCGTCGTACGCGGTGACGCACGGCGGCCCGTCGGCCACCCAGATCCGAGGTGGTTCGTCGCCGTCGGCCACGCGCACCAGGCAGGACGAGCGGGTTCCGAACTCCTCGAGATGCACGCAATTCGCGGCGTTGGGACGTTCCTCTCCTTCGGGCGTCCGGTGGTCGGCCAGCGTGTGGCGGAAGGCCTCGACCACGTCGTCGCCCGATGTCGGCTCGCCCAGCGTCGCCCGCACGAGGTCGACCTTCAGCGAGGGCGCGGCGAGGGCGCGGTTCTCGAGAACGTGGATGCCAGGCGGCAGCGCGACCGCGGTACCGTCCGCAGCGCCGGTGAAGTCCACGAAGAACAAAGACGTCCGGTCGCCCACGAGCAGCCACGAACCGTTGAAGTCGGCCGGGCGGTAGGTGCCGACCAACGCGTCCACGGCCTCTGCCGCCGTCGGGTGCCGGGTCAGTGCGAGCGGGAGCTCTCCTCGCGAACGTTTGCTCGGGTCCTTCGCCTCCCCGAGCGGCTGGTTGGTCAGGCCGGCGCACACGCCGTACTCGTTGACGGCGAGCCAGGTGCCGCCCGAGAGCTCGTCGCGCCCGCCCAAAATCCGCGGTGGACCTGTCTCGAGCAGGGCGATCGCGGTCGAGGGTCGTTCGAGAACCTCGTCACGGTTTGCCGCGACGAGCAACGGCTCGCCCGGGACCACGCGGGAGGCGACGACCAAGAGGCACACGGCGGTTCACGTTACCGACTGCCTCCTGCGAGCCGGCCCCGGGGGCGTCTGCCCACCTGCACACGCTGGCAAGAATTGGGCAGCCCCAGTTATGCAAGGGGGGTACCGTTCTGGGATGCGAACCCGTGCCCTGCTCCTCGCCGCCGTCATGGGTCTGGGGGCGCTCGCCGCGTTTCCGGCCATTCCGGCATCGGCCAAGTCGATCTCGTCCTCCAACCTGAAGGCCTTGTCCAACGCGCTCAACAAGGGCAAGAAGCTCACCTACTACGCGCAGTACACCTCGGTCAGCAGCGGACAGAAGCAGACCATCACCATTGCGCAGGCACCGCCGAAGTCGCTCTTCTCGTCGGCGAACAGCGGCGCCGTGATCGACACCGGCAAGTCGACGTACTACTGCGGAGTCGGAGACAGCTCCGGCAACTCAGGCAACTCAGGCAACTCCGGCAACTCCGGCAACTCGGGTAACAGCGGCAACTCGGGCAACTCGGGCGCCAGCTCGACGACGACGACGGCCAAGGCGACCGTGAACTGCGTGAAGGAGAGCGGGTCCAATCCGGCGCTGGGTCTCGAGAGCTTGTTCAGCCCGACCGCACTCGTTGCCATCCTCAACGAGGCCCAGAACAGCTCCGTCGCACGGGCGCTGGGGGTCAAGATCTCCGAATCGTCGGCCACCTTCGCCGGGCAGCCTTCGACGTGTCTCTCCGTCTCCGCCCGGCTCAAGGGAGGCAAGTACTGCGTGACCAAGCAGGGCCTCCTCGCCTACGCCGGCTCCTCGAAGACCGATTACTTCCAGCTGACCAAGTACGCCGCCAAGCCGCCGTCGAATCTCTTCGTGCTGCCGGCCGGTGCGACCACGCAGACGTTGCCCGGGGTCGGGTCCTCCTCCGACACGCCATAGCCACCGGCGACGCACGATGCACGACCGCTGGCGGGATAGCGAGGTGCCGCGCGGCGCCGCCTATGACCGGCGCTTCGAGGACCTCGCGTCCGCTGGCGTCGACGTGCACGGCGAGGCGGACCTCGTCGACTCCTACGGGCCCGGGTCCGTCCTCGATGCGGGCTGTGGCACGGGCCGCGTCGCCATCGAGCTCGCCCGGCGCGGTCGCGCCGTGGTCGGACTCGATGTCGACGACGCCATGCTCGAGGCGGCACGGCGCAAGGCCCCGGCCCTGGAGTGGATCGCGGCCGACCTCACCGACCCCGGTCTCGACCTCGGCCGCACCTTCGACCTGATCGTGATGGCGGGGAACGTTCTTCTCTTCGTCCCCCGCACACCGAGGGACAGGTGATCGCCAACGCGACCAGGTGGTTAGCTCGGGGAGGTCGCCTCGTCGCCGGCTACTCACTGCGTCCCGGAGGCCTGGACCCGGTCCGCCACGACGCCTTTGCCGACGCCGCGGGGCTCGAGCTCGAGGACCGCTGGTCGACCTGGGACCGCCGGCCCTACGGGCCGGGCGACGCCTACGCGGTGTCCGTCCACCGCAGGTCGGCCTGAAGGCCCGACGCAACGGAGAAGCAACATCTGACGTGCTTGGTGCACTGAATGTGCGGATCAACGCACCTTCGTTAGGCTTATGGTCATGGGAACAGAGGAATTGGATCCGATCGATCACCACATCATCGAACTCCTTTCGCACAACGCGCGCCGGACCATGGCCGATATCGGCGAGCAGGTGTCATTGTCGGCCTCCGCCGTGACCAGGCGAATCGAGCGCTTGGAGCGGACGGGCGTCATCGCCGGCTACACCGTCGTCGTCGACCATCGCAAGGCCGGGCGGCCGATCCAGGCCTTCACCGAGGTCCGCTTCGCCGGGACGGCCGACCTCCAGGAGATCAAGGAGACGGCCATGCAGCTCTCTGAGGTGCAGGCCGTGTTCACGACGGCGGGGGACCCCGACGCGCTGGTCTGGCTACAGGTTCCCGACGTCGAGCGCCTCGGCCAGGTCATTGAGCAGCTGCGTCGCCGCGGCCGCGTGACCGGCACCAAGACGCTCATCGTGCTCGACACGTGGTCGCGCCACCGCGCCCTCGAGGCGAACGGCCTGCCGGCCCAGTCGTAGTGCGCGGGCGGTCGGCGCGGGGCGCCGCTGCGTTGGCCGTCGCCGCACTGGCCGTGGGCGCCGCGGCGTGCAGCACGCCGACGGGGACGTCCGGCGCGCCGACCACGTCGACCACGGTCCAACCTTCGACCCCGACGACCGTCGCGCCTGCGGGCACGTGGTCCAAAGCCATACGGGTCGCTGCCGGCGCCAACCTCTCCGTGGTGACGTGCCCGGCGGCGGGAGTCTGCCTGGCCGGGTCGGCCAGCGGGCAGACCTACCGTCTCTTCTTCGACAAGGTCAGACGCGCTCGGTCCTCCCGTGCCGTCACCGTCGCCGCAGGGCGCGGCGTACCTGTCGTGTGGGGCGCCCACGTTCTGCGCTGCCGCGCCCAACACGAACCAGGTCGCCTTCTTCAACGGGTCGTCGTGGCAGACACCCGCGACACTGTCGGGGGCACAGGGCATCACCGCCATCGACTGCACGGGGCCAACCTTCTGCATCACGATCGACGGCGAGGGCAACTCCTTCCGCTTCGACGGCAGCGGCTGGTCGGGCAACCTGGGTGCCTGGGGTGCGGCGAACCAGATCTCCTGCGTATCGCCGACGTTTTGCCTGGCGGCCGAGGGCGGCCCGTCGGTGTGGGACGGCAGCACGTGGACCCAGCCCAGCGACGCCGACACCCAGGGACAGCTGAACTCGGTCTCGTGTGCGTCGACCAGTTTCTGCGTCATCGTCGACAGCAACGGCGACGTGCTCACCTGGAATGGCCAGGGATTCTCGGCGCCGCTCTCCATCGCCACCGAACCGGCGCTGACCGGGACCAATGCGTCTGGGCTCACGTCGGTGTCGTGCCCCACGGCGACCTTCTGCCGCGCGGTCGATTCGCTCGGGCGGGTGTTCGGGTGGAACGGCACCACCTGGAGCGCGGGGACCCTCGTCGACGACGGCCACGCGCTGACGAGCGTCTCGTGCCCGACCCCCGCCTACTGCGTGGCGGTCGACCGTTCGGGCAACGCGTTCGTGTCGTAGCCGACCACGGGGACGCGATCGGCCCGCGGCGCTACCACGGCGCCAGCGTGGGCGCGTCACCGCGGCCGACGACCCAGGCCAGCAGTGCTCGGGGATCGGTCCGCTCGGCCAGCCGGGGCAGCTCGAGCGGCAGCCAGGCCGCGACCAGGTCTTCGGGCAGGGGCACGGGTCCGAGCCCGAGGTCGCCGTGGTGCACCACCACCTCGCGCCAGCGCGAGAGCACGGCGTCGCGAGAGGTCTCGACGACCCCGCGCGAGGTGCGCGAGGGGCGTCCCACGCCGCGGCGGGGAGGCCCTCCATGACCCGCGCCACGGCGGCGGAGGACCGCGCCACGTCGGCCACCAGGTCTGCCGCCGCCCGGCCCGCACCGGCCTCGATGTCGGCCCGCCTCTGTGCGAGGCCGCCCGGGTACTGGTCGCGCAGCTCGCCGCAGGCCGCGCCTTCCAGCCGCCACACCACGCTGTCGGCGTTGCGCGCGATGTGGGTGAGCACATGGCCCACGCTCCAGCCGGGCAAACGGCTCGGCCCGCCGGCGACCGCGTCGCCGAGGCCGGCCAGCGACGCGTCGAGTGACGCCTGGGCCGCCAGGCACCCGGCGATCCACGTGGTGGGAGGGCCCGCCTCCACGGCGGTCACGTGGCCGGAATGGAGGACTGCCCGTCGAGCATGTCGGCCATGACAGCCCGGATGAATTCGTCTGCCTCGTCGGTCATGCCGCCGGCGACGCCGCCGTAGATCGCCCCTGACCTGGGCGCCTCGGCCGCGTGCGCCTTGGCGTAGGCAACCGCGTCGGCCAGGTCGGCCGCGAACTCGGGCACGACCTGGGGCTGGGTCTGGGGCCGGGTGACCGCCATGTGCAGCGCGTTCGGGTACTGCTGCCCGTTGAAGCGCCAGCCCCTCGTCCGCATGAAGTCGTTGACGTGGTAGATGTCGAACTCGTCGGAGGTGAAGGAGAAGAGGAAGGTCGGCTGTCCCACGAGGCGAAGTTCGGGGTGGGACCGCACCGCCTCCTGCATGGCGAAGGAGGTCTCGAAGATCTGGCGCGGCGTAGGCCAGGTAGCCGTCGTGTCCGAGCTGCACCATGGCGGCCCAGGTCGCCGCGATCAGTCCGCCGAGCGCGATCCCTCCATGCCGGGCGAGGTGTACTTCCCGCCGCTCCAGTCGGTCAGGTAGAAGTACTGCGCGTTGCGCAGCGCCTTGGATCGGAACGTGAGCACCGATGACCCCTTGAAGGCATAGCCGTACTTGTGGGTGTCGGCCGACATGGAGGTGACGCCCGGCACCGCGTAGTCGAAGGCGGGGATGTCGTAGCCGAGCTCACGGCCGAAGGGGAGGATGAAGCCGCCCAGGCACGAGTCGACGTGGAGGCCGATGCCGCGCTCGAGCGCCAAGGTGGACAGGTCGTCGATCCCGTCGACGGTGCCGTAGCCGTAATTGCAGGCGGACCCGATGAGCGCCACCGTGTTGTCATCGAGGTGATCGCGTACCCAGTCCACGTCGACCCGGGTGGTGACCGGGTCGACCGGTGCCCGGCGCAACTCGACGCCGAAGAGGTGGCAGGCCTTGTCGAAGGCGGGGTGTGCCGTCTCGGGCTTGACGACATTGGGCCGGGAGATCCGCGCGCGTGGGCGCCGTGCTCGCGGTAGGCCAGGATCGCGTGCAGGATGCTGCCCGTGCCGCCGGTGGTGACGAGGCCACACGGCTCGTCGTCCGCGGCGGACGCCGCGTCGCCCGACTGGAGGCCGAGCGTCATGGCGATGATCTCGGCCTCGAATTTCGTCGCGCTCGGGCACATGTCGCGCTGGAGCACGTTCACATGGGCGAAGAGGCCGAATGCCTCGTTCATGAAGTGGTAGTGATCGTGGTCGCCGCAGTACATCGTCCCTGAGCACTTCCCCGTCTCCCAGAAGGCGTCCTCCTCGCTCGCCATCGTGCGCAGCTCCGCCAGGACGTCGTCCCGGCTGGCACCCTGCTTTGGGAGCGCGCGGTTGATGGCGAAGCGGTCGGCGTAGGGGTAGTCGCTCATGGGTGCGGGCCTCCTCGGGGCCGGGTGGCGGCCACGGGGTTCGTCCCGGCCGCCGGCTCCGAGACTATTCAACCGGATCGATCGCTCCGACACCGCCGTCGGCGATGATGTCGCAATGCGAGGGCCCCGCGTCTTCACGTCGCTCCACGGCTACCAGCGCGCCTGGGTGAGTGCCGACCTGGTCGGAGGTCTCACGCTTCTCGTCATCGCCGTGCCCGAACAGCTGGCGACCTCCCGGTTGGCCGGCATGCCGCCGATCACGGGCTTCTACGCCTTCGTCGCCGGGACGGTGCTCTTTGCGTTGTTCGGTTCCAATCCGCAGATGTCGGTCGGGGCCGACTCGACCATCGCGCCTCTGTTCGCCGCCGGCGTGGCCGCCCTCGCCCTCACGGGCTCACCGCATTACGTCAACCTGGTGAGCATCCTGGCCGTCATGGTGGGCGCGCTGGTCATGCTCGTCAGCCTCCTGCGCCTCGGGTGGATCGCCGAGTTCCTCTCGACGCCGATCGTCACGGGGTTCCTCTCCGGTGTGGCGGTGATCATCATCGTCCACCAGCTTCCTGACTTCCTGGGCCTCCCGGCGTCATCGGGGAGCAACCAGCACCGCATCGCCGACGTCGTCACCCATCTGGGAGACGCCAACGGCTGGACCGTGGTCATCGGCGTGAGCGTCCTGGTCATCATGGTGGCCTGCGCCCGGCTGGACCGGCGCGTTCCAGGCGCGCTGCTCGGCATGGTCGTCTCGACCGCCGCGGTGGCCGCACTCGATCTGGAGGCGCGCGGCGTGGCGGTCCTCGGCCCGATCAAGACGGGGGCGCCTTCGGTCGGGTTGACCGGCCTGTCGTGGTCGGCCATCGAAAGCCTGGCGCCACTGGCCGCGGTGGTGGCCCTCGTCGTCATCACCCAGTCGGCGGCCACGACGCGCGCCTTCGCGGAGCAAGGGGGCTACGACGTCGACGCCGGTCGTGATTTCCTCGGCGTCGGTGCCGGGAGCGTCCTGGCGGGCCTGTTCGGCTCGTTCCCGGTCGACGCCAGCCCGCCGCGGACCGGCGCGGTGGTCACCGCCGGTGGGCGGACCCAGGCCGGACCGCTCGGCGCGGCCGTGGTCATCGTGCTGCTCATCCCCTTCGCCGGCGTGCTCAAGGACGTGCCGTTGGCGACGTTGGCGGCCATCTTGATCTACGTCGCGCTGCGGCTCTTCCACGTGCGCGACCTCGTCGCCATCGCCCGGTTCGACCTCTTCGAGTTCGCCTTGGCCGCCATCACGCTCCTCACCGTGGTGCTGATCGGCGTGGAACAGGGCATCGCCGTCGCGGTGCTGCTCGCCATTTTGGACCGGGTCCGCATCACCGCCCGGACGCAGCTCCACGTGCTCGGGCGCGTCGCGAACAGCACCAGCTGGACGCCGCTGTCCGCGGACACGGACGCGGCGCAGGTGCCAGGGGTACTGGTCGTGCTCTTCGCCACCCCGATCTGGTACGCCAACGCCGTGCATTTCCGCGAGGCGGTGGCGGTGGCGCTGGCGGCGAAGGGGTCGACGCAGGTTCTGGTCCTCGACACCATCGGCATGTCGGATGTCGACTTCACCGGTTCGCGGGAGCTGGGTCGCGTGCTCGATGCCTGCGAGCGCGACCACATACGCTTCGGTATCGCCCGGGCCGGCGGCCGGGTGCGCACGTCGCTGCGACGCAGCGGGATCGCTGCCCGCATCGGCGAGGCGCACTTCTATCCCACGGTCGACCAGGCGGTCAGCGACCTCACCGACGAGCCAGGCCTGGCGTCCTCGTCGGCCTGAGATCGCGACTCGCCGGCGCGGAAACCTGAGCGGGCCGGTTCGAGGGATCAGGCGGACCGCTGGGCCGACGCAATCTCGCTCCCGAACGCGACCTCGGCGCGCACGGGGCGGTGGTCCGAACCGGCGAAGGGGAGCACGGTGCCGCTCACGGGCCGCAGCGCCCCGCGCAGCAAAATGTGGTCGATCTGGCTGTGGGGCCGCCATGCCGGCCAGGTGCGGCCGATCACGGCGCGTCGCCAGCCGGGCATGAACACGCGCACCAACGGACCCCAGGTGTTCATGTCGCCTGCCAGCACGGCGTCGGGACGGGCTGCCGTCGTGAGGCCGCGTCGGAGCTCGGCCCAGTTCCGATGGGAGCCATAGAGCAGGTGCGACATGTGGGTACCGATCACCGAGATGGGTCGTCCCTCGACCGTGAGGTCCACCACCAGGGCGCCCCGCTCGACCCGGTCGGCCGGCAGGACGCTCATCGGCACGATGCTCGTACCCTCCATCGGGAGGTCGGGCCGGACGAGCACGGCGATACCCCAGGTGCCGGGCTCGGCCTGTTGCCAGCGCGCCAACTCCCGGACGCTGTCGGGGTAGGGACGGATCCCGTCCAGGAACAGCGCCCGGTTGCGCGCCGACCAGGAGGGTTGGGCCACCCACGACGCATCGGGGCCGGCTTGGGGCCGGATACGGCGTCCTCGGCCGAGCGTGTGGGAGACGATCTGGTAGCCGAGCGAGCGCGCCGCCTCCTCGGCCTGGCTCTCGCCGTGCCCCCAGGTCGTCCACGACTCCTCGATCATGATCACGTCCGCCTCGAGGGCGCTGATGGCGGCGACATGGTCGAAGGGCCTGCCCCACCCGTCCATCCCGCAGTGCATGTTGTAGTTGGCGATGCTGAGCACGGTCGGCGCCGACGATAGGCGGCGGGGATCGCCACCGGTACGATCATCGAGGTGGCAACGGGGGACGTGTATCTGGCCCGGCGCCTGCGCCCGTTCACCACGACCATCTTCGCCACCATGTCCGAGCTGGCGTCGGACACCGGTTCGGTCAACCTGGGACAGGGTTTCCCCGACACCGACGGCCCCGAGGAGCTGCGCGAAGTCGCCGTCGCCGCCATCCGCGAAGGCCGCAACCAGTACCCGCCGAGCGCCGGCATCCCCGAGCTGCGCCAGGCGGTGGCCGCCCACCAGCGTGCGTGGTACGGCCTGGACATGGATCCCGACACCGACGTCCTCGTGACCGTCGGGGCCACCGAGGCCATCGCGGCCACCCTGCTCGCCCTGTGCGAGCCGGGCGACGAGGTGGTCATGTTCGAGCCGACCTACGACTCCTATGCAGCCTGCGCCGCGATGGCGGGTGCCGTGCCCCGGCTGGTGCGCCTGCACCCGCCGGACTGGTCGTTCGACCCGGCCGACCTCGCTGCTGCGTTCGGGCCGCGTACCAGGCTCGTGCTCGTCAACACGCCGCACAATCCCACGGGCAAGGTGTTCACCGAGGGGGAGTTGGATCAGGTCGCCGCGCTGTGCCGCGACCACGACGTCCTGGCGGTGACCGACGAGGTCTACGAGCACCTCGTCTTCGAGGGCACCCACGTCCCCCTGGCCACCCTGCCGGACATGGCCCAGCGTACGGTGACGATCTCTTCTGGCGGCAAGACGTTCTCCTTCACCGGTTGGAAGGTGGGATGGGTGTGCGCCGCCGCGCCGTTGGTGGCGGCGGTCCGGGCGGCCAAGCAATTCCTGACCTACACCAGCCCCGCCCCGTTCCAGCTCGCGGTGGCGCAGGGGCTCGGTTTCACGCCCGAGGCGATCGGATCCCTCGCCACCGAGCTGGCCGCCCGGCGGGATCTCCTCTGCGACGGCCTGGCCCAGCTGGGCTACGAGGTCTACCGCCCGGCAGCCACCTACTTCGCCACGACCGACATCGCCACGGTGGCACCGGGGATGAGCGGGCACGAGTTCTGTCTGGCCCTGCCGCACCGCTGCGGAGTGGTCGCCATCCCGAGCTCGGTCTTCTACGACCCCGCCGATCCCGACGTCGGGCGCACCCTCGTGCGCTGGGCCTTCTGCAAGCGGGCCAGCGTTCTGCACGACGCGCTGGGCCGCTTAGCATCGTGGTCATCATGACGATCCCGCTCACGTGGGTCGACGCGTTCAGCGACGTGCCATTCGGCGGCAACCCCGCCGCCGTCTGCCTGCTCGACGAGCCCCTCGACGAGGCGACGATGCAATCGGTTGCCTTCGAACTCGGGATCGCCGAGACCGCGTACCTCACCCGGACCGACGATCCCCGCACCTTCGGGCTGCGCTGGTTCTCCCCGGCGACCGAGATCGACCTGTGCGGCCATGCAACCTTGGCGTCCGCGCACGCGCTGCGCGAGAGCGGCGCCGTTGACGGCTCCGGCCCGCTGACCTTCCGCACCCGCAGCGGACCGCTGCATGCCGCGTTCGACGGCGACCGCATCGAGCTCGACTTCCCGGCCGATCCGATGTCGCCTGGCCCGTTGCCCGAACCGCTGAAGGAGGAGTGGCCCGACGCGGTGGTGACGAGCGGATCGACCTCCTTCTTCGCAGTCGTGGTGCTGTCCTCGGCGGACGCTGTCGGCGGGTATGTGGCCGACCTCGCGGCCATCGCCGCCACGGGTGCCAAAGCGTTGCTGCTCACTGCGCCATCCGATCCCGGATCGGACGCGGATTACGTCCTGCGGGTCTTCGGGCCCAACGTCGGTATCGACGAGGATCCGGGCACGGGAGCCGCTCAGTGTGTCGCCGGTCCCTACTGGTCGGCCGAGCTCGGCCGGCCGGCTCTCGTCGCCCGGCAGCTCTCGGCACGGGGCGCCACGCTCTACGTCCGTCCCGTGGGCGATCGCGTTCGCATCGCGGGCCACGCGACCACCGTCCTCGCCGGCCACCTGTGCTAAGGAATCCGGTGATGGACGCCGCCACGGCGGACCTGCGAGCGCTGGTCGAGGGTCATCAGCCGGCCTCGCCCCGTGAGGCCGAGGCCCGCGAACAGTTCCTTGCCGAGACTCGCGTTGCTCGAGACGCCGTGCGACGAGCACGCGTCGCCGACGCACGTCACGGCGTCGGGCATCGTCGTCGGCCCGCGTGGGACGGTGCTGCACCGGCACAAGCGCCTGGGCATCTGGATGCAGCCCGGCGGCCACATCGATCCCGGCGAGTCGCCCCCGGTCGCGGCACGTCGGGAGGCCATCGAGGAGCTGGGCCTGGCCGTCGAGCACCCCGCCGGCGGGCCGCTCCTCGTCCATCTCGACGTGCACGAGGCCGCGCTCGGCCATGTCCATCTCGACTTGCGCTACCTGCTCGTGGGCGAGGACGCCGACCCTGCGCCACCCCCGGGCGAGAGCCCCGACGCCCGTTGGTGCGGCTGGGACGAAGCCATGGCCCTGGCCGATCCGGCTTTGGCCGACGCCCTGCCGCTGGCCCGCGCTGCCTACGAGGCGCTGCCATGACCGACGTCCTGGGCCACCTGCTCGCGGTGCAGGATCTCGACACGACCGCCACACAGCTCCAGCACCGGCGTGACGCGTTGCCCGACACGACCGGACTCGCCGCGGCCGAGGCGCAGTTGCGCGCCCTGTCCATGGAGGAGGCCGACGCCGCGGCGCGCCGTGGCGCCCTGGCCGCCACGCAGAAAGAGCTCGAGGAGCAGATCGGAGCACTCACCGAGCGGCGCGACGCCATTGAGCAACGCATGTACGCCGCTACCGGTTCGGCGGTACGCGACTTGCAGGCCATGAGCGACGAGGTGCGTCATCTCACCGAGCGCCGGGCCGAGCTCGAGGAGCAGGAATTGGTGGTCATGCTCGAAACCGATCCCATCGACGCGGAGATCCAGGCCCTGCGCGATCGCAAGGCACCCGTCGAGCAGCACGTGGACGAACTGCGAGGCCGGGTGGCCGTGGAGCAGCGAGCGATCGACGCCGAGTTGGCGACGGTGACCGGCTCGCGCGCCGAAGAGGTGGCGCAGCTCCCCACGGCACTGGCCGATCGCTACGAGACGCTGCGCGCCCGCTTGAAGGGCACCGGTGCGGCACGCCTCATCCAGAACCACTGTGACGGATGCCATCTCGAGCTGTCCTCGGGCGAGGTCGAGAAGATCCGAGCGCTGCCCCCCGGCGAGATCGTCACGTGCGAGCAGTGCGGGCGCATCCTCGTGCCAGTGTGAGCCTGATGCGACCGTGCTGATCCTGGTGCGTCACGGCGAGTCCGTGGCCAACGCCCGGGGCCTGCTGCTCGGGCGGAGTGACGTCGAGCTCACCGAGGCGGGCCGCGACCAGGCGCGGCGCGCTCGCTCGCTGCTGACCCAGCCGGTCAAGGAGGTGCGAACCAGCCCGCTGCGCCGAGCCCGCGATACCGCCACGCTGCTCGACCTCGGGCCTGCGCCCGTGGTCGACGACCGGTGGATCGAGGTCGACTACGGCGAGTTCGAGTGCCAACCACTCGGCGGCATCCCGGCCGAGGTGTGGCGCCACTGGCGGGAGGACATCGACTTCAGGCCCGAAGGCGGGGAGACCCTGGCCGAGGTGGACGGGCGCGTCAGTGCCGCCTGCAAGGAGCTCTTCGCCGAGGAGGGCGCGGGTGCTCGGCGCAGCGACGGCGACATCGTGGTGGTGAGCCACGTCACGCCGATCAAGGCCGCTGTGGCCTGGGCCCTGGGGACGTGGGACCTCTACTGGCGTCTCTATCTGCGTACTGCGTCGGTGACGCGCATCGCATGGAACCGCGATGCGCCCATCCTCCACGGGTTCAACGAGGTGGCGCTGGCGTCTCGGACCGGCGAAGGGCCAGGATCACACGGTGCCTGAGCCCCCACCGACCCTGGCGGACCTCCGGCCGCCGCCGGTTCCGACGAGGACCCCGTCCACCGCCGCACCATCTCGATCGAGGTCTACCAGCGGGGCGACTACTTCGCCGTGGTCGGCACGCTGCACGACCAGCGGCCCTGGGCGAGCGGCACGCTGGGGCCGCGCGACCTGCACCGCATGGAGCTGGGCATCGTGGTGCGGCGGGCCGACCTGACCATCGTGGACGCGGCAGCCGACATGCAGACCTACCCGCACGCCGAGTGCACCGACATCGAGCCGCACTTCGGTGATCTGGTCGGCCTGTCGGTCGCCCGTGGGTACACGGGCGCGGTGCAGCAGCGGTTCGGGCGCCAGCGCGGCTGCAGCCATCTCGAATTCCTGGCCCGGGCCATCGGGCCTGTGGTCATCCAAGGCGTGACGTCGTCGGGCGCCTGGGAGGTCGAGAGGGGGAGCGGCGAGCACCCGATGCGAGAGGGCGGCTTCGGCTTCTTGGTCAACACCTGCCACGTCTGGACCGAGGATGGCCCGGGGGCGCAGAAGATCGAAGCCGGATGGCGGCCGGGCCTGCTCGGCTACCCCGCACCCCGCGCCGTCGAGGTCCGCCGGCGCATGGCCGACCTGGGCGAGGGTGCAGGCACCGCCGACTGACGACGCTCAGAACGCATCGGGCACCGGTGCGGACACCCGTCTCGGTCTAGGCCTAGGCCGATCCGTTGCCGTTTTCGCCGGCGTGGTCGTTGCTGCTCCCGCCCGCCTGCCCGTTCTCGTCAGGATCCGCACCGGCGACTGACGGCGCGGCCAGCGCAGGACCCGTCAGATGTGCCCGAGCGCCGCCCGCCCCCGCCGGCCTGGTGCACAGCACGGTCAGCAGCCGCGTCATCAACCGGCGCGCCGCGCGCACGCCGAGGCCCGAAGGATTCCGAAGGCGCTCCCAGATCTCCCACGAAGACGAGGCGTCGAGCGCAGCGAGGTACTCGCCCCGAAGCGCCGGTGCGAGCTCGCTGATCTCTGGTGCGAAAGTCGTGCGGAGGCCCTCGAGCAACAGGTTGTCGGCCGCCGCGATGGCCTGCGCGATGGCCGGCGACGAGGGGGCACGGCACGCCAGGGTTCGCCGCACCGGCGAGATCTCCTCGAAGAGCACGGCCCGGTGCGCCACCGTGCGTTCGATTCTCGACGCCAGCGAGAGGCGCGAGGAGAGGCGCGGCATGTCGGACCATTGCCGCCGCAGTTGCAGCGCAGCCACGAAGTGGTACAGGTCGTCCATGTCGGCGAAGTGATGGAAGACGAGCCGCAGTGACACCGCCGCCCGCGCCGCCACGATCTTGGCGGTGGGATCGGGATCGCCTTCTCGGAGGAGTTCGACGAGCGCGTCGGCGACATTGCGGCGTGTTCGCCGTCCGCGGGCGATTCGCCCGTCGGTGGCCAGCTCGCCGGCCAGGGCCGCGACGTCGCGGTCCACCCGTTCGAGTTCATGCCTGAGGGGATCCGGCAGCGCGAGATCGAGGCCGCCAAAGCCCGAGTCGCCTGCTCCACCGGCCGCCTCCGAGGAGCCTGGAGTCACTGGGGTCACACCTTCCTGTTCAGTGTGGAAATCCAACGCCCGGTGGATACTTGCGCCCCGACTCCAAGATGCACCGATTCGTCGCCCGGCCGGTCGTGGCGTTGCCACCGCCGCGTCATCGCCCGCGGGCACAGTTCGTCCAGGTACTCGGGGTGGTCACGGTGCGGTTCGGGCCTGCCGACGCCGGACCCCCCAATTGGGTGGTTCAGCCTCCGTCGGGCCGGATCCGGCCTGCCTCCAACGCGATGGTGACGTCGCAGCGCGCCGCTTCGGCGGGGCGGTGGGTGATCATGAGCACGCTCCGTCGTTCCGCCGCGGCGGCAGCCAGGACGCTGCCGACCAGCGCGTCGGCGACGGGCGCATCGAGCCCTCCCGTCGGCTCGTCGAGGATGATGACGCCACTGGGGGCGAGCAAAGCCCGGGCCACGGCCAGGCGCCGGCGTTCGCCGCCCGAGAGCGCCACCCCGCCTTCGCCCACGGGCGTGTCGAGCCCCTCGGGCAGGCCGGCCACCCAGGCGTCGAGCTGGGCCGCGTGCAGGGCCGCCGCCACCTCCGTCTCCGTGGCGTCGGGACGGCCGAGGGTCAGGTTGGAGCGGATGGAACCGGCGAACATGTGGGCGTGCTGGTCTGCCAGCGCGTAGGCACTCCTCACGCCGTGTTGGTCGAGCCGTTCGACGTCGGTCCCCGACAGGGTGAGTGTGCCCGCTTCGAGCGGCCAGTAGCGCAACAACGCGTTGACGACGCTGGACTTGCCGGCCCCGCTCGACCCGGTGAGGGCCAAGCGGGCACCGGCCGGGAAGTTCGAAGCTCACGCCGTCGAGCACGCGCGGAAGACCCGGGCCGTAGCGCAGCGCCGCATCGGTGCTGCGCACGTCGGGCACACCGGAGGGGAGCGGCTCGGGTATCGCCGGATCGTGGACCGGGACGGGGACGTCGCTGAGCGCGAACAGCCGATCGGCTGATGCACGCACCGCCAGCGAACGGGCGACGGCCAGTGGCACACCGGGCACCGTCTCGAACGTCGCCAGCACCGCCAGCGGCAGCACCGCCACCATCACCTGCCCGAGGTGGTGCGCGTGCACGGCGGCGACGCCCAGTGCGAGGACGACGGTCACCGCCACCGCGAGGCAGACCTGCACGATGAGGGCCGACGCCGTGGCCAGGCGGGCGTGGCGCCGTTCGAGCATGTCGGCGCGGGCCGCCATCTCGTCGATGTCGCGTAACGCGGCGACATCGCCGCCGAAGGCCAGGAGCTCGGGTGCACCCGCCAACGCGTCGACGATGCGGGCCGACAGATCGCCGGCCTGAGCCGCCATGTCGTCGTCGCCGCTCCGCCGCCACGTCAGGAGCGCCGGCACGACGAGGGCGACGAGGAGGGGAACTGCCGAGCGCGAGGGCCGCCCACGGGAGGATCACACCGACGGCGACCGTGCCGAGCACGCACGCACCCACCGTGATCGCCACCGGCAACACGGTACGCAGGTAGAGATCCTGCAGCGCGTCGACGTCGTCGATCGCCCGGGTCAGGAGATCACCGCTGCGCCATCCGGCCAGGGCGGCGGGCACCCGGGGCGCCAGGCAGTCGTAGAGCCAGACCCGCCACCGGGTCAGCGCGCGCAGCGCCGCGTCGTGCCCGACGAGGCGTTCGGCGTAACGCAGTGGACCCCGCAAGAAGGCGAGTACCTCGACGAGGGCCAGGATGCCGACGAGCGCGCTCAGGCCCGGCCGCAAGGCTGCCCGCCCGACCACGTAGCCGGACCCGGCCAAGAGGCCGATGGTCGCCGCGGCCGAAGCCAGCCCGAGCAGGCCCGCCAGCGCGAGGCGCGACCACGGTGTCCCCGGCTCGCGCAGGACGCGGCGAAGGGTGCCCCGGTTCTGGCTCCCGCTCCGGCTCCCGCTCACGGCGAGACCACTACGGAACCGTGCACGGCGGCGGGCAGCGCGACCACGGCGTCGAAGTCGGGCAGGAGGACGGGTTGGTGCGCGGCCACCACGACGGTGCGGCTATCGATCCAGCCCTCGAGGGCGGGCGCCATCCTGGCGACGGTGGGGGCGTCGAGGGCGGCGGTCGGCTCGTCCAACAACAAGATGGGCGCGGGACAGAGCAACGCCCGGGCCAGTGCGACGCGCTGGCGTTCGCCCGCGCTCAGCGTCAGGCCGTCGTGGCCGAGTGCCGTCTCGAGACCTGCGGGCAGGTTGGCCATGAGATCGGCCAAGCCCACCGCGGCGAGTACCTGCTCGAGATCACCGTCGGTCGCGCCAGGCGCACCAAGGCGGAGGTTCTCGGACAGGGTGGCGTGGAAGATGTGGGGTCGTTGCGGGAGCCAGGCGAAATGGTGGCGCCAGGCGTCGATGGCCGCCGCGGTCTGGGGCCGTCCGTCCACCGCGATGCGCCCTGCGGTGGGTGCGACGAAGCCGAGGATGGCGTCGAGCACGGTCGACTTGCCTGCTCCCGACGGCCCGGTCAGCGCGACGCGGGATCCGGCCGGCACCAGAAGTGAGAACGACCGGAGGGCCGGTTCGTCGCGATGCTCGTAGTCGATCCGGAGCCCTTCGACGGCCAGGACCGCGCCTCGGCTGTCGGCGCGCGCGCGGGCGGAACTCGGGGCCGGGACCGGCGCGGCCGGCGACCCTCCGTCGTCGGGCGAATCGGTAGCGGCATCGTGCGCGCCCTCGCGCCCGCCGGGGAGTTCGGGGACGTCCGTGCCCAGCACATCGAGCACCCTGGCCGCCGCCGCTTGTCCTTCTGTGCTGGCGTGGAACTCGGCGCCCGCCCGCCGCAGGGGGATGAAGATCTCGGGGGCGACGAGCAGTACCGCCATGGCGGTCTGGAGGTCGAGCTCGCCCCACAGGAGCCGCAGGCCGAGAGCCATCGCGACGAAGCCCACACCGAAGCCGGCGATCATGTCCATGGCCAGCGCGGACAGGAAGGCGACGCGCAACGTCCGCATCGTCGCGGTGCGCACGCCCTCGGTGGCGGCTTCCACTTCGCGTCGCCCCTGTCCCTCTCGTCCAAAGGCACGGAGCGTCGGCAGACCTTCGACCAGCTGCAGGAACCTGCCCGCCAGTGAGCCGAGACGGCGCCACTGGCGAGCAGAGCGTCTCGTGGCCTCGCGGCCGAAGTAGATCATCGTCAGGGGCACCGCGACCACCAGCGCGATGACGACGAGGAAGGACAGCCAGTCCTGCGTGGCGACCCAGGCCAGCAGGATGACCGGGATCGCCGCCGCCGCGGCGGCCTGAGGCAGGTAGCGCGCGTAGTAGGTGTGCAGCGAGCGCAGACCACGGGTGGCGGTCAGCGACAGCTCACCTGGCCGCTCGTCGGCCAGCCAGCCCGGCCCCAGGACGAGCGCGTGGCGGAGCAACTCACCACGCAATCGCACGACGACGCGGTCGGCCGCGCCGAGCGCAGACAGGTCGCCGGCGCCGTGCAAGATGCCGCGGACCACGATGGCGACGCCCACGAGCACGAGCGCCGGCACCACGGACTCGAGTGGCGCGTGCTGCAGGAGGGATCGACTGACGACGTGCGCGAGTGCCAGCGCCTGGACCACCACGGCAACGGCGCTGAGCGTGCCGATGGCCAGGGCAACAGCTGCGCTTCGCCGCAGGCCCGGCACGCGTGCCGCCAGGTCGGGGTCGACCAGGCGCGGCCGGCCCCGGCCAGGGGGAGTGGCGCTCACAGGATGAATGTCGTGTCCTTCACCTCGACGGTGCGCCCGATGAGCCCGTCGGTGACGGCGAGCCGGGCGGTCGCTGCATCTTCACAGGTGGCGGCGGTGCGGACCCCATCGGGGAGGTCGGCGACGATGGCCGTGCGCACGGGTTCGAGACCCCCTGCGCCGGCATAGGTGACCGTGAACGACACGACCGATGCCGGCGTCGAGGCACTGGGTGGAGCGGACACGACCGGGACCGTCGTCGTCGCGATTCCTGCGTCGCCGGCCAAGTCCGCGATCAGTGGGATTCCTGACACCGGTGGCGTCGCCGACCACACGGCCAGGCCCGGTTTGGACAGCATGCCCGAGACGGTCGTCGCCAGACCGAGGGCGGAAGGCCGGGCCCGCAGCTCGCGGCCGAGGGCTACGTGGGACAGCAGGACGAAATGATTGAACGGACCGCCGGCGAACGCCATGCCCCCGGTCAGCGTCGGCGTCTCGTCACGGGGCAAGGCCGAGGGCGCGTTGTTGCACCCGCACCGCGGAGGGAAAGCACGAGTACACCTCGGCCAATTCGATCTCGGACAGTGGTCGCCCCAGGGCGCGGGTGGCCGCCTGGCCCAGCACGTCCATGGCCGGCCACGCGTCCAGTCGCTGGCGGGCAGTCAGCGTGACGGCTTGCGAACAGTGCAGGGCCACATGTGCAAAGAGCCAACGGTCGGCCGGGACACCTGCCGCGGCTGCCCGTTCCGCCGAGCAGATCACCAAAGCCGACGCCTGGTTCACCGTCCACTGGCTGGCGTGTCTGACGTTGTAGGGATACGCGAGCGGGCGGTTGTGGGGCCCCGGCGTGGCGATCGCGGTGGCGGAGCACGGTGCCGCGAATGCAGCCTCGGGGTTCGACTGGGCCACGGCGTTGAAGCGTGCCCACAGCTCGGCGACCGCGTCGCGCTGGGCTTGCGTGCTCAGGCCCTCCGCCGCACCGAGTGCGTTCTCAATCATGGCGTACTGCTGGACCGGCGGCAGGACGATGCCGGCCGCGATCTCGACAGGTGCGACGAAGTCAGGCGGACGGCTCAGGGTCTCGTCGGGCGGCTCCGTTTCCTCATCGCGCTCGGTGCCGCCGTCGCGAGCCCAGGCCCGCGCTTCGGCCCCCACGACGACCACCGTGTCGAACGTGCCCGCGCCCACCGCGGCGAGAGCGAAGCTGATGACCTCCTGTTGTGACACGCCGATCTCGCAGCGCACGGTCCGCGGCCCGCCGGCGCCGATCCGACGTGCCACCGTGCGTGCCGGATCGGTGAGTGCCCACGTGCCCTGGGGCACCACGATGCACTCGACGGAGCCGAGGATCGTCGGTGTGCCGGCGTCTTCTGCCGCCGCGCGCACGGCCGTGGTCATGAGATCGACGACCGGCTCGGCGCCGTTGGCGGTCCCGAGCCCGACCAGGACCGGTGTGCGCGGGTCGACAGGCAGAACAGGTCGGGCCACGATGCCGATGCTACGGTCCGGCCATGGCGCCGAGCGAAGCAGGCAGGTGGGAGGCAGCGCTCGACGACTTCACCAAGGAGTCGTTCGAAGCCGACGGCAAGGAGCGCGCGGTCTACCGGATCGGCAGCGGTCCCGCAGTGATCGTGATCAGCGAAATGCCCGGCATCACGCCGCTCGTGGCCCAGTTCGGACGACGCGTGGCCGCGGCCGGCTGCACCGCGGTGCTGCCTCACCTCTTCGGTGACCCCGGCCGGCCGGCGTCGGGCGCCTACGTGATGCAATCCCTCGGTCCCGCGTGCGTCTCCCGCGAGTTCGCATGCTTCGCCTTGAAGAAGACGAGCCCGGCGACGGTCTGGCTGCGCAAGCTCGCCGCCGCGGAGCACGAACGCTGCGGCGGACCCGGGGTGGGCGTGGTCGGGATGTGCTTCACCGGCGGATTCGCCTTGGCGATGATGGTCGACGAGGTCGTCGTGGCGCCCGTCTTGAGCCAGCCGTCGCTGCCGTTCCCGATCGGCAAGCGGCACAAGGCCGACATCGGAATTTCGGACGCCGACCTCGCCCGGGTGAAGCAACGCACCGCGGCAGGTACGTGTCTGCTCGGCCTGAGGTTTTCCAACGATCCCTTCTGTTTCGAGGAGCGCTTCGAGACGCTGCGCCGCGAGCTCGGCGACGCCTTTATCGCGGTGGAGATCGATTCGGCGCCGGGCAACCCCCACGGGCACCCCAAGCAGGCGCACTCCGTGCTGACCGAACATCTCGACGACAAGGAGGGCACGCCCACCCGGGCGGCACTCGATCAGACTTTGGCGTTCTTCCGCGAGCGACTCGACGTCGGCATCGGCCCCGGTCCTCGGCCCGAGGGGATGGGCGACTGAGTCACACGGTCGGTCAGGCCGGCGCCTCGAGGATCTCTTGGCAGACGCGCTCGCCGGAGCGCACCGCCCCGTCCATGGCGCCGTAGGAGACGGAGGCCGTCTCAGTGCCCGCCCAGTGGATCCGGCCGACTGGTTCGCGCAGTCGCCGGCCGTACTGGGTCAAGACGCCGGTCGGGAAATGGCCCAGCGAGCACCCACGCGTCCACTGCTCCTCGGCCCAGTTGACCTCGAGCAGCTCGATCGGTTGCGCCGCCCTCGGCCCGAACCGGGTGACGAGCATGGTGAGCAGCGTGTCGCGGCGCTCGTCGGGCTCCTGGCGCCAGAGGGTCCGGGCCTTCGGTCCCGCCGCGTAGGTCCCGATCACGCCGTGGCCATGGCCGGGTTGGGTCGTGTCGAGTGTGACCTCAATGAGATCGTCGAGCGCGACGCTCGCGCCCGAGACCCCGTCGGTGCGCCAGAACGGCCCCTCGTAGACCGCCACCGTCTTGACCTCGGTGCCGGCCGGGATCTGGTGGAGCAACAACGCGTGGTCCCCCGGCAGCGCGGGCTCGAAGCGGATGCCTGCCGCCAACGCCCTGGGGAGCGTCAGGACGACCCGGCGCGCGCTGACGTTGCCCGCGTCTGACCGCACGGTGACCCGCTCCGAGCTCTGGGTGACGGCGGTCACTGGCGCACCGAGCACCACTGCGTCATCGAGTTCGGCTGCCATGGCCTGGGGGATGCGACCCACGCCGCCTTCGAACTGCGAGTCCTGGTACCCGCCCGCGATCGACATGAGCGCCTCGATGCCGCCCGCGGAGCGGGCCAAGAACAGCCAGTTGAGCATCGACACCTCGGAGAGGTCGCAGGCGAAACACGCACGAATGGTCGCGTCGACGAGATCCCGGGCCAGGGCGGTCGGGACGCGGTTCGGCGTGAGCCACGCGGCGACAGAGAGCGCATCCCAGGTGTCGGCGTGTCGCGCCTCCCACGGGGCGTCGACGGGGACCTTCTTGGCCATCGCATTCATCCGGGCGATCGCCTGTCCAGCACTGACCAGCGCGGCGGGGTTGATGCGAGGGATGTCCCCGCGGTACCGGCGCACCTTGCCGCCCGTGGCGAGCACGTTGTCTCCCTCGACGAACGTCTTGAACGTGGGCACGCCCATTTCCTTGGCCAGCGCGTGCATGCGTTCGTGATCGGGTCCGACGAAGCAGCCGCCCATGTCGACCGGCACTCCACCTTGCGTGGATTGCGTCCAGACCCGTCCCCCGACGCGGTCGCGCGCTTCGAGGACGACGACGGACTGGCCTGCCTGCGACAACCGCCGTGCGGCGGTGAGCCCGGCCAGGCCGGCGCCGACGACACAGACGTCGGCCTCCTTGGGTACGGTCGTCGCGGTCATGGCGCACCTCCCCTACGTCGCCCGGCCAGACGAGCCCCTTCAGGTCGGACGTGTGAGGGTGAGGGTAGTCCGCGAAGGGCCCGTTGAGCCTTGGCGCTCGGGGTGGGTCGCCGGCGCCGGAGCCCTCCGGTCGGCAGACGTGGTCAGTCCTGCGAGGTCGCGGGTGCCGCAGTCGTCGTGCTCGTGCCGGCTGCCCCCGTGCCGCCGGCCCCGCCGTGCACCTCCGCGCCCCCGAGGCCAGCGCCGGTCCCACCCTCGCTCTTGAGGATCTGGCGAATCTGACTCACGTCTGATCGCCCCTTTTGCAGCGCGCCTCGTGCGCTCTGCTCCGATGACTTCGACGCGCCGAGCAGGCCGTGGTTGGCGTTCCATTGCACCGGCGTGTACGCCAACACCGTGGCCGCCAGCCCGTTGGTGGCGTTGGTCGCCGTGGTGATCTGTCCGGTGAGGTCGTCGATCAGTGGCTGCAGCTGCGTCTGGTTGGCGGGCGTGACGTATCCCTGTGCCTTCGTGGCGTCTTGCGTCAACCGCGGGATCGCCGTGGTGGTTTCCCAGTCGGCCGTCGCCGCCAGGCGCGAAGCCGGCAGTGCCAGCAGGTAGACCCGGAAACCGCTGAAGATGGTCGCGAAGTCCTGGCGCGCCTGACCCAGGGTGTTATCGGCCTGGATCTTCTGGTTCAGTTGCTGCAGGGGCGCGATGTCGGCACCGAGGTACGACACGAGTTCTGGTTGCCCCGGGCCGAGCCCTTTCGCCCCGTTGGTCTTGGCGATGGCCGCGTTCAGCGCGTTGACACGCTGGGTGATGTCGGTGTTCGCCCGGGCCTTGATGCCGCTCAAGGTGGCAGGCACGGCGTTGGGCCCGCTGTTCCCCGAACCGCTCGACCCTGCCGCCGGGGCAGCCGCCGGGGCAGCCGCAGCGCTTCGCGCGGCCATGCCCGTCGCCAGCGCCATGCCCGTCGCCAGCGCGGCGCTCGAGGCCAGCGCGATCGTGCTCAGCCGGATCAGATTGGTGCGCGTCTGTGCCATCAGTGCCCTCCGGTCTCGTGTTCGGGCTCGCCCCGCTTCCGGTTCGGATGCTGAGCGGCCTGTCGAACACATCGTGCGCAGTGATGGTGAACGGGCTGTTCTGCAAACGTGAGGGTTCTGTAATGGATCGTCCCATTCCAGCAATTCGGGGTGCGGGAGGTGGGAGGCTAGGACTGTGATCGCGGAAAACGGCACGGTCGTGGTGGTCGAGGACGATCCACACATCGCCGACCTCGTGGACCTCTACTTGCGGCGGGAGGGCTACCGGGTCTTGCTCGCCGCGGACGGCGAACGGGGTCTGGAGATCTTCAAGCAGGAGGACCCCTGGATCGTCATCCTCGACGTGGGCCTGCCCGGCGGCCGCGACGGGTTCGACGTCTGCCGTGAGATCCGCGCGGCAGCTCGGTTCCGGTCCTCTTCCTCACGGCTCGCGACGACGAGGTTGACCGGGTCCTCGGCCTCGAGCTCGGCGCCGACGACTATCTGGTGAAGCCCTTCAGCCCTCGCGAGCTCGTGGCGCGGGTGCGGGCCATCCTGCGGCGCACGCCGCGAAGGACCTGCGCCCCAAGAGGTGGTGACGGTGGGTCATCTCGTGGTCGACATGCGCCGTCGGGAGGCTCGCCGCGCCGACGAGGTCGTTGCGTTGACGACTCGGGAGTTCGATCTGCTTGCCTTCCTCGCCACCAACGTGGGCCTTGCCTTGACGCGCCAGCAGCTGCTCGACGGCGTATGGGGAACGGACTGGTATGGCGACGAGCGCACCGTCGACGTTCACGTGGCGCAAATGCGAAAGAAACTCGGTGCCGATCTTCCGCTCACCACGGTGTGGGGCGTCGGCTACCGGTTCGGCTGAGCAATGCGACGGCGCTTGATGTTGGCCATGGTCGGCCTCGTGGCGGGTGTGCTCATCATCGCGGGGGCCGGCAGCCTCATCCTCACCCGTAACGCCGCGCGCAACCAGGCGGAGCAGCAGCTGGTGTCAGAAGCTGACGCTCTCACCAAGTCCGGTATCGGGTCGCAGTCGCTCAAGGTTCTCCACACCGTCCGGGCCACCCTCAAGCTCGAGGACGCCGACGTGATCCAGATCGATCGTCTCGGCACTGTGCTCACGGCGCTCCCCGACGGCGTGACCCAGGACGACATCGACGTGAGCGCGGTGCAGTCAGGTGAGACGACCTCGGGCCGCAAGGCCAGCCTCGTCTACGCGGTGGCGCCCGTGACATTGTCTCCTGAGCTCCGTTCCCGCATCGAGCGCCGGACGCACCGGGCATTCGAAGGCACGTTCGCCGTCCTGCTCACCCGCGACGTCGGCGACCTCGGGCCGAGTTGGGGCTACTTCATCATCGCCGGCGGCGTGGCTCTGCTCGTCGCCGCACTGGTCGCATGGCAACTCTCGCGCCGGATGGCGCGACCATTGGTCGAAGCGATGACGGTGACCGGCCGCATCGCGTCGGGCGAATTGGAGAGTCGCGTGCCGGTCCACCACCACGACTATCCCGAGTTCACCTCGCTTGCGGGTTCTATCAACGACATGGCGCAGAGCTTGGAGGACGGCCGCGCCCGTGAGCGCCACCTCCTGCTTGCGGTCTCGCACGATCTGCGCA
This sequence comes from uncultured Acidimicrobiaceae bacterium, assembly GCA_963791995.1. Lineage (GTDB taxonomy): Bacteria > Actinomycetota > Acidimicrobiia > Acidimicrobiales > RAAP-2 > Bog-473. The sequence continues at coordinate 250,607 of CAWBUQ010000023.1, read as the reverse complement.
CGCCGCTCACCTCCATCCGCGGCTTCGCGGAGGCGATCCAGGACGGGGCGATCGATGACACCGGAAGAGCGGCTGACGTGATCATTGCCGAGTCGAGGCGCCTCGAGCGCCTCGTCGGTGATCTTCTCGATCTGACCAAGCTCGAGGCGCGCCAGATGTCGATCTCCATGCGCCCGACCGACGCAGGTGAGGTCGTGACCACGACGGCCGAAGGGTTCCGGCCGTCCGCGTCGAGGAGCGGGCTGCAGATCGTCCTGCAGGTGCCCGATGGTGACGCGGCACCGGAGCAGGCCGACGCCGCGACGTACGCGCGCCGCCCGGTCGCCGCGGATCCCGACCGGCTTGCTCAGCTCCTCGCGAACTTGATCGAGAACGCCATCACGTTCGCCCGGACAACGGTGACCGTGAGCGTCTCGGAGAATCCAGCGAGCCGGGAGTGTGTCGTCGCGGTCGAAGACGATGGTCCCGGGATCGCGCCCGCAGACCTCGAGCGCGTCTTCGAGCGCTTCTACCGCGCTGACCGTGGTCCTAACCGGGAGATGGGCTCGGGCCTCGGGCTGGCGATCGTGTCCGAGCTGGCGTCGGCCATGGGCGGGACGGTCCGAGCCGAATCGCCGCTCAGCTATGAGGGAGGCTCACGCTTCGTGGTGACGTTGCGTCTCTGGGGAGAACCCGCGCCGGCCGCGTGAGATCGGCGCCGACGCCACCCGAACTCAGTGGCTGGGAATCGAGACCACCGGTGCCGTGCTGACCGGCGTCTGTGTGGTCGAGGACTTGTCCGGGACCACCGTCGTCGTGCCGGTACTCACGCCACTGGGCGTCGAGATCACGATCAGCGCGCGGTAGGTGGCCGCGTAGGAGAAGATGCCCACGAGGAGCGTGATGGCCAGGGCGCAGGCAAAGCGCGCGAGCCGATGCGGGTCCGTGACGACCCGCAGCCGCATGGTGCCTTGCGCAGTGCCCATAACTCCCTCGACCCGTCCACGGCGGGATTTTTCGCCGTCCACCTGGGATTTTCGGCTGAACGGCCTCGATCTTGAGCCACCGGGAAAGAGCGCCATGCTCGTTGGCGGGATTGTGGCGCTCGATCTGGCCGCGGGCCGTCCGAGGGCGAGGGCTCGAGCGTGGAACAAGCCTGGTCAGAGGTCTGTCGGGGTGTTCCCCGGTACGGCTGAGACCTACCCCTGGAGGAACGTTGCTCCGAAGGCCTGGAGCCATTCGACCGGCCCCGGGGCGGGCGACCAGGGCGGCCCGATGATCGTCCAGTCGACGCCCATCTCGTCCATCTCGCCGAGACGCTGGCGGATCTGCTCGGCGTCGCGCTCGAAATGGGCCAGGCTCGGTCCCGAGTAGCTCAAGATGAGCTGGAGTTCGTCGTAGCGCTCGCCGGCGAAGCGTTCCAGCGCGCCGAGCCGTTCGTGCAGTTCCTCGGGCGTCGTCACCGGTGGCGTGCGAGCGGTCTTGGCGACCGAGGCGGGGGCGGTCATCGGCATCCAGCCGTCCGCGAACGTCGCCGCGCGCTCGAGTGCGGCATCGGAATTGCCACCCATCCAGATGGGGACCCGGTTGTGCCGTGGTGCGGGGAGGGCGCGGATGTTTCGCGCCGAGAAGTGCCGCCCCTCGAAGTCGAACGGCTCACCGCTCCAGTGGAGCCGCATCACCTGCAGCGCCTCCTCGAAGAGGGCGTTGCGCTCCTTGAAGTCCACTCCGAGCGCGAAGTACTCCGACTTGAGGTATCCCGCGCCGGCGCCCATGTAGAAGCGGCCTTCGGACATCCGGTTGAGGGTGGCCGCGCTCTTGGCAAGGAGCAGGGGATTGCGGTACGGGATGACGCTCAGGTTGGTCACAAGGGCCAGATCGGATGTCACCCCCGCCGCTGACGCCAGCGCGACGAAAGGATCGAGGCTTTGGTGGCCGCCAGACTCGAGCCATGCGTTGCTCGGAGCTGGGTGCTCGGTGAGGGCGATTCCATTCCAGCCTGCAGCCTCGGCCGCCGCGGCAACGTCCGCGATCGCACCGGCGTCGAGCAGGTCGATGGAGCTCCCGCTGGCCTCGGGGTACTGCAGGATAAAGCGCACCGTTCCTCCTGGATCCTCCGGCTCCTCGGCCGGTTCCCGTCTCTGCCTGCACCATATCGACTGGCCTCGGGCCGCCGCCTCGGATCGCGCCCTCCGAAGAACGAGCGACGAACTTCGCGACGGGGCCAGTCGTCGAGCCCCGTCCGCCCTTCGATGTGCACGTCGGACCCGATTTGGACGATCATCGGAGGGATGTCGGGGGAGCACACGACGGACAAGGCCCGCGCGCACCAGGGCGACGCCACAGGTGAAGACGCCACAGGTGAAATGGTGCCCGGCCTGTGAGCGCGCCCGTGATCGACCCGGCGACGCAGGCGCAATGGGATACCGATGGGTGGTGCCTGGTCCAGGGCATCTTCTCCGGCTCTGAAGTGGCAGCCGCCCGCTCCGCCCTGCCCGCCCTTTTCCCCACCGCCGAAGAATTCGCCACCGACACCGACCCCGTGCGCAACGCGCCCTTTCGCGACGACTCCCATCGTGTCATGCCGCGCTTTCCCTTCGAGGACGCCGCCCTCAATCATCTGACCCTGCACGATCGGGTGATCGACCTGGCCGAACAGCTGCTCGGCGTGGGCGCTGCCGATCTCCGGCTGTACCAGGCGTCGCTCAGCGCCAAGTACGGGCAGGGCGCCGAGAGCGACGAGCAGTTGCTCCATGCTGACTTCGGCAATCACACACTCGTCGTGCCCCGCCACCAGCCCGGCTACCAGCAGCTCGAGATGTTCGTCTACTTGAGCGACGTCACGCCGGAGACCGGGGCCACCCGCATGGTGCCGATGTCGCTCACCAACGGTATTCCGGTCGAGCGCACGTATCTCAGCGTCGACGAGTACGCAGATCTCTACGCGGCCGAGGTCCCGGCGTCTGGCCCCGCGGGGTCGATCTTGATCTACCGGCCCGATGTGTACCACCGGGGCGTGCGCATGCAGGCGCCCGGGTCGGCGCGATTCATGCTGCACGTCTCGTACAAGCCGACCGGCACGGATTGGTTGGGATCGCTGGCGCTCCCACATGCCGGGGAGGACATGGCCTGGTACCGCTTCATGAACGGGGCGACCCTGCGTCAGCTCATCGTGCTGGGTTTCCCCGCTCCGGGCCATCCGTACTGGACACCCGAGACGCTGGCGGGGGTCGCCGCCCGCTACCCGATGCTCGATCTCACGCCTTGGCGTGACGATCCGTCCGGGAGTCCTGAGCGCATGGACCGTCTGGCCGACAAGGTCGCCATCGTCACGGGCGGCGGCGGCGGCATCGGCGGCGCGACGGCCCGCGCCCTGGCGCGTCAGGGCGCTTCCGTGCTCGTCGTCGACATCAACGAGGAGGCCGCGGCGACCGTGGTGGCGTCCATCGACGATGCGGGCGGCACCGCGGCGCCCTTTGGGGCAGACCTCTCGGTTGAGGCCGAGGTGGTTGACACTGTGGATGCGGCAGCGACCCGCTTTGGCCGCCTCGATATCGTCCACAACAACGCGGCGCTCACCGACTCGGACTTCTTGAGCGCGGACACCGCGGTCACCGAATTGTCCGTGGAGGTGTGGGAGCGGACGATGGCCGTCAACCTGCGCAGCCAGATGTTGATGTGCAAGCACAGCGTTCCCGTGATGGTGCGGGGCGGCGGTGGGTCCATCATCAACATGTCGTCGGGTGCGTCGCTCAAGGGTGATCGCACCCGTACCGCGTACGGTGTCTCCAAGGCCGGTGTGAACGCGTTGACCATGTACGTGGCGACGAGCCATGGCAAGAAAGGCATCCGCGTCAACACGATCCTGCCCGGCCTGGTGATCACCGACGCCGTGCGGGCGCACCTGACCGACGCCATCGTGTCGTCGCTGGGGAAGGCCACGCTCACGCCGTCGGTGGGCCAGCCCGAGGACATCGCCGACGTCGTGGTGTTCTTGGCCTCTGACGAGTCCCGTTACATCACCGGGCAGATGATCGCGGTGGACGGCGGGATGTCCGCGCACGTCGGGCTCGGAGGCGACGGCTGAACCATCGGGCATCCGGCACGGACGAGCGCCCGTGCCGGATCTACGAGGGGCCGAGGACGTAGGCCCCGGTGTCGGGGTTGTGGTACCAGCCGCTGGCCGCCTGGGTGCCGCCGTCGACGTGGATCGTCTGGCCGGTGATGTAACTGGAAAGTTCGCTGGCCAGGAAGATCGCAGCGCCGGCCATCTCGTCGACATGACCGGCGCGGCCCATGGGCACGGTGTATCCGAACCCTTCGTGGGTCGACTCGGGTGCGACCGCCATGATGCCTTCGGTCAGGGTGATGTCGGGGGCCAAGGCGTTCACCCGGATGCCGTGGGGCGCCAGCTCCAGCGCGGCGGTCTTCGTGTAGTTGATGACCCCTGCCTTGGCCGCCGCGTAGGCCGCGTAGCCGGGGGCGGCGCGCACCCCCTCAATGGAGGTCACGCTGATGACGCTCCCGCCCATGCCGCGCTCGACCATGAGGCGGGCTACCCGTTGCGTGCAGAGGATGACGTGTTTGAGGTTGGACCGGTAGAGCGCGTCCCATCCGTTCTCGGACGTCTCGAGGAGCGGAGAGGAGAAGACGCCGCCCGCGTTGTTCACCAGGATGCTCACCGGGCCGAGGTCGGCCACGGTGCGTGCCAGCGCCTCGTCCACCTGAGCCGGATCGCGCACATCGACGTGCAGGCCGAGGCCTCCCACCTCTTCCGCCGCGGCGGCCGCGGTGTCCTCATGGCGTTCCCAGATGGCCACCTTCGCCCCGAAGGCGGTGAACCCGTTGGCGATGCCGCGTCCGATTCCCGAGCCGCCGCCGGTGACGACGGCAACGCGGTCGGTGAGCAGGATGGAGGACGGATCGATCGGCACGAGGGGGACAGTACAGTAGCCACGACGTCTACCGAAGAGAGCTCCGCCGGGGAGAGCCTGCCGGAGCGGTTGGGGGGTTGTGTGCCCAGGATCGAACCCATTCCGTTGGACCAGATGGCGCCCGAGCCGCGTCGGATCATCGAGGAAGGAGTCGAGGAAGGGCTGTACGCGACGCCCATCCCGTTGCAGATCTTCGCTTACAAGACGCAGCAGATCCTGATGACCAACGCCGCGCGCCAGGTCATGGGGAAGGGCTCCTTGCTCGGAGGCCGCATCCTCGAGCTGCTGCGGATCAGGAGCGCCCAGCTGGGCGAGTGTCAACCCTGTATGCAGTCGAGGAAGCACGACTCCATCACCGACGAGGACGTGGCCTGCCTCATCGCCCCCGGCGGGGGTGATCTCAACGAGCAGGAGCGGTTGGCCGTCGAGTTTCTCGATCTCCTGTCCGCTGATCACCACGCCATCGACGACGAGGTCTACCGCAAGCTCGGTGAGCACTTCACGGCCGCACAGATCATCGAACTGGGCTTCGCGTGTGCCGGCTCCATGGGCCTGCACCGCTTCATCCACACCCTCGACGTGTACGGGACGTCCGCCCCGGTCATCCCGTTCAGCCCGGATCAGGTCGACTCGGCCGTCAACGAGCCCGCGCTGCACTCGTGACCCAGACCGTCCTGGTGACGGGAGCCACAGGGCTGGCCGGCGCCAACGTCTGTAAGTTGCTGGTGGAGCGGGGCGACACCGTCCGGGCGCTGGCCCGGGAGACGGCGGACACCGAGCCGCTGGCGGCGCTCGGCGTCGAGGTGGTGACGGGCGACGTCACCGACGCCGACGTCGGTGCTGCGCGCCGCGCGCGGCGCCGAAGCCGCCATCCACTGTGCCGCGCTGCTCGGCGGCGCCAGCCAGAACATGGCCGACTTCGAGGCGGTGAACATCGGCGGCACGAAGAACGTGCTCGATGCGGCGGAGGCAGCCGATCTCGGTCGCGTCGTCGCCGTCAGCACGGGGACATTCTTCGACACCGCCGGCGGACTCGACCGCGAGGACGCGCCGGTCACGAAGAATCCGAGCCAGGACCCCTACACCCTGACCAAGATGGCCGCTTTCCTCGACGCCATGGACCGGGCCGCCAAGGGGCGCGATGTCGTCAGCGCCCATCCCGGCGCCATCTTCGGGCCTTCGCCGGTCGCCAGCAACGCGCTGGGCAAGACCAGCTTCAACCGGGTGCTGCTCTCGGCGGCGCGCGGTCGCATCGAGCGGTATCTCAAGTTCCCCGTCAGCTGGGTCTACGGCGAAGACATCGCACGGGGCTGCATCCTGGCCCTCGACAAGGGGGTGTCGGGCGAGCGCTACATGCTCGACGGTCGGCCCGAGGACGTCGTCAGCACCGCCGACGCCTGCACGCGCATGGGCCGGCTTGCCGGCATCGACCGTGATGTCATCGACGTCGACCCCTCGGACGATCCAGAGTTGCTGAAGGTCTTCGGGCCGACGCTCATCGCCATCGCCAAGAAGGCGGCCAAGGCGCGGCCTGATCGCAGGAAGCTCGAGGACTCCAAGACCTACAAGCGGCTCGGGTACAGCCCGATCTCGCTCGACGAAGGTCTGGCCACCACGCTCGAGTGGTTCCGGGCCGTCGGCAAGGTCGACTCCGGCCTAGGGAGTACCCAGTCCGCCTGAGCCGGACATCTCAGCACTCCAGCTCGAGGAATCGCTCCGAGAGCTCGAGGATGCCGGCCGTGAGCGTCGTATCGTCGAGATCCGCCACCAAGGGATGTGTCACGGCCCCGCCGATGGCGGACGCAGCCATGGCGACGCGCATCCGGGCATCGGGATCGGTTCGGCCACCCAGAAGGGTGCGGAACAGGCGACCCATGAATTGCTGGAACGGAGCGTGCTCCGCGAGGAGTCGGACGATGATCGGGTCGTAGAGGATGTTGCCGACCATGCGTCGCCGGCCGACGGCGACGTCAATGACCCTGCTCAACAAAAATCCGATCCCATCGGGCCCGGCATCGGGCGCCTCGGCACCTTCGAGCGCGGGCTCGAGCGCGCCCAGCTCGACGTCGACCGCGGCCACCACGATGGCCTCCTTCGTCTTGAACTGGTGGTAGACGGCGGCCTTCGTCACCCCGATCGCGTCAGCGATCATCTGCAACGACGTGCCGCTGACCCCGTGCTGCGCGAACAAGCCGAGGGCGCCCATGACCACCCGCATCTGCGCAGCGCTGTAAGGGGTCGAACCCAGGCGGGGGATGCTCACGGCTTCGGTGGCGCGCATGCCCCGACGCTAGCTGAGTGGTTGCCCGCACCTAGCCGATCGGCTACTCTCCGACGAGCCGACCGGCGAGCCCGCCGCCCGCCCAACTCGTAGGAGGTTGTCCGGTGCCAGAGCCGACCAACGAGCCGCAGCTCGACGAGTTCCTGGAGATCCGCAAGCCCGGGGCCCACCTCGAAGACGGCGTCGTCGACGACGACTTCGTCCTCGTGCTCGGGGTGGACTTGCACGACTATCCCAAGTTCCCCCGCGTCGACGACAGCGTCACCTACGCACGGACCAACGTCGACATCCGCCAGGACGTCGACGTCGATTCTGGCGCAGAGCTCCCTGACTACAGCGGGCCGTATCGAGGAGACCTCCGCTTCACCGACTTCTCGAGCGAGGCCTTGGCCACCAGATTCTTGCCCTGGGCCGAGGAGTACGTCCTCTTGTGTGTCAATGGCTGGGCGAGCGAGGTCGCCCGGCGCTACGGCGCAGCGACAATGGCCGAGATCGAGTGGACGGCGTGGACAGACCAGATTGCTCCCGAGCTCGAGCGCATGAGGAACGAGTTCTTGCCTTCGGGGACCACCTACCGCGACCCCAACGCAGCTGTTCCCGCAGAATCCCGTGCCGGCACCAGAGTGATCTACACGGGCTTGTTCACCCCGAGCGACGACGTAGGGACGCTGTCGAAGCCGCAGCTTGTCTCGTGGTTCCTTGGCTCACATGAATACCTGCTGCAGTGCATCGAGGCGTGGGCCACGCAGCTCACCGTGCGCTACGGGCTCGACGTGATGTTCGACATCCAGTGGACGCTCTGGGGTAATTCCGTGCTGCCCGGAGTGAAGAAACTGAAGGCGGAGTATCTCGGTATTGACGGCAACACGGTCGAGGATTGGATGAAGGACCTGCAGCTCGATGCCACGGCACTTCCCTGGCAAGGCGTTCGACCTTCCTTCGAGATGCCCGAGCCCGACGTCGGCATCATGACGTTCAACCGTTGCGTTGCCGTCGACCAGTGGGAGGCGATGGGCCGGCCCGACATCCTCGAGAAGAACTGTCATTCGACGTGCCCAAAGTCCATGATCGAGACGACGAAGATGTACAACCCGAACATGAAGGTCGACATCCTGGCCATCCCGCCGCGACGCGATCCTGGCGACGTGTGCTGCAAGTGGCGCTTCAGCATGCGCTCGGAGGACGACCCTGAGTATGTGCCGGTCACGCTCGCCACCAAGCGCAAGGACGATACTGACGCGCAGTAGGGGTCCGGGGTTGCCGGTCGGCGATTGTCGAGGCAACCCGGGTTAGTCGTCCGTGAGCAGGGCATCCTCGGGCTCGCGGACGCCGGGGCGCGGCCTGGCGTCTACGCCCGTTTGAACAAGCCGGCGTTGAGCTGGGATGCTGACGACGGTTGGTTCACCCTGCGTGCAGTCACTTTGCGTGGAGGCCATCTCGACCGTCCCCTATTGATCATGACCGTCAAGAGATTCGTATCGCTCCCTGCCATGCTCGCCTGCGTGGGGGCACTCTTCTTCTTCGCCGTGGTCCTCACCCCTACGTTGTCGGCGAACCAGGCCGCCGCCTTCGGGGTCTACGTTGGCTCTACCAGGCAGCCGACGACGCTCAACTCGGCCCTCGGCGGCACCGTCAAATACGCCACGGACTTCCAGGCCGGCACGTCCTGGTCGACGATCACCCAGTCGGACTGGCCCTACCCCCAGTGGCGGGGCACGGGCTATTCGATGGTCTGGGGCATCCCGATGCTGCCCGATTCCTACCGCCCGAGTACGAATCTCGCGGACACCTCGGGGAGTTGCTACGGACTTTCCCAAGACGCCAGTGGCGTCTTCAACACGAAGTTCTCCAAGGTGGCCCACGCACTCGTCGCCAACGGATTCGGCTCCTCGGTCGTGCGTCTCGGTTGGGAGTTCAACGGAGGGTGGGCACCGTGGTCAGCGGGCGGTTGTGCGGCCCAGTTCGTCGGCGCCTTCCAACAGATCGTCTCCACCATGCGTGCGGTTCCAGGAGCAAGCTTCACTTTCGAGTGGAACCCGACACTCGGCGATCAGGGCGCGGGCAACCTGGCGAACTACTACCCGGGTAGCTCGTACGTGAACTACATCGGACTCGACGTGTACGACACCAACTGGGGTCGGTACCCGGGAGCGCGAGCCGAGTTCACCTCTCTGAAGACGCAGTCCTATGGCCTCAACTGGCTCGCGACGTTTGCCGCCCAGGAGGGGAAACGCATCGTGATCCCTGAATGGGGTCTCGGCTGGGGCTCGTGCAACTCGGGCCAGCCGGTCAATGCTCCGGGGAACCAGGTCTGTGGCGGCGACGACGCCACGTTCATCAGCGACATGGCGTCGTGGATCAAGGCCAACAACGTCTTCGAGGACACCTTTTGGGATTACGGCACCTCCTCCCTCGCTGGTTGCCCGAACGCCTGCACACCCATCGTGCGGTCCACGGGTGACGCCACCGCCATCAGGACGGGCAACATCAAGGCGTTCAGGGCACTGGTCAGCCAGTTCGGCGCAGGCTCCGCACCGACGGCAGAGTCCACGACCACGACGACCGCGAGCACGCCCGCGGGTTCCCAAGACGAGACGACGACCACCACGACCGGGCCACTGACGGCGACCACGACCCCCACGACCGGGCCTCGACGACGACGACCGCGCCCCCGACCACCACGACGACCGGGCCTCCGGCCACCACCACCACCACCACGACAGGCCCTCCGGCCACCACGACGACGACTGGTCCTCCGACCACCAGCTCGACCACTACGACGCCTGGCGACGGCAGCTGACTCGCGTCAACAGGCCATTTCGCCACACGCCCGGCCCGTGAGCGAGGCTGGTCACCATGCACGCCCAACGGTTCTCGGGCCGGGTTGCCATCGTGACCGGCTCGACCGCCGACCCCAGCATCGGCCGGTCTTGCGCCCTCCGGCTGGCTCGAGAGGGAGCGTCGGTCGTGATCAACGGCCGCGATGCCGAGAGAGTCACGGCGACCGAGAACGCACTCCGCGCTGAGGGTCTCACCGTTGCCGGCGTCGTCGGGTCCATGGACACCGAGGCGGGCGTAGCGGCGTTGACGCAGCGTGCCATCGATGCCTTCGGCCGGATCGACCTGCTGGTCAGCACGCTCGGTGGCGCGCCCTATCCGCTGTCGTTCGACGCCATCACCGAGGCGCAGCTCCTCGAGACGTTCCGCCTCAACACCTGGCCCGCCCTCGCCCTCATCCGGGCCGCGATGGATAGGGGCCTCGGTGACAACGACGGGGCGGTTGTCACCATTTCGAGCGGCTCACCGCACAAGACCACCTCGGCCATGGTCTCCTACGCGGCGGCCAAGGCCGCGCTCAACGCGATGACACGGACGATCGCCGCCGACCTCGCCGGAAAGGTGCGTATGAATGCCGTGAGTCCGGGGCTGGTGCGCACCACGGCCACCCGGCCAATCTGGCAGTCCGACGGCGGGACGGCGGCAGGTGCCAACCTCCCCGTCGGTCGGCTGACCGAGGCGGAGGACGTCGCCGCCGCGGTCTGTTTCCTGCTCTCCGACGAGGCCCGTCAGATCACCGGCATCACCCTCGACGTCGACGGTGGCAACCACCTCGGGAGCGGCTGGACGCCGATCAGGTGACTACTCGCCGTTCGTCGGCGCCGCCCACCGGTGCTTCACGAGGTCGACGACCGTCGTCCCGATGCCGGCGATCTGGTCGCGGACTTCCTCGGGTGCCATACCGGGAAGTTGCACCCGCAAATTCAGAGCGTCGGCGCCAACCTCCTCCATGGTCGCGGCGAGCTGCTCGGCCATCTCGGCCGGCTCCGTCGACGAGATCGTTTGATCAGGGCCGAACCCGCTCGGGCGTTCGGCGTAGCTCTCGTAGACGGAGCGCTGGCGTGCAACCAGGCCCGACGGCACGCGGCCCAGCCACACCCGTCGGATCAGCACCTTGGGTCCCGTGCCACCGGCCTCCATGAACGCCCCGGTGAGGGAGGCCAGTCTCCGAGGCGCCGACATGCCTTCCATGAGGATGCCGGCGCCGCAGCGCGCGGAGCGCACCGCCGCGGCGACCGAGACCGTCGCACTGATGACGGGAACCGGATGTCGCCGGCAGGCGAGGAGGGCCGGGTCCCCGTCGAGCTGGCCCAGGTCCTCACCCCGGAGCATGGCGACCAGCCGAGGGAGCTCCGACTTGAAGCGGTCGACTGCTTCGGCCTGGCTGACGCCGGCCACTTCGAAGTCCAAGGGCAGGGCGCCGCTGGCCACACCGAGCCCGACACGGCCGCGATAGCGAGCCTGCAACCACGCAACCTCTTCTGCCACGAGAGCTGTGGAGCGAAGAGGCAGCAGCAGCGGAGCTGCTGCTGCCCAGCCCCTGGGAGACTTCTCGAGCACGAAGGAGGCCATCTGCAGGGGCTGAGCCATGTACCCCGCAAAGCCACCGTGGTGCTCGCTGGTCATCACGCCGTCGAAGCCACTGCGCAGGGCGAGTCCACCTTGCGTGCAGAGCTCGTCCACGATGGCCCCGGCCGCGAGCTCGTTGTGCGGGTAGAGCCGGATGGAGACCGATCCGCGCCCGGACGGGAAAGACGGGGGGACGGACGAAAAGCTGTCAGGGCGCTGGGTTGGTGCAGATGCTCCGCCGTCGCCCGATGGCACCGTGCGATCTTAGGCACCCCCTAACTTCTGACCTGAGCTGACGTCGGGCCGGAAGGCGGCGCCTGAGCCGGCGACCGACGACTCGGAAACGAAAACCGGCAGCGCAATGAGGGCGACGCCGTGGTCCCATGCGAGGGCGAGAGCAGAGTCTCCCAACGCCCGGGCGCGGACACCGCGGGGTGCGAGGACACCGCGCCCAATGTGCCCTTCGTGCGCCGCCCACCCACTCGGAGTGTGCGTGTCGCCGTCGGGTTCTGGTCTTGTGGTGCCGCTCGATGAGCGGAGCACGACGGCGCTGTGTATGACGGAATGCGTCGGCTGGCCCTGGCGTTAGCCCTCGCTGTGTCGAGATCGTGGGGTTTCTGGACGAACTACAAACCGGACCTGCTCCAGCGTTACCTCGACGAGCTCACGACAACAACGAAGCGGAGGTCCACGAAGCGGGTCTACCTCGACCTGTTCGCCGTTGCGCCCGCATATGTCGATCGGGTGACGAGACTTCCGATTGATGGATCGCCGAGAATTGCCCTCCGCACCACTGAAAGTTGAGTACCAGCCAGTGGTGTACGACCCGGTGAGCTGAGCCACCATCCCCGAGACGCGACGGTCACCGCGTCAACCTCAAGAAGCAGCTTCCAAACAGCAACTTGAGGAGGATCACGGTGAACGTCCCTACCACTATCGACGCGGCCGGCTGGCTGAGCAAGTACCTCGAGGGCGCCGACGGTGACGTCGACCTGGCTCGGGCGATGCTCCAGGCCTTCGCCGAGGCCCTGATGTCGGCCGAGGCCTCGATGCAGTGCAACGCCGCCTACGGCGAACGAACCCCCGAGCGCGAGAACTCGCGCAACGGGTATCGGCCTGCGGCCCTGGGACACGAGGGTCGGCTCGATCGAGCTCTCGGTGCCCAAGCTGCGCCGGGGCGTCTACAGCCCCGAGTTCTTGCTCCAGCCGAGACGGCGGGCCGAACAGGCCCTGGTGTCGGTGGTCTGTGCGGCCTACGTGGAGGGGGTCTCCACGAGGAGGGTCGACGACCTGGTCAAGGCCATGGGCATCGACGGGATCTCCAAGTCCGAGGTCTCCCGCATGGCCAAAGAGCTCGACCAGGTGGTCACCGAGTTCAAGGAGCGCCCCCTCGACCAGGGCCCCTACCGCTACCTGTGGATCGACGCGTTGACCCAGCGGGTCCGCGAAGGGGGCCGCGTGGTGAACGTCTCGGCCGTCATCGCCACCGCGGTGGGCGCCGAGGGCCGGCGCGAGATCGTCGGCCTCGACATCGCCACGACCGAGGACACGGCTGCGTGGACGGCGTTCTTGCGCGCCCTGGTGGCCCGGGGGCTCAGTGGCGTCGAACTGGTCATCTCCGACGCCCACGGCGGCATCAAGGCGGCCATCTCCCAGGTCTTCTCCGAGGCCTCCTGGCAACGCTGCCGCACCCACTTCATGGCCAACCTGGCCTCGCGGTGCGCCAAGGGCAACTGGCCCATGATCGCCACCTTGGTGCGCTCGATCTTCGAGCAGCCCGACCGCGACACCACCTGGAGCCAGTTGGCCGACGTCACCGACAAGCTAACCCAGGCGGGCTTTGTCGACGTCGTCACGTACCTGCTCGACGCGGCCGACGACATCTTGGCCTTCAGCGCCTTCCCCGCCGAGCACTGGCGTCAGATCCGCTCCAACAACCCACAGGAGCGGTTGAACAAGGAGATCCGCCGGCGCACCGACGTCGTTGGCATCTTCCCCAACCGCGGGGCCGTCATCCGACTCGTCGGCGCGCTGCTCGCCGAACAGAGCGACGAGTGGGCCATCACGCGTCGCTACATGAGCGCCGAGTCCCTCAAGGGGCCAGCGCACCCTCGTCGCGTCCCCCGAAGACCCGAGGCCGGCCATCGAGGACACCCGAGAGGAGGTCACCACGCGCAGCGACACCTAGGATCAGCGATCAGAGAAAAGGTTGACGCGAGGGACGTTGCACCTCACGGCCTCGTACACCATTCGTTGGGACTTGACCCCACTGAACCGACCTTCACGCACCTGCGTTTCTTCGAGCTCCAGCTAAACACCACGCAATTGCGGCGAGCGCTGACCGTTGAATTCGTTGCCCGGAATTGGCTGGTGTACGAGGACTGCAATGCATCAATCGATCAGGCGCTGGCTGACTTGTGAAGCTCGGGTGTTGGGGTTGCTCAGACATTCGCGTTCATTGATCCGAACGGTCCGCACTGCACGTGGCGGACGCTGCAATGCCTGGCCGCTCACACGGGACCGCCGAGGACCGGGTCCAAGGTGGAACTCTGGCTGTCGTTTTCGGACCTCCTGTTCGCGCGACTGCTTCCGGCAACTGGCGTCCTCAGGGCGGAGGACAACACCTGGACACAGCGATGTTCGGCAATCCCGCCTGGCACGCGATCTGGCAAGCGAAGCTCGTCTACGAGATCGACGTGCCAACCGCCCGTGAGGAGTACCTGAACCTGATGCGGTGGCGACTCGGGCAGGATCTCGGCTATCGGTGGACTCATCAGCTCGAGATACGCAACATAGGCGGCGTCCCGTTGTATCAGGTCGTCTTCGCGACCAACTCCGAGCCGGACCACAAGATCATGATGCGTCTCTACGATCGAACGGCCAGCGAGTTCCCCGCGATGGCACAGAGCGCGCGCCTCCGCCGTGACCAGATGCGGCGTGAGGAACAAGGCCAGTTCGATCTGTTCTCGTCGCTTGGGGGAATAGAGGCACTCGGCGCGATACCTGTGACGACTGAGGAAGATCCCGAGCGCTTCTACGAGCACGAATCGCCAGAAGCGCAGCGGAAGCACGATCAGGTCGCGTGTCCATTTTGCCGGTGACGGCAGGTGATGTCGGGATGTTGAGGCGGACCCGAATGGTCGATCCGCGCCCCTCCATCCTGGTCCCTTGCGCGAGTCACCCCCCGGGTGCGCCAACCAGAAACCCGGAGGCCGTCGCTGATCCTGGGCCTGACTTCGGGGGAGAGGGGCCGGGCCCGACCATTCACGGGTGGAAGCCAAAACAACGGATCCTCAACCCGAGCGCCCGACCAGCCGAGAAAGACGGAGCGACCCCGGCCCGATGGTCCGGACCGGGGTCGCCTCGCGGTGTCGGCGCGCAACGGGGGGGGGGAGCCTGGCGGACCCTCCCTACGGGGTGGCAGTAACCCCGGCGCGCCGAACCGAGATTGTGACACGCGGCGCAACGCGCTGCCAGCGGCGACTCCGGGCGACGGCGATCAGCAACCGTGGGCTGGACCGCAGGCAGGATTCAGTGCCCGCAGCTTCCCTAGCTGGGACAACCAGACCCTGCAAGGGCTGGCCTGCGGTCTGGTTGGAAGCAAGCACGGCTCGTTCCTCGACCACCAAGGGACGCCCGCTTCGGTCACTCATACAACGGCGGTGTCGAGACGTGTGGCCGGGACGATGATTCAGGGCATGGCGGAGAGGCGTCGGCGACCACGAACAGCAATCGCCACGTCGACGCCGAGGCACGAGAGCCCGAATGCAATCTCGTTCGGTAAACCCTGCGGCGACTCGTTCTGGACCCCTGCATGTATCCGCCTAACCCATGCCGGGAACGGGTTACGTCCCCAGAAGTGCAAGATCGGCTTGTCCACATCGAGCAGGACCGCACCCGCAATGGCGGCAAGTGTTGCCGGACGGGCCCGTCGACTCACCGCTCCCGTTGCCGATGCAGCCGCCACGAGGCCCAACAGACCATCGCTCTTCGCGTATCGAAGGAAGAGTTGCCGGCCTTCCGCGGAGCGCGTCTCACAACCCCAATGAGGCACCATGTCCTGGACCAGGTGCGACCCAACCCCGACCACGAATGCCGTGACCGGGTGCCGCTCCAGGACTCGACCGATGACGACGCCGGAGAGCACGTGATTCGTCACGAACATCGGCGCACTCCGTGAGGCTGCGTCCCGTCCTCGCGTGCTGGGCCAGGCCAACGTTCGATGAGCGAGAGGAAACTGAGGTTGCAACACAATCTCGCTGGTGCACTCCCACCGAGCAAGGTCGGAACCCGCCACGTCCGGGTCCGTGTCCTCGGCCTGCTCGGTCGGGTGCACTTCGACGGAAGCCGCCTCAAGTAGGGTGGGGCGACCACCGATGAGGATCCGTGTGGGGTTCACGGTCTCTAGGTACATGCGAAGCTCATGACTTCCCGAAAACGTAGCGGGCGCCCCCGCCACTCAGAGGCACGGTGTATGCCACCGCTGCGGCTGGTCGGGGCCCGTGTCGAAGATCGGGCGGTCGGAGCGAAAGCGCCTGGGGACCGGGAGGGCATTCGGGCGCCTGTGTGACGAGTGTCTTGGAACTCTGCTGGGCCAACGAACGACCTCTCCAGAATCCGATGTTCGTCGAAGGGCCAAACTCCTCCATCGCAGGGACGTGGCGTGAACAACCGACCTCCAAAAGGATCGTAGGAGCGCGCATCAATATCGCTGAAGGCCGCTCACTGTGTCACATGCGTGGCAGCAACGCGCTTCTCGCAACTGCGGAGAACAAGAGCCAATAGCGCTGCGTCAATCCGCCAATGCACTGTCAGCGGCAGCATTCCAGGCGGAATCGTGGAACTCGGCGCGGATTGTCCTCAGCACGCGCAGGCCGTCAGAGAACGCGTTGAGGTTGCTCGCCCCGAAGTGACGGACTGTCTCGAAGCTCGGAACCTCCGTGACGCGGAGGCCGGCTTTTGCGATCCGCACATTGATCAACGTCTCCACTTCGAATCCGTCTCCCCACAGCATTGCCCCTGGTCCCCACCCTTCGACTTCGGTTGCGTCAAGGTTCATTACGTCCAGGCACTCTCGTCGGAAGGCGTTGTAGCCGTAACACAGGTCCGTGTACCGGGTCCCGTAGAGCACATTGACGATCCTGTTGAGCCAGAAATTGCCAAATCTCCTTACCAAACTGATGTCCACGCTCCCCCCGCCAGCGAGGAATCGGGATCCCTTGGCGAAGTCGGCTCCGCCCTTCAGAGCAGCGACGAAGCGAGGAATCTCCGCCGGGTTGTTGGAGCCGTCTGCATCGATCATGACAATGAAGTCGCCCTTGGCGGTCGCAAAACCACAGGCAAGCGCGTTTCCCTTGCCTTGACGGGTCTGGCCGATGACGGTGATGTCCGGCCTCAGTCGATGCGCCACGCTGACCGTGTCGTCCGTTGAGTTCCCGTCGACAAGGATCACCTCACAATCGTGGGGGAGTTTCTCGAAGACGTGCGGCAGGTTGCGTGCCTCGTTCTTCGCCGGAATGACGATGCTCACTGTGGGCTCCGGAACCTCCGACGCGGACAACGAACGGATCCGAGGCGCTGGATCCCCCCTTGGGCTCAGGCTCTCGGGAACCCCTGGAGCTCTGCGGCCTCTCGTTGCGCGGGCGCGGTCGTGCAGGGACAAATGTCTCGCGGGTGGACTCTTTCCGTCAGCCATCGCTGAATTCCGTCACAGACCTTTCGGGCGTTGTCGCTCGAGACGCCCCCATCCCGGCCCCCAAAAGCGGTGGGCGCCGAGCCCCGCAACAAATCTGCGTCGTTATGGAAGATATTGGCAATGAATTCCAGCCCGCGGTAGAGCCGATTGAACCCCAAGCGTAACAATTCCTGGACAACTGGGTTTGGCCGAAGGTCGGCCCGGGCAGTGGGTGGAGCCCAAAAATGAGCTTCATCACCTGGTGCGGACTTTGCGATGCCGCCGGTCAGCGGGTCGTCACCTGGGCAGCTGGGGAAACCAGGTCGGCCCCCACGCCGTCACTCCGAGGGCGTCGGTTCGATGGTTCACAGAGAATCCCCAGGGAGATGCCCGGGGTTGGCCCACCGGGGGTCGCCGCGTCTCGACATGGCTGAGTGACGCAGCTTCAGGATCTCGATGCCGTCCTTGGGGCCCGCACTCCTTCAAGGCGGAGTGCGCCGGTTCACACCTCAGGCCCGGACGAATTGCCAGGGTTAGGATCGGCGCGTGCAGCGCGCGGGTCCACGATTGTGGCTTCTGCGTACCGGGCCGGTGAACGGAACTGCGCTTGGGCTCCACGATCGCGGCCTTCAAGCGGCGCCCGGGCCATGAGCCTTCTCGGCCGCAGGGAACCGAAACAAGCAACCGAGCTGCGGCGCCTCTTCACGACGTTTGGATATCTCGTCGCCCGGCAGGGCGCCACCGCGGCGATCGGACTCGCCTACTGGGCGGTGGTGACGCACCTGTTTGCGGCTCGGGATGTCGGTCTCGCGGCTGCAGCGGCATCGACAGCACTCCTGCTTGCAGCATTCGGCGCTTTGGGGGTCCCTCTCCTCCTCTTGGCGGAGATCGAATCGATCGAAAGTGCGAAGCGGCGGGTGACCTTCACCACGGGATTGGCGATCGCCGGGTTCGTGGTGCTGGTCCTGGCTATCGGCACGATGGCGCTCTCCCCGTTCCTTGGGAAGAGTCTGAAACTCATCGGTGAAGATCCGGCGACGGCAGCCCTCTTCGTCGTGGGGGCAGTCGCGACAATGGCGGGACTCACCCTCGACAATTTGGCGATTGGACTCCACCGCGGTGACGCGCAACTCTGGCGAGGCAGTCTGAGTTCACTCTTGAAACTTGCCTGCGTTGGAGTTCTGGTCCTTGCCTCGACTCGCACGAGCGCCGGACTGATCTTCGCGTGGGCGTTGGCTCTCGTGGTCTCCTTCCTGGTGTGCATTCCAATGCTCGGACTGGAGCGGACCCGCGCCGGAGAAGGAACGATCAGCCATCGCGTTGCGATCGTGCGTCGCTTTGGCAAACTGTCTCTGCAGCATCACGTGCTCAATCTTTCGATCGGACTCGCCTCCTTCATCGTTCCGCTGACAGCCACCCTCATCATCACCCCGCAGCAGGTTGCCTATTTCTCGGCGGCGTTCATGCTCTCGGCCACCTTGCTGATCATCCCGTATCTGCTCGCACTCTCCCTCTTTGCGGAGCGGTCGGGCGACCCAGGTCTTCTCCACCGCAACGTCCGGCGTACGCTCCCGGTCGGCCTCGCCTTGTCCGGGGCGATCGTGTTGGTCGTCGAGATTGCGGCCCCGTACGCGCTCCGACTCTTCGGACCTGCGTATGCGGCCAACGGCACAACCGCTCTGCGCATCTTGATCTTGGTTGGGCCGGCCTACGTCATCAAGGACCACTACGTGTCGATCCGCCGGGCCCAGGGCCGCCTTTCCCACGCCGCCAAGATCATGGCATTCGGGACCGCGGCGGAAGTGACAGGGGCGGCCTTGGGCGGGGTGTTGTGGGGACTCACGGGGATCTGCACCGGTTGGGCGATCACGGCGTCGTGCGAAGCTGTCTTCTTACTCCCCGCGGTGCTCCATGTGTTTCGCCCGGCTCCTGTTCCCACGTCCGACGTCGGCACCGAGCCCGACTGAGTTGAAGCTGGGGTCAGCTGTCTGGCGGCAGGCCGGCCAGGAGTCGTTCGTACATTGTCTCAACCTGCCCGACGATCACCGATGCGGTGAATGACCGTGCCCGTGCCAGTGCCTTTCGCCCCATCACCGCCGCGCCGTCGCGGTCGTCGATGACAGCCGAGAGCGCACTGGACAGGGCGATGGGGTCGCCGGGATCCACCAGGAGTCCCGTGGCGCCATCGTCCACCAGATCGACGATCCCTCCACTTGCGGCGGCGACGACCGGCCGCCCGACCGCCATTGCCTCGAGGACGACCGTTGGACAGCAGTCGGGCACGATTGAGGGAACGACGACTACACAGGCTGTCTCCAAAAGGTCGATGACCGAGGGGTGATCAAGCAACCCGCGCAGCTCCACCTGATCCGGAAGATCGAGCGGCGTGTCCTCGAACACCCGTCCGGCCAGTACGAGGTGGGGCTGGCCGCCGAGTCGTCGGTGCGCCTCGATGAGCACTTCAATGCCTTTGTCGCGACTCAAGTCTCCGACGAACACTATGGGCCCGTCGGGATGCGGGGAGGCCTCGTCGAGGACGAGGTTGTCGGGAATGAAGTTGGGAATGACCGTATGGGGGCTACGTCCGGGCAGCCTGGTGCTGACGGCGACCACCGAACTGACCGGGACGAACGCATCCACGTGTCTGGTACGGGTGTGACGACTCAGAGCGTTCGCGAGCGCGACGGCCGGCCCGACCACCGGCCCGTGCCACGATGAGGCGCAGCGGATGCACGCGGCCGGTGTCGGACCCGGGCAGACGGCCTCACCACGCATCAGTCTCTTGGTGGCGCAGACGTGGCTGTAGTCATGCTGGGTGAGTACCAGGGGCACGCCGGCACGGCGGGCCGGTCCGATGGCCGATCCGATGCTCCAGTCGTGGCCATGCAGGACGTCGAATCGGCCGGTGCCAAGAAGTTTCCCGATGGCGCGGCGAAACCCAGGGTCCACGATCGGCATCGCGTGCGGCCGCAGGGGATCGCTGTAGAGCTGGGGCAGATGTTGGGCCGTCGTCCGGATGCGATGGATGCGGAGGTCTCCGTCGAGTGAGGTGCCCGCAGGACCGTCCACTGCGATGGTCGCGACCTCGACGTGATGGCCCCGTCCCTCCAGGGCGCTCGCCAGGTTGCGGACATGCTGCTCCTGGCCGCCGGCTACCGGGGGATAGAACTGGGTCACCATCAGCACTCGCATGTTGGGCGTAACTTATGTCGCATCGAGCGACCGCTCGCACGCCAGTGACCAGGGCGGCAGTCGCGAATATCAACGACGGAACAACAAAACCAGCTCGTTCGTGCGAACGTGGATGTCGTCAACAGGCAGGCAAGCGGACGATGCCGGCCGAGGCGGGCGGCTCGATGCGGGGCGCCGACGGTCAAAGAGCCTGAGTCGTCGTGAACCGGCGTTTCGGGGATCGGTCGTCTATTGTCTTTCCCCTCAAGGGGTACGAGTTGGCGGTCGTGACGTCTGTGCACTTTTGCGGTAGGTGCAATGAGAGCAACTTCGAGAGGACAGTCGGAATTGGTGTCTGACGCATCTCCGAACCTGCTGCCAACAGGCGAAACGCGCCGGGACGAGGAACCATTGCTTCGGCGCAGAGCGCTCGCCGTTGTCAAACGCCTGACCCGTTCGGTCCTTCGTGTCCCTCGTGACCGCCGCAGAACCGTCCTCATATTCGGCTGCCAGCGCTCGGGAACCACGATGCTCCAGCAGACGTTCCTCGATCGGTCCTGGCGGATTCTGATCGTCGAGGAACACGACCGTCGTCTCGTGGGCTCCCATCCGCCTCCAGGAGAGACTGACTGGCAGGACTATCCCACCGTGCTTGGTCGGCTGCGCCGCATCCCGTTCGAAGTGGTGGCGGCAAAACCTCTGGTCGAGAGCGACCGGGCGATCGAGCTCATGGAGGCAGCTGACCCGGTGAAAGCGGTTTGGATGCTCCGTCACTATCGAGGGGTCGCACATTCCAACCTCAGGCGGTTCGGCGAGAACAATCCATATCTGGATCTGCAGCCTTTCGGCGACAATGGCTCGATGGACTGGCGGTGCCGAGGTGCTTCCAAGGAGACCCGTGAGACCGTGGTCGGGTTGATGAACGAGGGGCTCGCTCCACTCGACGCAGCCGCGCTCTTTTGGTGGGCTCGGAACCAGCTGTACTTCGATCAGCAGCTCTGGCGCGATGAACGGATTCGGATCATCCGCTACGAGCGCGCCTGCAACTCTTCGATGGAAGTAGCCGAGGCGCTCTCTGGTTACATCGAGATCCCGCTGCCCCAGCGATCCATTGCCGCCAAAGTGCGTCCGGAGCCTGATGCGGTCTCTGAGGTGAAGGATCTCAAACCGGACGTCGAGCGGCTCTGCCAGAAGCTGTGGGACTCCTTCGCGGGATGTCCGGAGCTGTAGGAGACCGTTTGACAGCCCCCCTTCGGGGGAGCAGCATCGACGCTCGGGCACTGGGAGGTGAGTGATGGTGGCACGGCCGGTAGGCCAGGTTCCCCCGACGATCGGGCAAATTCCGTTGGACAGTGCATTCCCCGACCGTCCCGTGGAATTCGCCCACGAACTCCACTTGGACGACCGCCTCACGCTCGAATCAATCGCAGATCTTGCTGACCGACTGCCGCGTCAATCGGTCGTCCGCGACGTTGCCGGTCAGTCCCTTTTGGCTCCTCATGGAGGACCGCCCCGGGGTGAACTCGATCGACCGGGCGACGTCATACGCAATCTTATGACGGCAGATGCGTGGATCACTTTGCTCAACGCGAACGACGATCCCAGTTTCGCCGAGCTGATGAACGCGACGCTCGACCAGCTCGAGCCAGGGATGACGGCCAAGCAGGGCAAGATGCGCAAGCGGGTGGCATTCGTCATTGTCTCATCTCCGAATTCGGTGACGCCCGTCCACTTCGATATCGAACACAGCCTCTTGATGCAGCTGAGAGGGAGCAGGACTCTCAGCATTGGGCGCTTTGAAAGCGAGGCCGTTCGGCGGCACGAGATCAATAGGTACTGGGACGGTTCGCACGGGCGGATCGAAGCCCTGCCCGAAGAGGCGGCCACCTTCACCTTGAGGCCTGGGCGGGCGGTCTACATTCCCGCCGGCACGCCGCACTGGGTGCACAACGGACCTGATATCTCGCAGTCAGTGACTTTCACGTATTTCACTGCCGCCACGGTGCGAGAGAACCGAATCGAGGACCTCAACTCGCGCCTGCGGCGAATTCACCTGCACCCGCGGGAGCCTGGACACTCTGCCGTCGTCGACACCGCCAAGGTCGGGGCCATCGGGCTCTGGGCCGCGGGACGACGTTTTCGGGCCGCGGTCGTCGGCACGTTGCGCCCGGGAAGCACACCTGCTGATGGGACGGGCCAACCCGGGGAAGTCTCCTAGGTCCTCCGCCAGGCCCTGGCGGATCGCCCGACGCGAACGCACCGGACCGCAAGACGTCTGACCCGGGCATTCGCCCCCATGGCGATACAGCCGAGGCGGCCGACGAACCCCTTGCCCGCCACCAGCCTGATCATCTCTCGACGGTCGGGCGCGAACCGTCCCTTGTACGGTTCCTCGCCTCGGAGGAAGTCCACTTCGCTGAAGCCCCGTTCGCAGGCGTCGTCGATGATCGCGGCGAGCAAGACGGTCGTCGCATCCCGCCAATGGGGGTCGGTATGCCGAGCGCTTTGATAGAGGCTGACGCGGCCGGCCACCTCGAACGCCATCACGGTGGCGACGACGAGGTCGCCGCTCACAAGCTCGTGGACAACCACTTCATCAGCTGCCGAACCGGCCGTGCATGCGGCAACGAAACGAGCGTAGGCGGGGAGGAATTTGGAGCGGTCACCCCATTGCGCATGGTGCAGTTCGCGCAGGGTGTCGAGGCACGCAAGGATCTCGTGACCGCGAATGGTCCGTTGGGTCACGCCTTCGGCGGCGAGGCGGCCAGCGGAGCGACGAATATTTCGACGGAACTGCGGAGACAGGGAAGACCGGTAGGCGTCGGCGCTGCTGGGCAACGGCGTGAAGGGTGACACGGCCATAGGCTCGCGACGAACGCGGCCAGGCAAGGCTTCGATCAACCGCGACCCCGACTGGATGCCCTTGAGGTCAAAGAGGCGCCCACCCGGACGACGGAGCCAGTCCCCGAGGAGTTTGATCACCGTGGCCTCGTGGCCTGGAGCGGCCAGCAGGTCGAGATGATCCGACGCCGAACCGTATCCCATCATTCTGATGCGAGCCGTTGGGCGCCGCTCTTCGAGAGCGAGGCCACCGAGCAGTCGGGTGTCGTCCACGACCAGAAGGAAGTGACGGCCGAATCGACTGGTGCCTGCCAGCCACCACGATCGCAAGAAGGGCGACGGAAGGGGAGCAGAATCCACCAATTGATCCCACTGCGTAACCCATCCGTCGAGGTTGGGAACGTCAATCAGGCGGACCGGAGCCATTGTCTGATCGGATGCTGCGTCCGAATGAACGCCATCAAGGACCGCGGATTGCAGTGCAAGGACCGCCAGAGTATCCCGGGTTGTGACGCCGATTCGCCGGGAGCGGACCGGCGAGGCGGACCGTTGGCATGGCCGGAGCTCGACAGGGCGAATGGATGACGGCGCCATTCGGACCCACAGGCCTCAAGCCCGCGCAGAGAGGAGCCGATACTCCAGTGGTGACGCGTCGCCTCTCTGGGGGTCGGACGCTTTTTCGAGGCTTGGAGTCGCCCTCAATGTCGAATCCGATCGCCAGAAACGTCCGCAGGTGCGCGGCTGGCGTGGCGATCGTTCTCGGGTTGGCCAGCTTCGTATCGACCGCCATTCCGGCGGGCTCCTCTCACGCGTCAGCGATGCTCGCCGATCACACCTTGTCGTACGGCTACGAATTGGTCGCTTCGGACGGCGGCATCTTCACCTACGGCGACGCCACCTTCGAGGGCTCTCCGGGCGGCACCCATCTGAACGAGCCGATCGTCGGCATGGCCGCCACACCCGACGGGGGCGGCTACTGGCTCGTCGCCTCCGACGGCGGCATCTTCACCTACGGCGACGCCACCTACCACGGCTCGGCCGGGTCCATCCATCTCAACGAGCCGATCGTCGGCATGGCCGCCACGCCCGACGGGGGCGGCTACTGGCTCGTCGCCTCCGACGGCGGCATCTTCACCTACGGCGACGCCACCTTCGACGGCTCGCCCGGCGGCGCCCATCTCAACGAGCCGATCGTCGGCATGGCCGCCACGCCCGACGGGGGCGGCTACTGGCTCGTCGCCTCCGACGGCGGCATCTTCACCTACGGCGACGCCACCTTCGACGGCTCGCCCGGCGGCGCCCCTTTGAACAAGCCGATCGTCGGCATGGCGGCCACACCCGACGGGGGCGGCTACTGGCTCGTCGCCTCCGACGGCGGCATCTTCACCTACGGCGACGCCACCTTCGCGGGCTCTCCGGGCGGCACCCATCTCAACAAGCCGATCGTCGGCATGGCCGCCACGCCCGACGGGGGCGGCTACTGGCTCGTCGCCTCCGACGGCGGCATCTTCACCTACGGCGACGCCACCTTCGACGGCTCGCCCGGCGGCGCCCCTTTGAACAAGCCCGTCGTCAGCATGGCGCCTGCGTCGAGCACGTCCGCGTTGCCGGTCGCGAATCAGGCCCCCGCGTCGGCGACGACGATGGCGCCTCCGCCCGGTTACGCACGCAGCCAGATGATCTTCGACGACAATTTTTCGGGGACGTCGCTCGATACGTCGAAGTGGGTCACGTACCTCGGGTCATCGGGGGCAATATGGAACAACAACGGCGCCCTCCCGTTCCCCTACTCAGGACCGACCCTTCCCGGTGCGGGCAATGAGTCGGCGATGTTCAGTCCGTCTCAGGTCGCAGTCGACAATGGCCTGAGCCTGACCGCACAGCGCAATACGAACCAGTACGCGAGCGCCTATCCGTGGATCAGCGGGGTGGTCACGACAGAGGGCAAGTTCTCGTTGCCGACCACTGGCTGGTACGTGCAGGTGAAGGCGAAGATGCCCGACCAGTCACAGGGCATGTGGCCGGCCATCTGGTTCTTGCCTGGCGTGCCCGGCACACCCTTCAATGAGACCGATGGCTATGAGGGTGGGCTCTTGGGTGCCGGACAGGAGAACACGCTCATGAACTCGAACTACTTCGCGGATCAGGGGCAGCAGGACCAGCTGACGCCGCTTGGGTTCGACACCACAGCGGACTATCACGTGTACGGCGTTCGTTTCATTCCCGGTCAGTCGATCACGTGGTACGTCGATGGGAGACCGGTCTATCAACTGATGGCCTCGAGCAACGTGACGATAACCAGTGAGCCGTACCAGATCATGTTGGAGCTGCAGGTAGCCACGCAACAGACAGCCGGCTGGCATACCGTCACAAACGCAAACACGCCGTCATCGACGATGAAGGTCGCAGAGGTACAGGCCTATTCCTTGTCGTAAAGGATCCGAGTGTCTGCCGAGTCGTGTGCCCAGTCGGCAGGCTATCGCTTGGGATTCCGGGCTCTTGGCAACACATAGCCGGCGGTCGTCGTGACGAGTCCAACGACGATCATGAGGGACCGGGCGAAGCCTCCGACGTCGCCTCGAAGGCCGTCTCGCACGCCGTCGAGAATTCCCTTGGGCAGCGTCGAGCGGACGTAGGTTCGTTCAGTGGCGAGCGCCTGCTCACTGCCTGCGCTCTGGGCCACTGCCGCTTTTGAGATGCCCTCCGCGTAACAGCGTCTCAGGAAGTATCTGAGCTTCGTCCGCTCGGCCCCCACATGATGGCGGACCCGGGCGAGCGGGACATGGACGAGCTCCGTTCCAGGAAAGGCCGCGCGGACGCGGAGAGCGAACTCGGTCTCCTCGCATCCGAGCGGCAGCGTGCCAATGCGGCCCATGGCGGTATCAAAGTGCCCAACCTCGTCGAAGAGCGAACGACGGAAGGACATGGCGGCGCCGATAAGATTGCGCTGCGGCGCGACGGTGTCGGGCAATCCTCGATAGCTGCAGCCCACCACCCAGTCGAATTCTTCCGGGAGCCAGCGGGGGCGGCGGCCAGTCTCAGGCCAGACGGGCGAGGCCACACCACCTGCACCGACCACGTTGGGCAGGTATTGCGCGAGCAGTTCCTGCAGCCAGTCGGGTTCTGCCTCGGCATCGTCGTCGAGGAAGGCGACCACGTCGCCTCGACGCGGCTTTCACGCCGGTATTGCGGGCTCCGGACAAGCCCGTGGGTTCGGCGTTCACGAGTATCTCCACGTCGCCCGGGAACGTGGACCGCGCCTTGCGAAGCAACTCATGGTTGTGATCGATGACCACGACGACTTGGTCAGGACGACGCCGCTGGACGTGCAGGGATTCGATCGCGTTGACGAGAGATTCCCAGCGACGTTCGGTGTAGGCGCAGATGACGACACTCACCGTGTGCGGCGCGTCGAAGGGAGGGCGAATTGGTCGAGCTTCGAGGTCTTGGCCGTCGTGCTCGCCTACCGTGATCGGGGTCACCCCGGCGATGGAACCGTCTCGGCATACACCCGCAGGAGTTCGTCGACACACTGGTCCCAGGTAGGGAGGCGATGGCCCTTCGGCTCCGGTGCCGCGGCGACCGACACGAGAACCTTCGCCAGTTCGCGAGGAGGTGCGTCCAGCTGCACTGCGGTCGCCAGCCCATCGGTCGCGAATTCAGTGAGTCCTGACGTGTCGGCGACGACAATCTTGCGGTCGAGGGCGAGCGCCTCCATGAGGGCCACGGGGTTCGCCTCATACTCGCTCATGAGCGCAACGATATCGCTGGATCGAATCATCGCGCCCAGCCCCGCTCGCTCTTCATTGTCAAATGAGGTGAACGTCACGGCCCGTGTGACCCGGTGACGCGTGACGAGGCGTCGCAGCTGCCTCTCGTAGCTGCCACGGCCGATGATGACGAGCCGCGCATCTGGCGCCATCTCGAGAAGGGCCGGCATCGCGGCAACGAGTCGGTGATGACCCTTGTAGCGCTCCAACCGTCCGACCGAGCAGATGAGCGGTGAGCCGGTCACCACGGGCTGGGCGTCCTCGTCCACCGGGAGAGGCTCAGCGCCGTTCCGTATCAGCCGGATTCTCTGGGGGTCAATGCGCAGCCGTCGGGCAAATTGTTCGACCTCATACGTGCACACGGCAACGAGAGCGTTCGATCGGCGAAGGAGAGGTCGTAGCGCTCGCCACTGAGGCTCCCGAATCAAGGTTCGAAGCCGACTCGAATGGCCGCCGGTGTGGAAACTCACCACGGTCGGGATCCCGGCTCGTTCTGAGGCTCTGAGCACCATCGGAGGCAAGAGGGTGTGGAGGCCCTGCATATGGACGAGGTCGTAGCGGCCGCCGGCAATCTCTCGGACCAGTCTCGGCGACACGTGAAGGTCGGTCCCTCGTGGTCCGGCGCGAAACCGTCGAACGGTGAGCGCGTCCCGTTGTTCGCAGGGGAGGAGTCGGCCGCTCACGTCGGTGGTGAGCACCGTCACCTCCAAACCCCGGGCAGCCATCCGGCGCGCAACCTCTTCGACATGGGTCTCGATGCCACCGAGGAGCGGCGGAAAGCGGGAGGCGACCATGGCCACGCGTAGCCCTTCCGTCAGGTTCGGCGCGGCGTGCGTGTGCGCCCGTATGGGGCATCAGACCGGTCACCCGAGGCGCCATCGCTGAAGCTGCATTTGGAAACGGCGTCTTCCCCAGTTCATGACGAGGCGTCGCGGCAGTCGGTATCGATCCGTTGAGGGTCTGGCGGTACCCGGCAGAGTCGTGCACGCACTGTCGAAGTTGGCCGAGCGAACGGCTTCAACCGAACAGTCGTCAAAGTCGTCCTGACGTCCGAAGGGGTATGCAAATTGTGAGACACGTCGCCCGAGAAACTGCTCCAGATCCGTTCTCGACGCAGTGATGGTTTCGACCTGCTCTTGTTTCTGGCGGCCACAGAGCCGAACATGATCGACTGTGTGTGCACCGATCGTGACGACATCGGCGGCGGCGAGTTCGCGAAGCTCGTCGGGCGTCATGGCGCGAGCATCGGGAGGAGGTGCCGACCCGACGGACCAACTCTCTGCGACCGAGTCAAGAGCAGATTCGATTTCTTGCACTGAGAGGGGAAGTAGTTGGCGACGCACTGCACCGAGGTCAGCTCCAAAATGAGACCCACCAAGCGGGATGCGGACAGTCTGGTCGCTTGCGGTGAACTGAAAGTCGTGTGCGTCGGACGGACGGGATCGTAGGAGAACGGCGAGACGATCCCACCAGTATCCGCTGTGGCCACCGAGCAGGCCGCTCGTCACGAAGACGGTGATAGGTACGCCTTTGGCCTCAGCAATAGGGAGCGCATTGCTGAGGTTGTCGCTGTAGCCATCGTCGAAGGTCACGACAACTCTGGACCGACGCGATGGCGCGGACAGGTCGTCAAGCGTCGATGGTTCACGCCAACGGACGATCTCCTCCAGGTGCGCGGCGAAGTTTTCGGGACTCACGCAGAGCCCAAACGGATCCTCGACTCCCGTCGAGACCCGGTGGTAGCAGAGGATGAGTGTTCTGCTATGTTTCACGGCGCGCACGCTCCGATCGGTTGCGCAGTTTGCACACGCCGAGCCATGCCGGGTCGTACGAGATTCGTTTCGCCACCAAACCTCCGCCCATCACGACATATGCTAGCTGTGGCTGGACGAGGTCGCTTTGGGAGCAGCCGGAGTAAGCCGTCACGGATGGTCGACCTGTATACGCTCGGCGTGTTTTCGCTGACATACTGGGGATCTTGACCGGCAAGCCTGTTGAGGTCCGGTCGCAAGACCAGGAGAGTGCGACTCCCTGCCATCAGCTCATGGGGCCTTGCCGTCCGTGGGGCTGGTTCAGGACACGACAGTGCAGTAGGGCGAGCGATGGATCTGCAGACTCCAGATAGCCGTCACGATCTCAATGACGAGATCGCGTCGACCTGGCCCGATGATCTCGCTGTGGCCCCGCAACGAAGTCCGTCCCGCCTCGGATCAGTGATCGCCCTCGTTGGGCTCGGCCTTTTGATGGTGGGAACCAGCGACGCCCTCGGCCGCACGGGTCATCTCACTCTCGTCGTGCCCCTCTTCCTGGCGGGCCTGGCCATGATCTTCGGTGCGTGCGCCTGGCGGCTCACGGGTACGACCCCGACACGGAACGAGCGGGTTTGGGTCTCCGTCGTCCTCGGTGTCGGACTCCTCGCGTCCTACACGCTTCGCAGCCCGCTCATCTTTGACAACTTCGACGAGTTGGCCCATTCGGCGACGCTCATGCGGCTTCTCGACAGCCGATCGATCTTTCCC
This sequence comes from uncultured Acidimicrobiaceae bacterium, assembly GCA_963791995.1. GTDB lineage: Bacteria > Actinomycetota > Acidimicrobiia > Acidimicrobiales > RAAP-2 > Bog-473. The sequence goes on along the minus strand of CAWBUQ010000023.1, from coordinate 221,031 downwards.
AACAACCCCATTCTGCCGGTCAGTACGTACTTTCCCGGAATTGAACTCGTCACGATAGCCATCAGGTGGTTGACGGGACTGCCACTGCTGCTCGACCAGATGATCGTTCTCCTTGCAGCCCGCGTCGTGCTCGTGCTGTGCGTCTTTCTCATCGTGGAGCGAGCGTGCCGCTCATCGCGGGCCGGCGGGATCGGTGTACTCGTGTACGCAGCCGGACCGGAGTTCTACTCCCTGGGTGCGCAGTACGGCTATCAGACGCTCGCGCTCGCCTTTTCCGTTGCAGCCGTCTATTTGCTCTTTGTTTCAATCGACGCACCGCAACCGAAGAGGGGGCGGCTGTTCGCGCTCGCGCTCGTGTCAATCGGAGGGATGGTCGTCTCCCACCACGTCACCGCGTGGCTCACAGTTGCCTTCCTCGTGGTGTGGGCCGCTGGTCTGCGCTTCGTCAACGATCCAGCTCGTCTGGCCTCTTCACCGGTTGGGTTCGACGCTCGCGACTCGCAGCGGGAGCGGCGGAAGGAACAATCGCGGATCGTGGGCCTCGCCGCTCTCGTCGGCGTTGTTCTGGCTGGGGCGTGGATCGCGCTTGTGGGTCATGTCCTCACGGCCTACGTCGGCCCGCTCATTCAAGAAGGGGTCGACAGCGCCGCTGAGATGTTGGGCCGGTTTCATGGGAATCGAACGTTGTTCCAGAACTCGGCCGGCGGCGGGACGCCTGGTTGGGAGTCAGCCCTCATCTTGGCGGCCGCGGTGTTGTTCTGCGTGATTCTCTTGGTCTCCCTTTTTGCAGTGATCTGGAAGAAAAGCGTTCGAGGCGGAAGGCTGCGCTATTTGCCCGCCGTGGTCGCAGCAACGTATCCGCTGGCGTTGCTCACGAACATATCGACTGACGCCAAGCTGGTCGGCGCCCGTGCGACCACTTTTATCTTCTTCGGCATGGCAGTCGTCATCGGAGGATGGCTGGCCAGATCCTTCTTCGCCCAACGCCAGCTGGTCGTGCGGATGGCAACCATCGGCATCGCCGTCATTTGCTTCCTCGGAAGCACGCTCTATGGAGGGGGCCCCCTGCCCGGCCTCGTCAACGGGCCGTACATCGTTGGCGCACACGAACGCTCACTGGGGCCGCCTTCATTCGCGCTGGCCGATTGGGTCAGCACCCATCTTCCAAGCGGTTCCCACGTCGCCGTGGATCGCGACAATGGCGCGTTGCTCAACGACGTCGGGCGGGTCGATCCAGTCTCTCCTCTGAACGGATCCAACAATCCCGCCCCCCTGTTCTTCGATCAGCGGCTCACGCCATCCGATATCGCCCTCATCCGAAAGGACGACATTCGCTACGTCGTCACTGACACTCGCCTTGCCGAGGGACTGCCGCTCTACGGGGCATACATTGCTCCCGGAGAGACCCGAAATCCGGAACGCTTGACACGTGCGGAGCTCGAGAAGTTCAACTCGATTCCGGGCGTGTATCGCATCTACGACAACGGTGCGATCCAGGTGTACGACGTCTCACAACTCATCGGGAAGCAGCCCCTGGCCCTGCTCCATGGCTCGCCGGGCGAGCCGGCGTCGGGGACCGACGTGGCCGTGCTGGTCCTCGCCTGTCTCGTCGCACTCGTCTGGCTGTTCAGGCTGCGCCGCCGGGCGAGACGCGCTCCCATCAACGAGCACGTGGTGGTGTGCGGTTTAGTGGGGGCAATGGCGATCGGCCTCTTCGGCGCCTTTGCGGTCCGGCTCTTGCATCTGCCTGCCACGCTCATATCCGTCCTCGCTCTCCTTGTCCTGTTGGTGTTGGGTCTGTGGCCCCAGGAATGGAGAGGGTCTCTCTCGAGCAACCTCCGCCGCCTCGTGGCTCTGCCGCCACCGTCACCGGAATCGACCAGCGGGGCCCTTCGAGCACCGGCCGCCGCAACGGCGGAAGGCACGGAGGCGGCGGGCAGTGTGCCATTGCGGACCACGCCGTGGCGACGAGCACGCCATCCCCGTCGGACCCAGGTCGCGCTTTGTTGCGTCGGGGTGGCACTCTTCGTCGTGGGAGCCATCGTTGCAACGGCATCAGCCCGAGCGGATCGGGTGCCTCCTCCTGAGCTGTCCGTTGGCATCGGGCGGGTCGGACAGCCGGTGGCGAGTGTGGATCTCGGCTCGGCGGCTCCCGTCTCCGCACGCCTGGAGGTCGCGGCACGTGGCCACGTCGTCTGGTCGATTCCACTCGCGTCGATCGCGACCACGCAGTCTGTCGCCGTACCCTCTGACGTGGATCACTCCGGTTCGTACGCCATCCTCGTCACGGGCGGAAGAGCCATCCGTCGAGTTGCCATTCCGCGCGAAGCCTGATTCGACGTCTCGCCGCAGTTTCACTCGGAGCGTTCCGTTGTTCCGGCCGAGAGAATTCGCGGATCACAATGACAAGGCATATTCCTGCACCTCGGCCACGCTCAAGTCCGAGGGTGTCGGAGATGTGCCAGTCGTGTGAAAGCCCGAGGCACCCACACTTGCCTGTGTGTTCCAGATCACTATCTCGTAGGGGGTGGTACTGATGTTGTGCGTCCACAAACCGACTAACCGGCCGTTGTAAAAGGTCTTGATCGAGCGGCCGGGCTCGTACTCCATTCCGTAGATGTTGAATCCAGCGTTCATCGGAGTGGGTGTCGCGAGACCAAAGTCAGATTGACTGCCCGAAGGGGTGTGGTAGGTCGACACGAACACACTGTTCGCCGGAGTTCCGCTCGGGAGTCCGGCGCCAGCTGGCGTGAACCCACCCTCCTGGAGGTCGATCTCTTGACTGCCGCCGCCGCCGTTCGGATCGATGAGCCAGATGGCGGGCCAACCACCCTGAGACACCCCGGACATCTTGGCCTTTATCTGGACGTAACCGCTTCTCAGCATGAATTTGGCACTCGATGTCACGACGCCGGCTTTGTAGCCGTATCCCAATTTTGCGTACGTGGAGTCCGGCACCATGGCGAGGGTGAGTCCGTTGTGCACCTTCACCTGCGAGGGCGAAAAGTAGGTCTGGTGAACCTGGGTCCCGGCTGCTGAATCGCCCGCCGGAAGGCCTCTGGAGTTCCAGATCGGGTCACCCTGACCGCTCATGAAGGTGTTCCAGTGCCCAGCATCGAGGGATGTGCCCGTGAACTGGTCGTCGAAGACGAGCTGGCCAGGTGAAAAACCCGGCGGCGGTGCCATGGCTGTGGTCTGACCCGTGTTGACCGTCACCAACGTGCTCACCAATGCCGCGACCAGAGCCACGGCCGAGGACACGACGATGAGACGCTTGATGCGAAGGCGCCGCGTCACAGGTGGGGGAGCCGTGGTGACGAGCAGTGAATGCCGCAGTTCGTGGGTGTGCACATCAGTCCGATCACAGAGAGTGCACTCGTACTTCCAAAAGGCGCGGCCTAGGCCCACGTCCCAATTGATACCAGCAGGGCAGCGATTCGTAGCCGCGCGGTCAACGCCGGTCTCCGACGGTCCTGTCGCCATGACCTCACCACGCTGGGTACTGAATCGTAGGTTTCGACGGAGGCATCTTCGGTTCGACGTGGCCGGGCTCGATACGCCGATCGCCCGAATGGGTCGATGAGCCACCGTCGCGGACGTGCGATGTGGTGCACCACGTGACGAACGGTGGAGCGCCGGACCCAAAGGTCGGTCTGCGCTGCTGACGAGGAGAGCCCGCACCGTGTGCGATGACCTGGTTGACGGTGAGCCGACCTATAGGCGGGATTCTGCTAGCCGTGAGCGTGAGGCAATGTTGAGTGATGTGGAGCGCGCTCAGCTGGGATTTTGGGGGACCGCAACTATGCCGTTCGGGAAGATTCATTGCTCAAAGTAGGGACGGTAATAGGGATACGCCGATCCGGTAGCGACCGGACTATCGGTCGTCCCGTGCGGTCGATGGCCATTGCGCTCTCAGGAGTCCGACGACCGCGGTCCCGATGGTGGTGATCTGGTCCCTGACCGTCTCGGGCGTCATACCGGGAAGCTGTACCCGGAGGTTCAGAGCGTCGGCGCCGACCTCCTCGGCGATCGCGGCGAGCTGCGCCGCCAACTCGGCCGGTTCGTCGGAGGCGACTGTCTGATCATCGCCGAATCCGTTCGGCCTTTCGGCGTAGCTCTCGTAGACGGCTCGCTGGCGCGCCACGAGGCCTGACGCCACGCGGCCCAACCACACCCGGCGGATGAGCACCTTGGGGCCGGTGCCGCCCGCTTCCGTGTACGCCCGGGTCAGGGCGGCGAGCCTCCGGGGTTCCGACATGCCTTCCAAGAGGATGCCGGCCCCGCAGCGAGCCGCACGCGCGGCGGCCGCCACCGACACGGCCGCGCTGAGGACTGGGACCGGGTGCGCGGCGACACGCACGCAGGGCGGGATCGCCGTCGAGCTGGCCGAGGTCCTCACCGCGCAGCATCGAGACGAGCCGTGGCAGATCACCCTTGAAGCGGTCGACGGCGTCGGCCTGGGGCACCCCGGCCACCTCGAAATCCAGCGGCAGGGCCCCCGCCGCTACGCCGAGCCCCACACGACCGCGATGGCGCGCGTTGAGCCATGCGACTTCCTCGGCCACGAGCGCGGTGGAGCGAAGCGGGAGCAATAGCGGGGCGGCCGCGGCCCAGCCGCTCGTGTGTCCTTCGAGCACGAAGGTGGCCACCTGCAGGGGCTGGGCCAAGTATCCGGCAAAGCCACCGTGGTGCTCGCTGGTCATGACCCCGTCGAAGCCGCCGTCCAGGGCGAGCCCTGCCTGCGTGCAGAGCTCGTCGACAACGGCCTCGGCGCCGAGATCGTTGTGCGGATAGAGCCGGAGGGAGACCGAGCCGGGCGCAAAGGGTGCTGATGGCACCGGGCGATCTTAGGGAGCAGTGCGGGCGAGCATTCCCAGGACGGACGCAGAGTTCTTCATGAACTCCGGCCGAAAGCGTGATCGGAGCCGGAGAGAACCGTCGGACTGCATCCATCGCGATCTGGCGGTCACGTCAGGTGCTCTTTCCCCCGAGCGCCCGGGAGTGGAAGGCGGTTGTGTGCTGAGCGGCTCCCATTTCCCCTTTTTGGGGTCGCTCCGCGCCCCCGGGAGCGCCCCCGTGCAGTGCCGTGCCCTGCCGCGGAAACTCTGATTCACAACGCCGGGGCATGGACCCTGTCGCGGTGCTAGGACATAGCCCGACAGCGCATGAGGGGACTCCAGCAAGGGAGGGTGCCATGTCCGGTTTGTGGATCCATGTCCGGGGTCGGGTGGGCCGACTCGCCGCAGCGGTGGCCGTTGCGGGAGCCACACTGAGCGTCGCTTCGGTGGCCCTCGCCAGTCCGTCTCCCGCCGGTGCGTCCGGCTGTGGCGTCGTACTGGGTGCGCCCCAGGTCCAGGGTGCGGCGGGCAGCTTCGTGTTCGTCGTCGAGGCCCTGCCGGCGGTCGCCGGTCAAGCGTGCAACGCGACCATCGCCGTCACCGGCACCATCGCGACCTCTGCGGGGACACGGCCCACCAACGTCGTCGGCAACGCAGCGCCGGCATCGGTCACGGTGAGCTTCCTGCCCGGCGAACCCGGGCCCGACATTCTCTGGGACTGGTCGCCGCACTGCGCCGACCCCTCGTCGTTGCCCTACGACTTCATCGCATCGAGCTCGTCGACCGGGGCCACGTCGGCATCGATCACCGGGGTGTCGCCCTGCGCCAGCTTCGGGAACGTCACCAGCTCGACGCTCCGGGCGCCGATCGTCCTCGTTCCCAATCCCGCGACCTACGTCGCGATGGCGGGGGGCGACGGCAATCTCGGGTACTGGCTGATCCAGCGCGGTGGTGGCATCAGCCCCTTCGGCACCGCAACCAATGCCGGCATGCCCTTCACCAACGTCTCGGTGGCTGGTCTCGCCAACGCGGGCGGCGGGGGGTACTGGGTCGCCGACGCGGACGGCGGCGTCTTTGCCTTCGGCGGAGCCCCCTTCTACGGCTCTATGGGCGCGACCCCGTTGAACGCGCCGATCGTCGCTATTGCTGCGACGCCTGACCACGGCGGCTACTGGCTGGCGGCCGCCGACGGCGGCGTGTATGCCTTCGGCGACGCCGCGTTCGACGGCTCGGTGCCCGGGGTCCTGCCGCCGGGCACGTCGCTGAACCAGCCCGTCGTGGGTATCGCTGGGAGCCAGGACGGGAAGGGCTACTGGATGGTCGCCGCCGACGGCGGCGTGTTCTCGTTCGGCGACGCCCGCTTCCAAGGTTCGATGGGCGGGACGCATCTCAACAAACCGATGGTGGGCATGGCCCAGAACATGCTGGGTGGTTACTGGCTCGTGGCCAGCGACGGTGGCATCTTCTCCTTCGACGCCGCCTTCAAGGGATCACTTGGCAGCCTCACGTTGAACGCGCCGGTGACCGGGATGGCGGCGACCGACGACGGTCTCGGCTACTGGATGGTCACGGGCGACGGCGGCGCGTTCGCCTTCGGTGATGCGCCCTTCTGGGGCTCTGCCGGCTGATCCGAACGACCCGAGGACGCATCCCGTCCGAGTGTCGGAATGCCGAGTCTCTGAGCGGCAGGGACGCCGTTCACTCCGCGCGCAGGAGCATCGAGGTGCGGGTCCTGGCTGCGACCCGCCCCGGGAGGAGGGCCACCAGGTTGGCGAAGACCACTGCCACGAGCGCGACGGCGGCGATGGACAGGATGGACACGCTCGGATGCGGCACCGCCGAGATGCCGTCAGCGAACAACGTCCACAACCAGCGGCCCAGCGCGATGCCGATCGGGATGCCGAGCACGACCCCGATGACCGCTGCGACCGACGATTGCCATGCCACGGAGGCGGAGATCTGCCCCTTGGTGAATCCCAGCGCCTTCAGGAGGGCGAATTGGCGCCGCCGTTGGCGGACCGACGCGATCAGCGTCAACCCGAGCGCCCCGATCGCCGCCGCGGCGAGCACGGTTGCGAGCAGTGCGGGGGTCGCGATGACGCCGTGTGAATCGGCGATCTCGGCCGGGCGCAGCGCGCCGACCACCCCACCGACCGGTGCGTCGGGATCCGAAGCTCGGTTGAGTACCGCGACGATGTGGTCGAGCGAGCGCAGCGCGGTCGCCTGGTTTACGCCGGGACGGAGGGCGATGAACACCGCCATGGGGCCTGCCACCGGGGCCCCCTGCTCGTTGAGGTCGGTGGCCGAGAAGAGCGAGCTCGCGACCACCGCCCCGGTCCCCACTTGCAGGGAGGGATCACCCGATCCGCCGATCGTGGGCAGCGTTGCCGTCCCGACGATGCGCAAGTGGATGTTCGCGTGATCGCCCACGTCTCCGACGACGATGTCGCCGACGTGTTCGTGCAGCGACGCCAGGGTTGACGGCCCGAGGACGACTTGGGACGGCCCATCGGGCGTATGTCCCGAGAGCATGGACGGGCCCACAGGGGCGCGCGGACTCATGGCGAGCGTGGGAACCCCAGACTGCCCGTCCAGCGTGACGTTCTCGAAGTATGCCCCGGCCCAATGGGCCACGTCGGGATCGTGGTCGAGCAGTGCTGCCGTCTCGGCCGACGGCAGGTTCTCGGCGGCGGAGAAGCCAGCCAGCAGGGCGTAGTTCCAGTTCCATCCGTAGAGAGAGGGTTGCGTGACGAGGGTGTTCAGGCTGGATGCGAACGTGAGCGACGTGACGATCACCGTGACGGCGACGACCGCGCCGAGCAGCGCAGAGCGCATGGGTACCGCGTCGTGCCCCGAGCGCGAGCCAACAGCGGAGTGGATCCCCAACTCTGCGCTTGGGGGGAGGCCGACCGCGACGGCCGCCCGCTGCCAGGCGGGATCCCGCCCCGGGCGCGCCACCCTCTCCGCCAACCGGTGTGGCGCCACCCGGTAGGCGACGACCAGTGCGCCCATGCTGAGCACTACGACGAACAGGAGGAAACCGAACCCAAGGACGGTCCAGTCAAAGGACACGCCGATGTCGGGGTAGACGGGCCGCACCGGGCCGATCGGGGCCAGTGGGGACAGCGCCACCGCGACGCCCACGGCCAAGACCGACCCGGCAGCGACGGCGCCCAGGACGCCGAGGAGCCCGTCGGCCATGGTCATTGTTGGTCCCGCTCCGAGAGCCCGCACTATCGCGGCCTCCGCCGCGTTGCGCCGGACCAGTCGGCTGATGACCTGTCCAGTGATCACGAGCGCGGCAAGGGCCGCGACGAGCCCGAAGACGCCAAGAGCGATGGCGTCCGGCCGGATGGCGCGCTCGGCCTTCGCCACGTAAGGAACGTTCGTTCTCGCTCCACCGGCGGGTCCGAGGTTGGGGATCACCTTGTTCACCGCGGAGACGACGGCCGCCTTGTGCGCAAGTCCTCCGTTCAGATGGAACGAGACGTAGGAGTAGTAGGCGCAGCATGTCTCGAGCCGAGTGGTCAGCGTGGGAGTCATGACCGCGATCTGGTTGCCGAGGGCGGCATCGTCGTCTTGGACGACCTGGGTGTTCCACTCGACGATGCCGACGAGCTTGAAGGGGACGATGAGGTGGGGCTTGTCCTTCGGGTAGCCGGCGAAGGTGGGCGCGCTCGTCTGCGCGTCGGTGAAGAAGGCCACGCGAAGGGTGGATCCAAGGTGCAGCCCGAACTGCGCTGCCGCCCCCGAGGACATCACGATCTCGTCCGGACGGACCGGGTCGGCCATGCGGCCCCGCAGCACCGTGACCCGGTCGGTTGCGTAGTACTCGGCGTCGCTGCCCGTGCTGCCCTCGAGGGCAGGCGGTGCCTCGCCTGGGACTCCCGATGCTTGCTTGCCTAGGACCTGCAGGTTGCCGTCGAAGCCGACGACGGTGACGGCTCGTGCGACGGCGGGGACCCGGGCCACCGCGTCGGCCACGTTCTTCGAGTACCCCGTGTTCGAGATGGGGGCGAACTCCGTGAACATCTGTACGTCCGAGGGGTTGGTGCTCGCCAGATAGTCCGGGAAGGACGACTGTGTACGGCGCGCCCCCGCCGCCGCCGCCATGGCGACGCCACCCACGAGGGCGAGGAGCACGACCAGCGTCAGGTACCCGCCCACGCGCTGGCGGAACGTGGCCCGGAAACGGTAAGACGATTCGCGCACGACCGCTCGGCTCACACCCGAACCTCCTCCTCGCCTGTCGCATGGTTCCGACGACCGGCACGGTGCGGTCGCTTCCAGCTCAAGTGTTGTGCAGAAGGGGCCCCCTCGCCAAGGGAGTTACCCTCCACCGGACCTCGTGCTAGTACCCGCGCTGCTGGTCGAGCTCCGCTTCGTGCAAGTGACGCCCGATCTGCACGCTATTTCGAACGGCACGGCCAAGGCGCAGGCCACGGTCGAGGTGATTGGATGCGAAAATCGCGGGACATGGTGAGGGTGGTGACCACGCTCAGGAGCGAGGTCGCGACCGCCCCCTACTGACTGAGGCTGAGGTCATCTCCCCGTTGGACGCGCCTTCGGGGCGTACAGGTGCCGACGATCACACTGTCGGTGTTCCACCGTGCGATGCACCTCCATCTGATGTGATGAAGGAGCGCAGCGCCGCTCCTGCGTGACGGGCCTGGTGGGGCGCATCGGGCCGGACGCCGCAAGCGAGGAACGGTCGCATGTCCGCTCAGAGCGTCACCCCCACCGGCCCGGCGCAAGGAGGTGTCCCCACGAGAGTCCCCCCGTCGATCCGGACCAGGTGTGCACAGCACACTTGGGGTTGCGAAACCAACCCGTCATCGACGGAAGGAGACTCCCGTGGAACACCAGACACAGTACGTCGGCATCGACCTGCACCGGCGCCGCAGCGTGATCGTCCGGCGCACCGAGACCGGCGAGACCCTGGACAAGGTCCGCATCGACAACGACCCGGTTGCACTGGCGGCCGAGGTGACCAAGGCAGGCCCGCATCCAGATGTGGTCCTCGAGGCCACCTATGGCTGGTACTGGGCGGCTGACGTCCTCAAAGAGTGCGGGGCCAGGGTCCATCTCGCCCATCCACTCGGCAACAACTGGGGACACCGGCGCGTCAAGAACGACGAGCGCGACGCCACCGACCTGGTCGACTTGCTGCGCATGGGACGACTGGCCGAGGCCTGGATCGCCCCGCCGCCTTTGCGCGAACTGCGTGAGCTCATCCGCTACCGCGCGAAGCTCGTTCAGCTGCGCGGCAACCTCAAGTCCCAGGTGCACTCGGTGCTGGCTAAAGAGGGGGTGGCGGTGCCGATGAGCGACCTCTTCGGTGTCGGTGGCCGGCGCCTGTTGTTCGAGACCGAGCTTGCCCACGCCTACCGAGTCCGTGTCGAGTCGCTGCTCGACCTGCTCGAGATCTGCGACCGGGAAGTCGACATGTTGGAAAAGGAGGTCGGCCCCTACTTCGCCGGCGACCTCGGCTACCAGGCCATCGTGGCGATACCTGGGGTCGGCCCGGTGCTGGCCGCCGTCTTCGTGGCCGAGATCGGTGACGTCTCGCGGTTCAAGAGCGCCAGGCACCTGTGCAGCTGGGCCGGGCTCACCCCCACCCACCACGAGTTCGACGAGAAGGTCCGTCGAGGTCACATCACCAAACAGGGTTCTCGCCTCGTGCGCTGGGCCGCCGTCGAGGCGGTGGCCCACCAGCGCGGCGCCACCGCAGTGGGCCGCCACCACCACCGAGTGGCCGAGCGCCGGGGCAACAAGATCGGCCGCGTGGCCGCGGCGCGCAAACTTCTCACCCTCGTCTACTACGGCCTGCGCGACGGCGAGATCCGTTGCCTGGCCCAGACGACCGGGTGAGACCCGGAACGGACGCAACGCGCTGCGAGCTCGGCGCTTTTCATGGCTCCCGCTCGGCGGCGAGACCGAGGATCTGATTGAGCCCAGCGGTTGCGGCCGGACCACCCCACGTCCCAGTTCGGACGAAGAGATGAACGGCGCCCGGGTTCTTGGGTCGCCCAGCCAGCTCGCCTGGCACTGGGGCAGGTCGCACGCGTTCCCGACACGGCATCACGAGGGAACCGACCACGAAGCCCCTGACGGAGCTTCGTCACCCATGGTGTGACAGCACACTGATCGGGCCGTCAAGGTTGCCCCCTCTGGGCGGCCTTCGGCCGACCTTGACTGCCCTGCCCAACCATCTCCACACGGTGCATTCTCTGGTTCGTCGCGCCTGCGCGTCCGGTCATCAGTGAGCCAGCCAGGAAGGAACTGACCCGTCCCTTCGGGCCGGGGCTGCTTGACAAACTGCGCTCCTTCATAGATGAAAAGCGATCCCCGAGGACGGCAGAACACGAGCGAGACAGGAGAGCAATCAGTTGCACGACCCGCATCGGTCTGCTGATCAGACTCCTTCTCCCGGTGTCGCTGGATTCGATTGCTCAAACGTCGTACGGTGACGGGCGCACGAGTGATCGGGGTTGGTCATGACGAGATGCCTTCTGCGGCTGACCGGGACAGCCCTGTTGATTGCGGTCGCCCTTGTCCCACTCACTGTCGTAGTCACCTCGGCGTCGGCGTCCGCCCAGATGGTCGTTGACGGATGCACCATTGTCTCGAACCCGACGCCCTTGAACTTCACCAACTGTCCAGGCGCCAATCTCTCCACGGCAAACCTCACGGGTGTCAACCTGTCATACGCCAATCTGGCGGGAGCGACATTCGTCAGCTGCACCTTTAGTGTTACATCAGGGCCGGAATGCTCAAGCGCGACTCTTGGCGGGACGAACCTAACCAGCGCGGATCTGTCTGACGTCTCATTCGCTGTCTGTGATCAACTTGGTACCGGCACTTTGGCACCATCCGGATGCGGCGAGTCCATTCTCAGTGGCGTCAATCTCACCGACGCCAATCTCGCCAACGCAACCTTTGCTGTCTGCACCAACGCCACCCCCCTTTCCGCCACTCAGTGTGGCCTCACGAACCTCTCAGGGGCCAACCTCTCGGGAGCTGACCTCGCGGGGGCTACTCTCCAGACCTTCTGCCAGATCTTCTGTATGAGCGCCAACCTGACCGGAGCCACCCTCACCGGTGCCAACTTCACCGGCACTATCCTCGTGCCCTCCAACCAGACCGTTGTTGCTACCAGTAACGCCGGGGCGGTGGTCATGTGGCCCACTCCACCCTCTCTGCCCGGGGCCACGCCCGGTGCCTGTACGCCGCCCTCGGGGTCGACCTTCCCGCTGTTCTCGACCACCGTCACCTGCCAGGTGCTCGACACCAACGGCCGCGTCGCCACCGGGACCTTCCAGGTCACCGTGCAGCCGACGACCCAGTACTTCACTCGGGTCCTCGCCCCCTCCAACGGCGCAGTCCTCGCCGGTGCGCCCTACATCGACGCGGCGGCGGGTGACGCCCCCGGAGTCACCAAGGTTGTCTTCGAACTGAGCGGCGGATCTCTGAGCGACACGGTGATCGCCACCGCCACCCCCACCATCTTTGGCTGGCTGGCTAAGTGGAACACAACGACGGTGCCCAACGGCTCCTACAGCCTCGAGAGCGTTGCCACCGACGCCGCTGCCAACAGCGACACCAGCATTCCCATCACCATCACGGTGAAGAACCCGGCGCCCACGACCACGGTGCTCATCCCGCCAAATGGGGCCACCCAATCGGGGACGGCCGCGCTCTTGGACGCCGTCGCCTCGAACGCCACCAGCGTCGAGTTCGCGCTCTTCGGCGGCACCTATGGTTTGTCCGGTCACCTCATCGGCACAGCCACCGCCACCATCTATGGATGGCTCGATCGCTGGAACACCACGACCGTTCCTAACGGGTCATACGTTCTTGTGTCCGTAGCCTCGGGTCCGGGCGGCAGCGGCGTTAGTACGGGCGTCACGATCACCGTGGCCAATCCGGGCCTTGCCGACCTTGCCAACTCGTCCTTCATCGTGACGGGGTCGGACGTTGTCGGAGGAGACGGCTGTAGCTTCGTGCATGGTGCGCTTGAGGCGGTATACCCCGGTAGCGCGGCCGTCGGTGAGGTGACCCTCAACATGGCCGGTTGCGTTACGCCGTCCACGTTCACGGGATCCTTCACAATGACGACCGGCGTTGGCACCGTGAGCGGCAGCGCCATCGGCCCGATCATCGAGGAGGAGATTGGCGTAGACCTCGTTCAGATCTATCAGGTCACGCTGTCCGTGAATGCCGCGACCGGCTCCTTCACTGGAACAACGGGGAATCTGGTGTTCTCGACGTCGTCTCAGACAAACGTCGCCTCAGTCGCCGTTGAATAGTCCGTCCCGACTGCGCGAGGAGGTCGGGCGCCACCCTTCTGTCGCAGATGTCCTGCGCGTTCGTCGTGGACAAAGACGAGTGGTCGCCGGATTGGAGCCGGCGCTCTATCTCGAGGTTCCGCGAGTTGATGGACGTACGTTTGGTTACTTATCCGGCAAGCCCAACGACCACTGCCAGCGTCGTTGGCATGGCAGGTCGGGTCTGACGTCTTATCGAGTCCGTGACGGCTGCGGCCGTCGCGACTTAGCGCCCTCCCAGGGCCTTACGCACTGCGGCGAGCGTGGACGCCTCAGCGCGCCACCACATCCAGCGACCCCGCTTCTCGCCGACGATCAGGCCCGCTTCGGCGAGCACCTTTGTGTGATGTGAGATCGTGGGCTGGCTCTTGGCCAGTGGCTCCTCAAGGTTGCAGCTGCAGACCTCGCCCTCGGCGGCGACGATTGAGAAGAGACGCAGCCGCACCGGGTCGGCCAAGGCGGCAAAGACCCCGGCCAGTTGCACGGCATCGGCCTCGCCGAGCTCGCCCTTGGTGATCGGGACGCAGCACCCGTCCCTAAAAGTCGTCCCATCGAGTCTCGTCGTCGTTCTCGTCGCCATATCAGCTCCTTGCACCAGCGAGTCGTATTGACATCTGTCTATCTATGCTCCAAAATGTCGTATCGACCTAGATCAATGTTAATCGGAGATCCGCCATGTCACGTATCCAGCTCGCCCTCAACGTCTCTAACCTCGACGACGCCATCGACTTCTATTCCAAGCTCTTCGCCGCAGAACCAGCCAAGGTACGCCCCGGCTACGCCAACTTCGCCATCGCAGACCCGCCGCTCAAGCTCGTCTTGATGGAGGACACCAGCGCCAGGGGCCAGGGAGTGGGTGGTGCGTTGAACCACCTTGGCGTCGAGGTCGAGACCCCCGATGAGGTGGCAGCCGCCAGCGGACGCCTGAGCGACACGGGGCTCGAAACCGAGGTCCAAGAGCAGACCACCTGTTGTTTCGCCGTCCAGGACAAGGTGTGGGTCAGCGACCCCGATGGCGCTCCGTGGGAGTTCTACACCGTCCTCGCCGACGCCTCGGCCGAGACTGGCATCGCCGGCGACGGGTCGTGCTGTGTTCCCGAGGCAGTCGGCAGCGTCCTCACGGGAGCGGGCACGTGCTCCCCTGGCTTTTCGGCCTGCTGCTGAACGAGGCGGGCCATCGGGGGATCGAGCCGTGAGGGACACCGTCTTGTGGCGGCGCCTGCTCGCCGAGTTCTTGGGGAGCGCCTTTCTGGCCGCCATCGTCATCGGTTCGGGTATCGCTGCGCAGAACCTCTCTCCGGGCGACGTCGGACTCCAGCTTTTCGAGAACGCAGCGGCAACGGCGGCGGGCCTCTTCGCCATCATCTTGATGTTCGGGCCGATATCTGGTGGTCACTTCAACCCGATCGTCTCCTTCGTTGACGCGGGCTTCGGCGGTCTCAAGTGGAAGGACGCTGCCGCCTACCTCCCGTTCCAGACGCTCGGGTGCATATGCGGGGCGATCCTCGCCAATGCGATGTTCTCGGAGGCCGCCATTTCCATCTCCACCAAGCACCGGGCGTCCGGCCCACATTGGCTTTCAGAGGTCGTAGCTACGGTCGGTTTGATACTGGTGATTTTCGCCTTGGCGCGCTCTGGACGGTCCCATCTCGCCCCGGCCGCCGTCGGCGCTTACATCGGTGCCGCCTACTTCTTCACGTCCAGTACGAGCTTTGCCAATCCGGCGATCACGGTCGGGAGGATGTTCTCCAACACCTTCGCCGGCATCGCGCCTTCGTCGGTCCCGAGCTTCATCTCCGCGCAGATTGTCGGTGGCGTCTTGGCCTTCGGTCTCATCAAAGGCTTGTACCCGGGCATGACCAAAACGGAAGCGGCCGATGTTATCGAGCCCCACCTGCGTGGTGAGAACGACCTCGAGACACGCTGAAGACGGATTCTCGACAAATCCTCGGAAAGGATTCCCAATGCATCTCGTAGCCATCGGAGGTAGTGACGCCGGGATCAGCGCCGCGCTGCGGGCCCGCGAGCTCGACCCGACCACCGAGGTCACGGTGGTCGTCGCCGACGACTACCCGAACTTCTCCATCTGCGGGATTCCCTACTACGTCTCTGGTGAGGTGACCCACTGGCGCAACCTCGCGCATCGCACGCTCGACGACCTCAAGGCGACCGGGATGCAGGTCCGCCTCAACACCACCGCCACCAAGATCGACGTCGCTGCGCGCCTGCTGCAAGTGGTTGACGAGACGGGCGTCGAGGACCAGATCGCCTACGACCAGCTCGTTGTCGGCACTGGGGCCGTCTCGGCCCGGCCGCCCATCGAGGGACTTGTTGGCCCCGATGCACTGGGTCCAGCTGACGGGGTGCATCTGTTGCACTCGATGGGCGACACCTTTGAGCTGGTGCGCACGCTCGAGGAGGACCAGCCGACCAGTGCGGCGATCGTGGGTGCGGGATACATCGGACTCGAGATGGCGGAGGGTCTGCGGGCCCGCGGGCTGGCTGTCACCCAGTTCGAGCAGCTGCCCGAGGTGCTACCGACCGTGGACCCCAGCCTGGGCGCTCTGGTTAATGCAGAGCTGAGAACTCACGGCGTCGACGTCAGGACCAACACGACGGTCAAGCGAATCGTCCGAGCCCCTGAGGGCTCCGTTGGCCGCTTCCAGATCGACGCTGTCGAGTCGTGTGGCGCCGAGTTGACCACCTATGCCGACATGGTGCTCGTCGTCGTGGGCGTGCGACCCGACACCACCCTCGCGGCCGAAGCCGGGGCCACCCTCGGCATCGGCGCAGCCATCAGCGTGGACCGGGGCATGCGCACCAACCTCGAGGGCGTTTTCGCCGCCGGGGACTGTGTGGTGACTCACCACCGCTTGATCGGCCTCACCTACCTCCCGCTCGGCACCACGGCGCACAAACAGGGTCGAGTGGCCGGCGCCAACGCCGTCGGTGCGAGTGCCGAGTTCGCTGGCAGTCTCGGGACCCAGGTCGTGAAGGTCTTCGACATGGTGGCTTCGCGCACCGGACTGCGTGACCACGAGGCGATTGCCGCCGGCTTCGATCCCGTGACGATCGAGTTTGAGGCCGACGACCACAAGGCGTACTACCCAGGCAGCCACCGCATTCGTATGCGCTACACGGGCGACCGCAGGACCGGCCGACTCCTCGGCCTCCAACTCTTCGGGCACAAGAACGCCGAGGTTGCCAAGCGCATCGACATTGCTGCTGCAGCGATCTTCAACGAGATGACCGTCGACACCATGAGCGAGCTCGACCTCTCTTACACGCCGCCGCTCGGCAGCCCTTGGGACGCCGTGCAGATGGGGGCCCAGGCATGGGTTCGAGAGCAGACATCGAGCAGTGACTGAGGACGCCGTGACGGACGACCAACCTGCACTCCCAACGGGGAGCACGCAGCATCGAAAGGGGAGGACATGCCTGAATACGAGCTCATGACACCCGAGCAGAAGGTTCAGCTGAATCACGTGGTCAAGCAGCTCCACACGAAGTTCCACGGCATCTTCAACTTCGAGTCCGTCGAGGCCTTCGTGTGCGAGAGCTACGACGACATCGCCAAGAGAGCCACCAATACGAAGTGGCTGGTGGTAACCGCAGAGAAGTACGCCCTTCAACGTCTTGAGGCCCTGGCTCACTCCCGTGACCACTCAGGCACGAGCGTGCCGGCCGTGCTCTTTCTCTGCGTGCACAACGCCGGGCGCTCCCAGATGGCGCTGGGCTGGTTCAATCATCTTGCCGCGGGCCGAGCTATTGCCTGGTCCGGTGGATCGGAGCCGGGATCTCAGCTCAACCCAGATGTGGTCAAGGCCATGTCCGAGGTTGGGATCGACATCTCCCAAGAGTTCCCCAAGCCCTGGACCGACGAGTTCTTGGGGGCAGCCGACGTCGTGGTCACCATGGGCTGTGGCGATTCTTGCCCGCTGGTCCCCGGCAAGCGCTACGAAGACTGGGACCTCGCAGATCCGACCGACAAGTCACTCGAGGAGATCCGGCCGATTCGACAAGCGGTGAGGGACCGCGTTGAGTTGCTCCTTGCCGAGATCCTCCCGACGTCTCGGCCATGATGGTGGGCAAATGTCGGGCACCGAGATCAGGGCCATGCGCGCGTCGGACTGGCCGACGGTGCGGGCCATCTACGCGGCAGGGATAGCGAGCGGAAACGCCACCTTCGAGACTGACACTCCCGGGTGGGACGTCTTCGACGATGGGCATGTTGCCAACCTTCGTCTCGTTGCGGTGGAGGGCGACGAGTCATCGGCTGGGCAGCGGCGAGCCCCGTCTCGGACCGTTGCGCCTACTCGGGAGTGGTGGAGAACAGCATTTACGTCGATTCGGATCACTAGGGCCGTGGTGTCGGACGGCGCCTTCTCTGCGCATTGATTGCAGCGTCAGAGGCAGCGGGGAACTGGACGATCCAGACAGGCATCTTCCCGGAGAACACGGCGAGCCTTGCGCTTCACGAAGCCTGTGGCTTCCGGGTCGTCGGGCGTAGGGAACGATTGGGTCAGCTCGATGGTCGATGGCGAGACGTCATGTTGTTGGAGCGTCGGAGCAACCAGCTGCGAAACCAGCTGTTCGTAGTGCCGCTGGACCTTGTCACAATCGTCCCGTAGGGACGACACCCACCTACCGCCCACTGCCCTGAAGTGGATGAAGCCGTTAAGTCCATCGAGGTGGCCGGGACAAGCCCACACCCTGAATCAGCGGCCAACTTTCGCGGTCCAACCCCCAAGGCGGTTCAGAAGTTTGGACCAGCCACCGCCGCTGGTGGTTGGGAAATGCCCTTCCCGGTCTATTCAGAGCTTCGCGGGTCCACCGTTGATACCGGCGCGATCACGACGAGACGGAATCATTGGGGGAGCGCGAACCCCCGAACTCCCTGAGCCCCGTCAGCCCCTCGAGATGCTCGGGGCAGGCCCCGACCTGGAAACGTTGTGCGGGGGTTGGGCCCTCCGGGGACCGAATGGCTCTAACGGTCGTTCGGTTTCTGACGCACAATCATCTCGTGGACTTGGTGGAGCCGCCGGGCGGCGAGAGGGTGACGTATCAGGTCATTGTCGAGAGAGCGGGCTCCAGGTGGTTCATTTCAGTTCCGGCCGTGCCTGGCGCTCTGGCCTCTGTCTGGGAGCACGCCCACATTGACTCGATCGCGCGCGCAGCAATCTCGCACCAGCTTGACCTTCCCGCTGACAGCTTCGACTTAGACATCAGAGCTTCCGAGAACTGACCTCCGAATTCCTGCAGGGCCGTCAGTCCCTCGAGATGCTCAGGACAGGCCCACACCCGCCACCAGCGATGGCCTCGAGGGCTGAATCAGCGGCCCGTCCACGACGGCGCCTCGCGGCAGTGAGTGGCTTGGAGCTGGTGGCCCAAGACCACTCCCAGCACCGGCCAGGTTCGGCAATGAAGCCGGGGCATGGGTCGCCAGGCGAGGGTGAACCCGGGATTCCTCCGTGCCTACGCCCACGGGCAAGGGTGGACCAGGCTCGGCGACGCTGATCTGTGCTCGGACACCTGCCGACTCGCATATCTGCGGGGGCCCCCGCCTTGAGTGGGCGGGCTGATTCTCAGTTCCATCAGGACTATGGGCAGCTGACGATCGCCAGAGCAAGGTGTATTGCTTAAGGCCCTCAGGCGATGGAGAGTGAGCGAGCTACTTCGTCGGCTCGGGCCGACAGCTCTTGCAGCTCTTCTCTAGCTGCAGCCTCATCCTCGGGCGTCTCAGTAAAGAAAATGACCGTCGGGTTGCCCTCGTTGTCTTCTTCAAGTACGTCTCGAATCATCCCTCGCCTCTTCGGCTCCTAGGCAACATCGCCACTCCATTGCCCACGGAGCGACACCGTATGGGAGTGGCACACCGCTTGCCCGTGGAGGTGTGTCAGCCTCGTGTCACATCCTTCGCTGACGGTGCTGTGACCAGGAGTTGACGGTGAGCCGGCCTGTAGGCGGGATTCTGTCCAGCCCGCTCCTCCATGGGAGGCAGAGAGCCTGGGTGGCCATCCATCTGCGCGGCCTACCTGGGGAGCGTCCCTTCTCAGAGACCGGACGAGCAGCCCGTCTCCCACGCTTGGCCTTGCTCCGGGTGGGGTTTACCGAGCCGGCGGGGTCACCCCCGTCGCTGGTGCGCTCTTACCGCACCTTTTCACCCTTGCCTGTGCGGGCCTGGAGGCCCGTCATCGGCGGTTTCCTTTCTGTGGCACTGTCCTGCGGGTCACCCCGACTGGCCGTTAGCCAGCACCCTGCTCTGCGGAGTCCCGACCTTCCTCGACACGGTCCCGCCGAAGCGACCCGTGCCGCGGCCACCTGGCCGACTCACCGTCGCCGTCCAGTGTGGCACCCGCCCGGCCCGGCCGGTGACCGCACAGGGCATCGGTAGGGTGTCGGCGTGTCCGGCGGTTCCCATCAGCTCTTCGATCCCGAGGCTCCGCCCCAGTCCGCCGCCCCGGCCTCCGAGCCAGCTCGTTCCGGCGGCGGGGACGGGTCCCGCCACGATGCCTTCGACCCCGAACTGCACCGCGACACCCATCCCGACGTCCTCTCCATCGGCGGCCTCTACGAGTCGGTCGAGGGTGCCCTCAGCCGGGCCTTCCCGCGCAACCGGCCGCTGTGGGTCCGTGGCGAAATCAGCCATCTCTCGGACCACCGCTCGGGCCATCTCTTCATCGACCTGATCGATCCCGACGACGACGGACGCGCCGTACGGACGCGTGGCCGCGGCGGCGTGCCCACCCTCAGCGTCAAGTGCTGGCGGACCACATGGGCGCCGCTGCGGCACCGGCTCGGGAAGGCCGGGATCGAGCTGGCGGAGGGGATGGTGGTGGTGCTCCGCGGCACGCTCGACCTCTACCGGGCCAAGGGCGAGATCAGCCTCATCCTCGTCGACGTGGACGTCACCGCGTTGCTGGGCCGGATGGCCGCCCAGCGGGCCCAGCTGCTGGCCAGGCTCGAGACCGAGGGGCTGCTCCGCGCCAACGCGTCCATCCCTCATCCCGAGGTCGCTCTGCACGTCGGGTTGGTGGCGAGCCCCGGCACCGACGGCTGCCGCGACTTCCTCGGCCAGCTGACGGGCTCGGGCCTCGGGTTCGCGGTCTCGCACGTCAAGGTCCCGGTGCAAGGCCCGGGTGCGCCCGCCTCCATCGCCCGCGCCCTGAGCATGCTGTCGAGGAGCGACTGCGACGTCGTCGCCATGGTCCGCGGCGGCGGGGCTCGCGCCGATCTGGCCGCCTTCGAGACCGAGGTGGTGGCACGGGCCGTGGCCGCGTGCGCCAAACCGGTATTCACCGGGATCGGCCACAGCGGCGACGAGACTGTGGCCGACGTGGTGGCGGCGCGCGCGTGCATCACGCCCACCGAGTGCGGCCAGCAGCTCGTCCTGGCCGCCCGGCGCTGGTGGAGCACCCATGTGGCGGAGCCGGCCGAGGCGTTGGCACGGCGCATCCCGAGCTTCCTGGCCGACGCCGAGACCCGTGACGGTCAGGCACGGCGGCATCTGACCGCGGCCGCCCGACACCACCTGGGCGTCCACCGCGAGCGCCTGGCCAATCGGGCCATCACGCTCGGACGCGTCGCCCCCGGGCGGCTGGAGTCGTGCGAAACGGGCCTGCGGGCACACGCCGCCCGGCTCGGCCCGCTGGCCTCGGGGCATCTCGGTCGCCAGGACGAGCGGCTCCATGCCTGGCGCCGGTTGCTCGCCGCCTACGACGTGGACCGCCAGCTCGAGCGGGGCTACAGCCTCACGCTCACCGCTGACGGATCCTTGGTACGCGGCGCACGGGAGCTGGCACCGGGGCAAGAGATCGTGACCCGCTTCGCTGACGGCACCGCGCACAGCCGCGTCGAGCGCACGTCGCCGGCCGACGGCACCACCACCGCAGCCGAGACGGGCAACACGGCCGATGCGACCGAGGAAGGAGGGCACCGATGAGCGCTGGCGCCCACGACGAGGTGGTCCCGGTCGAGTCCCTCAGCTACACCGAGGCCAGCCGCGAGCTCGATTCGATCGTCAACTTCTTCGAGCAGCGAGAGGTCGATGTCGACGTGCTCGTCACGAGGCTCGAGCGGGCCACCGCGCTGATCGACGAGCTCGACCGTCGCCTCCGGCACACGCGGGCTCAGGTCGAAGAGCTCGTGCCACGCTTGGACGCGCTCGCCGCCGAGACAGCAGCCTCGGGCGCGGGAGGAGAAGACGATGAGTAACGACGCAGCCGGCAAAGGCGCCGGCGACGGGGTCGCGGGGGAGCCGTTCGGGGACGAGAGGGTGTACTTCCGCCAGTTACTCTCGGGCCGGGACTTCGCGTACGGCGACATGATGGCCCGTCAGATGGTCAACTTCGTCTATCTGATCGGCGACCGCGAGACGGGTGAGGCCGTGGCCGTCGACCCCGCGTACGCGGTCCAGGATCTCCTCGACATCCTCGACGAAGACGGAATGCGACTGACCGGTGTGCTCGGGACGCATTTCCACCCGGATCACCTCGGGGGTCAGATGGGGGGCTGGTCGCTCGAGGGCATCAGCACCCTGCTCGAGAAGGTCCAGGTGCCGGTCCACGTCCAGGCCGACGAGCTGCCCTGGGTGGAGCGGACGACAGGGGTCGGGCCCGCCGACCTCGTCGGGCACCACAGCGGCGACGTGCTCCGGGTCGGTGACGTGACGGTGGAGCTCATCCACACCCCCGGCCATACGCCGGGCAGCCAGTGCTTCCTCGTCGACGGGCGACTGGTGGCGGGGGACACCCTGTTCCTCGAGGGCTGCGGACGGACCGACTTCCCGGGCTCGGACCCCCTGGCGATGTACGAGTCCATTCACACCCGGCTCGCCCGCGTGCCCGACGACGCCATTTTGTTCCCTGGTCATCTCTATTCGGCCGACGCCTCCCAGAGCATGGGCGAGACCCGTAAGTGGAACTACGTGTTCCGGCCGCGCTCCGCCCAGGAGTGGATGGCCATGTTCGGCGGGTGAGCGCGCTGGACGCATTGGGCGAGGACAGCACCGTCGTGGTGGTGGGCGCGTCGCTGGCGGGGTGGCGCGCCGTGGAGACCCTGCGCGGCGAGGGCTACGAAGGAACGATCTCCCTGGTCGGTGAGGAGCGTCACCTCCCCTACGACCGACCTCCCCTGTCCAAGCAGGTGCTGGCCGGGACCTGGCCCCCCGAGAAGGCGGTGCTGGCCGACAAGCGGCGCTCGAGCGAATTGCGGGTGCACGAGGTGCTCGGCCGCCGGGCCGTCAGCCTCGACGTGTCGGCGCGTAAGGTCGAACTCGACGACGGCACCGTGCTGCAGGGGAACGGGCTGGTCCTCGCCACCGGGGCGGCGCCGCGCCGGTTGCCCGGCACCGACTCCCTCAGCCAGCGAGACGGCCTCTTCACCCTGCGCACACTGGACGACTCGGTCGCCCTGCGGGCGGCCGTCACCGCGGTCGACCGGGCCCGGGTCGTGGTCATCGGCGCCGGGTTCATCGGGGCCGAGGTGGCTTCCACCTGCGTCGGCCTCGGGTGCCGCATCACCGTGCTCGAGGCACTCGACATCCCGCTGCGGCCGGTGCTCGGCCCGATGGTGGGCGAGCACTGCGCGTCGTTGCACCGCTCGCACGGCGTGGACCTCCAGCTCGGCGTGTCGGTGGCCGGGGTGCGCAAGGGGACCGATGCGGATGTCGCGCCCGGGGCGTCGTCGGAGCGGGCGCCGTCGCTGGTGGTCGAGCTCGCCGGCGCCCAGCCCGTGGTGGCCGACGTCGTCATCGTGGGGATCGGGGTGGTGCCCCAGACCGAATGGCTCGACGGCTCGGATCTGACGGTCGACAACGGCGTGGTGTGCGACGACCGCCTCTTCGCCGCCGACGGGATCGTGGCGGCCGGCGACGTGGCACGCTGGACGTGGCGTCACGACCGAGGCGAGGAGCAGATCCGGATCGAGCACTGGCAGGTGGCCGCCGAGGCGGGCGTCGCCGCCGGTCGCAGCCTGCTGGCCGGCCGGTCCGAGGCGCCGTCGTTCACGCCGATCCCGTACTTCTGGTCCGACCAGTTCGGTATCCGGTTCCAGGTTCTCGGGAGCCCGCGGGGCGACGACGAGGTCGTGGTGACCGAAGGGTCACTGGCGGAGGGCAGGTTCCTCGCGCTCTACGGCCGTGCCGGCCGCTTGCGTGCCGTGATGGCGATCGGCAAACCGCGCCAGCTGATGGGGTTCAGGCCCCTGCTCCAGTCCGGCTCGAGCTGGGGCGCCGCGCTCGCCCATGCGGCCGGCTAGGGCCGCGCCCCCGCACCAACTGCGACCCGTGTGCCCGAACGCGCGCTCGGTCGGAGTCCATACGGATGGCAATGGCCGTGTCGGACGGCCAAGCGTTGTAGCGCACGTGAATTAGGGCCACACGGCTCTAACCCGAGGGCGGCGCACCACGGCACGATCGCGTCCGGGCTGCCGGTCACGGCGGGAGGGGACGCACGTGCGACCGGAATGACGCGGCGCTGCAATTCGGCAGAAACGCCTGGTGCCTTGAGCGTAATTGGGCCTTCGTTGTGGAACTTTTGCAGAAAGGTGCTTACAATCCCCGTGATCAATCGAAGGCGGCGATGCCCCTCGTCATCACGGCGGGCAAGCGGTCTCAGACTTGGCGAGGAAACGATGAGATTTCGGCCTACGGGGGTTCGTGCGGCCTTCGCGGCGACGGCAGCGGTTTCGATTGCCGTCGTGACCCTTCCCTCGATATCGGCCGGCCTGAGCTCGTTGGTCAACGACACGCCCGGTCTCGCCGGGCTCACGACGTCCTCGGTGGGCGCGGCAGTGCCGAATCCGCCGCTGAGCTGCTCGGCACCGACCATCTACAACGTCACGACCGGCGGAGACCTGTACTCGCTGAACTACACCACACGGGTGAATTCGGCGGCGACACCGTCGAACATCGGCACGGGGCAGGTCAATGCGCTGGCCATCGCAGCCAACGGGGCCACCGCCTTCAGCGCGGACATGTCAATCACCGGAGGCGGGACCACGACGGTCAGCGTCGAGGACATCGCGACCGCCACCCCCACCAACTACATGGGCATGACGGCGTCGGGCGCCAGCGAGATCATCGCCGGCGGCGTCGACCCGGTGAACGGCGAGTACTACTACGGCGGCTGGAACTCGGCCGAGAACAAGTTCTTCCTCTTCGTCTTCAACCCCACGACCCACACGTCCTCGGCGGTCGGGACCGTCACGCCGCCGACCGGCCTGTCGTACGACTACGGCGACATCGCCTTCGACGGCTCGGGTAACGCGACCCTGCTGGCAGGCTCGACGTCGAACTCGGCCAAGCTCCTCACCATCTCGGCATCGTCGATCTCTGCGGGCGGCACGCTGGCCTTCAACACGCTCGCCACCATCACGGCGACGAAGACCGAGCAGTACGTCGGCATTGCCTACGCCGCCAACTCGACCCTCTACGTCGAGACCATCCAGGCCGAGCTCTACTCGGTCAACCCCAACACCGGCATCATCACCGACCTCGGCTCGCAGAGCGGGATCTCGGGCACGCCGAGCGACCTGGCCAGCTGCACCTTCAACGGCTCGCTGTCCGCGCAGAAGGACATCGTCGGGCGTGTGGGCAGCGGCGACCAGTTCACCCTGACCATCACCGGGGGCGGCATCGCGAGCGGCAACACCGGCACGACCACCGGTTCGTCCACCGGGCTGCAGACCGGTACCGGCGAGGTCGCCGGCCCGGTCGTCGGCATTCCCGGCACTTCCTACACCGCGACGGAGACGGCCGCCGCAGGAGCGAACCTGGCCAACTACAAGACGACCTACTCGTGCCTGAGCGGGTCGACGAGCGTGTCGAGCGGGACCGGGACGACGACGACCTTCAGCTTCCCGAGCCCGGCCGGCAACTCGGGCGCGCAGGTGGTCTGTACTTTCACGAACACCCCGGCGTCCCTCTCCATCGTGAAGGCGACCACCACCTCGTCGTATACGGCCGTCGGCGCCACCATCTCGTACACCTACACGGTGACCAACACCGGCCCGCTCGCACTGACCGGGGTCGGGGTCACCGACCTGCCGGTCGCGCCGGCCGGGGCTTTGACCGCCGGGCCGACCTGCCAGTCGCTGACCTCGCCGGGCGGGAGCTGTAGCGGCAACAGCATCAGCCTCGCCGCCGGCCAGATCGCTACGTTCGTCGGCACTTACCAGGTGACCCAGGCCGACCTCTACAACGGATCGGTGGCCGACACGTCCAGCGCGACGGGCACCGCACCCGCGGGAGGCACCGTCGGCGGGACCTCCAACAAGGTGACCGTGGACGCCGTCCAGTCCCCGGCCATCACGCTGGCCAAGACCGCGGGTCGCGCCCGGCCCGGGCAACACCTACTCGGCGCCGGGCCAGACGATCTCCTACTCGTACAAGGTGACCAACACCGGCAATGTGACGCTGACCTCGGTCAACGTCACCGACCCGATGATCGGCCTCTCAGCCATCGCCTGCCCCTCTGCCACCTTGGCGGTCGGAGCCTCCGAGACGTGCACGGCCACCTACCCGACGAACCAGGGCGACGTGGACATCGGTTCGGTGAACAACACGGGCACGGCGCACGGCACCGGAGGCGCCAAGACGGTCACCGACACGTCGTCGGCGACGGTGAGCGCCGTCCAGAGCCCGTCCATCTCGCTGGCCAAGACGGCGGTCGCGCCCGGTGCGGGCAACACCGTCAACGCCCCGGGGGAGACGATCGACTACTCCTACACGGTGACCAACAGTGGCAACGTGACGCTGACATCTGTCTCGGTGAGCGACCCCATGGCCGGCCTCTCGGCCATCGACTGCCCGGACCTCTCCTTGGCCCCGGGAACGTCCGAGACCTGCAGCGCCACCTACGTCACCACCCGGGCCGACATCGACGCCGGTTCGGTCGACAACACTGGCACGGCATATGGCGCCGGCGGTGGGCAGTCGGTGACCGGGACCTCGTCGGCCTCGGTCACCGCTGTCCAGACCCCGGGCATCTCGGTGGTCAAGACGGCAGACGTGACCGCGGTGAGCGCGGTGGGCCAGACGGCGAACTACACATTCACCCTGACCAACACCGGCAACGTGACGCTCAACGACGTCGGGGTCAACGACGCCCAGGCGTCGCCCTCGCTCGGGTCGAGCCTCGGCCCGATCACGTGCACGACGGGCACCAACGGGTCCATCACCCTCGCACCCGGGGCGACTGACGCGTGTCATGCCGTCTACACCGTGACCCAGGCCGACCTGAACAACGGGTCGGTCAGCGACACCGCCACGGCAAACGGGACGCCGCCCAACGGCGGGGATCCGGTGACGGGCACCTCGACGCTCACGCTCTCGGTGAGTCAGATCACCGTCACCAAGACGGCCAGCCCGAGCGGCGGCGTGGTTGCCGGCTCATCCACGCCGATCGCCTACACGCTCACCGTGACGAACGCCGGGACGGCCACCACCGCCGCTCCGATCGTGGTCACCGACGCTGCGCCGACGGGCACGACGCTGGTCTCGGGCTCGCCCGCCTGCGCCACCGGCGGGCCCCCCAGCTGCTCGGTGGCGGTGAGCAGCTCGGGCATCACCTGGACCATCCCGGCCGGCGTCACCCCGGGGGGCTCCTACACCCTCACCTTCTCGGTGACGGCGAACGCCAGCGACGCCACGGGCACGATCACCAACACGGGCTCATGGGACGGCCCGAGCTGTGGCACGCCCGGTGCGGTCCCGACGCCGTGCCCGACCAACACCGTCAGCACGCCGGTGACGGCGGCACCCACCACCTCGCCCGCGACGGCGCCGACGACGACACCGACCACGCCGACCGCGGTTGCCCCCTCGCCGACGACGTCGCCGAGCACCGCTCCGGCCATCGCCTTCACCGGTGCCCTCCTCTCGCAGGAGTGGATCATCGGCCTCGGCGCCCTGTTGCTGGGCGCAGGCCTGGTGGCCCTGGCCCGCCGGCGCCGCCGCATACCCAAGCACGCCGCGAGGAGATAGTCCTCGCACGGTTCACGGGGAAGGGGAATCTCGGGAGGAGCGATCTCCTTCTGAGCAGGAGTGATCCCGCTCAGAAGGAGATGCCCGAGAGCTCAGGAATGGTGGCTTCGGCCTTGGCCCGGGCGGCCAGCCAGCGCTCGCGACCCGCAGTGCGCGCCGACTCGGTGTTCGAGGGTTCGACGACCCGGCGTGGCGAGAAGGTGCCGGCCAGGTCGTCGGTCGACGTGTAGATCCCCGCTGCCAGCCCGGCCAGCAGGCCCGCCCCCAAGGTGGTGGCCTCGAGAACCGGTGAGATCTCGACGGGCCGGCCGATGGAGTCCGCCAGTGCGGCGGTGAACACAGCGTTGTCCGACATGCCGCCGTCGATGCGCAGCGACGCCATGGGATGCCCGCTGTCGCGCTCGGATGCCTCGACCAGGTCGGCCCCGCGCTGGGCGACGCCCTCGAGCACGGCGCGCACGACCTCGGGACGGCCGGTGCCCCTGGTGATACCGACGAGGGTGCCGCGGGCACCGAAGTCCCACACGGGCGTACCCAGCCCGAGCAGGGCGGGCACGAACCACACGTCCCCCGAGGACTCGCAGCGGGTGGCGACCACGGCCGACTCCTCCGAGGTGGCGATGATCCCGAGGTCGTCGCGCAGCCACTCGATCGCCGTCCCTGCCGAGAGCATCACCGCCTCGGTGCCCCACGTGACCGTGCCCCCCACGCGGAACGCCACGATGGGGAAGGTCCCGGCCTCGCCGCGGCGACGCCCGAAGGGCCTTTTCCCGGGCCCGTGCACTGGTCGAGCATTCCTCCGGTCCCGAATGTCGCCTTGGCCAGGCCGGGCAGCGTGCACCCCTGGCCGATCAGAGACGCCTGCTGATCGCCGGCGATTCCGCAGAGGGGAGGTGCTCCCGCCAGCGCCGCCGCCGCTCCGAGGGCGCCGGCGGAGTCGACCACGCTCGGCATCAGCGGACGTGGGATCCTCAGACGTTCGAGCAGGGCCTCGTCCCAGTCGAGGGTGGCGGGGTCCACCAGGGCTGTGACGGCGGCATTGGTGGCGTCGGTCACGTGCAGCGCGTCGGCCCCCGCGGCCGCACCACCGGCGAGCGTCCAGGCCACCCAGGCGTCGACCGTGCCGAAGCACAACTCGCCCCGCTCGGCTCGTGCGCGATCGGGGTCGACCTCGTCGAGGATTGCCATCAGCTTGGTGGCCGAGGCGTTGGGGGCCAGGCGGATGCCCTCGGCCTGGAGCACCAGGCAGGTGCCCACGGTGCGCAGGTCCTGCCATCCGATGCCGGGGGCCAGGGGTGTCCCGGTGGCGCGCTCCCACACGATGCTCGAGGCGCGCTGGTTGGCGATGCCGACACCCGCGACGGGTCCGCTCTCGGCCAGCGCGGCATGGGCGACGCGGAGCGCGGCCTCGGCCATGCGCGGCGGCGTCGAACTCGACCAGACCGGGGGCGGGGGAGTCGGGGAGAAGCGGGAGGCGGTGCTCGTGCTCGACGGTCGCATCGGGCCGGACGACCGCAGCGCGGACGCTCGAGGTGCCCACGTCGACGACCAGGATGCCCGCTCCCGGCGTGCTCACGACCAGGGTGGCGGCCCGAAGGGTGAATCGAGGCCGAACTTGCCCGGGTTGAGGACCCCGTTGGGGTCGAAGGTCGACTTCAGGCCCTGGAGGACGGCGAACCCGGTGCCGAGGGCGCGCGGCAGGAAGCGAGAGCGGTTCAACCCGATGCCGTGGTGGTGGCTGATGGCGGCGCCGTGGGCCAGGGTGGCGTCGGTCACCACGTCCCAGGCCCGGCGGTAGTAGCGCTCGCGCCATTCGCCGTCGCCCTCGGGCCCGCGCCCGCCGAAGGTGAAGTAGAGGCACGCGCCGTCGAGGTAGGCGTGGGACTGGTGCGCCGATGCGGCCAGCGTCCCCTCGATCTCCTGAAGGGCACCGACAACCTCGTCGAAGAGACCGGGGAGCGCCGCCCACGGTCCCGACACCTCGGCGGTGTCGACGACGATCCCGGCACGCCAGAGGGGCGCCAGGGCGGAGACGTCGTTGCGGTGCCCGAGCCACCGCTCGACGAGGGACGTGTCGAGCACCTCGGCCCCGGCTTCGGCCGTGCACTCCGCATCGACCACGGCCATGGTGGCCGTGACGATCTCGAGGTCGGCCTCGTCGAGCACGATGAGCACGTTGGTGTCGGGCCGGTCGAAGTTCCGTTCCGATTCGGTCTGGTCGTAGAGGCGCAGGACCGCAGGCGTGGCACCGCGGCGCAGGATCCTCCGGCACGCCTCGAGGCCGGAAGCGAAGCTGGGGAAGCCGAAGGCGCGGCGTTCTTGGGCAGCCGGAAGGGGGTGGATGCGCAGGCGGGCCTCGGTGATCACGCCGAGCGTCCCCTCGCTGCCCACGAAGAGCTGGGTCAGGTTCGGCCCGGTGGCCGCCCGGGGCCCCTTGCCCTCGGTGTGGACGATGCGGCCGTCGGCGAGGGCCACCTCCAGCCCGATCACCATGTCCTCGATCTTCCCGTAGCGCGTCGAGTACTGCCCCGCCCCCCGGCAGGCCAGCCACCCACCCACGGTCGAGAGGTCCATCGATTGGGGCCAGTGTCCGAGGGTGTAGCCGGCCCCCACGTCGCCCAACGCCACCTCGAGGTCCGGGCCGAAGGTGCCCGCACCGATATCCGCGGTGAGCGAGGTCTCGTCGGCCGAACGCAGACCGGCCAGGCCGGTGAGGTCGAGTGACACGCCGCCGTGGACCGGGATGGAGCCGCCGCAAACGCCGCTGCGTCCGGCCGCAGGGGTCACCGGCACCCGAGCCTCGTTGCAGACGGCGAGCACCTCGGCGACCTGTGCCGCCGTGTCGGGCCGGACGACCGCGGCGGGGCGCTGGGGGACGCCGCCCTCGGCCGCCCATCCGATGGCCAGCGGCCACCAGTCGCGTGCCGCCTCGGCCCGAGCCTCGTCGTCGGTCGAGACGGCGGCGCCCGTGGCACCGATGCGCTCCACGACGTCGGCGGCCACCTCCGTCACCGATGCGCCCAGACGGTCGCGTACCTCCTGGCCACCGGCGTCGATGGGCGTGACCGGCGTGGGTTCGGTCACGGAAGGTCGAGCCCGGCGGTCAGCAGCTCTTTGTGTGCCGCCTCGACGAAGCGGGCCGCCTGATCGCCGGCTTCCTTGTCGTCCCATCCCATGTCCGGGGCGATCAGTGCCGCCACCGCCGTGGCGGCATCCATCGTCGACTGCGCACGCAGGATCCTCGAGCGGGTCCGCCGCGACAGCACGTCGTCGAGCGTGCACGCCATTTCCTCGCGGACCGCGTACACGAACTCCGCCCTGGTGTAGGGCAGGCCGGCAATCGCGGGTTCCAAGAGCTCGGGTCGCCCGTCCGCCAGGGCCAACACCGCCGGTGACTCGGTGCCGTAGCGACCGATCAGCCGGGCATGGGGCTGGGCTCGGGACACCGGGTCGCGGGTCTTGGTCGTCGCGCCGACGAGGCGCAGCGACTTGGTCACGCAGCGCCGGCGGCGCGGCGACTCGCCGAGGACTGTGACCACGGCGTCGACAGTGTCCTCCGCCATCTTCCGGTACGTCGTGAGTTTGCCCCCGGTGACGGTGACGACCCCGTGTGGCGACGTCTTGACGGTGTGCCGGCGCGAGAGGTCCGACGTCCGTTCCGAGACGTGCCGGCCCGACTCGGGCGGCGCGAGCAACGGCCGCAGGCCGGCCCAGACGCCTGTGACGTCGGCCCGGGTGAGCCGTGACGTCGTCACCGCGTTGGCTGCATCCAAGAGATAGTCGACGTCCTCGGGGGTGCAGGCCGGGTCGTCGAGCGGGCCGGCGTAGTCGGTGTCCGTGGTGCCCAGGTAGACCAGATCGGTCTCGGGCCACGAGACGACGAAGATCGATCGCCGGTCCTTGGGGACGGGGATCACCGCCGCGATGTCACACGGCATCCGACTGGCAGGGACGGTGATGTGCACGCCCTTGGCGGGGCGGATGGAATGCGGCGGGGTGCCCTCGTCGAGTGCGCGGACCGCGTCGGCCCACACACCGGTGGCGTTGACCACGACCCGTGCCCTGATCGGGAAGTCAGCCGACTCGTCGTTGGGCACCGGCCGCACCAGCACACCGTTCGATCGGCCGTCGTCGCCGGTGGTGAGACGCACCACCGGCAGGTAATTGGCGACAGCGGCCCCGTACTCGAGCGCCGCCGTCCGGGCGATGGTCAGCGTGAGGCGGGCGTCGTCGGCTCGTGCGTCGTAGTAGAGGAACCCCGCCACGAGGTGCGCGGTGTCGAGTGTGGGCAGGCGGGCGAGCGCGTCCGCTCTGTCGACCTCGCGATGGCGCTGGCCGATGCGCCACCCGCCGGTGAGGTCGTACATCCACAGCGCCCAGGAGTAGGACCGGGCGACCGCCTTCGAGACGACGCCGTCGCGCCCGAAGAGCGGGATCAAGAAGGGCAGTGGGCTGACCAGGTGGGGGGCGTTGTCCAGCAGACGCTGGCGCTCGGCCAGATTCTCGTAGACCAGGCGGAATTCGCGCTGTTGCAGATAGCGAATGCCACCGTGCACCATCTTCGAGGACTTGGACGAGGTGCCCGAGGCGAAGTCCTCTTTCTCGACGAGAGCGGTCCGCAGGCCGCGGCTTGCCGCGTCGAGCGCGACACCGGCACCGGTGACTCCACCGCCCACCACCAGCACGTCGAACTCCTCGTCGGCGAGGCGGCGGAGCGCGTCGTCACGTCGGAAGGCGTGCATGGGCCCAGCCTGCCACATCCCTCCCGCGGCGAATCCGGGCCGCGCTCAGCTGCCGTCGGGGTACCCGCCGCGATGCAGCACCATCGGGCAGTGCGGCAACGTCTGTGGAGGTCGCACCCTGGCGCGCCAGTTGTCGCGATGGGGCACGAGCCCGGCGGCCAGGGGCGACGAAGAGACCGATCCGTCGCCGACCACAGCCTCGAGTGCCGCGCGCAGTTCGTCGACAGCTCCCTCGCCGTACCGTGCCCGCCACGAACGCTCGGTCGTGTTCAGGGCGGTGTCGAATTTCCTCGCGCCGCCCCGCCCTTGGAGGTGAGGCGGAGGACGCGTCCAGGGGCGGCGCCCGGGTCCGGGCTGAATTCGGCACACCCGCGGCGTACCAGCCAGCCTGCCACCATGGCGTTGGCCTCCTTCGACACCCCAGTCAGCCCTGGAAGGTCGCGCACCCGCACGCCGGCAGTGTCGATGACGCGGAGCGCGTCGCGCCCACGGGGAGCGAGACCCTGGTGACCGACTCGACGTCGAGCGTGTAGGCCAAGAGCACACCGGAGAGAACGGCGGACAGCGGGAGCGACGGTGCGGCCGGCCGTCCATGCTCGCCGGCTTCGGCCCACGAGGTGGGCTGCTCGGCGCGACCGCCTTGGGTCGGGAGGACCACCGGGAGGTAGGCCGGCGGGTCGAAGGGGAGCTGCTCCCAGACCGATCGTGTCGCGCGTTCGAGACGATCGACCTCCTGGCGCCCGAGGCGGGCACGCCACCGCTTCTCGATCAAGGCGGGAAGTTCGCGCCACACGACCTGCGCTTTCGCACCGGCCTTCTTGAGCCGCACTGTTGCCTCGTCTTGAGGCGGCGTTCGCAGTGGCTCACCAACAGGGGCATCGATCTTGATGTAGCCCCAGCGTCGGAGGCCCGGGAGCAACAGCCTGGACGTGCGAGCCTGCTGCGCAGCTCGGCCACGGGCAGCGCGCCTGGCTCGAGATACTGCAGCACGTTTGCCGACAAGCTGAACGACACCAACCAGGGTCCGGCCCGACCCGGGATGCCGTCACCGTCGCGCCCTCTGGTCGTCTGGTGGGGCAGGCGGCTTTCGGCCTCGTTGTCGAGCTCGACCGTATAGGCCACCAGCGCCTGACTGAGGAGGCGGGAGAGCGGGAACGCCGTCACCACTCGACATGGTCGCGCCCGACCGGACCTATTGTGCGCGCGATGGTGCTCGAGCCCGACGATCCGTGGGCCGCGTACGCGCGCACGGTCGTGCGCATCGAGCGTGCCGGCGAGCCGATCTCGGTGCGTGCAGCCCCGGCGGGAGACCTGGGCCCATGGCCCTGGCCCTGGCCCGAACCGCTCTACATCCTCACGGCCTGGGACCCGGGCGAGCACCGGCCCGGCGTGGAGGCGAACCGGGTTCGCCAGGCGCACCTTGAAGAGGAACTCCGCCCGCATGCGGTGGCGATGTGGCGTGCGCGCGGCCACGATCCCGTGACCGGGACGACCGACGAGGGCGTGGCCGTGCACGGGCTCGCCGAGGAGGCTGTGCGCGCGCTCGGCGCACGCTATGGCCAGGAAGCCACCTTCACCTGGTCCCCTCTCGAATGGGCCGTGGTCGCCTGCACGGGGAGCCGGCGAGTGGTGGCGGGATGGTCCATCGGGCCACCTGGAGGATGAATCGGGCCATCCGGAGGCTGAGGGACGTCGCGTGCCCGCTCCGGAGCCGCTGGACTTACTACGTCAGACGTAGTAGTGTGTCGCTATGACACGGCGCCAACGCGGGACCCACGGGCGGCTCGAGCGGAGCAACGAGCCGCCGGTCCTCATCCTCACCAGCCTCGCCGACGGCCCGAAGCACGGGTACGCGTTGTCCAAGGACATCACCGAGTTCGCCGGGGTGACCCTCGGGCCCGGAACGCTCTACGGCGCGATCGCCCGGCTCGAGGAGCGGGCCCTGATCGAGCCGGACCACCTGGGAGCGGACGAGCGCCGCCGCCCGTACCGCATCACCGGCGCCGGCCGGGTCGCCCTGGAGGCTGCCGTCCGCGAGATGCGCATGCTGGCCGACGAGGGCGCGACGCGCCTCGGCATCGTCGTCCCTGGCCACGGACCTGCGGCGAGGACCGCCCTGCCATGAGCGCCGGTCCTTACGAGCGACTGCTCCGGTGGTATCCCTCGCAGTGGCGGTCGCGCTACGGGGACGAGATGGCAGCGTTCCTCGAAGACTCCTACGGCAGCGCGGAGGACGTCCCGCCACGAGCCCAGCTGGGGCTCGTGCGGGCAGGCCTGTCGGAGCGCGTCCGTGCCACCGGGCTGATCGGCTCGGCCCCCGACGAGACGCGTCGCCTGCGCGCAGCGTCGTTGCTCGTCCTGACCGGATGGGCCTTCTTTCTCGTCGCCATCGCGATCTTCGGCAAGGTCACGGACAACTGGTTCAACGATTCGCCGGCCGGGGGTCGCTGGGTGGCGAGCTCGGGGTACAACGGCGTTACGGTGACTGCTGCCGTGGGCTGCGGCGTGGTGCTCGTCGCCGTGGCGATGGCCCTGCCGTCCTTGGTGCGGCTGCTGCGTGGCGGCGGGTGGCACAGGGTGCGCGCGCCGATCGTGGGCGCGGTCGTGTCGGCCCTGGTGGCGGCCTCGCTCCTGGCCGTCGCCGTCGCATGGGCGCATCAGCTCAGCGCGCATGACCGCAACGGAGGCCTTCCTGTCTACGGGGCCTTCTTCCTCACCGTCAGCCTCTGCATCGTCGTCGCTCTCGGTGTCGGCACATGGGCGGTCATCGCAGTGGCCCGTCAGCTCGAGCTGTCCGCGGCGCGGCTGCGGTTCCTGGCCCGGCTCGCGCTGGCGCTGACGGGCGTCATGCTGCTCGCGTTCGTGGGCCTGATCGTCTGGTGGGTCTCCGAAGCGCTGCACGCCCCTGGGGTCCTCTTGGGTGGGATCGGCAACGGCGTTCCCTACACGTCGGCCACGGTGCCGCCGACCCTGGCGGCAGCGGGCCTCTTGATGGTGTGCGGGCTGGTGCTGGCCGCGTTGGGCTCCACCCGGATCGCGGCGACCAAGCGGTCGGCCCCCGCACCCACCTGACGCTCCAAATCCTCCTTCGACCTCGGGAAACGCCGAAAACCCTTCAGCGGGCCCCCGATCGCGCCGATGCGTTGACCTGGGGAAGCACCGGGCCTTACCGGCTCGATGCGACAGCGCACCGCACGGTGGCCGCGTAGCGGCCGCCGGGCTCGGCGCTTCGAGGGGGAAAGGAACATGGAGTTCTTCGACGAGGCGTGGGACGACTCGGACATCGACTCTGGGTACCGCACGGCGTGGGACGCCGACGTGGGCCCCGGAGAGCTGTATCGCCGGCTCGTCTCCGACGAAGAGGGCCGCCGCTACTGGTCGGAAAGTGCGTGGACCCACGAGGTCAACGACGGTCTGGACGACGACAAGGCGCTCTTCGCCAGCCGGGCAGCGGAAAGCGAGCTGCGCCACGAGATGCGTCTCTCCGAGCTGTGGGATCGCTGCCAGCGCGGGCAATTGACGATGGACGAGTTCTTCGAGCTCTCCGCGCTGATCACCGAGGTGAACGGGATCACGGGCTCGCTGTGCGTGGACTGCGCCATGCTCGACCGCCCCAACGTGAGCTCGAACTGGGCCCTCGCGACCACCACGCTGTGTCGCGGGCACCTGCGTTTCCGGCTCGGTTATGCCCGCATTGACGGGGGAGGAGCGCCCCACCCCGCATAGACGGGTCCTCCAGCCCCGCGTTGCCGGCGTGACGCGGCACAATGAAGCCGTGACGCTGGCCGCCCGTGTCTACGCCGCATCGCATCTCACGGGCACCTTCGTGCTGCGGTCGGGCCGCACCGCCGACCACTACTTCGACAAGTACCGCTTCGAGTCGGACCCCTCGCTGCTCGCTGAGATCGTGCGCGCCCTGGTCCCGCTGGTACCCGAGGGGACCGAAGGGCTCGCTGGCCTGGAGCTGGGCGGCGTCCCCCTCGCCACGATGCTCTCGTCGGTCACCGGTTTGCCGGCCTACTTCGTGCGCAAAGAGGCGAAGAAGTACGGGACCGAGCGACTCTGTGAAGGGGGCGAAGTCGACGGCCGGCGACTCCTCGTCATTGAGGACGTCGTCACCACCGGCGGTCAGATCGTGCTGTCCGCTGAGGACCTGCGATCTGAAGGGGCACTGGTGGAGCACGCCCTGTGCGTGATCGACCGAGAGGGGGGCGGGGCGGGCGTCCTCGGCGCGGAGGGCATCGCTTTGCATTCGCTGTTCACGATCCGCGATCTGGAGCAGTTCAGGTCGTAGCCGGGCCCGTTTCGACAACGATTGTCAAAAAGCAGTCTGATCCCGCTAGGGTTCCCAGCCGTGTCCGACTACACGATTCCCGAGCCGGAGCCAAAGGAGATCGACGAGCGACTCGCCATGGAGCTCGCCCACATGGTGGACTTCAATGTCCTCCGGGGGCACCCCTCAGGCGACGAGCGCTGCGACAATTGTCGCTATTACCTCGACGAGACCAAAGACCTCTCGTACTGCTGGCACCCGAAGGTCCGCATCCTCGTGGGTGGGAACTGGTGGTGCCAATGGTGGGAAGAGATTCCCGCCGACGGCGCGTGAGTCACTGCGTCGCAGGTCGCACCCTTGATTTCGACAATCGTTGTCAAGAAGCGTGACCGGGCCGATAGGGTAGGGACGCGATGCAGTCACCCGAGGCACTCACCGACGTCTTCCGCGCGCACGGGCGAAAGATCACCTCGCAGCGCGAGTGCATCTTCCGCGCCCTCGAGGGCGACGTGACCCACCCGTCGGCGGAGCGGGTCCACGAGAAGGTCCGCCAAGAGATGCCGAATGTCTCGCTCAAGACCGTCTATCAGACACTCAACGACCTGGCCGACCTTGGTGCCATCTCGGTGCTCGAGGTCGGCACCGGCTCCGCCCGCTTCGACCCCAACGTCGAGACGATGCACCATCACCTGGTCTGCCGCTCGTGTGGCAAGGTCCGCGACCTGGCGGCAGACTTCCCGGGGCTGGCCGTCTCGCATCGGGCGGCCCAGGGCTTCGTCGTCGAGAGCGCCGAAGTCGTCTTTCGCGGCTTGTGTGACGACTGCCGCACGACGCAGGTCTCGCAGTGATCGCATCGACCAGCTCGCAACGAACAGCAGAGAAAGGGACGAACCAGCCATGGCAGCACTGAAGGGGAGCAAGACCGAGGCCAACCTCAAGGAGGCGTTCGCCGGCGAGAGCCAGGCCAACCGCCGCTACCTGTACTTCGCACAGAAGGCCGATGTCGAGGGCTACCCCGACGCGGCCGCCCTGTTCCGCTCCGTCGCCGAAGGGGAGACGGGCCACGCCTTCGGTCACTTCGACTTCTTGCGCGAGGTCGGTGACCCGGTGACCGGTGTACCGGTCGGCGCCACCACGGACAACTTCAAGTCGGCGATCGAGGGCGAGACCTACGAGTACACCGAGATGTACCCGGGCTTCGCCAAGACGGCGCGCGACGAGGGTTTCGAGGAGATCGCCGAGTGGCTCGAGACGCTGGCCCGCGCCGAGAAGTCGCACGCCGGGCGCTTCACCAAGGGTCTCGAGACGCTCGCCTAGACGGGTCTTCGGGTGACCGCAGTGCTGACCCTGGCCGACGTCCTCGACCTGCGGGCCTACGAACGGGTCCGCGAGGACTACCGGGCTCGGGTGATCGCCCGCAAGCGCGACCGGCGCGTGGGCCTGGGCCCGATCATGACCGTCGTGTTCGAGTGCCTCGACACCGTGCGCTTCCAGGTGCAGGAGATGGCCCGGGTCGAGAAGATCATCAGCGACGAAGCGATTCAGGTCGAGCTCGACATCTACAACCGGCTCCTGCCCGCCGAGGGGGAGCTCTCGGCCAGCCTGTTCATCGAGCTGACCTCAGACGGGGCGCTGCGGGAATGGCTGCCACGACTGGTGGGCATCGAGCGGCAGCTCGGGATCGACGTGGACGGGGACATCGTGGCGAGCGTGCCCGAAGAACAGCACGGGGCCGCACTGACCCGGGAGACCGTGACACCCGCCGTCCATTACTTGCGCTTCGGCTTCAGCGAGGCCCAGGTGGTCGCCTTCGAGACGGCCGGCGAGGTCGCCTTGGTGTCCACCCACCCTGCCTACGAGGCACGGACCGTCCTTTCACCCCTGGTGCGAGAAGAGTTGCTCGGCGACCTGCTCGGCACAACAAAGTCCCTACCGATCGGCTGACCAGGGACAATTCTGTGCGCCAGCCTTTACAGGCACTTAGGACTTAAGCCATACTCTTCGTTCGCCGAATTCAGGGATGGAGCCATCGGTCGAAAAGCCGAAAGGACCCCTGACCAGGGCGAACGCAAGTATCCACCTGTAAAGCCGTTACCGAGGAAGTGTTTCCCATGATCGCCACCACGTGGCGCAAGCAAGCTGCCTGCCGGGGTCTCGACGTCGAGGCGTTCTACCCCGTGACCGAGGACGAGGCCGACGCGGCCGAAGCCAAGGCTGTTTGCGCCGTCTGCCCGGTCCGTCAGGCGTGCCTGGAGCACGCGCTGGCCCACCGCGAGCGTGAGGGCGTCTGGGGTGGCACGACGGAACGGGAGCGCCGGCGGATCGTGCGGCAACGTCGCAAGTCGGCCTGACCGTACGCCCGCCACGGCGGGCCCTGCAGCGCCCAGTCCCCCCGCCCGGATCGCCGCAGCTGGTCGCGACGCGCCGAGGTGAGAGTGCGCCCGATCGCACCGGCTCGAAACAGGCCGGAACTACCATCGGACGACTGACGCGTGTGGCCTTCCTTGCTATGCGGCGAGCGAGAGGAACGACCCCCATGAGCATGTGGAGGCGGTTGGCCGCCGCCGGCGCGGTGGCCACGCTCGGCGTGACGATGGCCGCATGCGGCACCAAAGCGGGGAACGGGTCGGCCTCGTCGACGTCGACGACCGGGAGCCCCGCCTTGGTCACGACGTCGAGCGCGGGCAGCCAGAGCCCGCCCAGTACCAACGTCCCCGACAGCGTCCCCAACCAGGTGACGGTCCGCAAGGACGTCGACATGCAGAACTGCGGCTCGACGCAGGGCGGATGGTCGGCCGGAGGAACGCTGAGGAACACACAGGGCCACGCCGCCACGTACCACATCACGGTGTTCTTCACGACGAGCCAGGCCACCGACCTGGCATACGGGCTCACCTCGGTCGAGGTCGGGTCGGGTCAGACCAAGCTGTGGTCGGTCAAGGCGAGCTTTGCGGCGCCGGCCCAGGTGCTCTGCGTCCTGCGCGGCGTTTCGACCACCTGAGCACCTGAGCCCCTGAGCAGCGCGGCCCGACCACCCTCGGCTGACCGGTCCGGGCGCCCAGAGTCCCGGTCAGCTCTTGGTCGACTTCGTGGTGGTGGTCGTGTCGGTCCCGGCCTTGCCCTTGCCGTGCTTCGGGGTCGTCGTGGTGGTCGCGTTCGGGGCGGCCTGGGTGCTCTGACCGAGCGTGCAGGGGGAGGGGTTCCAGGGTTCGGGCTGGGTGTTGGTGTAGACGTCGCCGGGGATCGTCGTCGTGGTGGAGGTGGTCGGTCCGGTCGGGATGGTGCCGGCGCTCCCCGCACCGGACGAGCCGGTGTTCCCCGACGAGCCCGTCGTGCGCGTGCCCGAGACCGAGAGCTGCGAACCGGCGACCAGCAACGACACCGTCTGGCCGTTCAGGCTGGCGTCGGCCACGTACGTGACCGGGCCGCTCAACGCCGAGTCGAGGGTCAGCGCGGCCTCGTGACCGGTGGGCCCGTAGAGGATCTCGGATGCCGCGCCCGACCCGAGTTGGGTCGTGGCGTTGCCGATCTGGCTGATCGTGAAGCCCTTGGCCTTCAGCGCCGACGCGGTCGAGTGCGCGATGCCGTTCACCGTCGAAGCGTTGAGGACGTTGACGTCCACCTGGCCGTGGGGCAGCGTCGTCGAGGTGGTCGTGGTGCCTTTGCCCGACGTGCCCGGCGTGGTCGTCGTCGTTGTTGGTGGCGCCGTCCCGATCTGGTTGAACGCATTGATCATGTTCGTGGCGTAGGGCTGCGCCTCCTTCAGCACGTCCGCACCGCCTGAGGTCGTGTAGCCGAGGGTGGGGAGCGTCTCGGTGACCAGGTGCGAGGAGGGCAGGCCCTTGAAGTCCTCGACGATGCTGAGGAGGTCGCTCTTGGAGAGCGTGTCGTCGATGGTGATGTTGCTCACCGCCGCGCCGAGGAACGAATTGATGGTGAGCGGGTTGAGGCCGACCTCGTTGATCTTCTGCAGCACGGCGCGGAAGAAGGCGTCCTGGCGCTGGATTCGGCTGAAGTCCGACAGTCCGTCGCCTTCCCAGTAGCCGTTCGAGTTCATGTAGTAGAGGTGCCGGCTGCGGACGAGTTGGAGCGCCGTGGTCCCGTTGACCACCTGGCAGCCCGTCGTCGTCACATCGAGCCCGGTGTACTGGTCCTTGACCTCGGTCGGGAAGTCCATGGTGATGCCGCCCAGTGCATTGACCATGCCCGAGAAACCGGGGAAGTTCACCGACATGTAGTGGTTGATCGGGATGCCGAGGTCCTGCTCGATGGTCTGGACGAGAAGGTCGGGCCCCGAGTCGAACGAGGCGTTGATCCGGTTCATCCCTGCGACGTCGGAGTTGCCCGGGATGTCGACGTAAAGGTCCCGAGGAATGGACAGGACGGTGACGGTCTTGGCGGCGGGGTCGAAGCGCGCCACCATGGTGACGTCGCTGCGCTGGCCGCCCGCGTTGCTCTCGTTGCCGAACGCGTTCTCTTGGGTTGCGTTGACGACGAACTGACGCGAGTCCGAGCCGACCAGCAACAGATCGAACGGCCGTTGCTGGCTCACGGGCGCCGCTTTGACGAGATGCTTGGCGTGGATCTTCTTGATCTGGTCGAAGCGGTAGTTGGCGTAGACGTAGAGGCCGCCCGCACCCATGGCCGCCAGGACCACGACCGCGCAGAGCGCGTACAGCGAGCGCCGGCGCCAGCGGTGGCGACGCTTCTTCTCCTTCTTCCGGGACTTGCGCAGCTCCACCCGGGAGCGGGCCGTCTCGGTTGCGCCCGCATCGGGATCCGGGTCGGGGAGAACTGGCGTCTCGGGCTCGTCGGGGGTCAAGAACCAGAAAATACCTGGCCGGACCGTCCGATAGCCTTCGCCGGTGCATTTCGAACTTCCTGATGAACTGGTCGAGCTGCGCCAGTCGGTCCGGCGCCTCGCCCAGGACAAGGTCAAGCCGCGGGCTCGGGCGATCGACAAGGAGTCCACGTACCCGGCCGATCTCTTCGAGGCCTTCCGTGACGCCGGCCTGCTGGGCTTGTGCATCCCGACCGAGTACGGCGGCTCGGCGGCGGGGATCCTCGGGTTGACCCTCGCCATCGAGGAGGTGGCCAAGTACTCCAACACGGCCGCGTTGATGCTCCTCCTGACCCGGTTGCCGACGGGCCCGGTCATGATCGCCGGGACCGAGGAGCAGAAGAAGCGCTACCTGCCCGGCATCTGCGACGGATCCCGGCGGGCTGCCTTCGGGCTGTCGGAGCCCCAGGCCGGCAGCGACGTGATGGGGATGCGGACCCGCGGCGTGCCCGACGAGGGCTCGGGCGGCGGCTGGGTCCTCAACGGCACCAAGTGCTGGATGTCCGGCGTGCGCGAGGCCGACTGGTACACCGTCTTCGCCAAGACCAGCGACCCGGCCAGCCGGGCCCACGACTCGGTGACGGCGTTCATCGTCGAGCGGGCGTGGGACGGAGTGCAGGTGGGTCGCACCGACCACAAGATGGGCGTGCGCGGTGTCGACACCGGTGAGCTCGTCCTCACCGACGTCCATGTCCCCGCCGAGAACGTCATCGGCGAGGTGGGTGGCTTCCGGCTCGCCATGCTCGGGCTCAACGCCATGCGGCCCATCGTGGCTGCCCGGGGCATCGGGCTCGCCGAGGGCGCCCTCATGTACGCCACCGAATACGTCCAGCAGCGCGCCGCGTTCGGCAAGACCATCGCCGACTTCCAGGGGATCCAGTGGGAGATCGCCACATGCGCAGTCGACATCGAGGCGGCACGACTGCTCACCTACCGGGCCGCCACCCTGGCCGACTCGGGCAAGTTCACCAAGGAATACGTGCCCTACCTCTCCATGGCCAAGTACCACGCCACCGAGCTGGCGGTGCGGGCGTCGTCGCTGGCGGTCCAGCTGCTCGGCGCGGCCGGCTACATGGAAGACCACCCGACCGAGCAGTGGTACCGCGACGCCAAGCAGCTGACGATCGTGGAGGGCACCTCGCAGGTGCAGCTCGGTCTCATCGCCCGCGGCGTGCTCGACCGGGACCTGTGGTGGGACTGAGCTGGCCCGACGTCCTCGCCCGGCTGTCGCGCCGCGAGCCGCTCAACGCGGACGAAGCCGAAGCGGCGCTCGGCGTGGTCCTCGCGGGGGACGCCACCCCCGTCCAGGTCGGTGCCTTCTTGGTGCTCCTCCACGCCAAGGGGGAGACGGCCGAGGAAGTGACCGGTCTGGCCCGGGCCATGGTCGACGCGGCGGTGCCCTGCCCGCTCGGAGAAGGCACCGACGCCGACGGCGGCCCCGACGTGGTGGTCGACCTGGTCGGCACGGGGGGCGACCGGCTGGCGAGCATCAACGTGACCACGCTGGCCTCGTTCATCACGGCCGGTGCCGGGGTCAGGGTGTGCAAGCACGGCAACCGGGCCGCATCCTCGTCGGTCGGCACGGCCGACGTCCTCGAGGCTCTGGGCGTCGCCATCGAGGTAGGCCCCGAGGGCGTGGCGCGCTGCGTGGCGGAGGCGGGCATGGGGTTCTGCTTCGCGCAGCGATTCCACCCGGCCATGCGCTTCGTCGGCCCCGTGCGCAAGGAGCTCGGCGTGCGCACCGTGTTCAACTATCTCGGGCCGCTCACCAACCCGGCGCGGGTCCGCCACCAGCTCGTCGGCGTGAGCGACCCCGCCATGGGTCCGGTCATGGCCGGCGTGTTCGGCGCCACCGGCAGCCGGCGTTCGCTCATCGTCCACGCCGACGACGGCCTCGACGAGCTCAGCGTGACGTCAGCCTCGACGGTGCTCGACGTGCGCGGCGACGGCACCGGTGCGTTCGACGTCAGCGAATGGCGGGTCGAGCCGGCCGCGCTCGGGCTGCGCCCCGCAGTCATGGAGGACCTTCGCGGCGGCGACGCCTGCTTCAACGCGGACGTGATCCGCTCCGTGCTCGAGGGCGAGCCGGGTGCGCGCCGCGACATCGGCGTGCTCAACGCGGCGGCCGCGCTGGTGGTGGGGGGCCGGGTGGAGGATCTCGAAGGTGGTCTCGTGCTCGCAGCCGAGTCGCTCGACAGCGGGCGAGCCCTCGGCGTGCTCGACGCGCTCGTCG
Source organism: uncultured Acidimicrobiaceae bacterium (assembly GCA_963791995.1). Taxonomy (GTDB): domain Bacteria; phylum Actinomycetota; class Acidimicrobiia; order Acidimicrobiales; family RAAP-2; genus Bog-473. The sequence continues at coordinate 177,794 of CAWBUQ010000023.1, read as the reverse complement.
CTACGTCCCAAGACGCGCTGCGCCGGCAACAGGACTGACGCGCCAGGCCCGGCGGGGCGCGTGCGCCGCCGGGTCGAGCGCGGGTGAGTCGGGCCTGCACAGGGCGATCACACAACCGCCGAAGCCCCCGCCTGTCATGCGGGCACCGAGGACGCCGGGCTCCGCCAGCAGCTGCTCGACGAGTTCGTCGACGGCGGGAACCGAGACCCGGTAGTCCGCAGCCAGGCTGCGATGGCCCTCGGTCATGACCGCCCCGAGGCCGTGCATGTCGCCGCGGCCGAGGAGCCGCTCGGCCTCGCGGACGCGGGCGCACTCGGTCACGACGTGGCGGGCCCGCCGGCGCAGCACAGGATCGGCCAACGCGCTCAGGTCGCCGAGCTCGCAGCGGCCGAGCGGCCGGCCGAGGATGTGCGCGGCGCGCTCGCACTCGGCCCGCCGGGTCGCGTACGGGGTCTCGGTCAACAACCTCGGCGCCTCGCTGTGCACGATCACGAATGCCGCGTCGGCGGGGACGCCGACCTGCTCGGTCACGAGCGTGTCGAAGTCGATGTGGAGCGCATGCCCCTCACGCGCGCCGGCGATGGCGAGAGGATCGAGCAGGCCCACGTACGAACCGGCCATGCGCTCGGCCTCCTGGCAGGCGCAGGCGAGCGCGAGCGGCTCGGGGTCGTGGCCGAGCGCGAGCAGGACGGCGACGGCGAAGGCGGCGCTCGAGGACAGGCCGGCGCCGACGGGGAGCGTGCTGGTGACGCGCAACCTGCCACCCGAGGGCGGAGGATGGAGCGCGGAGGAGGCCGGCCGCCAGGAGGGCCTCGTCGGGAACCGGCGCGGTGCCGCCCAGGGGCACCTCGAAGGGCTGAGCGGGGAACTGGTCCGAGTCGACACCCACGAGGAAGCTGCCCGGCTTCGGTGTGAACGTGACCTCAGTGGCGAGCTCGATGGCGATCGGGAGTGAGAGGCCGCCGTTGTAGTCGGTGTGGTCCCCGATGATGGTGACGCGTCCGGGGGCGCGAGCAGTGGGCACGTCCCCAGCTTGTCGCAGGTGGAGCCGGCTTGACCGCCACCGCGGCCTCGGGTCAGCATCCAGCCATGGCCGACCGCACTGGACCGCTACGCGGAATCAAGATCATTGAGCTGGCGGGTATTGGGCCGGCGCCCTTCACCTGCATGATGCTGGCCGACGCCGGTGCCGAGGTGCTCCGTCTCGAGCGCGCCGCGCCCGGCGCGGTCGAGCGCGCCGAGGAGGCGAAGGCGGCGGGGTCGGGCCCGCACTGGGACATGTTGAACCGTTCGCGGCGCTCGGTCGGGATCGACCTCAAGAACCCTGACGCGGTGGAGTTGGTGCTCGGCCTGGTCGAACAGGCGGACGGCTTCGTCGAAGGCTTCCGCCCCGGCGTGACCGAGCGGCTGGGTATCGGGCCCGAGGACTGCTTCGCCCGCAACAAGAAGCTGGTGTACGGGCGCATGAGCGGGTGGGGCCAGGACGGCCCCATGGCCAACATGGCCGGGCACGACATCGACTACATCGCCATCGGCGGCGCGCTGTGGTCGATGGGGCGGGCCGACGAGGCGCCGGTGCCGCCACTCAATCTGGTGGGCGACTTCGGCGGTGGTGGCATGTTGCTCGCCTTCGGCATGGTGTCCGCACTGCTCGAGGCGGCCCGCTCGGGCGAGGGCCAGGTCGTCGACGCCGCCATGGTCGACGGGGCGGCGACGCTCATGACCATGATCCACGCCTTCCGGGCCGGCGGCATCTGGAACGAGTCCCGCGGCGCCAACATCCTCGACACCGGTGCGCCCTTCTACGAGGTCTACGAGACGGCGGACGGGAAGTGGATGGCGGTCGGGGGCATCGAGGCCCAGTTCTACGCCGAGTTGCTCAAGGGTCTCGGGCTGGCCGACGACACGACGATGCCGGTGCAGAACGCACGCGACCAGTGGCCCGCCATGAAGGTGCGCTTCGCCGCCGTCTTCAAGACCAAGACGCGCGACGAGTGGACCGCGGTCTTCGAGGGCACCGACGCCTGCGTGGTGCCCGTGCTGTCGGCCTGGGAGGCGCCTTTGCATCCGCACAACGCGGCGCGGGCGACCTTCATCGAGGTGGAGGGGGTCATGCAGCCGGCGCCCTCGCCGCGCTTCTCCCGCACCCCGTCGAACGTGTCCAAGCCGCCGTCGTTGCCCGGGGCCGACACCGTGTCGGGCCTCGTCGGGTGGGGCGTGTCCGAGGACGCGGTGTCCAAGCTGCGCGAGTCGGGGGTGCTCAGCTAGGACAGGCGCCGTAGGGGTCGATGGGCGCGTCGGAGCGCCCGGTCAACACCCAGGAATTCGACGCCTCGTTCATGTAGGCCTGCGGGCAGGCGTCGGAGATGGCGATGATGGCCGCGCCGGGACAGCTGGCCTGCTCCGCGACGCACGTCATGGCGTCGTGCCCGTCGGCGTACCCGGGGCATTCGAAGGTGAAGCCCGGCGCGGCATACGCCTGGAGGTAGGCCAGAGCGGCGGCACAGCCCCACGTGGTGGCCTGGCCGGCGGGTGAGACCGCCCCTGGGTTCCCCGTGGAGACCGCGGTCGCGGCGGGCGTGACGGGAACCGGCGGTGCAGGTGTGGCGGTGGTGGTCGTCGTCGTCGGCACCAGGGTCGGCGCTGGCGCGGCCGGTGGCGACGGCGGAGGGCTCGGTGGTGTCGTCGGGTGCCGGATCGCCGCGGCCATCGCGATGGCGGCCTGAGTGAGCGCCCAGCGCCCGGAGTGCCTGGGCGTGGCGGCGCCGCTGGCGGCGAGCTGCGCCGCACCACCGCGACGACGGCGAGGACCGCGACGAGCACCAAGGAGGCGGCACGGGGGCGGGGGGCGAGGCGAGCCGCAACCTGCACCTCCGATGAACGTCGTCCCGACAAGAATCTGTCAACGAAAACCCGACACCGGCGTCACAACCCGTGTTCACGTCATGGGCGTTGCCGCGGAGGTGGGTTTCCCGGGGTTTCCCTGCGTCGGCCCGGGCGGGCGCGGGGGCGCTCAGATCCGGACGACGGGGCAGGTGATGGTGCGGGTGATGCCCTCGATCTGCTGGACGTCGCGGACGACCATGCGGCCCAGGTCGTTCATGGTGGGTGCCTCGGCGTGTGCGATGACGTCGTAGGGACCGGTCACTCCCTCGGCCACCACGACACCCTCGACGGCGTTGACCTGCTGGGCCACTTGAGCCGCCTTGCCGACGTCGGTTTGGATCAGGACGTACGCGTGGACGGTCACGGCACACCGTACATTGGCTTGGTGGCGAAGTCCCCGAAGGTCGAGCAGTTCAAGGAGATGGCCAAGCAGGCCCGCCAGGACCTGTTCGACCAGTCACACCCGATCGGCCGCCTCTCTTTGGTGCAATGCGCCATGCTCGGCGGTGACACGCTCGTCACGATCTCGCTCGCAGGTTCGCTGTTCTTCTCCATCTCGCCGAAAGCAGCGGACCACCAGGTCCTCCTCTATCTCCTCTTCACCCTGGCGCCCTTTGCGATCGTCTCGCCGCTGCTCGGGCCGCTCATCGACCGCAGCCGCGGGGCGCGGCGACTCATGGTGGTGTCGTCGGGCATCGGCCGGGCCGTGCTGTGCCCGCTCATGGCCCTCCACATCCACAGCCTCTACCTGTTCCCGCTCGCCTTCCTCGTCCTCGTGTGCTCCAAGCTCTACCTCGTGACCAAGGGCGCGCTCGTTCCCGAGATGGCGGCGCTCGACGGCCCCGAGGAACAAGAAGCCGGCTACGCCACGCTCAACGCGCGCCTCACCCTGCTCGGCACGCTGGCCGGTTTCGTGGTCTCGGTGCCGGGCGTGATCCTCTACAAGCTCGGTGGTTCGCCGGCGGTGCTCATCTTCGCCACCTTGGTCTTCGTTGCCGCCGCGGTGGCCGGGGCGCGCCTGCCGGTGCTCTCGGGGCGCAACGCCGACGCGCTCTGGAGCGACGAGTCCACCCGGGTGGTGGAGTACGGCCAGGCGGGCGAGGCCCAAAAGCGCGAGCAGGACCTGTTGAAGCTGCAGCCCATCGCCAACCCCGAGGTGATGCTCGGGTTGACGGCCATGTGCATCGTGCGCGGCCTGCAGGGCTTCATGATCTTCATGTTGGCGTTCGGCTTGCGGCGCATGCACGGCGTCGGGCTCTATTGGTACGGGCTCGTGCTGGCGGGCACCGGTGCCGGCGCCATCGTCGGGCTCGTCCTCGTCGGGCGGCTCCGAAAACGACTGACCGAACAACAGCTCTTGTTGTCGTCGCTCTGGCTCATCGCCGCCACGGCGATCGGCTGCGCCGTGTGGGGCACCTTGTTCGCCCAGGTGATCCTTGCCTTCATGGTGGGTCTGTGTGGTGCCATCGCACAGCCGTCCTTCGACGCCATGACCCAGCGCTACATCCCGCTGTCGGCCCAGGGCCGGGCCTTCGCCCGCTTCGGCATGCGCCAGCAGCTGGTGTGGGTGGTGGGCTCCCTGATCCCGGTGATCATCGCCTTCACGCTGCCTCAGGGCGACGCCACCATGGGCGTGCTCGCCGCGCTGGGCGGCCTGTCCTACGTCTCGGGGCGGCGGGCCACCCAGACGACGCGCCTCATCCGGCGCGACCTGCCGCGACTTCGGCAACGAAATGGGGGGAGCGGGCAGCCCGGGGGGCTGACCGAGCGGCTCAGCTCAGCCGAGGCGCTTTTCGAGCGTGTCGGCCTGCTCGGCGAGGGCCGCGGGCAGGCGGTCGCCGAACTGTGCGTAGTACTCGCGGATGAGCGGTACCTCGGCGCGCCAGCCCTCGACGTCGACGTGGAGCAGGTTCTCCATGTCACCGGTCGACACGTCGAGCCCCGTCGTGTCGATGGCGTCGACCGTCGGCACGGAGCCGATGGGCGTCTCGGTGGCCGCCGCCTTGTCGGTGACCCGGTTGAAGATCCACTCGAGGACGCGTGAGTTCTCGCCGTAGCCCGGCCAGAGGAACTTGCCGTCCGCGTCCTTGCGGAACCAGTTGACGTAGAAGATCTTCGGCAGGGCGTCGCGGTCGGGTGCTTCCGCGCCGATGCGGAGCCAGTGCGCGAAGTAGTCGGCCATGTTGTAGCCGCAGAACGGCAGCATGGCGAAGGGGTCGCGGCGCAGGTTGCCGACCGCCCCGGCCTGGGCGGCGGTCGTCTCCGACGCCATGATGGAGCCGAGGAACACGCCGTGCTCCCAGTCGTGGGACTGGAAGACCAGCGGCACCACGCTGGCGCGGCGGCCGCCGAAGAGGATGGCGCTGATCGGCACGCCCGCGGGGTCCTCCCACTCGGGCGCGATGGCCGGGTCTTGCGCGGCGGGCGCGGTGAAGCGGGCGTTGGGGTGTGCGGCCGTCGTGCCGGACCCGGGGGTCCAGTCGTTGCCCTTCCAATCGGTGAGGTGTGCCGGCGCCTCGTCGGTCATGCCTTCCCACCAGATGTCGCCGTCGTCGGTGAGCGCCGTGTTGGTGAAGATGCAATTGCCGTCGAGGGTGAGGATGGCGTTGGGGTTGGTGTGCGTGTTCGTCCCGGGCGCGACGCCGAAGAAGCCGGCCTCGGGGTTGATGGCGTAGAGCTGGCCGTTGGCGCCGAACTTCATCCAGCAGATGTCGTCGCCCACCGTCTCGACCTTCCAACCTTCGATGGTCGGGATCAGCATGGCGAGGTTGGTCTTGCCGCACGCCGAGGGGAAGGCACCGGCGATGTAACGGGTCTCGCCCTCGGGGGAGGTGAGCTTCAGGATCAACATGTGCTCGGCCATCCAGCCGGCGTCGCGGGCCATGACCGACGCGATACGCAGCGCGAAACACTTCTTGCCGAGCAGTGCGTTGCCGCCGTAGCCCGAGCCGAACGAGACGATCTCACGCGTCTCGGGGAAGTGCACGATGTACTTGTTGTCCGCGTTGCACGGCCAGGCGACGTCGTCCTGTCCCGGCTCGAGTGGTGCGCCGACCGAGTGCAGACAGGGGACGAACACGCCGTCGTCGCCGAGGACCTCGAGTGCGCCCGTACCCATGCGCGTCATGATGCGCATCGACACGGCGACGTAGGCGGAGTCGGTGAGCTGCACGCCGATGTGCGCGATGTCCGAGCCGAGGGGGCCCATGGAGAAGGGGACGACGTACATCGTGCGGCCCTTCATGGCGCCCTTGAAGAGACCGTCGAGGTCCTCGCGCATGACGGCGGGGTCACGCCAGTTGTTGGTGGGACCGGCGTCGATCTCCTTCTCCGAGCAGATGAAGGTGCGGTCCTCGACCCGAGCCACGTCGCCGGGGTCCGAGTGGGCCCAGTAGCTGTTGGGCCGCTTGGCGTCGCTGAGGCGGGTAAATGTGCCGGCGTCGACGAGCTCCTGGCAGAGCCGGTCGTACTCGTCGGCGGTGCCGTCGCACCACACGATGCGGTCGGGAGTGGTCAGCTTGGCGACCTCGTCGACCCAGGCCAACAGTTTCACGTGCTTCGTAGGCGCCATATCGGGGGGATCTGCTCCTTCGTCCGACCGGTTTCGGTGGGGTCCAATGCTAGGCATGTGCCGTGGGATCCCCCAAACCTGCGCACATGACCCCTCTCGCCACGGAGGACGAGCTCGTCCAGTCTATTCGGGGGATCCTCGGAAACGGAATCGAGTCGTTCGGATTGCGCGACGACGCCGGCGTCGTGCCCACGCCCGACGGGGGATCCCTGGTGGTCTCGGTGGACAGCGTGGTCGAGGGCGTCCACGTCGACCTGTCCGTGTGCAGCCCGGCTGACGTGGGCTGGAAGGCGCTGATGCAGGCCCTCAGCGACCTGGCCGCCATGGGGGCTGGGCCATTGGGTGCACTGATCGCCCTGTGCGTGCCGGGCGGCTCGGGCGAAGGGGAGCTCGCACTCGGCGTCATGGAAGGGGTGGCCGAGGCGGCCGCGGCCAGTGGCTGTCCGGTGATCGGCGGTGACGTCTCGGAGGCCGGCTCGCTGGTCGTGGCGGTGACGGTGCTCGGGACGACCGAGGGCGGCACACCGGTCTCGCGCACGGGGGCCCGGCCGGGGGACGTCGTCCTGGTGACCGGGCCGTGCGGAGGATCGGCGGCCGGCTTGCGCGAGCTGCGCTCGGGTGCCGCCGGGGCCGACCCGCGCGCGTGCGTACCGCCGGCCCGTGGCCCGCCTGGGCGAGGGGAGCGTGGCCCGCCGCGGCGGCGCGCACGCCATGATCGACGTCTCCGACGGGCTGGCGCTCGACCTGCACCGCCTGGCCGACGCCTCGGAGGTGGGGTTCGCGCTCGACACGGTGCCGGTGGCGCAGGGTGCGACGGTCGAAGAGGCGCTCGGCGGCGGCGAGGACTACGAGCTGCTGCTGACGGTCGACCCTGGTGCGACCGACGCGGTGGATGCTGCGTTCGCGGCGGCGGGGCTCCGCGCGCCCGGCGCGATCGGCCGCATCGTGGCGGACGTCGACATGCGGACGCTGGCGGCGCACGACCTGGAGCGGCTGGGCTGGCAGCACCGGCTGGGGTAGCGCCTGGCTCCTGCCTGCTCGGCCTGGCGGTTCTGGTGAGGCAGGCGGGTCTGGCGGGTGCGAGGCGTTGGCGCGAGAGGCTCGAGCCTCTCGCAGCCGGCTCAGCCGGCGGCCGGCCTCGTGGGTCCGGCGCAGCGGCTTGGTCACCTTGCCGGCCCGGATGCACGAGGTGCAGACGTGGAGGCGCTTGGGCGCCCCGTCGACGACGGCCCGCACCCGTTGCACGTTGGGGTTCCAGCGCCGCTTGGTGCGCCGGTGCGAGTGGCTCACGTTCATGCCGAACGAGGGCTTCTTGCCGCAGATGTCGCACACTGATGCCATGGGGTGAACCTTCCTGAGGGAGGCCGCGGTCGAGGGACCAGGCAGGCCTTCGCGAACAGCCCAAAGGTTAGCATCACCTGCCATGACCGCCCCGGCGACCCTCGGCGCCGACGACCTGCGCGCCGTCATGGGGGGCTACCGCGACGCCCTCCGGCTGCACCAGACGGACATCAACCGCCTCAACGTCTACCCCGTGCCCGACGGAGACACCGGGACCAACATGGCCCTGACCCTCGAGGCCGTGGTGAGCGAGCTCGAAGGGGTCGAGGCCGGGCGCCGGCCTGGCCGAGGTCTGCAAGGCGATCGGGCACGGCTCCCTCATGGGGGCCCGCGGCAATTCGGGCGTGATCCTCTCCCAGCTGCTGCGGGGCATGAGCGAGCGCATGGGCGGCGCCGGCGACGACGGTGTCGGGGCCGAGCTGCTCGTCGACGCCGATGACCCACGCCGCCGAGCTCGCCCGCCGGGCCGTGGTCCGGCCGGTCGAGGGCACCATCCTCACCGTGGCGTCGGCCGCGGCCGAGGGAGCGGGCACGGCCGGCGGAGACCGCGCTGGTCGACGTGGTCGAGCGGGCGCAGGGACCAGGCGGCCGACGCGCTGGCCCGCACGCCCGACATGCTGCCCGTGCTGGCCCAGGCCGGCGTCGTCGACGCCGGCGGCGCGGGCTTCCTCCTCCTGCTCGATGCGTTCTTGTTCGTGCTCGACGGCCGGCCGCTGCCCGAGCCCTCGGGTGTGGCGGCACCCGACCTCAGCGCGCTCAACGGCGGCCAGAGCGCCGGCGACCCCTCGCCGGCGCTGCCGGCAACGGCGAGACTCCATGCCGCGGGCGATCTCCGCTACGAGGTCATGTACCTGCTGGCACGCGCCGGACGACTCCATCGAGGCCTTCAAGGAGGTGTGGGCCGGCATCGGCGACTCCATCGTCGTCGTCGGTGGCGACGGGCTGTGGAACTGCCACATCCACACCAACGACATCGGCGCGGCCATCGAGGCCGCCGTCGACGCCGGGCGGCCCTCGCGCATCCGGGTCACCGATCTCGACGAGCAGGTCGAGGAGGAGCGCTGGGTGCGCGAGAGCGTGGGTGCGCCGGGCGCGGGGCCGAGCACCGAGGGGGCCGGTCCGCCGCCCACGACCAGCGTCGTCGCCGTGGTCTCGGGCGACGGCATCGGCCGCATCTTCCGCTCGCTCGGCGTGCACCACCTGGTCGTCGGCGGCCAGACGATGAACCCCGCCACGGCCGACCTGGTCAAGGCGGTCGAGTCGGTGGGCTCGGCCGAGGTGGTCATCCTGCCCAACAACAAGAACATCCGCCCGGTGGCCGAGCAGGTCGACGCGCTCAGCGACAAGACGGTGCGCGTCGTGGCCACCGGCTCCATCGTCGAGGGCTTCGCCGCCCTCCTGGCCTACGACCCGGCCGCCGACGCCGACACCAACGTGCGCGTCCATGACGACCTCTGCGGCGCGGCGTCGTCCCCGCCGAGGTGACGCAGGCCGTGCGCGACTCGGTCACCGACGCGGGCGAGGTGCACGAGGGCGACTACATCGGGATCTCGCGCGACGGCGTCGTCGCCATCGCCGACAACGTGGTGCTGTGCACCCGTGCTCCTGCTCGACCGCCTGCTGACGACAGCCACGAGCTGGTGACGCTCATCGAGGGCGAGGGCGCGCGCAAGGCGCGACACGAGACGGATCGAGGAATGGCTCTCCGAGGAGCACCCCGACGTGGCGGTCGAGGTGCACCATGGGCGGCCAGCCTCTCTACCCCTACCTGCTCGGGATTGAGTAGCGGCCGCAGCTCGGCGCGTTGCGCGACATCGAGCGTGGCGCGGTTCCGCGGCGTGTCGGAGCGGCGGACGGCCCAGCTGGCCGAGCTCGGCATCGAGTCGGTGCTCGACCTCGTCACGACCTACCCGCGGCGCTACATCGACCGCACGCGCCAGGCCGATGTCTCCGACCTGGTGGTCGGCGACGAGGCGGCGGTGCTGGCCTCGGTGCAGTCGGCGCACGCCCGGCGCGCCCGGACCGGGCGCGCCGTCGTCGACGTGGTGGTGCGCGACGGGACCGGCCGGCCTCAAGATCGTCTTCTTCAACCAGCCCTGGCGGGCCAAGCAGCTCGAGGCGGGCACCGAGGCGATCTTCTTCGGCAAGGTGACCGAGTACCGGGGCACCCGGCAGATGGCCAACCCCGTCGTCGACGTGGTGGCCGGCGTGACGCCGGGCCGCCGCACCCTGCGGATCCTCCCCGTGTACCCGGCCTCGGCCAAGGCCGGGCTGACCAGCTGGGAGATCGGCTCGTGCGTCGAGGAGGCGCTCGCAGCGCGCCGGCGAGTTCGCCGACCCCCTGCCCGACGAGTGGCGCGCCTCGCTCGAGTTGTGGGACCGCACCGAGGCCTTCGGGGCCATCCACCTGCCCGAGTCCTTCGAGGCCAAGGACGCCGGCCCGCCGGCGGCTGGTCTTCGACGAGCTGTTCCGCCTCCAGCTCGCCCTGGTGCTGCGGCGCCGGGCCTTCGAGGTGAACGCCCGGGCCCTGCACCACGACGTGTCGCCGCGCGAGGTCACCGGCGGCGTGGCCGACACGCTGATGGCGCGCTTCCTCGCGGGCCTTGCCCTACGAGCTGACCGAGGCCCAGCGCCGCGCCCTGGCCGTGATCGTCGCCGACATGGCGGGGCCCTTCCCGATGCACCGCCTGCTCCAGGGCGACGTCGGTTCGGGCAAGACCGTGGTGGCGCTGGCCGCGCTGCTCGCCGCGGTCCAGAGCGGGCACCAGGGCGCGCTGATGGTGCCGACCGAAGTGCTGGCCGAGCAGCACTTCGCCGCCGTGCGGGCGCTGCTCGGGCGACCTCGAGGGCGCCGGGCGGCATGGCCGGCGGCGAAGTGCGCGTCGAGCTGCTCACGAGCCGGGTGAAGGGCAAGGCCCGCACCGCCGTGCTCGACGGCCTGGCCGCGGGCGGGATCGGCGTCGTCGTGGGCACCCACGCGCTGCTGACCGAGGAGGTGCGCCTTCGCCTCGCTCGGTTGCGTCGTGATCGACGAGCAGCACCGCTTCGGCGTGGAGCAACGGGCGACGCTCCGCGCCAAGGGCGCCGACGGCGACCCCGACCTCCTGGTCATGACGGCGACGCCCATCCCGCGCACGGCCGCCATGGTGATCTTCGGGGACCTCGACCTGACCACGCTCGACGAGCTTCCCCCGGGCCGCATCCCGGTCACGACCGAGTGGTTGCCCGGGGAGAGCCACCGCGGCGAGGAGCGCGCCTGGGCCCGGGTGCGCGACGAGGTGGCGGCAGGCCACCGCGCCTTCGTCGTCTGCCCGCTCGTCGGCGAGTCGCTGCGCGTCGAGGCCAAGTCGGCCACCGAGGAGTACGAGCGCCTCGCCGGCGGCGAACTGGCCGGGCTCCGGGTCGGGCTGCTGCACGGCCAGATGGCGCCGGGCGACCCGGGAGGAGACGATGGAGCGCTTCCGGGCCGGCGAGCTCGAGGTCCTGGTCGCCACGACGGTCATCGAGGTGGGGGTGGACGTGCCCGAGGCCACCGTCATGGTCGTCGAGAGCGCCGACCGCTTCGGGATCGCCCAGCTGCACCAGCTACGGGGCCGGGTCGGCCGGGGCGGCACGCCGAGCTGGTGCTACCTGCTCGGCGGCGAGGAAGGCAACGAGCGCCTGGCCGCGGTGGCCGGGTCGACCGACGGGTTCGACCTGGCCGAGGCCGACCTGCGCGTGCGCGGCGAGGGGACGCTCCTCGGTGCCCGTCAGAAGGGGCAGAGCGACCTGCGCCTGGCGTCGCTGAGCGACGAGGGCGACCTGGCCCTTCTCGACGAGGCGCGGCGGGTGGCCGACACGCTGGTCGAGGCGACCCACAGCTGAGTGCGCACCCCGGGCTGGCCGACGAGGTCAAGCTCTTGTTGAGCGAGGACGAAGGGGAGTACCTCTTCAAGAGCTGAGGGCCCGGGTTCAAGCAGCGACGAGCCCGGCGCAGCCCGTGCTCCGAGAGCACGCGTCGGCGCTGGCCGTAGGGTGGGCGGATGCGGGTCATCGGGGGCCAGAGCCGCGGGCGCCGCCTGGCCGCCAAGCTGCCCCGGTCGGTGCGGCCCACCTCGGACCGGGTACGCGAGTCGATCTTCGACATTCTGGGCTCGCAGGGCGGTGTCGAGGGTCTCCGCGTGGTCGACCTCTTCTGCGGCAGCGGGGCCCTCGGGCTCGAGGCGCTGTCGCGGGGCGCGGCCTCGGCCACCTTCGTCGACCACGACGCCGACGCGCTGGCCGCGGTGCGCCAGAACCTCCATGCCGTCGGGCTCGACGGCGAGACGGTCGTGCTGGTCCGGGCCACGTTGCCCGAGTGGCTGCGAGGCACGTCGGCGGACGCCACGGCGAGCTTCGACCTCGCCCTGTGCGACCCGCCCTACGACTTCGCGGACTGGCCCGACGCTGCTCGCATGCGCTCCGCGCCCCCGTCGTCGTGATGGAATCGGCCGCGCCCATCGCCCTGCCCGAGGGCTGGGTGGTCATCAGGGAGCGCCGCTACGGCGGTACGCTCGTCACCGTGGCACAGCGCAGCAGCACCGGCTCGTGAAGGTCGGTCTCTTCCCCGGGTCCTTCGACCCGTTCCACAACGGCCATCTGGAGATCGTCGAGCGGGCGGCCCGGCTCTTCGACGAAGTCGTCGTGGCCGCACTGCGCAACCCGCAGAAGGGCAGGCCGCTCTTCGACCTCGAAGAACGCCAGGCCATGCTCGAAGAGGTCGCTGGCGCACATCCCCTCGGCGCGCATCGTCTCGGTCTCGACCCTCTTGGTCTACGTCGCCCGCGACGTCGGCGCCACGGCCATCGTGCGCGGCCTGCGGGCCGTCTCGGACTTCGAGGCCGAGATGCAGATGGCCCAGATGAACAATCACCTCTCCGGCGTCGAGACCATCTTCATTCCCGACCAGCCCCGAGTGGTCCTTCGTGGCCTCCAAGCTGGTGCGCGAGGTCTGGCGCTTCGGTGGCGACGTGTCGGCCTTCGTGCCCAAGCCGGTCGCCGAGGCACTGCAGGCCAAGTACGAGCAGCGAGGGGGCGAGGACGGGTGAGCGAGGACGATGAGCGATCACTTCCTCGACCTGGAGGAGGACCAGCCGGTCGAGGAGGTCGGGATCGAGGCGGTCCTGCACCAGCTGCTCGATCTGATGGCAGCGGCCAAGTCGATGCCGCTGTCGTCGTCGGTGATGGTGTCGCGCGACGAGGTCACCTCGCTCGTGCAGTCCGCGCTCGAGTGCCTGCCCGACGAGCTGCGCCAGGCCCGCTGGCTCTTGCGCGAGCGCGAGGAGTTCATGGCCGAGCGCACCCGCGAGGCCGAAGCGCTGATGGACGAGGTGCGCGCCCAGGCCGAGCACATGGTGCAGCGCACCGAGATCGTGCGCCAGGCCAACGCCGTCGCCCAGCGCATCCTCGACGACGCCAACGAGGAGGCCCGCGCCTTGCGCCACCAGGCCGAGGACTTCGTGGACACCAAGTTGGCGGGCATGGAGATCGTGCTCGACCGGCTCACCCGGACGGTGCAGGCCGGCCGGGCCAAGCTGGCCGCCCCCCTCGTGGAGGCGGCCCAGGACGACGACGGAGCCGGTGCCGAGGAGGACGGCTTCTTCGACCAGGATCAGTCCTGATGGCCGCTGAGCCGCCGAACCCCTTCATCGTCCATGTCGCCCGCCTGCGCCGCACGGGGCAGTCCGCCCACGAGGTGCGCCAGGGCGAGGTCGCCATGGCCGGCCCGCTCGACGAGGCCGGCATCGATCCCGGCCGCAGCGTGGTCCCGGCCGGCGCCGAGGCCGAGATCGACGTGACCCTGCACCCCTTCGAGGGCGGCATCGAGGTCGAGGGAACCGTCAGCGCCCCCTGGGTCGGCATCTGCCGGCGCTGTGCCGAGCCCGTCACCGGCGAGCTGCACATCGGTGTCCACGAGCGCTACGCCGACGACCCCATCGCCGGCCCCTCCGACGAGGACCTCTACCCGATCACCGACGGCGACATCGACCTCGGCCCCCTGGTCCGCGACGCCATCGTGCTCGAGCTGCCCATGGCGCCGCTGTGCCGGGACGACTGCGCCGGCCTCTGCCCCCACTGCGGGGCCAACCGCAACGAGGGCGACTGCGGCTGCGTTGCCCCCCGGGATCCCCGGTGGGCTAACCTCGACGTGCTCCGGTAGCCGTTCCCGGAGGGCTTGCGCCGTTGCGCAGCGCCCCCACGGCGTCCGCCACGAGCGACCGGGCATCGCATCACGAGCGCAGAACCGATCGTTGGAGACCGTCCATGGCCGTCCCGAAGAAGAAGAAGTCCAAGGCGAAGGGCCGCAGCCACCAGGCCGCGGCATGGCGCCTGAGCCGGCCAGCCCGCAGCGTGTGCCCGCACTGCCAGGCGGCCAAGACGCCGCACGTGGTCTGCCCGAGCTGCGGCTGGTACAAGGGTCGCCAGGCGGTCGAGGTCGACTGACTTGAGCCGCCGGGGCGAGCGCCCGTCGCCCGAGGCCCTGGCCACCCTCCCCGTCGCCGTCGACGCCATGGGCGGCGACAAGGCCCCCGGGCGAGATCGTCGAAGGCGCCCGCCGCGCCGCACGAGAGCACGGCATCGGCATCGTCCTCGTCGGCCCGCCCGAACAGGTGGGCGACACGCAGGGTCTCGAGCTGGTGGCCTGCACCGAGGTCATCGCCATGGACGAGGATCCCGCCGGCGGGGTGCGCCGCAAGAAGGACTCCTCGCTCGTCCGCGCCGCCGAGCTGGTGCGTGACGGCAAGGCGTCCGCCATGGTCTCGGCCGGAAACACCGGGGCGACCATGGCCTCCGCGCTGCTGCGCATGGGTCGCCTGCCCGGCGTCGTGCGCCCCTGCATCGCCACGCCCCTGCCCCGCCTCGGCCGCACCCCCGCCGTCCTCGTCGACGCCGGCGCCAACGCCGAGTGCACGCCCGCCATGCTCGTGCAGTTCGCCCAGATGGGCGCCGCCTACGTCGCCGCCCGCTTCGGCACCGAGTCGCCCAGCGTCGGGCTTGCTCTCCATCGGCGAGGAGCCGACCAAGGGCACGCCCCTGGTCAAGGAGACCCACGGCCTCCTGGCAGCCGAGCGCCGGGCTTCGAGTTCATCGGGCAACCTCGAGGGCCGCGACCTGCTGCCCTCGCCGGCCGACGTCGTCGTCACCGACGGCTTCACCGGCAACGTCGCCCTCAAGACGCTCGAAGGCTCCCTGCGCTTCCTCTTCGACACGCTGCTCGGCGTGTTCGGCACCGACGACGCCACCAGGCGAGGCCTCGGAGGTCCTGCTGCCGCACCTGCTGCCCCTGGCCGCCCAGTTCGAGCCCGAGAACACCGGCGGCGCCATGCTGCTGGGCACCGACGGGGTCTGCGTCATCAGCCACGGATCGTCGAATGCAACGGCCATGATGAACGCCGTGTCTGGTCGCCCACGAGTGCGCCATCCAGGGGCTGGCCGACCAGGTTGCGGCGGCGGTGCGCTCCGGCGAGTCCATCGTAAAAACCCCAGGTCAGAGTTGCTAAACCGGCAGTTCGGGGCCCCGAACACCTACACTGGAGCCGTGTGCCAGCCGAAACCCACTCCAAACAGGGACCTCTCGACCGCAACGGGGTGTTCGAGCTGATCCGGGACCAGCTGGCCGACATTTTGGAGACCGATCCTTCGTCGATCACCGAGGGAGCCTCGTTCGTCGAGGACCTCGATGCCGACTCCCTCGCCCTGATCGAGCTGGTCGAGGCGCTCGAGGAGGAGCTGGGGGAGCGGACCGTCGGGTTCCGCATCGACGACGAGGACCTCGAGGACCTGCGCACGGTCCGGGACGCTGTTGACTACGTCTACGCCAAGCTCGAGGCGGGTTGAGGCCGGCGCTGAGGGTGCGGCCGCTCTGGCCGAACGACTTGGCCACACCTTCGGCGACCTGAGCCTCCTTCAGCATGCCCTGGCGCACCGGAGCTGGTGCGGCGAGCAGGAGGGCGGCGCGCCCTCCAACGAGCGCCTCGAGTTCCTAGGCGACGCCGTCCTCGGCCTGGTCGTGGCGCGCTACACCTACGACCGCTATCCCGAATTCCCCGAGGGCAAGCTGGCCAAGGTCCGCTCGGCCGTCGTGAACGCCCGCGTGCTGGCCCAGGTGGCCGGGCGCCTCGGCGTGGGCGACGTGCTCCTGCTCGGGCGGGGCGAGGAGGGCTCGGGGGGCGCGCCAAGGCCTCGATCCTCGCCGACGCCTTCGAGGCGGTGCTCGGCGCCGTCTACATCGACGCCGGGTGGGAGGCGGCCCAGACCCTGGTCCTGCGCGAGCTGGGCGAGGCCATCGCCCGCGCCGGCGAGGAGCCCGACGACTTCGACCACAAGAGCCGGCTGCAGGAGAAGGCGGTGCGCGACGGCGAGGGGACGCCGCGCTACGTCGTGGAGGGTTCGGGCCCCGACCACGACCGTGCCTACGTGGCCAAGGTCTTCTTGGGCGGGACCCTGTGGGGCACCGGCGAGGGTCGGTCCAAGAAGGACGCCGAGCAGGAGGCGGCCCGGGCCGCCTGGGAGGAACTGAACAGTGCCTGAACTGCCGGAGGTAGAGACCCTGCGCCAGGACCTGGCGCGCGAGGTGGTCGGGCGCAAGATCAAGACCGTGGCGGTGGCCAACGGGCGCTCCGTGCGCCGGCACCCGTCGGCCAAGCACTTCCGGGCCCTCCTCGAGGGCCGCACCATCAAGTCGGTCGGACGGCTCGGCAAGTACCTGCTGTTGACGCTCGACAGCGGGGACACCCTGGTGGTGCACCTGGGTATGAGCGGCCAGCTGCTGCGGGTCAAGTCGGCCAAGGACCCCAAGCCCAAGCACACCCACGTGGTCATCACCTTCACCCAGGGCGGCGAGCTGCGCTACGTGGACCCGCGGACCTTCGGCGAGCTCTTCGTGTCCACGCCGCCCCTCAAGGCGGACGGCACGCCGCTCTCCCCGGTGTCGGGTACCGCAGGAGGGGACGGGGCGGCCATCCGCAAGGCGGTGCCCGAGCTGGCCCATCTCGGCTTCGACCCGATCGAGGACCTCATGAGCTGGGACCGCTTCGGCGCACTGCTCCACCAGCACACCGGCGGGATCAAGGCGCTGTTGATGGACCAGAGCTTCACCGCCGGGATCGGCAACCTCTACTCCGACGAGATGCTCTACCAGGCCGGCCTACGCTACGACCGGTCGGCCAGTTCGCTCACCGCGACCGAGGTGCGGCGCCTCTACCGGGCCATCGTCGAGACCCTGGCCGACGCCATCAAGCACCGGGGCTCCTCGCTGGCCGACGAGCAGTACCGCGACCTGTTCGGCGAGATCGGCGACTTCCAGGGCTCGCACCAGGTCTACGACCGCGAGGGCCAGCCCTGCCGGCGCTGCCGCAACCAGATCATCCGGGTCAAGACGGGCGGCCGTTCGACCTTCTTCTGCGAGCACTGCCAGGTCTAGGCAGTCCCGCGGTGTTCCCCACGCACCCTGCAGGCAGCCGGTAGGGTCGCCCCGATGTTCTTGAAGTCGCTCAGCATGAAGGGTTTCAAGTCGTTCGCGGACCCGACCGTGCTGGAGTTCGAGCCCGGCATCACCGTTGTCGTAGGCCCGAACGGCAGCGGCAAGTCCAACGTCGTCGACGCCGTCACCTGGGTGCTCGGTGCCCAGGGCCCGCGCTCGTTGCGCTCGGCGAAGATGGAGGACGTCATCTTCGCCGGGACCTCCTCGCGCCCCCAGCTCGGCCGGGCCGAAGTCTCGCTGACCATCGACAACGCATCGGGCAAGCTGCCCATCGACCTGGCCGAGGTGACGATCACCCGCACCCTGTTCCGCTCGGGCGACAGCGAGTACGCCATCAACGGGGCGCCCTGCCGGCTGCTCGACATCCAAGAGCTCCTGAGCGACTCGGGCGTGGGCCGCCAGCAGCACATGATCATCGGGCAGGGCCAGCTCGACACCGTCCTCAACGCCAGGCCCGAGGACCGCCGGGCCATCATTGAGGAGGCGGCGGGCGTGCTCAAGCATCGGCGCCGGCGGGAGCGGGCCGAGCGCCGTCTGGCCGCCACCGCCGAGAACCTCGAGCGTCTGGGCGACCTCGTCCGAGAGGTCCGTCGCCAGATCCGGCCCCTCGAGCGCCAGGCTGCGGCGGCGCGCTCGCACGACACGGTGGCGACCGAGCTCCTCGCCGTCCGCCGCTACCTGGCCGGGGCGGAGTTGGCCGACCTGGTGGCGCGCCAGCGTGCAGCGGCGAGCAGCCTCAGCGTCTGCCGGGACGAGGAGCGCGAGCTGCACGACGCGCTCGAGCGTCTCGACGCCGAGGCGACCAGCACGACCGCCGAGTTGTCGTCGCGCCGCGAGGAGGATCTGGCCAACGCCCTCGGTCGCGTCCAGGGCCTCGTCGAGCGCGCCCGTGGCCTCTCGGGCGTGCTGCGCGAGCGCGGCCGGGGCGTGGTGGCGGCCCTCGACGCGGCCGCCGATGTCGACGTCGTCTCCACCCTCGAGGCCGAGGGCGCGCGGCTGGCCACGGAGCTGGCCGACGCCGAAGCCGAGGAATCGGCGGGCGGCGGTCCCGAGCGCGACGAGCTGTCCGAGGCCCAACGCGTGCTGGCGGCCGAGGAGTCCTCGCTGCGCGAGCGCTGGGCCGGCGTCCTCGGCGACGAAGAACCGGACCAGGCCATCGCCCGCGTGCGCACCCGCACCGAGGCCGTCGCCCGGGCCGCCGGGCGCGAGCAGCAGGACCTCGAGTCGCTGACCGCCCGGGTGGCCTCCCTCGAAGAGCGCGCCACCGGCGCCGCCGTGCGCGCCGACCTGTTGGCCAACACCTCGAACGAGCTCGAGCAGGCCACCGAGGCCCTCCACGCCGACCTGGCGGCGCGGACGAGCGAGCTCGAGACCGCCGTGCGCGGAGCCGAAGTGTCCCAGGCGGGCGCCGACGAGGCCGAAGAGGCGCGGTATCGCAGCGCGGCGCGGGCCGAAGCGCTCGAGCGCGCCCTCTCGGACCTCCAAGGTGCCGGCGGCCGTGAGCTCCTGCGCGACGTCGACGGGGTGGTGGGCTCCCTCGTCGACCTGGTCGAGATCGACGAGGGCTGGGATGCCGCCTTCGAGGCGGCAGCGGGTGCGGGCGTTGCCGCCGTCGTGGTCGACGGGCGACGATCGGCCCAGGCCGCGCTGAGCACACTGCGCGACCGCGGCGTCACCGGAGCAGTCCTGGCGCCACGCCAGTCGGGCGCCGACATCGGCGCGCTGCCGCCGGGGAGCAGTGCCCAACCCGTGCGCCGCCACGTCCGGGTCCGCCGCGGCGGCGCGATCGCCGAGTCGGTGCTCGACACGCTCATCGGTCGCGCCGTGCGCGTCGACGGCTGGGAGGAGGCGATCGACCTCTCGCTCGCCCGCGACGACCTCGTCGTGGTCACCACAGAGGGCGACCGCTTCGCGGCCACAGGCTGGCGCGTACGTTCGGGCGCGGGTGTCGTCACCGCCGCCGCGGTCGAGGAGGCCCGCGGCCGCGCCGACGAGGCGGCCGCCGCGGCCGAACTGGCCCGGGCAAACCTGACCGAGGCGCGCATCGTCTTGTCCCGGGCCCGCGACGCCCGTGCCGCGGCCGAGCGGGCGGCCGACCGCCACGACGCCGCACGTGAGGCGGCGCGCGTCGACATGGACCGCGCCGGGGACGAGCGCCGCCGCTTGGCGGGCGAGCTCGACGAGGCGCGCGCCGGTGTCGCCGCCGCGCAGCAACGGCTCTCCGAGGTGACGGCGGAACAGGCCCAACTGGCGGGCTCGCTGCCCGACCTCCACGAGGCACTCGCCGCGTGGCACGAGCTCGAGGAGCGCCGGGCCCAGCTGGCCAGCCGGCGCCAGGAGGTGGAGGTCCGGGTGGCCGGCGTCGTCGAGCGGCGGCGCGTCCTGGCCGAGCGTCTCGCGGAGGTCGAACGGCGCCTCGCCGGTCATGCCGAAGAGCGCGCCACCGCGGCGACCCGCCGCCAGCGCCTCGAGGCAGAGGGGGCCGCACTGGCCCGGCTCGACGCGGTCGTCCAGCAGGAGCATGCGCGCCTCGACGGGATCTTCGAGTCGCTGCGCCACGACTATCAGGACCAGGTCGACGCGGTGCGTGCCGGCGGCGAGCGCCTCGAGCAGTTGCGACAGGACCGCCACACGACCGAACAGCGCCTCGACGCGGTGCGCAACCGCACGCGTTCGCTCGATCTCGAGATCAACGAGGTCGGCCTGCGGACCGAGTCGCTGCACGAGCACATCGCGCGTGGATCTGGGTGCGACGCTCGACGAGCTCACCGGACTTGCCGAGCCCGAGGCGCCCGAGAACACGACGCTGACGCAGCACGCCGACGAACTGGAGCGCAAGCTGACCGCACTGGGGCCGGTGAACCCGCTGGCCCTCGAAGAGCTCTCGGTCCTCGAGGAGCGGCACAAGGAGCTCGAAGCGCAGGTGGACGACGTGCGCGGCGCGCGCCGCGAGCTGCACGAGGTGGTGCGCACGCTCGACCAGGAGATCATGACCTCGTTCGCCGCGGCGGCGGCCGACGTCAACGAGCACTTCTCCGCGCTCATCTCCATGCTCTTCCCCGGCGGCACCGGCCGCCTGCTGCTGGTGGAGCCCGACGACCTCTTGAACACCGGCGTCGAGATCGAGGTGCGGCCTGCGGGCCGCAACGTGCGCCGCGTCTCGCTGCTCTCCGGTGGGGAGCGCTCCATGGCTGCGCTGGCCTTCCTCTTCGCCGTGTTCCGGAGCCGCCCGTCGCCCTTCTACATGATGGACGAGGTCGAAGCCGCGCTCGACGACGTGAACCTGAGCCGCTTCCTCGCGCTCGTCCACGAGTTCCGCGACGAGGCGCAGCTCCTGATCGTGAGCCACCAGAAGCGCACCATGGAGACCGGCGACGCGCTCTACGGAGTGACCATGGCGCCCGGCGGCTCCTCCCAGGTCGTCAGCCAGAAGGTGGAAAAGGAGCACTCACCCGCGTGACCGGCACGCTCTATTTCATCTTGGTGCTGGCGGCCCTCGTGTGTGTCGTGGCGGGTGTCTTCGCTGTCACGAGGACTCGGCGGGCGACGCGTGAGGACGGCGATGGGACCCCCGAGATGACCTACGCCGAAGAAGCAGAGGCGGTGGCCGCCGCCCAGGCGGCGGAGGCCGCGGCCGCGGCGTCGCAGGACGAGGTCGACGGAGAGCCACTGGCGTGATCGGCGTCTACATCACGATCGCCGTCGTGGTCGCAGTTCTCGCCGTCGCCGCCGGGACGATCGCTCGCACCAGGTCGCGACGGCGCGGTGGCGCGGGGACCACGGGCGCGCCGGCGCGGCCGGGGACGCCGGCGCCACCGACCGCTGCGCCCGAGGCGCCACCGGCACGACGCGCCGGCGCCGCGCCGACGGCCGAGCGTGCCCCGCCGCCCGGAGCAGCACCTGAGGCAGCGGTCGAGCCTGCCGCGGCGCCCGAGCCAGAGGCGCCGACGGCCGAGCCC
Source organism: uncultured Acidimicrobiaceae bacterium (assembly GCA_963791995.1). Classification (GTDB taxonomy): domain Bacteria; phylum Actinomycetota; class Acidimicrobiia; order Acidimicrobiales; family RAAP-2; genus Bog-473. The sequence goes on along the minus strand of CAWBUQ010000023.1, from coordinate 156,534 downwards.
GAGGCCCTTCCCGCCACCTACCGCAGCCGTCTCGGTGGCGTCCGCGGCCTCTTCAGTGGTGCCGTATCGGCGTTGCGCTCGGGACGGATCGACGCGGAGACCTGGGACTCGCTCGAGGAGGCGCTCATCCGGGCCGACGTGGGCGTGGCAACGTCGACCGCACTCCTCGACGACCTGCGCGCCAAGGTCGACGCCAAGGAGATCCGCAGCGGGGACGATCTGCTCCAAGCGCTCGGTCGTTCCATCCGTGAGCTCTTGGACACGACCGAGTCGCGCGCCCTGCGCTTCGACGGCACGCCGGGCTCGCCCGACGTGTGGTTGATCGTCGGCGTCAACGGGGTCGGGAAGACGACGACGATCGGCAAGCTGGCTCGACGCCAGTCGGCCGCGGGCCGCTCGGTCCTCCTGGCGGCGGGCGACACCTTCCGCGCCGCCGCGGCCGACCAGCTCGCCATGTGGGCCGAGCGCACAGGCACCGACATCGTGCGGGGCGCCGAGGGCGGCGACCCCAGCGCCATCGTCTTCGACGCCGTCCAGCGCGCCGCGGCCCGGGGGAACGATCTCGTGCTGGCCGATACGGCCGGACGCCTGCACACCAAGGTCAATCTCGTCGAGGAGCTCAAGAAGATCCGGCGGGTCGCCGGCCGCGAGCCGGGCAACGTCACCGAGGTCCTCCTGGTGCTCGACGCCACCACGGGACAGAACGCGGTGGTGCAGGCCCGCCAGTTCACCGAGGCGGTCGAGGTCACCGGCGTCGTGCTGACCAAGCTGGACGGGACGGCCAAGGGTGGGGTCGTGGTGGCCGTGCAGCGCGAGCTCGGCCTGCCGGTCAAACTGGTGGGGCTGGGTGAGGGGCCAGACGACCTGGTCGACTTCGATCCCGACGAGTTCGTCGACGCCCTTCTCGCGAGCGACTGACTGCGCCCGCAGCAGGGTTGGAGAACGAGGGGAGTGCCAATGAGCGAGCGACAGGTCCGGATCCTGACGGTGACGCTGATCGTCCACCTGATCCTCTTGCGCTTCACCTTTCGCGATCTGCGCCGGCGCCCCGATGCCGCGGTGCGGGGCAACAAGCGCATCTGGCGTGTGGCGGCCAGCCTGAACACCACCGGCTCGGTTGCCTACTGGCTGATCGGACGCCGCCGCCTAGCCAACCCGGCCCCGGCTGCGTCCGACGCCGCGGTCGCCTGACCCTCAGGCCCAGCGGACCTGCACGGACTCGTTGAAGAGGCCGAGCACGGCGCGGTCGCCCTCGATGGCGAGCTCCTCGGCCCCGGACCGGTTCCACAACGCGAGGTAGAGGGCGCCGGCCGTGCCTCGCACGATGCAGGCCGCGTCGGCCACGCGGGCCGCGTCGGGGCCAGCGGCGTCGTGCGCATCCGTTGCCGGGGTCGCCGTCACGCCGTCCGCATCGATGCGCAGCATCCACGACGCGTCCTGGTCGGTGCACGCGACGCCCAAAGTCGTCGGCGACGCGGAGCGCAACTCGGTGGAGCGTCGCGGCACGAAACAGGTCAAGAGCTCGTCCGCCCCGTCGGCCGCGAACGGTGCGGCGAAGCTGCTCGGCACACGACCGGCCGCCAGCTCGGCGTCGACGCGGTGGATCGCCGTCTCGTGGGCCTGGCGGCGCGCCCACATGGCGAGCGGCGACGGTGCGCGCAGGAACGTGAAGCACTCGAGGTCCGGCGGTGCGGCGTCCAATGCATTCGCCAACGCGGTGCAGCCGTCTTGGAGCCAGCGCGCCAGGTCGGCGTCCTCGGGCCAAATGCCCACGATGTCGTCGAGGCCGACGTCGGAGACTTCGGTGCGGGCGTCGGCCACGTAGCCGGTGGCCCAGCGATGCACACCGCCCATGTGTCGCACCAGGTCACGCACCCGCCATTCGGGACAGGTCGGGACCGGCGCGTCCGCATCCGCCGCCTCGGTGGCCGACGCCATGAGCTGCCCCTCGTTGCGCAGTGCCTCGATGTGGGTGGCAACTTCCACGGCGACGCCGCTACTTGATGGAGACGAGGTCGATGACGAAGACGAGCGTGTCGTTGGATGCGATGCCCGGACCCGGCGAGGTGCTCTGGTAGCCGAGGCTCGCCGGGATGATCAGCTCACGGCGTCCTCCGACCTTCATGCCCACGACACCTTTGTCCCAGCCCGGGATCACCTGGCCGGCGCCGAGTTGGAAGGAGAACGGCTGGCTGGTCCACGAGGACTGCACGACCTTGCCCGTCGAGTAGGTGGCGAGCACGTACTGCACGGTGACGGTCTTGCCGGGTGCAGCGACCTCTCCGGTGCCGAGGATGAGGTCCGCGCTCTCGAGCCTGGTCGGGGCGCGCCCGAGGGAACCGTGACGGTGGGGGCGGTGCCCGCGGTGCCGGCGGGGGACTGGTCGGCCTTGGGGATCGGCCCGATGGCGAGGAGCGGCCCGCCACCTGCCTCGGTGGTCGAGGTGGCGGTTGCCGAGGGACCGCTGCCGGTGTTGGACGAGGTGCTGGCCACGGCCTGCTTCCCGCTCGGCGACGGTGAGGAACTGCAGGCGGCCAGGCCGAATGCACCAGCCGCGGCGAGGAGGCACACACGCGCCCACGGGCGGGAATGGCGGTTGTGCATGGGCCGAGACGGTAGCCGTTCGGCGCGGGCTCACAGGGGCAGGGCCCTCAGCGGGTGATGCGGTAGGGGGCCCATGCCGCCGGTGCGGCGCGCAGGTGCGCCGTCACGATGTCACGCACGACATCGGGAGGCACGGCGCTCTCGGTCCGGTCCGCGGGGAGAGCGTGGGTGTGAGCACCGAGACAGGCGCGGCCACCCACTCGGCATCGCCGCCGGCAGCGGCCTCGGCGTCATTGAGGCGGGCGGCCAACGGCGCGAGGTCGACCCGGGCGCGCACCGGGCGCGACCGGAACTGCACCCAGCTCTCGTATCGGTACGCCAGCTCGTAGTGCCGGCCGCGCGACGGTCAGCAGCGCACCGCGCTCGGTGGCACCGTGCAGCGCGATGGGGTGCAGCCCCGAGACCCATTGACCGCCGAAGCGATGGCCGCCGGCATCGGGGGCGGAGGGGTCCACGTCGACCACGGCCAGGTCGAGCTCGGGTACCTCGGTCACCGTGGCGCCGCCCGAGCGCAGCGCGTCGATGCTCGCCGAGAGCATCTCGTCCTCGTCGGCCCACAGCTCTCGCCACGCGTCGGGCCGGTCCGAGATCTCGGTCAGGCGGCCCAGCAACTCGCGGTAGAGCAGCGCGGACATGGCGTCGTCGTCCGTCTGGCATGTCCACCAGCGGGCTGCGAGCGGGGTCGGCGTACGCCGCGAGCACCATGGAGATGCGGGCCGCCGTGCGCGAGCTCGTCGTGGCGAAGTCCCCGGCCCTCGCCACCTCGACCAGCAGGTCACGCCGCGCCAGCGCGTCGCCCGGCGCCGCGAGCGCGAACACGCCCACCAGCCCGTCCTGGTCGAAATGGTTGTTAGACACGGCCTCGGCGCCGGGGTGCTGGTCGAACGCGTCCAGGTAGGCGAAGGCCATCTCGGCGGAGAGGTCCGCCGCGAAGCGGCTGGGACTGCCGATACCGGGCCAGTGCGACAGGCAGAGGAGGGTGCCCGGTGCCGGGGAGCCGTCCACCACGACGTTGGGCACGGTCCCGTCGGCGAGGTTCTCGTAGGGCACGTAGCGCAGGTCGGGGGAGCGAGGGCCCACGGCGGCGAGCGTAGGGGCAAGCGCCGCGGACGGTTCGGGCGTCCCCACTAACCTGAGACCCCATGTTCGACGCCCTCTCCGACCGCCTGGAGCGGATCTCCACCCGCCTGCGCGGCAAGGGCCGTATCAGCGACGCCGACCTCGACGAGGCGCTCAAGGAGATCCGCACCGCCCTGCTCGAGGCCGACGTCGAGTTGGGCGTGGCCCGCCGCTTCTGCGACGGCATCCGCCTGCGGGTCAGCACCGAGGCGCTGTCGAAGAGCCTCACCCCGGGCCAGCAGGTCGTCAAGGCCGTCCACGAGGAGCTGATCGGCGTCCTCGGGCGGCGAGACCCTCAAGCTCACCTACGCCTCGAAGCCGCCGACGGTCGTGCTCATGGCCGGCCTCCAGGGGTCGGGCAAGACGACCAACTCGGCCAAGCTCGCCCAGTGGTGGAAGCAGCAGGGTCGCAACCCGCTGCTCGTGGGAGCCGACCTCCAGCGGCCCGCCGCCGTCGAGCAGCTGCGGGTGCTCGGCCAGCAGGCCGGCGTCAGCGTCTTCTCGGAGCCCACCGATCCGGTCCGCTGCGCGCGGGCCGGCGTCGAAGAGGCGCGGCGGCTCGGCCGCGACATCTGCATCATCGACACCGCCGGCCGCCTGACCATCGACGCCGAGCTGATGGAGCCAGATCCGCGACATCTCCGCGGCCACTCAGCCCCACTACACGTTCCTGGTCATCGACGCCATGATCGGCCAGGACGCCGTCGCCACGGCCAAGGCGTTCCACGACGCGCTCGAGCTGAGCGGCGTCATCCTCACCAAGCTCGACGGCGACGCCCGTGGCGGTGCCGCGCTCTCGGTCAAGGGCGTCGTCGGCCGGCCGATCGCCTTCGCCAGCACGGGCGAGCGGCTCGAGGACTTCGACCTCTTCCATCCCGACCGCATGGCCGACCGGATCCTCGGCATGGGGGACGTGCTCAGCCTCATCGAGCAGGCCGAGCGCACCATGGACACCGACGAGGTGGCCAAGAGCGCCAGCCGCCTCATGGAGGGGAAGTTCACGCTCGAGGACTTCCTCTCGCAGCTGCGCCAGGTGAAGAAGATGGGCTCGCTGGGCGGTCTCATGCGCCTGATGCCCGGCATGTCCAAGGAGATGCGCCAGGCGGCCGGCGAGATCGACGACGGCGAGGTGGCCAAGGTCGAGGCCATCGTCTGCTCCATGACACCGGCCGAGCGCAACGACACGTCGGTTCTGGACGGGTCCCGCCGCAGCCGGGTGGCCCGGGGCTCGGGCACCACGATCCAGGACGTGAACGCACTCCTCAAGCAGTTCAAGGAGATGCAGAAGATGATGAAGGGGATGGCCATCGGGCACCATGCCCAACCTCCCCGGCATGCCGAACCTGGCTCGGGCATGAGCGGCCGCGCCGCCAAGAAGCTGCGCCCAACAGGCGGCCGGCGCCGGACTCGGCGCCGGAGGCGCCGATGCGGCGGGGCCGACTTCGACATGCTCTCCCAGCTCATGGGCGGTGACGGGGACGACGCCGCCTGCGGCCAGTTCCCCGGGCTGCCGGCCGCCGGCGGGACGGCCCGCCCAGTGGTGAGCGGCAACAAGGGCACCAAGAAGAAGAAGAAGGGCGGACGGGTCACGCCGCCCAAGGGCCAGTAGCCCGAGAAGCCCTGCACCTGGTCCATCTGGCAGAATGGTGGGCCTGGCCGCCAGGCGTGTCCGCCGGTGAGCCGAATCCCGGGCTCCGCATCGCGGGCCTGGGATCCCAGAAGTGGAGGAATCAGTTCGTGGCAGTGAAGCTCCGCCTGGTGCGGATGGGTAAGAAGAAGCAGCCGACCTACCGGGTGGTGGCCGCCGACAGCCGGTCGCCCCGTGACGGCCGCTTCCTCGAGATCGTGGGCACCTACGCCCCCCGGGGCTCGTCGACGACGGAGCCCGACGCCGTGATCAACATCGACAACGCCAAGGCCGTCAAGTGGCTGGTCAACGGCGCCCAGCCGACGGAGCGGGTCGAGCGGATCCTCAAGACCTCGGGCGCCTGGGACGAGTTCGCGGCGGCGAGGGCGAAGTGACCGACCTCTACGAAGCCGGCGACATCAACCAGACCGACGGTGGCAGCGACGCCGACGTCGACATGGCCGACGACGAAGCCGAATTCGGGCAACGAGCGCGAGCGAACCCGACGAGGGCACGCCGCTGGCGGTGCTGACGTATCTCGCCCGCTCGCTGTCGAACGACCCCGACGCCGTGGTCATCGACACCGACGAGCGCCGGGCGGGCTGCGCTTGAGCCTGCACGTGGCGCCCGAGGACATGGGCCGCGTCATCGGCCGGCGGGGCCGGACGGCGCAGGCCATCCGGACCCTGGTCAACGTGGCGGGCGCCAAGGACGGCGTCCAGGCCAGCGTGGACATCGTCGACGACTGAGCTGCTCACGGTCGGCCGGGTCGCCCGGGCCCACGGCCTGCGGGGCGAGGTGGTCGTGGACCTCTGGACCGACCAGACCCACGCCTGGACCCGGGCACGGTCCTGACCTCGGCGGGGACCGCCCTGCGCGTGGTCTCCTCGCGCCCGATCGGCGGCACGGGCCGCTACCTGGTCCAGTTCGAGGGCGTCACGGACCGCACCGCGGCCGAGCGCTGCGCGGGGCCGAGCTCGAGGCCGAGCCGCTCGAGGTACCCGGAACGCTCTGGGTCGCACGAGCTCGTCGGGGCGCTCGGTGCGCGACGCCGCACGGGGCGCCGTTGGGCCGGGTCGCCGCGGTCGAGGCCAACCCGGCCAGCGACCTGCTGGTGCTCGAGGCCGGCGGCCTGATCCCGCTGCGCTTCGTCACCAGCCACGACGCCGCGGCCGGCACGGTCGACGTCGACATCCCCGAAGGTCTGCTCGACCTGTGAGGTCCTGGCAGCGAGGACCGGCCGTGAGGACCCGCCCGTGAGGATCGACGTCTTCACGATCTTCCCCGACGTGGTCACGGGCTACTGCGGTGCCTCCATCCTCGGGCGGGCGACCGGCGCCGGGGCGCTCGACGTGCGGGTGCACGACCTGCGACGAGGGCGCGGACGACCCCCGCCGCTCCGTCGACGACAGCCCCTTCGGCGGCGGCGCCGGCATGGTGCTCATGGCCGAGCCGCTCTTCCGCAGCGTCGAAGCCGTCCCCGACCTGCCTCGTCCTCTCTACCTCCTGGCCCCCGGAGGCCGCCGCTTCGACCAGGACGTGGCAACCGAGCTGGCGGCCCTGGGTGACGCGCCCGGCGGCGGCTTCTCGCTGCTGTGCGGGCGCTACGAAGGGGTGGACCAGCGGGTGACGGACCACCTGGTCGACGGCGAGCTGTCGGTGGGCGACTTCGTGCTGGCGGGTGGGGAGCTGGCGGCGCTGGTCGTGCTCGAGGCGGTGGCCCGCCTCCTGCCCGGGCGTCCTGGGCAACGAGGACTCCGCCCAGGACGAGAGCTTCAGCGCCGGACTGCTCGAGTATCCCCAGTACACCCGGCCCGCCTCGTTCCGGGGGTGGGAGGTGCCCGAGGTGCTGCGATCGGGCGACCACGGGGCGGTGGCGACCTGGCGGCGCACCCAGGCCCTCGCTGCGGACAGCGGCGCGGCGCCCCGATCTGTTGGAGCGCCTGGTCAGGGCGTCGGCGCTCAGCCCCAGCGACGTGCGTGCCCTCGCCGAGCACGGCTACGATGTCCTGTCCGGCACTGAGCAGACCGAGCAGGAATAGACCCAGCACAACGGGCCGGAGTGAGCGAAGGACGCCCCCATGCACCCCACCGAAACGATCGATCGCGACAGCCTGCGCGACGACATCCCCGAATTCCGCCCCGGCGACACCGTGAAGGTGCACGTCCGGGTGGTCGAGGGGAACCGGGAGCGCGTCCAGGTCTTCCAGGGTGCGGTCATGCGACGCCAGGGGGGCGGGGTGCAAGAGACCTTCACCGTGCGCAAGGTGAGCTTCGGCGTCGGCGTCGAGCGGACCTTCCCGGTGCACTCGCCGACCATCGCCAGGATCGAGGTCACGACCCTCGGCGACGTGCGCCGGGCCAAGCTCTACTACCTGCGTGACCGGCACGGGAAGGCGGCCAAGATCAAAGAGCGCCGCGTGCCGCGGGGCAAGGCGGCGGTGGCCGGGGTGGCCGAGGACGTCGTCGACGACGAAGTCCTCGAGGAGGAGCTGGTCGACGAGGTCGACGTCGAGGACGTCGACGTGGTCGAGGACGAGCTGGTCGACGCCAGTGGTGAGGACGAGGTGGTCGACGAAGCCGACGCTGCCGAGCAGGAGGACGCAGACGGCTAGCACCTCGGGCGGCGCGGCGTGAGCGAGGAAGACCTCGAGCGCTACGAGTCCGAAATTGAGCTCGGGCTCGTCCAGGAGTACCGAGCCGTCCTCCCGGTCTTCCGCTACGTGATCGAGACGGAGCGGCGTTTCTACCTCGCCAACGAGGTGTCGCTCACCGTGCGCTCCGACACGTCGCCGGCCTGCATCGAGGTGGTGCTGCACGATGCCTGGGTGTGGGACATGTACCGGCCGGCCCGCTTCGTGCCCGAAGTGCGCGTCGTCACCTTCCGCGACGTGAACATCGAGCGGCTGCCCGAACAGGAGCTCTAGGCCCGACCGTTCACCGGGCGTGGCCGATCGACCGCGCGCTGGGATACAGGGGAGAGCAGGTCGCGGCCGAGTGGTATGCGGCACACGGCTACCGGGTGCTCGCGCGGAACTGGCGGTGCTCGCACGGCGAGATCGACCTCTTGTGCACCCGGCAGAATCCCGCCGGTTGCCTGACGCTCGTCGTGTGCGAGGTGAAGGCCCGCTCGACGCACGCGCACGGGCATCCCCTCGAGGCGGTCACTCCGGCCAAGCAGCGCCGGCTCCGGCGTCTGGCCACCGAGTACCTCCGGAGCCAGCCCGCCAGCTACGACCACATCCGCTTCGACGTCGCCGCGCTCGACCAGGCATGCCCTGCACATCGTCGAAAGTGCGTTCTGAGACCCCGCCGCGTAGGGTCGGTCCTCATGGAGACCCTGATCGTCGAGCGCAAGGACGGCGTCGTCACCGTCACGATGAACCGTCCGGAGCGCAAGAACGCCGCCAACGGCAAGATGCTGACCGAGCTGCTCGAGACCTTCATTGAGGTCGAGGACAACCCCGAGGACCGGGTGATGGTCCTGACCGGTGCCGGCGGGGCCTTCTGCTCGGGTGCCGACCTCGGTGATCCCAACGGCCCGGCGACCGACGCCAAGCGCGCCGGCCTGGTGCGTATGCGCCGGCTCGGTGACGTCGCGCTGTCCTTGCACCGCGTCACCAAGCCCACGATCGCCAAGGTCGAGGGCGTGGCGGTCGGGGCGGGGCTGTCGTTGGCGCTCGGGTGCGACCTCTGCGTCTGCAGCGAAACGGCCCGGCTCTCCATGATCTTCGCCAAGCGCGGCCTCTCGCTCGACAACGGGGCCTCCTGGTTGCTGCCTCGGTTGGTCGGACTGGCTCGGGCCAAGGAGATCGCCCTCTTCGGAGGAATGTGGAGCGGCGTCGAAGCGGCCTCGATCGGGCTGGTCAACCGGGCACTGCCCGCTGACGAGCTGGACGGCTTCGTCGACGACTGGGCATCCACCCTGGCCGCCGGGCCGCCACTGGCGCTTTCCATGACCAAGACGCTGCTGCACGCGTCCTCCACGGCCTCCATGGAGCAGGCCGTCGAGGACGAGGCCCGTTGCCAGGCACTGAACTTCTCGACCCAGGACACCGCCGAGGCTCTGGCCGCCTTCACCGAGAAGCGAGAAGCCATCTACATCGGGCGCTAATAGACTGTTTTCCGTGCTCAATGGCGTCCAAGGTATGGTCGGCGACTCCGCGCTGGTGACCAAGGCGATTGAGGGAGCGCACCACCCCGGAAGGATCCGGGCCAGGGGAGAGGAGTGGTTGGCAATCCCACTCGACCCTGACGCGAGTATCCCTGTCGGGACCGATGTCGTCGTCGCCGACGTCGAGCGAGGCCTGCTCGTCGTCTACGCCGTCGACAGTTAGAGAGGTACTCCCATGTTTCTGTTCGCGTCGGCTGGTGAAGTAGTCGGCATCATCATCGTGGCAGCCCTGGCGGGGATCGGATTGGTGACTCTTTTCGCGAGCCGCTTCGTCAAGATCGTGCAGCAGGGAAGCGTCGGCGTGGTGAAGCGACTGGGGGAGTTCAAGACCGTCGGGCAGCCCGGACTCCACATCCTCACTCCGTTCATCGACCGGATGGAGAAGGTTGACGTCCGGGAATTCCCGATGACCGGTGACCAGCAGGCCGTCATCACCAAGGACAACGTGTCCCTCCAGGTGAGCGCGACCATCTTCTGCCAGGTCATCGACGTCAGATCCGCCCTCTTCGAGATCAACGACTTCCAGTTGGCCGTGGATCAGCTGTCACGCACGGCGCTGCGGGCGGTGTTCGGGGAGCTCTCACTCGACCAGGCGCTCTCGGAGCGCGAGACCATCAACAGTCGCATGCAGGATCACATGGCCGACGCCACGGCCAAATGGGGCGTGCGGCTGAACCGGATTGAGATCCTCGACATCACCCCGCCGCTCAACGTCGTGCAGGCGATGTCGGAGCAGAAAGAGGCCGAGCAGCACAAGCGGGCCGCCATCTTGAAGTCCGAAGGTGAGCAGCAGGCTGCCATCAACAGCGCCGGTGGCCGCAAGCAGGCCGCGGTCCTCGAAGCCGAGGGAGCCAAGCAGTCGGCGATCCTGCGTGCCGAGGCGCAGATGAAGGTGCTCGAACTTCAGGCCGAGGGTGAGAAGAAGGCGCTCGTGCTCCGAGGTGAGGGCGAGGCGTCCCGGTTGACGTCGATCGACACCGTGGCCATCAATCCGCACACACTGGCGGTCTTGCAGCTGCGGGCGCTCCAGGACATCGCGACGTCGGACAATTCCAAGGTCGTCGTGCCCTACGAGGCCACCAGCCTGATGGGCGCGGCCGAGGTCCTCCTGTCGACGTTGCGACAGGAGAACATGAAAGACCCGAGTTCGAACGGGGCGTCCCCACCGCCACCGCCACCGCCCCCGCCGCCGGCCCGCCCGGCCCGGCCGTCGAGCCCGGAGCTGCCGTAGCTCCACTCGCGGCGGCACCGGCGGTGTGCCGCACTGCCGTCCCCGGGGCCCGCCCCGGCGAAACGAGGCACCGATCCCTTCGGTGTTGACCGGCTACTTTCGTCGCCCATGAGCGGGCCCAGCGTCGCGGTCGGGGGCGCACGCGCGTGAACAGCGGGCGCGTCACCCTCGGCTCTTCGGGCACTGACGTGTTCGATGTCGGTCCGCTCGATTCCCGTAGATGCGACCCACACCTCGACGCTTGCGCCGCTGAGCCACGCCGTCCTGGTGATTGCAGGTGCCACCTCGTTGCTCTTGGTGGGTCTGTCAGCTCGCTACGGCTATCACCGAGACGAGCTGTACTTCCTCGAAGCCGGGCGCCACCTGGCCTGGGGCTACCCGGACCAGCCGCCTTTGATGCCGCTGGTTGCCCGATGGATGTCAGACCTCGCCCCGGGCTCCCTCGTTCTCCTGCGGCTGCCGTCGGCTCTCGCCGCGGCCGGGACCATCGTGTTGACGGGCCTGCTCGCACGAGAACTCGGTGCACGACGTCCGGCCCAGGTGCTCGCGGCCCTCTCGATCGCCCTTTCGGGACTGGTGCTCGGAGCAGATCATCTCTTGAGTACCACTGCGTTCGATTTGCTGTCGTGGACCCTGCTGCTGTGGCTCATCGTCCGCGTCCTTCGCGTCCGGAACGAGAGCCTGTGGATCGTCATCGGCGTTGTCGCAGGGGTCGGACTGCTCAACAGCGATCTCGTGGCCTTCTTGTTGGCTGCGATCCTCGTCGGTGTCCTGGTATCTGGTCCTCGGCAGCTCTTGGCCACGCCGTGGCTGTGGATCGGCGCGGTGATCGCAGCCATCATGTGGGCGCCGTACGTCGTGTGGCAGGCCCAGCATGGCTGGCCCGAGTTGGCCGTGAGTCGATCCATTGCCGCGGGCGGGTCCGGAACTTCGACGCCACGCGCGCTCATCATTCCCGAACAACTGGTGCTCGTGAGCCCGTGGTTGTGCCCGGTGTGGATCGCGGGCCTCGTCCGCCTCTTTCGCGACCCGGTCCTCCGGTGGTGTCGGGCTCTGGGCGTTGCCTACGTTGCGTTGGCCGTTGTCGTCCTCGTCACGGGAGGCAAGGCGTACTACTTGGCCGCCTATCTCCCAGTGCTCGTGGCCGCAGGTTCACAACCGACCATCGACTGGCTCGGACGCGGTCGCATCAGGCTTCGGCGGACCGTCGCCGGGGCGGCCCTCGTGCTCACGGCACTCGGCACAATCACGTTCGCCCTGCCCGTTCTCCCGTTAGGCCTCGTCCACGACACGCCCATCGTCGCACTGAATTACGACGATGGAGAGACGATCGGATGGCCCACCTTCGTCAGTCAGATCGCGCACGTCTACAACACCGTCCCCCAAGGCCAAAGGTCGACAACCAGCATCTTGGCGAGCAACTACGGAGAGGCCGGCGCAGTGGATCGATTCGGGGCGTCGTTCGGGTTACCTCCGGCCTTCAGTGGTCAAGATGGCTTTTGGTACTGGGGTCCTCCACCTTCATCGGCGCGCACGTTCGTCGTCGTCGGCTTCACGCAGCAGAAGCTCGCGTCGTTGTTCGGTGCGTGCACCCTCGAGACACGCCTGAACAACCAACTCGGCGTCGACGATCAAGAGCAGGGTTCCGCCGTCTGGACATGCTCGGCTCCCAAGGCCGGCTGGTCCGTGCTCTGGCCCCGTCTCCGGGATCTGTGAGAGTCAGCGTGACCGAGCCGACATTCGACCAGGACTTCTGGGAGCATCGTTGGTCCCAGGTTCTTCGTGATCATTCCGATCAGGTCGCGCGGCGGCCCCCGAACCAGTGGCTCACTGCCGAGGTGGCGAATCTCGGGCCGCGGTTCGCGCTCGACGCCGGGTGCGGACACGGATCGGAGGCCCTGTGGCTCGCAGCGCGGGGGTGGCGCGTGACCGCAGTCGACTTCTCGCCAACGGCGTTGGCGTACGCCCGTTCGACGGCCGAGAACGCCGGCATCGACATCGCCCGGCGCATCGACTGGGTCGAGGGCGATCTCTCGACGTGGACTCCGCCGGCTGGGTACTACGGCCTCGCACTCTCGCTGTACGTCCACGTGGCGGACTCGGTGGCAGCCATGGTGCGGCGGCTCGCAGGAGGGGTCGCCCCGGGCGGCATCTTGTTCATGGTGGGCCACCGCCCGACCGACCCGACAACCGGCGCCGGAACAGCTGCGGCCGGTCAGTTCCAGGTCTCGGTCGACGCCGCGACCGCGGCCCTCGACCCCGACCGCTGGACGTTCCTCGTGGCGGAGGACCGCCCAAGGCCTGCGGTGGGGACCGGCGTCGACGCCGTCATCTGTGCCCGGCGTGACTCCTGAGACCAAGGACGGTGTCCGCTGTCTGTGGCAACGTGTCGGAGTCCGGGCATCCGGGCCCGACCGAAGGGTGCTCAATGGCAGTCCTCAAGCAACATCACGCTACGGGCATGCCTGCTGGGGCGTACGACGAAATTTCCGCTGGAGCCATGCCATCGCAGAGCAAGGCTGATGGTTTCGTGGCCCACTACGCCATCGTGGAAGACGGCGGTATCACGGTGATTGAGATCTGGGAATCGGTCGATCAGCACGATGCCTGGTTCAACGAGGTCGTCAAGCCGAATCTGCCTCCGGACACGCCTGAGCCCAGGTTCGCGGAGCTCCACACACAGCAACGTCAAGTAGCGGGTCCTTCGCACACCTGAGCGGAGCCTCCCGATCAGGATCCGGCGCTCGGATCAAGACCCCCGAAGCCAGCGAGCATTGGCCTCGTCGAAGAGCAGCTGCGTCCGTTCAAAGTCCCGTGGACGCTCTTCGTGTGTCTCGAGGTCCCACTCGGAGCGCTCGACTGAGAAGAAGTCGCCTCCGTACACATGCAGCGCCACGGCGAACTCCTTCCGAGAATTTGCAACCGAATGGATCGCGTCATCGCCCAACACGAGAACGTCGCCGGCCGGTACCTCTCGGCCACCGGCCGGCTGAAGGCCCTCGGGGACCCGGCGGAAGAAGACATTGTCCTCTTGACCCCCGTAGAGACCGATTGCGGCCCACATCCGATGCTCGTGGGGGTAGAGGGTCAGTCCGGGCGTCCATGCAACATGCAGCACCGTGAGGTCAGCCGCCCGATGCAGCGTGATGATGCCGCCCCGCTCGACCGGACCCAGGGTCTGCGAAAGACCACCGCGATCGTTCACCAGCTCGGCAAGGACATCACGGACGGCCAAGGAGGGGGTGTGTTCGCTCAGCGCCTTTTGGCACCGCGCAACGATGTCTTCGACAGCGAGAGCCATGCCTTCAGGTTAGGGCCGCCCCGGAGCCTTTCCCCGGGCATGGCTCCATGTCGTCGCGGCCTCGTCGAGTGTGTCCCGGACCTCTCATGTTCGAGTTCCCGGATCTTCCCGATCGCCGGCCAGCGCTCTCGTCAACCCCTCCAGGTCGGTCACGGTCACGGTGAGGGCGGAATGGCCGCTCCTTCGCAAGGGAGACGCCACTTTTTCAGCGAAGTGAATACAGACGCCTCCGTCGCGATTCGTCCCGAAGGTCAACCCGTCGTCAGCTCGCGACATGCGAATCCCGACCGCGGTCCACCAGCGGTAATTCCGTGGTGATGTGGGCGCCAGCGATATTTGACAGCTCCGTCGAGATCTTCAAGAGACCAAAGGTGGCGACGAAGGACCCGTCATTCCTCAGTGTGACACCGTCCTTGGCAGGACGAAGCAAGAAGGGAACCAGGACCGGCAGGTATCGCTTGTCGATCGCGTAGCCGAATCGTTCGGTCATCTCCACCACGTTATGCCTGTACCCCGATTCGAGACGTCTCTCGGCTGGGCGCCACGCTGTTTGAATGGTTCCCATGACTCTCTATGCGTTGGGCGACGAACGCCCCCGGATCCACCGGGAGGCTTACATCCACCCCCAGGCGGTCCTGATCGGCGAAGTCCATATCGGACCGCACTCGAGTATCTGGCCGGGGGCGATCATCCGTGCTGACAACGGTCCGATCATCGTTGGTGCTCGGACTTCCATACAGGATGGGGCCGTCATCCACACGCAGATGGTGAAGCAGACCCGCATTGGGGCCGACTGTGTGATCGGCCATCTGGCGCATTTGGAAGGCTGCTCTCTCGAGGACCTGGTGCTCGTCGGTTCGGGCGCGGTCGTGCTCGAGGGGGTCATCTGCCGCTCAGGTTCACTCGTGGGCGCGGGCGCAGTCGTCTCCCCGGGGACAGAAGTCCCAGCCGGCGCGATGGCGCTGGGCGTTCCGGCACGCATTCGAGCCGGGACAGTCACGCCGGATCAGGTGAAGGTCAACGCGGATGCCTACTCCTCGAGGCATTTGCCCCAGCATCGCGACGGCAGCCACGAGGTCGCCCTGGCGGAATGCCTCGAGTAAACCGGTGGAGACCCACCGTGACCTGAGTGTGGGCTCTCTCACGGGAGACATATGAAATGTCTGGTTTAGAGCTGGTCACCCTGGTCGTGGAGCGCTACGACCCGGCGATCGAGTTCTTCGTCGACAAGCTGAGTTTTGCGCTGGTGGAGGATTCTCCATCTGTGACCAGCGATGGACGTCCGAAGCGATGGGTCGTCGTCTGTCCGCCGGGAGGTCACACGGGCGTTCTTCTTGCACAGGCCGATGGAGAGGAGCAAGGCGCCGTCATTGGGCGCCAAGTGGCCGGCCGCGTCGGCTTCTTTCTGCACGTCGATGATTTCGCGCAGGCGTACGACCGGATGGCATCCGCCGGAGTCGAGTTCGTCACCGCTCCGCGGATGCAACGATATGGAAGAGTCGCGGTGTTTCTCGACCTCTCTGGTAACCGTTGGGATTTGATCGGGCCTCCCTAGGGCGCAAACCCCTACGACGGCACCCAGCGCGTTGCAGGTGCCGCGAGCCAGCTCAGCATCTCACGGCGGCTGGTCGGTCCGCGTGTCGTCCACGGCGACGGCAGCGCGCCCTCGCTTTGAAGATACGCAGTCTCAGAAACGTTGGCCGAGAGCGGGTCGACCGTGAGGCCGCAGCGGGTGGCGTCAGGATCGATGCCGAAGAGATGCGCGGCGTTGCGCCCGAAGATGCCCTGCTTCACGGCGTCCGTGAGGGCGGGGTAGTGATAGGTCTCCTGGAATTCGCTCGTGATCTCGAAGGCCTCCATGGCCATGATCTGCGGCTCTGGACTCCCGTACCAGATGGCGTCGGTCCCCCAGAGCACCCGCTGCTCGCCCACGCGGCCGAGCAGCTTCCCTAGAGCGTGCGCCGCTTGATCGGGCTGGGTGAGCAGCTGTCGCCACATGGTCGCCAGGTCGACCCAGACATTGTCGTTCACAGCTACGTCGTACTGATCGAGCGAAGCCAGGAGCGTGTCGATGCCGATCGTCGAAGTGGGGTCGTAAGGACCTTCGACATGCGAGGGATCCCATGCAGCGTGGTAGATCAGAAACTGCATGTCGGGGAATTGGCGCGAGAGGGCGACCATGTCGCTGGGGTGATTGAAGGCGGGATCGAAGTTGACCAGCGGGAGGCCCTTGTGGGCGACGAACACCTTGACCCCGAGGTCGTGTGCGTGCTGAACGGTCGGCAATCCGATGGTCGGGTCGAGCAGCGAGTACCCCTGTCCCGTTGGGCTCCACGCTGTATATGTCTTGAACGCGATCGGTGGGCCGGCCTCCACGGCGTTCGTCATCTCTTCGAGCGTGGCTGCAACGGGTCCCACGTTCGGAGCGATGATGTTCTCCACCAAGACCCGGTTGTAGCCCCCGGCGGTCAACTCGTTCGTGGTCTGCTGTGTGGCCAGCGCGTCGGTGAATGGGATCGGGGCGTTTGCAGGGCCCGAGTTCGGGACGTCGGTCAGGATGGCCATCGTGGTGTCGCTGGCCAGGAAGAGGTCCTGCAGGTAGTTGGCGCGATCGACGCAGTCGAGCTGATCGGTGTCCGTGCAACCTGCTGGGAGCATGGAGAGCACGAGCGACGTCGTGTCGGGCGCGTTCTGTACCCACGGCCCGCCAGGGATCACATGATGCGTATGCACGTCGAACACGAAAGAGGTGCTCTGCAGCGCCTTCTGGCAGGTCTCGACATCGTGCGGTGGCGGTACGTGAAATCGGCCCCCGCGACCACGGGCGCCCGCCGTTCCGTGCGAGGCCGGCGACGTCGAGCACCCGGCGAATTCGAAGGCGGCCAGTGAGGCGGCCACCGCTCCCGCGCCCTGGAGGAAGCGCCTGCGGTCCAGGCCGGTTCGTCGGGCGGCGTCGTCGACCGAGGTCCTGATGAGCTGATTGACCGCCCGATCGCGTGCAGTCGGGGCGCCTGGGACGAACTCCCCGTTGGTGACCGGCCCGGCAAGCAGCGGATGCGGACCATCCGGCCGATCGCGCAGCCAGCGAGAGAACGGGCCGATGCCGGCCATCTGGTCCAGGCTAGACCGAGAGCGACTGCAGTGCACTGTCGCTCACCAGATGTAGCCGCCGCAGCTGAGTGGGTATGTAGAGAGCGGAGCCGAGAGGAGGACGCCGTGGATCTCGATCTTTTGGATCTCTATGGGCACGGAAGCGAATGGGTTGGAACGAAAGTGCGTGATGCTGCCTCGAACCTCGAGGAGCCGACCGTATGTGACGGTTGGACGGTCCGGACGCTCATGAACCACATGCTCGAAACGCAGCGGTACTTCGTGGGGACCGCCAGGGGTGATGACGTGACGCTTTCTCAGGAGCCACCGAATCTCCTGGGCCAAGACCCCTCCGCTGACTTCGATCGAGCGCGTGCTGAAACGCTCCGCACATTTGGGGAGTCGGGCGTCATTGAGCGGACGGGACCCGCCCTTGGCATCGCCTTCAGCGACCAATTGCTGCATGGCTGGGATCTGGCTGTCTCTACCGGACAAGACGCAACGATGCCCGAAGGTCTGCCCGAAGCTGCGTACGCCATGATCCACGGCCGTTTTACCGAGGACCAACGCAAGGGCGTCTTCAAGCCAGAGGTCGCGATCGGTCCTGACGCCTCTCCTCAGGCGAAGCTCCTGGCCTACACGGGGAGGAATCCATCGGAAGTGACGTAGTTCACGCGAAGCCGAGGAGTCGCGCGAACTCGTCAAAGGACGATGCGATCTCGATCCAGTGGTTGTCCGAGGACCTCCGACCACCTTCTGGGTCCAGGTTCCACCACTTTCATCGGAGCCGGCGGACGTTCGGCTGGGAGGGGGGGATGCACGGCGGGGCGGCACCAACCCGCCGCGCCCCCGCGACCGACCGGGCCGACCGACCGGGGGCGACGGGACAGGGCCAGGAGGGCGACGCGCGAGGGCCGGCGCAGCGGAGGACGGCACAGGACGAACACGGCCACACGAAGCCCCGAGCGCGGCGGCGGGGCGGAGCAGGGGGCGGCGCAGGGGTTGGGGGGCTAGACGTCGGGCGCGGAACACTGCCCCCTAACGCACCATGGGGATAGTCGGTCGTGGGTCAGTTTCGATGAATGCTTACACTTGCTCAAGGTCGTCGGCGACTACGCCCCGGCGGTGCTACGGCGAAATGGGCCGGGTCTGGTCGAGGCCGCGCGGGCCATGTACGTCAAAAACGCGAATATGACCCTCCCCCAGTATTTAAGAGCCGTCGTTGGTGGCACTCGTCGGCACCAAGTGTGCCCAGCTCATTGGTCGCGGTAGGCGGGGCCGGTGTTCACTGACGGCAAAATCTTGTAGGTGGGGTGGAAGGTCCTGGATGATGTCCGGCACCTCGGTTCTCTCCTGGGCTTCCACAAGGCTGACCCGATGGGTGGCAGCGAATCGTTTGCAGATCAGATCGGAAACGTGCGGACTACAGAAGTCATGGAGCTCGACGACGACTTCAGTGGTTCGGAGGGCAGGCACGCGGGATGGGTCGAGAAGAATCGCCTCGCAGCCTTCGCAGTCCATTATCAATATTGAATGGTTCGATGATCGAAGAATCTGTTCTAAGAGGCTCAGCGGATAGGCACTGCTCCTGGTGACCAGCGGTTGCGCCAGTCGATGAGCTTGGCCGTGAGCAAGAAGGCGACCGCGAGGGCGAACTGAGCCAGACGGTGTTTGATCTTGCGGTCCGTATTACGCCGCAGTGCGCCGTAATTCGAGAGCCACGAGTTGGTCCGTTCGACCGGCCAACGCAAACCCATCGGAAGCTTCTTCGCCGTGGAGGGGATGCCGCGCTTGCGCTTCTTGGCAATGACGGCGTCGTCGATGCCGAGATCTCTCAGCCGCAGCCTCGTGGTCTCTGAGTCATAGCCCCGGTCGAGCCAGATGGTCTCGATGTCGCAGAGCAGTCCGCGGCGGGCGGCGTGCTCGAGGGTGGGTTCGAGCATGACCGAGTCGTGGCGGTTGGCGCCGTCGATGGCCCAACCGATGGGGATGCCGTTGGCATCGGTGAGCACCGACCATTTCCAGCCGAGCTTCGCTCGGTCAGTTGGGTTCTTGCCCGTTCCTTCGCCTCCAGCGGGGCTTTTGTGCAAGGACCCATCGACGGCCACCTCGGAGAGGTCGAGGCCGATGATCTTGTCGTAGGCCCGGATCGCTTCGTCGGCGATCAACTCGAAGATGCCGGCCTCGATCCATTCGTCTCGGCGGGCCCGGGCCGTGGTGTCAGAGACCTTGCGGCCACAGAGCAGCTCGGCATCTTCGAAGCTGCACCCCGTCACCAGGCGCACCAGCATCACCTCGAAGCAGTCCCGGTCAGAGGCCCGCGGCCGATGACAGCCCAGCGGATGAGTCTCGTTGTGCACCGGGAGCAGGGCTTCGACGCCGGCCCAGACGGTATCGAACACTTCGGGAGCAAGCGCGCGCATGACGGTGGGGTACCTCCACTTGGTCGTTGGTGGGTGGACAAGCACCCCGATTGTCTCGGGGCCTCCACCACGACCGGCGGATGGTCAGGCGCTCTCAGGCAGAAATGCTTGACAGCGTCGCGGGTTGGCGCCTATCCGCGTGGGTTCTAAGTAGTCAGGAAGACATTCACCGAAGACACTTAGGCGGTCGGCGACTCCATTGAGCTGAGCCATTTCCAGGCATAGTTTCTGCTCGTCCTCGTCGCTATCGAATGCGACGACCCTTAATCCGGGGTAGCGGACAGCCAACCCGACGGCGTAATAGCCCTCAGCACAGCCAACGTCAACGAGAAACTCCGGGGGATGGTCATCCCACGAGGAAATGATTGGGAACAACTCTTGCTCGTACGTTCCGAGTAGGAGAGGGGTGACGCTGCTCCACTTCTGAATGTTGACGTACTTCAACCCTGCAAATGGCCCGGCGAGAACCGTGTTGTCCGAACGGATCCGGATGAGTTCAGTGGCCCACTGACGCTCGGCCTGGAGATGATGGGCGGCTCGTTTGCTCGGGCGTAGTAGCCGCTCAAGACGAGTGCACCATTCCAACAGCGGACGTGGCAACGACCCCTTGAGCCTTGCCCGCACGGGGGTCATGGCCTCCAGCCTAGGTTTTTGCCGGACCAGCGTTAGGGGCAGCCATTCCTACTGCCCCCGTGCCGGGACGATGACGCCCTTCCGAGCACCGCGGACTTGAGTTTGGGACCTTTGCCTCTCGAGGCGACACCCAGATTCTTGTGTGATTGGGAATGGTCCCGGATGGAGGCTCGATGCGTATTCTGATCGCTTACGGATCCAAGCGCGGCGGTACGGCTGGACTCGCCACCATGATCAGCAACGAACTCACCGAGGCGGGCTTCGACACCGTCGTGAAGCCTGAGCGTGAGGTGAAGGCCATCGACGACTTTGACGCCGTGGCGGTAGCGGGTCGCTTTAAGCTTCCGCTGGCATCGTGACGCGCGCCGCTTCGTGCGTGGGCACGCGGTGGCGTTACAGGAGCGACCCGTGTGGCTAGTGAGTAGCGGGCCGCTCGATGACTCCGCCACTCATGGGGGTTATTCCTCCGGTCAAGCAGGCCGCCGCGGCGATATCGAAGATCCACGCGAGAGGGCACGCCACGTTTGGAGGCCGCCTTGAAACCGATGCGAAAGGATTCCCGGCCAGTGCCATGGCCAAGAAGAATGCGGGTGACTGGAGGGACCCTGCGCATGTCCACCGCTGGGCTACCGCCGTAGCCGCAGACCTTGTTGAAGCAGGTAACGCCAACCATTGACCGGGTGAGCCATTCAGAGCTCGATGGCGCGTCAGTGCTGTCGAGGAGGTGCCCCAGTTCGCTGCCGGGACGGGGGGCAATCCGCTCAGGGGCCTCAACTAAGTTCATTCATGTATGACGCAAGTCGAGACGTTGTGGGCGTGCCTGTCCGAGCCGTGGCAGGTCGCATTCCAAGAAGCTTGGGGGTCTTTCCGCTCGGGTTCGGCTGGTGTGGGAGCTGTCGTGACGAATGCGGCCGGCGCGGTAGTCGCTACTGGTCGCAGCCGAGTGTTCGATGAGCCCGACGGCACCGCTCCGCTCGCTGGGACGTGGATGGCCCATGCCGAGATGAACGCGCTGGCTCTTTTGGATCGTGACGCCCGCGAGGGACACACTCTCTATACCACGTTCGAGCCATGCGTCATGTGTGCTGCGACGATTCGGATTTACCGAATCCCCAAGGTGCTCTACGCCGCCGCTGATCCAGTTTGGGACGGTATGCATGACCTGTTCACCCAGCTCGAACCGATCGCACGGGGTTTGCCAGAGCGGGAGCTGTTGGGTGGCCCTTGGGGAGTATTCGCACATCTTCTCCATCTGGTTTGGCTCGCTGATCACGCCCCGGATTATGTTCTTGAGGCCCATAGGAGAAAGACCCCTGAGTTCTTGGCGGCAGCGACGAGGCTGGCGTCTAGCGGCGAGCTTCAACGCTCCGCATCGCGCCAAGACGACGTCCTGGGCGCGGCAAGCACTGTGTGGACCGATGTCCAGTCACTTGCCGGCTGACGGTCCGACCACAGCTGTAATCCGAGACATTAGGTTCGTGTCAACTTGCCCCCGCGTCGCCGGGTCTGAGATGGCCGCGGCTCAGGGTCACCAGGCCGTCGGCCGATACTTCATCAATGCGGAAGTACACCCTCGTCACAGATGACGCGGAGGTCACGCTTGAGTCGGACCGCAATCCGCTTGTCCAGGGCGCCTACTGGCTGATCGTGACGGCGATCGGCCTATTGGATGGCTCATTCGCCGGAACCGACCCACCTCTCGACCTCGTGCTTCGCGATCCGAATGACCGTCATGTCCTTTACCGCAGGGGGCCGTTCCATGGTTCCGAAGCGGTCGAAGAGGCGCAGGAAGCTGCACGGGTGATCCGGTCACTCGGCGTCCAGGGCTACATAGACCGAGAGTCGAGATAGGCATGCCCGTCCGCCGGCTCGGAGTCACATATCCAGATCCATCCCTGAGCTGGCACAGGCTCGCAACACGTCTGTCACAACCTGCTCAAGAGGTTGGGCCGCATCGACCAACGGCGCCCCTATGGCGGCATATTTCGCTGTCAGCGGACCGTTGATCGCCTGTATCGCCACGATTTCGGCGGGGCCCTTGCCTCCGTTCGATGAACGACGTATTGGTCTGGACCATCTGGCCTTCGCCTGTAGCGACCGAGATGAGCTCGAAGCGTGGGAGATCCGATTGTCAGATCTCGGCATCGACAACGGCGGAATCGTCGATGCCGACTACGGCTCTGCACTTTCTTGCCGTGACCCGGACAACATCGCCTTGGACTTCTTCACCCCCGCCCTTTAGAAGTGGTTTGCGATGTTCGGTCGAGTCCAGCCGTCCTTCGAGGTCACGCTCCTCGATGACCCCAATACCGCTGTGCGACGAAATGGCCCGTTGGACCGCCGATGCCGTCCGCTGTCAGAACTGTGATCTGGTTGTCGTATCAGCGGCAACTTCAAGATGACGATCACCATCAACGAGGTCGATTCGTGGCCGAAGTGCACGTCGCTTCTGGCAGAGACGATCTACACCTCTGGTTCTGGGACGATCTCAATTGGCTAGGGAGGCAAACCCTGAACCGGCGTCAATGTCTTGGCAACGCTCACGGCCGGCGTTTCGGTGCAGTCGGTAACCTGCCCCTGCATTGGCATAGCCTGTTGGGATCGAGCGCGATGGGAAGGTTGGCTACGGCCCTCTGCGCACTCGTGTGCGTGCTCGCCATGGGTACGACAACGGCGGCAGGATCGAGCGCGACGCGACCTAGGCACCCGAGGCCTGACCCAGCTGTCGCCATACCGATGAAGGTCTCCGTCAGGTGTGCGAGCCGCCCTGGAGCGTGTCAAGTGGCGATACCGGTTGCGATTCGGAATAGGCGTATGCACCTTCCAAGGGTGCTGCCGGGCAGCAGGTGTCCGACGTCAGCTGGGTCCTCTATCAACGTTCCAGGTGCCAGCGGCACAGCGCTCAAAGGCAAGGTGGTATCACTACTCGTGCCCCAAGCGGGCGACATTGCTCGCGGCTCCGTGCAGCTGGCAGAGTCAGACGTCGCGGGGTGGTATGGAATCAAGACGCACTGGCTCGTGAACCCGTCGTACAAGGGTTGGGTCATCGTTCGAGCCCAACAACTTGACGGTGACGGCCCGGTTGCAGCCCTTGGCGAAGCTGGCGTCGGACCGGTTGTCATCCCTCCCGGACCGACTGCCAATACCGCCGACGGATGGCGTCAACAGCCCTCCGGAACCTACGTCAACGGCCCCGGTTGCTTTGGGTTTCAGGTCGATGGCTCTTCATTCACTGAGCAATTCATCCTGAATGCAGCGCTTCCCACCTCACCGTGACCCTTCTCAACATACCGGCGGACGGGGCCCCTCAACTCAAGGGGTCGGTGAATGTGGTCGCTTGCTTGACGTTCGGATCATCAGCTTCGGCCTTCAATATTTCCGTGCAGAGGCCGACGCACTCTTCGCAAATGAAGACGTTCGGTCCCGCAATCAGGCGGACCTGGTCCTGTGTCCTAGAGCAGAAAGAGCACGTGGCCGACGTTCGTCCAGTGGTCACCCTGTAAGCGTAGTACCCCTGCGGTCTCTCCGACCCGGCAAAGTGGGGCAGCATCGGATCAGGCCGCTACACCTCCACGCTGATTTCGATCCGGGGCGGTCCACTCACTCCAGCTCTAGTCATGGCATCTCTCAAATCGGGATCGTCGGCAAACTGTTGAGCTTCCTCAACTGAAGAGAACCAGTGGAGCCCCGTGATCTCGTTCGGATCGTCAGCATTCCGAAAGACGGTGGCGTCGGTGACGCCGTGCTTGTCACGTATCGGTTGCGCCTTGTCATACTCGATCCGCCAAGCGTCAAAATCTTCTACGGGATGCTGCACAATCATCAATACCCTTGCCATTTGATGCTCCTCAATGTGTCGTCCGATCAGTCGAGCGTCTCGGTTTCCAACAGTAATCCTCAAGTCTGCCCATGCTCACCGTCCCGGCGAGGAGGCACCCGACCCGGGGGAGTGCTGCGCGTGGATCAAAGGGAGCTATAACCGAAACCTGTGGATGCACCACCTGAACGGAGGCGCGGCGTACCTTCCTGTTTGACCAAAACAAGTTCGCCGGCGGTGACACGCTGGCAGGAAGGAACGCCGATGTTGAGAGTACATGTTGATGACGCCGCGAGCGCGGAGCTGTCGAACGGGCTGGACCAGCTGGTGGCCGAAGGGGCGAGGCGGATGCTGGCCGCTGCTCTCGAGGCCGAGGTCGACGGCTACATCTCGAGCCTGACCAACGAGGTCGACGAACACGGGCATCGCCTGGTCGTGCGCAACGGACACGCCGAGCCCCGCTCTCTGGTCACCGGTGCGGGCCCCATCGAGGTCCGCGCTCCACACGTCGACGATCGCCGCGTCGACGACGAGACCGGGGAACGTTGCCGCTTCCGCTCTTCGATCCTGCCGCCATGGGCCCGCAAGTCGCCCAAGGTGGCCGAGGTGCTCCCGCTTATGTACCTCCACGGGATGAGCTCGGGCGACTTCGTCCCCGCGCTCGAGGAGTTCTTCGGCTCCGCCGCCGGACTCTCGGCCTCGGTCATCACCCGGCTGACGACGGAATGGCAGCGCGAGCACGACCAGTTCGCGCACCGGTCCCTCAAAGACGTTGACTACGTCTACCTCTTCGCGGACGGCATCCACTTCAACGTGCGCCTCGAGGAGGCCCGCCTGTGTGCCCTGGTCATCGTGGGCGTGCGCACCGATGGGACCAAAGAGCTGGTCTCGATCACCGACGGGCACCGCGAGTCGACCGAGTCGTGGGCCGACGTGCTGCGCGGGCTGAAACGCCGGGGCATGCGCGCCCCGCTCCTCGCCGTCGGCGACGGGGCGCTCGGGTTCTGGGGGGCGCTGGGCGAGGTCTTCCCCGACACGGTGCACCAGCGCTGCTGGGTCCACAAGATGGCCAACGTGATGAACGCCCTCCCCAAGTCGGCCCAGCCCGCCGCCCGAGCCGCGCTCTGCGAAGTCCGTGACGCCGAGGACCGAGCCCACGCTGAGAAGGCGCTCGACGCGTTCGTCCGCGACTACGGGGCCAAGTGGCCCAAGGCCACTGAGAAGGTCGAAAAGGACCGCGAGGAACTCCTGGCCTTCTACGCCTTCCCCGCCGAGCACTGGGTGCATCTCAAGACCACCAACCCCATCGAATCCACGTTCGCGACGGTGCGCCTGCGCACCAAGGTGACCAAGGGACCCGGCTCGCGGGCGGCCGGACTGGCCATGGCCTACAAGCTGATCGAGTCGGCCCAGTCCGCGCTGGCGGGCCCTCAACGCGGCGCACCTCGTCGCGCTGGTTCGTGCAGGCGCCACGTTCGAGAAGGGGGTGATGGTCGAGCGATCAGACGAGCTGAACCAAGAGGTCGCCGCGTAGTACGTCAGATTCCCATCCACAGGTCTTGACTATTTCTCGATCAAAGGTCACGCCCCCGCTCCATACTCAGTCCGCAATGTGGTAGTCCACGAGGAGGGATCCCGACGGTGATGTGACGCTGCGCGTCAGTGTCAGCCTTTTGGTCGTCCCTCCGAAGAGTGTGCGACCTTTCCCGTGCAAGGCTGGAGCGATCACAAGGCGCAAGTCGTCGACCAGACCGCTCCTAAGCAGCGATTGAGTCAGCGCGATGCTGCCGTGAAGGCCGATGTCGCCACCGGATTGTTGTTTCATTTCGGTCAGAACATCGATAAGTCCGCCGTTGATGACGGTGGTGTGGGCCCAGCTCACTTCCGGCTGGGTCGAGGTCACGACGTATTTCTCCACACCGTTGATGAAGCTGGCAAATGGCTCAATGGCACGAGAGGGCCAGAACTCCGCCCACTCGTCGTAGGTCCGGCGCCCGAGGAGGACGACATCCTGCGTGGCGATGACTCGTCCGAGGTTCTCTCTCATCACGTCATCGAATTCAGCGATGAATTCCGATGGTGTCTCCGCCACTCCGTCAAGTGACATCAACTCGTAGGCAACCACCTTGCGCATCGCTCCACCTTCGTATCTCGACGGCAACTAGCAATAGCAGATCCGTCCCTACCATGGTCGCCGGCCTCGCCCTCTGTGCCGCAGGGCTGGCACCCATGCCCGACTTGATTGAGACTTTGAGGTCGAGCTTCGGCCCACAACGAGGATTCCAGGCAAGAGAACAACTCGTCCGACCGTTCATCGGCGTGCTCGCCTCAATCGCATCGGCCACCCTGCAGGGTGCCGTCGGAACACCCGTCTCTGTCGAGGTCCATATCTCGAACGGGCTCCCCGGCTTCACAATCGTGGGTCTGCCAGATGCCGCCGTCCGCGAGTCGCGTGACAGAGTCCGGGCGGCTGTCTTGTCCAGTGGAATGAGTTGGCCGCTGAAGAGGGTGACAATCAACTTGGCCCCCTCGGGACTGCGGAAGGGTGGCGCCGGACTTGATCTACCGATCGCCGTCGGGCTCCTCGTCGCGGCAGGGGAGGTCAGCCCAACGCGCGCCGAGGGGATGGCCTTCTGCGGCGAATTGGGGCTGAACGGATCCCTGCGTCACGTGCCCGGGATGATTGCGCTTGCCGACGCCACCAGCGAGGAAGGGCTCGTGGTGCCTCTGTGCGACGTCGGTGAAGCGACGTTGGTGCGTGGGTCGGGGGTGCACGGCGTCGGGAACCTTGCCGAGCTCGCCTCGGTCCTGCGTGGGCAGAGGAACTGGCCCGAGCCCCCGCCACCCGCCGCCCGGGAGCAGGGGCCGAGCCTTCCGGACTTGGCCGATGTCCGGGGCCAGGCTCTAGGCCGACGCGCGCTCGAGGTGGCGGCGGCGGGCAACCATCACCTGCTGATGATCGGCCCTCCCGGGTCGGGCAAGACCATGCTGGCCGAAAGGCTTCCCGGGCTGCTCCCGTCCTTGTCCCACGAGGAAGCGCTCACCGTCACCCGGATCCATTCGGCGGCTGGGTCAGCAGTGCCCGGGGGCGAGTTGCTCCACCGGCCACCTTTCCGGGCACCGCACCACCAAGCCTCCATCGTGTCGCTCGTGGGCGGGGGCAGCTGGTCCCTTCGTCCCGGCGAGGTAAGTCTGGCCACCCACGGGATCCTCTTCCTCGACGAACTCGGCGAGTTCCCTGTCGCCGCGCTCGAAGCACTACGCCAGCCGCTCGAAGAGGGGGTCATCCGGGTGAGTCGCGCCGGTGGGACGGTGACATTTCCTGCAGCATTCCTCCTTGTCGCCGCAATGAATCCGTGTCCCTGCGGCGAGGGCGTCTACGAAGGGGCGTGCCGCTGCAGTGTGGTGGCACGGGCCCGCTATCGCCGCCGGCTGTCCGCTCCGTTGCTCGATCGCTTCGACCTCGTCGTGGCGTTGAGCCGACCCGATCCCGAGGACCTTCTCGCCGCTGCTCCAGTCGAGCCTTCGGCGATTGTGGCGACGCGGGTCATGGCCGCTCGCACCCGGACGCGTGCCGCGGCAGCCGCTGTCCAAAATGATCCGCCCGCCCTCGAATCGGACGCCCAGGAACTGCTCGCTGCAAAACTGCGTTCGGGGGAGATCAGCGCGCGAGGGTTGCGCAAAGTGGGCGGCGTGGCCCGGACCATCGCCAGTCTCGAGGGTCACGAAGCGGTGACGTTCGCACACGTCTGCGAGGCCTTCGCGTTGCGCGCCGGCCGGACGGCGGTCGCGGCGTGAATTCCCGGGGAACTCCCGAGCCCGACCTCCCAGAGGAGGCGTACGCCGTCGCGCTGGCGTCCACGCCCGGCATCGGACCGGCGACACTGCGCCAGGTGCTTGCAACCGGGCGTCCCTCACTGGCGTGGGCGTGGCAGCAACGTCGGCCCGGAGTGTCCCGCAGCGGCGCCCGCGGGGACGATCAGACCGAACGAGTTCGGGCGCTGTGGGAGACGCACCGTGGCCTGGGGATCACCATGCTGCTGCCAGACGACCACGGCTACCCTGAGCGCCTGGCGGGCGACCCTCAAGCGCCGACCCTGCTCTTCTGCCTCGGAAATCCCGCCGTCCTCAACGAAGGCCCCGCGGTGGCCTTGGTCGGCACCCGTGCACCGACTCGGTACGGCATCGGCGTTGCGGCACAACTCGGTGCCGAGCTGTCCGCGTCCGGAGTGAGCGTCGTGTCGGGCCTCGCGCTGGGAATCGACGGCGCGGCGCACGAAGGCGCTTGTGGCGCCGGTGCGCCGCCGATCGCCGTTGTCGCCGGCGGCTTGGATCGCCCATACCCGGAGCGGCACGCGCGACTCTGGGAGCGTGTGGCTGAACGCGGCGTGGTCGTCTCCGAGTCGCCTGCCGGGATCCGAACCGAGAAGTGGCGTTTCCCCGTGCGCAACCGCCTGTTGGCTGCGTTGAGCGACGTGGTCGTCGTCATCGAGAGCCGTCACCATGGGGGTTCCCACCACACCGTTGAAGCCGCGGTGGCCCGGGGGACGCCGGTCGGCGCTGTGCCGGGCTCCATCCGGAGTGCCGCGTCGGAAGGCACCAATGCGTTGCTGGCCGACGGTGCCTTTCCTGTCTGTTCGGCGGCCGACGTCCTGGTTGCCCTCTCGCTCGCGGGAGCAGACGTGCCCAGGCCTGGGTCGATCGCGTCGTCATCGTCCACCACGGTGGATCGGGTCGCCCCCTCAGGCGAGCAACGCATTGCCTACGAGGCCCTGACCCAGGACCCGACGTCCCTCGACGAGCTCGCCCGAGTGACCCGGATCCCCCTGCCCGCCCTCTGCGGTGCCCTCGAACGGCTCGCGCAGGCCGGCCTGGCCCGGGACCTGGGAGGGTGGTGGGAACGGGCCTGACAGGGCGGTGACCTGGGAGACCGGTCCCGGCGTCCTAGTCTGCGACGCCGTGGACGGTCACCTCCTCCCCGCAGGCACCGTGGCGGAGATGCGTGCGCAGGCGCGTAGGGCGCAGGCGGGGGGCGCGGCGGCGGTCTTCGTGACCCAGGGCCCGCTGGGCGACCCCATTGTCCTGGCCGCCGGTCTCGCCGGATTGGTTCCGGAAACGCAGATCGGCGTGCGCCTGGGGCTGGTCGAGGACGGCCGGCACCCCGCCATGCTGGCGCGAGAACTGACCAGCCTCGATCTCGTCTGCCAGGGTCGCAGCGTGGTGTGCTTCCAACCGCCGTTCACCGAACATCTGGGTGAGGCGATCTCGCTCTGCCGGGCTCTGTGGCACGACGGGGAGGTTGCGACCGAGGGGCCCTACTTCCCGGCGCACGCTCGGGCCAGCCGGGCGAGGCCTGCCAGCGATCAGTCGCCACTCGTCGGACTCGACCTCAGCGGAGCCGGCGCGTCCTTGTCGCCGCCCCCGCCTGATCTCGTCGATCTCGTCGACGTCGTCCTGCGCCCGACCGCAGACCCGACCGTCTGTCGGATGGAGCGGGTGTGACCGACGCGACCGTGGTGCGGGCGCGCCACGAAGCTGTGACGCCGACGACGGCTGTCACCGGGCGACACCTACCTGCCTTGAACGGGCTGCGAGGCGCCGCGGTGATCGGCGTCGTGGCGTACCACCTCCAGCTGGGGTGGGCATCGGGCGGCTATCTCGGCGTCGACCTCTTCTTCGTGTTGTCGGGATTCCTCATCACGTCGCTCTTGCTCGAGGAGTGGGCGGGAACCGGTCGCATCAGTCTCGTGTCTTTCTGGGGACGCCGGGCGAAGCGGCTCTTACCGGCGCTCTTCCTCGTCGTCATCGCGCTCGGCCTCTACCTCATCGGGAACGCGCTCTTCGGTGGACCCGGCGCAAATGGGCTCTTGGACCTGCACGACCTGCGGTGGGAGGCGATCTGGAGCCTGCTGTATGCGAACAACTGGAATCTGATCTTTGCGCACCAGTCGTACTTCGCACAGTTTTCCACGCCGTCGCCCCTGCAGCACACGTGGTCCCTGGCGATCGAGGAACAGTTCTATCTCGTGTGGCCGCTCGTGCTGTTGCTCTTGTTTCGCTTCGGCCACAGGGGATGGCGCACGCTCGGAACCGTGCTGACCATCTCCCTTGCCCTCCTCTCCACGCTCCTCATGGCGCTGTTGTTCCACCCGGGGACAGATCCGTCGCGGGTCTACTTCGGGACCGATACCCGTCTCTTCGATCTCATGGCCGGCGCCACGCTGGCCTTTTTGGCGGCGTCACGCCCCAGCCCGGAGCACCCGCCCGCCGCACGTTGCATGTGATTGCCCCGGTGGCGGCGGCGGTGCTCGCAGTCTTCTGGGTGACCGCCGGTGTGACCACCGGCACGGCTGCAGGCTTCCCGAAGAACTTCATGTTCGAAGGAGGGTTCCTCGTCTGTGCCGTGTTGGGCGCCCTGGTCATCGCCGACGCACGACTGGTCGAACCGGGTGGGTTCGCCCGGGCACTGGCATGGCCACCCCTGCATTTCATCGGGACCATCTCCTATGGCATCTATCTGTGGCATTGGCCGGTGATCGTCTATGTCACGGCCGCCCGGACAGGTCTGCCCACCGTGTCGCTCGACCTGGTGCGCATCTTCCTGACGCTGGCGCTGTCCACGGCCAGCTACTACCTCGTTGAGCGGCCGATACGCCTCGCCCGTCCCGGCGGGATCGTCCGCTGGTGGGGCGCACCGCTGGCCGGCCTCCTCAGCGCGGTCCTGATCGTCGTCGCCACGATTCCCGCGGTGGCCGACCCGTCCAAGGTGGTGGGGACGACGCACCTCTCCGGAGCGGCGGGGCAGCGCGTGCCCGGCGCGGGTGGCTACACCGGGCAGAAAATTCAGCTGAGTGCGGCACCCTCTTCGGCCGATCCGCTCCGGGTGATGCTCGTCGGAGATTCGGTCATGGGCGACGCGTCCTACGGGATTACGGCAGCGCTCCAGGCGACCGGCCAGGTCTCGGTCACCCGCAAGACCATCGACGGCTTCGGACTCACCAAGTCGAACTGGGCCACGTCGTTCCCGACGCTGATCCAACAGGCTCATCCGCAGATCATCGTGGCCTCGTGGAGCTGGGACCAGTACGGCCCGACGACACCGAACGCCCTCCACGATCCGGTCCAATACACCAAGCTCCTCAAGAGTGCGACGAACACCTTGCTGGCCCCCGGCAACGGCGTCGAGGGCGTGATCTTCCTCCAGTTCCCCCAGTCCTCGGGCGAGCTCCCAGCCCCGAACCCATCGCAGCAAGCGAGCTACAACAAGGAGCGCCGGAGCGGCGACATCGCCTGGAACACCATCGCAAAGAGCATGACGACCTACTTCCCCGGCCGCGTCATGTACTTCCCGATCGCCAGCTCGCTGGCGTTGCAGGGCACGTACTCGCCGTGGCTGCCACCTGAGAACGATCCGCGGGCGCCCAAAGACCAGTGGATCAGGGTGCGCAAGGCCGACAACGTCCATCTGTGTCCGGAGGGCAGTGCGCGTTACGGGGACGCCCTCCTGGCCGACATGACGTCGGTGTTCCGTCTCGCCCCCGCCGTCGGGGACTGGTCGCAAGCTGCATGGGTCAGCGACCCCAACTTCAACAATCCACCGGGGACGTGTCCCGACGACCACCCGCCCTCCTGAGTCCGGGCACGGCCAACTATGGCTGTGCGCAGAACGGGTTGGTGCTGTGGATGGTGCTCTCGGCGCTGGCCGAGGAGTTCGCACTGGACCAGTTGGTACCCACCACCGCGACCACTTCGAACCAGTAGTTCGTGCTGGCCGTCAGCGAGCCGCTGGTCCACGACGTGGTCGCGATCCCGCTCGCGGCAAGGGTGTACGTGCCGGTCGCCGAGGTGGTCGATTGGTACACCGAGTAGCCGGTGGCGTGGGTGACCGCGCCCCAGGTCACCTTGATCGTCTTGGACGTGGTGGGTGCGGCGCAGCTCGCGGTGATGCTCGACGGGGCCGCGGGCAGGGCAGTGGCGCGCGCCAGCGCTTTGCTGCTGGCAGCCAGGTGGACCACCCAGTTGGTGGTGGCCCAGGCCGACCCGGGGGCGCTCAGCGTGCACAGGGCCACGGTGAACACGAGAACGACGAGGCGAGCCACGAGCCGTGCGGCCCGCCGGCTCACCTCGCCGCTCCCTGCCCAGCTGACAATGGGGGTGAAGATGGGTCAGCTGGTCCAGCCGTCGGTGGCCGGACTGGTGGTCGATGTTGCGGCGCCACCGGTCGCGGTTACACCCGTGAGGGACGGCAGGGAGAAGTACGTATTGGCGCACGCTGTGGGCGAGGTCGTTGCCATGGTGGCGTCACTGCTCAGCGTGACGACGAGGGGGTTGTTCGCCGCCCCACTGGCGCCCACCGTCAAAGGTGTCGTCAACAGGTGTGAGCTCCCGCTGGTACCCGTGGCGAAGTTCCATGTCACCCCGCTCGGAGTCGTGGCGATGCACCCCGTCTGCGTCGTCGTCAGGGCGCTGGTCGTGTAGCCCGTGGCATAGGTGGAGCTGGTGGGCAGCTGCACCGAGGTGATGGTGACCGGGAACGAGTTCGGGTTCGCGATCGTGACCACCACGTCGCCGGTGCCGCCAGGGTAGAGCAGGTTGGACGGGGAGGGTGAGGCGACGGCGTTGATCGACAGGTTCGAGATGCTGGCCGACTGCCCCTGACCGCTCGAGCCTGCGTTCAGGTTGACGACCCAGCTGCTGGCGGCGTAGGCGGCCACTCCGGCGAACAGGATGCCCCCTACCGCCGAGACGATCTTCAAGCGGAACGTAAAACGACCCGTCCGCGTCACCCTGTGAGTCCCCTTCATGTCCACTGCTCACTCTCTGCCCGGCGGTCGTCCACGCCTCGGTGGCGCGGTGGTTCCTGCACGGTCCATGAGGAGGTCGGAGGAGCTGCAACCCATCTTGAGGAGCGTGGAGCCTTTTGGACACCGCTCGAATCCGACGAATTTCGTCGGCAATTCGGCCCTCTGCCGCGGCCAATCGGGATGGACGACGGGCTCAGGGCACCGGGGTTTCGAGCCGATAGTGCAGTCGTGACGAGCGTGACCACAGTGCCTTCGGCACCCCCTGCACCCAGTACCAGCCGTGGGCCCCTGGCACCCCGGGAGCCCACGGCATCCAAGGCGCGCAAAGCCCCCAAAAAGCCCCCAAAGCCCCCAGAGCGCCGCACCTGCGCAACCACAGCGAGGTGCCCGGAGATCCGGGCATGACCCGGCGCGAGATCTTCGTCCGGCGCTCTCCGTTCGCTTTCGTCGCCATCGCGGGGCAGCTGAGCGCGACCTGGCCTCCCGGGCCGACGAACCTGGCGCTGTTCTGGGCCAGCACCGCGCTGCTCTTCGCGACGATCGTCCTGGTCCTGCGCACCCATGGCGTGCCGCCCCGCATCTGGCTGGTCCGCTCAGGTCTCTACATCGCATCGGTCTCGCTCTTGTTGCTGGCCACCGGCGGGCCTGAAAGCGGTCTGGGCATCCTCTTGTTCGTGCCCGTCGTCGGCGTCGCGCTCTACGGGGAGGGCTGGGAGTCTGCGCTGGTCGTGGCCGCCGTCCTGGTGGCGATCCTCGTCGTGTCCATCGCGTCGGGTCCGCATCTCGCAGGGGCGACGGCGCGGCGACTCTTCCTCACGGGCTCCATCACCGCCATGTTGTCCATTGGCATCCACACCTTGCGCAGCAGGCTGCTCGAGGCGAATGACCGTGCCATGAGGCTCCTCAGTCAGGCGAAGGACCTGAACGATGCGGCCCGCGATCTCACCTTGCTGTCGGACCCGCCGGCCATCACCGCGCTGGGGACCGAGCTGGCCGCGCGCCTCGCGCCGGCGACGGGCACGGCCACGTTCCGCGCCGCGTACCTCCGGATTGAGGACGGGATCGTTGCAGTCGACGCCCAGGTCGACGACACCGGCCACCAGATCGAGCGGAGCTGGGCTCTCGAGGAGCTCCCGGCGGTGGTCGAGGCGGTGACCACGCGCAAGCCTGTGTCCGGTCCGCTCGACGCCGAAACCGTCGGCCCTGTCGTGCGCGAGGCCATCGGCGCCACAGGGGTGACGCATGGGGCCTGGGTGCCGGTCTGCCCCGACGGCACCCTGCACGGCGTCCTGTCGGTCGCCAGCCGCGGCGCTCCGGTGCCCGAGGAGTGCGTCGAGCGAGTCGTCGCTCTGGGCCACTTTCTCGAGCTGGCCCTGTCCAACTGGGCGGCCCACGAGACGCTCAAGCAGCGCGCGACCGCGGAGGAGCGACGCCGCATCGCGCGCGAGTTGCACGACGGGCTCGCCCACGAGCTGGCCTTCATCGCCAGCAAGACGCGCGGCTGGTACGGCAACCGGCCGAAGTCGCTGGACGTCAGGGAGCTCTCGGGCGCAGCGGACCGTGCGCTCGATGAGGCCCGACGCGCCATCACGGTGCTCTCCGTGCCCGAACCCCAGTCCTTGGTGTGCGCCATTTCCCAGACCGCGGAGGATCTGGGGGCACGCCTCGGCGTGGTCGTCGACCTCGATCTGGCCACCGACATCGACGTGCCCGGCGATGTGACCGAGAACCTCCTCCGCATCGTCCGAGAGGCCGTGACCAACGCGGCGACGCACGGTCGGGCGGCACACGTCGTCGTGCGTCTGTTGGACGGTGAGCGAGTGCGACTGGTGATCGAGGACGACGGAAAGGGCTTTGATGCCGGCGCTGCGCCCGAGTCGAGTGGCTTCGGACTCCTGAGCATGGGGGAGCGGGCGTCGTCGGTCGGTGCTGACTTCTCGGTGCACTCGGCACCCGAACAGGGGACAAGGGTGGAGGTCGCGTTCCGATGAACGGTGTTCCCAGCGTCTTGCTCGCCGACGACCACGCCCGAACGCGGGCGATGGTGCGCCATGCCCTCGAGCAGAGCGGCGACTTCGTGGTCTGCGCCGAAGCCGCAGATGCGGCGGGTGCGGTCGAGAAAGCCAGGCAGGAGCGACCCGACGTCTGCCTGCTCGACATCAACATGCCCGGAAACGGGATCGCTGCTGCATCCGAGATCTCCGCCACCCTCCCGGGCACCGCGGTCGTCATGCTCACCGTGTCGAGACAGGACGAGGATCTCTTCGATGCACTGCGGGCGGGCGCCTCGGGTTACCTGCTCAAGGGGCTCGACGAGCGCAGCATCGGAGAGTCGCTGCAACGGGTCCTCGCGGGCGAGGCAACCCTCCCTGGATCTCTCGTCGCCCGCCTGGTCGACGAGTTTCGCGACCGAGAGCAGCACCGGGTGGCGATGTCCGACGGCCAGGCGGCCCGGCTCACGGGCAGGGAGTGGGACGTGCTCGAGCTCATGCGCAAGGGCGCAACGACGGCCGAGATCTCCGAACGGCTCTTCGTGTCGCCGACCACAGTGCGCAGCCACGTCTCGTCCATCCTGCGCAAGCTGGGTGTGGCCAACCGGGA
Source organism: uncultured Acidimicrobiaceae bacterium (assembly GCA_963791995.1). Classification (GTDB taxonomy): domain Bacteria; phylum Actinomycetota; class Acidimicrobiia; order Acidimicrobiales; family RAAP-2; genus Bog-473. The sequence goes on along the minus strand of CAWBUQ010000023.1, from coordinate 121,110 downwards.
AGCGGCCATCAAGCTCCTCGACGGCGCCTGAGCGCCACGACAGGGATCGGCCGCGAGCCCCGGTCCTAAGCTGACGCCGTGACCACGACACCGGCGACCCGCATCGAGAGCGACAGCATGGGGGAGATCGAAGTCCCCGCCGACCACTACTGGGGCGCGCAGACCCAGCGCTCCCTGCACCATTTCGATATCAGCACCGAAACGATGCCCAAGCCTCTGATCAGGGCATTCGGAATCCTCAAGGGCGCGGCGGCCTCCGTCAACCGTGATCTGGGCAAGCTCGACGCGGCACGGGCGGACCTCATCGGCCAGGCCGCCGACGAGGTGGCCAAAGGTGCGCTTGACGGCGAGTTCCCGCTTCGCGTCTGGCAGACGGGCAGCGGCACACAGACCAACATGAACGCGAACGAGGTGATCTCGAACCGGGCCATTCAGCTGGCCGGCGGGGCGATGGGCTCCAAGGACCCGGTCCACCCGAACGACCACGTCAACATGTCGCAGTCTTCGAACGACACCTTTCCGACCGCCATGCACATCGCGGCGGCAGAGGAGATCGTCCAGCGCCTGATTCCGTCGGTGGCGGCCCTGCGCGAAGCGCTGCACGAAAAGGAGATCGAGTTCGCCGGCATCACGAAGATCGGGCGCACCCATCTCATGGATGCGGTGCCGCTGACGCTCGGTCAGGAGTTCTCCGGGTACGTGGCCCAGCTGAGCGCGGACATCGAGCGCATCGAGCTGTCGCTTCCCGGGCTCTACGAGCTGGCCCTCGGCGGCAGTGCCGTCGGCACGGGGTTGAACACCCATCCCGAGTTCGGCGAGCGCGTGGCTGCGGTGATCGCGGACATGACGGGCCTCCCGTTCGTCACCGCGCCCAACAAGTTCGCCGCCTTGGCGGCACACGATGCGTTGGTCTTCGCCCACGGCGCCCTGCGGACGCTGGCGGTGTCGCTGATGAAGATCGCAGACGACATGCGTTGGCTCGGGTCCGGGCCACGTTCGGGCCTCGCCGAGCTCGTCCTGCCGGAAAACGAGCCCGGCTCCTCCATCATGCCGGGCAAGGTCAATCCGACCCAGAGCGAGGCCATGATCATGGTCGGCATCCAGGTGATCGGGAACGACATGGCGGTGACCACGGCGGGGAGCCGAGGCAATCTCGAGCTCAACGTCTGCAAGCCGGTGATCGCCTACAACGTCATGCAGTCGATCGCGCTGATGGGCGACGCCTGCCGGGGCTTTCGCGAGTTCTGCATCGCCGACATTCAGCCCGACCTGGCGCAGATCCAGCGCCACCTCACGAATTCGCTCATGTTGGTCACCGCCTTGTCGCCTGTGATCGGCTACGACAAGTCGGCCGAAGTGGCGAAGAAGGCGCACAAGGAGGACTCCACGCTCAAGGAGGCGGCCCTGGCGCTCGGGTACCTCACCGCCGAGCAGTTCGACGCCGCAGTGCGGCCCGAGGACATGACACACCCATGAGCGAGCCGGTGCTGACGACGGCGGACATCGATGCGGCGCTCGAAGAGCAGCAACTGAATTGGACGCGCCAGGGCGACGCTCTTGTCGCCACGGTCAAGCTGCACGACTTCGCCGCCGCGCTCGAATTCGTCAATGCCGTCGGCGCCGCGGCGGAGGCGGCCAACCACCACCCCGACATCGACATCCGGTGGAACACGGTGCGGCTGGCCTTGACCACTCACGACTCGGGCGGACTCACGCTCCTCGATCTGGCGTTGGCCGGCGCCATCGACCGGCTGCGGCCCGACGTGCGAGAGGACGACGACAGCGATTAGAGCGGCTCGAGCAGGGCAGCCTGCAGGGCCTCGACAAGATCTGATCGAGCGCCCACCTGAGCCAGATATTCCTCGGCAGACCCGTACTCGTCTCGCAGATGGTCGAGGAGCTGCTCCATCTGGGTGGGCTCGGCGGAGAACACCTCGTCGATGTTCTCGATCGTCTCCCGGCCTTCTGGGTACTTGAGGATGAGCTTGGCCCGCAGGCGCAGCATGGCTTCGCCGCTCAGTGCGTAGTCGGCCACCACGGTGGGTTCGTCCACCCCGAGCACGGTGAGCACGAGAGCGGAGAGGACGCCGGTCCGATCTTTGCCAGCGGTGCAGTGGAATACCGCGGGGAGTGCGTCGGGTGCCGCCAGCACCTCGAGGGCCGCCATGATCTGCGGTCCGGCGTCACGCAGGATCTCCTGGTACTGGGAACCCAAGAGGCCGGGCTGCCGGTCGAATTCCTCGGCGTCAGGAAGCTCTTCGATGAAGGGAAAGTGGTGGAAGGCCACCGGGTGCGCGTCCACGTCGAAGCGGCCGCGTTCGAGCTCGCTCCCCGAGCGAAGGTCGATGACGGTCCGGATGCCCAACGCGCGCAGTACGGAGAGATCGCCTTCGGTCAGCTCGCCCAACCCGTCCGCTCGGAACAGGCGTCGCCAACGGGTCCGTTGCCCCTCCTCGGCGGCGTAGCCGCCAAGGTCGCGGAAGTTCACCGCGCCCTGCAGGGCGATGATGCGCTCCGGCGCGTCGGCGGTCACGAGACCGGCATGTCCCACATGGGGAACCAGCGGCTCAAATCGGGTTCGAACGGGAGGTCGGCTCCCACCATGGAGCGGATACGCAGCTCCAGCTCGGTGTCGCGGCGTTCCTTCTCGGCATCGACCGGGGCGAAGGGGTAGAAGGTGCCGCGCTTGAAGAGATAGAGCAGGCGGAAGGCCCGGGCGTCGTCGGGCGCGTCCGGGCCCGGGCACGAAGCCGAACACCGAGACGAGCAACTGAGGCCCCCAGCCGTTGTCCTGCAGGGTGGAGTTGGCCATGTGGATCTTGGTCACGAGCTCTTCGAGATCAGGATCGTCGAGCAGCAGCCACCCGTAGTCGAAGGAGTCGTGGGCGTGGCGGAAGCCGTCGCCGACGAGTTCGCCGATCTCCTTCTGGGCGTCAGCGGAACCTTGGCCGGGCGGCGGCTTCCAGCACACGCCGGCATGGCCCGAGGTCACCAGGCCACCCGCGCTCTGCAGCGTCAGCGCCGCCGTGGGCAGCGCGAAGAGCGCGTCGAGGTTGGCCCGGACGGGCTTGGAGCGGCCGAGGATGGTGTCGAGCAGGCCCACAGTCGTCGTGTCCGGTGCTGCGGCCCTGGCGGGGGCTCAGCTGGCCTGGCCGAGCTGGCGCTCGAGCGCGTCCAGCTGGGCCAGCCGGCGCTCGAGCGTCGGGTGGGTCCGGAAGAGGTTGCCGAAGCTGAAGCCGCCGCCCGACCCTTGCGTGTCGCCGCTGGCCACGGCGGGAGCGAAGAAGAAGGCGTTGAACGGCTCGGCCGCCCGCAGGTCCTTGGTCGGGATGCTCCCCATCTCCCCACTGATCTTGACCAGCGCAGACGCCAGCAAGGAGGGCCGGCCGATCAGCAGCGCGCCCGAACGGTCGGCGGCCAGTTCGCGGTACCGCGAGAGGGCCATGGTGAGCAGGAAGCTGATGAAGTACACGACCACCGAGACCAGCAGCACGATCATCTCAATGAGAGCCGCCTGGCTCTGCTGGTTGTTGCCGCCGCCGCGGCCGCCGCCGAAGAGCTCGGAATAGAACAAGACGCGGGTCATCAGCCCGGCGATCATTCCGAGCCCGCTGGCGATCGTCATCACCGCAACGTCGCGGTGGGCGACATGGGAGAGCTCGTGCGAGAGCACCGCCTCCACCTCGGGCTCGTCGAGGCGCCGCAGCAGTCCCGAGGTCACGCAGACCACGGAAGACTTGGGGCTACGGCCGGTGGCGAAGGCGTTCGGGATGTCCGTGGTGGCGATCGCCACCTTCGGCTTGGGCATGTCGGCCAGGGCGCACAGGCGGTCGACCACGCCGTGCAGCTGGGGCGCCTGTTCGGGCGTGACCTCCTTGGCGTGCATGGCGTACATGGCGATCTTGGCACTGAACCAGTACTGGCAGAAGATCAGCGCGAACGCGATGACGAGGACGAGGGCGTACGACAGGCCAACGGCGATGAGGATGCCGACGACGAGTCCGTAGAGGAGGACGAGGAGAAACCCCGTCATGAGCATCCGGTAGGTGAGTCCCCGGTCCGACTTGATGTTGCGTGAGATCGCCATCAGGCGCCCTCTCCTCCTGTTCCGCCCTGCTCGGCCGCAGGGAGCGCAGCAGTGCCGTCGGGTCCGTCAGAACCCGTTCCCAGCTCCGCTTTCAGTGCGGCCAGCTCGTTGTCGACCTGCGATGTCGATGACACCTTGTCCAGCTCTTTTTGGATGTCGTCGACCGGGTGCGTCAGGTCGTCGAGTGCACCCGATTCAAGCAGTTCGTCGATCGCTCCGGCGCGCGCCTGCATGCTCTGGATCTTGTCCTGGGCGCGTTGCATGGTGGCGCCGGCGCTCCGTGTCGAGTCCGAGATCCCCGAGACCGCTTCTCCCACCTTGGTCTGCGCCTCGGCAGCGGTGTAGGAGGCCTTGAGCGTTTCCTTCTGCGTACGGAAGCGCTCGACCCGCACCTGGAGTTCCTGGGAGGTCGCCACGAGCTTGGATTCCTGCTCGCTGATCTGCTCGTGCTGGGTCTTGAGCTCGGTGAGCTGCTCACCGAGCGCCGCCCGACGCGAGAGTGCTTCGCGGGCCAGGTCCTCGTTCCCCTGTTGCAGCGCGGCCTTCGCCTGGCCCTGCAACTTGTCGGCCTGCTTCTGCAATCCCTGGGCCTGCAGCTCGATCCGCTTGCGCGCCGTCGCCACGTCGGCCACCCCCCGGCGCACCTTCTGCAACTGCTCGAGCTGCTTCTCATAGGAGAGGTCCAGCGTGTCGCGGGGGTCCTCCATCTTGTCCAGGGCCTTGTTCGCCTTGGACCGGAAGATGTCACGGATCCGACTGAACGTGCCTGCCATGAGTACCGAGCATAAGGCCCAGCGGGGGAGGGGTGGCACCGGGCGGCCCAGCCCAGGCACGCCGCTAAGGTCCACCTGTGCCCGATCGCCTCTGCCTGCTCAGCGTCCACGCGCACCCCGACGACGAGGCCTCCAAGGGCGCACCCACCGTGGCCCGCTACCACGCCGAGGGCGTTCACACCGTTCTGGTCTGCTGCACCGGCGGCGAGGAAGGCGACATCTTGAACCCGGCCATGGACACACCCGAGGTGCGGGCCGACATCGGGCGGATCCGGATGGCGGAGCTCAAGGCCGCGACCGACATCATCGGGTACGACGAGACGGTGCTGTTGGGCTACCGGGACTCGGGTATGCCCGATTCGGAGGCCAACAAGAACCCGGCCTCGTTCGCCCAGGCCCCGCTCGACGAGGCCGTTGGCCGATTGGTGGCGGCCATCCGGCGCGAGCGCCCGCAGGTGATCATCACCTACGGCGACAACCAGACCGAGTACCCGCATCCGGACCATCTCCGGGTGCACGAGATCTCCGTTCTGGCCTTCGACTCCGCTGGTGATCCGGACAAGTTCCCGGACGCGGGCGCGCCGTTCGCCCCGTCGAAGCTCTACTACTCGGTGTGGTCCGGCGAGCGGTTCCGCCAGATCCACGAGAAGTTCCTCGAGCTCGGTCTCGAGTCACCCTTCGACGACAAGTGGTTGAAGCGGATGACCATGACCGAGCCATTCACCACCACGATCGACGTGGACGGCTACACCCACGTCCGCTCGGACGCGCTCAAGGCGCACGCGACGCAGGTGGACCCCAACTCGCCGTTCTGGTTTGGCCTGCCGCCCGAGGTGATGCGCGACATTCACCCGGTCGACGAGTTCCGCCTGGCCCAGAGCAGGGTCGGACCCACCGACGTCACCGAGGACGACCTCTTCGCCGGGCTGCGTTCCTGAACGCCGCGGGTCGCGGCCGCCTTGCCGGGGCCGGGCGGTCCGATCAGGCGGTCGGCCCGAGAATGCTCCAGCTGATGACCCCGGCACTCTGGAGCAACACGAGGATCACCGCGGTGGCGAGCACACACAGCAGCCCGACCGTCACGACCGCCTTCCAGGGAGACGTACGCGGCGTTCGGGGTATCAGAGCCTGGTCGGACTCGGTTCGTTCCCCGCCGACCGCCGGCTCGGGCTCGGCTGGCACCCCTGCCGCGACGGATTCGTCCGGCACTCCGGGTACGACGGGAACCGCGGGTGCCGTGCGGGGCGCGCCGGCGGTGACGTCACGCAGGACGACCTCGAGATCGTCGAGCGTCCACCCCTTCACCACCAGGGGCGTCACTGCGCCGTCGCCCCGGAGCGTGAGGATCACGTCGTCGGTGCGCTCCTCGATCTCCCACCGCGAAATCCGGTCCCAGCCCATGTGCTCGGGCGCGCGGCCGGGACGCAGCACGTCGATGCCTTCGAGGGACAGTGTGATGTCGAAGACGTCGGCATGGCGCGTCCGCTTTCTCGTCAGGATCGAGACGCCTTTGATCGTCGTGGTCGTGGCGGTCACCCGTCTCGTTGTCAGCTGCCGGCCCTCGCCAGCTGGCGTAGCTGTCGGTAGCCGATGAGGGTCGCTCCGGCATCGTCGATCATCCGCCGGACCCAGTCCTCCTCGCAGATGATTCGCCAGTCGTCGACCCTGGCCTGCCAGTCGTCGGTGGCCAGTGACTGGAGCTCGGCGCTGTTGACCGCCGGGTGGAGGTGGAGCTCGGTCACCCCCGATCGCAGGGTGGCGAGGTCTCGCTCGAAGATCTCCCGCGACCCGACACCCGGGACGAGGCGGAAGTGGTCGGTGAAGATCGCCCCCGCCTCGGCGGCCACGGCACGGGCGGGGAAGCCCAGGTAGCGCTCCATGGACGGGCTCACCATCCGCAGCGGCAGTCCGAATTCGATGGCCAGGTCGAGATAGACGTCGAAGAACTCGGCGCGGAGCTGCAGGGTGCCCATGTGAGCGTCGAGATGACTCACGTCGAAGCCCCACAGGATGGCGCGCTCGATCTGTGCCCGGCACTCGCGCCGCACTTCGTCGAGGTCGGCGTGGTCCCACACGTCGTCCATCGTCCTCGGGAAGCCGCCGTCGCCCCCGAGCAGCGACGGGGCGTAGGTGATGGGGCCCCACCGGTACAGCTCGTACTCGGCGTTCACGGTGAGGTGGACGCCGACGTCCTCGCCGCGGTAGCGGCTGCTGGCCTCGCGGGCCCAGGGGCACGGCACCATGAGCGTGGCGCTGGTCACCGTCCCTGTGGCCAGGCATTCGAACACGCCGACGTTGGCCGAGTGGCACGAACCCAGGTCGTCCGCGTTGACGATGACGAGCTTTGCCTCGGCGTCGTAGCCGAGGCGCTGCGCCAGGTTGGGCTCAGCCATCGGTCCGCGCTCCTCCCGAGACGTCAGCGTCCTGAGCCCGGGCGTCGGACGCGATCTCCGCCTGGAAGGCTTCCATCTTGGCGGTGAGGCCGGCGTCGGCGACGGCGAGGATCCGCACCGCCAGGAGACCGGCGTTGCGGGCGCCGTTCACCGCCATCGTCGCCACGGGCACGCCCTTGGGCATCTGGACGATGGAGAGCAGGCTGTCGAGGCCGTCGAGCTGGGAGAGCGCCACGGGCACGCCGATGACGGGGAGCGGGGTCACCGAGGCCAGCATGCCCGGGAGGTGGGCCGCGCCGCCGGCGCCGGCGATCAGCACGCGCAGCCCCCGTCCGGCCGCGTCCTGGCCGAACGCCAGCATCTCGTGCGGCGTGCGGTGGGCCGAGACCACCCGGACCTCGAAGGGGACGTCGAAGCGCTCGAGCATCTCGGCGGCGCCCTGCATCACCGGCAGGTCCGACGAGCTACCCATCACGATGGCGACGACGGGCGTCGACTCGCTCACGACCGCACCCCGTCGGGGAGCACGAAGCCCTCGGGCACCGGCGTCCCGAGTGCGAGCGCCGCCGACCAGGCGCTCGCGCGCACCCCCTCGGCGTCGTCCCCGCACACGGTCACGTGGCCCAGTTTGCGTCCCGGTCTGGCGTCCTTGCCATAGAGGTGGACGTGGGCCCCTTCGACGGCGAGACCGCGGGCCAGGAGGTGGACGGGATCCTCGCCCGCCGACCCGCCGAAGACGTTGACGCTGGCCACCTGCGGGTGCTGGGCCGCGCTCGACCCGAGCGGCGCGTCGAGCACGGCGCGCACGTGGTTCTCGAACTGGGAGGTGACCGCACCCTCGATCGTCCAGTGGCCTGAATTGTGGGGTCGGGTGGCGACCTCGTTGACCAGGAGCCGGCCCGTGGACCAGAACAACTCGACGGCCATGACGCCGACGGCGCCCGCGATCTCGGCCACCTTCTGTCCGAGGGCGCCCGCCGCCTCCACCACGTGGCGGTCGAGCCTGCCCGGCACCAGCACTTCGCGGCACACGCCGTCGACCTGTGCGGTTTCGACGGCCGGCCAGGCGCCGGACGAACCCGAGGGAGTGCGGGCGACCATCACGGCGAGCTCGGCATCGAGGGGGACCAGCTCCTCGACGACGATCTGGCCGGTGATGTGGCCGAGCACCGCCGCCGCCTCGTCGGGGCTCGTCGCCGTCCACACGCCCTTCCCGTCGTAGCCGCCCCGGGCGGATTTGATCACGACCGGCCAGTCGTGCTCGGCGGCGAAGGATGCGACGTCGCCGAGCGCGTCGGGCCCGTTTTCGACGATCCGGTACGACGGGACGGGGACGCCGGCCGCGTCGAGCACGGTGCGCATGTGGGCCTTGTCCACCGCCATCTCCAGGGCCCCGGTGCCCGGGCGCACCGCCACGCCCTCGTGCTCGAGCGAGGCAACGATGCCGAGGTCGACCTGCTCGTGGTCGAACGTCAGGACCCGGCACCGCTCGGAAAGAGCGTGCATGTCGGCCTCGACGAACGCCGAGCCGATCAGGACCTCGGTCGCCACCGCGCACGCGGCGTCGTCGGGCCGTTCGGCCAGGACCGCCATGGAGAGGCCGAGCGCGCTGGCCGCCTCACCTGCCATTCTCGCCAGCTGGCCCGCCCCGACGAACCCGATGTCGTGCATGCTCAGGTCGCTCGCCCCTGCAGGGGGATTCGCCTAGACAGGGGGGCGCACACATCCGGCAGACTACGCGAGGGAGCACCAGGACATGGCCAAACCGTTGCGGATCGGGACCTCGATCGACGTCGACCAGCCACTCGCCGGCACGGTGGCCGACCTGCAGCGCTTCGCTGATGCCGGCCTGGACCACGCATTCGCCGCCCAGATCTTCGGACCTGACACCCTGACGTTGCTCGCGACGGCGGGCTCACGAGTACCCGGTATCGGGCTCGGCACCGGTGTGGTCCCGATCTACCCGCGCCACCCCATGATGCTGGCCCAGCAAGCACTCACGGTGCAGTGGGCGACGGAGAACCGGCTCTTGCTCGGAATCGGGCTCTCGCACCAGGTCGTCATCGAAGGCATGTGGGGGATGAGCTTCGACAAGCCCGCCGGCTACATGAAGGAGTACCTGTCCTCCCTTCTGCCGCTCCTCCGCGGCGAGACGGTCTCGAGCCAGGGCGAACGGGTCACCACCAATGCGTTCGCCCCCATCGACGTGTCCGGCGTGTCTGCACCGCCCGTCCTGGTCGCCGCACTCGGGCCGGCCATGCTCAAGTTGGCGGGCACGCTCGCTGACGGCACCATCACGTGGATGACCGGGACCGCCACGATCGGGAGCCACACGGCACCGACCATCGTCGCCGCCGCCGAGGCGGCCGGTCGCCCCGCGCCGCGGGTGGTGGTGTCCTTGCCGGTCGCGGTCACGGCGGATCCAGACCGCGCCAAAGAGCGCATCAACGAAGTGTTCTCGATCTACCCGAACCTGCCCTCGTACAAGGCGATGCTGGAGCTGGAGGGAGCGTCGGCCGCGGCCGACATCGGCTTCGTCGGCGACGAGGAGGCCGTCGAGGCAGCCATCGTGCGGCTCGCTGACGCGGGCGCGACCGACTTCGTCGCGTCGATCGTCGGCGATGCCGAAGAACGAAAGCGCGGCCTCGCGTTGCTCAGCGCGCTCGCCCGCTCCTGACGAGCTGCGCCACCACGGTGGCGCAGCTCAGTGCGAGAGCGAGGTGTGCTTGAACTCGTTGAGGTCCGGCAGTGTGTCGAAGATGGCGAGCACCCCGTCGATGGTCCGCCGCGCCAGCGCGGCGTCCCCGCCGGGACGGCTCATCAGGCGCACGAACACGGCGGCATCCCCCACGACGAACGTCGGGACGCCCCACGCCTCCCACTCCGAGACGGCCTTTTCATGGGCGGCTTTGATCTCGGCGACCGGCTGGCCGCTTTGGGCCTCCGCGACGATCTTCGAACCCGGCAGCCCGACGCCGTCGAGCACGCCCGCGACCACCTCTGGCAGCCGAAGATCGAGACCCTCGTCGTGGCGCGCCGCGAACAGCGCGAGGTGCGCGTCCAAGAAACGGTCCGGGTACTGGTCACGCACGACCACCCCCGATGCCAGGGCGAGGAGATCCGCCGCCTTCGCCGGGTCGTCCCAGACCGCGATGCCACCCTCGGGCACGTGCACCTGGCTCAGCGAGAAGGGCAAGAACGTCACGTCCCAGTCGGCGTCCGCACCGTCGGCCAGACGCGGCGACGAGGTGTTCATGGGCATTGCGGGCAAAGGGGCACCGGTAATCCCAGTTGACGGCGAACGTGGTCACAACCAGTGCAACACGGCGCCGTCGGAGGCCATTCCCTGACTGGGGGACGCGCCGCTGCGGCCCAGCGTGCGCCGTGTGGGCCCGACGCCTTTCCCGTTCCCCCGGCGCCGGCCCGCCCTCCCGGGTGCTACGGCATTGACGATGGGCCGCAGACCGAGGCCGAGTACCGAGCCGATCGCGGCGCCGCCCAACACGTCGGTCGGATGGTGGGCACGCAGGTGCACACGGCTGGCGGCGACCGCGGTGGCGAAGCCGACATTGGCCACCGTCTCGGCGTCGGAGTTGGCGAGCACGAAGGCCGTGCAGAAGGCAGCGAGCGTGTGGCCGCTCGGGAAGCTGCTGCTCGACGGCGTGCGCACCGTGGCCTCGAGGTGGTCGTCGGGCCGCTGGCGCTCCACGGCCTGCTTGACGACCCGGCTCACGATGAGGGACGAGAAGCCGGCGGCGGCCAGGGCCACGACGGCCCGGCGCCGGTCGGGCCCGCGGCGACGCGCCTTGAGCCCGGCCAGGACGACCCAGACGAGCCCGTAGTCCGCGAGGTTCGAGATGACGGCTGCGGCCCGATCGATCTCGGGCCGGCCCCGGAACGGGTCGAAGGCGGCGTCGACCGCCTGGTCCAGGGTGCTCACGGTTGGATCGTCACACGGCGAAGGCGGGGCACACGGACTTGAAGTGGCAGTGGTCGCACAGCGGGCCGACGTGCGGCCGGAAGTCCTCCGCGTCACAGGCGCGCTCGATTGCGCTCCACACCGCGACGGCTCGCTTGCGCTGGCCCCGGATGCTCTGCTCCGAGGGCACCGCGGCAATGGCGATGGGCTGGCGCAGGTAGAGCAGCCTGACCTCGGCTGGCGCCCGGCCCAGCAGGCTCTCGCACAACAGCGCGTAGGTCTGGACCCCACCGAGGCTGCCACGCTCGAAGCGCTCGGACGGGGCGCGACCGGTCTTGTAGTCGACCACGATGAGGCCGCCGTCCTCGGTGACGTCGAGCCGGTCGATGATGCCGCGCAGACGCATCCCGTCGACGGTGGTTTCGACGCCGAGCTCGACACCCACGGCGCGAGCCTCGTTGGGGTCCTCCAGCGTGAAGTAGTTGTCGACGAGGCTCCTGGCGTCGGCCAGGAACTGCTCGGCACTCTCGGCGTCCAGCTCGAGTTGCACGAACTCCTCGTCGTGCTGGATCTCGCGCCAGGCCCGCTCGAGCTCGTCGGCCGCCGCGCCGGGGGTCCGCCCACCCGGTCCGTGGTGCCAGAACAGCCCCTCGAGCGCGGTGTGCACCAGGGTGCCCTTCACCGCATGGGGGGACGGTGGCTCGGGCAGCCGCTCGATCTGCGAGAAACGGAAGGCCAGGGGACAGTTGGTGAAGGCCGTGACCTTCGATGGCGTGAGAGTCCGCGGTGGAGCGAGCGCCATGCGGTTCAGGATAGGACGAGGGTGCTCACGCACCGGACCATCCTCGCCAGCCTGTAGAAAAGAGACCGATGCTTCTTGCTCTGGCTGTGCCCGCGCCCGTGCCCGGGCTCATGCAGGCTCCAGGTCCGGTCCCGGCCGGTGGCTGACCTGCGCCGGAACACCACATGGGCCGGCCTGCACCCGGGCGACCCGGTGCAGGTGGACGGGACCCGCCTGCGCGGCGCCTCCTGGGAGTTCGTGGCGCACGTGGTCAACGGCGAGACCGGCGACGAGTGGGTGGAGGTGGTCGGCGGGCGGGCCGGGGACCGCTCGGTGCGCTCCTTCCGGCCCGGTCAGCTCTACGCACCCACCGCCCGACCCGGCCGCGACCCGTCGCTGGCCGACGCCCCTGGGCTGCCGCTCGGCTGAGCGCGCCACCCGGTGACCGGCTGACTCATCGAACGACCAATGGCGCATCCCGGCATTCCCACGCTTGTCACCGAGCGCCTCGTGCTGCGGCCCTTCGTCCTCGGCGACCTCGACGAACTGGCCGCGATCCATGCCGAAGAGAGCTTCTGGTGGTACCCGTTGCGCAAGGGCATGACCAAGGAGGAGACGGGCCAGTTCCTCGAGCGTGTGCTGACGCGTTACGAGAGCGACGGCTTCGGGATCGAGGCTCTGGTGGACCGGGCGAACGGCACCATGCTGGGCTGGGCCGGGTTGGCCGTGCCGCACTTCTTGCCCGAGATCCTGCCCGCCGTCGAAGTCGGGTGGCGTCTGGTGCACGCGCAATGGGGGAAGGGTCTGGCGACCGAGGCCGGCGCCGCCGCGGTCGACTTCGGCTTCACCACGGGCGGCCTCTCCCGGATCGTCAGCATCTACGAACCAGAGAACGTTGCGTCCGGTCGCGTCATGGCACGCCTCGGCTTCTCGCGCTGTCTCGAGACGACGGGCCCGCGCGGCGAAGAGGTCGCCGTCACCGAGCTGACCCACGAGCAGTGGAAGGCCCGGCGCGCCCATGGGTGATCTCGCGGCGCAGACCGCCACCGAACAGGTCGCCGAGGGACGGCACACGGCGATGGTCCACCGGGACTGGGAGATCTGGGGCCCGTGCGGGGGGTATGTCGCAGCCATTGCCCTGCGAGCCGCAGGAGCCGAGAGTCCGCTGGTGCGGCCCGCCAGCTTCTACTGCCACTACCTCTCGGTCGCCGCGTTCGCGCCGGTCGACCTCGTGGTCACGCCGTTGCGCGCCGGTCGCACCGTGCTCGCACAACGCGTCGAGATGAGCCAGGAGGGTCGGCCCGTGCTCGACGCCATGGTGTGGTCGGTCGGCGATGTGGCGGGACTCGAGCACGAGGACACCTCCCCGCCCGACGTCCCGGGTCCCGACGAGCTGCCGGCGCGTGCCGACCTGTGGCCCGAGGACGAGGGACCCGGCTACGCGTTCTGGGACAACTTCGACCAGAAGATGATCGAGTGGTCAGAGACCTGGCCCCCATCGGATCCCTTGCCGCCCACATGGCGGACCTGGGTGCGCTGCCGGCCCGCCGCCACCTTCGACGACCCGTGGGTTGACGCGGCGCGCTCGCTCGTCGTGCTCGACGTGGGGAGTTGGCCGGCCGGGTCGCGCCCGCACATGTATCTCGAGCCACCCTTCATCGCACCGAGCCTGGATCTGTACGCGTCGTTCCAGTATCCAGGCGGCTCGTCGGAGTGGCTCTTGCTCGACGCGCATTCGCCGGTGGCCCATGCGGGCCTGCTCTCGTGGACGGGCAGGGTCTGGACGAGCGACCGTCGCCTGGTGGCCAGTGGTGGCGGCCAGGCGGTGTTCCGGCACACCTAGAGTCCCGGCGCCGCGGGTGCTACTCGGCGGAGTAGCCGTCCATCCGGGCCAGGATGCGCAACATGACCTCGTCGGCCCCGGCCCCGATGGAATCGAGCCGCGTGTCGCGGAAGTACCGCGAGGTCCAGTTCTCGTCCATGTAGCCCATGCCGCCGTGGAACTGCACGGCGCAATCCGCGACTTCGCGCTGGAGGCGTGAGCCCAGCAGTTTGCCGATCGTGGCGTAGCGGGTGGCGTCCTCGCCGCGCAGGACGGCGTCGGCGGTCGTGCGTGCGTACTGCTTCAAGACGTCGTGTCGAGCAGCCAGCTCGGCGAGGACGAATTGGAGGTGCTGGTTGGCCAGCAGGGGAGCGCCGAAGGCGTGGCGCTCCTTGAGGTAGGACTTGGTGCGCTCGAGCGCCAGCTCAATGGAGCCGACCTGCTTGTAGAAGGTCATCAGGCGCTCGGCCTGGAACTGGACCATCTGCTGTTGGAAGCCGCGCCCGACCTCGCCGATGGTGTTGGCGACGGGAACGCGCACGTCGGTGAAGGACAGCTCTGCGGTGTCACTCGACCACATGCCCAGCTTCTCGAGCTTGCGCGAGACGGCGACGCCGGGAAGCGACGTCGGGACCACGATGAGCGACATGGAGTGAGAACCCGGCTCGTCGGAGGTGCGCGCCAGCAGGCACAGCCAGTCAGCCTGGGTGCCGTTGGTGATGAAGAGCTTGGCGCCGTTGATCACCCATTCGTCGCCGTCGCGCACGGCCCGGGTTCGGATTCCCGCCACGTCGCTGCCGGCGTCGGGTTCGGTCACCGCGATGGAGGTCACCACCTCGCCGCGGACAGCCGGTGCGAGATACTGCTCCTTCAGCTCGGCCGAACCGAAGCGGGCCAGGGCCGGCGTCGACATCGCCATCTGCACGGCCATGGCCATGGGCACCCCGCCGCAGCTGATGCGTCCCATCTCCTCGCCCGCGATCAGGGTGTAGCTGTGGTCCGCCCCCATGCCGCCGAAGGCCTCGTCGTACTCCAGCCCGAACAGCCCGACCGCAGCCAGCTTGGGAAAGAGCTCGTGGGCGGGGAAGGTGCGGGCTGCCTCCCACTCGTCGACGTGGGGCTCGATCTCCCGTTCGAACAGGCTCCGGAGCGTCTTGCGAAACAGCTGATGCTCGTCGCTCTCGATCACCGACGAACGATACCACCAGGCCCTTTTTCTCCCGTCCGCAGGCGTCCCCCTACACTGCGCCTCGTGACGGATGCGTTGGTCGGCGTGCGGGACAGCGGCGGCATCCGCACCCTCACGCTGGACTCACCGCACAACCGCAACGCGCTCTCGGCGCGCCTGCTCGACGAACTGGACCACGCGTTGCGTGACAGCGACGAATGCACCGGCGGTGCGCGCCATTGTCCTCACCGCTTCGGGACCCGTGTTCTGCTCGGGTGCGGACCTCTCCGAGCGCGGGACGGCCGCGCCGAACCGCATGCCCGAGATCCTGACCACGATTGTGGAGAGTCCCGTGCCGGTGATCGCGCGGGTGAACGGGCACGCTGCGTGCCGGCGGCATCGGTTTGATCGCGGCGTCCGACATGGCCGTGGCACCGGCCGGCGCGACCTTCGCCTTCACCGAGGTGCGGGTCGGCGTCGCCCCGGCCATGATCCTGGTGCCCGTGCTGCGCATCATGGACCGGCGCTTTCTTGCCCGCATGGTCCTCACCGGCGAGCGTTTCGACGCCGGCGAGGCCGCGGCCACCGGGTTGCTCTCGGCGGTGGTCGAGGACGAGGCCGGGCTCGACGCCTGGGTCGGGGCGCGGGCCGAGGCGCTGCGCGCGTGCGCTCCCGGGGCGGTCGGCGCCACCAAGGAGTTGTTGGGGACCCTCCCCACCCAGGAGTGGGCGGAGGCGCTGGCCGCGGCGGCCGCCACCTCGGCGGCGCTGTTCGCGGGCCCTGAGGCGGCCGAGGGCATGGAAGCCTTCCTCCACAAGCGCGCACCGTCGTGGGACACGACGCCGTGAGCACGCTGTTGCAATCGCGCCTCGTCACCTCCGGTGAGGAGTTCCGGGCCAACGCGGCCGCCATGCGCGCCCTCAGCGACGAGGTGCGGCTGCGACACGACGAGGTGCTGGCCGGCGGCGGGCCCCAGTACGTCGAACGCCACCGGTCCCGCGGCAAGTTGATGGTCCGCGAGCGCCTCGAGGCCCTCGTCGACCCGGGGACGCCTGTGCTCGAGTTGTCCCCGCTGGCCGGCTTGGAGACCGGCGACCCGGTCGGGGGTGGCGTCGTCGTCGCACTGGCCGAGGTCTCGCACACCCAGTGCCTGGTCGTCGCCAACGACCCGACGGTGCGTGGCGGGACGACGAGCCCCACCACGATCCGCAAGCTCCTGCGCGCCATGGACGTGGCGGAGGAGAACCGCCTCCCGCTGCTGCTGCTCGTCGAGTCCGGAGGGGCCGACCTGCCCCGCCAGGCCGACGTCTTCGTGCCCGGTGGCGAGCAGTTCCGCCGGTTGACCCAGCTCTCGGCCCAGGGCATCCCCACTGTCTGCGTCGTGTTCGGATCGTCCACCGCCGGCGGCGCCTATCTGCCGGGCATGAGCGACTACACGGTGATGGTCGAGGGCCGGGCCCGCGTCTTCCTCGGGGGGCCACCGCTCGTGAAGATGGCGATCGGCGAAGAGGCCGACGAAGAGGAGCTGGGCGGCGCCGCCATGCACGCGCGGACCTCGGGTCTGTGCGACTACCTGGCACGCGACGAGGCCGATGCGTTGCGCATCGCCCGCGGGATCGTCGCCCACCTGCACTGGAACCGCTTCGGCCCGGCGCCGCAGGCGGCGGCCGACGAGCCGGTCTACCCGGCCGAGGAATTGCTCGGGATCGCGTCGGTCGACGTGCGTGTCCCCTTCGACGTCCGAGAGATCCTCGCCCGGGTGGTGGACGGATCACGCTTCGAGGAGTTCAAGGAGTCCTACGGGCCCCAGCTCGTCTGCGGCTGGGCCTCCATCGGCGGCTATCCGATCGGCGTGGTCGCGAACAACGGCATCTTGTTCTCGCCCGAAGCGCAGAAGGGCGCCCAGTTCATCGCGCTGTGCAACCGGACGGACACGCCGATCCTGTTCGTGCAGAACATCACCGGGTTCATGGTCGGCACGCGCTACGAGCAGGGCGGGATCATCAAGGACGGCGCGAAGCTGATCAACGCGGTGTCCAACTCGACGGTGCCGCACCTCACGCTCATGGTGGGGGCGAGCTACGGGGCGGGCAACTACGCGATGGCCGGCCGGGCCTACGACCCGCGTTTCATCTTCACGTGGCCCAACCACCGCATCGCGGTCATGGGACCAAAGCAGCTGGCGGGTGTGCTCTCCATCGTGCGCCGCAACGCCGCCGAGGCGGCGGGCCGGCCCTTCGACGAAGCGGCCGACGAGGAGCTGCGCCGGGCGACGGAGAGCCAGATCGAGGCGGAGTCCACGGCCCAGTACGCCACCGGACGCCTGTGGGACGACGGGATCATCGATCCGCGCGACACCCGCACGGTGCTGGCCATCGCCCTCACCGCGGTGCACTCGGCGGCGGTACGCGGGACGGCGGTGTTCGGGGTGGTGCGCCACTGATGATCCGACGGCTGCTGGTGGCCAACCGTGGTGAGATCGCCCGCCGCGTCATCAAGGGTGCGCACGACGCCGGGTGTGAGGCCGTCGCGGTCTACGCGGCGGACGACGCCGCCAGCCCCCACGTCGGGGAGGCGGACGCCGCGGTGCTGTTGCCCGGGTCGTCACTCGCCGACACCTACCTCGACCCTGACGCGCTGGTCCGAGCCGCCAAGGCCTCGGGTGCCGACGCCCTCCATCCGGGCTACGGATTCCTCTCCGAGAACCCGGTGCTGCCCGAGGCCTGCGCGCCGGCCGGCATCACGTGGGTGGGCCCCCCACCCGAAGCGATGCGGGTCATGGGCCACAAGGCACGGGCCAAGGACGTGGTGGCCACTGCCGGCGTCCCGGTGCTGCCGAGCGCGACGCTCGGCCACGGCGACGACGTCGTGACGCCGGCCGCTGCCGCAGCCAGCGTGGGTTTCCCACTGTTGGTCAAGGCGTCGGCCGGGGGAGGAGGGCGCGGCATGCGCCTCGTCGCGCGGCGAGGAGGATCTTGACGAGGCCGTGGCGTCGGCTCGCCGGGAGGCCGCCGGCGCCTTCGGCTCCGACGAGGTGTTCTTGGAGCGCTACCTCGAGACGCCCCGGCACGTCGAGGTCCAGATCATCGCCGACACCCACGGAACCGTGCTCCACCTCTTCGACCGCGAGTGCTCGGTGCAGCGCCGGCACCAGAAAGTCGTCGAGGAGGCCCCGGCGGTTCTGGTGCCCGACTCCACGCGTGCGGACATGTGGGGGGCGGCGGTGGCGGCGGCGCGTGCCGTGGCCTACGTCGGCGTCGGCACCGTGGAGTACCTGGTCGACGCGGGCGGGTTCTACTTCCTCGAGATGAACACGCGCCTGCAGGTCGAGCACGGTGTCACCGAGCTGGTGACCGGGCTCGACCTGGTCGGGCTCCAGTTGTCGGTCGCCGGCGGGAACCCGCTGCCCTTCGGCCAGGAGAACGTCGTCGGCGCGGGGTCACGCCGTGGAGGTGCGCCTCTGCGCCGAGCGGCCCCGGGAGGGCTATCGGCCGACGCCCGGGCGCGTGTCGCGCGTGCAGTGGCCCGCGGGTCCTGGTCTGCGGACCGATCGCGCCGTCGAGTCGGGGAGCGACGTGAGCCCGACCTACGACTCGCTGGTGGCAAAGCTCATGGCCGAGGCACCCGACCGGCTCACAGCGATGGCGCGCCTGGCGCGCGCCGTGCGTGCGCTCGAACTCGACGGGCTCGAGACCAACCGGGACCTGCTCGTGGCCGTGCTCGACGACGACGCCTTCCGGCGCGGCGAGGCGGACATCCACTACCTCGACGGCCGGCCCGACCTGCGCGACGCGTCGTTGCCCGACGAGGCACGGCGCCGGCACGGCGCGGCGGTGGCGTTCAGCCTGCTGTCGGCGCGTGCCGCCCAGAGCCTGGTCCCGGTGCCTGCGGCCGGCTGGCGCAACGTCGGGAGGCCGCTGCACGCCGACCAACTCACCGACGGCGCCGGCGTCATGGAGGTCCGGGCGACGTCTCCGGCAGCCCCGGCGGAGGTATTCGTCGACGGCGCGTGGCGCGACGCGGGCACCGCGACCACGACGCCGGTCGCGACGGGTTCGTTGCGCGAAGGACGCTCCGAGTGGGTGGTCGATCTGAGCGCACACGACGGATTGCGGCGGCGCTATCGGGTGCGGCTCTCCGCGCACGGCGCCGAGGTGAACGGGCCCGAGGGCCAGTCGAGCTTCTCCCGGCGCGCCGAGGACGATGCCGACGAGCGCGGCGGCGTCGCGGGGGAGTGCCGCGCGCCGCTGCCGGGATCGATCGGCAAGGTCCTCGTCGTGGCTGGTGACGCGGTCGCAGAAGGAGACGGGCTGGTCGTGCTCGAGGCCATGAAGATGGAGCACACCTTGCGCTCGAACGGGGCGGGGACGGTGGTGGCCGTGCACGTTGCGCCCGGCCAACAGGTCGACGTCAACGACCTTCTCGTCTCGGTCGAGGCTCCGTGAGCGCGCCGGCGGGCGCTCCTGAGGTGCTGCGGATCGGCAACTGCAGCGGCTTCTTCGGCGACCGGGCCTCTGCCGCCAAGGAGATGGTCGAAGGTGGCGACCTCGACGTGCTCACCGGGGACTGGCTGGCCGAGCTGACCATGTACATCTTGCACAAGACGAGGGAGCGCACGCGGCGGCTTCGCCCGCACCTTCCTGCGCGAGCTCGAGGAGGTGCTCCCCACCTGTGCCGAGCGGGGGATCGCCGTCGTGTCCAATGCGGGTGGCCTGCAACCCTGAGCGTCTGGCCGATGCCGTACGCGAGCTCGCGGCGCGCCAGGGTGTCGATGTGCGGGTGGCGTCGGTGTCGGGCGACGACATCACGCCCCGGCTGGGCGATCTGCGGTCCGCCGGCGAGCGGTTCGTGAACCTCGACACCGGCGAACCCCTGCCCGAGGACGCGGCTGTCGTCACGGCCAACGCCTACCTGCGGGCACGGCCCATCGCCGACGCGCTGGCGGCCGGCGCGCAGGTCGTGGTCACGGGCCGGGTGACTGATGCCGCCCTGGTGGTCGGGCCGGCCCTGCACGCCTTCGGGTGGGAGGACACCGACCTCGACGCCATTGCCGGCGCTGTGGTGGCGGGCCACGTCATTGAGTGCGGCGCGCAGTGCTGCGGCGGGAACTACGCCTTCTTCGAAGAGGTCCCGGGCCGGGAGCGCATCGGCTTCCCGCTGGCCGAGGTGCGCGCCGACGGGTCCTCGGTCATCACCAAGCACCCCGGGAGCGGAGGCATCGTCACCGTCGGCACTGTCACGGCCCAGCTGCTCTACGAGATCGCCGGCCCGCGCTACCTGAGCCCCGACGCCGTCGCGCGCTTCGACACCATCGCGCTCGACCCAGGAAGGGCCCGACCGGGTCCGCATCACCGGTGTGCGCGGCGAGGCGCCCCCGCCCACGCTGAAGGTCACGGCCAACCTCGATGCCGGCTGGCGCAACGCAATGACGCTGGCATTGACCGGTGCCGACGTGGAAGCGAAGGCGCGCTTCGCCGCAGCGACGGTCTGGGCCGGCATTCCGGGCGGTCGCGCCGCGTTCGCCGAGACCGCCGAGGACCTTTCGGGCGACCTCAGCGGCGGGGGCATGGCGTACCTCCGGCTGGCCGTGCGCGGCGACGACGAGAAGGCGGTGGGCCGGGCGTTCTCGGGCGCGGTCGTCGAGACCAGCCTCTCGAGCTATCCGGGGACCTTCTTCACGAGCGCTCCCTCGGGCGCGCAGGGCGTGGCCCGCTACTGGCCCACGACAGTGGCAGCCGTCGCGGTGACACCGCGCATCGAGTGCGACGGCTCCTCGGTGCCGTCGTCACCACCGACCGTACGACCGGGCGCGTCCCGCGGCGAGTGGGCCGACGCCCGGAGACGTCGGCCCACCGTCGGGCGCCGGTGGGCCGGACGGTTCGGTCGAGCTGGTCCGGGTGCCGCTCGGCGTCCTGCTGGGCGCACGTTCGGGCGACAAGGGCGGCGACGCCAACGTGGGCCTGTGGGCCGACGAGGAAGCGGTCGCAGCCTGGCTCCAGCGAGACGTGACCGTCGAGCTCTTCACCGGGCTGCTCCCTGAGGCCGCGCCATTTCGAGTGAGCCGCTACGCCTTGGCGAACCTGCGGGCGGTGAACTTCGTCGTCCACGGCTTCCTCGGCTGGGGCGTGGCTTCGAACCTGCGTCTCGACACCCAGGCGAAGGGCCTGGGCGAGTTGCTGCGGGCGCGCCATGTCGAGGTCCCTGCGGCACTGGTCGCCGCGGGCAGACCGGCGGCGCGGCTGGCATCGACGTAGCGAGGCGTCGGGCACGACGGGCCGGGCCCGACGACCGTGGTCGGGCGAAGTCAGCGCGGCGTGGACGGTTGTCG
The DNA here is from genome assembly GCA_963791995.1 of uncultured Acidimicrobiaceae bacterium. Lineage (GTDB taxonomy): Bacteria > Actinomycetota > Acidimicrobiia > Acidimicrobiales > RAAP-2 > Bog-473. The sequence goes on along the minus strand of CAWBUQ010000023.1, from coordinate 99,839 downwards.
AACGGCTGGCCGCCACCGGGCATCTGGCAGGATGGCGTGGTGGAGGTCGCCCGCCTGGTCGGACTGATCGCGGGCATTGCGATCGTCGTATTCACGGTGTGGAGCGTCTTCGCCGTGCTGGTCGTTCCGCGGGTCACGTCGTCGCGGATCGTGCGGGGCCTGGCGCGGGTTCTCGGAGGTGGCGCCCGTTGGGTGTCGCCTCGATTGCCCACCTACGAGCTCCGTGACCGCGTCCTGTCGTTCGTCGGCCCAGCGGCCATGGTCCTGCTCTTCGTCGTCTGGCTCACGGTGATCCTGCTTGGCTTCTCGCTCATCATCTGGTGGGACAGCGGCATCGATTACGCGTCGTCGCTCGGGATCGCGGGCTCGTCGGTGTTCACGCTCGGCATCGCCAGCGCGAGCGGGCCCGGCCCGCGGGCACTCGAGATCCTGGCGGCGGGGGTGGGCCTCTTGGTCATCGCACTCGAGATCGCCTACCTCCCCGCCCTCTACGGGCAGTTCGCGACTCGCGAGACCGAGGTCACCTTGCTCGCCGCCCGCGGCGGGCAGCCGGCGTGGGGTCCCGAGATCCTGGCTCGCCACTACTGGCTCGACACCATGGACGAGCTGCCGCCGCTCTACAGCGACTGGGAGCGCTGGGCGGCCACCGTCTCGGAGAGCCATGCCAACTACCCGGCGCTGATCTGGTTCCGGTCACCGGTGTCGTCACGCAGCTGGCTGGTCAGTCTGGTCGCCATGATGGACTCGGCGGCGCTCTATCACTCGATCAGTCCGTCGCAGACCCCGCACCAGGCGCGGCTCTGCCTCTCCATGGGTATCCGCTGCCTGCGGTCCATGGCTGGCGCCCTGCAGATCGAGCACGACCCCGACCCCCTCCCGGTCGCGGGTACCCGCCTCACGAAGGAGGAGTTCGAGGACGGCTACCGCCGTCTCCGTGAGGTGAACTGGCCCGCCGAACGTGACCTCGACGAGTCGTGGCGCAACTTCCAGGGCTGGCGCGTCAACTACGAGTCGATCGTCGACCAGCTGACGGCGCTGATCATGCCACCGCCCTCGCCCTGGTTCGTCGCCCGACCCGAGCTGGGGGCGGCGGAGTGGCCCGTCGTCATCAACCGCACGCCCGAGGAGCCCCAGGGCTCTCAGTCGTTCGGCAGAAGCAAGACCTTCAAGACCCCGTCGGCCCGGGAGTCGAACAATTCGTAGGCATCGGGGACCTCGCTCAGGCCCATGCGGTGCGTGAATGTGTCGGCCAGCCCGCTGAAATGACCCGATCGCACCAGGGGCACGAGGGCCGGCCACGTCCCGGGCACCGGGGCGAAGATGGTGCGCAGCGTCAGGCTCTTCAAGAACACCAGACCCATCGGGAACGCCATCTCCGGGGAGAGGTTCACGCCGACGACCGAGACCGTGCCGCCTACGGCGGCGCACGCCAACGCGTCCGCGATGGTGGCGTCCGCACCGACGGCCTCAATGACCGACTCGGCGCCGCGTCCGCCCGTTGCCTCCATCACCTGTGCCGAACCGGGTGCCACCCGAGCGTCAATGGGCTCGGCGCCGAGCCGCTCGGCCCGGGCGAGCCGCTCGGGCACCATGTCGACGGCGAGAATCCGGGCCGGGCCGAACAACGAGGCGCACCGCAGGGCCATGATGCCGACCGGTCCGAGGCCGACGACGACGACCGTCGCCCCCGGGCGGATCTCGGCGCGGAGCGCGCCGAGGTAGCCGGTCGGGAGGATGTCGGTGAGGAGCACTGCTTCCTCGTCGGACATCCCCGCGGGGATCGGCAGCGCGAAGAGGTCGGCGAAGGGGACGGCCATGGCCTCGGCCTGGCCCCCCGGGAGGTCGGGCATCGTCCCGAAGGCGGCCGACTTGCCTGCCAGGCACGTGTGAGGTTGTCCCGCCCGGCAGGGGCCGCAGACGCCGCACCCGATCACGCCGGACACGAGCACCCGGTCGCCCGGTTTCATGGTGTGGACCTGCGCACCGGCCTCGGCCACGGTGCCGATCGCCTCGTGGCCCAAGCGGATTCCGGCTCCGGTCGGTGCGTCGTGGTACAGGTGCAGATCCGAACCGCAGATGGCGGTCGCCTCCACCGTCACGGTGATGCCTTCAGGTCCGGGAAGCACGGGATCGGGGACGTCGCGCAGGCTGACTCGACGCGGGCCCTCCAGAACGGTTGCTCGCATTCCCCGCACGCTATAGCCGGGACTACACTGCCAGGGGCCATTTTTCCCGGCCACCTGCCTGTTTGCCGCCCATGACCAGCCCTTCCCAGCCGTCGACCACGATCGAGCTCGATGTCCTCGCCGACGAGGACATCGAGGCGTTCTTCGCATTCGAGGACCTTTGGGCCGTCGTCGTCTGGAACGACGACGTGACCACGTTCCAGACCGTCATCCAGGCCTTCGTCGAGATCTTCGGACACACGGTCGAGCGAGCGGACCAGTTGGCCTGGAAGATCCACCGCACCGGCAAGGCCGTGGCCGCGGTGCGCCCGAAGGACGAGGCGGAGGCCGCCGTCCACGCGCTGCACGGCCGCAAGATCCAGGCCACTCTGGCCCGGGCCTGATCGTCGCCGTCCGCGTCGGGAGTCGTCCCGACGCCGTGTCTCCCTATGCAGGGGCGGCGACATCCTCCGACAGCTCGGTCACGAAGGTGCCTGCCCAGCGCCGCCGGCCAACGTCGTCACACCTTCGACGTCGGTGAGCAACGGGTTGATGAGCACGCCCCCGGCGACACTTTCCAGCGCGCCACCCACCCCCGAGCCGCCTGCCGCGCCGGCCAGGCTCTCGGTGCCGTCGAACGCCGCCAGCGAGTTGGCGAGCGCCGCCGAGAGCGCGGTGGCAGCAGCGGCCGTGTTGGGAGGAAGGACCGCCTGCGCACCGTGCAAGTCGGCCTTGGCTGCGGTCAGGAGCTCGACGAGTTGCGCGGTCACGGCCGTCACAGTCGATGCGGCATAGGTGCCGCCGGCATCGTTTCCAGCCTGCATGGACCCGAGCGTGGACCCGTCGCGCGCGGCCTCTGTCTTGATCTGCTGGAGCGTCGTCAACAACTCGGCCTCGAGTCTGGTGGCAGGAGGCTTCTTCGGCTGCGTGCCCGTCACTGCCGTCGACTGTCCGGCCGCCGCGGTGGCACCCGTCGCGGCTGAAGGCGGTGATCCGCTGGTGCCGCAGGCGGACAAGGAGATCGCGGCGAGAGCCGCCAGCGCGATGGCGGCGTTGACGTGGTGTGTGGCATGACGCACTTCGCACCCCGTTCTCTCTGAGCCGCCGACCTCAGCGTAGGCCCGATCGAGGGACGAGAGCGGCGTGTCAGGCGGCGCTGGCGGATTCGAGCCGCGCCGTCAGCCTGGCCTTCACGTCGGGCCATTCGGCCGCCATGATGGAGAAACGGGCCGACGTCCGCACGGTGTCGTCCGAGCCTGGGCGGTCGGCCCGCATGATGCCGTCGAGCTGTCCACCGATCCGCTCAATGGCAGCCCACGATCTCTTGTTCCGCACGTCGGTCTGCAGTGCCACGCGGTGCACCCTCCAGACCTCGAAGGCGTGGGACATCATGAGGAGCTTGGCCTCGGTGTTGACCGACGTGCGCTGGGCCGATCCGGCCAACCAGGTGAACCCGATGTCGACGACGTCGGGGACGCCGTGGCGCTGGTGCGTCGCTCCGGGTGGCCATTGCCAGAATGCAATTTCGCAGAACCTGGTGGCGCCCACGACGACGTCGGTTCCACCCGGTCCTGCTCCCAGGCGGACGGTCGCGAAGGCGACATGGGCACCCGAGGCGACCTTCTCGAGGGCATCGCGCACGTAGTCGGTCATTTCTGTGTGACCGTTCGGTGTGTAGGTCCACTGGTAATTCGATCGGTCCTCGCCGGCGGCCTCGACCAGCGCTGGAATGTGTCGTTCGCTCAGCGGTTCGAGGCGGACGGTCCCACCCTCGAGGACGAACGGTTCAAGCATGGGCGGCGGGCAGGCCGACCGCGCCCGGCTCGTCCGCCGCTGCCGCGCCGTCGGCGCCCGCGGCTGCGCCCGCACCGGGTGCACCGCCCTGAGGGCCGCCTTGGCCCGTCGGGACGATGAAGTCGCGCTGGCGGACCAGCACGAAGGCGCCGAGTGCGCCCACGAGGGCGACCACCCCGCCGATCTCCATGAGGTGGTTCAGCGACGTCGAGAAGCCGATGTGATAGGCGTGCAGCAGGGCCGCCCGCGCGGAGGGGTCGGGGATGGACGAGGCGAGCGCGCGTACCTCGCCGGCGGGCAGTGCGCCTTGTAGCTGTCCGCCATGCTGCCGGAGCAGTTCGGCCCCGACGCTCGAGCGCGAGAGCGCGGCCGAGGTGTGCGAGACGATCTGGCTCTGGAAGACCGCGCCGAGGACGGCGATGCCCGTCGCGATCCCGACCTGGCGGAAGGTGTTGTTGGCGCCCGACGCCATGCCCGAACGCTGCGGCTGCACGACCGAGACGGCGCCGGAGGCGAGGACGGGGTTCACGATGCCGATGCCGAGTCCGCCGAGGATGAAGCCCGGGAGCAGGACCGTCCAGGTCGAGTTCGGATCCGTCGTCCCCATGAGGAACAGCGAGCCGGCGACGATGAGCATGCCCACACCGAGCAAGAGACGTGACTGCACCCGGACGGTCAGACGCCCGGCGAAGAACGCCACGAAGAAGGTCACCAGAGTCATGGGCAGGAAGCGGAGGCCCGCCGGGAAGGGCCCGTAGCCGAGGTTGTCCTGGATGTAGAGCGTCAGGTACAAGAACATGGCGAAGATGGAGGCGGCCAGGGTGAACGCCACGACGGAGAGACCGGCGAAGGCGGGGATCCGGAAGAGGCCGAGATCCAACATGGGGTCGTTGGTCCGCGCCTCGTTGACGAAGAAGGCCAGCATGAGCACAACTGCCGCCACCAGGAGCCCCACGATCGTGGTGCTGCTCCACCCGAGGTCGTTGCCGCGCACCAGCGCGAACACCAGCGCGAACAAGCTGGCGGAGAAGGTCACGAAGCCGACCCAGTCCACCCGGCGCGACCGGGGGTCCTTCGATTCGGCGATCTTGGCGAACGTGATGAGGATTGCCACGACGCCGATGGGCACGTTGACGAAGAAGATCCAGCGCCAGCCGATGCCGCTGGTGATGGCACCGCCGATGAGCGGTCCGACCGCGACCGCGCCACCGATGACGGCGCCGTAGATCCCGAAGGCGGTGCCACGGTCCTTGCCGACGAACGCGTTGGCGATGAGCGCGAGCGAGGTGGCGAACATGATGGCGCCGCCGACGCCCTGGACGGCGCGGGCCAGGTTCAACATCAGCGGGTCGGTCGCCAGTCCGCACACCAGCGACGCCAGGGAGAAGACGGCCAGGCCGACGGCGAAGACCTCGCGTCGCCCGTAGATGTCGCCGATGACCCCGGCGGTGAGGAGGAACGCAGCCAGTGTCAGGGAGTAGGCGTCGACCACCCATTGCAGATCGGCGAAGCTCGAGTGCAACGATCGCTGGATGTCGGGCAGCGCCACGTTCACGACGGTGATGTCCAGCAAGAGCATGAAAACCGCCGTGCAGACGGCGATCAGGGTCCACCACTTGCGGTCGAGTCCGGGCATTGGGCGAGTGTACCGATTGGGTGTCCCCGCTCCTACACTGTGCTGTGATCGTCGGGTCAGCCCTCACCATCGAGATCGGCGATCGGACCCTGGTCGCCGATGCCTCCTTCGTCGTCGGTGCCGGCGAGAAGGTGGGACTGGTCGGGCGCAACGGAACCGGGCAAGTCCTCCTTCATCTCCATCCTGGTGGGAGAACCGGGACCGCAGCTGCGTCATCAAGGCAACGTGCGCTTGCTCGGCACGTTCGGCTACCTGCCCCAGGCGCCCGTCGAGCGGGGCCTCGGGTTGGAGCCCACCGGCTTCTCGCACGTCCTCTCCGCCCGCGGACTCGACGTCCTCGACGACGCGCTCCTGGCGGCTCGCAAGGCGATGTCCGACGACCCTTCGGAAGAGAACATCGAGCTCTTCACGGACCTGCAGGAGCAGTTCCAGTCGAACGGCGGCTACGAAGCGGAGTCGGTGATGGCCCGCTTGGCCGACGGTCTGGGCCTGCGACAGGAGCTCTTGTTGGAGGACATCGACTCGCTCAGCGGCGGACAGCGCCGGCGCGTGGACCTGATGCGCGTGCTCTTCCAAGAGCCCGAGCTGATGATCCTCGACGAGCCGACGAACCACCTCGACCGGTCGGCCAAGCGCTGGCTGCTCGATGAGCTCGGGCGTTTCCCCGGCGCCATCCTCGTCGTGAGTCACGACCTGAAGCTGCTCGACGAGTCGATCACCAAGGTGCTGCACATCTCGAACCAGCGCCTGACCGAGTGGAAGGGCAACTACACCAAGTTCCAGACCCAGCACGAGGCGGATCAATCCCAACGCGAACGCGCCTCCGAACTCGAGCAGCGCGAGATCAAGCGGCTCTCGACATTGGCCGACTCCATGCGCGCCAGCACCGAGAAGCGGGCCCGAAAGGCAAAGGCGTTCGACAAGCGGGTAGAGCGGCTGGAAGCGACACGGACCCAGGTGGACAAGCGCGAGCGTGCGACGACGTTCAAGCTGCCGGCGCCGTTCCGCTCCGGTGCCGTGCCGCTCGAAGTCTCCAAGCTCGGCGTGCGCTACGGCAGCAACGAGGTGCTCGCAGACCTGACGTTCCACGCCGGGAGGGGCGACCACATCGTGGTGATCGGCCGCAACGGGGCAGGCAAGTCCTCGCTGCTGCGCTGCCTCGCCGGGGTCCAAGAGCCCACCAACGGGGTGGTGGAGCTCGGCGCGAACGTCACCGTGGGCTACTTCGCCCAGGAGCACGAGCAGATCGACCCGGCATGCAGCGCCCTCGACAACGTCAGCGACGCCGTGCTGAAGGCCGAGAAGGACAGGCGGGCGCTCCTGGGGTCGTTCGGCTTGCCCTCCAAGGCGGCCGGGCAGCTGCCCTCCACCCTCTCGGGGGGTGAGCGGGCCAAGCTCGGCTTGGCCATGTTGTCAGCGGGTGAGGCGAACCTTCTGCTGCTCGACGAGCCGACCAACAACCTCGACCCCGCCTCCATCGTCGCCGTGGGGACGATGCTCGGCGCCTGGCCGGGGACGATCGTGGCGGTGAGCCACGAACGAGGCTTCGTCGAGGCTCTCCGGCCGACCTACTGCGTGCGGCTCCCCGAGGAACGGTTCACCCATTGGCGGGAGGAGTTCCTCGACGACGTGGAGATGCGCTGAGCCGGAGCCCGCTCAGGACACCCACATCTGGGTCGGCCACAGGACGCCCTCGTCGAAGGCGATCGCCTTGGAGTGCTGCAGCGTGGTGGGGTTGGCGAAGTTCTGCACCTTGGGATTGGCGATGACCGCCCAGGTGTCGCGAGCGAGCCAGAGGTAGGGGATGTCCTCGGCGAGGTACTGGTTGATCTTCTGGTAGTCCTTGACCCGGTCGGACTTGTTGTCCGTGGTGCGGCCCGACACGAGCGAGGCCTGAATGCGAGGGTCCACGTTGCGGGCCATGTTGAGCGCCAAGGACCCAGACGCCAGCTGCGTGGTCCACCAGACGTAGTTCAGGTCGGGGTCGACCGCGCCGAATTGGCGCCACAGGGTGGCCTGGTACGTGCCGGCCAGCGCGTTGTTGATGATGGTCGACTGGGCCAGGATGTTGATGCTCACCTTCATGCCCGCTTGCTGCCAGGCCTGCTGGAGGAATTGAGCGGCCGCCAGGGTCTGGGGGTCACTGGTCGAGTTGAGTGAGAAGGACACCGACTTGCCCGTCTGCTGCTGTGCCTTCTTGACCAGGTTGGCCGCGCCCGACGGGTCGTAGCTGGGGTAGGCGGTCGCGGAGTAGTACTCGCTGCCGGGCAGGAAGAGGCCGCTCATCGGGGCGTCGATACCCTTGTCGATGACCTTGGCGTACTGGGCCCGGTTGATGCACTTGGCCATGGCCGTCCGCACGTCCTTGTTGTTCAAGGGAGCGGCCGTCGTGTTGAGCATGATGCACTGCACCGTGGGCTGGCCCACCACCTGGCCGCTGTTGTCGTAATAGGACCACTTCTTGTTGCCGCGGAACTGCAGCAGGTTGGTCGGCGCGTTGCTGTGCATCATGTCGATCTCGCCCGTCTCGAGCGCATCGGCCCTCGAGTTGTAGTTGATGATGGGCTTGTAGGTGATGGAGTCGAGGTAGGGGTAGCCCTTCCGCCAGTATTTCGTGTTCCTCGTCGCTGTCATGTGGCTGTTGGGGACCCAGTCTTGGAAGACGAAGGGGCCTGTCCCGACCGGGTTCGCCGTGCCACCGTCGGTGGCGTTGAGCATGGAGGGCGCGGCGACATAGCCCGTCTGGGCCTGGGCCAGGTAGTAGGGGAACGGGGCCCACGACGTCTTCATCGTCAGGGTGACCGACATCGGGCCCGAGACGGACGCGCCCTGAATATTGGTGGCGAAGGCGGGGCCGGTCAGCGCAGAGGTGGCCTGCTTCTCGATGTTCAGGTGCAACGCGTTGGCATCGAGCGGCGTGCCGTCGTGGAAGGAGATCCCGGGCCGCAAGGTGATCGTGAACTGCGTGAAGTCGTCGTTGGACGTGATGGATTGCGCCAGATACGGCTCCACGCCCCCCGCTGCGTTGACGATGGCGATCGGGTCGAAGACGGTCCGCCCGTAGAGAAAGCCACCCTCGTCCCAGCGGGCTGTCGAGGGGTTGAAACCGCTCTCCTCGGTGTCGATTCCGAAGGTCACGGACCCTCCGGTCCGCGGCTTCGCCGTGCTGATCCCGTTGCGGCCGGTGCCGTTGGTCATCGCGGCACCCACCTCCCCGGCCCCCTCCCCGAGGGCAGCGAGCGCAGCGGCGCCGGCACCGAGTGCCAGGCCGCCGGCAAGGAACGACCGGCGATCAAACGACTGCGTCATCGCAACCCCCCAAGGTTTCGGATGCCCGTGTATTACGACTGTCTCGCGGCACGACTGGCGGCAGGTTACAACTTCGTGACCGTCGGTGGGCGGCAGCTGATTGTGGGTCTCGACTGGGGGTATGGCAACCTGGTCGGCAAGACGAACGAGCACGACCTGCGCGTGGAGGAGGCCATCAATGACGATTGCAGTCGGCGACCGGGTGCCCGATGTGAAGGTGTTCACACTCGGCGAAAAGGGGCCGGTGGCGACGACGTCTGGAGAGGTTCTGGGCAAGGGCAAGGTCGTCCTCTTCGGCGTGCCGGGTGCGTTCACCCCGACCTGTTCGGACCACCACCTTCCCGGCTTCGTGCTGCGCGCCGAGGAGCTGCGCGCCAAGGGCGTGGACAAGGTCGTGTGCGTCTCGGTCAACGATCCGTTCGTCATGAGCGCGTGGGGTAGGGATCAAAAGGTCGGTGACACGGTGGTCATGCTGGCCGACGGCAACGCCGAGCTGACCGAAGCGCTCGGGCTCACGATGGACGGGACGGGATTCGGTCTCGGGGAGCGCTCGCAGCGTTTCGCCGCCATCGTCGACGACGGCACGTTCACCTGGCTGGCCGTCGAGCCCGGGCCGGGCCTGAAGGCGAGCTCGGTCGAGGAGGTCTTGGCGGCCCTCTAGGCTGCAACCCCACTCGCAACGAATCACCCCCCACTGCGTCTGGGGCTGGCACGCGTCGAGCGCGATCACGCCGTTCGGAGCGCTGAGCGGACCAGCATTGTGTGTCCGTTGTCCGCGTTCGGCTCCGCGTAGGACGTAATTGCCCTGGAACGAGTGTCCGTGGCTCGCGCAAGATCGAAGAGCAACGCAGCGACGCTCCCGGGCGGACTTCGGGACCAGCTGTTGCAGAGGGGGAGGGGAACACGATGCCCACGCTCGACGGGCCGCGTCGTCGCGGCCAGCGTGTCGGCACACTCGTCTCGGGCGCGGCCGTGGCCCTCGTGATCGGCGCGCTCGTCGTTGCTGCCTCTGGAGCCAGCCCCACGGCGGCGGCCCGCCTCACGGCGTCGACGACCTCGACCCCGGCCTCGAGTGCCTCGGCCTCGACGCACGGCGGGTCGACCACCAGCGATCACGGTGCATCAAGCACCACCGCTGGACGCGGGGGCACCACGACGAACTCGACCTCGGGCGCCCCGCAGGCTGCGGGCGCCACGGGCGCCACCGCGAAGGCGACGCCGGCGACGGGTCTGACCGGTGCCGGCATCGCCCACGGCGCCTCCGGCACCAACGCCGCTGCGGCCGGATCGTCGGCCGACCCCGGACCGAGCACGAGCACCACCAGCGGAGCCGCCGCCACGAACGCCGACCAGCCCTGCCAGGGGACGACCCCGCTCGGCCTCGGCGGCAATTGGAGCTGTACCTTCGACGACGAGTTCAACGGCGCGACGCTCGAGACGAGCAAGTGGGTCCCCCAGGTCACCTCCACCAGTGGCTACCTCAACGGGGCAACGGCGTGCTACCTCGACACCCCCGACACCGTGTCGGTCTCGGGTGGCACGCTCAACCTCGGAGTGCGGCAGGTGGCACCGTTCACCTGTTCGTACCCGGGTGGGAGTTTCACGACGAGCTACGAGGCGGGCATGGTGTCGACCTACGGGCTGTTCGATCAAACCTACGGCGCCTTCGAGGTCAGCGCCAAACTGCCCGCGGCCGCCGTCGACGGCCTTCAGGAGACCATGTGGCTCTACCCCCAGGACCTCAACGCCGGCGCGGGTTCGAGCCCCGCCGAGATCGACTTCGCCGAGTTCTTCAGCCAGTACCCCGGACTCGACGTGCCCTACATCCACTACGCCAACTCGTCGAGTGATCCCTACGTGACCGCGTACGACTGCTCGCTCGACCAGAACGCGTTCAACACCTACGAGGTCGACTGGCAGCCCGGCACCATCACGGTGCTCTACAACGGCAAGACCTGCCTGGTCGACCATCCGACCACAGGCAGCGCGCCGTTCGACAAGCCGTTCTTCATCGCCTTGACCCAAGCCCTCGGCGTGGGCACCAACGCCTTCTCGGCCCCTTCGACACCCCTCCCGGCAACGACCCAGGTCGACTGGGTCCGCGCCTGGTCCCCTTCGTAGGGCCGACCCCGCCGGTCCGCCCTCACCTCCACCGGGGGGCCGGCCGGCGGGACTCTCGAGCCGGCTCGACCACTGTCGACCTCGGGCAGACCCCGACCGGCTCTCTTGACATGCAACCTGTTGGTTGCTTGAATGAGAGTCATCACGCAACCGAATGGCTGCATGATGACCAGGATCGGCACGGTTCGATCGACCCCGCGACGTGGGTACTGAGCGACTGGGGATGTCCAAAGCATGCGCAAGCAGACCGAGAACGGGAGGCGGGAGATCGATGCGGTCTTCCGGGCCCTGGGCGATCCCGCCCGACGCCGCCTCCTCGACCGGCTGAACGAGCGCAGCGGGCTCACCCTCGGCGAGCTGTGCGCCGGCATGGGCATGACCCGCCAGTCGGTGTCCAAGCACCTCGACGTGCTCGAGGCGGCCACCTTGGTCACCTCGCTGCGGCGGGGGAAGGAGAAGGCGCACTACCTGAACGCCGCTCCCATCAACGACATCGCCGAACGCTGGATCCACCACTACGACCGGGCGCGGGCAGCGGCCCTCTCCGATCTCAAGACGGCATTGGAGGCCACCCCCATGGAAGAGACGGCATTCGTCTACGCGACCTACATCCACGCCACGCCCGAGAAGGTCTGGCAGGGGCTCACCGACCCGGCGTTCACCAGGCGCTACTGGGGCGGCGTGTCGTTCTCGTCGGACTGGCAGAAGGGCTCCACCTACGACGTCACCTACGAGAAGGCCGACATTGTGATCCGTCACCCCGAGCAGGTCATCCTCGAGTCGGATCCTTACCGGCGCCTTGCCTACACCTGGCACACCTTCACCCCGGAGTGGGCCGCCCATCACGGCTTCGACGAGGATTCCCGAGCCGCATGGGCAGCCGAGACGCGCTCCCAGGTTGCCTTCCAGATCGAAGACGCCGGCGAAGGGGTGGTCAAGCTCACGGTCGTCCACGACGGCTTCGATCCGGGCAGCAAGGTGCTCGTTGGCGTGTCCGGAGGCTGGCCCGCCGTGCTGGCCAGCCTCAAGACGCTGCTCGAGACGGGCACCGCCTTGCCGGCCGCGTAGGAGAGGACCTTTCCTTGCTCCCGCCAGCCCCAGCGACCTTGCTGGGGCTGGCGCCAGGGTATCCATGCAGGTCAGCACCCTTGCGGCGCCGGTCCTTTCCCTATAGGATACTCAGTATGCTACTTCGAAAGCAAGCGACGTGAGCGTCCGGCACGCCCTTTTGGCTCTCCTGAGCGAGGGACCCAAGTACGGGCTCCAGCTCCGCCAGGAGTTCGAGGCGCGCACCGGCGACGTGTGGCCCCTCAACGTCGGCCAGGTGTACACGACCCTGCAGCGGTTGGAGCGCGACGGCCTCGTCGAGGCGGACGATTCGGCCGAGGAAGGCCCGCAGAAGGGCTTTCACATCACGCAGGAGGGCGCCGAGGAGCTCACGTCGTGGCTCCGCACCCCACCGGACTTCTCGTCCCCGCCCCGTGACGAGCTGGTCATCAAGGTCCTCGTCGCCGTCGGGCTTCCCGGCGTCGACATCCACGAGGTCGTGCAGCTGCACCGTCGCTACCTCGTGGAGCTCATGCAGCAGTGGACTCGCCTGAAGGAGGACGAGTCCCGTCTCGATCTCAATTTCGCCCTGGTCGTCGATGCCGAACTCTTCCGGCTCGACTCGCTGATCAGGTGGCTGGACACGGCCGAGGGCCGTCTGAAGCGAGCCGCTGCGGGCGTGGACGCGCCGACCCCGCAGTCGTTCCCCCTCCCCAAGGCGCGGCGCAAGGTGGGAGCCGGTTCATGAGCTATCTCGAACTACGCGGCATCACAAAGATCTACGGCGACGGCGCCGCCGAGGTGCACGCCCTCGACCGCATCGAGCTCTCCGTGGACGCCGGGTCGCTGGTGGCCGTCATGGGCGCCAGCGGCTCGGGCAAGAGCACGCTGTTGACCATCGTGGGAAGCCTCGAGGATCCCACCAGCGGCGAGGTCTACATCGACGGTCGGCCGTTGTCCTCGCTCTCGCGCAACGGCAAGGCCCGGCTGCGCCGCCAGTCCGTCGGCTATGTCTTCCAGGACTACAACCTGTTGGCGGGGCTGAGCGCGGTTGAGAACGTGTCGCTCCCGCTCGAGCTCGACGGCGTGTCGGCCCGCAAGGCCCAGGCGGCTGCGCTCGAGGCGCTCGAGGACTTCGGGCTGAGGGACCGGGCGTCGCACTACCCGGACCAGCTCTCCGGTGGTGAGCGTCAGCGCGCCGCCATCGCCCGTGCGGTCGTCGGGGGGCGCCGACTGCTCCTGGCCGACGAGCCCTCGGGCGCGCTCGACTCCACCAACGCGGAGGCCGTCATGCGACTGATCCTGGCGGCGTGCCACCGAGGCATGGCTGCTGTCGTCGTGACGCACGACGCCCAGCTCGCCTCGTGGGCCGACAGGGTGGTGTTCTTGCGCGACGGCCGAGTCGTCGACCAGACGCTGCCGGCCGAGAGTCCCGAAACGTTCCTCGCCGACCTCCCGAACGCATGAGCGTCGGCGTCCTGGAGCGACCGGCCACCCAGTCGGCCCCCGAGCCGACGAGCGGTGGCGTCGCGGCCCGCCGGGCCATGCTCCGCTGGTCCTGGCGCCTCTTCAAGCGCGAGTGGCGCCAACAGTTCTTGATCCTGCTCCTGATCATCGTGGCGGTGGCGGCCGTCGTGGTCGGCGCGGCCGTTGCGGTCAACACGCCACCGCCGGCCAACGCCGGGTTCGGCACGGCGCACGACCTGGCGACGTTCAACCTGTCGACACCAACCGTCAAGTCGTCGACCCAGAGCCTGGCGAGCACGGACGCCCACATTGCCGCGCTCGAACAGCACTTCGGCCGCGTGCAGGTCATTGAGAACGAGACGTTCAGCGTCCCCGGTTCCAACCAGACGTACCAGCTGCGGTCGCAAGACCCGCACGGGCCGTTCGGCGGGCCCATGCTGCAGTTGCTGTCGGGGCGCTACCCAACGGGGTCCGACCAGATCGCGCTGACGCCCGGCTTGGCGTCCGAGCTCAACCTGCAGGTCGGTGACACATGGACCCAGGGCGGCAAGACCGTCGTGGGCATCGTGCAGAACCCACAGAGTCTGCTCGATGAATTCGCCCTCGTGCCGCCGGGGCAGGTCACCCACCCGAGCCAGGTGAACGTGCTGTTCGATGCGCCCCCGAGCGCATTGAAGGGCTCCTTGGCCACCAACGTCACAACGCCCGGCGCGAACAACAACAACATCATCAATCCGTCCACCATCATCCTGGCGTTGGCGACCGTCGGCATGCTGCTGATCGCCCTGGTGTCGATCGGCGGCTTCACCGTGCTCGCACAGCGCCGCATGCGCTCCCTCGGCATGCTCGAGTCCATGGGCGCGACCGACCGCAACGTCCGGCTCGTGCTGGAGGCCAACGGCGTCATCGTCGGGGTCGTGGGGGCCATCGTGGGCTTCGCGCTGGGCCTCGTGCTCTGGCTGGCGTACCGGCCGCACAACGAGCAGAGCGCCCACCACGTCATCGCGACGTTCGCCCTGCCGTGGAACGTGATCGTGCCGGCCATGGTGCTCGCGGTCATCGCGACGTTCTTCGCCGCCGGCTATCCCGCCCGTGCCATCACCCGCGTGCCGGTCGTCGCCGCCCTGGCCGGACGCCCGGCGCCACCGCGCCAGATCCACCGCTCGCTGGTGCCGGGCGTGATCGCCCTCGTCGTTGGGTTCCTCATGTTCTCCGTCTCGGGCGCCTCGGGCAACGGCGGCGGCGTGATCTGGTTGATTCCCGGACTCATCGCGCTGATCGTCGGCATCATCTTGGTCTCCCCGTTCTTCCTCGCCTTGCTCGCCCGGATCGGCGCCAAATCGCCCATCGCGATCCGGTTACCCCTGCGCGACATGGCGCGCTATCGGGCCCGCTCGGGCGCCGCCCTCTCGGCCATCAGCCTCGGCATCATGATCGCGGTCATCGTTTGCGCCGTCGCCGTCGCCCGTTACTCGAACGTCTTCGACTATGTCGGGCCGAACATGGCGGCGAACACGATCAACGTGTACACCGCACCCACCGGCCCGACCTTCGGGCCGAACGGTCAAACGGGGAACGCGGGGCCCGCACCGAGCATCTCGTCGCAGGTGGCGACCGTGCACGCCATCTCCTCCGCTGTCGGCGGGACGGACGTGGTCGAACTCGACAACCCGCAGGCGGGCCTGCAGAACCCGAGCGAAAACGGCCGGCAGTGGGACGGGCCCATCTACGTGGCGACGCCGGCCTTGCTTCGGGCCTACGGCATCAACCCGTCGTCCATCCCCGCCAACGTCGACGTGCTGAGCTCGCGGCCCGGGCTGGCCGGCTCGGGTGCCCAGCTCACCTTCGGGGGTGGCGGCAAGGGTGGGAACGGATTTCAGGGGCCGGGCGCCGGCGGCAACAGCTACAACCAGTGCACGCCGAACCAGTGCCTCGCCCACCCCGTTATTCAAGAGGACAGCCGGCTGCCAATCGGCACGTCGGCCCCGAATACGGTGATCACCGAGAGCGCGCTGCACCGGCTGCACATCGCGGATCAGAACAGCCTCGACGGCTGGATGATCCACGCCAACGGCGCAATCACCTCGGCGCAGCTCACGAACGCCCGCTCCGTGGCGGCCAGCGGCGATTTGAGCATCGAGTCGAAGAACGACGAGCCGACCTCGGCCGAGATCGTGAATTGGGCAACCGTCTTCGGCATTGCGCTCGCGCTCGGCGTCCTGGCCATGAGCGTCGGCCTCATCCGCAGCGAGACGGCGAGCGAGCTGCGCACGCTGACGGCGACCGGTGCGAGCTCGCGCACGCGGCGCGCGCTGACGGCAGTCACTGCCGGCGGCCTCGCCTTCCTCGGTGCACTGCTCGGCACGATCGCTGCCTACGTCGGCCTGTTCGGCTGGTTCCGCTCGAACAAGCTCGAGGGCGGGGTGTCGGACATCATCAACCACGTGCCGTGGAACAACTTGTTCTTCATCTTGATCGCAATGCCGGTGGCGGCGGTCGTGATCGGCTGGGTGCTGGCGGGACGCGACCCCAGGGGGATCGCGTCCCGGCCGCTGGAGTAGGCTCCAGTGACCGTCCGCAGCGAGACGGGCTCCGCGACGGAGAAGTCCCCCTTTGCTCCGCGCGGCGCCGTGGTCCGAGGCCACCGGACGCAGACCCGTTTCGCGGTCCACCTCCTCCTGCTGGCGACGTTCGCCGCCTCGCTGGCCACCGTCACGATCGTGACGGAGGGGTGGCCGCACCTCGTGGTGGGGTTCGCGTTCGCTGCGCTGGCCGTTCTGCATGTCGTGCAACGCCGCCACACCGTGGCGCGGCTGCTCGGGAACCTGGGACGTGCCCGCACGTGGTTCCGCCGGAGGGGCAGGCTGGCCTGGTCGGACACGGTCCTGGCTCTGTTGACTCTCAACGTGCTCGCCTCGGGGACCTACGACCTGGTGTCGGGCACCCAGGTGATCCTCCATCCGCACTCTGTCGGGATCCCCTTCCGCGACATCGGGTGGCATGTCCTCTCCGCCCTCGTCCTGCTCGTCTACCTCTGCGTGCACGTGGCACGCCGCTGGGACCGCATCCGCCGCTCCGCCATCCGCTGAACTGGCGTCAGGACTCGGGCGTCACGCCAAAGCGCTCCGTGTAGAAGGTGAGCGCCCGTCGGCGTTCGTCGGCATCGACCCCGAATTGCGCCAGGTCGTAGACCACGGTGCCGAATTTGCCCCGGGGGTGCTCGGACATGAACGTCGTCATGGCGGCGAGCGCACGAGGGTCCAGCGGCTGCCCCGCCAATTCGTAGACCCGTCCCACCATGGCCATATCGTCGGCCATGAACTCGTCGAAGTGCACGTCGATGGTCTGGCCTGCTGGCAGCACGTCGTGTTGATCGGCGCAGCGGCGCAGCATGCGTTCGAGCCGGTCGGACCAATAGTCCCCGATCAGTTCCAGGTCCACCCGGTCGCGGGTCAGTCGTGCGGTGTATGCGAGCATCGTCAGCATCGAGGTCGTCACCGACACCGGGTCGCGATGTGTCACGACGAAGGTGGCGTCGGGGAAGGTCGCCGCGAGGGCGGGGAATTGCTCCAGGTGTTGGGGGGACTTGAGGACCCAGCGGGTCCCCCCGCGCTGCCACTGGAGCACCTGGAGCACGCGGCGCAGGTAGTCGTAGCAGGGGCGCTGGTCGTGCGTCAGGTAGTAGTCGCGCCACATGGGCATGGGTGCGGTGGTCTCGAAGAGCATGGTCGAGAAGTCGATGGCAAGGAGCTGGATCTCCTCGTGCGTGTGCTCGACCGTCATCTCGTGCATCCGGTTGAAGTAGGGCAGGGCGGCGTCGAGGAAGGAGAGGGCGAGCGCCGTGCGCTCCAACCGCGGGTCGGGTTGGCCCGGTGCCGGGCGCTCGCGTTCGGCCAAGACCGGCTCGAGGCTCTCCCAGTAGGGGAGTGAACGCAACGCGGGGTCGGCCGACATGAGGTTGTGCAGATGGGTCGTGCCCGTCCGGGGCAGGCCGCAAATGACGATCGGCGCCGTGATCTGCTCTTCGAGGATCTCGGGGTGGCGGTCGATCAGATCCTCAATCAGAAGGCGATTCTTCAGCAGTCCGAGCAGGAGGGTGTGCTGTTGCATGACGCCCGCATCGTTGAAGGCGCCCTCCTCGCGCAGGGCGCGGCACAGGACGTCCAGACGCTCTCCGAAGTCAGGAGCACCGAAGTCGTCGAGGCCGGTCTCGGCGCACGCGGCCGCCTTGAGCGTGTCCGCTTCGAGGTCCAGCTGCGACCCCGCTTCCGCCATGAAGTCGAGGATGGCCCGGACGTCGTCGCTGTAGCGGGGCTCGGCAAGGTCGTCGATCTCGACCGGCGCTGGACGCGTGCTCATATCGCATCGACCGCGAGGACCTCGACCTGGGGCTGCTCGGGAGTCTGCTCGGGCAGGAACCAGCGGAACCAGATGCGACCACTGCGGTGGCCGGCTGTGGAGACCCAGTTGGGATGGGCGGGCCGGCGTCCGGAGACGACGATGACCCAGGAGCCGTCGTCTTCGAGCTGAGCCTGGGCGCCGTTGATGGTCACGGGCTCGTAGTCGTAGTTGTAGGTATGCAGGAGCCGGTTCCACAGGCACATGTTCCAAAAGACGCACGCAGGGGAGCGTCCTCTGATGACGAGGGCCTCGTCGTTCTCGAGCTCGAAGGCCCCCATGGCGTAGGCGGCGTCGCCGGCTGCCCAGCCGAACGTCGTGGTCGGAACCGGGTAGGGCGGGTCGATGGTGTTGGGCGAGCCCAGCGGGATCGGCACGATGCTGGCCTGCTCTCGCACCCAGGTGGTCATGGCACGAAATCGGCGTGCCAGGTCGGCGTCGTTCTCGCGGAAGGCCGGAGGCGGATCGTCGGCCTCGATGTGCCAGGTGGCCCGCCGCCCCCGGACCGGGTCCTCGAGGTAGTCGCGCGTAATGGCGGCGACGGCATCGGACTCCAGGCGGACCCAGGCCACGTCGGGCTCCGCTGGTTCTGTCGGTGAGAGCACGATGTGGATGGCGCCGTCTTGTCCGACGTCGGACTTCTTGGCTGTTGACGCTGCCCACGATCCGCTCGGAATACCGCCCGTCGTTGGGTCCGCCGTAGACAGTGATCGACATGTAGACGGCGTCGCCGGGATGCAGCGTGATCCGGTAGGTCCGCTCGGGGTCGACCGGTGCGTAGCAGTAGAACGCGTCGGAGTTGTCGCCGCCCCATTTCTTGTAGGGCCCGACGATCTCGACGAAGCGTGGTCGAGCCGTGTCCGCCCAGAGATTGACCTCGGCCGCCACCTGGAGGATCGACAGAACCCACTTGTGTGCTTCCAGGAGCGTGTCGCGGTCATCGAAGAGTTGCTCGACCATACGGGAGTGCGTGTCGCGGACGGTGTCGAGCAGCTCGGTGAAAGCCGTCTCGGTCTCAGTCGTCATGTGCCTCCCATTTCGGCATGTTGCGATCTTACGGAGCGGGCGAACCCGAGGCCGTTAGTGTCTTGGATGAGTCGACCTCCTGGTTCGGAGACGTCTTGTCTTCGACCCCCACGATGACCGCCAGCACGAGGAGCACTGCGCCCTGGCACGGCTCCAACGTCACGTTCAAGGCGTCCAGACGGATCATGATCGGCACCGGCAGATACCACACAGGCCCAGAGGCTCATGGGTGGGTTCAATGGCACGCGTGAGCCTGGCCGAAGCCGAAGGACGGTGCTGGCATCGTGAACAGCGGTGTCGTCCGGCCCGGCGGCGCCCTCTCGTGGGTGCTCCACGGCTTTTGGAACCATCTCCGTGCTCGGGAGAACGGTCAAACAACGTGCGGACAAGGTCTCCGAGCCGTGGTCCAGGAGGAAGGCTTTCTGTGGACGAAGCGTTGTGGCAAACGGGCTAAACCTCTCTTCGGATCGCGCCGATCTACGGACATGAGCCTCGCCTCGTACTCGCATGTGCAGAGGAAGGGTGCGATTGAGCGACGTCCCCGCGGGGCGCTTCACCTCTGGGTGGGAGGTACCGTCGTTTTGCTCGGTCTCGCGTTGGCTTTGGTCGAAGTCTGGATGGGGCTTATTGCTCTGGTGGTTGGGCTCAGCCTCTGGGCAGCAAGCACGAAGACCTTGGGTCGTGAATCCCTGGACCCCGAAGCACTGCCTGCGCCGACGCGTATCGCTCTTCGTGCCGAGCGCACCGCGACGGTGCAATCAGTTCCTGCGGAAGGGACGGTGCGGCTGTCAAAGACCCCTCCCGGTCGTATGTCTCTACCCGGTGGGAGGTTCGCACCGATTGGGGTCGGGGGAACAGACACAGGGGCACGACCAAGCACGGCTCACCAGTCCGTCAGAGATCTCCGCATCCGAAGGACGCGCCTCGTACGCGAATGACATGCCGGTGCACATCGCCCGGTCGCACCGGCAGTACCACGCTGCCGGTGCTCGCCGTCGTCCTCGGTCCGCTGCCCGCTCAAGGTGCGAACGCGGATCGTTTTTACGTCGCGTTCACCACAAGGCCCCCCCGGGGGGGTTTCCTCTGTCAAAGACACCATCAACTCCAGCACCGATCTTCATGGGGTGCTGAGCTGTCTGGCACGAGCTTGTGGTCTGCCACCTCCGCTGCGCTACCAGTGCTCCACCTCGGAAGCGATTAAGACTCGGCATCGTGGAATCGTATCGGCGCGTCAGCCATCGGGCGTGCCATCCGGTTTGGAGAACTTCGAATTGGCGCGCCCCTCGGAAGGAAGCGAGGTGCACTTCAACGATGCAGCTGAACAGAACATTGCGTTTTGCCGGAGTTGCGGCTTCCGGCGTGGCGCTTGGGCTGCTCCCAGCGGCGGGTGTAGCAGCCGCACACGACGTGGATTCGTCCGTCGCAACTGTCCATGGCAAGGTCGTGTCGGTAGGTACTGGGGACGTCGTCCTCCAGATCCGCGGTGGAACCGAAACAGTGAACACGACTGGCTCTGCCGCCTACTCAGGGCTGGGCAGCTCGACGCCGCCTCCCGGCGTTGTCGACGGCGAGTGGGTGGCAGTCACCCTCGATCCATCGGTGCAGTCGCCGACTGCGACGTCCGTGACCGTGATCCTGAGAGCGTCGGTGGGAAGGTCACCAGCGTCTCCGGTACCAGCGTCACGCTGTCGACGCGCAAGGGCACCCAGACAGTCTTGGTAGGCCCGAGCACGACCTACTCACAGGGGAGCGGATCACCGACCATGGTGAGCGCCGGCGAGTTCGTCGCCGCGTCCGGATTGCCCGATCCGAGTGTCCCTTTGACGCTCGACGCGCAGCGGGTATTCATCTTCACCCCGCCAAGCCGGCCGAGCCCCTCCAAATCCGAGCCCAGGGTGAGCTCAAGTGGCGCGCCGGCAGCACCGATCGTTCGTCAGCCAGTCCAGCAAGGCACGTCCGTTGAGCCATGGGGCGGCGACGTCGCAGCGCCCCAGCCACAGCGGCCCGCCCCTCGGAATTGGGCCAAGGAAGCGGTCCGACCACGGCCCGGTTCAGCGGTGGGCCGGGCGCCCAGCCGGGCGGACCTCCTGAAAGCGGCCAGGGCTGGACCCATGGATGCAGTCCAGGCGGGACCGTCGGCGGCCGCTCTGGTGGTGGTTCCGGCCATTGACGAGAGAACCTTGGATAGCCCTGGGCCATGCGGATCGCGTGGCCCAGGGCTTGCTTCATTCGTCTGCTCGACCCCGCATCGCGGGCTTGTGTGGGGTCGACTGAAACGCCACAAATCCGCGTCGAGAGACGCGATCAGCATCAGCGTCCGCTAGCTCCCGTTGCGTTTGCACTTTCTGCGCTCACAGTGCGCAGGATCTCCTCGAGGCGGGCCAACGCAAGGAGATGTCCTTCACCTGGGCACTCGTGCATGTGAGCCCGCGGGATCAACTCGGCCTGAAGGCGTCCCAGTGCAATCGGGACGTTGTGGTCGGCATCACCATGCCAGATGTGGACAACTGCGGCGATGTCTTCGAGACGAAACCCCCAGTTTCTCGTGAAAAGAGAGAAGTCTTGTGCTGCGGCTCGCGCGGCGGTCGAAGGGGTACGTCGATAGGAAGCAAGGTAGGCCGACCTCACTTCAGGGCGTCTCATTATCTCGACATCCGAGTGCGTGAATCCACCAGAAGTCGCTCGTATCGACATCTCTGGCCAACGACGAAACAGCGAGATGCTCATCGCAAAGAATGGATAAACGAAGTACTGGGACCTGCGTGCCAGTCGTGCGAGCAACCTGTTAAGGATCATCATTCCGTCTTCGGAGCGCGGATCCGCTAAAGGCCCCATTCCACTCACGATGCCCGCTCCCCGAACTCGATCCGGAAGAAACCGTGCGCATGCCGCGGCGTGAGGTCCACCTCCCGAGATGCCGACCACCGAAAATTCGTCGATGTGCAGATGGTCAGCAAGGTTCGAGATGTCGGTTGCCCAATCGGACAATCGGCGGCCGGCCTGGAACGTGCTGTGGCCATAGCCCGGGCGGTCCACGGCGATGAATCTGACTCGGGCTGCACGTATTGCAGCCTTGTCGGACGACACCTGGAGGCGCGACCCGGGGGTTCCGTGAAAAACGAATACGGCCGGATCGTCGGTGTCGCCAACCTCGAGCCAAGCAAGCTCGCGACCACCGGGTAGCTCCAGGACTCTCGTTTCATTCACGCTCAACGACCGCCGTTCGAGAATGGACTCGTGGCTGTTGGATCGTCGTACGGAGACACTTCAGCTAGCGGGGTGCAAGAGCTGCCAAGTCCGCTCCGCGAGCTGGAGCGGCAGGCCTCTTTTGACCCAGGCAAATTCTTCACCCACCTTTTGATCGCCAGCCGGACCATTCGCGCAGGTCCACTTCTTTCGTTGGGCAAAGTCCCTTACGGCTGGGTTTGCTGCGGCGTATCGAAGTTCCTTGAGCAGGCCCACGCAGTTTGACGGTACTACCTGCCGATATTGAATGCGTGCGACGGAGCTGGAACTCAGAGATGTCTGAAAGCGAATCCAGCGGCATCTCGTAAGGGTGTTATGACGCCACGCGAAGTTGGTTCCAGACTTCTTGGAGGGCGTCCTGTTTGGTCCGCTTGATTCAATCCCATCGTTGGCGGCGTCAGCAGGACCCTTCGTCCACTCTACGATTGCGCACACTTCATAGCCGCCGCACTTACCCAGCTGACTGTCCTCGTGGTGCCGGTACGCCGCAACGAGCCAGCCGGCGCAGAACCAGCGGTGGAGCGAGCGAACAGTCGGATTGAAGCCCGGTCTCCTTGCAGCAATTTCGCTGTTTCTCTTCGCCCGCCCAGCTCAGTGCCATTTCGCAACCACCCGACGATCACCCGACGCGTTCCACGGAGCTGGCATCTAGAGTTGCAGTGTGTCGGAGTATGAGCGGTTGGTTGAGTTGGCGGCGAAAGGGCTGGCCGAGCGAGACAACCATGCGATGCCGAAGTCGGTTACGACACCCGAGGACTTCTACGAAATCATGGCCGGCGCCGCCCTTGACGCCATCGGCCTTCGCGAGCTCCTCGAAGAAGTAGAAGTGGCGCGAGCACAGCAGGACCTGACAATCCCCGATGAGGCGCCAAGCGGGCCCCTGAACGCCGATGCTCCGGCCGCTCGAAGTGACGAGCCACCGGACGCTTCCCTGTACGCGCCGAACGCGCCTGCGGCGACACGCAGTCTCTGGGAGGACGGCGCCTATTATGCGGGGAGCCAACTTGAGCGAGAACCGCGGAAGGTCGAAATTATCCACTTCCGACGCAGGTGGGCTACTACCGCCGAGGAACACCTGAACGTCGTGACCGCTGCGGTCGCGGATCTCCGGAAGGTCCTCGCCGTTGATGCAGAGATGCTCTTCGACGTCGACGCGGACATTGCGTCGAAGGTGGTCGTCGCGTGCGGCAGCCTCGAGGGGTGGCTGGGCGGGACTCGTGCACCAAGGGGTTTGGCAAAGGCCGAAGGTGAGCTTGGTGCCGCAGCAGGTGTCTACCGAAATGCGGCGATCGTCTTCGGGAAACTGAAGGACGTCGAGGGGTATCAGCGGCACACCCGGTCGAATGCCTGCGCATTGTTGTTGGGACAGGGTGACGATCATGTTGATGCCTTTGTCGTCGCTGTGGAAAAGAAGCTTTCGCTGTGACGTCGGCGTCAAAGGAGGTCAAGGGGACAGTCCGACACACCTGAGGCGTCGTTCAGGATGCCCGACGGTCATCGTTCTCTTGAGCGGGGTGCCCGATTGGCTCGGTCGAACTTCTGTCGCGTCCCGGGTGGCGCGTCTCGTCAACATCGTGGATTCCATCGATTGTCCGGTCTCATCCTCATCGGACTGGCGGTCGCGGTGGCACTGGCTCCGCCGTTCTCGGGACTCGGCACTCGGCGCCGAACAACGACGAAACAGCACAACGCTCTGAACTGCATCGAAGGTAAGAGCGGCCGACCAGGATCGAACTGGCATCATCAGCTTGGAAGGCTGAGGTTCTACCATTGAACTACGGCCGCGGAACGGGACGCAGTCTAAAGCCTCTACTCTCGGCCCCGTGGATGTGTTGTTCGACCGGGTCGGAGGTGATGGAATTCTTCGTCGACCTCGTCGACCGCTTCTATCTCGGCGTTGCCGGGGACCCGCTGCTGCGCCCGCTCTATCCCGACGATCTGACCGAGTCATCGCGTCATCTCGCCTTGTTCCTCATGCAGTACTGGGGCGGCCCTACCACCTACAACGAAGAGCGTGGGCATCCCCGGCTCCGCATGCGCCACGCCCCCTTCGTCATCGGACCGTCAGAGCGCGAGGCCTGGCTGCGCCACATGATCGCGGCGCTGCTCGACCTGGAGTCGGCGGGCCGGATCTCGTCGGCGGACGCCAGCGAGTTACGCGAGTACCTCGAGATGGCGGCGAACTCGCTGGTCAACGCCCCTTGAACATCTGGGCACGCACTCAGTCCTTGAAGGCAGGCTTCCGGCCCTCCTTGCGAGCCGCCACCGCCTCTTCGAAGTTGCGGGTCGTGATGCGGACGAAGAGCTGTGAGGTGCCCTCGGCATCCATGTGGGACTGCAGGCTGCTGGCATCGAGACTGTTCCAGAGCTGGCGCTTGGTCAGCTCCACCCCGGCCCGGCTCCAACCGTTGATCCGGTCGGCCAACTCGTAGCAGGCCGGCAGGAGGTCCGCCGGCGCCACGACCTTGGACACCAGCCCGATCCGGTCCGCCTCGGCGGCGTCGACGTCGCGCCCCGTCAACATGATGTCCGCCGCCCTGGAGTGCCCGACGGTTCGGGGAAGGAGAAAGCTCAGGCCGAGCTCCGCCGCGGTGAGCCCGTTGTTGATCCCCGCGGCCCGGAAGTAGGCCTCGCTCGAGGCGATCCTGATGTCCGCCGAAAGTGCCAGGCAGAAGCCACCGCCGATGGCAGCCCCGTTCACAGCCGCGATGACCGGCTGGTGCAAACGGCGAATGGTGCTGATGACGTCGTCCAGCATCTCCATGGAGCGCAAGGCGATGGTGGGCAGCGTCAGCCCGTCCATGTTGGGCATCGTCCCGGGGTTCTCGTGATCGGCTCCCGAACAGAATCCCCGGCCTGCTCCCGTGATGACGACGACGCGGACGCCGTTGTCACTCCCGATCTCACGCAGTGCGTCGCGAAACGGGATCATCACGTCGAAGGCCATCGCGTTCATGCGTTCCGGTCGGTTCAAGGTGACCACCGCGACCTGGGGATGGGGACGGCTGACTTCGGCAAAGGACATGCGTTTCAGCGTAGATGGCCGCGCCAGGCCGGCCCGGGTTGGCGTCTCGAGGTTCAGGCGCCGGGAGGGCGGGGCGGTGGCGTCTGTGCGCCGCGGTGCAGGGGCCCTTCCTTGCGGGCGATCCAGCGCAACCGGGCCGCTCGTGCGTCCCAGTCGTACACCACCGCGGTTCCCGCGATGAAGTCGTCGAGGCCCCGGCGTTCGCGCTGGTACACGATGCCGAGGAACCCGATGCCGATGGTGAGGAACAGCGTGACCGCGAGCCCGATCGTGCGGAGCACCGCTTGGCGCCCGCTGATGGGCCGGCCCTCCGCGGTGACCACCTGCAGACCGAAGATCGCCATGCCGAGCGTCTTGCCGCTCACGGCCCATTGGTACGTGAAGTACAAGAACTCCCAGACGGTCAAGACGATGAAGGCGGCGCCCTGGTGGTTGGTCAACGTGAAGGAGTGACCGGTGATCAGCTTCACCGCCGCGTTGAGCAGGAGCACGCCGAGCGAGTAGGCGCCCCACGAGGCGCCGACGTCGGCTCCGAAGGCGACGGCCCGGCTGGCGGCGCCGGCATAGTGGCCCTGCCGGCCGACCGTCATCTCGGCTGCGGGGATGGGAACCGTCGTCATGGTGCCAGCGGCTTCGGTGCGACCAGGAGCACGGGTCCGTCCGGCCAGTCGCGCAACTTCTTGCGGCGCCCGATGAGCAGGTTGCCCCAGCGCAAAATGAAGTCGTCCAGGCCGACGCCCTGCGCCCGGATGACGTCGAGGATCTCGGTGAGCACGCCGGTGGTCGAACGGGCGATGATCGACCCGAGCTCGGTGTGCTCGACCAGCGTGTCAATGTCGATCTCCTCGACGATGGCATTGATGTCGACCCGCTCGATGATCTTTTGGATGTCGACCCGGTCGATGATCTTCTCGACGTCCACGCGGTCGACGATCTTGTCGACGTCGACCCGGCTCACGATCTGGTCGATGTCGACCTTGTCGAGGATGGCGTCGATGTCGATGGCATCGACGATCAGCGGCACGATGTGCTCCGCCAGCGATTGTGCCAGCTGCTCGACCCGCGAGCCGATCGGGTTGCTCACGGGGCTCCGGGCGAATGTGACATTCCCGTGATCTTCTCACCCTGGGGCCGCGGCGAGTGGGACATCGATGCGGTACCGTCGAACACGTCGGGGCACCAGGACCACGAACACGAGGAGACGGGACTGTGGAATACGAGCGCTATGACAACGGAGTCCCATCGTGGGTCGACTTGGGCAGCCCTGACCTGGCCAAGGCCAAGGAGTTCTACAGCGGCCTGTTCGGCTGGGAATGCCCCGAGGGACCCCCTGAGGCGGGGGGGTATTCGGTATGCCTCCTGGGCGGCAAGACGGTGGCCGGCCTTGGTCCTCAGATGAACCCGGAATTTCCGCCGGTGTGGATGACCTACGTCAACGTGGACGACGCCGACGCCACCGTGGCCAAGGTGTCCGCCAACGGCGGCATGGTGTGCGCCGCGCCCATGGATGTCATGGACGTCGGCCGCATGAGCATCGTGGCCGACCCGGTGGGCGCCGTGATCGGGCTGTGGCAGCCCAAGACACACCTGGGGGCACAGCTGGTCAACGAGCCGGGCACCTTGTGCTGGAACGAGCTGATCACGACCGACCTCGACGCCTCCAGGGCCTTCTACAAGGCGGTGTTCGGCTGGGACGCCGAAGATCAGGGCCCTCCGGGCGGTCCGCCGGCCTACACCGAGTGGAAGTTGGCGGGCCGTTCCGTCGGCGGCATGATGCTCAAGCAGGCCGACATGCCCGCCGAGATGCCACCGAACTGGGGGGTGTACTTCGCCGTGGCCGATGCGGACGCCACGGTGGCCAAGGCGCAAGAGCTTGGCGGCGCCGTGTTCATGGGGCCGACGGACATCGAGCCCGGGCGATTCGCTGTCCTGGCCGACAACCAGGGCGTCGTCTTCAACGTGCTCAAGCTCAAGTCGTAGCGGGGGAGGAGTCGTGGAACGCCGTCGTCTCGGGCGCACCGGCCACGAGAGCAGCGTGGCGATCCTCGGCGGTGCGGCCGCCTGGTCCGCCAGCGTCGAGGAGGCGGGGGCATGGCTGCAGCTGGCCCTGGACCACGGGGTCAACCACCTGGACATCGCACCGCAGTACGGCGCCGCCGAATCCGTGGTCGGGCCGAATCTGGCGGGTCACCGCGACGAGCTCTTCATCGCCGGCAAGACGCTGCGCGCCAACCCCGAGGGTGTGGCCGAGCAGTTCGACACGACACGGCGGCTGCTCCATGCGGACGTCCTCGACCTCTATCAAGCTCATGGGGTGACGACGCTGGCGGAGCTGGACCACCGTTCGCCCGCGCTCGAGCGCATCGTGTCCTTCCGCGACCGGGGGCTGACCCGCTTTGCCGGCATCACCGGGCACGATCTCGACGTGCCGCGTGTCCACCTCGAGGCGCTGCGCCGTTTCGATCTCGACACGGTGATGTTCCCCGTTTACCCGGCGTTGTGGGCGCGGCCCGAGTACCGCGAGCCCGCCGAGGAGCTCCTGGCGCTCTGTGCCGAGCGCGACATCGGGGTCATGGCCATCAAGGCGGCGGCGCGCCGGCCCTGGGCGGATCGCCGGCCGATGGCCGACGCCGTGGCCGGCAGCGCGGCCACCTCGTCGCGCTGGGCGTCATCGTGGTACGAACCCCAGCACAGTGACGACGAGCTCGACCGGGGCGTGCACTTCGCGCTCTCCGTGCCCGGCGTCCACGCCTTTTGCACGCCGGGCGACATCGCACTGTTGCCACGGGTGCTGGCGTCGGCCGAGCGCTTTGCACCGATGGGCGAGGCCGAGCGCGCCGCCGCCGTCGACGCCATGGCGGCCGAGGAGCTCATCTTTCCCATGCCGCGCTGAGCGCGGCGCCCAAGCCAAAATCTGTCAACCGGCCCGGATCGTCTCGATCACCCCGGCGAACGACGGGTCGTCGCCCGGGTCGGGCGGCGGGGACACGACGATGCCGTGTCCGAGGCCCCCGAAGCGCTCGTGGAGGAGACTCGGCAGCTCGGCGAAGGTGCCGCAGGAGACGAGGGTCTCGAGCACCTCGTCGGAGAGTACGCCCGCCAGGTCGTCCCATCGGTCGTGGCGGATCAGGTCACGCAGGCGCGGGCCGACGTCGTCCCAGCCGTAGAGCTCGAGCGTGGGGGCATAGGCGGGTGTGGAGTACAAGAAGGCCAGCAGACGTCGCTGGCGCTCCCGTTCGGCCAGCACGCCGCTCTCGGACGTGGCCGTGACCACGGGCGTCCCGATGACCATCTCGAAGTCGTCGCTCTCGAGATCGCGCCCGTGCTCCGCCGCACCGTCGCGCAGCGCGGGGAGGCAGACCTCGCGCAGGTAGCGCGGATTCGAATTGGTGGGGTGGCTCACGAACCCGTCCGCGATTGCCCCCGCCAGCGCGCACGCCCGCCGCTGCACGCCGCCGAGGTAGATCCGCGGCACTACGATCTCGGCGTCTGGACCCGGGTTGAAATAGGGCTGCAGCCGGGTCACCCGGTAGTGCGCGCTCTCGTAGGCCGGCGGGTCGCCGGTGGCGAACGAGGCAAAGGCGGCCCGGACCGCCCCGACGTAGTCGCCGAGGCGCCCGATGGGGTCCTCGCCGAACGGTACGGCGTAGCGGTCCTCGATGTTCTGGCGGATCTGCGTCCCGAGGCCGAGCTCGAAACGGCCGCCGCTCAGTTTGGCCAGGTCCCAAGCGGCATACGCCGCCAGCGTGGGGCTCCGCGTGAAGGCGAGGGCGACGCTGGTGCGCACGGTGATCCGCTCGGTGTGCTCGGCGCAGAGCAGCGCGACGGCCAGCGCGTCGTGCACCGTCTCGGCCACATGGAGGCCGTCGTAGCCGAGACGCTCCACCCGCTGTCGCGTGCTCGATCGCGTCGAGGAGACCGAGCCGCGGATCCATGCCCGCGTAGACCCTCACTCCGGTGCGCCGCCCCGGTCCGTATTCTGCTCCCTCCCCCTGGCCACGATCTTCTCGCGCTCGGTCGAGAGGCGCGCCTGGTCGAACCGCTCCTCCATCCAGCGGCGTGACCACGCGTTCTCGGCAGCGACCGCCTCGGGTCCGCGCAGGGCGTTCAGCTCCTCGTAGCCGCGCCGCAGCTCGCGCACGTATTCGTTGGGGATCGACGCGATGGTTGCTGCCAGCGCACGTGCCCGCGGCAAGAGATCGTCGTGGGGGACCACCTCGACGACCAGGCCCCAGTCGCGCGCCGTCTCGGCGTCGATGTAGTCGCCGGTGAAGCTCATCCGCCGCGCCCGGTCGATGCCGATGAGCTGGGGCAGGCGGAGCGTCATGCCGCCCCCGGGCATGACGCCCACACGGGCGTGCGTGTCGGCGAAGCTGGCCCGCTCCGAGGCAATGAGGAAATCGCAGCACATGGCGAGCTCGAGCCCGCCGGTGACGGTCGGGCCGTTGATGGCGCCGATCACCGGGGCCGCATGGGGCGGCAGCATGCCGTCGAAGCGAATGGGACGGCGCTGGCGCTCCTGTTGCACCGATCGCAGCTCGGTGGCCAGTGACTTGAGGTCCATGCCGGCACAGAAGGCGGGGTCCGCTCCGGTCAAGACGATGCAGCCGACGTCGTCGCGCTGGTCGAGCTCGGTGATGGCGGCATCGAGCTGGCCGTGCAGTTCGGCCGAGATCGCGTTGCGCGACTCCGGGCGGTTGAGCGTGACCGTGGCGACACGGTCGTCCACCTCGACGAGCACCAGCATCAAAGGTTCCTCCTGTCCTGGCCGAACACCCGCGCAGTCTCGCAGAGCGCGTGAACCTGCGTCCGGCGATCAGTGTGCCGGCTCCCATTTGCTGTGCAGGAGGGCGAAGCAGTCGGCATCGTGCTGGGCGCCGTCGATGCGTTCCCACCCACGCAAGGTGGCCTCCCGGCGGAAGCCGGCGGCCTCGGCCGTGAGGGCCGAGGCGATGTTCCAGGGCTCCACGAAGAGATGGAGCCGCGGAATGGCCAGCTCCTCGAAGGCGAAGCTGACGATGGCGCGCAGCGCGCAGGCGGCGAGCCCGTGCCCGCGGGCCGCGGGCACCAGCCAGTAGCCGATGGAGGCGCGGCCGCTCTCGATCTCTTGGAGCCACAGGCCGATGGAACCGAGGCCGGCACGCGGATCGTCGTCGTGCGCGATCACGAAGGAGAAGCCGTCGCCCTCGCTCGCCCGCGCGTGCTGACGTTCGATGAAGGCCCTCCCGGTGTCGTCCGTGTACGTCGGGGGCACCGACGAGATGGCCGGGATCATCGGGTCGCTCGAGGCCTGGCGCACCATGGCGAGATCCGAGACGGCGTAGGGCCGCAGCACGGCGGGTGCGCAGACGAGCGTAGGGACGTCGAGCGGGGGAGCAAAGGCCGCGGGGTCGAACGACGTCATCGGAGCGGGAAATACCCAGGGACCAGGTGGTGCGCCACGTCGAGGTATCCCTTGGCCTCGGGGAGGCCTCCGAAACGGCCGTGGCTCCATCGCACCTCGATGTGCCCCGTGACCTCGTCAGACCTGGCGCGAGACCCGGTGGCGCACCTGCGCCTGCCAACCGACGCGCGGTTGGCCCCCGGGCTGGGCCTCGACCGCGAAGGACGCCAGCTTGTAGTGCTGGCGCCAGTCCCACGACGTGGCGATGCGAAGTCGCAACGAGCGCGCCGGTGACGAGCCGAGGACGAAGTACGGGGCGCTGCCGATACGCAGCAGGCGCCACAACATGGCTTCCTCCGTCCCTCCTCCGGCACCGATGGCATCGTCCCAGCGTCGTGCCGAGGCACGTGCCACCTCGTCGGACAGCGCGACGTAGCGGTCCTTGGCGTCGTCGGGCCACCCCCCGCGCAGCCACCCGCCGAGCGCGTCGCGCTGCGCGGTCGTGAGGTCCACCGCGCGTGCGGGCAGGTCGCGCAATGCCACCGGCACGACCATCGGTGCTCCCGGCCGCCGTCCGGTGTCGCCGTCGCCGTCGCTCGTCGTCGTCATCATCATGTCCGCGCGTCCCATCGACCCGTTCGGCGTCGAATCCCGGGAGCGACACGACCGCCGGCGGGCGTCCGGGAGCTGTGGCGCGCACCCTCGACGTCGGAGCACGGGTCGCGCACGGGAGCCGCGCCCGCCGTCAGCACGCGAGCGGCGCACCGCCTCGTAGAGCGCCTGGTGCTCGCGGGGCGCCACCTCGGCGTACCAGTCGCCACCGCTGGGGTCGACGTCGCGGGCGGTCCGGCCGGCACGGCTCTGCCCGCCGACGAGCAGGTCGTCGAACACGTGCGCGGGAGACGCGTTGAACAAGATCTTCGAGAGGTATTTGCAGCTCACCAGGTAGACGTGGTCGACGCGCAGATCGATCGGCGCCACCTCGTCGCCCGGCGCCCGGCCGGTGCCCTTCCACTCCACCACGGTCGGCAGCCGCCCCCGCAGCCCGTCGTCGGCGGCGAGGAAGGCCTGGCCGTTGGCCCAGGCGGCGTGGAACTCGGTGTCGAAGGCGCCGCCGGCGCGCAGCGCCGAGAGGTGCTCCCACACCTCGGGCGAGATGCTGTGCATGACCGGCGTGCGGGAACGCACCGCCTCGTCGACGCCGGCCAGACCGAGCATGCCGAGCCCGGTGCCGAGCTCGGTCACCGTGGTGCGGTCGCTCGGCATGTACGCATCCTGGCACGGCCCGCGGCGGCGTCCGCGAGTTCGAGGGTCTGCCACCGGGGTGCGGCGCCGAGCGGCCTCAGCGCGGCCAGCAGCGCGGCCGCGCTGCCGGCGTCTACTCGGTGAACAGGGGCGTGAGCTGCAGCTCGAGCGGCCCCACGGCGGCGTCCGCGGCGACGTGCAGCTCGGTGCTCTCGTACACGTCGACGGCGATACCGGTCCGGGCGATGAAGGCGAAGACGGCATCACCCCAACGCTCCTCGTGGAGGGCGAGGCGCAGCGCGTCCCGCTCACCGGCGGGGAGCTCGCTTCCCGGAGTCTTTGCGACCAGCTGGCACGCCAGCACCCAGTTGAGGGTGTCGAGATCCTCGGCGACGAAGACGCGCGGAGGATCGTCGCGCACGACCGCGCAGGCGACGACCGAGCCCACCGATCAGACGGCGCCCGGCGCCACGTCCGCCGGCGCCCAGAACCCTGCCATCGGGCTGGCGCAGCGCCCGCTGGCGTAGGTGGCCAGCCGGCTCGCGCCTCACCCGAGAGGAGGTCGACGGCATCGAACACGCCGCCCGGTCCGGGGGCCCGCAGCGCACGGTCGGCTTCGCTGCCCGGGCGCGGCAGTTGCGTCGTCAACACGACGAAGGGGGCGACGTCGCCGGCTGCCATCACGTGGGCGCGACCGAGCGTGCGCCAGACCGTCTCCGAGCGCGCCATGCCGCCCCGGAAGGCGGAATTCGAACCGGCCACGTCGAAGTACCACGTGCGGCCGGCGGCGTCGGTCCCCGTGAAGTCGACGGCCATCCCGAGGCCGCGCAGGCGCCGGTTCGGCCGCACGTCGCGGAAGCCGGCGTCGTGGAGGGCCGATCGGGCCAGGGCGGCTGCCGATGCGCCGTCGGACGCCAAGGTCACGGCAGCGTCGGCCCGCCCGTCGGCGTTGCCCTCGCCCTCGTCCGTCAGCCTGGCCAGCGCCAGCTCGACGTAGGCGGGGTCGGTGTCGTAGCCGACGGCGTCGCGGCCGCTGCGTTGTGCCGCGACGAGCGTCGAACCCGAGCCGACGAACGGGTCGACCACCAGATCGCCTCGATACGTGTAGAGCTCCATGAGCCGGAGGGGCAGCTCGACGGGGAACGGTGCGGGGTGGCGCACCCGCACCGCGCTCTCGGGCGGGATGTCCCACACGTCGAGCGTCAGCGCCATGAAGTCGTCGGCGCCGATGCTGCTCTCATGGGGCAGCCCGTCGCGCCGTCGTTCCTTGGGGGAGCGGGCCCGGCCGAAGCGTCCCTTGCTGGCCACGATCACCCGCTCGGTCACGTCGCGCAGCACCGGGTTGGCCGCCGAACGGAACGAGCCCCAGGCACAGGATCCGCTGGCGCCCTCGCCCTTCTGCCACACGATTTCGCCACGGGGCAAGAGATGCAGATCGTCCTGGAGGATGGCCATCACGTCGGCGGCCAGGCTGCGGTACGGCTTGCGCCCGAGATTGGCGACGTTGACCGCGATGCGGCCGCCCGGTTCGAGCACCCGCTTGCACTCGGCGAAGACGTCGCGCAGCAGCGCCAGATACTCGATGTAGGAGCCCGGCACCCCCTCGCGGTCGAGCTCCTCTTCGTACTGCTTGCCGGCGAAGTACGGGGGCGAGGTGACGACGAGGGCCACCGAGTCGTCCGCCAACCCGTCCATCCGGCGGGCGTCGCCGCACACGCAGGACACGCCGGGCTCGTGCGGGTTCACGTGCTCGTCCGCGCTCAGCTCGGGTGCTTCGAAGCGGGAGTAGAAGGCGTCCGCCACGTGGGACTCGCGGCGCCCGACACCGAAATTGGAGGTCGCGGTGCGACGGCGTGGCGGCATGGGAGGTCGGCCGAACCCTACCGGCCGGCCCGAACCGAGGCCGGGATGTGGACCAGGGTCGGGACCGGGCCGCGAGGCACGTCCGGGGGCGTCGGCGAGGGCATGCGAGAGACCCTAAGGATCCGATGTGACAGCAGCCTACATCTCGTAGACGACGAAAGAGGTGGGGCGGCCGACCTGGTCGTAGAGCGAACGGGCCCGGCCGTTGTACTGCTGGGTGTGCCAGTAGACCGGTCGGACCCCGCGGGCCACGGCGGCATCCTTGGCCGCGAGGCAGCAGGGCGCGGCCCGATGTCGAGTCCCCGGGCCGCAGGGTCGACGAAGAGGTCCTCGAGGTAGCAGGTGGGCTGTCCGGACCAGGTCGTGGCGTGGACGACGCAGTTGGCCATCCCGATGCCCCGGCCGTCGTCGTCGAGCGGCGATGAGCCCGAACATGGCGACGCTCGGCTCCGCGCAGAGGCGGTCGAAGGTGGCACGCGGCGATCTGCGTCGGACAGCTGTGGCTCGATAGAAGTCGAGATAGCCGGCCCACAGGGACCGCCAGTCGTCCCAGTCCCCACGTTCGAGCGCCCGGATCGCCATCGCTCAGGCGCGCCGCGGGACACAGGGCGAGATGGTGGGCACGCCGGCCAGGCTAGGACCTCGCACGTACCCGGTGCCCGTGTAGCGTGGCGTGCAGGTGCCGGTAAGGTGCCGATGCTGGTGGCGCGACTGCGTACGGTCGAGCCGGTCACGGCGCCCGTCGCCGGGCCGACCGGGTGCGTCGGGGCCGAGCCCGCCCTTCGAACTTCTCGCGCACCTGGGCCCGCCGGGCCTGGAGCTCGCGGTGGGTGAGGCGCTCGGTCGACTCGTCGAGCCCGAAGCCCGCCTTGAAACCGGCCATGTCCGGCGCCCAGTCGCGCCTCGTGCTTCCAGGCCGAGCTGGGCCATGATCCGCTCGCCGTGCTTGGCGGCGAACATCAGCGGGATCGCCTCGACCTCGGCGAACAGGTCGAGGTCCGGAGCCAGGGTGGCGATGGCGCCGTCGAGGAACATGAGGTTCTTCACGAAGAGCATGAGCTCCTTGGGCAGCCGGGCGCCCAATCCGAGCAGGGTCTTGATGGAGCGCTGCATTTCGCAGACCAGCTCGTCGGCGGTGAGCGTCATCGGGTCGACCGGCGGCCCTTCGAGCCCCAGCGACTTCGATCACCTGCCTGCACGTCGACGTCGTCGGGGAACGCGCCGAGGTCGCGCAGCGCCCTGACCTGGGTCGGGATATTCCCGTTCGACGCGCCGACCAGCAGGGAGAGCAGCGCCAGGCGCTTGGCCTCGGTCAGCCGGGCCGTGATGCCGAAGTCGAGCAGCGCGGTCTTCCCCGACGGCAGGACGAAGAGGTTCCCGCCGTGCAGGTCGCCATGGAAGATGCCGTACATCATGGCAGCCCTCGAGGAAGCCGACCATGCCGGCCCGCACGACCGCCTCGGTGTCGATGCCGGCGGCGTGCATGCCCTCGACGTCGGCGAAGTTGAAGCCGTCGAGCCGCTCCATGACGAGCATGCGCCGCGTCACCAGCGTAGGGTGGGGCCGCGGCACCACGAAGGCACGCTGGTCGAGCGTGGCGAAGGTCATGGCGATGTCGAGCATGTTCTCCGCCTCGAGCCGGAAGTCGAGCTCCTCGGTGATCGTCTCGGCGAAGAGCTCGACCAGCGCCGGCGGATTGGCCAGCGCGGCGACGGGGATGCGGCCCACGAGGTGCGGCGCCAGCCACGCCATGACGGCCAGGTCCTGACGGACCCGGTCCGCCACCGAGGGGCGCTGGATCTTGACCACGACCGGCGTCCCGTCGCGCAGCGTCGCCGCGTGCACCTGGGCGATGGACGCCGCCGCCAGCGGGTCGTGCTCGACCGACGCGAAGACACCCGTCGATGGGCCCGCCCAGCTCCTCGACGAGGACGCCGGCTCGACGACCGGCCAGGGCTCGGGCGGCACCTGGTCCCGGCACCACTTGAACTCGGCCACCAGCTCGGCGGGGAAGATGCCGTCGCCCGAGGCGACGATCTGTCCGAGCTTGATGTAGGTCGGTCCGAGCGCCTCGGCCGCCACCCGCAGCCGGCGCGAGAGGCCGGCGATCGACGCCTCGCCACCGCGTCGCCGTTCGCCCAGGTACCACCAGCCCGAGGGCACCGCCGAGGTGCCACAACGTGTCCCGACCCGGCGGCCCGGTGGCAGCGTGCGGCGACCGGGTCAGGTAGGGGAGCGCGGCGCTCAGGCGGGCGCGCACGCCGGCGAGGCCCCGGCGCCAGGCCAGTGCGCCGGGGTCGACCACCCACGGCCCGTCGTCGCTGAAGATGCCGAAGACGCCGTGTCGGCGGAGGGGGCCGCGCCGGCACGCTCAGGGTCCGGCCGGGCGTCCACCACAGAACGAGCCTAGGGTTCGTGGTCGCGGCCCCAGAGCGCAGGCGTCGAGCGCGCCCGCGCTCGGTGACCTCTGCTGTCCGCACTCCGGCGCGACCCTCTGTCATGTGGGTTGCGCGGCGCAGGTGCGGCGGGTCAGGATCACGACGGCCTCGACCAGGCCCGACTGGAAGGCGAAGACGACCGCCTGCACCCGGTCGCGCAGTCCGAGCTTGGCCAGCAGGCGGCCCACGTGGGACTTCACGGTCGCCTCGGACACGTAGAGACGTTCGGCGATCTCGGCGTTGGAGAGACCGTCGGCCACGGCGAGCAGCACCTCGCGCTCGCGGTCGGTCAGGCTGGCCAGCGCCAGCGCGTCCGCCGGTCGCGGCCACGTCTGGCCGCGCGCCGGCGCCGTTCGGCGCCGTGCCGTCGTCGCCCGAGAGATCGGGGAGCGTGTCGGCGTACTCCTCGAGCAGGCGCCGGGTGATCCGCGGCGACACCACGGCGTCGCCGCGGGCCACCGTCGGATGGCCGCGACCAGCTCGGCCGGCGGCACGTCCTTCAGCAGGAACCCGCTGGCGCCGGCACGCAGCGCGCTGAAGGCGTACTCGTCGAGGTCGAACGTCGTGAGGATCAGGACCCGGGTCCGTCTCGCCCGCCGGTGACGTTGGCGATGGCCCGGGTCGCCTGATGCCGTCGAGCACGGGCATGCGCACGTCCATCAGGACGACGTCGGGCGCGTAGAGCTCGACCAGGCGGACGGCGTCGGCGCCGTCGGCCGCCTCACCCACGATCTCGATGCCGTCCTCGGCCTCGAGGATCATGCGGAATCCCTTGCGCAGCAGCGCCTGGTCGTCGGCCAGCACGACGCGGACGTCATGGCGGTATCGGCGCCTTGCAGTCGCGCAGCGTGGCGCGACCTCCCAGCCGCCGTCGGGGCGCGGACCGGCCTCGAGCCGTGCCGCCGAAGGCAGCGGC
Source organism: uncultured Acidimicrobiaceae bacterium (assembly GCA_963791995.1). Classification (GTDB taxonomy): domain Bacteria; phylum Actinomycetota; class Acidimicrobiia; order Acidimicrobiales; family RAAP-2; genus Bog-473. The sequence goes on along the minus strand of CAWBUQ010000023.1, from coordinate 62,760 downwards.
GCGCTCGGCCATGCCCGCCACGCCGATGGCCGCCCGGCGGCCGGCATCAGGGCCGCGATGTCGCCGACGGGCCCCCGGGTCACCGGCACGGCGATCGCGCCCGTCGTCGGTGACGCACACAGAGACGTCGGGGTCGTCGAATGCGAGGACCACCTCGACGGCGGCGGGTCGGTCGGCATGCTTCAGCGCGTTGGTCAGCGCCTCCTGCACGATCCGGTAGACGGTCAGCCCGGCCGCACTCGAGACCTCGAAGGGCCGCCCGCGGTGCTCGACCGACACTGCGAGGCCGGTGCCGCGCACCCGCTCGACCAGTGCGTCGAGGTCGCGCAGGCCGGGCTGGGGGGCGAGCGAGGCGTCGGTGGCCGTTGGTCCGCTCGGGCACGCCCCCGACGACCGCGGTGGCGACGTTCACGCCGGCTGCCGCGGCGACGCTCGCGCCGGCCGCCCGCCGGCTCCTCGCGCAGCACGCCGAGCATGCGGCGCATGTCGGTCAGGGCCTGGCGCCCCGTGCCCGACACCTCGTGCATCGCCTCCGCGGCCCGGGCGGGGTCGGACGCCGTGCCGCCGAGGCGGCGTCGGCCAGGGTCACCATCACCTGGATGTTGTGCGACACCACGTCGTGCATCTCGCGCGCGATGCGGGCCCGCTCCGCGGCGGCGGCCAGCGAGGCCTGCTGGTCCCGCTCGATCTCGAGGCGCTGGGCCCGCTCGGCCAGCCAGTCGAGCTGGCTGCGCAGGGCGCGCACGACGACGCCGGCCAAGAGGGCGGTCGAAGGCAAGGCCGGTGAGGAAGACGAAGGACTTGACGTCGTTGCCCGTCGGCGTCCAGCGCGACCGTGGCCATGATGACGCCGGCCTCGAGGATCGACGGCGGCCACCACGACGAGGAACCAGTCGGACTCGAGGGCGACGGTGTAGCCGGCCACGAGCAGCGCGGCGTCGGCCAGCGCCGGTCCGGTCACGAGCCACTGGACGAAGGCCACGGTGGCGATCGACCACGAAGACGGTCATGGGCGCCCGCCGCCGGAAGATCAAGGGGAGGATCAGGGCGGCCGCCAGCCAGAAGTTCGGCGTTGGTGCCCCGCTCGAGGACCCAGCCCGAGCAGAGGACGAACAGCGCCGACGGCCAGCGCCACGTCGACGGCGGTGGCGTAGCGGCGGTCGAAGTCGCGGAGGCGCTCCCAGATCCGGGCGGCCCCGTCGGGCCGGCGCTGGGTGCCCGCCTGGTGCCGGCGCATCCCGGGCGCTCCCGGGCCGGAGCCACGCGGGATAGAGGTGACGTGAGCTGGGGGCCATCGGATCCTTCGTTCCCAGGCGGAAGGACCATCGTAGTGCCGCCTGAGCAGGATCTCCCTGCGGGAGCCACCCCGGTCTCACCCCCCCAGCCTCGCTCGCCGGGCGGCCGTCTCGTGCTCATCCCCAAGGATGAAACCCGGGCCGCTGCGTTCATCCCTGGGGGCGATTCAGTCGTCGCGCCCGCCGTCGTACGGTCAGCATTGCCACGCCTACGGGCGACGCGAGGAAGCGATCCTGTTCCGCCCCGAGCAGGGAGCGCACCTCGCGTCGCCCGTGGATGGCGTCGGGTTCAGGCGCCGGCGCGCTGCCGCGCCAGCGGTCGCGGCACGCCTCGAGGTCGTCGAAGGCGCGGGCGACGTCGTCGGCGCGTGAACGCGAAGAACAGCGCGGCCACCGCGTCGGCACCGGCCTCGGCGTACCCCTCGACCCATTCGGGCGTGAGCGCGTTGAAGTACGGGCACACCGTGATGCGCAGGTCGCTGCGGGTCGCGCCCGGCCGCCTCGAGCTCGGTGTCGAGCTCGGCCAGCCCTGCGGCCAGCTCCTCGGGTGAGCGGTTGAAGGTGTGCCAGCCCTGGCCGTGGCGGGCGGCCCGGCGGAGCGCGGCCGTGGTCTCGCCGCCGATGTGGATCGGCGGGTGGGCTGCTGCACGGGCTTGGGGAACATCTCGCAGGGGTGCGAGGTCGTAGGTCTCGCCGTGGAACTCGGACGTGTCGTCGACCCACAGCGTGCGCAGCACCTCGAGGTACTCGTCGGTGCGCCTGCCCCGGCGCTCCCAGGGCACGTTGAGCGCGTCGAACTCCTCCTTCAGCCAGCCGACGCCGATGCCGAGGTCGACGCCGCCCGCCCGAGAGCCAGTCGAGCGTGCTCACCTCCTTGGCGACGTAGACCGGATTGCGCTGGGGGAGGAGCAGCATGGCCGTGCCCAGCCGGACGGTCGAGGTGCGGGCCGCCAGGTAGGTCAGCGTGACGAGCGGCTCGAGCAGCCCGCTGCCCGGCGGGGCCGGGATGCGGCCGTCCTCCGCGTAGGGATAGCTGGCTCTCGTAGTCGCTCGAAGAGCACGACGTGCTCGCCGACCCAGATGGTGCCGATGCCGCGCTCCTCGGCCCCTCGGGCGACGGCGTCGAGCAGCTCCGGGCGTGGTCATCGGGCTCGCCGTCGGCATCCACAGGTCGAATCTTGCACTCTCAGGCCCCCAGTCCGCGTCGGACGAAGTCGCAGATCTCGTCGGCCGCCTGGGCGGCCGGGATCGGGTCGGGCTCGCCGGCCCGGACCGAGAGCGCGCCGTAGATCTGCTGGCCGATGAGGACGACGGCCCGCTCGGGCTCCAGGCCGGGCCGGAAGTCGCCGGCCGCCACGCCGGCCGTCGACCAGCTCCTCGAGCACGCGGATCATGTCGAGCCCGATCATCATCAGCGCGCCGCCGACCGCGGCCGCCCTCGGCCCCGGCCGAGCCCTGGGTGGCCATGGCCAGGCGGAAGAAGTCCGGGTTCTCGTCGATGCGCTCGAGCACGCCGACCATGAGCTGGCGCAGCCGCTCGGACGGCGGTGCCTCGTCGGCGACGACGAGCGCGATGGTGTCGCTCATGCGGTCGTACATCGACTGGACGCAGGCGCGGAGCAGCTCGTCGCGGTTGGCGAAGTAGACGTAGACGGTCGAGCGGGCCACGCCGGCCTGCGGCGGCGATCTCGTCCATGGGGACGTCGGTGGTGCCGCGCTCGCCGAAGAGGCGGCGCGCCGTGTCGATGATCTGGTCCCGCCGGAAGTCCCGGATGACGTCCTTGAGCGCGTCCGGGGCGCGCCGGGCCACGGTGCTGAGCGCTCCGCTCAGCCGGCCGCGCTCAGGCGCCGCAGTGCCGGCGCCGACGCGGGCGGCCGGGGTGAAGGCGACGGGAAGGTGCTTGACGCCGTTGATGAACTGGGACTGTAGGCGCTGCACGTCGCCGGCCTGGCGGATGTCGGGCAGGCGGTCGAGCAGGTGTTCGAACATGACCCGGATCTCCATGCGGGCCAGGTTGGCGCCGAGGCAGAAGTGCGGGCCGCCGCCGCCGAAGGCGATGTGGGGGTTCGGGTCGCGGCCGATGTCGAAGGTGTCGGGGTCGTCGAAGACGTCCTCGTCGCGGTTGGCCGAGGCGTGGAAGAACACGACCTTGTCGCCCGCGGCGATCTTGGTGCCGCTCAGCTCGACGTCGCACATGGCGGTGCGGCGGAAGTTCATGACCGGCGTGACGAAGCGCAGCATCTCGTCGACGGCGGTCGGGCAGCAGGCTGCGGTCGTCGACGCAGGCGCTGCCACTGGTCGGGGTGCTGGAAGAAGGCGTGCATGGCCGCCCGACATGAGGTTGCGCGTCGTCTCGTTCCCGGCCACCGTGAGGAGGAGGAAGAACAGCTCGAGCTCCATGTCGCTCAGGCGCTCGCCCTCCACCTCGACCGTGGTGAGCACGCTCATGAGGTCGGCGTGGGGGTCGATGCGCTTCTTGCCGAAGAGCTCGGCGGCGTAGGCGTAGAGCTCCATGGCGGCGATCGTGGCCTGCTCGGCCTGGGCCTGGTACTCGGGGTCCTCGTTGCCCACCATGCGGTTCGACCAGTCGAACATGCGGTGGCGGTCCTCCGGCGGCACGCCGAGCAGCTCGGCGATGACCTGGAGGGGGAGCTCGGCCGAGAGCTGGGTGACGAAGTCGGCCTCGCCCGTCTCGATGACCTCGTCGATGATGGCGTCGGTCGAGCGGTGGATGCTCTCCTCGAGGTCGCGCACCATGCGCGGCGTGAAGCCCTTGTTGACCAGGCGCCGGTAGCGGGTGTGCAGCGGCGGGTCCATGTTGAGCATCATCAGGCCCTGCTGCGCGATGTCGTCCTCGGGCATCTCGAAGGGCATGGTGCCCCGGGCGGCGCGAGCTGAAGCGCTCGTAGTCGCGGTTCACGGTGACGCAGTCCTCGTAGCGGGTGACGGCCCAGAAGCCGGGCCCGCCGGCCTCGTCCTGCCAGTGCACCGGGTCGTGGCGCCGCAGGTGGGCCAGCCAGGCGTGGGGGACGCCGGCCACGTAGGACCGGGAGTCCGAGAGGTCGACCGGGGTGACGTCCGCCAGGGTGCTCATCGTCGTACAACTCCTCTGATGAATCGGACACTGTGTCCGATACCTCGGATGCTAAGTCCAGTCGCCGGAACTGTCAACGACCGCCGGGCCGCGCCAGCTCAGGTCAGGCTGGTGGCTCCGCGGGCCGGCGTCGGGGACGATCGCCGACCGACTTGGTCGGGTCGTCGGGATCGAGGATGACCCGGATGCGGTCGTCGGCGTCGGGCGGGTCCCCGGGCACCGAGGCCACGATGACCGGCTCGTCGACCGGCGGGGCGAAGACGGCCTGCAGGCCCCGGGCCACCCCGGTGCCCACCGCGCCGAGGGCTGAGTCCCGGCGCCAGCGCTCGAAGCCGCTGGGGGCCTCCTCGGGCGCCTCTGGGACGCCGGCAGCGTCGTCGTCGTGATCTGTGTCTTCGGTACCTGCGGCGTCGTCGGGTTCGATGTGGTCCATCCTCGCACGAGCTGCGACCCGGCCCCGGGCGGGCGAGTCCGAGCGCGGCGAGTCGGCCGACTTGAGTGCATTTGGGACAAGGCGCGCACAACAAAGCTGTGAGCCGTTCGCGGCGCAGATCGACGCGCAGCGCACAACGGCGTGACAAGAGCCCTGGCAGCCTTCGAATCGCGACCCGACGCGCTGTGTGCGGTGGCGTTGGTGCGCGTTGTTGGACGTGACTTTCGGCTCGTTGACGCACTTGGCGGTCCGTGAATCAATGCCTGCATTGGCGAGGGAGTGGTTTGGCGACCGCTCATGATCAGGCGATAGGTGTTCAGTGGATCTGGCGAATCCCAAGCTTGGCGAATCAGCGCGCGGCGCGTCCGTTGTCGGGCCCCTCGGCGTGCTCGGCGCGCTGCATTGGACCGTCACGTATGCCCCGGGTGGGCGACGTGACTCCTATCGCTCAGGTGTGGCGGCACGTCTGAATGTCAGCTCAACAAGTCACTTCTCCGGTTCAACGAGCGTCACGATCCTTGCCGGGGCAGAGTCAGAGCTCGAACTTCACGGTGACGCACACTCGTAACAGCGGCTCTGACTCGACCACGCTCAGCACGACAAACTCCGGCTTCACGGAGGACTCGGTTGCGATAGGCACGTAAGTGCCACCATCGGAAGTCGGGTCAACACCCTCTTCCCGATCCGGCAGAATGAACCTATGACAATTCTCGTCACCGGCGGTGCCGGCTATATCGGCTCCCACACGGCGCGCCTCCTCCGCGAGCGGGGGCGAGACGTCGTGGCCTTCGACTCGATGGAGTTCGGCCACCCCACCGCCGTCCGCGACGTCCCGCTCATCCGGGGCGACGTAGGAGACCCCGAGGCGGTGGCGAAAACGGTTGCGCAGTACGACGTGGACGCCGTCGTCCACTTCGCGGCTTACAAGTCACCCGCCGAGTCGATGAGCAAACCACAGCGCTACTTCGGGAACAACGTTGCCAAGAGCTCGACGCTATTGGAAACGTTGCACGAGGCTGGAGTCAATCGGGTGGTCTTCTCGTCCACCTGTGCGGTCTACGGCACCCCCGATACCGTCCCGGTCGGGGAGGGCGCCGCGATCCACCCCGAGAGTCCCTACGGGGAGAGCAAAGCGATGACCGAGCGCGTGCTCTCGTGGTACGACCGTTGCCTGGACCTTCGCTCGGTGAGCCTGCGCTACTTCAATGCGGCCGGGGCGTGGCCCGACGGCTCCATCGGCGAGGACTGGACGGTCACCATCAACCTGGTTCCGCTCATGATGAAGGCGGCGCTCGGCCGGCGAGGGCCGCTGCAGGTGTACGGGAACGACTACCCGACGCCGGACGGGACGGCCATCCGGGACTACGTCCACGTCGTGGACCTCGCTGACGCCCACATCAAGGCGCTCGAGTACCTCGAGGGTGGGGGAGCGAGCACCGTCGTCAACCTCGGTACCGGGGTGGGCTCCTCGGTGCTCGAGGTCCTGACCGCGGCCGAGTCCGTCATCGGCCGGCCGGTTCCCCACGAGATCGTGGGTCGCCGGCCCGGAGATCCCGTGGCGCTCTACGCCGACAACACGCGGGCAAAAGAGGTGCTGGGTTGGACGGCCCCATCGGGACTCGACGAGATCCTCTCGTCGGCGTGGGCGTGGCACTCCAGCCACATCGACGGGTACGAGAACTCGTAGCGGACTGGTCAGCGATACCCCAGCGTAACCGGCCGGCATATGTGGATGCGCAACGAGCTCCAGCGTCGCATGGCGATATAACGAAGCCGCTCCCTCGCCAATAGATCTGGGCAGGTAGTTTCTTGGGACCATGCGACGTCTGGGCTACCCTGTTGTTCCGCAGAGTGCGATCGTGAGAGTTCGATCTCGCGTCGTCACGCTCGAGGCATAGGACGAAGAGGGTGACGGATATGCTGGCGGAGAATCGGCGCAGAATGCCGGTACCCCAAGCGGATCACCGCTTGCGGTTGCTGTGTCGGTGTGCGGTGACTCGCTCTGGTCACGGCACTTCTCGGTTCGCCTCCTGTGGGCCCTACCGGCGCAAGGTCAGACCCCCGTTCAATTGGTCGGCATTTTTCGCATCGCGGAGGGAGCGTGTAATCCAGCCAACGGCATCGTCAGCGGCTCGTACTTTCGCTTGATCTTCCCGAAGGGAAACGTGCACACGGGGTTCTTCTTCCAGAACGCCACTTCCGGTTGCTTCGACAAGTCCTATACGACGGTCTCGGCAGGCAGTCGAAGAGGGTCTCGTCACCGGCTCGTATCAACCCGGACCGGCACGAGCCTTTGCCCGTAACGGTGATGCCAGAGCCCGGGCCATCATCCGACCCGTCGAATTCGCGACGGTCGACCTCTCCTTGTCCGACGCAACCTACGGACCCCCAGACGAAGAAGTCTGTTCCTGCCCCTTCCATAACGGTCACCGGTTCCAAGCTCAGCGGGAACCTCGAGGCAGTGTCAGCGTCGTGGAAGAAGGTCTATTTCAACCAAGGATCGCCGAAGCCCGGAGGTGCTCGGCCCGGGCTCACGACGCCTGTCTCCGGCCTCTACAACGTCCGGACTCACAAATTCGTGATGAGTTGGACGAGCCTCATCGTGGGAGGACCGTTCACGGGATTCATCGGGGAGTGGCGCCTCGAGGGGACTTTTATTCCGTCCGGATAGGACCGAAATCGCGGCACGGTTGCCACCGGGAGAACCCTCAATGTCGAGAGCAGGCGCAGTAGCGTACAGATCGGTGGGGCGAACCTTCGACGATCGGGCTCGGTGACGTGTTTGGGATTCTGATTGTGATCTGTGGCCTTCTGGGCCTCGTGATCGGTTCGTTCTTGAACGTGGTGATCTACCGCGTCCCGAGAAACTTGTCCGTGGTCCGACCTCGTTCGTCGTGTCCGGAATGCAAAACCCTCATCGCGGAACGAGACAATGTCCCTGTCGTCTCCTGGCTTGTGCTGAAGGGACGCTGTCGGCATTGTGGGCAGCGCATCTCAGGGCTCTACCCGTTAGTCGAGCTGGCCTGTGCGGGTCTCTTTGCCGGTACGGCAGCGCGGTTTGGCTTTCACTGGGATCTGCCGGCCTTTTTGGCGCTCGCAGCAGGGCTTTTGGCGCTCTCGGTCATCGACGTGCAGCGCCTCATACTGCCCGAAAAGAATCGTCTGGCCTCTGAGTGTGCTGGTCGGCGCCCTTCTCCTGCTTGCGGCTGCAGCTGAGGGCCAATGGCACGATCTCGCAGTCGGAGCGATCTGTGGCGCGGCGTGGTTCCTTCTCTTCTACGCGATGTTCGCGGTGAGCCCCAAGCTCCTCGGCTTCGGCGATGTCCGGCTCGCTCCGGTGCTCGGACTCGCGCTGGGTTGGCTGGGGTGGCGTTACGTCATCCTCGGGTTCTTTGCCGCGAACCTCGTCGGCGCGGTCGTGGGCATAGCACTCATCGCCTTCCATCGGATGAGCCGCGAGCAACGGATTCCCTACGGGGTCTTCTTGGCTGTTGGATGCGGCATCGCCGTCTACGCCGGACCCGTGCTCCTTCGGCCGTTCGTGCGATCCTGACGATATGAGGCTGTCCGCGCCCTAGTCAGCGCATGATCTCCATGCGAAGCCCTTGCTCGTCCCACTCGGGATCCCGTGGAATGCGGACGGCGGCCTTGATGAAAATTCGGCGAGCCGTCCAGACGAAAACGGCGATGTCGAGAAGGTGAGCCGGCGAGGCCCCTGGCACCTCCGCCGAGAGGATGCGATCCACGGCAGGGAACTTGACCCGGAGCAGCTCACGACGCTCGGCCTGTCCCTCTTCGGTGTTCTTGGGACACTGCATTGGCTGGCCGTTGTTGAGCTCGAAGAAGCTCAAGTCCGAGTGCACCTCATAGACCGTCCGCTGGCGAAACGGGGCCATCTCGGCTGCCACCTCGCGGTAGCGCGGGAGCAGCGTCATGGAGATGGCATCGAGGTGATCCGGGAGGAACTCGATCTCGTTGGTGGGGGAGCGCACGGGCCCGCTCTGGATGGAAGAGCCACGCTTCGCGCCGAGGAGGGCGCGGGCCTCGCGGTCACACGTCCTGCCCCCGTGCGGCGGCCTGGTCGAGATACCCAACCGGCGCGTTCGAGCGCGATCACCTCGAAGGAAGGCCGCTGGTCCAAGACCTCGCTGAACGGCGAGATCAGCCGCGGCTCTTCGGGGGCGAAGACGGTCCCCTGGAGCTTGGCCGGCGCGACCAGCCATGACGGTCCGCACGGTGTGACCCCGGCAACGAGGCGATAAGGGAGGTTGGGGCCGTGTCGCTGTACGGTGCTGACGCTCACGCAGTCGCAAGGATAGGCCCGCGCTGGCCCAGCAGGCGGGTGAGCTCCTTGGGGTGCGACGAGATCGCGAGTGCGTCCTCAGGGTCGATCACCTGCCCCGCAACCAGGTCCGCCAGGCTCGACTCGAGCGAGCACATGCCCTCGCCCTGACCCGTCGTGATCAGGTTCGGCAGTTGGTGCGTCTTTCCCTCCCGGATGATGTTCCGCACCGGGTGGTTGGCGATCAGGATTTCGAAGGCGGCCACCATGCCGCCTCCGATCCTTGGGACGAGCCGCTGGGCGACGACGGCGCCGAGCGACGACCCAAGCTGCACGCGGATCTGTTCCTGCCGCCATGCCGGGAACACGTCGATGATGCGGTCGATCGCCTGCGACGAGTCGTTGGTGTGCAACGTGGAGAACACGAGGTGGCCGGTCTCGGCCAACGTCAGGGCGAGCTGAATCGACTCGAGGTCGCGCATCTCACCCACGAGGAGGACGTCGGGGTCCTCCCGCAGGGCAGAACGAAGCGCCCGTTCGAACGAGGGGCTGTCCGTGCCGACTTCACGCTGGGTGACCGCGGAGAGGCCATGCTTGTGCACGTACTCAATGGGGTCTTCGATCGTCAGGATGTGCACGGACCGCGTCTGGTTGATCCGGTCGATGATGGACGCCAGCGTCGTTGACTTTCCCGAGCCGGTCGGACCGGTCAGAAGCACCAGGCCGCGGGGCAAGCGAGCCAGCCACTCGGCGACCGGCGGGAGGCCGAGCTCGTCGAATGTCGGGATGTCGGAAGGGATCATGCGCAAAGCGAGCGCGGTGTCGCCCTTCTGGGTGAACGCGCTGCCACGCAGCCGAGCCAGGTCGCGCCAGGTGAACGAGAAGTCGACGTCCTGGTGCTCGTCGAACGTTGCCTCGTGCTCGGAGCTGAGCATGCCGCGCACGATCTCGTCGATCTCGTCGCCGGTCAGGACCGGCGTACCCTCGAGGGCAGTCAGCTTTCCGTCGACCCGGACTCGTGGCTGCGATCCTGTGGCGAGCAAGAGGTCCGAGCCCTGGCGGTCCCACAGGACCTGGAGCCACGGGTCGATCGGCTCAATGTTGGCCGCGTTCTTCACGTCATTCCCCTCTCTCGTGGTGAAGTCCAAAGCGCCCGGCCCAGTGGGCCGGGCGCTTTGGTTCACCTTGTGTACGTACCTGTTCGAATCTCGCTTAGGAGACGCCGGTGCAGGGGTTGGTTGCGCCAGCTTGTCGGACGTCGTAGATGCCACCGGCGTTACCGCTCGTCGGTGTGACGGTGACGTCGGTCGACGTGGCCGCCGGTTCGGCGCTCACCGAGATGCGTGTAGGCCGCGTTGCTGCTGGTTCGCGTGCCATGGTAGCGTCGCCAGCGGGTGACAAGAGCCGTCAATGTCAGCCGGAGGGGCGTTGGTCGCGTTGTCGGGCGAGTCGATGTACGCCTGGACGCGCGACTTCGACCGTCTTGGCGTCCGAGTTGCAGGCCGCCACCGCGCTCTGGCCGGTCACACCGGTGAGGGCAAAGACGACCGTTGCAGCAAGGATGCCGAGGACGACGATGACGACCAGGAGTTCGATCAGGGTGAAGCCCGATTCAACGACCTCTCCCGCTCGACGCGCCTTGATGTCGCGTAGTGCCTAATCATGTGCGGTGGTACCGCCTTTCAGTTTCGGGCCATCGGAAGACTTCCAGTGGCTGCCTACCTCCCTCGCCAAATGGGGAGACCTTGTAATTTTACCATTGACATTGCATGTAAGGCAACGGCCTATGTGCGACTTTTACGTGTCCTGACGTGCAATTTTGCGTTTGTTGTTTGCCTGATCAACCGATATTTGGCGTCGGTTTCGTCTCATTGAATTTGTCGGGCAAATGGGCAGCGGCTTGAGCCAGTTTTTGGGATTTTTTGCCCCAATGACCTACTGGATCTTCACCTGCTTGTAGATGCCGTACATGGCCGAGACCGAGCGCGACGGCCACGAATCCGACGATCACGCCCATGAAGATGATGACGAGCGGCTCGAAGAGGCCGGTGAACCGCTTGAGCTTCACGTCGAGCTCCCGGTCGTAGAAGGCGGCCGCGGTGGCGAGCTGCGCGTCGAGCGTCCCGGTCTCCTCGCCGACCCGGAACATCTGCCGCGCCGCGCCCGGGAAGAGACCGGTGCGCGCGAGCGGCTCCGCGAGGCCCTGGCCCTCGATCATCTCCTCGCGGACTGTCGCGAGGCCATTGGTGTACACGGCGTTGTTGGCCGACTCGGCGGTCACCCGCATGGCATCGGGAAGTGCGACGCCGGCCTTGAGCATGGACGACAGGATCCGGCAGACGCGTTCGATGATCGCCGTCCGCACCAGGTCACCGAGGATCGGGAGCCTGAGGATCATCGAGTCGATCCATGCCTTGCCCGGCGCGGATCGGCGCATGGCGATGACGCCGATGATCGCCAACGACCATGATCGCCAGGATGGCCCACCACCAGTGGCTGACGAAGTTCGACACGCTCAGCAGCATCCGGGTCGGGAGCGGGAGCTTGGCGTTGAACGACTTGAAGAACACCACGAACTTCGGCATGACGAAGGTGGCCAGGACGACCACCACGACGACCGCCATGACGGCCACGACGGCCGGGTAGATCAGGGCCGAGGTGACCTTTCCCCGGGCCTCGATGTCGCGGTCGAGGTAGTCGGCCAGCTGGTCGAGGACGACGTCGAGGTTTCCGGTCAGCTCGGCCGACGACGAGGATGCCGATGTAGTAGTTCGGGAACGCCTCGGGGTGCGCGGCGGCGGCCGATGCAAAGGTGTCGCCGGCCTGGAGCCGCTCGATCATGTCGTAGAGGACGCTCTGGAGCAGCTTGTCGGACGTCTCGTCGGCGATGACCTCGAGCGCCTCCATGATCGGGACGCCGGCCCGCACGAACACGGCAGAGCTGCCGCGAGAAGTGCATGATGTCCTTGCGCGGCACCATCTTCTTGGTGACCTCGAACTGGAGGACGCTCTTCTTCTCCGAGACCTCGATCGTCTGGTAGCCGCGCTCGAGCAGCGCGATGTGCGCCGCGCCCGGCGACAGGGCGCGTCTCGACGCCCGACACCTTCTTGCCAGCGGTCGTCGACTGCGCTGTACCTGTACTTTTCCATGGCTTCTGTCCGTCCCCTCGCCTAGAGTGAGTAGATGCTTCGGATGACTTCGGCGATCGTCGTGATGTCTTCCGCGACGAGGTCGATCGCCTCTTCGCGGAGTGTGCGCATGCCCTTGCTTCTGGGCCAGGCGCCGCAGTTCGTCCTGGGTCGCCCAGCCGACGATGAGACGCTTGATCTCGGGCGTCATCTGCAGGAGCTCGTAGACGCCGATCCGGTCCTGGTAGCCGGTCTGGCCGCAGAAGTTGCAGCCGGTGCCGTGGCAGAAGTCCGTCTTCGGCTCTCCGCCGCTCTCCTCGTAGAAGGTCATCTCCTCTTCGGTGGGCGTGTACGAGGTCTTGCACGACGGGCAGATGCGTCGGACCAGGCGCTGGCCGACGATGGCGAGCACCGATGAGGCGATCAGGAACGACTCGATCCCCATGTCCAAGAAGCGGTGGAGCGCCGAGACCGAGTCGGTGGCGTGCAGGGACGACAGGACCAGGTGGCCGGTCAGGGCGGACTGCACGGCGATCCGCGCCGTTTCGACGTCTCGGATCTCGCCGACCAGGATGACGTCGGGGTCCTGGCGCAGGATCGACTTCAGCCCCGTGGCGAAGGTCAGGCCCGCCTGCTCGTTGGTCTGGATCTGGTTGATCGACGGGAAGACGTACTCGACCGGGTCCTCGATCGTCATGACGTTCTTGGTCGGATCGGCTGACCTCGCCCAGGGTGGCGTAGAGGGTGGTGGTCTTGCCGCTTCCGGTCGGGCCGGCGCACAGCACCATGCCGAAGGGCGCCTTGACCAGCCTCGAGAAGGTCTCGTGCGTGTCGTCGGGCATGCCGAGGTCGTGCAGGCGCAGCACCGATCGGTTCTTGTCCAGGATCCGCATCACGCACTTCTCGCCCCAGATGGTGGCGGCCGTCGCCACCCGGACGTCGGTGTCCTTGCCGTCGATCTGCGCGGTGAGCTGGCCGTCTTGGGGCCGCCGCCGCTCGACGATGTTCATGCCGGCCATGATCTTGATCCGGCTCACCAGGCCGACGCCCATGGCCGACGGGAGCATCAGGACTTCCTTCGAGCGCGCCGTCGATGCGGAAGCGCACCCGGACGACGTCCTGTGAGGGCTCGATGTGGACGTCCGAGGCGCGGTCCCGCTTGGCCTGGGTGAGGATGCGGGTGACGACCTGGACGATGGGCGCGTCGTCGGCGACGACCTCGGTGTCGATTCGGTTTCGGTCGTGCGCTTCCGCGTGCCCTCGACTGCCTGAAAGCCTCGACCAGCTTGTCGACGCCGCCGATGGCGCGGTAGCTGCTGTCGATGGCCCATTGGATGTCCGACTCCGGGGCGAGCACGAAGCGGATCGGGTGGTCGGTCGCCTGCGTCAAGCAGCGCTCGGACGGCGACCGACGGCTGGTCCGACGACGGCGACCTGGAGGCCGTCGTCGTCGAGGCGGATCGGGCATCGCCATGTGCTCCCGCACGACCTGCTCGGGGATCAGGGCGAGCGCATCGGTTTCGGGATTGCGCCGCCGGAGGTCGACCACCGGCATGTGCAGCAGGTCGGCGAGGACGAGGATCAGCTCGCGCTCGTTGAGCGCGCCCATGTCGACCAGCGTCTCGCCCAGCCGCTTGCCCGACTCCTGCTGGACGATCAGCGCCTGCGCGACGTCCTCTTCGGAGACGAGGCCGCGACGCACCAGCAGTTCACCGAAGGGCTCGGCTCCGGTCGGCAGCGGCCGCTCGCGTCTCAGGGAAGGCTGCGGGCACGTCGAACTGGTGGGCGGTCGTGCGCCCCGTTCGGTGTCGGAGTCTGCGTCATACGTCTCGGCGTGAGGCTCCGTGAGTGTCGTGGTCCGCTCCTTGCGTCCCAGTTTCATCTTTCCCCCTTAGTTTACGGTGGTGCCGGCGTGAATGTGAAGACGGCGCTTGGGTCGTGGTCTGACTCGCACCGCCAGCGAGGTGAGTCACCACGATGTAGAACGACTGACCCACGAGTCGTGAACGGGTAGGTCGGATGCGGTGATCGCCGTGTTCGAGCTGACCTGAGACCACGGTGCACAGCTGTTCGCGGGCTCGACGGCGATCCGCCGCTGTCCTGGACCATGGTGACAGTGGCGCCGTTGATGAAGCCGCTTCCGCTGATCGTGATCGCGGTTCCGTGCGTGGTGTAGCCCCGAATTCGGTGTGACGCTCGTCGACGGTGGGGCGATGGCGGCGTGTACGACGAACATCGCGCTCGGGCAGTCACCAGGCTCGGTGCTGCCGCCCGGCGTCGTGACGGTGATGTAGTAGTTGGCCAGCGTCGTCACCGATGGCGACGACGCGGTGATGGTCGGGCGTTGACGTTCACGTTGACGTTCGTGGCGGCACGATCTGCTGCGTCGATGGTGTTGGTCACCTGTGCCAGCGGGTTCGTGTCGACGAAGTTTACCGTCGCGCCCGCTGTGAACCCGGTCCCGTGATGGTGATCGGCTGAGCCGCCGTCGAAGGTCCCGCTCAGGCCGACCACGTTGGTGACCGGGGACGTCGGCTTCCAGTTCCAGCCGTTGACGGTCAGCGAGCTTCCGCAGTAGGTCACCGCATTGGACCTGGCTGGGCCGCTGACGCCCGATCGGGTAGTCGTCGAACGTGACGATGGCCTGCAGGAACGGGTTCTGCGGACAGGTCGACTGCGCGGCAGTCCACGAGGCGCGTCCCGTCACCGGAGCAGTCTGCGACATCCGGGCAGGCGGAGACGGTGACCTTCCGGGTGTTGGCGTTGGTCGGGTTCCAGACGGTGCGTGCAGTAGACGTTCATGTTGAAGGCCTGCGAAGCCGCCGGTGCCCCAGCAGTAGTTCGGCGGACTGGCATTCAGCGTCAGATCGGTCGTGGTGCCGCTGACCGCGTGTAGAGCAGCGGGGTGTAGCGGATGTTCTGAATGGCCAGGTTGACCGCGTTGGTCGCCGAGCTGTTCACCGATTGCGTCTTGCGTGAAGTTCTGCGAGTTCATGAGGTTGTTCGTCGTCCAGTCGTCAGGGCATCCGACGATGACACTCACGGTGACCAAGAAGACCAGCGCCAGAATGAGGACGGCCCCGGCCTCACTCGACTCCGCTGGTGACGCGCGCTCTGACTCGTGATCCCCGGCCCGAGCGACCGCCAGCGACCCGAGGGCGCGGTGGATCCGATGGCTGTCGTTGGACGGTCGCTGCCGTTGAATGGTCGTGGAAGGTTCGCATGGCTAGGTCGTGAACGAGTTGCTCGTGTGGACCCGAGGCCTGAGGCCGCGGCGTTGAGGCGTGTAGGTCTTGGTCCCACCGGTGTGGGTGACCTTGCACCCGGCGAAGGTGGCCATGCCACCGCTGGCGGCGAGCGGGTTGGTCGTGCAGGAGAACGTGCCGGTTCCCGAGGCCAGTGACAGGGTGATGGAGTTCGTCGCCGTGACGACCACGTTGCCAGTTGGTGTCCTCGACGCTCACTGCCGGCTGGGGGTTCAGGGCGAAGCCGCTGAAGAAGCCATTTCCGGGCTGTGTCGTGAACGCCACCTGGGTGCCGGTGCCAGCCACGATGTTGACAGCGGCCGATGTCGCCGAGGTGAGCCTGTTGGCGCCGTTGCCACTGTGGCCTGGAACGTGTAGGTGCCCGCAGCAGCCGTCCCGGTGATCTTGCAGCCCGAGAAGGTCGACGACGCCGCCGGTCGGGTTCCGCGTTGTCGACGGCGTGCACGCCAACGTGCCCTGGTTGGATCCGCCATTTCCGGCGGTGTAGCCGTTGATGGCCAGGGTGATACTGGTCGTGTAGGTGGTCACGGTGTTTCCGCTGGCGTCCTCAGCCGTCACGCTTGGCTGCGGTGAACGCCGAACCCTCGGTCACCGAGCCGCCGGGCTGCGTCGTGAACACCAGCTGGCTCGCGTTCCCCGCCACGATGGAGATGCTCGTCGACGTCGCCGAGAGGGACCCGGCGCTCGCTTGGATGGTGTAGGTACCCGCAGCCGGCGGTCCCGGCGATCTGACACCCGCCGAAGGCCGCCACGCCGTTGGTCGGCGTGAGGGGGTTGCGCGCAGCCGTTGACCGCGCCCGAAGCAGAGCCACCGTGCCCGGCGGCGTAGGTGCTGACGCCGAGGCTGATCCCTGTTGCGTAGTTCGTCACGATGTTGCCCGTGGCGTCCTCAACCGTCACGCTCGGCTGCGTCGTCCATGCGGTGCCCTCGCCGACACCTGCGAGCCGGTCCGGGCTGGGTGCTGAAGAGAAGCTGGGTGGCCGTGCCGGCCGTGATGGTGAACGACGCGCTGGTGACCGTGGGCAGGCCGCTCGCCGCCGCGGTCAGCGTGTAGACGCCCGCCTTGCCGGTGATCTTGCAGCCGGCGAAGGTGGCCGTGCCGCCCGTGGCCGCCAGCGGGTTGGTGGTGCAGGCCAAGGTGCCCGCCGGGGTTGGTGCCGAGGGCCAAGGTGATGGAGTTGGTGGCCGTGGGCACCGGGTTGCCGCCGACTGTCCTCGACGCTCACTGCGGGCTGGGTGCCCGAGGTCCAGGCCGCGCCGTTGGCCCCGCCACCGGGCTGGGTGCTGAAGGCGAGCTGGGTCGCCGAGCCCACCGTGATGGTGAACGGCGTGCTGGTGGCGCCGTTGAGCCCGCTCGAGGACGCACTCAGCGTGTAGCTGCCGGTCTTGCCGGTGATCTTGCAGCCGGCGAAGCTCGCCGTGCCGCCCGAGGCGGTCGAGCGGGTTGGCGGTGCAGGCCAAGGCGGCGCCCGAGCCCGGCTGCGTGGTGATGGCCAAGGTGATCGAGTTGGTCGCCGTGGTCACGGTGTTGCCGCCGGCATCTTGGACCGTCACTGCCGGCTGGTTGCCGGCGCTCCACGCCGTGCCGTCGACCCCGCCACCGGGCTCGGTGGCGAAGGCGAGCTGGGACGCCGCCCCGATGGTGATCGAGAAGGTGTTGCTGGTGGCGCCGGTCAGCGTGCCCGAGGACGCGCGTCAGCGTGTAGGTCCCGGTCTTGCCGGTGATGCGGCACCCGGTGAACGACGCCACGCCGTTGATGGCGGAGAGCGGGTTGGTGGTGCAGGCCAGGGTGCCGCCGGGGTTGGTGCCGAGGGCCAGGGTGATCGCGCCGTGGCGTAGTTCGTCACGACGTTGCCCGAGGCGTCCTCGACGGTCACGGCCGGCTGGTTGGCCCAGGTCCACGCGGTGCCGTCCACGCCGCCACCGGGCTGGGTGGTGAAGACGAGCTGGGTGGCCGACCCGAAGGTGATGGTGAACGACGTGCTGGTGACCGTGGGCAGGCCGCTCGCCGCCGCGGTCAGCGTGTAGACGCCCGCCTTGCCGGTGATCTTGCAGCCGGCGAAGGTGGCCGTGCCGCCCGAGGCCGCCAGCGGGTTGGTGGTGCAGGCCAAGCGTCCCGCCGGGGTTGGTGCCGAGGGCCAAGGTGATGGAGTTGGTGGCCGTGGTCACGGGTTGCCCCCGACTGTCCTCGACGCTCACCGCGGGCTGGTTGCCCGAGGTCCAGGCCGCGCCGTTGGCGCCGCCACCTGGCTGGGTGCTGAAGGCGAGCTGGGTCGCCGAGCCCACCGTGATGGTGAACGGCGTGCTGGTGGCGCCGTTGAGCCCGCTCGAGGTCGCACTCAGCGTGTAGCTGCCGGTCTTGCCGGTGATCTTGCAGCCGCCGAAGCTCGCCGTGCCGCCCGAGGCGGTGAGCGGGTTGGCGGTGCAGGCCAAGGCGGCGCCCGAGCCCGGCTGCGTGGTGATGGCCAAGGTGATCGAGTTGGTCGCCGTGGTCACGGTGTTGCCGCCGGCGTCTTGGACCGTCACTGCCGGCTGGTTGCCCGGCGCTCCACGCCGTGCCGTCGACCCCGCCACCGGGCTCGGTGGCGAAGGTGAGCTGGGACGCCGCCCCGATGGTGATCGAGAAGGTGTTGCTGGTGGCGCCGGTGAGCGTGCCCGAGGAGGCGCGTGAGCGTGTAGGTCCCGGTCTTGCCGGTGATGCGGCACCCGCTGAACGCCGCCACGCCGTTGATGGGGGAGAGCGGGTTGGTGGTGCAGGCCAGGGTGCCGCCGGGGTTGGTGCCGAGGGCCAGGGTGATCCCCGTGGCGTAGTTCGTGACGACGTTGCCCGAGGCGTCCTCGACCGTCACTGCCGGCTGGTTGGCCCCGGTCCATGCGGTGCCGTCAACGCCGCCACCGGGCTGGGTGGTGAAGACGAGCTGGGACGCCGACCCGAAGGTGATCGTGAACGACGCGCTGGTGACCGTGGGCAGGCCGCTCGCCGCCGCGGTGAGCGTGTAGACGCCCGCCTTGCCGGTGATCTTGCAGCCGCCGAAGCTCGCCGTGCCGCCCGAGGCCGCCAGCGGGTTGGTGGTGCAGGCCAAGGTCCCGCCGGGGTTGGTGCCGAGGGCCAAGGTGATGGAGTTGGTCGCCGTGGTCACGGTGTTGCCGCCGATGTCCTCGACGCTCACCGCGGGCTGGTTGCCCGAGTTCCAGGCCGCGCCGTTGGCGCCGCCACCGGGCTGGGTGCTGAAGGCGACCTTCGAGGCGGAACCGAGGCCGAGGGTGAAGTTCGAGCTCTGGGCGCTCGTCAATCCGGGTGCCGAGCGGTGACGGCGTAGGAACCGGTCTTACCGGTGATCTGGCAGCGCGCTGAAGGCGGCCGAGCCGCCGCTGGCAGCCAACGGGTTGGCGGCGCATCCGAGGTCGCGCCGGCCCGGGCTGGGTCGTGATGGCCAGTGTGACCGAGTCAGTGGCGGTGGGAACGAGGTTGCCGCCGGCATCCTCGACGTTCACGACCGGCTGGGTCGCCCCATGCCACACCGTCGACGGCGCCACCGGGCTGGGTGTTGAACACGAGCTTGGCCGGGCTGCCGACCGTCACGGTGAAGGCGGCGCTGGTGCCGCTGAGCGTCCCCGATGTGGCGCTCAGCGTGTAACTCCCGACCGTCCCGGAGATCTCGCATCCCGCGAACGACGCGACCCCGCCGCTCGCCGTCACGGGATTGGCGGTGCACTGGAGCGTTCCGGTACCCGGCTGGGTCTTGATCGCTAGCGTGACGTTCGAAGCAAAGGAGGTGACCGCGTTCCCAGAGACATCCTCCGCGCTGACCACGGGCTGTGCCGTCCAGGCCGCACCATTGGCCCCACCGCCCGGTTGCGTCGTGAAGACCAGTTGGCTCGCGGCTCCAGGCGTGATGGAGAAGCTGTTGCTGGTGGCGGAGCCGAGCAGGCCTGAGCTGGCGCTCAAGGAATAGGTGCCCGCGATGCCGGTGATCTTGCAGCCGGCGAAGCTGGCCACGCCGGCCGTCGCCGAGCAACGGGTTGGTGGTGCAGGTCACCGAGCCGCCGGCGTTTTGGGCCAACGACAACGTGACGCCCACCGTGCTCGAGGTCACCTTGTTGCCCGCCCGAGTCCTCGACGGTCACTGCCGGTTGGGTGGCCCACGTTGCCGCGTTCGTCCCGCCCCCGGGCTGGGTGGTGAAGGCGAGCTTTGCGGCCGCGCCCACGGTGAGGGTGAGCGGCGTGCTCGTCCCGCTACTGAGTCCCGGTGAGCTGGCGATCGAGGGTGTAGCTGCCGGCCGTGCCGACGATCTGACACCCCACGAACGTGGATGCCCCACCGGTGGCGACGACCGGGTTGGCCGAGCAGCGGAGAGCGGCACCGGTCCCCGGTTGCGAGCCGATGGTCAGCGAGATCGTGTTGGTTGCCGTGGTGATGGCATTGCCGCCGGCGTCCTGAACGCTGACTGTCGGCTGGGTGCCCAGCGCGGTCCCGTTTGCCCCGCCGCCTGGGTTGGTGGTGAAGGTGAGTTGAGCAGCAGGTCCTAACGTGATGTTGATCGCGGTACTCGTTGCCGCCGTCAGTGTGGTTGGCGTCGTGTCCGTCGCCTTCAGGGTGTACCCGTTGCCGACCTTGTCGATATTGCACCCGTTGAAGGAGGCGACACCGGCCAGCCGCGTTGAGACTGGTGCACGACAGCTTGGCGCCGCTGGTCCCTGTCCCGGCGGTGATGGCCAGGGAGACGCTCGAGGTGTTGTTGGTCACCGTGTCGCCCGAGGAGTCCTGAATCGTCACTATCGGCTGGGTCGGGAAGTTGGCCCCGCCGGTTGAGCTGCTGCTGGGTTGCTGCGTGAACGCGAGCTTTGTCGCAGCTCCCGGCGACGGTGAAGGACCCGCTGTGCCCGTCAGTGGGCCGGTGGCGGACGCCCCGAGCTTGTAGGCACCCTGTTGCGCGGTCGTGACGTGATTTTGATGCTGCAATTGTGCGAAACCGTGCGTTCCGGCCGTGGGGTTGCGCCGAGCACGTGAGCGTTGCTCCGCTCGAGGCTGTGTGTTGATGGTCATGCGTGACCGAGAGGTTCGAGCTCGTCACGAGGTCGTTGGCCTGGTCCTCGACCCAGACCACGGGCTGCGTCGGGAAGGCGACCTGCGTCACCGACGGGCTGGGTGACGTGACGAAGAACAGTTTGGTCGGAGCGCCGGCAACGGTGAAGGATGTGCTCAGGCCCTGGGCCAACCCGGTCGCAGTCGCCTTGAGGGTGTACGCACCCTCTTCACCGCTTCGTTACGCTGATCTTGCACCCGCTGAACGTGGCGACCCCGCCGGTGGTGGTCTTCGGGTTCGACGTGCAGGACCAGTGACAGTCGCGCCGCTGCCGGGCTGTGTGGCGATGGCCAGCGTGATGGACGTGTATTGGTATTGACGGTGTTCCCGCCGGCGTCCTCGACGGTCACGACTGGCTGCTGGCTGAATGCGGTGTTGCTCGAGGACGCGGTCGGCGATTGGGTGAAGACGAGCTGCGCCGCGCCACCCGTCGACACGTTGAAGGTGGCGCTGGTGGTCGTCATGGCCCCGTCGGTGGCGGTCAGGCCGTAGCCGTTCCCCGACAGGTTGATGGCGCACCCGCTGAAGGAGATGACGCCCGCCGTCTCGCCGCTCTGGGTGCAGCCGGAGAGGGCCGCGCCGGCCGTTCCCGTTCCCGGAGTGATGGACAGCGTGGCAGTGGAGGCGTCAGAGGTGACGGTGTTTCCACCGGCGTCCTGCACCGTCACGGTGGGCTGGGTCGTGAACGCAGTGCCGCCCGGATGCGCCGGCCGGCACCCGGCTGAAGACGAGTTGCGACGGCGGACCGACCGTGACGGAGAAGCCGGCGCTCGTGGCCGACGGGTTCCCGGTGATGGATGTGTCCGTGGCGGTCAGCGTGTAAGGCCCGCCGGCCTTGTTGATGCTGCAACCGGTGAAGGTGACGTACCCGAAGTTCTCTTTTCCGAGACAGCTCCCCGCGAGGGTGGCACCGTTGCCGGCGTTCAGGGTCAGCTGGACGGTGGAGAAGTCGTTCTGGACGGCGACGCCGTTCGCGTCGACGACCTCGACGACGGGCGGCGGGTTCATCGTCTGCGCGCTCTGCGTATTGCTCGGCTGGACGTACCACTTGAGCCCGACGGCCGCGCCCGAGGGCGCGCTGGCCGGCGTGGTGGGGCTGGCGACCACCGCGCTGACGATGGAGTTCCCTTTGTTGTTGGGGTAGGTGACCGTGGCGCTGATGAGCTGTGGGGAGTTGGGATTGGGCACCACTTGCCTGGTTCGTGTTGAACGGGTAGCTCCCGGCCCAGTAGGCTCATGCCGGTGATCTTGGCCGTGTAGCCCGTCGGGAGGTTGGTGAAGGTCATCGGGTTACTGCCGCTCGGCAGGTAGGTCGCGATGGGCGCGCACGAGACGTACTGGCTGTCGTTCTCGAGCTGGGCGACGATCTGCTGCTGCACGCTCTTCTGCGCGAGCTGGATGTTGGCCAGGTTGCGGTGTTCCTGCGAGCTGGTGAAAGCGGCCCCGAAGGCCGTGAGCATCGCTACGCCCGCCATGCCCAGGACGACGATGGCAATCAGCACCTCGACCAGGGAGTCCCCTGCTTCTGAGTCCAGGTCGTCGGCTGCGTGGCGCCCGAGGACGCGCGCCCGCGCCGAGGTGAGGACGAGCTGCGCTCGTCGTGAGGCGGACCGGAGGAGGGAGCGAGATGTCATGACGGGAGCAGGATCCCCATGAAGATTCCTTCCAGGCCGGTTCCCACCATGAAGGAGGTCAGCGACGTCGGGGCCGGGGCGCTGATCATCACCGTGCCGGTCTTGACGGAGCTGACCGACGCCGCGCAGGTCACGCTGTTCGACCCAACACCGGTGAGGCCGTTCCCGACCGTGAGACCGCTCCCGGCGGTCGGGTTGGCGCAGGCGTTGCCGATGGCCGAGACCCCGGGCGTGTTGTCGACGAGGGTGAACACCTGCTGGTTCGTCGGAATGTTGGATCCGGCCCACCCGGCCGTCCAGCTGACGGATTCGCCGGCGTCGGTCGATTCGGCATCGCCGGTGATCAGGTTCCAGTTGGTGGCGGCGACGCCGCCGGCCCCGGTCACCTTGATGTTGGTGATGGTGACCGTGGAGTTGGTGCCTTCTTGGTTCTGATAGAGCGCGGGGTTTCCGGGGATGCCGGTGTAGAACCCGTTGTTGCCGAGGAAGGCCGAGCTGCCGGGGTCGGTGTAGGTCGGGATGGCGGCAGCCACGATCGGGCCCCCGGTCGTGGTGAGGCAGAAGCTGATGGTGAAGGGCGTGCCCGACGATGCCGTCGGCGATCTGGTAGCCGTTGGTCCCACAGGTCGGCGTCCCGGTGTGCGGCGGGTTCCAGCCGGAGAAATCGACGAAGCACAGCGTGGAGGCGTAGGTCCCGGTGTTGGCGGTGGCGAAGCCGCAGTTATAGGGGGAGCGTGTTGAGGGTGCTCGGATTGCCCGAGTTCACGCCCCCCGACGGTGAGGCGGTCATGGTCTGCTGGTAGTTGCTGGCCACGTACGTCAGGGGAAGCGCAATGGTCGACACCTGAGCGGTGGAGACCCAGCCGGTCTGCCACGCTGAAGTTTGGGGCCGTCCCGGCGCAACTCGCCGGCGTCGGGGTCGGGGGGGTCGTGGGCACGCAGGTCACGATGGCGGCCGGGGGACCGGTGCCGCTGGTGTTCACGACGTCGTGCGAGACGATTGCCGAGGAGATGACACTGGGAACCCCGCCGCTGGTCTGGCAGGTGTTGCGGTAGAGGTTCTGGACGGCCGTCGGCCCCGCTCCACTGGTGACCAGCGAGTAGGAGATCCACTGGCCGTTGGGGTATTGCAAGCCGAGGAGCTGGGTGCCCTTGCCGCACGCGGCCGGGCTGGTCGAGGCGGCGGCGGCGGTCACCATCGATGCGCCCTGCACATCCTTGGTGAAGCTGGCCGAGAGGACCTCGGCGTCGCCGGAGTCGGACAACTTGTTCGAGATCGTGGGCGTGATCGACATGATGGAGAGCAGCCCGGCGACCATGGCGCCCACGACGACCGGGAGCACGGCAATCACCACGACGAGCTCAATGAGCGTGAAGCCGCTCTCGTCGCCGAGACCATCATGGCGCGAGCCGCCGGCGCGCGGCGCGGCGCGCTCAGCGCGATCGGGTGCCGTAGGGGTCGAGAACCTCGGTTCACGCTTGGCCTCTTGCACGGTCCGTCCGGGATGCGGCATATCTGCAGCGAGCGCGGCGTGGAAGTCGATGCGGTTTGCATCCCCGCTTGCAGCGCAGGCATGGCGATGGAGCGCGCCGCCTGTGCATTGCGCGTTGCCGCCAGACCCTCTCTGGGCTGTGCCCAAATGCCTTGCTTCGCCAAGATGTGCTCCCATGAGCGGACCGCCTCCGCCTGAGGAGGTCGAACTTAACCCGTAACTCCAGGTCGGGAATCCTTGCTCACTTCTTTAGGGGTTCCCGCGTTGGCCTGTCGACCCCGGGGTTGCATGTGCGCGGAGAAGCCCGGTCCCGGTTGCGGATCGCGCCCGGGTGCCGTGACCAGGGCGGTCGCTCGCGGGCGGCCCGAAGTGTGAAGCGGTAGGCGGGCAACTGCTGTGTGGGCGAACCCGGACGGCACCCGATTCGCAACGGAGAAACAACTTTTCGCCCGACGGCGCCGAGCCCGCCTCCGTCACTTCTCGCGCCCCGCCGCTGTTGCCCATGTGCCAGGACCCGCAGAAGTCGCAGCGGTAGACGTTGAGGTCGGCGCCCGAATCCTGCCGTCGCTCGTCCGCCGCGCTGAGGGCGTCGATCTGTGACGCGTAGGAGGTCTTCGGAGCGCCGTCAGCGCGCCAGTGCGCGCCGAGGCTGGGGACCCTGTAGGCGTCGGGCTCTCGCCGCGACGTCTTCTTGCGTTTGGCGCGCCGTGGCACGACTGCATTGTCGCGTCTGGATCGTCGCGTCTGGATTGTCGCGTCCGGCCGTGGTCCGCCCGCCATCCGCTGTGATGCACCCCCTCGGCGTCGCCTCACGCTACGTTCGCGGCATCGCAGGGTCGATCCTGCAAGCGGGGGAGGTGGTCTGATGGACGAAGAAGCGGCGCCGTCGGGCCAACCGGGCGGCGCACCCGACCTCGGCTGGCATCCTCCCGGCGCGAGTCCGAAGGATCCAGGCTGGTACCCCGCCGGCTCGAACCCGAACGAGCAGGCTTACTGGGACGGTGGCTCGTGGACCGGGCAGCGCCACTGGAGCGTGAACGGGTGGGTGGACCAAGGAGGCGCACCGGCCACCGCACCCCAGGGCGATTCGCCTGCCGCGAGCGGGTCCCGGTGGACATCGGCCAATCCCTACGCCCCGCCCCCCAACGCCGCCAAGCGGCGACGTGCACCGATGTCCCTGAGCCTCGGGGTGCTCCTCCTCATGGTGAGCGGCGTGGCGCTGATGTTCGGGTCGGTCGGCTCCTGGATCGAGGTGAGCGGGTCAGGCTCCTTCGGGTCCCTCTTGAGCTTCCATGCGTCCTTCAACGGGATCGACCAGGGTGTGTCCCAGCTCATCGGGGTCAACGGCTACGTCACCTTCATCGCCGGGGTGGTGCTCTTGGTCCTGGGCGGGCTGGCCATGACCAACGACGATGTGGCGCTGGCCATCGTGACGGCGTTCGCCGCCGCCGCGACCTTGGTCTTCGCCATTTACGACATGTTCCGGATCGTCCAGAAGGTCTCGCAGGCCACGCTGTCGGGCGGCGGGTCGGTCAGCGTGGGAGCCGGGCTGATCTGCGTGCTCGCCGCCGCGACGCTGGCGGCCCTGGTGGCCTTCGTCCGGCTGCTCTCTCGCTGATCGCTCGCCGATCGCTCGCTGAAACGACCGAGGCCCCCGCACCGCGAACGGGACGGGGGCCTCTGGCCGGAGTGCTGGTTGGAAGAAACGCTTACTGCGGCGGCCCCGAGGACAGCTGGACCGTGGCGGTGTGGCTCTGGCCCGAGGTGTCGCTCCAGGCGATCTGGACCTTGTCGCCGGGGTGGTAGATGCCCATGTCGCTGGTGAGGTCGTTGGCCGAGTTGATCGTCTTGCCGCCGATGGAGGTGATCACGTCGCCCTGAGCCAGGCCGGCCTCTTGGGCCGGGCCGTTGGTCACCACGCCGGCCACCGAGGCGCCCGAGCTCGACGAGCCGGTGCTCCCGGTGTTGCCGGTGTTGCCGGTGCTCCCGGAGTTCCCACCGAAGAAGCCACCGAAGCCGCCGTCACCACCCGAACCTGAACCTGAACCTGCACCTGAACTCGAGCCCCCGGGGTTGATCTCGACGCCCAAGAAGGCCGTCTCCCCGATGTGGACGGTGGACGAGGCGTTCCCCGCCTGAATCGCCTTGGCGATGGAGAGGGCGGTGTTGATCGGGATGGCGAAGCCCTGGTTCCCCGACGACTGCCCGTTGTATTGGAACGAGTAGCCGGCCGAGGCGGCGGTGTCGACGCCGAGCACCTGGCCCGACGTGTTGACCAGGGCGCCGCCCGAGTCGCCCGGCTGAATGTCGGCGTTGGTCTGGATCAGGCCGTTGAGCTGTTCGGACGTGCCGTCTCCCTCGTCACTGGCGGTGATGGACTGGTTGAGCGACGTCACCGTCCCGCCGGCCGCGCTCGGGGTCCCGCCGGTGCCGCCGGCATTGCCCACACCGACCACCTGCTGGCCGACCGAGGCGTTCGACGACGTGTCGAGGTTGGCCGACCTGCGAGGCCCGAGGCGCTGTGCAGCTGGAGCACCGCGATGTCCTTGGTCCGGTCGTAGCCGACGACGCTGGCGGTGTAGGTCTTCTTGTTGCCGACGTCGGTGACCTAGATGCTCGTGGCCCCGTCGATGACGTGGTTGTTGGTCAGGATCACGCCGTTGGGGGTGAGCACGATGCCGGTCCCGGCCGCCTGCTCCTGCTGGTAGCCGAGCGTCGTGTTGATGTCGACCAGGCCGGGGTCGACCTTGGCCGCGATGGCGTCGACATCGCTCGGGCCGCCCGAGTTCGAGTTCGACGAGCCCGAGCTGCCGCTGTTGCCCGAGCTGCCGCTGTTGCCCGAGGAGCCGCCGAAGGGCGAGCCGTTGCCGAAGGGCGAGCCCGAGCCGCCGAAGCCGTTGCCCGCGGATCCCGAGCCGCGAGCCCGAGCCCGACGGAGTCTGCGCGCCGCCCGAGGCGTTTTGGGCGGAGAGGTTGGAGGGGTTGTTGGGCTCCACGCGCCGTGGCCGATGCCCACGCCGGCGGCCAGGATGGCCACGGCGGCGGCGCCGGCGAGCACGCCGTTGCGGAACTTGTGGTCCGAGTGGTTCCCGGCCGCGCCCGGGACCGGCGGTGCCGGCCACATGGGGGCGTTGGGGTCGGTCGGGGGGCCGGCGTAGGGGCCGCCGGCGGAGCCCGGCGCGTCACCGAGCATCGGGTTGCCCGCGAGTGCGCCCATGCATAGGTGCCCTGGGGCGGCGTGCTTCCTGCGCTGGCGGGCGAGTCGCCGGGCACGCTCTGGGGCGCCGTGACCGGGTCTTCGCCTTGGGGAGCGTTGGGCACACCTTGCGCCATACCCAGCGGCACGCCTTGGGGCACGCCCTGGGGCGGGGTGGTCGGCTGGGCGGGCACCGTCTGAGGGTCCGCCGAGGGCGGGGGAGTCGTCGCGGGCAGAGCGATCGCCTCGCCCGTGGTCTCGGCGCCCGGCGTCGCAGGGGTTCCCTGACCGGGACCGTCCTCGGGCTCACTCGTCGGCTGGTCGTTCTGGTCCTCGGTCATCGGTCCTCCGTCTGAGCTCCCGTTGCCCGGGAGATATCCACGGTGTCCATTGGACACACCGCGGCTGTACGCCAGGTCAGAGAAAGTTATGACCGGGATAAATGTTGTCTGGGAGGCCGTGACGCCGCGGAAAACCGGCGCCACATGGTCAGAACGCAGGCCGATGCTCTCCCTGACGCCCTCGGGGCGCCATCGGTGACCGGCGACCGCGGTGCTGCGCCGCCCGCGGTCTACGCTTGAGACGGTCGATCAGATGGAACAGGGGGGCCTGTGCACACAGCGATCTTCGACGCCGACAGCCACCTGATGGAGACGCCCGAGTGGCTCGGGCCCTACGCCGACGAGGGCGTGCGGGACCGCCTCGCGCCGCTCGGGTTCGGCGGAGCCGGTGCGGGCGCAGCCGAGCTGATGGCCAGCCTGCCCGAGCTCTGGGAGACGCATCGCAGCCAGGAGATCGGGCCCGAGGTGCTCAAGGGTCCCAAGGGCTGGATGGCGCCGGGCGCCCTCGACACCGACGTGCGCTCCCGGGTGCTCGATGCCCTGCACATCGAGGCCCAGTTGGTGTTTCCCGACCTTCGCCCTGGCCCATTTCTCGCTCAGCAAGGACCCCGACGTGCTCTACGGCGGGACCCACGCCCTCAACCGGGCCATGGCCGAATTCTGCGGCCCCGATCGGCGGCTCAAGGCGGTCGGCTATCTGCCGCTGAACGATCCGCTCCGGGCGGCTGAGGTGGTCGAGCAGGCCCTCGAGCTGGGCATCGCCGCCCTGTGGGTGCCCTCCGACGCTCCCGGCGGATTCTCGCCGACCCATGTGGACCTCGAGCCCGTCTGGGCCCGCCTGGCCGAGGCGGGGATGCCCTTCGTCCTCCACGTGGGCGGCGGCAAGCTCCTGCCCAAGGCCTTCCACAACAACGGCCGGCCCCGGCCCAAGGACTGGCTGGGCGGCGGCGAGAACCTGCGGTCCAAGGACTTCCCGGTGCTGCACCATTCGCCCGAGCGCTTCTTGGCCTGCATGGTGCTCGACGGGGTGTTCGAGCGGCACCCCGGCCTGCACGGGGCCGCCATCGAGCTCGGGGCGAGCTGGGTACCGGGGCTCCTGCGCAACGTCGACCACGCGCTGCGCTCCTTCTCCAAGTTCGAGCCGCAGCTCCAGGAGCTGACGCTCCAACCTTCTGACTACCTGCGCCGCCAGGTCCGCTTCACCCCGTTCCCCTTCGAGGACACGGCGTGGTTGCTCGAGCAGTGCGGGCCCGAGCTCTTCATGTTCTCGACGGACTATCCCCACCCCGAGGGCGGCAAGCGACCCTTCGAGGCCTTCGGCGACGCGGTGGCGGGCTTCGACGAGCCGACTCGTGAGCGCTTCTTCTGGCGCAACGGCGCCGAGCTCCTCGGTTTGGCTTGAGCGAGCCCTCGGCCGGCCCGGTGGGCTCGCGTGCAGGGTCGGGGGGCGCCGACGTGGTGGTCGAGCCGGTTGCCGGCGCCCTCGGTGCCACCGTGACCGGCATCGACCTGACCCGGGTCACCGAGAGCGCCCAGCTCGACGGCGTGCGCCGGGCCTTGGCCGAGCACCTGGTGGTCTTCCTCCCTGAGCAGCACCTGGGCCTCGACGACCTCGAGCGCGTGACCGATCTGTTGGGCGGGCGCGACGTCACCCCGTTCGTCGACCCGCTCGAAGACCGGCCCTACGTCATCCGCGTCATCAAGGAGCCGACCGACGCCTTGAACTTCGCCAACGCGCTGGCACAGCGACCTGAGCTACCTGCCCGCCCCGCCCGCCTACACGCTGCTCCATGCCTGGGAGGTGCCCGACCACGGGGGCGACACCGTGTGGTCCAACCAGTACCTGGCCTACGAGACGCTCTCCGGCGGGCTCAAGGCGACGCTCGACGGCCTGCGCGCGGTGCACTCCGCCGGCCTGGCCTATGGCACCGGTGGCCTGTTGGACCAGGTCAAGGACCTCACGTCCATGGCCATCGCGCCTTCGGCGGAGGCGTACGCCGAACACGTCCACCCGGTGGTGACCGTCCATCCGGTGTCCAACAAGCGGGTGCTGTTCGTCAACCCGATCTACACGGTCCGCTTCGAGGGATGGTCCAAGGAGGAGTCCCAGACCCTGCTGGCACACCTCTACCGGCACAGCACCAACGAGAACTTCACCTGCCGCCTGCGCTGGTCGGTGCACACCCTGGCCATCTGGGACAACCGCTGCACCATGCACAACGCGCTCGAACGACTACTCGGGGGTGCGCCGGGAGATGTATCGCACCAGCGTCAAGGGCGGGGCACCGGTCGGCGTCGCCTGAACGGTCCCGCCGCCGGCCGCCGCAGCGGCGCGACCGGACGTCGGTATGGTGGCGCTGGTGAGCGGTGACGACGTGCTGGCCTCGGCCGAGCTGGTCGAGCGGACCCTCGAAGCTCACCTCGGCTCGGACTGGGGCACCGGCGTCCCTGAACTCGACTTCACCGTGAGCTCCGTGGTCGCCCATGTTGCCGGCGCGCTCCTCTGGTACTCGGTCGACCTCTGGAGCGGGCTCGAGAACGCCGCGTTCGAGGTGCAGGTCCTGCCCGACGCGCCCAACGACCGCCTCCTCACCAGCCTCACCGCCGCCTCGCGCGCCCTCGCGGCGGGAATCGACGCGGCACCCGAGGACACGCGCGGGTTTCACCCCTTCGGGTCGCCCGACGCGGCCGGCTTCGCGGCCATGGCGTGCGACGAGCTGCTGGTCCACGGTGACGACGCCGCCCGTGGCTTGCACGTCGCGTTCAGCCCCGACCGGGACCTCGCCGCCGGCGTGCTGGGTCGCCTCTTCCCCTGGCACAGCGTGGGACCGCACGAGGACCCGTGGGAGGTCCTGTTGTGGGCCAACGGCCGCCACGACCTGCCGGGGCGCCAGCACCAGGAACGCTGGCGCTGGCACACCCCGCCCCTGGCCGAATGGGAGGGCGTCCTGCCCTGAGTGGTCGCCTCGTGCTCAGGGCACGAGCGGCATGGGGCCGGGGTGCCAGACGGAGCTGAGCACCGTGACGAACAGCGCCGCCTGTGTGCAGACCAGCACGCCGGTCACCGGCCAGGTCCAGCGTCGCGGCAGCTTCCACGCGAACGCGACGAAGAGCGGGAACGCCACCATGGCGTAGCGGGCGATGCTGTCGACGAAGTACGCGCTGAAGGCAACCAGCAGCGTGCCGCCCGTGTAGATCCACCAGCTGGCGGGGACGGCCGCCTCGTTGCCGCCGGCCGCGACACCAAGACGTCTGGTCATCTGGTCGAGCCACCACAGGCCGACGAAACCCAGCACCAGGGCGGCGCCGGCGAGGGCGTCGGGCACGAAACCCGACGCGGCCGGACCGTGTCGCAGGGCGGCGACCAGGGCGAGCACCGGCGTGCGGAACCACACGAAGTGCTGGCCGCGCCAGAAGCGCTCAGAGGTGACGAACGCGAGTGGGGTGCCGACCCGGAGCCAGCTGTACGCCATGAACGCGGCCAGACCCAGCGGTGCCAACGCGGCACCGACGGCCGCACGCCACGAACGCTGGCGCCACGCCACCGGCAGCGCCGCCGCCACCACGACCACGATGACGACGATCCCTGCGTTGCGGCTGCACCCCGCCAGGCACGCCCAGAGACCTGCGGCGACCCAGGAACGACGCGAGAGGGCGAACAGGCACCCGGCTGCAGCCGTGAGGAAGAGGCCCTCGCCGTAGCCGAGCGACAGGACGTACGCCGTGGGTGCGCACACGAACAGCAGCACGGCACGATTGGCCAGGCGCTCCCCGCACACCTCGCGCACGGCCAGGAAGATGGCCACGGACGCGGTGAGCCCCAAGGCGAGCGCGGCGGCGACGGCCGCAGACGGCAGGCTCAGCCGGGTGACGTCGGCCAGGGCGCGCACCGCCAACGGGAACGCAGGGAAGAAGGCCCACCGGCTGCCGTCGCCCTCGTTGACGAGCTGGTGCGGGTAGCCGTGCTGAGCGATCGAGAGGTACCAGTGGCCGTCGAAGATCGTGCCCAGGGTCTGGACCAGGCGGACCTTGGAATGCAGCGCGGCCACGACGGCCGCCACCACGAACATCGCCGCCCGCGACCCCAGGTAGTACGCGACAGGGCGGGCGAGCGGCCGGCAACGCCCGGCCAGGCCCGAGGGCCCCGGTCGGCTCCGCGTCGGGTTCGCGAGCGTACGGCGCGGGCCTGGCACGGGCGACGCCGACGCGCCCGTGTCGTCGGGATCCGTCCTCGGGGTAGGCGCCCGAATGAGGTCGGTCATCGAAGGGTCGGGTGTGTCCCGCTCGGCGCCGGCGCCGGCGCCGGCCGGAAGGCCCAGCCCCGCAGCAGCGAGAAGCGCAGCAGCGACGCGGCGCAGCAGCCGACCACCGCGGCCGACGCGTCAGCGGTGAGGGTGGAGCCGACGGTGATGGTCGCCACCGCGATGGCGGCCGAGGTGGCAGTCAGGCTGACCCCGTAGAGCACGGCCACCACGAGCGCGAAGGAAGGGCCGGCGCGCCCGCCGCTGGCGCCGGCAACAGCGCGCCGGGCGAGCGAACGGTGCAGCACGGTGTTGACCAGCGTGCAAAAAGCGAGGGCGACCGCGTTGGCGGTCCATGGGCCCAGTGCACGCCATCCGAGTGCGAAGAGCAGCAGGTAGCTCAATGTGCTGAGGACGCCGACGCCAGCGAAGGACAGGAGCTGGTCCGCCGTCGGTGCCGTGCCCCCTGGTGTCGGGGCCCGCTGCGCCCGCGCCCGATCCGGGCGCCCGCTTCGGACGAGGCGCCAGATGCCGCGCAGGTCGCCCGTCGCCGTGGGCACGATGTCGACCGACGAGCTGGGGTCGTCGGTCCAGTCCACCGGGGTCTCGCTGATCTTGAGCCCCAGCCGTTCGGCGGTGACGAGCAGCTCGGTGTCGAAGAACCACTGGTCGTCCTCGACGAGCGGCAGGAGTTCGAGCGCCCGCTCGCGACGGAGGGCCTTGAAGCCGCACTGGAAGTCAGAGATCCCGCTGCGAAGCGTCAGCCGCACGATGTGGCTGTACGCGCGCGAAATCAGCTCGCGCTTGGGGCCTCGGACGACGCGGGCCCCGCGCGCCAGGCGCGTGCCGACGGCGATGTCGCTGTGGCCCGAGAGCACCGAGCCCACCAGGGGGAGGAGCGCGGGCAGGGCGGTCGACAGGTCGACGTCCATATAGGCGACGACTTCGGCCCGGCTCGCGCTCCACGCGGTCCGCAGTGCGTAGCCGCGTCCCTTGCGGGCCAGGACCAGGGCCGCCACACCGTCGAGGGTCGACGCCAGCCGTCGTGCCACCAGCGCGGTGTCGTCGGTGCTGCCGTTGTCGGCGATCGTGACCAGGGTGCGGAACGGGAACGACTCGTCGAGGTAGCGGCGCAGGATGGTGATGCCGGCCTCGAGACTGGCTGCCTCGTTGTAGACGGGCACCACGATCTCGAGTCGGCAGGGGCCGCGCTCGGCCCGCGTTGCCGGGCGTGCCGCGTCGAGGCGGACCCCGTGGCGGGCGGACGCCGTGGCCCGCCACGGACGCACCGGCACGGCCCGAGCCGCAGGCTCCATCTGACTCCCCCTCAGGCGACGGGCGCCGGGTCACCTCGGATCCGTCGCCCGCTTCGGTTCTCTCGTCAGGGTACGGATCGGTCCCCGAGAGGCGCATCGGCCAAAAGGACCAGATGCGCCCGTGGGCACGGGTTGCCGTTCCGTTGCTTTTCGCGCTGCGGGCGTTGTGACCCTGGTCCGACGCGGTGCGCGATGGCACAATGCACCCAGGGGAAGCAGTGCAGAGGGGGAACCATGAGCAGGGTGTCGGCGTGGGTCGGCGCGAGGACCGTGCCCGTGATGGTCACGGCGTTCCTCGCCGTTGCAGCGGCGGCGTACTCGTTCTACTGGCTCGTCGCAGCGCGTCACGGCTGGCAGTCCTACAGCGACCTGTGGAACAGCGCCGGGCTGGCGCTGAACATCGGGCATGGCCACTTCGCCTCGGTGTACACGCCGTCCTCGTACCTTGACTCGCCCCCGGGTCTGGAGTTCGTGTTGGCCCCGATCATGGTGATCGGCCACGCGCTCGGGCTTGGCACCACCGAGGCGCAGAGCAGCACCAAGATCTTCGGGGTCATCTTGTCGGGCGTCGCCACGGCCATGGCCGCCAGCGCGCTGTTCGCACTCGATGCGGTGGCGCGCCGCTGGGACTACTCAGAAGCGCGCCGCCTGGCGCTCGCCGTGGTGGCCGGTGTGGGCGTGGTGAGCGCGGCCGCCTTCTGGGGTCACCCCGAGGACTGCATCTCGCTGGCCTTCGTGCTCTGGGCCGCGCTGGCGGTGGAGCGGCGCGGCGCCGAGGGGCTGCGCCAGGCCGGTTGGCTGCTCGGCGTCGCCGTGGCCTGCCAGCCGCTCGCGCTGCTCGCGGTGGCACCGGTCGTGGCCCGTGCCCGCTGGCGGGACCTGGGTGCCGCGGCCTGGCGCTTCGCCGTGCCGATCCTCGTCGTGGTTGTGCCCGAACTGCTTGCAACACCGGCCCGGGCGTTCCACGCGCTGGTGGATCAGCCCTTCTACCCACCGACCGAGTCGACCACGCCGTTCAGTCATCTGGCCCGTTACCTCGGCCACGGCATGTACAGCGGCGGGACCCTGCGCCTCGTGGCCACCGTGGCTGCCGTGGTGTTGGGGTGGGCGGCCTGCCGGCGCCGCCACGACCTGCCCTTCGTGCTCTTCGTGATGACGCTGGCCTTCACGTTGCGCGTCCTCTTCGAGAGCGAACTTCTGGGCTTCTACTTCTTCCCTGTCGTCGCGCTGTGCCTCTTGCTCTCGTTGCGGCGGGGCTGGGCCCGTTTCGACGTGTGCGCGGCGGTCTCGCTGGTCAATGTGGCGCTCGGGAACCGGCGGGTGCACGACATCGTGTTCTGGTGGCCCGCCATGATGGCGACCGTGCTCGTGCTGTTGGCGCTGGCGTACGCCAGCCTCCCGCCATCCAACGCGGGCGGTGCTGGCATGGGCCGCCTCGCTCGGCGCGAGAGCGAGACCTCGTGGGCGACGATCTCGCACGTACGACTGCTCGACCCCTCGGCGGCCTGAGCCAGCCCTCGCGTCGGGGCAGGATGGCGGGCTAGGTCTTCGACGAGGGCGCCGGGTGGCGCAGCGTCACCGTGACCGAACGGGCGCCCGCCGGAAGGGTCACCGTGCCGGCGGCCTGGTCGACGGTGCCGGCCGAGGACGACGCCACGTTGTCGAGGAATGCGGGCAGCTCGAAGAGAACCGCTCCGGCCGGCCGGGCGCCCCCCAGATGGAGGCTGACCTGCGTGGCGCTCGACGCCGTGATGGTCACCCCCAGCCGCTTGCCCTCGGTGGAGGGGAAGTTGCTCACCGCGATCGATGGCGCTCCGGCGTGCAGCCACGCCGAGGGCACGCCGCGCCCGACGACCAACGCGCCGCCGGCCTGCTGGGCGACGAGGGAGTCGAGGAGCACCTTGTTGGCTCCCGCCATGCCCCATGCGTGCGGTGAGGACCCCTGTCCGGTGGCGGGGTGGTTCCCGACCCACGGCGAGCTCGGATCCGGCGCGCTCGAGCTCTCCCACCACGAGTTCGGACCGCTCTGCCCGTTGGCCACCATGAACTCGTAGTCGAGGATCCCTTGGTCGCGGTGCGTGCTGGCGGCCAGGCCGGCCGAGCCCATGGCGGCGTTGTAGCCGCTCGAGTAGTAGTCGCCCGGGAAGCCCCCGGTCGTGTCGGGCGGGAGGATGCCGTGTAGGCGGCCGAAGCCGTAGTCGTAGGTGGCGTCGATCAGGGTCAGGCCGGGCCCCTGCACCGTGGCGCCCAGCAGTGAACCCTCCCAGGCCCAGTTGCCGAACGGCGACGTCCAGTTGGCATCGCGCGGGTTGTTGCAGCGGTTCGCCGTATTCGCCTGCACCAGCGAGCAGGGCAGGTAGTCGAGATGGTTCTGGCTGATGGTCTGTTCGAGTACCGCGTTGGTCGCGGCGAGCAGGCTGTCGTACTGCGAGGCGGCCCAACTGGCCTCGGCACTGTTGCCGATGTTGGTGGCCACGTAGCGGTAGGCGGCCAGACCCAGAAGCGCCTCGTAGTCGTCGAGCGTCCAGTAACCCTGCGTGTCGATGTCGTTGGTCGCCTCCATGGTGCCCATGGGGCCGGTCCGGTCTGCCGCGATGGTGTGCGCCGCGGCCTCGATGCTCGGTTCCGACGCCGCGCCGGCCGGGCCGGAGGTGTCGAAGTTCTGCGTCACGAACGAGGTGTCGCCCGTCTTGAGGAGGTACACGGCCCAGGGGACCGCATAGGTCCACAGACCGTCGACGTACTGGCCCTGAGACCCCACGACGCTGCGTGCTTCGGTCAGGAGTGCGTGGGCGTCGGCGAAGGAGCCCTGGGTGAACAGGTTGGTCAGGATGCCGATCACGTCGTGGCTGAACTCGCTCTCGTAGCCGTTGACGCCGGTGTCGAGGTCGTTGCCGCTGCGCGCGATCTGTGTCGAGATGAACCCGCTCTTGTACGCGTCGACCAAGGCGGTGTCGGGCACCGTGACCTGGGCGATGGTGGCGAGCTGCCGGTTCCAGAACTGGCGCATGTGGGCGAAGTGCGCGTCGAAGCCGCCGGCGGCGACCAAGGCCTGTGAACTGGGCCACGGGACGTTCGCCCCGAAGCGGTCCGCCACGACGACGTAGTCGTGGTTCACGCTGGCGTGGGCGGGCACCGTGTCCGAGGCCTCGTCGAGGGAGAGGAGCGCCGGGGACGGCTGTGGGTTCATGTCGACGGCATGGCCGCCGCCGTTGGCGACGTGGACCCTGCTGTAGACCGCGACGTAAGGCTGGCCGCCGAGCACGACCTCGTCCGCGAACTCGGTGATGGCCACGGTGGCGCCGTTGTCCTTGAACGTCGTCACCTGGGCCGGCAGGTACCCGTCGGCGTCGGCCCAGGTGGTGCGCTGGCCGTCGTAGACCCCGAACCCGTCGTTCTGGAAGAGTGCGCCCGGGCCGTCCTGGACGACGAAGGTCCCGCCCAGGCAGGTGATGACGCTGTTGTGGTCACCCAGCCACCCGATGGCCGATGCCGTGCCGTCGGCGCCGGTGAAGGCGTCGGTGCTCACGTTGAAGCTGCAGCGGTACGGCGGCCTGAGGACCGCCGGCAGCGGGGGAGCCCGCCGTCGGGGCCGTCGCGGCAGCCCGCCGCCGCATCGACGCACCGGCGACCGGAGCACGAGCAGGAGCCCGGCCAAAGCCGCCCCGGTGGCAGCACATGCCGAACAGACGGCCGGTACCTTCGCACGACGGCCCCCTACGGCCTGAAGACGACTTTGATGGCGTGCGAGGAGTGACGGTCGATTGCCGTCTCGACCGCCTCTCGATACTCCTCGAGGCCGAACTCGTGGGTGACCACCACGGCGTCGGGGAGGAATCCGGCGGCCAGCACGTCGAGGGCGCGGTCGACCGAGTGACGGTCGGGGCCGCCGGCCAGTCCGGGCGCCGACCCGGCGTCGACGGTGTGGTCGATGGAGCCGACGAGCGCGGCCTCCTTGTACCAGATGGGCGTCAGGTCGACCTCGCTGATGCCCGCGGCACCGAGGAGCAGCACGGTGCCCCGGTGCGCTACGGCGCGCAGTGCCTCGGTCACCGACTGGGGTGCCCCGACCGCCTCGACGACATAGGGAAAGCCACCCATGAGCATCTGGTGCTTCTTGCGCCCGACGATGCGCGCGCCCGACAGCAACGCCAGCTCCTCCCAGTGGCCGTTCTCGGCGTCGTCGAGGACGACATGGTGCGCGCCGCACGCTGTGGCCGCCGCGGCCTGGTGGGGGTGCCGGGCGAGCACGGTGATGGGGCAGTCGGGAAACAGGCCGCGCAGCGCAGCGACAGCAGCGAGGCCGATGATGCCGGCACCCACCACGAGCACGGGATCGCCGTTGGTGGGCATGGCCCGCATCAGGCCGTGACAGGCGATGGAGACGGGCTCGTACAGGCTGCCCGCCCGGTCGGGGACCGCGTCGGGGAGCGGGTGGAGCATGGAGTCGTGGGCCACGACGCTCTCGGCCCAGCCGCCGCCGAGATCCTGGGTGAAGCCGAGGGACCGCCCCGAGGTGAGAATGCGGCTGTCGAGGTTCAGGCACGACGAGGTCCAGCCGCGGGCGCAGTTGGCGCACGGGGGGTCGATGCCACGCGGCAGGCACGGGATGCACGGGTCGATCACCACCCGCGTCCCCGGCGCGATGGTGCAGTCCGGACCGGCCTCCACGACGCGCCCGGCGGTCTCGTGGCCGAGGACGAAGGGGAACGTTCCGACCGAGGCCAAGGTGGGGGACGGTCCGGTGTTGTGCGCGAAGAGGTGGAGGTCGCTGCCGCAGATTCCCCCTGTGCTCACCTCCACCCGCGCCCACGAGGGCCCCGGCAGGAACGGATCTTGGACGTCGGCCAGGGAGGCGGGAAAGGCGGGATCGGCGAAGTCGAACACCACGGCGCGCATGGCAGGCGAGCGTAGGCGCGGTGGACCTCGCCTCACCTGCGCCCGACAGACGCGTAAGGTGCCGAGCGATGCGGGTCCCTGATGCGGTCCTCGCCGAGGTGCGCGAGCGCGGCTTCTCGTTTCTGGAGGGCTTCCTCCAGGCCGACGAGCTGTCGGCCGCGCGTGAGGCACTGTGGCGGCACTTCCCGCGCCCCGAGGACTACTTCGCCGACCCCGGTGCGCACGCGCACTACGCCACGAGCCAGTTCGCCGGAGTAGAGGAATTCCCATACCGCTCCTGGGACCTCAACGGGCTGGCCGTCCATCCTGACCTGATCGATGCCGCCGAGCGCTACTTGGACACGACAGAGCTCCATCTCTACAAGGTGGAACTCTGGGCGAAGTACTCCGCAGCGGTCGACTACGACCAGCCGCTCCACCGCGATTACGGGAGTCACAGCCTGGTCGTGCCCCGCCCCGAGGCCCGCTACCAGCAGCTCACCACCTTCGTCTACCTCTCCGACGTCACCGATGAGGACGGTCCAACCTGCATCGTGCCCTACGAGGACGGCAAGGACGTCCCCTACACGCCGCTGTACCTTCCGTTCGGGACGCTTGCCGATCGCGAGGTGCGGTGCACCGGTCCAGCGGGGTCACTGCTGATCTACCGGACCGACGTCTTGCACCGTGGCTCGGCCATGACCGGAGCGGCCCGGTCGCGCTTCTCCCTGCTCGCCGACTTCCAGGTCCGCGGCACCACCTGGGGCGGCAAGATGGCCTGGCCCAAGCAGCACCCCGACCGCTGGGCCAAATTCATCCCGCAGTGCACCGTGCGTCAGCGCGACCTCTTCGGCTTCCCTCGGCCGGGCGACCCGTACTGGAGCGAGGAGACGCTCGAGGGCGTGGCGGCCCGCTATCCGGGCCTGGACCTGACCCCGTATGGTGCCTCGGGCCTGCCGGCGTAGCGGGAGGCGGCGGCGCGACTCGTGAGAAGTGGTGCGAGCAGGGCGGTGGCGCGGCGCTTCCCTGGCCTCGGTGGCGTGGCGCCTCGAGGACCCAGGTGCCCTTCAGCTGGCCCGGCCATACTGGGATCGAGCAACCCACATTTCAACGATGGAGGATCGCACCATGCCCGCACAGGTCATTCTCGAATTCGAAGGCGTGACGACCAAGGAGTACGACGCGGTCAACGCGGCGCTCGGGATCGATCCCAAGACCGGTTCGGGCGACTGGCCCGACGGTCTCCAGGTACACGCCGCCGGCCTCGACGAGGACGGGCACCTGGTCGTGACCGAAGTGTGGGACACCCCCGAGCATCAGGCCCGCTTCATGGAGGACCGGTTGGCCGAGGCGTTGGGGAAGGGCGGCATCACCAGCCCGCCGACAAGCGTGACCTGGATCGAGCTGGTCGCGCATCACGCTCCGGGGCTCTAGGCGCGGGCAGGCGGCGGCCTGCGCATTGCAGATCCGTCGCTCCCGCCGCCCGAGCGTCAGCGGATGGTGCCGACGCCCGGAATCAGGGGCAGGTCGAGCGCGGTCACCCAACCGGGCGGCCGCTCGTTCACCGCGGGCACGGCGTTGAGCGCACGCAATCCCGTGGCCAGGCAGCCGGCCGCGGCCGCGTCCCGCCCGGAGCCGTCAGTGAACCGGAATGCCGTCTCCTGGCGGATCGACGGGGAGCCCTCGATCTCCACCCGGTAGACGTCGTCCTCGGTGCCGCGCGGCCAGTCCGGCGCGGCGTCGGTGCCGACCCGGTTGATGTGTTCGAGGGCGATGCGGGTCTCGCCGTTGAAGTTCCCGTTGATGGTGAAGTGGATGGCGGCGACCTCGCCGGCGTTGATGACGCCCTTCGCGGTCTGCACCGGGGTCGGGGTGACCCACTTGTCCCAGGTCGTCGTGATGGAGTCGAGCTCGATCCCGACCGCGTGGGCGATCATGGGCACGGTGGCGCCCCACGACATGACGAGGATGTCCTGGTGCTCGAGCAGCGGCGTGAACTCCGGGGAACGGCCGATACCCATCTCCTCCTCGTAGTCGCCCGTGTAGTTGACGTAATCGAGGATCTCGAGAGCGCGAACGGAGCGCACCTCGCTGCACAGCCCCATGAGGGTCATCGGAAAGAGGTCGTTGGCAAAACCGGGGTCGATGCCGGTGGTGAAACACGATGCACCACCGGCGGTGCAGGCCTCGGTGATCGGATCGATCCACGACGCGGGGTTCAGTGTCATGGCGGGCCAGACCCAGGGCGTCATGGCGGTGGAGCACACGTCGATGCCGGCCCGCAAGAAGCGGCCCATCAGGTCGATGTTGTCCATGGCGTGGGCGGCCGTCGGCCCGTAGTGCACGAGCGCGTCAGGGCGGAGGGCGATGAGCCGCTCGACGTCGTCGGTGGCCTCCACGCCGATCGGCCCGATGGAGCAGATCTCGCCGGCGTCGCGGCCCACCTTGTCCGGAGCGCTCACCCCAACCCCTACCAACTCGAAGCCGGGGTGCCGCACGATCTCGGGAATCACCATCCTCCCCACGAATCCGGTGCCCCACACGACGACCCGCTTGCGTACCTGTTCGCTCTTCGGACCCATTGGGCAACGCTAACGCCAGGACGAGAAGCCTGGGTGCTGGGTCGAGAACCCTCCAACGAGGACGCCCAGACGTTCGTGTGAAGGCGGCGCCCGGGGTTCGGGACCCGTGCTGCCGTGTCGTCCCCGTCGTCGGATCACCTATGACAAAATCATGCTGCGAAGGACCGGACGCGACGGTGCGACGTGCCCGCCCAGCGACTCAGCTGAAGTTCAGAACGAGACGAGTCGTTTGCGCATGAACCGGTCGGGGCACGGTCGAACAGTGCGCGAGTGGGAGGGGACGCAGCGCCCCTTCGCGGAAACGTGGAGGCAGGAGGTCCGAGTGCGATTGTTTATGCGGCTCCTTGCGTGGGACCGTCATGCGATGCGCTTCTACCGGCTCGAGGACCGCCTCTACCGCAGCGGTCACACCGACCTGGCCTACGGCGTCTCCGCCCTCTCGCGGCTGATCACCGGGGTCGAGGTGGAGCCGGGTGCCCAACTCGCACCCACGGTCAAATTTCTCCACGGCCAAGGGGCGACCATTGGTTCAGGCGCCCGCGTGGGGGAGGGGTCGACGATCTTTCAACAGGTCACCCTCGGCCGCGTCGGACATCGAATGGACGAGGACGGGTACCCGACCATTGGCCGGGATGTCTACATCTACGCCGGAGCGAAGGTGCTGGGCCCGATCTCGGTCGGGGACGGGGCGAAAGTGGCCGCGAACGCGCTGGTTCTCAAAGACGTGCCGCCCGGCGCCATCATCACCGGGAACCCTGCCCGCCAGGTTGGGTGGGTCGATGGATACGGGAAGGACTTCACACCACACGACCCGCCCTGACCGGGCGGCGCTCAGGAACCGGGTCCGTCGGGGTCGGGTTGGAAGAGGAACGCCATCATCTCGCGCATGGACGCGTCGACGAGCTCGATCCGCACCCCGAGCACCTCGTCGCGGTGATATGCGAAGGACACCGGCGCGTCAGCACCGGACCGGCCGCAGAGTTGCAGCGGGCAACCACCGCTCGAGAGGCCGGCACTGTCGCCGACCAATTGATCGCTCCAGTACCCGATGTGGTGGAAGTTGCTGTGCTCGTTGCGCACCCAAACGGATCCCGGGACCTCTTCGATCAGCTCGAGGCAAGGATCACCGACCGAGTAGCACATGGTCGTTGGCAGCGCGAGGTCCTTGCCGGCGCCGTCGCGGTAGTCGGTTGCGTCGAGACGCATCACTGGCCCCCACCTGACGCCGAGCGTCGTGCTGAGCCGGGCCTGGGCCGCGGCGATGTCGGAGACGACGATGCCCACGTGATAATGGCTCGGGTTCGTTGTCATTGGTCCGATTTCTCCCTGCGCCGCTTCATTTTCGCACCCG
This sequence comes from uncultured Acidimicrobiaceae bacterium, assembly GCA_963791995.1. Lineage (GTDB taxonomy): Bacteria > Actinomycetota > Acidimicrobiia > Acidimicrobiales > RAAP-2 > Bog-473. The sequence goes on along the minus strand of CAWBUQ010000023.1, from coordinate 21,138 downwards.
TGTCGTCAAACCGGCTCCCAACGGGCGAGCTCGCTGCGCAGCCACCCGTTCTCCCAGAAACTCACGTCGCCGCCATGGTCGAGCAAGTAGCGATGGGCGCCCGCCATCAGCGGCGCCAGGCGCGGGTCGCCTGGTGCACTGCCTGCGACCGCCTCGCCCAGCCCGATGGCGAGCACGGCGTCGCCGCGGGCCAACGCCGCCTCAGCCCGGTCCAGCACCACGTCTGCCCCTGTCACGTCCAGCATCTCGGCGAGAGCAGCTCCGGACGGATCGCGGTACAGCTCCGTTGTCGATTGCAGCTTGAACCAGCCGATATAGGTCTCCCAGAGCGTCCGCACGGCCCAGGAGACCTTGCCGTACCCCTCTCCGACCCGCAGTTCGGCGGGGAGCCGGATCCGATCCATGAGCGTCCAGACGTCCGTGCCGGCGTTGAAGCCTTCGAGGGCTTCGCGATGGACGTATTCGACGGCGTCGTGGATGCGCTCGAGGGAAGCGGAGATCAGTTCGGCACCGACGATGGGCTCGTGGCGGCCCGTGACGAGGACGTCCGGTTGCAGGTCGCGCACGGTCTGGATGCTCTCGAGGTAGGGCTCCACGAATCGGTAGCGGTCGCCTCGCAGGGTGTTGAGGTTCGGGAAGTGTGGGAACAAGGGGCCGAAGAGATTGCTGACGAGGGCTGTGCGATGCCCGGGGAGCCAGACGACGGCGCTGTCGATGGTCTCGCCCACGACGGCGATGAGCTCCATGTGCAAGCCGTCGACGTGGAGCTCGACTCGCTGCTCGAACGTGAGATCGGGGACCGGTTCGGCTTGCCGCATGGGCACGCCGGGGTTCTGGGCGGCAATGCGCCGGGCGTCGTCGCCCAACATGTCGAACCAGATGCCGGCCGTCCGCATGCGGAGCGCCCGGATCCGTGCGTCGTCGGCTTGGCACGCCTGATTGTTGGCCTGTGCGACATAGAGGGTGTTCGGGTCCTTGAACAGCTCGACGCCGCCGACGTGGTCGACGTGCGCTTGCGTCGTCACGATGTAGTGGGTCGGTCCTGGACGAACAGCGTCGAAGATGCGTTTGTGGTGAGGGGCCTCGAAGCCCAGGCCCGTGTTCACGATGACCCGGCCGGCGTCGGTCAGCAGCAGATAGGCCGCGGTGGTCCCGCCGGAGCGGAAGATCCCGTTCCCGAGGGCGAAGGCCGGGTCGTCGTACGCCGGGCGGAGAAGTTCCTTGCCTCCTCGGGTGTCGATCAGGTGATCCACCTGCTCCTGAACGTTCATCGGACCTCAATTCGGACGTCGAAGTGGTCGAGGTACGTGCCGAAGCGCGACCGCACCTCCTCCGGCGTCGTCGCAAAATCACGCCGCAAGTTGTAGACCGACCCTGCCCTCTTTCCCTCGAGGGTGGGCGTCGAGGTACGCGGCGACCTCAGCGCGGGCCTGGTCGGTGAACTCCATCCCGGCACGTTCGTACACGTTTTCGAGCGTGCCCATCTCGTCTGCCATGTACTCGTGGAACAGCACGTCGAGAGTCTGGTCGCCCGGCACTATGTGGCGGTCGCGCAACGACGCGTCGAGCAGCTTCCCGATGCGATCCGTCCAATAGTCGCGGTACCACTCCGGCCTGGTCGTGCGATAGGCAGTCCGGGCGCCGTAGCAGGTCATTGTCATGGCCGATTGGACGACCGCCACCGGATCGCGATGGGTGACGATGATCGTGGCGTCTGGAAACGTGGCCAGCAGCGGCCGCAGCTGCTCGAGGTGTTGGGGTGATTTGAGCACCCAGCGATCCCGGGGGCGGTACCACTGCATGATCTGCAGCACACTCTTCATATACGAGTAGTGCGACGTCTGGTCGTGGTCGAGGTAATAGTCGCGCCACCGCGGCGCGCGGGCCACCCACTCGTGGGTGTAGCTCGAGAAGTCGGGCATCTGGAGCTCAATCTCCTCGTGCACGTGGTCGGGTTCCATCGGGTGCATGGCTGCCACGAAGGGAGCGGCCGCCTGCATCGCCTGCCAGGTGGCGTCGCAGCGAGTCCAACGGGGATCTGCGCCGTCGACCTCGGTCGGGTTCCTTGGGATTCGGGACCGGCTCGTAGGACTCCCACAGCGGCATTGAGCGGAAACGGCTGTCCGCCGCCAGGAGGTTCACCAAGTGGGTGGTTCCCGAACGAGGGAGTCCGACGACGATCACCGGTCGGGTGATCGGGATGTCGGTGATCTCGGGGTGCCGTTGCAGCAGGTCGCGGATCAGGAGCCGGTTGGCGGCGTAGCGCGTGCAGTCACCGAACATGAGCATTCGCCCCAGTCCCGTGCGCTCCTCGTCTGCGTCCATTTCGGTCAGTTGTAGACCGAGCCGTTCGCGGAAGTCCGCCGGCCCGAAGTCGTCGAGGCCGGTGCGGGCGGACGCTGCAGCACAGACCGCATCGATGCCGAGGTCGGTGTGAGTCGACTCGCCGTACTCGATCGCCATCTTCTGGACGTCGTTGAGAACCGGGGCGCCCAGGTCGTCGATGCGGATCTCGTTGGCCATGGTCAGGTCTCGGGGCGAGGCGACGTCGTTCAGCGGGAGAGGTAGCCGCCATCGACCGGGAACACCGAACCGGTGGTGAACGCGGAGGCGTCACTGCAGAGAAAGAGGACGGCCGCTGCCACCTCTTCGGGACTTCCCATCCGCGGCATCATCGCCTTTCCGATTTCCGCGTCGAGCAGTTCCGGGAGCGTTTTCATCGGCGCCGTCATGGGGGTATCGATGAGACCGGGCGCCACCGCATTGACTCTGATGCCCTCGCTCGCCCAATGCACGGCCAGGTTTCGGGTCAGGGCGAGGAGGGCCGCCTTGGCGGCCGAGTACCCCGGCACGATCGTGGTGGAGCGGAATGCTGTCATCGACACCAGGTTCACCACGCTGGCACCCCCGCTCATTGAGCTGGCGCCAAGGACCGGGCGGAGGCGCGGTGGTGAGCCGCATCGCACCTGCGACGTTCAGATCGAGTGCCGCCGCGAATCCGTCTGGATCCCACTCGTCGCGCCCGTCGGGAAAGTTGGCGCCTGCGTTGTTGACGAGCACATCGAGACGTTCGATGTCGTTGGCAACCCGGTCGACGCCCTCGTGGTCGCGTATGTCGAGGGGGTGAAACGAATAGGCTGAAAGGTCGCGGTCGTAGTCGTCAGCCGAGCCGCGGGTACCGGTGACGGCGACGGTGGCACCTGCCTCCGCAAACGCGCCGGCGATGGCAGCACCGATTCCGCTGGTGCCGCCGGTGACCAGGACGGAGGTGCCCGCAAAATCGAAGCGCAGGCCGTTCGTCATGTTTCGTCACCCATCGTGATCATCACCTTTCCGCAGTCCTTGGAACCTTCGAGCAAGGCCAGACCCCGACTGAATTCCTCGAGTGGAAGCGTGTCGGTGATGAGGCGCGAGAGATCTCGACGGGCAAGAAGGTCGATGGCGTCCTCGAATCGAGCCGGATACTCGAACGAGCCTCGAATGGTGAACTGTTTCATCAGCAGGATCGTGTAGTTCGTCGGCACCGGCTGGTAGTGCAGGGCGACGACCGACATGCGGCCGTTGGGTCGCCCGTGCTCGAGGATCTCACCGATCACCCGGTCCGACCCCGATGCCTCAATGAAGACGTCGGTGGCCGGTGTCGGGCCCAACATGAACGGCACCGTGCCGTGAATCGCGGCCAGCTCCTCCCAGACGTCGACTGCAGCCCGGGTCGAGCACGTGCGCAGCCCCGAACTCCTTCGCCAATTCGCGCCGCGCTGCGCTCAGGTCGACGGCCACGACATCGTCGATGCCGCAGTCGGACAAGGAGACGAGCGCCATCAAGCCGATGGGCCCACAGCCGAAGATCGCCACCTTGTCGCCCGGTTGCGCTTCGGCCTGGCGGACCGCCTGCACCCCAACGGCCAATGGCTCGGTCAGCGCCGCCACGTGAAGGGGTATCCCGTCTGGCACCGGGAACAGCCGACGTCCTGTGGCTGCTTCTCGTACCAGGAGCTGCGGAGTCAGGCCTCCCTCTGCTGCGCCGCTGCCGATTCGGCCCACCTCGTCGTTCCCGGGGTGGACGATGACACGATCACCGGTGGCAACCCCGGGGACGTCGTCGCCCACCCACTCCACGATGCCCGCCATCTCGTGGCCGAGAGCCATCGGCTGACCCGTGAGGCCCCCCATGTGGACGAAGGACACGTCGGAGCCGCAAATGCCGCACGCGGCGACACGAACCAGTGCATCTCGCGAACCAGGCGTGGGGGCGGAGACCTCGTCCAGGCGTACATCGCCTGGTCCGTGGACGCGGATCTGTTTCATCGTCGGGTGCCCGGGTGGCGAGGACGAGTGCCGGCTGCCGTGTGGTCTCCTTCCATTGCGCGTCGGAGCGTACCCAAGTGAAGGGCACACTGCGCTGCTCGGTCGGCTCGTGCCGGGAGTGCAGACGAGCCCAAGACCGCGACGCGCCAACCCGAGGCGTCCTGGCGCGTGGGGATTCGTCGTGCAAATGGAGTCGGCTCCAAGAGTCCACGTCAGCGGATCGAGAGAGTGCCCGCCGCCACGCTCCCGATCGCGACGGTCGCGATGCTGGTCGGCCGGCCCCACTGGCGTCCTACCGTGTCTTGCCTACGCTCCGCGCGAGGTGCAGCTCGTGACGTCGTTTGGGAGAAGGGAGTCCGACCGATGACCGACCTGATCCGTCCCGCCGTGGCCCAGGACGCGGTGGTCGTCGGCCGGTTGCTCCACGACTTCAACCAGGAGTTCGACGAACCCACCCCCACGCCGACGCTGCTGGCAGATCGGATGGCCATGCTGATCGAGAGTGGCGAGACCCTGGTGCTCCTGGCCGGCGAGCCAACAGTCGGAATCGCTGTCCTGCGCTTCCGCCCGGCCATCTGGAGCGCCGGTCTCGAGTGCTACCTGGCTGAGCTCTACGTCGTACCGGGCCGCCGAGGCCAGGGCATGGGCCGGGCTCTCATGGATGCGGCTCTCCAGGCAGCTCGCGGCGCGGCGCCGACACGATGGACATCGGGGTGGACGAGTCGGACACTGTCGCTCGCCGTCTCTACGAGCGGCTCGGGTTCTCCAATCGCGCCGGAGGCGATGATGGCGACCTGATGTACGTCTACGAGCGGGAACTCTGATCAGACCTCGTGGGCGAACGGGCGGCGGCGGTTCTCCACTGCGTGGCCATCACGCCGGCCGCGAGCTCAGCGCGAGACGCAGCACCGCAACCGGAAGGACCTGCAGCACGTCTCCGAGCTCGAGGCGGCCTGCGTCGACGGTCACGTTTTGGTCCGTGAGAACCTCGTGGTAGCAGCCATCCCATCCCTCGGGGAGGCCCACGGAGGCGTCCGCCCAGACGCTCGCGCCAAGAGGCAGATGCGTTCCGGAGGTGAGCCGATAGGTCAGCCGTGGCACGACAGCGATGAGTCGTTGGCCATCAAGTTCTCGTGCGAACGCGACCGCGTGTTCGGTCGTCACCGACAGGCCGTGGTATGCCCCAGTGTCGAAGAGGGCTGGGCTTCTGCGTCGTTCCGCTAAGAGCGCCCTGGTGACGAAGAGCTTGACGATTCCGTGCTGGCCTGCGGCGAGCAGTCCGGCGGCCGTCTCCAGCGAGACCCCAGGCATTTCTGCGAGTGCGGCGGCGCGGGCCTCGAAGTCGACGCGTCTGCGGTTGTCGGGATCGGTCAACGTGGGCTCGAGGAACTCCGTCCCCTGGTAGAGGTCGGGAACCCCGGGGCAACACATCTTGAGGACGACGACGCCCAACATGTTGCACAGCGCCGTCGACTCGATCGACGCGGAGAAGCGTGACATCTCGGTGCCGAATTCTCTGTCTTGGCACAATTGGGAGATGAAGGAATTGAGCAACTGTTCATACTGCTCGTCTGGATCCGTCCATGATGTGCGCACCTTTGCTTCGCGCGCAGCCTTTCGCGCATAGCTCTGTGCTCGCTCGACTATGACGTCGGTCTTCTTGGCTCCATGTGAAGGCCAGAGCACGAAAAGGGTCTCGTAAGCCCTGAGTTCGTCGAGTGGCCCTAGCGTCGATGCCTTCCCTGTCGTGTACCGCTCGTGCCACGAATGCACGAGTGCCGCCCATTCGCTATCGGTTTCTGAGAGCGTTGCGAGGCGACAGCGCGTGTCCTCGTTTCGCTTCGAGTCATGGGTAGACGTCGCGTTCAACCCGTTCGTACGCTTTCGCGCGAAATTCATGGAACGTGTCCGGCGGAACAATACTGTCGGGATCGCTGCCGACGTCGGCGCGCACGGCGAGACCGGGGTAGCGGTACGTGGCTGTGTCCTCGACACCCTTTGCCATGACCGCCCCGCTCAACTGTTGCCAGCGGCGGGCCACCTCGAGCCATGGGCTCTCCAGGGTTGAGGTGGTCGAGGAGCCCTTGAATCACAGCCTCGCGGCACGAACAACTTCACCTCGCCCGTCGAAAAGAACGCTCTCGGTCATCGTGGTCCCCGCCGCTCGCAGCAGACGAGCGCGGTCGTCGCGCGAGGTGTCGCCTCCGGCGTCGAGGTAGGTCCGGTAGACGTCGAGCTGCACGGTCAGCTCGACCCAGGCGCGCCGGAGCTCGTGCTCTGAGAGGTCATGTCCAGGCGCCAGATGATCCAACGCCTCGAGGGACAGGCGGGCGACCCGGTCCAGGTCACCGCTGAAGGCATGCTCGAGAACCTCCCCCTTCCCTTCTCGTGCCAGCGCCGCGAAGCTGGGATCGCGGGACTCCGTCAGTGCTGCGCCGAGGGCACGTAGCGCTGCCGAGCCATGTGGATCCACGAAGAGGGCGATCGAGCGATCCGCGAACTCGTAGCCGGTCGTGCCGTCCGCGGCCCATCGGGGTTCGACGACCTCGTCTGGTCCGAGAATCTTCTCCACCAGGATCGTGATCTCGTGACCATCCGGACCCTCGAGGAGGGCGCGCAGCCGCCCAAGGTACTGAGCCGGATCGGCAAGGCCGTCAATGTGGTCCACGCGAACGCCGGCGACGGCGGGGTGACGCGTGAGTTGTCGAATGCGCTCGTGGGTCTGTTCGAAGACATCGGGGTCCTCGACACGGACACCGATCAGTGATCCGATGTCGAAGAAGCGGCGGTAATTCCCCTCGGTTGCGCCGATTCGCCAGTAGGCGGCCCGATAGTGCTGGGCCCCAAGGAGGGAGACTGGTGAGTCGAAGACAACCTGGTCGGACACTGGAAAGACCATTCCGCCGACATCGATCACGCTCTCGTGTTCGTCCAAGGTCACGGCATCCGCGAGCAGGATTGCGCCGAGCGGTCGGTTGAGGAGCGGTACCAACACCCGTCCGCCATGCCGGCTCCAGTCGACGTCGAAGACGATTGCATGCGGAGAGGCGTTCCCGTGTCGCAGGACGTCCCACCACCATTCGTTCGACCGATCCGTCGCCATGTGGTTTGGCACGATGTCGACGAGGGCGTGCATGTGGTGCTCGACCAGTTCTGTCCAGCAGATCATCGAGATCGTCGTCAGTGCCGAGTGCCGGATCGAGGCGTGAAGTGTTGACGACGTCGTACCCGTGAGAGCTTCCTGGGAGCGGCTTCGAGAAGCGGGGAGAGATACAGCGTCTCGACGCCAAGATCCGCGAGATACGGCACCAACGCAGTTGCGCCTCGAAAGCCGATCCCGTGCAGTTGGAGCCTGTATGTCGATCCGAGGCGAGGCCGGCTCACGCGAGATTGCGCTCGCTATGGCGAAGCAGCAGCGTTGAGTGCGCTGTCAGGGAGACGGCGTCCCCGCGGATGATCCTCCCCCACGGCGCAGGGTGCGTCGTGTTGAGCTCCTCCACCCAGTAGCCGGCCAGCTCCATCTTGGGCAGGGTGTAGGAGCGGGACCTGGTCCCAGCGTTGAGCAAGACCAGCAGTGAGTCGCCCGCATAAGAGCGTCCGCGGACATCGATCTCGTCCGTGGCGAGGCCGAGGAGGAGCATCCCGATGCTGTGGAGACCGGGGTCGCCCCAGTCCTGCTCGGTCATCTCCTGCCCGTCGGGCCGGAGCCATGTGACGTCCTTCGTCTCCAGACCGGCGTGTGGCTGCCCGGTAAAGAAGGCGCGTCGCCGGAGAATCGGATTCCCGTGCATCACCCCGATGACATCGCGCACGTAGTTGCAGAACTCGAAGCCGCTCTCGCCGACGTCCCAGTTGAACCAGCTCAGCGCGTTGTCTTGGCAGTAGGCGTTGTTGTTGCCCTGCTGCGTGCGCCCGATCTCGTCGCCACCCAGCAGCATCGGAACCCCCTGGGAGAGGAAAAGTGTGGCGAGGAAGTTTCGCTTCATCCGGTCGCGGGACCGTTGGATCCGTGCCGAATCCGTGTCTCCCTCGACGCCCCAGTTCCGGCTGAAGTTTTGGTCGGAGCCGTCTCGGTTGTCCTCGCGGTTGGCCTCGTTGCGCTTGTGTTCGTACGTCACTAAGTCGGTCAAGGTGAAGCCGTCGTGACACGTCACATAGTTGACGCTGGCATAGGTTCGGCGGCCACTTGGCGCGTAAATGTCGCTTGACCCGGTCAGACGGGAGGCGAGTTCTGGCACTATCCCGTCGTCCCCGCGCCAGAATCGCCGGACGCAGTCCCGGAATGCTCCGTTCCACTCCGACCAGCCCGGCGGAAAACGCCCGAGTCTGTAGCCCTCGGGGCTGGCGTCCCACGGCTCAGCGATCAATTTGACCGTCGAGAGGACGGGATCCTGGCGCATGATCTCGAAGAACGCGCTCGTCCTCGCCTTCGATGCCGCGGCGAGGACGGTCGCCAGGTCGAATCGGAACCCGTCGACGTGCATGTCGGTCACCCAGTAGCGAAGGCTGTCCATGACCAGACCCATGGCGCGTGGGTGCAGGACATTCAGACTATTCCCGGTACCCGTGTAGTCGACGTAGTAGCGCGGATCTTCGGGAGACAAACGGTAGTAGACGGCGTTGTCGATGCCACGCAAGGACAGCGTCGGACCCAGATGGTTCCCTTCGGCGGTGTGGTTATAGACGACGTCGAGGACGACTTCGATCCCCGCCCGATGCAGAGTTCGCACCATCGACTTGAATTCGCTCACCTGCTCGCCGGTGCCACCGGTGGCGTAGCCCACGTGAGGCGCGAAGAAGGCGATGGAGTTGTAGCCCCAGTAGTTCGTGAGGCCTTCGGCTTCGAGTGTTCGGTCCGAGACGAAATGGTGGATCGGCATCAGCTCCACCGCGGTGACGCCGAGGCTGAGGAGGTGGTCGATGATGGGGTCCGATGCAAGACCCAGATAGGTGCCTCGCAAGTTCGCCGGCACGCCGGGATGTTGCAGCGTCATGCCGCGTACGTGTGTCTCGTAAATCACAGTCCTGTTCCACGGCGTGCGAGGTGGCCGGTCGTCCTGCCATGTGAACGAAGGATCGACCACGACAGCCTTTGGCATGACCGCGGAGGAATCACGCCCGTCTTTCGAAAGATCCTCCGCTGGGTCGCCGACGGTATAGCCGAAGAGATCGTCGTTCCAATGTATGAATCCACTGACCGCCTTGGCGTAGGGATCGATCAGGAGCTTGGCGGGGTTAAAGCGATGTCCATGCTGTGGTTCGTATGGGCCATCGACCTGGTAGCCGTACAGCGTTCCCGGACGGACGTCGGGCAGGTATGCGTGCCACACCTGATCCGTTGTCTCGTTCAGCGTGACGATCGCTGAAGGTATGCCGGCATCGGGGGCATCGAAGAGAAGGAGTCGCACACCGGTGGCATGTTCGGAGAAGAGCGCAAAGTTGACCCCTTCTCCGTCCCACGAAGCGCCGAGTGGGTATGGCGCCCCCGGCCAAACCCTCACGTGTCTTCCGTCGAGGCCGGTCCCGAGCGAAAGACCCGGAACTGCCACGGAGCCAACGCCACGTCGGTGCCGGAGCAACGAGCCGGCACCCGATGCAACAACTCGTTCCAGGCCACGTCGGGTGGCAAGGATGCCAGCGTATCCGACGAAGAGAGGTTGAATAGTGCCGCCACCCTGATCCCGTCGTGCGACCTGATGAGGGTCACGACTTCATCGTTCGCGTACGCAGTGGTTGCCGCTCTTCCGCAGCGGCGCAACGCCGGCTCTTTCGCTCGCAACGCGAGAAGCGAGTGATAGAGGTCCCAGGTCGGTCCGTGATCCTTGTCGTGTCTGTGACTCGGATCGAGCACGCTTCGGCAAAACGTTGCAGCATCGGCAGGGTCGAGCTCGTCCTCCATCCGTTGGCCGTGTTCGCGCGCTCGGCCACGACGCACGGCCTCGAGGAGATCAGGATCGCCGTGGTCGACGAAATACGCGAACGGTGCTGTTTCGCCATACTCCTCACCCATGAACAAAAGCGGAATGCCAGGCGAAAGAGCTACCAACGCGGCCGCGAGCTGCAGCTGGTCGCCTGAAACGAGTGAAGCCAGCCGGGCGCCGTCAGGGCGATTCCCCACTTGGTCGTGATTCTGTGCGAAGACGACGAACGCACTCGGGTCGAGTGCCACCGATGGCGCGCCATGGTGCCGGTTCCGGAACGAGGAGTACTGGCCCTGATACACGAAACCCCGATCCATGGCGCGCGCCACGTCACCACTGCCGGCGTAGTCGCGGTAATAACCAAAGTTCTCACCGGTGAGCGCTTTGTGGACAGCGTGATGGAAATCGTCGTTCCATTGCGCTTGCAAACCCAGCCCGCCGACCTCGGGCGCGCTGACGACGAGGGGATTGTTGTCGGCGCTTTCGGCGATCAACCACACCGAACGACCGGAACGTTCCGCAAATGCTCGGGTCGCTGCCGGCCAGCTCGGCGAGGAACGGCCGCGCGCTGCGGTCGATCAGCTCGTGGATGGCATCGAGGCGCAGCCCATCGACGTGAAAGTCCTCGAACCAGTGCAGTGCGTTGGCCGTCAGAAAGTGCCTGACGCCGTCCGACCCTGACCCGTCCAGATTCACCGCCGGACCCCATGGCGTCTTGTAGCGGTCGGTAAGATACGGAGCGAAGTCGGGCAGGACGTTCCCCTCGGGGCCGAAGTGGTTGTACACCACGTCGAGAACAACGGCCAGACCCCGCTGATGGCACTCGTCGACGAAGCGCTGGAAGCCGATCGGGCCACCGTATGAGTCCTGTACGGCGAACGGAAAGACGCCGTCGTAGCCCCAGTTGCGAGTGCCCGGGAATTGCGCCACTGGCATGACCTCTACCGCGGTGACCCCGAGGCTGACGAGATCATCGAGCAGGGCCACGGCGGACGTGAACGTTCCGGCGCGAGTGAACGTTCCGATGTGTAACTCGTAGAGAACCGCATCGTCCAATGGCACCGGCCGAAACCCGGCATCATGCCATCGGTAGGCGTTGAGGTCGACCACTTCCGAGGCCCCGTGCACCCCTTCGGGTTGTGAGACAGAGGCGGGGTCCGGCCACTCGAGCGAGCCATCGAGGGCATAGCGATAGCGAGTGCCGGGAGGGCACGCAGAAGATTCCCTCGAAGACATCGTCTTCACCCCGCGTCAGGGCCATCCGACTGCCCGTTGGCAGGAGCAGGACATCGACGCGTCTTCGCGTATGGCGCCCAGACGGAGAACGACGTGTGTTCGCTGTTTACCGGCGAGGCGCCAGGTCGCGCTGTCATTGTGGCTCGAGGATCAAGCAGCCGAGCGGCGGCACCGTAAGGGTCAACGAGTGCGGCATGGCGTGGTTCGGCAAGGGGTGAGACGCGACGCCGCCGAGGTTCCCCACCCCACTGCCGCCGTACTCCGCGGCGTCGCTGTTCACACGCTCAATCCAGAAACCCTCCTGGGGCACCCCGGCCACGACGTTGGATCGGACGACTGGGGTGAAGTTGCAAATGATCAACGCGGGCGACCCGTCGGTTGCAAAGCGCAAAAAGCTCAACAGACCGGCGTCAGGTTCGTCCGGTTGGGTCCACTGGAAACCCCTCGGATCGTGGTCGAGTTGATGGAGCGCCGGGAGCTCGCGATACGCACGGTTGAGATCCGCGACCAACGTCTGAATGCCGCGATGCGGTGGGCGGTCTGCCAGCCCCCATTCGATCCCTGATTCATGGTCCCACTCGCGCCACGGGGCGAGTTCGTCCCCCATGAAGAGCAGCTTCTTTCCGGGGAGCGCGTATTGGTAGCAGTAGAGGAGCCGCAGGTTGGCGAAGCGCTGCCAGTCGTCGCCGGGCAGTTTCGCCAACAGCGAGCCTTTGCCGTGCACGACCTCGTCGTGAGACAGGGGAAGCACGAAGTTCTCAGTGAACGCGTACACGCTGCGGAAGGTGAGTTCGTCGTGGTGGAACCGGCGGTGGATGGGGTCGCGCCCGAAATAGTCGAGTGTGTCGTGCATCCACCCCATGTCCCATTTGAATCCGAAACCAATGCCGCCGGCGTCGACGGGACGGGACACGCCGGGAAAGGCGGTCGACTCCTCCGCGAAGACCTGGACGTCGGGGTGGTCGCCATAGATGCCGACGTTGAGTTGCCGAAGAAAGTCAATCGCCTCGAGGTTCTCGCGCCCCCGAACTGGTTCGGCAGCCATTCGCCCGGCAGCCGCGAATAGTCCCGATAGAGCATGGAGGCGACAGCGTCGACCCGCAGCCCGTCCGCGTGATAGCGGGACAGCCAGTGCTCGGCTGAGGAGGCCAGAAAGCTTCGTACTTCATACCTTCCGTAATTGAAGATGAGGCTCTTCCAGTCGGGATGGAAGCCGAGACGCGGGTCGGCGTGCTCGTAGAGGTGAGTTCCGTCGAAATCGGCCAGAGCGTGAGAATCGGCAGGGAAGTGGGAGGGCACCCAGTCGAGGATCACGCCTATCCCTGCTTCGTGCAGTCGGTCGATCAACAACATCAGGTCCTGGGGATCCCCGTACCGTCGGGTCGGAGCGAAATAGCCGGTCGTCTGATAGCCCCATGAGCCGTAGAAGGGGTGTTCCATGAGCGGGAGAAACTCGACATGGGTGAATCCACATCGCTGCACGTGTGCGATCAGGGGACCTGCCAGTTCCTCATAGCGCAACAGGCGATCCGGTTCCGCCGGATCACGCCACCAACTCCCTGCGTGGACCTCGTAGATGGCGAGTGGTGTCTGGTGGGACGCACGGCTCCCCCGAGAGGCCATCCATGCAGCGTCGTGCCAGTCGTACGTGAGATCCCATACCACGGAGCCCGTCCGCGGGGGTGTCTCGGTACACTGCGCGAACGGATCAGCTTTGAGGAGCACGTCGCCGCGGCCAGTCGTGACGGCAAACTTGTAGACGTCGCCGACCTCGGCCGAGACGGTGCCCTCCCAGATTCCGGAGACGTCTCGCGACTCGAGCGGGCTTGCTGCAGCGTCCCAGCCGTTGAAGTCGCCGGCGACGCTCACGGCTGTCGCGTTGGGGGCCCACACGGCAAAGCGAACTGCTCCAGAGCCGATCGGGTGGGCGCCCATCTTCTCGCCCAGTGACCGATGGGTGCCTTCGTTGAACCAGTAGAGGTCCTTATCGGTGAGTAGGTGAGCCTGCGCCAGCGTCGTCACGCAACCCGCTCCTCTGCCAGGGACTCGAGCAGTCTCGCCACCGCGGTGTCCGCCTCCAACTGCTCAAGGGTACGCGCGCTCCGCCGCCGCCAGTTGGCCGCCTCGGGTCCGGTCCCTGGGACGTTCTCTCGGGTGCGCTCTCCCCAAAGATCTTCCAGATCGACCAGCGCGACGTCGGCCTGGCTCCTCGCCAAGTGCCGGAGGCAACCTTCGAGCGCGAGTGCAGTGACCTCCTGACGTGGTCCTTCGCCGACAATCCCGAGCGCGGCGAAGAGCCGGCGCCGCCATGCGGCTCGTTCCTGACGTGCTGCGTCGGCTCCAACGGGTGACAGCTCGCCTGCCTTCTCGCGGTCTGTGGTGTCCTCCCCCCACAAGAACGCGGCGAATCGTGGCAAGTCGTGGGTACCGAGCGTGGCCAAAGAAAGGTCGGGGGGCGGAGGAAGCGGGCACGACTCAGTGGATTCGAATTGGAAGACCCAGGTCCGGAGGATGCCGTCGCGTTCGAGACGCGGCCGGACCTCCGGTGGGACGGTGCCGAGATCCTCGCCGACGACAACCGCCCCGCTGCGGGAGGCCTCGAGGGCAACCAAGGCGTGCATTTCTTCGGGGCGGTATTCCACGTACGCCCCGCGGCCACCGGTGTCCTCGGGGATCATGTAGAGGCGCTGAAGTCCCATCACGTGATCGATCCTGACGCAGGCCGCGTGGTCGAAGGCTCGCGCCAACAGCGCGCTGACGAAGCGATAGCCGTCCTCCCGGATGCGCGCGGGATGCAGAGGATTGAATCCCCAGTCTTGGCCGCCCGGGAAGAAGAGGTCCGGTGGAGATCCTCCATGCACATTGGGGACGAAGGATGCAGGTGACCACTCCGGATCGAAGCCGTGGGGATGAGAGCCCACCGGCAGATCCGCAAAATACCCGGCATCCCCAGTCGTCTCGGCCAATTGTTCGTGCGCGACCCATTGGCAGTAGAGGTGGTACGCGGTCACCTGCTCGTGCTCGTCTGGCTTCGCCATCGCATGGTGCTCGACCCGTGCCCGAAATCTGGCGTACGCCCCGAGTTCGGGGTGTCGGCTGGCGAACGTGCGGAGCGCGGCCTGGCGCTGCGGGAGGCTGCCATCGGACGCGCAGAGCGACATTGGTTCGAGCACCGTCCGCATGAGTTTTGCAACGTCTTCGTAAGCAACCAGGCGTGAAAGGCGAAGGGCAGAGACTTTCTCGCGCAAGGGCCCAGACCACAGCCTCTGTGCTTCGGGGCATGCCTCAAACTCAGGGAGCACAATCGGATCGATGAAGACTTCGTTGTAAGCGAGACGGCTGACTGGAAGGTATGGGCTGGGGTCGGCCGGAGGGTCCAAGAATGCGGGGTAGAGCGGGAGGGTGGCCAGGAGGTCGACACCACGTGCAGAGAGCCAGGCGCCGAGGCGACCCAGATCCGTGTAGGTCCCGATGCCCCAATCCTCTTCCGTCCGTACGGCGTGGAGAGGCATGAAAGCGCCAAGAAGGCCCGAGGTCGTGGGACACCGGGGAGCCGCCAGGAGCAGCGCCGTTGCAGGCGCGCCGACACCTTCGAGCGTCACCACATGGCGTCCGGGAGGAAGAGTCGCCATCGGACAGACGAACAAGGTCGAGCGGGGCAACCACGCCATGCCGTCCGGCATCGTCCGCGGCCTCTCGGAAAAAACCGGCGAGGCTCGCGCCGAGACGCGCCCGTCGCACCGTCCCGTCCTCGAGCTCGAGCGTGAGCCAGCAATCACCGGGGTCTGTGGTGGCGGGGATCGTCACGGTGGGGGTCGGGATGCCAACGGCCGCGTCTGCGTACCCGATCCGGTAGACCAGAACGGGATCGAGACACCGCCGCCGCGGCAGCGTCGCGTTGTTCGCGCAGCAGGGGCGCGGCATCTGAGACTTTGTCGACTGGCACTCCAAGCGAGCGCAGCAGTGCGAGGAGAACCTCAGTGTCAGGGCGCTGGGTAACCCCGTCTGCGCCGACGTAGGAAGTGAGGATACCGTGGAAGCGCGCGAGCGCGTCGACGGATGCATCTGCCGTCACGGCTCGGAGCCCAGAATGTCCATGATGCCGCGCGCTGGAATGTCGACCCACGTCGGACGGCTGTTCACTTCGTAGCTGAGTTCGTAGAGGGCCTTCTCGAGACGGAAGAAGTCGAGCAGCTCGACGACTTCGCCTCGGCTGGCGGGGAGATATGAGTTCTGAGCGGATACCTCCAGATAGGCGTCCAAGAATCGTCCCGAGACGCGCCGATGCCAGAACGCGAGCCAGTCCTCGTACCTGTCGCGCAAGCCGGATTCGACCGTCTTGCCGAATTCCAGGCTCACCCGCAGCGCAGCAGCCTGTCCGGCGTAGTGAAATGACCGGATCATGCCAGCGAGGTCGAACGCCGCGGGCCTCTTCAGGCGTCGCCAGCCGAGTGAGCGGCTTGGTTCTCCTTCGAAGTCGATCAGGAAGAAATCCTTGCCCGTCCACAGCACTTGGCCGAGGTGCAGGTCGCCGTGGCAACGAACGCGGTACGCCTGTACAGGCGCCGTGCTCAGCTGGCGGAGGCGCTCGATGATCTCATCCTCACGGTCGAGCACCAGGCGGACTGCAGCACTCGAGATGTCGCGCGAGATCACATCACCGAAAACCTGCCGGGTGAGTCTGCGAGCACCGTGGAAGAGAGCGACACGGTCCTGCGCGGTCAAAGGCTCGGGCGCGAAGTAGGAGTTGTCCGTCGCAGACGCAAGCGCGACGTGGAGCTCAGCCGTACGCCGCCCGAGGAGCGACGCCCATTCCATGTGCGGACCGACGAGAGGATGAGCCGGAGTGAGCTCCCACGGGTCTCCCGCGACGACGCCGCGGGGCGTCGCTTCTGGAACCGCTGCGTCGGAGGTCGCAAGCGCGTCCTCTAGCCCGTGCGCGAGCGCATCGACGACGTAACGCCAGCCGTCCCCCTCGTTGGGGACGAATCTGCTCCAAAACGGCCACGGTCGCTGGTGGAGCTGCCCGCTCTCGCGGTCGGTACTCGACGCTTCCGCCCAGTTTTGGGGCATGGGGGAAATGGGCGACGTCGGTCAGGTAACGACCGAGCTCGACTGCGGGGTTGACCCCCTCTTCGTAACGCCTGATGAACTTGACGATCGCCTGCTCGTCCAACAAGACGGACGTATTCGACTGCTCGGCGGATATCGGCGTGGTGGGGCAGTCTGCACCAATGCAGTTTTGGAATTGACGGAGAGCAGGAGTGGGCAGGCCCACCAGCTGCCCGTCAGCTCCGACGAGGACCCGGCGGCGTGCAAGCAGTTCTGTCATCGCTATCACGAATTGGTGGGAGTGGACTGCGTCGGCAAGCACGCCGTCGGTTCCGTCCGCCATGAGGTCAGCAACAACGGCGTCGGAGTGCCATTTGCGCATCTCGTCCGCTTCGATGCCGGTCATGTAGGCGAGTGGCATGAGGTAGCGCTCTGGGGTCCCCAAGGCGAATTCGATCTGCACGACGAGCACGTGGGCCACCGGGTTGGGCGGTCCCGTGCTCGTGGTGTCACTCTGGTGCCCCGGCGGGTAGGGCACCGGCACCGAGTCCACGATGGTCGCAGCCGTCACCGTCCGGATCTTCTGCGCAAACCAGCGGCGGCCCTTGAGGTAGGAGGGGAGTGCCGCCTCCAGTCGCTGTCGATTGGGCCCCTCGAAGATGGAGTCCCACCGGTTTCCGACGGAGAATGTCGGCGGGACCCGCGTGGAGTCGTCGGGCTCACACTCCAGGAGGAACCAGTAGGACCCGTACGGTCCCAGCGTGATGAAGTAGGGGAGCTCGCCGATCGGCGGGAACTCCAGGGTCCCAGAGAGCTCGAATTGGTACCGCGCCACGAAGTGACGAGAGATCGAGTTCGGCGCACTGGACATGGCGGGAAAGGTTGAATATGCACAGAATCCGCTCCTCTCCCAACTGCCGGATGAAGGCGAACACCTTTCTGTTCTCGGGGTAGAGGATCTCGAGGCTGCCGCGACTGAATGCCTGGTAACGCTGACGGAGAGCTATGAGGCGCTTCATCCACCACAGAAGCGAATTCGGATTCTGCGCCTGCGCCTCGACGTTGACCGCCTGGGAGTGGTACTCGGGATCGATGATGACTGGTAGGTAGAGACGCTGCGGATTGGCATCCGAGAACCCGGCATTGCGGTCACCGTTCCACTGCATCGGGGTACGCACCGAGTTCCGGTCGCCGAGATAGATGTTGTCCCCCATGCCGATCTCGTCTCCGTAGTAGACGATGGGCGTGCCCGGCATAGAGAAGAGCAGCCCGTTCATCATCTCAATGAGCTTGCGGTCGTTTCCGAGCAACGGCGCCAGTCGGCGGCGGATCCCGACATTCACCCGGGCTTGAGGGTCCTGGGCATAGACCCTGTACATGTAGTCACGCTCCTCGTCAGTGACCATCTCGAGTGTGAGCTCGTCGTGGTTCCGCAGAAAGAGCGCCCACTGACAGTCGGGCGGCGTCGCTGGGATCTCAGAAAGGATGTCCACCATCGGAAACCGGTCCTCCTGTCTTGCCGCCATGAACATCCGGGGCATGAGCGGGAAGTGAAAGGCCATATGGCACATGTCTCCGTTGCCCATGTACCGTACGGCGTCCTCTGGCCATTGGTTCGCTTCGGCCAGGATCATCCGGTCCTGGAACCGCTCATCAATGTGCGCGCGAAGCTGGCGGAGAAATTCGAAGGTTTCCGGCAAATTCTCGCAAGTGGTGCCCTCGCGTGCGTACAGATAGGGAACGGCATCGAGCCGCAATCCATCCACACCCATGGAGAGCCAGAAGTCGACGACATCAAAAATGGCTTGGCGGACGATCGGGTTGTCGTAGTTCAGGCTGGGTTGGTGTGAGTAGAAACGGTGCCAGAAGTAGGCGCCGGCTACCGGGTCGAAGGTCCAGTTTGAAGCTTCGAAGTCCTTAAAGATGACGCGGGCTTCGCTGTAGCGATCCGGTGTGTCGCTCCAGACATAGAAGTTGCGGTGGTTCGAACCGGGCCGCGCTCGACGCGCTCGCTGAAACCAAGGGTGGGCATCCGAGGTGTGTGCGAGGACCAACTCGGTGATGACGCGAATTCCTCGCCGGTGCGCTTCCCGAAGAAACAGACGGAAGTCGCGGAGAGTGCCATACGAGGGATGCACCTGCCTGTAGTCGGAGATGTCGTAGCCGTCATCCCGCAACGGGGACGGGTAGAACGGAAGGAGCCAGATCGCGTTGACGCCCAAGTCGTCGAGGTAGTCGAGCTTCTCGATGAGTCCCACGAAGTCACCGATGCCATCTCCGTTCCCGTCACGGAAAGAGCGGACGTGAGCTTCGTAAATGACGGCATCCTTGTACCAGGTCGACGGGCGCGCATTGACGAGGGCGTCAGAGGTCCGCCCTTCCCGTGCGACCTGTGTCGTCGTCATAGCACTGTCCTCCGCTGCTCCCGCTCGGTCTGCGTGAGCGAGAAGACGTGACAGGGGACACCTGCAGGATCGAGGCGCACAAAGTTGGCGTTGTCTTGCCACACATAGCGGGCATCGGACAGGAGGTCGTGCGCGACGAAGGGCGCGTCGTCTCGGAAACCCAAGGATTCGAGATCGAGGATGACCCAACCTGATTGCGGGTGGATGTGGTCGAGGTTGACCACCGTGAGGACCACATCGCGGTCGGTTCCGTCCTGCCGGACTTTGGAGTAGGCAATGAGCGCCTCATTGTCGGTCGAGTGGAACAGAAGAGAGTCGTTGAACTGCAAGGCAACATGCTCTCGCCGAATCCGGTTTACCAACGCAATGAAAGCAGCGAGGCCGGTCGGGCTGTCGATGTCCCAGGAGCGGATCTCGTACTTCTCTGAGCGCAGGTACTCCTCGGAGCCCTCATCACGGCCAATGTGCTCTTGGAGTTCGAAGGCGGGGCCGTAAATCCCATAGCTGGCGGCGAGAGTGGCAGCCAGAACGAGCCGGCCCAGAAATGCACCTCGCCCTCCGTGTTGCAACTCGTCCGTCAAAATGTCGGGCGTGTTCGGCCACAGGTTGGGCCGGAAGTAGTGCGCGGTCTCGGAATGGGTGAGCTCGGTGAAATATGACTCGAGTTCCCATTTGGACGAGCGCCACGTGAAGTACGTGTAGGACTGTGTGAACCCGATGCGGGCCAGGTACTCCATGATCCTCGGCCTGGTGAACGCCTCGGACAGAAAGATCGTGTCGGGCGCTTCTGCCTGCACGCAGGACAGCAACCACTCCCAGAACGGGAAGGGCTTGGTATGAGGGTTGTCCACTCTGAACACGCGCACGCCCTGCGCGATCCAGAACCGCACGACATCGAGCAGGGCAAGCCAAAGGTCGGGCCAGTCGGGCGACTCGAAGTCGAACGGATAGATGTCCTCGTAGCGCTTTGGAGGGTTCTCGGCGTAGCGGATTGAGCCGTCCGGTGCGTGGCGGAACCAGGTCGGATGTTCGCGGACCCATGGGTGGTCTGGAGAGGCCTGGAAGGCAAGATCGATGGCGACGTCGATGCCGCGTGTAGCTGCATCCGCCACCAGATCCCGGAAGTCGGCCAACGTCCCGAGGTCCGGATGAACCGAAGTGTGGCCGCCTTCCGGTGCGCCGATAGCCCACGGGCTCCCCACGTCGTTTGGTCCGGCCGTCTGCGCACCGTCGCGTCCCTTGCGGGCGGTGCGGCCGATGGGGTGGACGGGGGGCAGGTACAGGACGTCGAACCCCATGGCCTCGACGTAATTGAGCCTGCGTCTGACGTCCGCAAAGGTTCCATGGGTGCCGTCGGTCGATGCCGAGCGGGGGAACATCTCGTACCACGAGCTGAAGCGAGCCTTTGCCGTTTCGGCCAGAACGGTGAACGGACCGGCACTGACAGCCGTCGCGGGGAGTGCGAGCTGCCCCATGACTGATCCAAGGCGGCGGGAGAAGACGACATCACCCACATGGGTCAGACCGGAGGTCGCCATCTGATCCGACCATTCCGAGAGGTCCGACGGAGCGTCAGTCTCGAGACCCCGTTCGCCGGAGCGCAGGACCTTCGCCAGGCACCCGAGAAGCCGTCTCTCATTCGAGCGTGCCAGTGCCATGGCGGCTTCAAGAAGGCGGGCTCCCGTCTCGAGGTGCGGTGCGAGGTCCTGGCCGGCCTCAGCCCGAGCCCGCAGCTCTTCGCGCCAACCGGCGAATTCGTCGACGCGGGCGCGCACCCAGAAGCGATACACGCCTGGTTCAGTCACCGGAAGGTCGCCGTACCAGCGGTCGTCGTAGGATTTCGTCATCGGCGTGACGGTCCAGGCACTTGCCGATTCGTGGCGGTAGCGCAGTTCGCACCAGAGGGGGGTATGGCCGTCAGCGAAGGCGTCGGCACTGACCGCAACGACCTCTCCCACGGTTGACTTGGTGGCTCGTCGACCGCCGTCAACCTGGGGGCTCACCGCCCTGACCACCGGTCGCGTCCACTTCGCAGGAAGCGAAACGGGCGGTGCAGCCGACGTTGTCTTCGCGTCGGTGCTGCTGCTTCCTTTATCGGCGCGGGCGCGACCACGCAGCTCCGCTTCGGGTTGCATCCGGCGACGATTACCTCCTCGAGTGGCCCCTACCCGAGCGCACCGGCGGACAAACGGCCGCTGCCCTGCAGCCGCCACGAG
>CAWBUQ010000022.1:0-284155 GCA_963791995.1 uncultured Acidimicrobiaceae bacterium | reverse complement strand
TCACGAACGCCATGATCGCAAGCGACCACCAGCTCGGGTCGTCAAAGGTCTGTGGTCCATGGTCGGCGCCCATACTCAACGGTATCGGCGTCGGCCCTTCCTGCCCTGAGTGCCGAGAACGGCGCCCAGGGCGAGCCGACTACCCTGCCCCACTCATGCCAGGGTGCGCCCAGGTCCGGCGATCGGGGGCACCTCAGATCTGGGGCAAATCGCCCTGACTTTCGCCCTGACGATGGAATGGGTACAGCCGAAACCCCCAGCTTTTTGAAGTTGGGGAAGCTCTCATAGAACCCCACGGCGTCGTCCTCGCTCAGCAGATCAATTCGCTCACCACCGGCCAGACATAGAGCCTTCTGCAACCAAAGCTCGTCCCGTCCCTCGCCCGCGGAATCGTTTGTCAACGGCCAAATTCGCCAAGAACGCTTGCAGCTCACCATCGCTGAAGAGCTCGGCAAAGCCGACAACCGCCCCGTCGTCCAAAGCGATGACCGTGGTGACCCCTGGTGCGGTCAGCACACGGATGGCTCGCTCAGGGTCGCCTGGAAAGGAAGGCCAACCTTCCACATTGCACAGACGAATCACACCATCGAGGTGTTCTTCGATGAAGGGCACTATCTCCACCGTCCTCGATCTTGTCATGGTCGGACTGGCACTGCTCATCGACCCGGCGTACTGGGCGACCTCTTCTGGCCCTCAACCTGAACGCTCCGTAAACCATCCGCCCTATCCCACATGCGAAGCGACCTTCATCGCGATAACTCCTAGGGAATCGGAAGCCATAATGCCTTTCGGTGGCGACTACGGACGAAGGGCGGTTCCTCAAGTCGGGCGACGAGGCGGGAACGGCTCCAGGGGATCGCAAGCTTCGACCTGATATCGAGGGGATGCGAGCGGTGGCGATTCTGCTCGTGCTCTTCTCTCACTTCTTCATCCCTGGGTTCTTTGGCGGCGGCATCGGTGTCGACGTGTTCTTTGTCATTTCGGGATTCGTCATCACCGGTGTTCTCCTGCGAGAGCGAGACTCGACGGGGGGCACGTCACTTCTCAATTCTACGCCCGGCGCGGACGGCGCATCATTCCCCTCGCCATGCTGGTCGTGGTCGTCATCATGGTCCTGGAGCGCCTCACTGCAGGGAGGAGTGCGACTGAGGGTCTCGTCGATCCTGCGCACTGGGTCGTGTTCTTCGTGTTCAACTTCGACCACACCGCCATCGAATGGGAGGCATATCGGCCGCAGCCCTTCTCGCCTTATTGGTCGCTGGCCGTCGAGGAACAGTTCTACCTCGTCTATCCAGCACTGATCCTCACCGCACTGGTGGTGGCACGCAGAGTGTCGTGGCGCCTCAAGGCGACCATCGTGCTCCTCGGCATCGTCGGCGCATCGCTCGCATGGTCGGTGATCGCGTCTCGCACCTTCGACCTCGTCCACTACGTCTCGTCGTTCACGAGGGCGTGGGAGCTGGCCGTCGGGTGCCTGATCGCATGGAACGCCCCGCTCTGGCTTCGGATACCCAAAGCCGCGGCCGGCGCGCTCACGTGGCTCGGCCTCGGCCTCGTCATCCTGGCGAACTACCTCGACATAGCGACAACGCCTTATCCCGGCTGGCTGGCAATCCTGCCGGTGGCCGGGACGGCGCTGGTCATCATCGGTGGCACCCCGGTGCCGGGCTGGGGTGCTGAACGGCTGCTCGCGTTGCGCCCGTTGCGAGCGATCGGGCGATGGTCCTACGGCATGTACCTGTGGGAAGTCCCGGTCCTCATGCTCGCTGTGCACTGGTGGGGTCGCAACGACTTGTATCCGCTTGAAAGCAAGGTGGCCCTGATCCTCGTCACTGTCGGTATCGCCGCTGTGTCATACATGTTCTACGAGTTGCCGATCCGGCGCTCTGTTCGGCTCACGTCAAGTCCGGCTCTCAGCTTGGCATGCGCGGCCATTTTCATAGTCGTGGCGCTGGTGACGATCAGCCTCGTTGCTCTCTGAAAGGCTACGCGCAGGAGGCGCTCAGGCTCGCCGCCGGCCGAACTCACGCAACGCCGTCAGATCCTCGAGGTGCTCTTGAACACGTCAGAGCGCTATCCCCGAACCGGCGAACTGGGGCACTCGTCCGACGACTTCCTCAAGGCGTGTAGACCAATGGACGGGTCACACCCCTACGTAAGGCGTGAGATTACCCGCCGTCCAGATTCACGCATTCGAGCCAGCCCAACAATCGCGGGCCAACTCAATCTCATGTAATGCTCTGAAACCCGCGAAGTTCGGCGAATGTCGACACAAGAATCCACTATGTAGTTGAACTGCTTTTCTTCGCTAAACCAGTATTGCCACTCGTCCCGAGCACGTCGACCCATCTCGTGACAATGATCTTCGAGGGGTTCGAGTATCTCAATAAGCCTCAAGACATCAGCCTCAGAGACACGCACTGAGAAATCAGCCCATTTCGGTCCTTTTGGTTCGACCCAGGCGTCAGAAATGATCACCGGTACTCGACCCATCTCCATAACCTCGAACAGGCGTATGCTTGAGGAACCCCAACCGCGAGGGCAGATCACGAACCGCGATCGACTGGCGATCTCGGCAAAATAGCGCTGCTGTGCTACTCGTCCAGGAGTTTCAAGGGCATCAAGGTCCCAGTGGTCATATGCCGGGTCTTCAACGACGATGTCGTCACGGCGCCACTTGTGTGCCAAGAGTTCGGCGCGACACGGTGCTGAAGAACGACCCAAAAACGAGAAGAAGATATCGAGATCGCATTCTTTTTCAGCCATCTCACAGACGAAAGGGTTCTTCCATCGGTTGCCTTCTGTCAGATAAAAACCAGCGCGAAAGCGTTCAGATGTCAAAGTCGAGCGAGGAATACAGGTGTAAATGCCACGGACTAAACCGATCGGCCGGTCTAGGTTGCTCACCACGAAACATTTGTCGGGATAAGAGCGAAGGACAGCGTTGGTGCGCAGCGAAGACATGAATTCAGTGTCCCTGAGATCCGTGATCAGTATCACGCCAGCGTCCTCTGGGCTATCTACAATCTGATGCTCGTGAGGATCCGCTTTCTCAGCAAGAGCTAACAGCGCACTGGCATCGTCGGTCCATGCCCAATCGTGCCGTTCGACAGGTGTGATGAAAACCTTCATAGGTCTTGCCGCGTTTCCGTAGGCGAGATTGCGTATGCCACTAAATAATGGCTCACTGGAGAAATAGCCGAGGTGCATGGGGCTATTGAGCCGAAGACGTATACCGAGCGCAAACTACCGACCCCGAGCGAGTTTGAGTTCAGATCGCGTGCCCCCATGGTGCCGTACGGGGCGTAGGACGACGCCTCAGACAAGCAGCGGTCAAGGGCGGCCGGAGGCCGGCGAAGCAAACCCTTGAGGGCTGCGGCCGATCCTCTTCGAGCCCTCCACAATGGAGTTGGCCGGCCGCTCGGCGGACGGCCTGGATGCGCCTCTTGGCCCCCAGAATCCGCTCAGAGGCGCCCGGACAGCACCCGAGTAGAGAGCGCACCAACAAGGGCCGAAGGCCCTCCCGCCCGGCCGAGGCGGCGGCGTAGCCGCCGCCTGCGGGGAAGGGCGGTTTAAAGCAGTACAGAAGAACGCGGACATCTGAGGTCTGATCTGGGGGATGTCTGATTCTGTTTTCAGTTTGCCGTTGTTCATACTGTCGCTCTTCATTGATGTGCTCGCTGCGTCTCATTCGCTCCTGGGTCGACCTTGCCTGTTTTTCTCTTCTCCTGGCCCATTCCGTCTCTCCGGGGATCACTACATTGCGTGTCGCCTCTGCTGTCTCATCTCGATGTTGGACGTCTTTGCTCAGCGAAGTCGCCGGAGTCGGATTTCGCAAGGCTCTGAGCTGGAGTTTGTCCGGTGCTGCATTTTCCAGCGGCTCTTACAAGTAGGGAAGGAATCCCTTCCGAACCCGGAGGGATCGCTATGGATGCATCGATACCCGAGTCGGAAGCGAGCGCAAGCGGTGCGGGGCCGCTTCTCGTGACGGCCGAACAAGCCGCGGCGTCGCATTCCATCTGTCGTACAAAGGTCTACGAACTGCTGCGCAACGGCGAGCTCGACTCCGTGCGGATTGGAACGAGTCGCCGCATCCCGGCTGCGGCGTTGGCCGAGTACGTAGAGCGGCTGCGGGCCGAAGCACAGGTTCCGGCTCATGCATGGCCGATGCATCGGACCGTTCTCCCACCGGGACGGAACGACTGAGACAGCGAACTGGGAGACTTGCACATGGCCACGGGACGCCGAGGGAAAGGGGAGGGATCGATCTACCGGCGGCGGGACGGCCAGTGGGTCGGAAGTGTGGATTTCGGACTTAAGAACGGCAGACGTCGTCGCAAGGCCGTCTACGGGAAGACACAGAGGGAGGTCCGCGACAAGTTGCGCGCGCTGCAGCGGACCGTTGACGCGGGGTCGCTACCGGCTCCGGCCAACCTGACCGTCGGGCGGTACCTCGAAGACTGGCTGACTCGCTTCCTCCCGGGCACCGTCAGCCCCCGCACTGAGGTCATCTACCGCAATGCCATTGATCGCTACGTGACCCTCCCACCGTCGGCTCCGTGAAACTCCACCAGCTCTCCCCCGCCCACGTGAGCGAATGCTCTCGACCCTCGAAGCGCAGGGGTATGCCCCCGAGACCCGCCGGATCGCCCGAGCCGTCCTGCGGCGGGCCCTTCGCCGGGCCGAGCAGGAAGGGATCCTGTCTCGAAACCTGGCCGCCATCGCCGACGGCGTGAAGATCCCACGGCATGAGGGACAGAACGCTGACGCCAGAGCAAGCCCAGGCCTTCTTGCGCGAAGTGAAGGGCGAGCGCCTGGAGGCCGCCTACGTGGTGGCGCTCGCCCTCGGCCTGCGGAGAGGTGAGCTGCTCGGGATCTCCTGGGACGACTTGAAGCTCGAGGACCCGATGCCGCTCGTCCGGATCCGACGGCAACTGCTGCGCCACGGCGGGCAGGGTGTCCTCCTGGCTGATCTCAAGACTGCCGGAGCAGCCGCACCCTGCACCTGTCGATCCGTCGTGGAGGCGCTCAAGGCGCACCGGGACGGCAGGAGAGAGCGCACGACGGCTCGGATCTGGCGGAACGAGTCCAACCTCGTGTTCACCTCCACGATCGGCACCCCGCTCGATCCCGAGGCCTTCGGCCGTACCGTGCCGACGAATTTGCAAGCGAGCCGGCCTCGGCCACTGGAGCATCCACGAGCTGCGCCACTCCTGCGCCTCGCTGCTTCTCGCCATGGGCGTGCCGCTCGAGGTCGTCTCCGACACCCTCGGACACGCTTCTATCCGAGTGACCATGGACGTCTACGGGCACTTGCTGGCGCCGTCACGGATGCACGCTGCAGACGCGATGCGCCGAGCACTGTGGCTTGGCGAGCTGCCCGACTTCGACCCATTGGCTACAGAACTGGCTACAAACCCGGCCGAGGATGGCGCCGGCAACGGACTGAACTGGGAATCGGTGGGCCGCCCGGGTCTCGATCCCGGCACCTTGGGATTAAAAGTCCCCTGCTCTTCCCGATGAGCTAGCGGCCCAGGGACTGCACGATAACGCCCGAAAAAATTAGAGCGAGTCGAGGCGGGGTAAGACCGATCCCCAGGTCGTCTCCAGCCAGCGCGACGGCTCCGGTCCGGTCGATCGCACGACAATCGTGTCCGCGCCGGCCGAGCGGAGTGCCTCTGCCTCACGGAGGATCGCATCCGGCTCGGCGTCCTCGGGAACCATGATGAGGGCGGTCACTTCGATCGTCGCCGGGTCCCGCCCGACGGTCTCGCAATGCGTCCGCAGCACGTCGACCTTGTGCGCCACCGTCGAAGCGTCACCGATGAAGTTGCAGGCGTCGGCGTACATCGCGACGAGCCGGAGCGTCTTGCGCTCACCACCTCCACCGATCAGGAGCCGAGGACGCGGGGCGCTGACAGGAGGAGGAGAGCACAGCGTCTCGGCCAGCCGAAAATGGGCGCCCTCGTACGGACCGTCGTCGTCGCTCCACATCTGGAAGCAGATCTGAATGGTTTCCTCCAATCGTTCGTAGCGCTCAGAGAGCGGCGGGAAGGGAACGCCCAGGCCTCGGTGCTCGCGCTCGTACCACGCGGCGCCGAGTCCCAGCTCGGCTCGGCCGCCGGAGAGCACGTCGAGGGTCGTCACCGTCTTGGCCAACAAGCCGGGGTGGCGGTAGGTCACCCCGCCGACCAGGAGGCGGAAGCGCAGCCGCTCGGTCTTCGCAGCGGCGAACGACAGGGTGGTGTACCCCTCGAGCATCGGTTCCTCCGCCGGCCACAGCATCTCCATCTGGAACCAGTGGTCCATCACCGAGAGCGTGCGCACACCGATTGCCTCAGCCGTCTGGGCCAGCTCGCCGAATGTCGGCCCGATGGCAGCGGCGCCACCTGGCCACGTAAAGCGTGGGACGTGAATGTCGAGATGCATGGGGGCCTCCGGTCGGTCTTGGGTGAGGGTACCGGGGCGAAGAGGACCAGGCTCCACGGTCCCTGCCGGTCGGAACCGGTCGCCGTAGGCTGCCCGCATGGACCTGAGGCGACACAAGGCGATGGCCGCGCTGTTATTCGTGCTCGCAGCGGCTCCCGTCTCGCTCGGGCTCTTCTCGGCGGCGGCCTCGGCCCAGGACACGACGACGAGCACGACCCTGGCGCCGACGAGCACGACCCTGGCGCCGACGACCACGACCGTGGCCCCGACCACGACGACGACGACCGTGGCGCCGACAACGACGACGACCCGGGCGCACCCTTCCACGACGACCTCTCACCCCACGACGACCACCACGACATCAGCGAAGTCCTCGTCGAGCTCCAAGACATGGGGCTGGATCCTGCTCGCCGCGGTGATCGTGCTGGCCATCGTCCTGGTCGCCCTCCTCATCGCCCGGAGCCGCAGACAGGCTGAGGCCGCCGATTGGCGGCGCACGGTTCGCCCGGCCATCACGGCGGCCGAGCTCGCCCGTGATCTCGTGCTCTCGCAGACCGAGAACGACGACCAGCAGCGCCGCGCACACGTCGCCGTCCAAGTCGACGAGGCGGTCGAGGGGCTCGAGCGCGCCGCCGCATCCGCACCCGACGACGTCACGCGGGGCATGTGCACCCGGTGCGCCGAGAGCCTCCGGGGGCTCGCGTTCGCAATCGAGGCAGACCACCTGATGCGCTCCGGCGGCGAGCATCCGACAGGCGACCAGCTGGCGTCTGCCGATGCCGCACGCCGACAGCGCTCGTCGGAGTTGGACGAGGCCCTGTTCGACCTCAAGTCTGCTCTCGCGCCGAACAAATAGGACGCAACGTTTCCCGCCGGAGAGGCGGACCAGTCGAGGATCGCTACTCGGCGCGCAGCATCAGCGCGGTCGGCGTGTCCGCGCCGCAGCCCGCGCCGGGAAGGCGGCGACCACGTTGGCCAGCACGATGGTGCCGGCGGCGAGCAATGCGATCGCACCGGGCGACACCGTCGGATACGGGACTGCATAGATCTGGCGCGCGAAGAGGTCCCACAGCAATCGTCCCGCGACGATCCCCAAGGGGATGCCGATGACGATGCCGATGAGCGCGACGATCGACGCCTGCCACGCCACGGCGGCACCGAGCTGACGGCGGACGAACCCGATGGTCTTGAGCAAGGCCAGGTCCCGGCGACGCTGGCGCACCGACGCGTTCGAGCGTCAGGGCGAGCGCGACGACAGCGCCAAGAGCGAGACCCGACACCAAAAGGGCTGGCGTCAGGCCCATGGTCCGGTAGTTCACGATCTCGGCCGGGCGCTGGACTCCTTGGACCACCACCACGTTGATTCCCGGCCCGCCGGAGAGCCGCAAGAACGCCACGTTCACGTTGTGGGCGACGGCCTCGAGGCTGGCCAGGGCCTGTTGCGGCGGCACATCGGGTTTCAAGCGGATCAAGACCAGGTTCGGCCCGTTGAGGAGGGGGTTCGGATTGTTCATCGCGGCGAGGAACGCTTTCGGGAGCATCTGGAAGGACATGAGCGCACCGGTGCCCATGGACGTGTGGTCGGACACGGTGCTGGCGAACCCGATGGCGGGGAACGTCGCCGTACCGACGATCCGCAGACGCGTCGGTGGTACGTAGAGGGGTGCGTCCTTCGGGCTGCCGTACGACGTGGTCACGTACTGGCCGAGCCGCTTGTGGAGCTGCGCCATCGTCGCCGCGCCGAGGACGACCTGGTGTGCAGCCTGGACACCGTGGCCGGAAAGGATCGGCGGGGCAACGGGCGAGGCGACGTTGGACTGGAGGATCGGCACGCCCTGCCCGTCGATCTCGACGTCGAAGAAGTCTGCGCCCGTGTAGGCCGCGACGTATTTGTCGTGGTGCAGCATGGTCAGGGCGATCGGAGGGACATTGCCGTTCCCCGACCCGATCGGATTCAAGATGTAGGACCAATTCCAGCCGTAGAGGGGTGGGTTGGCGACCAACGTCGCCAGGCTGCTGCCGAACGTCAATGTCGCCGCCACGAGCGCCACCGCGAGCGAAGAGCCGAGCAGAACGGAGCGCACCGGGACTGCGGCGCGCGAGTCGTCTCGCTCCAGGGCCATGCGCACGCCGACGACCCCTGGATGCCGAAAGCCCGCTCCGCGCCAGGCTCGCCACCACGTTGGCCCCCGACGACGACCGGATGCGCGGCCGTCGCGCCACTCGATGTGGCGCATTGGCGAACGCCAAGAGGGTGGCGACCGCCGTCAGGACCACGAACATGAGGAGCGCGCCGAGGAGCAGAACGGTGGAATCGAAGGAGATCCCGGGTGAGGGATACACGGGACGAACTGGCCCGAGCGGGGCGACCGGCGACAACGCCACGGCCACGACCACCGCGAGCAGCGACCCAGCCAGGATCGCTGCGACGACCCCGATGAGGACGTCGAGGACGGTGTCTGCAGGACCAGCACCCAACGCGCGCAGGATGCCGAGCTCCACCGACTCCGCACGGAACCGGCGTGCCACCACCTGGGTGGCGATCAGGAGCGCGGCCAGCAGGGCCACGCCACCGAAGACGCCGAGGGCGATGGAGATCGGCTTGAGGGCCGCGTCGGCTTTCGCCGCCACCGGGACCACCGAGTGCTCGGAATATTGCAGATCTGGTGGGATGAGCGCCGAGAGTTCCCGCTGGACCGCCGGCACCGTAGCCGCCCCTCCCACGGTCTGGATCCCGTAGGTGACTGCGGTGGAGAACTGCTGACCCTTGTGCGCGAGCACCTGACGGGTGAAGGCGGGCGTGAGGGGAATGAAGGTGGGAAGGGTGTCGACATCGTCCTCGACGATCTCGGAGTTCAACGAGGCCAGGCCGACCAGATGCAAGGACACACGAATGGCGGGACGAACCGCGTTGGTGCCGAACCCGGGCAAGCTCTGCTGTGCCTGGTCGTAGAAACCGTACGGGATCACCTGTCCGACGTGAAAGCCGAGCAGTTTCGCCACCACCGGGGCCATGACGATCTCGTCGGGCTGATCAGGGTCGGACATCCGACCAGCCGACACTCCGAGCCGGTCCTGTGAGTAAAAGAGTCCGTTGACGCTTGCGACCGGGTAGGCCAGACCGCTGACACGGATCCGAGGCGTGCCATCACGCGTGAGGGGCGCCCCCGTGAGCACAAGCCCGACGGCCACGTGGCGCACGTGGGGCAGCGCGGCGATCGCCCTGGTCAGCTCGGGGTTGTAGTTCGGGTTGCTCGCACCACCCGACGACCCGGCGTACAAAGAGACGAAAACGTCCGAGGGGTTCGACGCGGCCAAGAAGGTCGAGAAGGACGATTGCGTACGCCGGGCGGCGGCGAGGCTTCCCAGGCCCAGGCCCCCGACGAGGCCGATGAGGACGACGAGGGACACATAACCGGTCCAGCGGCGGTGGAACGAGCGCGCGGAGCCGGAAGCGCACGATGCCGAGCGCGCGTTCGATCACGGCACCGATTCTCTCAAGGGGGTCCGCTGCACCGGTTTCAGTGTCCCCGACGGTGCCCGGCCGGCCAAGGGTGCCACCAGGACCCTGGCGGGGGTGCCACCACCACGCCTGCGACCGGGTCAGGAGGGCGCTGACCTGGGCAGCTTCCGTCCTTCGCGCTACCGTACGTGCCGCATGGCGAGCATTCGGGTGGTACTGGCGGAGGACAACGCACTCCTGCGGGAGGGGATCTCGCGCATCATCGACGGCGAGGACGATTTGGACCTGGTCGGCCGAGCCGCCGACCTCCCCGAGCTCCTCGAGCTCATTGAGGAGACCACGCCCGACGTCGTGGTGACCGACATCCGCATGCCGCCCACCGGGACCGACGAGGGAATCCAAGCCGCATCATGGCTCCGCGAGCACAAGCCCGAAGTCGGCGTCGTCGTCCTCAGCCAGTACAAGACGCCCTCCTACGCCCTGGCGCTCCTCGAGACCGGGTCAGCTGGGCGCGCCTACCTCTTGAAGGAGCAGGTCGCCGGAGCCGACGAGCTGGCGCAGGCCATCCGAACGGTCGCTCAGTCCGGCTCCATGATCGACCCGCAGATCGTCGACGAGCTCATCGAGGCGAAATCCTCGCGACGGAAATCGGACCTCTCCTGGCTCACCCCGCGTGAATCGGAGATTCTGGGCGAAATGGCCAAGGGCAAGAGCAATGCCGCGATCGCCAGCTCGTTGCAGGTCTCCGAGCGTGCCGTCGAGAAGCACACCAACTCCATCTTTTCCAAGCTCGGCCTGACCGAGGAGCGCGACGTAAATCGGCGTGTCAAGGCGGTGCTCGTCTACCTCAGTGATCCCGGAGGAGGGTGACACCACCACCACAGAGGCGTGGCACCACCACAGCCCCCCCGGTCCCGGTCGTGCGACAATGGAAAGCGTGGGTGAACGACTCCCCGTCTTGATCGTCGATGACCAGGCTCCGTTCAGAGCGGCGATGAAGGCTGTGCTCAAACGAGCCACGGAGTTCGAACTGGTGGGTGAGGCGGCGAACGGGACCGAGGCGGTGTCCTTGGAGCAAGAGCTGAACCCGGCGCTCGTCCTGATGGACATCAACATGCCTGAGATGAACGGGATTGAGGCCACCCGCACGATGGTGTCGCACCACCCCGACGTGGTGGTCATCCTCTGCTCGACCTATGACGCCGGCGACCTGCCGCCGGAGGTGGCGACCAGCGGCGCCCGGGCGTACCTGAACAAGGAGCACCTCGCCACCGACACGCTCCGCCAATTGTGGGAGCGGCGAGACACGGACGAGTTCGTCTCGGTCTGACTGCCCCCGTCTGACTGCCCCCGCGACTGCACCGGACGACTCGGGGCCGTGCGCGGATCGCTCAGACCAGCGGCACGGAACCGCGCACCTGGGAGCCCTTCCCGGGCTCGGAGTCCCAGCGCACGGTGCCACCGATCGCGCCCAGGCGGTCCGCCATGTTGATGTAGCCATGGCCCCGTTGTGCCTTCTCGGAGTCGTAGCCGGGCCCGTCGTCGGTGACGGTGAACAGCAGACCCCCCGAGTCCTCCCACAGGCGCACGACCACGCGGGCGTCCGGAGCATGTTTCGCCGCATTCTGCAGGGCCTCGAGGCAGCAGAAATAGACGGCGGCCTCGGCCTCTGCGGGGTACCGCCCGATGCCGTCGGTGACCAACTCGACCGGGAGCGGGTTCCTGTTGGCCGCGGCGCGGAGTGCCTCGACCAGGCCGCTGTCAACCAGCAGTGGCGGGTAGATGCCGTGCGCGAGCTCACGCAGTTCTTGAATCGTCTCTTGCACCTCGCCAGCGAGCTGGTCGAGCATCTCGAGGCCCGCTTCCTGGTCGTCGACGATGATGTCCTTGGTCAGGCGGAGATTCACCGCAAGCGCGACGAGGTGCTGCTGGGCTCCGTCGTGCAGGTTCCGTTCCACCCGCCGCCGCTCGGCATCGCCGCTGGCCACGATCCTCGCCCTCGACTCTCGCAAGGCGTCTGCTTGCTTGCGGACCTCGTCGAGGGTGGTCTGGAGCGCCGTGTCGAGTTGCGAGTTGTGAAGGGCCAGGCCGACTTGGCGGGCCAGGTCGGCGAGCACCCGGTCGTCGTCCTCGGAGAATGCGCTGGCCAGGGACGAACGCTCCACCACGATCAGTCCCAGGAGCTCCCCCGCGTGGCTCACCGGCGCGACCCTGATCTGCTCGTCGTCCCGTTCCCGGAGCAACGTGGGCAACCAGATGCTCGCCCAGGCAGTTCCCGACACCCCGGCGCGTGTCACCACGGGGCGCTCCCGGGGAGAGACGACGATGGAGTCCGGACCGAGGTCGGGCACGCTGGCCGTACGCTCGAGGACCTCGCCCGTCCCCGTGTAGACCTCCGCACTCTGGAGGCTCATCGTCTTGCGCAACGACTCGGCCAGCTGCAGGAGCAGCTCGTCCATCGGGATGGCCCTGGTCAGCCTGCTCCCGAAGGTTCGCAGGACCTCGTCCGGCGCCTCGCGTGATCCGTACACGAAACGCGTGGCCGACTCCAAGAACCGCTCTCGCACCGGGACGAAGATGACCGCGGCCACCCCGGACGCAACCATGGAGAGCGCGAGGACTTCCTTGTCGCCCGTGGTCTTCGGCGTGTGGCCGAGGCCGAGCACGACGACGAGGTAGATGGCGGAGACCACGACGACGAAGCCGAACACCGCCAGGACCTGCACGAGCCCCCGGCTCCCGTGCGGACCGAGCTTGCGGCTCTCGCCGGCCAGGAGTCCGATGGGCACGAGTACGGTCGCCCCGGCCGCGACGGCGCCCAGAGGTCCGGGCCATCCCACCAGGAGGTGCAGCACCGTGACGACCAGGGCCACGGTGGCCGCCAGGGTCACGCCGATGCCGAACCAGTCCATTCGCTCGCGCTGCGCGCCGATCGACGCGAGATAGCGGGCGCGCATCGGTGCGATCACGAGGAGCCCCGCCACGATCCAACTCGTCGCCCCGTCAATCAGGGTGAAGGGCTGATGGTCCGCGATGAACGCGACCCCCACGCCAAGCGCGATCACGTACGCGCCGACGGCAGCGGTGCGCCGAGCTGTGTCGCGCAGATGACCGTCGGGCAACCCAAGCAGGAAATGGAACGAGATGGCCGTCACTTCGATCGCCGCCAACGTCGCGAGATCACGCGCACCGCTCCACCCGTGCAGCGTCTCGGCTTTGCGGCCGGCGGCCAGCGCGATCGCTGCGACCAGCGCGTCGAGCCCGGCGAGCAGGTGAAAGGGGGACACGGCCGAGCCGACGCGATCCCGGGCGCGGGCATCGACGAATCCGACGAGCGCCCAGGCAAGGGTCAAACCGAACGCGACCGAGTTGACCGGAGAAAGGCCACCGGGAACGGAGATGCGCAGCCCGACGACGACTCCCGCGATGGTGAGACCGAGGATCAGGACCTGGAGCAGCCGAAAGCGTCCAAACGTCGTGGTGCCCGGCCTGGACGCGGCGAAGACCGGGCTTTCGCCCACTTCGAGCTGCATATCGCCGCCGACGGTCATCGTGATGTCGCGCTAGGACTGGACCGCGACGGGGATCTCCGCATCCTCGTCTGCCGCGATCCTGCCGTCGCGCATACGCACGATCCGCGATGCCACCGAGGCCACGCCCGGATCGTGCGTGACCAGCACGATGGTCTGGCCTCCAGTGTGCAGGCGGCTCAAGAGCTCAATGACCTCTTGGCCGCCCTCGGAGTCGAGCGCGCCTGTCGGCTCGTCGGCCAACAGCAGGGTGGGTTCGTTCGCCAGTGCGCGGCGCGATCGCCAGCCGCTGGCGCTGCCCGCCCGAAAGCATGCCGGGCACGGTCCCCGCTTTGTCACCGATCCCGAGCAGGTCGAGCAGGTCGCGGGCCCGCGTCTCGGCCGCCTTGCGCTTGCGGCCGGCAATGACGGCTGGCAGCGCGACGTTCTCGAGCACTGTCATGCCCTCGAGGAGATTGAAGAACTGGAACACGATGCCGATGTGGCGCCGGCGCAATTGCGACAGTTCGTCTTCGGTGCGCCCGGTCACCAGTTCGCCGGCCACGGTGATCGTGCCTTCGTCGGCGACATCGAGCCCAGCCACGAGGTTGAGGAGCGTGGACTTCCCACAACCCGAGGGTCCCATGAGCGCCACGAAGTCGCCCGAGGGTACGACCAGGTTGGCACCGCGGAGCGCACGCACGGGTGCGTTCTCCGCCTCGAAGGTCTTGCGAACCTTGTCGACGATCAAGGCATCCATGTCAGCTTCCTTCTCCTACGGAGCGCCCCTCCGTCGAGGGTGCGCCCTCCACCAGTTTGTATGCGATCACAGGAGTCTCGCGTCCTTTCACGAGCTGGGGGGGTAGTTCTTTTGTCTCTCGGGAGGTGTCCCACGCTTCGACGGTCCCCTGCGAGACCACGATCTCGCCCGCATCGGCGAGCTGCTGGAGGCGCTGGGACATGTTCACGGTGTCACCCACGAGCGTGTACTCGAGCCGTTCTTCGGAGCCGAGCAGCGCCGCGGCGGCCTCGCCGGTCGACAGGCCGAGGCCGAGGCCGAACGCCGGGAGACCCTCTGTCTCCCATTTGGCATTGATCTTCGACTGCTTCTGATGCATGGCGATCGCTGCCATCACCGCCCTGTCGGCGTGGTCCGGCTGCTCGAAGGGTGCGCCGAAGACCGCCATTACCGCGTCGCCGACGAACTGCATGACGGTGCCGTTCTCTCCGAGAATGGCGTCGTTCATGGCGGCCCGGTGCACATTGAGCTGGCTGGCGAGCTGGCTGGGGTCGGCGTGCTCGGCGATCGTCGAGTACGAACGGATGTCGCTCATCAGCACCGTCACGACGACCCGCTCGGTCTCCCCGATGTTGCGTCCGTCGCGTCGGAGCTTCTCCGCCAGCCCCCCCGGGAGCAGGCGTGAGAGTGTCTCGCCCTGTTCCTCCCGGTCCACGATCGCCTTGTGCAGCAGACGCAGGCGCTGCAACGCGCCCTCGGTTCCAGCCGATACCCCTTCGGCGAGTTTCACGAAGACGGCCTCGACTTCGGCGTCGACCGCCTCGGGGGGCAGGCCTTTGGACGCCGCGATGGCCTTGATCGGTTTCCCCTCGGCGACCATGCCGAGCAGCTCTTCTTCTGCGGGGGACAGCCCGCCGTGCGAGGTGACGGGCCGCACGAGCGCATCGACGATTGCCGGGTCGAGTGCGTTGCCACCCGTGGCGACGGCACGGATGGCATCGACTAACTGGTCGCCCTGCGCGATGTGGTCCTTGAGCAGGTACCCGTATCCCGCGGAGCCCTCTGCGAGCAGCGACACTGCGTATTCGGGGTCGTCGTACTGCGAGAGGATGACGACGCCGGTGCCGGGGTGGCGCTTGCGCACCTCCTTGGCTGCGTCGATCCCCTCACGATTGAACGACGGAGGCATCCGGATATCGGTGACGAGAACCTGCGGCTCGAGGGCGCTGGCACCCTGGACCACCTCGTCGTAATCGGCGGCGACGCCGACGATCCGGAGATCCTTGTGCCGCTCAATGAGGGCCCGTACTCCTTCGCGAACGATGAGGTTGTCGTCGGCAAGCAGCACCGAAATCGTCCCCACGCCCTCGTGCTGGTCGCTCATCGCCTCTAGTTCTCACACACTCGGGCATGGTGGAACAGGTGGGGACCCTCCTGGCAACGGTGGTGCTAGGTACACCTCTCCATGCCTGTCACCACACTCGTCAACCTGGACATTCCGGTAGACGCTGGGAACCATGAGCACAGACGCGCTGACCCGCCACGAAGGGCTCGTGACGTCGCTGTCATGGATCCCCAGCGAAGCGATCGAAGGAGCCCAGCGGCTTGCCTTCGACTCGGGCATCACGCACTACGACGTGCCTCCTCCGGTCGAGGGCATGGACGTCGAAGCGCTCCGCGACGATGACCGATTCCGCTTCGCCAACGAGCTGCGGGCTTTCATCTCCGTTGACGGAGGCGGCCGCATCGTCGACTGCGGGTACCTCGGTCGCGGGCTGATGGGCTCCACCCTGGTGAACCTGCGAGCCGTGAAGCACCGCTTTCAAGCCGTGCAGCTACCCGACATCCGGCGCGATCCCGAGGTCGGGGACGGCTGGGTTCGCTTCGTCCAGACGTGTGGCGGTCGGACCGGTATGCCGGCGCCGCGGCGCGTACGCCGCAAGCCGTTCATCCAGTGGCAGGCACCACTGGTCTGGACGACCCTCTCCTTGACCTTGCACGCGGACGGCCGGGCGGAACACGCCCTTGTGGGTGCCAGCCGCTTCCCGCGCCATTGGGTGTACGGGGGCGACAACCGCCTCACTCACAAGTCCGGGCTCACCGACTTCAAGGACTGGTACCGCAAGTCGTTCGGCAAGCACAGCCCGTGGGGTGACGAAGACTCCGAGGCGCTCGTCGCAGCCGTCGAGTCCGCCCTCGAGACGTTCCTCTCGGCTCAGCTCATGCAGGGTGGCGGCAAACGCCGTATCGAGCGCTTTCCAGCCGGCTCAGCCCTCTTCGAGGAGGGTGAGTCCGGGACGGAGGTCCTCTTGATCCTCGACGGCATCGTCCGCGTCGAGCGCGGCGGCGAGCGGCTCGCAGAGTACGGCCCTGGCGCGCTCCTCGGTGAGCGCGCCCACCTCGAGGGTGGGCGTCGCACTTCGAGCAATATTGCGGTGACCCCGTGCCGGGTAGCCCTGTTCGACGCGGAATTGATCGACCGCTCGCACCTGGAGGAGCTTTCGGCGGGCCATCGCCGTGAGGACCTCGCGCGAGACTGAGTCGTGCGCGTCACCTTCTGCGGAACCCGCGGATCGACACCAGCGCCGGGTTCCGAGTACATCCGGTTCGGCGGCCACACCTCGTGCATCGCGCTGTCCGCCGACGAGCCGGGACCGCCCCGTCCCACCCTGCTGCTCGACGCCGGTACGGGCCTCCGGCGACTGCCCGAGCTGCTCGGCGACGAACCGTTCCGGGGCACGGTGTTGCTGAGCCATCTGCACTGGGACCACGTGCAGGGCATTCCCTTCTTTCGCAGCGGCGACCGTCCCGATGCCCGCGTCACGCTGCTGCTGCCCGCCGAGGCGGGACAACCCGACGCGGAGACGCTCTTGAGCCGGATGATGTCGCCCCCGTTCTTCCCCATCGCGCCGTCCCAGCTCCGGGGCCAGTGGTCGTTCGGGCCCGTGCCCGCTGTTCCCTTCGAGGCCGAGCAATTCACCGTCTCCGCTCTGGACGTGCCCCACAAAGGCGGGCGGACTGTCGGATTCCGCGTTGCTGACAGCCGGACCGCGATCGCCTACATCCCCGACCACCAGCCCACCGCGCTGGGGGCCGGCCCTGAAGGGCTCGGCGAGTATCACGAGGCCGCCCTCGAACTGGCCCGCGGCGTCGACCTGCTGATCCACGACGCCCATCTGCGCGCCGAGGAGGTGGAGACTGAGGGATCGTTCGGCCACGCCGCGGCGGAGTACGCGGTGCGCCTGGGCGGCCGGGCGGGCGCCCGACGTGTGGCGCTGTTCCACCATCGGCCCGATCGGGTCGACACCGAGGTGGAACGGACACTGTGCCGATTCGCCGAGGGCCAGGTACCGGTCATCGGCGCGGAAGAAGGGCTCACGATTTCCCTGTGACCGGACGACCATGAGCAGCGTCGACGCAGTCGTGGTGGGTGCGGGCCCCAACGGCCTCGTGGCCGCGTTGACCATGGCACGCGCCGGGCTCTCCGTCGAGGTCCTCGAGGCCGGCGACGAGCCCGGTGGCGGCTGCCGGACGGCGGAGCTGACGCTGCCGGGCTTCCGGCACGACGTGTGCTCCGCGGTGCACCCGCTGCTCCTGGCATCGCCTGCCTTCAGTGACCTCGACCTGGCCGCGCACGGGGTTCGACTCCTGACGCCGACCCTGGCCTTCGCCCACCCCCTCGACGGCGGCCGGGCCGTCTGCGTCGGCAGCAACGTCGGCGACGCCGCCGCGTCACTGGGGGTGGACGGCCGCACGTACGCCCGCACCTTCGGTCCGTTGGTGCGGGACATCGACCAGATCCTCCCCGCATTCTTGGGCTCGATGCGCTCCCTGCCCGCTCACCCGATCGCCGCGGCCCGGTTCGGCCTGCGCGGGATGGGATCGGCGCAGCACATGGCCCGTCGGTTCGAGACCGAGGAAGCTCGCGCCCTCGTGGCAGGCACTGCCGCCCATTCCATGCTCCCCTTGACCGCTCCGCTCTCGGGCGTCTTCCCCCGCCTCTTCACCGCCTTGGCGCACCGCTTCGGCTGGCCCGTGGTCGAGGGTGGGACCGGCGTGCTGGTCGGCGCGCTCGTCGCCGAGCTGTCGGCCCGAGGCGTGCGCGTCCAGACCGGACGGTTCGTGAAACGGCTCGACGAACTGCCACCCGCTCGGGCCGCGGTGCTCGATGTGACGCCGCGGCAGCTGCTCGACATGACGGGCGACGACATGCCGCGGCGCTACGGGAATGCCCTGGGGCGCTACCGCTACGGCCCGGGCGTGTGCAAGGTGGACTGGGCTCTGCGCGGCCCCGTCCCCTGGATCGCCGAGGGATGCCGGGAGGCCGTGACGATCCACGTGGGTGGGACGTTCGAGGAGATCGCCCGGGGCGAGGCGGCCGTCAACGCGGGACGCCATCCCGAGCATCCCTATTGCCTCGTGGTGCAGCCCTCCGTCGTCGATCGGACCCGAGCCCCCGGGGGTCACCACACCTTGTGGGCCTACTGCCACGTGCCCAACGGCTCGACCGAGGACATGACCGAGCGCATCGAAAGGCAGATTGAGCGATTCGCGCCGGGATTCCGCGACCTCGTCCTGGCCCGCTCGACGCTGACCGCCGTGCAGGAGGAGGAACACAACCCGAGCTACGTCGGCGGCGACATCAATGCCGGCGCCGCCACCCTCCGCCAAATGATCTTCCGTCCCACCGTCCAGTGGAATCCCTACCGGACGGCCCTGCGCGGGGTCTATCTCTGCTCGGCATCCACGCCGCCCGGAGGCGGCGTCCACGGCATGTGCGGGCTGGGGGCGGCGAGTGCGGTCATGAAGGATCTCGGGTGCCGGATGCCACGCGCCGGCCCGATGAGTGGTGCTCCGTCCTACGCCTGGTACAGGTTCCGGGCCACCCGTCGTGCGGAGACGTCGTATCTGCTCACAGTCGTCTTCTTGGTCGCGGCACTCGGCGGCCTCTCCATGGGCGCGATCGCGGCCGCGCGCAGCACCGAGTCCTCCTTCACCGACTACGTGGCGGCGTCGCATGTCCCCCAGCTCGCCGTCCTCGACGGAGTGATCAATCCGGGGCTCGGGCTGAACTCTGCCTACAACCCGGCCCTGTTGCGGAAGCTGTCACATCTGCCCCACGTGGCGAAGGTGGCGAGCGAGGTCGAGCTCAACATGGGCCCGATCACGTCCACGAACCACCCCGCATTGACCCCCACCATCAGCTCGGAGGCCAGTGTCGGGGGCCTCGGATTACACCGAGGACCCTCTCACCATGCTCTCGGGCCGGCTGCCCGATCCCCACAAGGCCGACGAGTTCGCGATGGATGCCGCCTCCGCCAAGGCGCTCGGCTACCACCTGGGCCAGGTGGTCCGCATGGGCTACGCCACCAACACCCAGCTCTCGTCGGGTAACACCCCTTCGAGCTTCGTCTTTCCTCCGGGCGAGCGGATCGCGGTCAAGCTGGTCGGCATCGGGGGCGGCCAAGCGAGCACGCTCTTCCAGGACCAGGATTCGGCCAGCTCCGCGGGCTCCATCATGCTTTTCACACCCGCACTCACCAACAAGCTGCTCGAGTGCTGCAGCAACGACATGCTGAGCGGACTCACGCTGCGGGACGGCAACCGCTACCTCCCTGAGGTCGAGCAAGAGGTCAAACGAGCCCTCCCCGCCGGCTTGCCCTTCATCTACATCGAGTCACGCAACGACATCGCCACCGCCGATGCCACGCTGCGGCCCGAGGCCATTGCGCTCGGGGTCTTCGGCGGGATCGCCGGCGTGGCCGTGCTCCTCATCGGTGGGCAGATCGTCAGCCGTCGCATCCGCCTCAAGTCCGACGAGCTCGACGTCATCCGGGCCCTCGGGGCGGACCCGACCATGACGCTGTCAGACGGGCTCTTCGGCACCCTCGGAGCCGTCATCGTCGGGTGCGCGGGTGCCATGCTCGTGGCGCTCGCGCTGTCGCCGCTCGCACCGCTGGGCCCGGTGCGGCCGTACCTCGCCCTCGAGGTGCACCCGGATTGGACCGTGCTCGGACTGGGCGCGCTGGCGCTGGTGGTGACGATGGGCCTGGTTGCTGTCGTGGCGTCGCTGCGGGCGCGCCCCAGCGCCGGGCGAGGCCGCCAGCCGCGGGTCCCGTCGTCGCGCGTCACCACGGCAGCAACCCGTGCGGGTCTGCCGCCTGCGGCCGTGGCCGGTGTCCGTTTCGCCCTCGAGCCGGGCGCCGGCCGCAGCGCCGTCCCGGTCCGTTCGGCCATCCTCGGCGCCATCCTCGCCGTCACGGTGGTGGTGGCCACGGTGACATTCGGCTCCAGCCTGAGCACGCTCGTGTCCCATCCCGCGCTCTACGGCTGGAATTGGACCTACGACATGGACGGTGGCGGCGGACTGGGGGACATCCCCGGACAGGCTGCGACCACGTTGCTCGACGCCGACCCGATGGTGCAGAGCTGGACCGGCATCTACTACTCGACCCTGCAACTCGACGGTCTCAATGTGCCGGTGATGGGCACGACGCCCCGCGCCTCGGTGGCGCCACCGCTCTTGAGCGGCCACGAGCTCGATTCGGCTCACCAGGTGGTGCTCGGTGCGGCCACGCTGCGTGCCCTGCACAAGCGGGTCGGCGACACCGTGGTGGTGCGGACCCAGCGCGGCGCGCCGAGCACGCTGAGGATCGCGGGCACGGCGACGCTGCCCCCGATCGGGGTGGCCGGCTCGTCCCATCTCGAGATGAGCAGCGGCGCCGTTCTCGACTACCACCTCATCCCCGCGCGCGACCGCAACCTCTTCGAGGTGACGCCGCCCGGACCGAACGCCATTTTGGTCCGAACCAAAGGCGGCGCCAGCCCCCGTGCGCTGCGCTCGCTCCAGGCGATCGGCACGAAGCTCGACATCGCCATCAACGGCGGCTCCGTGCTCCCGGTGCAGCGACCCGCGCAGATCATCAACTACGGCTCGCTGGGCTCGACTCCGGTGCTCCTCGGGATGGCACTGGCCGGAGGTGCCGCGGTCGCGCTCGCCATCACCTTGGTCACGTCGGTGCGACGGCGCCGGCGCGACCTCGCCATCCTCAAGACGCTCGGGTTCACCCGCGGGCAGCTGGCGTGGGCCATCGCCGTGCAGGCGAGCGTGGCCGCGGTGATCGGATGCGCCGTCGGGATCCCGGTCGGTATCGCCCTCGGGCGCGCGCTCTGGGACCTCTTCGCCGGCGAGATCAGCGCGGTCCCCTCCCCGAGCGTGCCGGGAGGGACCGTGGCGGTGATCGGGGTCCTCGCCGTCGCGCTCGCCGTCCTCGTGGCCACGGTGCCCGGTCGTCTGGCCGCCCGCACGCGGACGTCGCAGCTCCTTCGCACCGAGTAGCGCCGTGCGGCCCGCAGTCGCAGTGGCGCCCGGCGCTCAGTCGGCGAAGCGGCTGACCAGCTCCGCCCCGACACGGCGGACCGTGTCCGGGGTACCGGTCGGAATGTTGAAGATGAAGTAGTCGACGCCGGCCGCCGCCAGCTCCTCGACCTGACCGACCAGCTCCTCGGGAGTGCCGACGTTCGACGACGTCGGCTCCTCGCCGGTGACCTGGCGCAGGAACTCCTTGGTGTCCGCCGTCTCCTGAGGAGTCGAGGTGAGGACGAGCGTGGCCAGCCGGCTGACCACCACCTCGGACGGGTCGCGCCCTTCGGCCTTGCAGTGGGTGCGGAGCACCTCGACCTTGTGCGCCACGGTGTCCACGTCGCCGAAGAAGTTCGCCATGTCCGCGTAGCGGGCCACCAGCTGCAGCGTGCGCTTCTCCCCGCCGCCGCCGACGAGGATCGGCGGCCCGCCGG
This sequence comes from uncultured Acidimicrobiaceae bacterium, assembly GCA_963791995.1. GTDB lineage: Bacteria > Actinomycetota > Acidimicrobiia > Acidimicrobiales > RAAP-2 > Bog-473. Next base: position 262,218 of record CAWBUQ010000022.1, on the reverse strand, counting down.
GCTGGAGGGGACGTGGCACGTTGCGGGCCTCGTGGATGCGGTAGTAGCGCCCCTCGAAGCTCGGCGCCTCCTCGCGGAACATCGCCCGGCAGATCTGGAGGGCCTCCTCCAGACGATCGAGACGCTCGGGTGCGGGCGGGAAGTCGAATCCGAGGCCCTCGTGCTCGACGTCGTACCAGGCCGCACCGAGGCCGAGGATGGCGCGCCCGCCACTGATGATGTCGAGGGTGGTGACGATCTTGGCCAGATGCGCCGGGTTGCGATAGGTCACGCCGGTCACCATCGCGCCCAGGCGGACGAGCGAGGTCCGGGCCGCCAGTGCGCCCAGCAGTGTGTACGAGTCGAGCATCGGCGCGTCGGGGCCACCCATGGGCGGCAGTTGGTAGAAGTGGTCCATCACCCAGACCGAGTCGAACCCGGAGTCCTCCGCCGCCGTTGCCATCGCCACCACGCCGTCGAAGATGCCAGCGGGTGCGTCAGGGGTGAAGTTGGGGATCTGCAGACCGAAGCGCATGCGCTCGAACCTACCGGGCCGCGCGCGGCCGTGTTCCAGTCGTCACCATGCCGTGAGGCGCCGCAGCCAGGCCAGCGCCACCTCGCCCTGAGCGGCCTGGAACGCACGCAGCGTCGGCAGCCCGGGCGGAGACGGCCGCAGCGAATGCCGGACCAGGAAGCCACTGATGGCCGCGGCCAGCACCGCCACGGTGTCACCGTCGACCCCCGAGGCCTGCCCGTGCAGGGCCAGGAGCTCTTCGGGGGCGGGCCCGCCCTCCAGCACGACGGACGGCGCCCAGGCGATCAGGTCGAAGACCGGTGCACCGACACACGCATGGGGCCAGTCGACGAACACGACGCCGCTCCTTGTGATGAGCAGGTTGTCCGAACGGATGTCGCAGTGCAGCAGCGTCTGACCCGCCAGCGCGTCCCGCCAGCCCGACTCGAGTTCGGCGAGATGCGCGAGGTTGCGGGCGCTCCACTCGTCGAGTCCCTCGGGCGGCCGGTCCATGGCCGCCAACTCGGACCAGCCGCCGAAGAGATGCTGCAGCCGGACGGCAGCCAGACGCGACACCGGCGGCGGGGTTCGGCGTGAGGACCTCGTGCAGGGCGTCGAGTGCGCGCACCGCCGTCTGGAGCTCTCCGGGGTCCCACGGGTGAGCCGGCGGTCGACCGTCGACGGCGACGAAGGCGAGAGCGACCCAGTCCCCGTCGTCATAGACGTCGAGCAAGCGCGGCAACTCCGGCGCGGCGGGCAGCGCAGCCGACACCACCGCTTCGCGCCGGTGGAACTCGCGGAGACTCGGGGTTCAGCCCGGCCCCGACGGCCTTCACGAAGATGGCACCACGCGGGCACTCGAGCACCGTGGTCGCTCCGGGCGAGAACCCGCCGGGCATGTCGCGCGTCGAGCTCGGTGCGCCACCCCCGACACGGGCGGCCCACGTCTGCACTGCGCCCGGCACGTCGGTCCAGGGCAGGTGGACGCCGGCCGCCGCGCCGGTGGTGGGCTCACGTGGCGGCGGCTCCTGCCGCGGCCAGTGCCTCGTTGATCGACTCGACGAGGCGCCGGGCCGACTCCGCGTTGAGCTCGACTGCGACGCGTGCGCCCGGCCCCTTCGAGGGGTCGATGAAATCGATGTTGAGCGTGTGGTCGAACGGCGCGTGGAAAGGGTGGTCGAAGTAGACCTGGGCGGACGTCACCGAGAACCAGCCCTGCGCACCCTTGGCGCTGCCCGCGACATCAGTGGCGACGGTGAGGTAGGAGCACATGGTCAGCCCCCCGCCAGATAGCGGCCGTACCAGTCGAAGATCCGCTGCCAGCCGTCCACCGCGGCCTCTGGCCGGTAGGCGGGCCGGTCCACCGAGAAGAACGCATGGCCGGCGCCGTCGTAGCGGTGGAACTCGTAGGTCTTGCCCGCCGCCTTCAACGCCTCTTCGAGCTCGTCCACCTGATCGGGGCTCGGGAACTGGTCGTCGTTGCCGAACAGGCCGAGCAACGGGCAATTGAGTTCCGGGGTGCGGTCGACGAGAGGGGTCACCTTGAGCGGGAAGCCGTCGGGAACCGTGCCGGTGACGAACGCGCCGTAGCAGTCGACCGCCGCATCGACGGGCAGGCTCACCGCGGTGAGAAAGGAGTGGCGACCACCCGAGCAATAGCCGATGACGCCGACCTTGCCGTTGGCATTGGGGAGGGCGCGCAGCGCCTCGATGGCGGCACCCGCGTCCCCCACGAACTGCTCGTCGGGGATGCCGCCCGCCTCGCGTGTGGCCGCCGCGGCGTCGTCCGGATCCACCGCGAGGCCCTGGCGCGCGTAGAGGTTGGGGCAGATCGCGTTGTAGCCCCGGGCGGCGAAGCGCCGTGTGATCTCCTTGGTGCCCGAGTCCCACCCCGGCAGATGGTGGATCACCAGGACGCCGGGAAACGGACCGGCGCCGGCGGGGACGGCCTGATACGCGTTGACCTTGGCGCCGTCGGGGCCGCTCAACATGACGTTCCCGGCGGAGAGAGCTTCTTCGGGCGGTGCGGGCACGTGGTCTCCTTGTCTCGTCTGACGCTGCGCCGCCAACTTATGGCGCACTGCCGGTGCTCGCGGCCGCCGCAACCGGCATGATTACCCGGTGCCCCGCCCTCCTCGGCCTGCTGCCGGACCACTCGGGTCTTTGGTGGTGGCCTTCGCGCTCGGTGCCGCGCTGCTCGCCTCGGGAACGGGCGGGGCGGGGCGGCAGCCTCGGCGGGTGGTGCCACCGGATCGGCGCCGGTCGTGCGCACCGTGCTCGGACCGGGCGTCGTGAGCTCGCCCGGCGGCATCGCCCTCGATTCGACAGGCGACCTCTTCGTGGCCGACACCGGTCATTGCCGGGTCCTCGTCGTCCCGGCCCTGGCCGCCCTGCGCTACGGGATCCGGCTGCGGCCTGGGCGCGTCGCCACCGTGGCCGGCGGCAGCTGCACCGCCGGCGCCGGCATCGGTCACCCGACCGGCGTGGCGGTCGACACCCAGGGCGACCTCTTCGTCGCCGAGGCGACGGCGCAACGTGTGCAAGAAGTCCGGCCGGCGGGCCGCGCCATCGTGACCGTCGTCGGTACGGGGCGCGGCGGCTTCAACGGCGACGACCTGATGGCGAGCGCGAGCCAGCTGAACCAACCCACCGCCGTCGCGCTCGATGACGCAGGCGACCTCTACATCGCCGATACGGCCAACTGCCGGGTGCGGGTCGTGCCGGCGGGTGCGACCACCCTCTTCGGCCAGACGATGGCGGCGGGGCACGTCTACACGGTGGCCGGGACGGGCGTCTGCGGGACGAGCGGTCGGGGCGGACCCGCCGCGGCGGCCCAGCTGTGGAATCCCGTGGCCGTCACGGTGGACCCGAGCGGAGACCTCCTCGTAGCCGACAGCGGCGACCAGTCGGTGCTGCTGGCCGCGACCCATGCCGGCTCCTTCTCCGGCACCGCAATCGGTGCCGGAGACATCGGGGTCGTCGTGGGCGGCGCCGGCGGCTATGGCCCGTATCTGGCCGACGGCCTCCCCGCGTCCGGCGAGACGGCCGAGCTGAACGATCCCCGCGGCCTGGCGGTCGGCCCGAGCGATGCGCTCTTCGTCTCCGACGGCTTCATGCATGCGGTGCGGATCGTCCCCTCGTCCGATGGCACGTGGTTCGCCCGTCCCATGAAGGCCGGAGACTTCTATACCGCGGCCGGCGCGGTGCCGGTGACCAGTTCCGCCGGCGCCGGCGACGGCACGCGGTGGGTGCTGGCGCACCTGGGCACCCCGACGGGCGTGGCCGTCGCCGGATCGGGGACCCTCTATGTCGCCGACGCAGGCCTCGACACGGTACGGGCGATCGGACAGGGATCGTGAGCCGTTTCGGTCGCCGCACCTTCCTCGCGTCGTCCGCCGGGGTCGCCGTGGGGGCCGCCGGGGTGGGCGCAGTGGCCATGGGGGCCGGTGACGGCGGCGCTGGCGCGTCGGCGCTGTCCTGATCGCGCGTCGCTGGCCGAGGAGGCGCAGCCAAAGCCGCCCGGCCCGATCCGCGCCGGCGGGCTCAGTGTCAACGGTCTGGTGGACCCGGTCGGAGTGGACCCCGACGCCGTGTGGTTCGCCTGGACGCTGCAAGCCACCGGCCGATCGGTCATGCAGTCGGCGTACCGGGTGGTCGTGCGACGCACCGACGCCGGCCACGCCGCCACGGCGTGGGACAGCGGCCCCGTCCTGACGGCCCAGCAGGCCTTCGTCGCCTACGGCGGACCAGCTCTGGTGGCCGACGCGTCCTACGAGTGGACCGTGCGGCCCCGCGGCTACGCCGAACAGTGGGGTCCTGCGTCCACACCGGCCCGCTTCACCACGGCGCTGCGCGGCGACGACTGGCAGGGGCACTGGCTGCACCCCGCCGCGAATTCGTCACAGCCCGACCGTGTGACCTATGTGCGCACCGAGGTGACCCCGCCTGCAGGCTCGTTGACCCGCGCCACCGCCTACGTGTCGGCCGCACACACCTACCGCTTGTTCGCCAACGGCACCCCCGTCGATGCATGGCCCAGCTTCTCGTATCCCGACGAGCAGTACGCCCGTGCGGTGGATCTCACGCGGGTGATCCGCCCCGGGAAGCCCAACGCGCTCGGCGTGCTGCACCGGTGGTACGGAGCGGGTCAGGGCAGGCCCGCCTCGTCCCCCGGCCTCCTGGTGCAGCTCTCGCTCTGGTATGCAGACGGCCGGCACGTGGCTTACGGGTCGGACGGCACCTGGCGTGAGCTCCCGGCCGAATGGCTGCCCTCGCCCCAGCGCAACGGCGACGTCGGCGACTTCGTCGAGTGGGTGGACGGGCGCGCCCAGCCACAGGGGTGGTCCGAACCCGGCTTTGAGGACAGCGTGTGGTCGGCCGCCAGCGTGATCGGACCGGTGGGCTCGGCGCCCTTCACCGCCACGTACCCACAGCGGACGACGATCGGCGAGACGCCGGTCCTCCCCGTCCGCCTGCACACCGTCGCGGGCGGAGGTGTCGTCGCCGACTTCGGGGCCGTGTACGCGGCCCGGCCACGCGTCGAGTTCGCGCACGGCCGCGATGGCACGACGGTCACGGCGCGGGCCGGCTACCTGCTCGACCCCGACGGTCAGGTCTCCACCTTGCACGGCACCCAGGAGACGAACCTCTCGTCGTCCTACATCCAGCGGGACGGCCCCCAGACCTTCGAGGCCTTCACGTACTTCGGCTTCCGGTACCTCCAGATCGACAACGCGGGCGAAGCGCTGAGCCCGAACCAGATCGTGGCCCTGGCGCGGCACGCGGACATGCCGGCGGTTCCGGCAGCCACGTTCTCCACGAACGACCGGATGCTCAACGCAGTGTGGCGGTTGATGGCGCGCTCGTGCCTCTACTGCAGCCAGGAGCAGTTCGTGGACACCCCGACGAGGGAGAAGGGCCAGTTCACGTGGGACGCCGCCAACGAGTCCGAGGGCATCATGCGCGCCTACGGCGACCAGAACATGAGCTGGCAGGCCCTGCGCGACGTGGCCCGCGGCCAGGCTCGTTACTGGCCCGCCGGGCAGGTCAACGCGGTGTACCCCAACGGCGACGGCGCTCGCTTCTTCGGGACGTCCACGGCGCTCTACCCCGAGTGGGTGTGGCGCTACTACCTCTCCACGGGTGACAAGGCCACCGCGCTGGCCCACTACAGCTCGACCGCCAAAGTGGCTGCCTGGCTGTGGTCGGCCCGGCAGGGCGGCACCGGGCTGCTCTACGGACTGGGCGACACCAGCAACGGCGACCCCGTCTACGGCTACGACCTCTCGGTCACGGCCGACACCGCCAGCAACGCCTTGGCGGTCAACGCATTCACCCGCGTCGCCCAGCTGGCGACCCTGGCCGACGACCAGGGGGGCACGGCGCTCTGGCAGGCTCGGGCGACGCAGCTGGCCGCCGCGGTCAACGCCACGCTGCGCCGGAGCGACGGCGTGTACGTGGACGGTCTCGACGCGAACGGTGCGCAGAGCGCGAGCGCGTCCCAAGAGGCCAACGCCCTTCCCCTCGCCTACGGCGTGGTGCCCGCCGCTGACGTCAAGGCCGTCGGCGCCTACGTGGCGCGCATCGGCATCGACATCGGCCCGAACCACGGACTCGAGCTGCTCCGGGGACTGGCCGCAGCCGACATGCCCGAGGCCATGGTCCACACGCTGACCGACACGTCCATTCCGGGCTGGGCCCACATCGTGGCGGCCGGCGGCACGTTCACCTGGGAGGTATGGCGTCCGAGCGACCTGATCGGCGATTCGATGTCGCACGGGTGGGGCTCCTCCGCCCTCGTCGCCATGCAGGAGTCGTTGCTCGGCGTGTCCTTCATGGAGCCCAATCCCGACGGCACGGTGCGCGTGTCGGTGGCGCCACCCTCGGCCGGACTCTCGCAGGCGTCGGGCTCGGTACCGACCGTGGCCGGCACGGTGTCGCTGTCGTGGCAGCGCCGGGGTCAGGGCATGACGCTCGAGTTGCGCGTCCCCTCGAACGCGTCGGCCCTCGTGCATCTGCCGACGGCGACGCCGTCGAGCGTGCGCGAGAGCGGCGTGCGGGCCGGCCGGTCCCCCGGCGTCGCCGCGTTCCCCGCCTCCGACGGCCGGGCGGTGTTCTCGGTGGGGAGTGGTACCTATCGCTTCACCTCGTCATAGGAGGCCCGACCGCGACCGTTCGGTCCCGAGCAGACGGTCACGGGAGGACGACGCGGGTGCGTGACGAGGCGGACCACCACGGGGAAGGTCTGGATGCGGCACGCCCGCCCGGAACCGCCGGCGCGTCGGCGCGGGCCGAATACGAACGCCGCGCTGCCCGCGACGACGCTCGTCGGCGGTCTCGCTTCGGGCGGCTGGCTCTGGTGGTACGGGTGCTCGCCGGCCCGAGGCCCTCGACGCAGGCATGGGCCCGCGGGGCCGAGGGTGAGGCGCTCGTCGGGCGGCGCATCGAGCGCGTCGTCGGCGCAGACGGTGTGGTGCTACACGACCGGCGCCTCAAGGGAAGCCGACGCAACCTCGACCACCTCGTCGTCGTGGCGAGCGGGGTGTGGGTGATCGACGCCAAGCACTACCACGGCCGCCTGGCGCGGCGGCAGGTCGGCGGCTGGTTCACCCCACGACAAATCCTCACCGTCGGGCGCCGCGACGAGAGCAGGCTGCTCGTGTCGGCGTTGCAGCAACGCTCGGCCGTCGAGGACGTGCTGAATCGGGACCCCTCGGGGACCACGTCGATCCCCGTCCACGCCGCACTGTGCTTCACCGGCGTCGAGCTCCCGCTCGCGGCCCGGCCCTTCGTCATGGACGGCGTCCTCGTCACCTGGCCACGGGTCCTGCCCCGCGCATTGCGGGCCGCTGGACCACTGAGCGGCGCGGACCGAATGGAGGTCGCAGCGCGCCTGGCCGGCTCGTTTCCCCCCTACCGGCAGCCCGCCGCGCCATCGGCGCCGGAAGCGCCCGGCCGGCCTCGGTCCGTCTAGGACCCGGTCGGCACTTCCCACAACCCGACCGGCGCCGCGCCGAGGGGGTAGTGGCCGGGTTGGCGCTCTTTTGCCATGGCCCGTTCCATGCGCTGCTGCATGCCCGGCAGGAGCGTGCCGTCCTTGATCATCGCCATGAACGTCGCGCCGGCGTTGCCCACGTCGAAGAAGTCGCGCTGCCACGACCACTTGAAGTCGCCGCCGTAGCGGAACCATGACCCACCCAGACCCGCGATCTCGTAGTTGGTGCCGTCGCCACGGGTGGCGTCGGCCACCTGCTTCCACAGACCGAGCACTTCACCTTGTTGGTCGTCGATCAGCACCTTCTGGTACGGGTAGGTCCAACCTTCGAGCCCCGCCATCTCCAGGCCGAGTGCGATCTCGCGGATTTCGTCGCGGCCGACGGCCATGAACTCATCGTTGGGTCCGACGTTCCAGCCGTAGGTGGCGTCCTCGGTGTAGAGGTCGGCCATGTGACGCCAATCCTTCTTGGCCTCGCCCTGGCGGTTGGCTTCGAGCCAGCGCTCGACCATCTCTTCGAGCTCGGCACGCGGGTAGGCAGGCATCGTCGTCAGTCCTCCTCTATGGACAGCGCATGGGTGGGGCAGTACTTCACCGCGAGGAGGACCTGTTCGCGCAGCTCCTCGGGCGGCTCGGGCTGGAGGACGGTGAGGTCCCCCTTCTTCGACACGGAGAACACCGTCGGCGCCTCGCCCTCACACGCAGCGTGGCCCTGGCACAGGTCGCGATCGACGACGATCCTCATGAGTGCGACGCCGCCTCGCGCCGGCGCCGGTAGCGGACCCGGCACGGCTGCTCGAGTTGCACGACCATCTTCGAGTGGTCGTTGCGGTAGCTGTCGAGAGGCTGCGCCGCCTCGAACTCCCAACCCGCCAGCAGCACCGAGAAGATGGCTTTGAGCTGCATCATGGCGAAGGAGGCGCCGACGCAGCGGTGCCGGCCGGCTCCGAAGGGGATCCAGGTCCACGGATTGGCCCGGTCCTCTTCGCGGGGCTCGAGGTACCGCGTCGGCACGAAGTCGTCCGGGTCCGGGAAGTCCTCGGCGATCCGGTTGCAGATGGCCGGGCTGGCCCCGACGAACTTGCCGGCCGCGATCTGGTATCCGCCGTACTCCAAGTCCTCCATGGCCACGCGCAGGAGGAGGATGAGCGGCGGGTGCAACCGCAGGGCTTCCTTGAGCGCAGACTCGAGATGCGGGATCTCGCGCAGTGCCTGGAAGCTCACCTCGGAGCCGTCGGCATAGAGCGCGTCGAGCTCGGTGCGGACCACGGCCATCTCCTCTGGGTGGCGCAAGAGCTCAATGAGCGTCCAGGCCGCCGTGCCCGACGTGGTGTGGTGGCCAGCGAACATCATGGAGATGAACATGCCGGTGACCGTGTCTGCACTGAAGCGCGGCGAGCCGTCCTCCTCGCGGATCGACATCAAGATGTCCAGGAGGTCGGCCTCGCCCTCGGCCGGCGTTGGCCCGCTGGCGCGGCGGTCCATGATCCCCGACACGAGTTCGACCAGTGCCTCGCGCGCCGCGTCACGCCGATGGAAGCTCTCGATGTCGGCGTAGGGGTCGACGTAGGCGATCGGATCGGTCCCCCGCTCGAGGTCGTGGTACAGCTGCGCGAAGCGACCGTCGAGCTCCTGGCGGAAGCGCGGCCCGATGAGGCAGGCCGACGACGTGTAGATGGTCAGTTCGGCGAACCAGTCCAGCAGGTCGATCTCACCTTCGTCGTCCCACCCGGCGACCATCTGCTCGACCTCGCGTGCGATGGTCGCCGCGTGGCCCCGCATGAACTTGTCACGCAGCGCCTGGTTGTGCAGCATTTCGCGCCGGCGCTCCGGCGGGGCGTCGAAGACCACCCCGGACCCGAAGATGGGTGTCATGAATGGGTACGCCTCGGCCTGGTCGAGCTGTTCCTCGGGAGCCCGGAAATAGAACTCGTTCGCCCCGGCCCCGGTGAGGAGGACCACGTCGCGGCCACCGATGGTGAATTCGCCGACGTCGCCGCACTCGGCACGTACCCGCGCCATCAGCGCGATCGGGTCGCGGCTCGAATTCGTCGAGGTGGCCGTTCTCGGCCTCGCCACCCGAAACCCGGGGGGGCTCGCGCAGCGTCGTCTCGGTCGTCATGGTGCTTTCTCTTCCTTCTCGTCGAGCGGAGCTTCGGGCTGCACCTCGATCACGCTCAGGTGCGTCCCCCGTGGCGCGGCCATGGCGTGCGCAATGGCCAGCGCGACGCCGTCTGGACGCAAGAACGCGGAGTGGCGGGCCAGGCCCCAGCGCGTCCACTCAGCCAGGACGTCGACGGTCACATCGGGATCCCAGTCCATGCCCATGCCGGTCAGCGTGGGTCCCGGGCGCACGACGATGGCACGCACGCCGGTTCCCTCGAGCTCCATCTGCAACGCGGTGACGAATCCCTCGAGTCCCCACTTCGAGGCCACGTAGGCGGACATGCGGGGGCGGGGATGCGCGACCACGTCGGAGGTGACGAAGATCAGGTCGCCCCGGCGCCGCGCCACCATCCCCGCGCCGAAGGCGCGCACGAGGCGATGTGCGCCGCCCACGTTGACCCGGAGCACCTCTTCGAAATCCTCGGGGGCGGTCTCGAGCGCCGTCCCAGGCTGGATGCGCGCCGCGTTCGACACCAGGACCTCCACTGGCCCGAACGCGTCCCAGCGCCTCCTTGGCGAACGACGCGATGGAGGCGGGATCTGCCAGGTCGAGGTGGAAGGCGGCCGCGTCGCCGCCCTCGTCCCGGATGCCGGCAGCGATCGCCTCGCACGTCTCGGTACGACGGGCGCCGAGCACGACCGGATGGCCGGCCTCGGCCAGTCGGCGCGCCGTGGCGGCGCCGATGCCCGACGACGCACCGGTCACGACCGTCGGCCGACGCTCGGGCGCGGCTTCGAAACGAGGCATCAGCGCGCCGTCACCGCGGGGTCACCGTGGTCGGGAGCGCGGCGAAGCCGCGCACGTTGATGGAGTGCACCCGCGCCACGCCGTCGGGGTCGACGTCGTAGTCCCGCACCCGCTGCGCCAGCTCGGCCAGCGCCACCCGGGCCTCCATGCGGGCCAGCGCGGCGCCCATGCAGAAGTGGCGGCCGCTGCCGAAACTGACCAGCTCCTGCGTGCTGCGCTCGAGGTCGTAGGCCTCCGGATCGGGGAACACCACCTCGTCCCGGTTGGCCGACCCGATGAGCAGGAGCACGCGTTGGCCGGCGTCGATGTCGATGCCCTGGACGCGCACGGGTTGGCGCGTCACCCGCACCAGCATCTGGGTCGAGGTGTCGTAGCGCAGCGTCTCCTCCACCCACCTGGGCACCCATGCCGGATCGCCCAGCGGCTTGGCCCGTTGATCGGGATTGCGCCATCCCCAGTACCAGGCGTTGCCGAGCAGCTTGGTCGTGGTTTCGTTGCCCGCGACGACGAGGAGGAACAAGAAGCCGATCACCTCGTCGTCGCTCAGCCGGTCGCCGTCGATGTCCGCCTGCAACAGCGACCACGTCAGGTCGTCACGCTCGTGACGACGGCGGTCGGCCACCATCTCGGCGTAGTAGCCGGCCAGCGTCAGCGCCGCCTCCAGGCCCTCGGGCGGGATGTCGTTCATCCCCTCGTCGCGGTGCACGAGGAGGTCGGCCAGGCGGCGCACCTCGGCCCGGTCCGAGGACGGGACACCGACCAGCTCGGAGATCACGTCCATCGGTAGGCGACCCGCGAAGTCGCCGATGAAGTCGAAGCTCCCGGCGTCGAGCGCCGCGCTCGAGGTGCGACACCGCCAACCGCCGGATGCCCTCCTCCATGGCGGCCACCCGCCGCGGCGTGAAGCTCTTGCCCGACGATGGAGCGCATACGGGTGTGCATCGGCGGGTCCATGGCGAGGAAGGACATGGCCCGGTGCGCGTCCGGCCCGAAGGCGGCCGGGTCGAGGCTGACGCCGTAGGCGTTGGAGTAGTGGTCGACGTCGCGGAACGCGGCCAGCACGTCGGCATGGCGCGCGTAGGCGAAGAAGTCGAGCTCGCTCGTTGTAGAAGACCGGCGCTTCGGCCCGCAACCGGGCGTACGTCGGATACGGGTCCTCGTGGATGGCGTAGTCGTAAGGGCTGTAGGCCAGCGGCGCCACCGTGGTCACCGCGCCCCTCCCGCTCCTGCGTCCGCTGCCGCCGTCATCAACGCGGTGGCGTCGGCCATGAGAGCCGGGATGGCATCGAAGTCGAGGTGTCCCATGCCGGCGCTGAGCAACGCGCCGGTGTAGGTCACCTGCAGCACGGGCAACACCGCCGGATCGGTCCCGGTGCCGAGCGCGGCGGCGAGCCGCCGCCCGATTTCGGCGCCGATGCGGGCCCGCACGCGCTTGACGTCGGGCCCGTCGGCCAGCAAGCGCCGTCGTGCACGCGGCGACCGCCGCAGGACCCATGGCCGCGAACCCCATGGTGCGCGCCGTGTCCGCCACCCGTTCGGGCAGGTCGAGGGTGAGGTCGACGAGATGCGGCGCCGCCTCCACGCAACGCCACAGCACTTCGGCGAGCAGGTGGTCCTTGCCCGAGAAGTAGGTGTAGGCGGTGGCCGGCGCCACGCCCGCCCGCTTGGCGATCGTCCGCACCGAGATCTCCGCGTACGGCCGCTCCTCGGCCTCCCCGCCGCCGCCTCCAGCAGGCGCTCCATCACTTCGGCCTGGCGCTCGGAGAGATGGCGGCGGACCGGCCGTGCCGACGCGCTCGACGGGCGCGGCCGCGGGCGCGGTGCGTGTGTCCACGGGGTCGAACACGGATCAGGCCCCGCCCCGCATCCGGACCGGCAGGTGCGGCGTGCCGTCCTTCATCTCGGGGAAGGCGAAGGTGGCCGCCGTCGTGCCCCGCGTGATCTTGGTGATGTCCTTCTCGGGCAGCGTCTCGGTCTCGTCCTCGATCACCAGCTCCCAGCGACAGTGCGGCATGCGGTCCGAGGGCACACGGGGCGGACGGTGCACGTGGCGGATGTGCGCCTTGGGGTTGATCGCCTGGGCCGTGACGTCGAACGTGCCGTCCTCAATGTGGTGGCACATGTTCGTCACCATGACGTCCCCGAAGGGCTCGGCGTCCATCAGCGCGCCGCAGTACGCCAGTTCGAAGTAGCCGTGCGTCTCATCGACCACCTCGTAGTGCACGTCGAGGTAGTGGTGCGGGAAGCCGGGGTCGAGTTGGAGGACCTTGAAGATGGCCGAGACACCGTCACCCTCGATGTTCATGATCTGGCGCAGCCGCTCGCCGTAGACCGGGCTGGCGCCGGCCCACTCCTCGATCGCCAGCTCCTTGACCGCCTCGGCGCCGTAGCGGAGCCCGATGGCGGCACACATGGAGCGGTCGAGGAGGTGCACGATCAACGCGTACTCGCGCACCAGGCGCACCAGCGCCTCTTTGGAGAGATCCTCGTAGTCGAACCGCGGGTCGAACGGGCCCGCGTAGTCGGGACGCCCGCCGTCCTCGCCGGTGCCTTCGCCGTTGCGTTCGGTCATACGTCCAGACTATAGTCCAGACACTTGTCCAAATCTAGTGCCCGACGGTAGGGGGCACCGTCGAGCTGGAAGGTTGGGCCGCGTGCAGAACAACGGAAACACCGAGACAGCACCCGTCCCCCGCGTCGGGGTCATCGGCCTCGGCCTCATGGGTGGCGGCATCGCGTCCTCGCTCGCCGGGGCGGGTGTCAGCGTCACGGTCTGCGATGTCCGGGAGGAGGCCACCGCGCCGTTCCGGGAACGGGCCGGCGTGGCGGCGACGGCCGCCGCGCTCGCCGCCCGATCCGACGTCGTCCTGGTCGCGGTCTTCAGCGACGCCCAGGTCCACGCCGTGCTCACGGCGGCCGACGGTGTGTTCGCCGGTGCGGCACCGGGCACCGCCGTCGTCATCGTCAGCACCATCCCCACCGCCTCGCTGCTCGAACTGCGCGCCGCCGGTGCCGAGCACGCTGTCAGCGTCGTCGACTGCGGCGTCAGCGGCGGTCCGGACGCATCGGCCGCCGGCGACCTCGTCTGCATGATCGGCGGCTCGGCCGAAGAGGTCGACCAGGTTCGCCCGGTGCTCGACGTGATCAGCTGCCTCGTGCTCCACATGGGCCCTCCCGGAGCCGGGCTCGCCGCCAAGTTGGCGCGCAACCTCATCACCTACGGATCGTGGCTCGCCGCCTTCGAGGCCCAGGAGCTCGCCGAGGCGGCCGGCATCGACCTCCTCAAGCTCGGTCAGGCGACGAGCGAGAGCGACAAGCGGATCGGCGGTGCCTCACGGCTGATGTTCCGCACGACGGCCGAGCCCTGGCCCCCCGGCACCGACGCCGGGCTGCTCGACGCCATGCGCGCCGGTGCCGACACGGCCCTCAAGGACCTGGCCGCCATCAGGGAGCTGGGCGGCGAGCTCGGGGTTCCGCTCCCCCTGGCCGAGCTGACCGAGCGCCGCACCGAGCGGGTCTTCGGTTTCCCCGACCAATGAAGTTGGACCTACCGTGCGAGAGCAGAAGGGAGGCCGGGGTGGCCATGAGCAGGGAGACGCGACCATGAGCGAGCCCGAGGACCGGCGCGCCGAAGGCATGGCCAAGATGCATGAGGTCTACGGCTTCACCGTCGACCCCGCCGACCTCCCGGGGCGCTACACCGACATCACCGTCGACCACCTCTTCGGGACCGTGTGGACCGACGACACCATCGACCTGCGCCAACGCCGCCTGCTCACCATCGGGGTCCTGGCCGCGCAGGACAAGCCCGAGCTGCTCGAGATCCAGTTCGACTCGGCGCTCGAACGCAACGAGCTCACGGTCGAGCAGGTCCGCGAGGTCGTGGTGCACCTGACCCACTACGTCGGCTGGCCCATCTCCACGGGGATCAGCGGCGCCGCGGAGACGGTCATCCGGCGCCGCGCCGCGGCGAGCGCCGACTCGACGGACGGTTGACCTCGGTGGCCCGCATCGAGACCGAGGATGCGGCGCCGGGCGTCCGCGTCCTGATCTTCAATCGTCCCGAGGTGCGCAACGCCTTCGACACTGCCATGTACCTCGAGCTGACCGCCGCCCTGCGCACCGCCGACGCCGACGAGTCCGTCGGTGCCGTGGTCCTCACCGGGAGCGACGGCGCCTTCACCTCTGGCGCGGACCTGGCCGAAATGGCCGCCATCGCCACCGGCACCAAGGTCGAGGGGTCCGATCGGGGCTTCCAGGGCCTGCTCGAGTGCCTGGGCGACATCGCCGTGCCGATCCTCGCCGCGGTCAACGGCGTGGCCGTGGGGCTGGGCTTCACCGTGCTGGCGCACTGCGACCTCGTGCTCGTCGACCGCGGCGCCCGCCTGCGCGTCCCCTTCACCGAGCTCGGCGTGCCGCCCGAAGCCGCCAGCAGCTTCTTGTTCCCCGCCATCATGGGCTGGCAGCGGGCCGCCCGCGTGCTGCTGACGTCGGAGTGGGTCAGCGCCGAGGAACTCGTGGACCTCGGCCTCGCGCTGGAGGTCTGCGAACCCGGGACCTCCCGCGACGAGACGATCGCGTTGGCTGCCCGCATCGCCGGCTTCCCACGCCCCTCGACCCGGGCCATCACCTCGCTCATGCGCGCGGCGCGGCAGGACGCGACACGCGAGGCCAACCGGCGCGAGCAGGCGGCGTTCGGCCAACTCCTTTCTGGCGCAGCACAAGCGGGCACCCTGGCCGACTTCGCCGCGAAGGCGTCACCGGCCTGACCGTGCGGCTCGGCATCACCGCCGCACTCACCGATCGCGACCTGGCACCGGCCGCGCTCGCGGTCGCGGTCGAGGAGCTGGGCTTCGACTCGCTCTGGCTCCCAGAGCACACCCACCTGCCGCTGCGCGAGGACCTGCCGCCTGCCCTCGTCGAGGGCGTCCGCCTCGATGACTACAAGCGCTGCCTGGACCCGCTCGTGGCATTGGCCACAGCCGCCGCCGTCACCACGCGCATCGGGTTGGGCACGGGCATCCTGCTCGCCGCCCAACACGACCCGATCCTCTTGGCCAAGGAGGTCGCCACCTTGGACCATCTCTGCGGGGGCCGCGTGACGCTCGGCGTCGGCTACGGCTGGAACCGGGCCGAGGCCGAGGACCACGGCGTCGACTTCGGCCGGCGCCGCGACATCGTCCGCGAGCACCTGGCGGCCATGGAGGCGATCTGGTCGGCGGACCAGGCCGAGTTCCACGGCGAGTTCGTGGATTTCGGGCCTACCTGGTCCTGGCCCAAGCCGGTGCAGCAGCCGCGCGGTCCGCACCCTGCTCGGCGGGGGTGCCACCGAGACCGTGCTCGCCGCCGCGGCCGCGCTGGACGGGTGGATCCCGATCGGGGGCAGCGGGCTCGGCCCCGCCATCCCGCGGCTGGCCGCGCTGGCCGAGCAGGCGGGGCGGGACCCGGCCGCCGTGAGCGTCGTCCCCTTCGGGACCATCGCGGACAAGGGCAAGCTCGAGCACTTCGCCGGCCTCGGTGTCCGCGAGGTCGTCCTGCGCATCCGAGCCGGTGACGAGGGGACGGTCCGGGCCGAGCTCGAGGCGCTCGCCCCCCTCGTGCCCTACGCGGCCACACTGGAGCAGCCATGACCGATCTCATCGACGACACCACGGCCCGGCCGGGGAGCACGACGCCTCTGCCCAAGATCATCAGCGTCGACGACCACATCGTCGAGCCGCCGCATCTGTGGGACACCTGGCTCCCTGCCCGCTTCCGAGACCGCGGCCCCAAGGCCGAGCGTCGGGGCATCGGCCAGATGGAGCACATCGGGGGCGGCACCTATCGCCAGAGCTTCGACCCCGACGGGCCCCAAGCCCACTGCTGGGTCTACGAGGATCTCGTCTACATCAACAAACGTCATGTGGCCGCCGTCGGGTTCGAGCGTGACGACATGACGATGTCACCGATCACCTACGACGAGATGCGGCCCGGCTGCTACGACCCCACGGCCCGCGTCGCCGACAACGAGGCGAACTGGGTCGAGGCCTCACTGTGCTTCCCGACCTTTCCCCGCTTCTGCGGCCAGACCTTCCTCGAGGCCAAGGACAAGGAGCTGGCCGAGGCATGCGTCGTCGCCTACAACGACTTCATGGTCGAGGAGTGGTGCGGCGACAGTGACGGCAAGCTGCTCCCGCTGTGCCTCATCGCGTTGTGGGATGCGGACAAGGCGGCGGTCGAGGTCCGGCGCAACGCCGCCCGTGGCGTGCGCGCCGTCTGCTTCAGCGAGATCCCGCCGCACCTCGGCCTGCCCAGCATCCACAGCGGGTACTGGGACCCGTTCTTCGCCGCCTGCGAGGAGACCGGCACCGTGGTGTGCATGCACATCGGCTCGTCCTCGAAGATGCCGGCCACCTCGTCCGACGCCCCGGTCGCCGTGGCGGCCACGCTGAGCTTCGGCAACGCCATGTCGTCGCTCACCGACTTCTTGTTCTCGGGGGTCCTCATCCGATTCCCCCGCCTGGTCCTCGCCTACTCGGAGGGCCAGATCGGCTGGTTGCCCTACATCTTGGAGCGGGCGGACGACGTCTGGCGCGAGCACCGGGCCTGGGGCGGGGTCAAGGACATCGTCCCCGAGCCGCCGTCGACCTACTTCCACCGCCAGGTGTACGGCTGCTTCTTCCGGGACCAGCACGGCCTGGACTCCCTCGGCGTCATCGGCGCCGACCGCATCACCTTCGAGACCGACTATCCCCATACCGACTCCACATGGCCCGACACCAAGGCGGTCGCCGAGCACATGGTGCAAGGCGTCGCCGACGACGACGTGTACCGCATCATGCGGGGGAACGCGATCGACATGCTCGGCCTCGACATCACGTGAGGCTGGGCGACGTCGTCAACCCCGGCGCGGCGCAGTGGGGCAAGCCGCTCGACGGCATCCGCATCCTCTCCCTCGAGCAGATGCAGGCGCTCCCCTTCGCCACCCAGCTGCTCGGCCGCCTCGGCGCCGAGGTGGTCAAGGTCGAGGCCCCGGGCACCGGTGACCTCGGGCGCAGTGCCTCCCCGGCCATGGTCGACCCCGAGGGCCGTCCGGTCGGTGCGACCTTCATGCGCAACAACTTGTCGAAGCGTTCGGTCGTCATCGACCTCAAGTCGCCGGCGGGGCGGGACCTCGTGCTGCGCCTGGCCCCCGGCTTCGACGTGGTGGCGGAGAACTTCCGAGCCGGCGCGGCCGAACGCCTCGAGCTGTCCTACGACGACGTGGTCCGGGCCCACCCCCGCGTCGTGTACCTGTCGATCTCGGGTTTCGGCCGCCCCGTGCAGCCGGGTCTGGACCCGTCGCCCTACGACGGGTGGCCCGCGCTCGCATCCATCGTCGAGGCGATGAGCGGGGCGTACGAGTTCAAGCGGCCGGAGGGCCAGCCCCCGATCGGCTCACCGATGGGAGGCCTGGGCGACATCGCCACCGCGCTCTTCGCGGTCATCGGCACCCTCGCCGCGTTGCGCCAGCGCGACCGGACGGGACGGCCCCAGCGCGTCGACGTCGCCATGCTCGATGCCATGGTGGCCATGCTCGACGTCGTCCCCAACTTCTGGTCCATGGGCATGCCCATGGGGACCCCGTGGCCCGGCATCCTGCACGGCTTCCGGGCGGCCGACGGCTGGTTCATGCTCCAGGTGCTGCGGCCGCACCAATGGCCGGACCTGGCCCGGGCGATCGAGCGCCCCGAGTGGGCCGACGACCCCCGTTTCGACACGCCCCAGGGCTGGCTCGACCATCTCGACGCCGAGATCCGCCCGGCCATCGAGTCCTGGGCCGGCGCGCGGAGCCGCCGGGCCGCCTGCGACGCGCTGAACGCAGCCGGGCTGGTGGCGGGGCCAGTGGCGACCGACGCCGACGTCGTGGCCGATCCGCACCTCGCCGGACGCAACATGCTCGTCGAGCACCCGCGGACCGACGGCGTCGAGCAGCCCGTGCTCATACCGGGCCTCCCGGTGAAGTTCGCCGACGTCGCCGAAGGCCCCGAGACCCGGGTGCCGTGGCTCGGCGAGCACACCGACGACGTCCTCGGCGCCGAGCTCGGTCTGTCGCCCGACGAGTTGGCCGCACTGCGCGAGTCCGGCGTCATCGCCTGAGGCCGGCCCGGCGCGGCGACGCGACGCCGGTGCCGCGGGCGCTAGTAGCGGGGCAGGGCGACGAAGGCCACGACGTAGGCGAAGAGTCCCGCACCCACCAGCGTGCAGGCGTGGAAGACCTCGTGGAAGCCGAACACCCGCGGCCAGGGGTCGGGACGCTTGCGGGCATAGACCAACGCGCCCGCCGTGTACGCCGCGCCCGCGGCGAGGGTGAGGCCGAAACCGACCCACCCCAGGCCGTGCACGAGCTGCGGTGCCACCACAAGCGGGCACCAGCCGACCACGACGTAGGGCAGGGCGACGACCCATTGGGGCGCGTCGAGCCAGACCTGGCGCAAGGTGATGCCCGCCACCGCGCCGACCCAGACCAGCACCAAGAGCAGCACCCGGGCCCAGCCGGTGAGGGCCAAGGTCGCGACCGCGGTGCACGTGCCGGCGATGCCGATGAAGATCGCGCTGTGATCGGCCCGCCGCATGCGGCGCCACCCGGCGGCCGACCAGTGCACGCGATGGAATGCGGCGCTCGTGCCGAACATGGCCAGCATGCCGAGGACGTAGATGCTCAAGGCCACCCGCGCCGAGGTGTCGGGACCTGCCACGATGAGGAACGGGCCGCCGATCAGCCACCCGACGCAGGCACCCACGTGGAGCCAGCCGCGCAGCAACGGCCGTCGGCCCGGAGCACCGTCGTCGGTGCGATCCTCGGCGCGAGCGTGTCGCTCGTCCGGCGCGACCACGCTCATGGTCCCGCCTCGGGCTCGAGCCGGTCAGCCAGCTCGACCTCGCTGCGCGAGATCCCGAGGAGGAAGAGGATTGCGTCCAGATACGGCACGCTCAACGCGGTGTCGGCGGCCTGTCGCACCACCGGTTTGGCGTTGAACGCGATGCCGAGCCCGGCCGAGGCGAGCATGTCGATGTCGTTGGCACCGTCGCCGACTGCGATCGTCCGCGCCAGGGGCACGCCTGCCGCCTCGGCGAAACGCACCAGTGCGTCGGCCTTGCCGGCCCGGTCCACGATCGGACCGTCCAGTTCGCCGGTGACCCGGCCGTCCTTGAGGGCGAGCACGTTCGCCGCCAGATGGTCGATGCCCAGCTCGCGCACCAAGGGTTCGATCACCTGCACGAAGCCGCCACTCACCACGGCGAGCTCGTACCCGAGACGCCGCAGTGTGCGCACCAGCGTCCGCGCGCCGGGGGTGAGGAGGATCCCGTGGCGCACCGCCTCGAGGTCGGCGAGCTCGAGTCCGGCCAACAGCCGCACCCGCCGGCGCAGCGCCTCGGCGAAGTCGAGCTCGCCGGCCATGGCCGCCGCCGTCAACGCCGCCACCTCGGCGCCGCAGCCGCAGCGCTCGGCCAAGAGGTCCACGACCTCGCCCTGCAACAGGGTCGAGTCGGCGTCCATCACGATGAGGTGTTTGGCCCGCCGGTGCAGGCCGGCCGGCTGAACCGCCAGATCGACCTCGAGGCGCGCCGCCTCTTGGGCCAGCTCGCGCCGCAACAGGTCGAGGTCGGGCCCGGCCACCGACAGCTCGTAGCTGTGCACCGGGTAGGAGGCGAGTCGGACGATGCGCTCGATGTTGCCACCGCAGCGCGCCACGCACCCGGTCACCCCCTCGAGCGCGGCGGCGTCGACGGCCGGTGCCAGCAGGGTGACGAGGTGGCGGTCGGCCGACTCGTCCGGCTCCGACTCGAGGAGGGGGTCCACGGCGATCTTGACCCCCGCCCCGGCCAGCGCGTCGGCCAGGGCGGTGCGCAGGGCCGGAGCGCCGGTCGTCTCGTCGGAAGCCACCCGCACCTCGGCACTGAGCAAGAGCCGTCCGTGGACCCGGATCTGTTCGACGTCGTCGATCGTCACGCCGCGCTGCCCCAACACGGCAAAGAGCCGCTGGGCGATGCCGGGAGCGTCCTGGCCCTGCACCGTCACCAAGAGTGATGACGGTGCGCTCTGCGACGCGCTCACGACAGGGTGGCGTCCTTCTCGGCGACCCAGCCGGTGCCCTCGACCCAGCGCCGCACCACGCGGGCGGGGACGCCGGCCACCACGCAGCGGTCCGGGATCACGCCCCGCACGACCGCACCCGCCGCCACCACGACGTGTTCGCCGATCTGGGCACCCGGGAGGATCACCGCGTTGGCCCCGAGCCAGCTCCCCGAACCGATGCGCACGGGCTCCTCGGTGGGCCATTGGCGCCCGATGGGCTCCACCGGGTCGCTGTAGGTGTGGTTCTGATCGGTGATGTACACGTAGGGCCCGGTCTGAATGTCGTCGCCGATGACGATCTCCCAGTGCCCCACGATGTGCGAGCCCCGCCCGATCAGGCACCGGCTCCCGATGGAGACGACCGGGTCGGTCGGCATCTGCTGGCCCGGCGCCATGCCCGCCGAAATGGAGGCGTAGGGACCGACGATGGTCTCGGACCCGATGTGCACGAGGTGCTCGTTGTAGAGCGCACCTTGGGGGAAGAGGACGCACGCACCTGGACCCATGTGCCCGAAACGGCGCCCCCGGGGGTCGTCGGGGCCGATGGCTCCGAGCTCGCCGGCACCCTCCCACGCCGCGTGGACGAGCCGGGACAGGGGCCGGCGCAGCACCGGCGGGAGCGACCTCGCCCAGCTCACGCCGGAATGGTAGGTGGTCCCGGGACCGACCCGTGACGCGCCTGACCCCACGTCGCCTGCGAGCTCCTGGGTAAACTCGCAGCGTGCAGGCCCTCCCACCGGACGGCGGTGCTGGACCCACCCCCCCAGGGGCCTCTAGCTCCGAGCAGCCGATCGACCGTCGCCAGTTCCTCCAGCTCTCTGCGCTGGGTGCGGCCGGCGCGGCAGTGGGGAGGTTCGATCGATCCACTCGCAACGCGAAGAAGCCGCCGGCGCACGCCCGCCACCACAGGGGTGCTGAGACGCCGTTGGTGCAACAGACCACGCTCCCGAGCGGCGTGGTGGTCCCGACCGCGCCCTGGCTGATCGCGGAGAACAACAAACCCGGCACGATCAACTGGATCTGCACGAAGGTCCAGCCCGACCACGCGCTCGAGGGCTTCGCCAGCCACGTCAGCGCGGTTGTAGGCGACGACGTCGCGCTGTTCATCAACACGACGGCTTCGGCCGTCCAGACCCAGGTGTACCGCATGGGCTACTACCAAGGTCACGGCGGGCGGTTGTTGTTGCAGACCGACTTCGTGGCCGCCACGCCCCAACCCGCACCCACGCTGTCGGCGGCGGGGACGGTCAGCTGCCCGTGGAAGCCCACCATGACGCTGAGTGTGACCAAGGACTGGCCGCCCGGCTGCTACCTGCTCAAGCTCGTGGGCAGCGGAGGGGAACAGCAGTTCGTGCCGCTCACCGTGCGCGACGACACCTCCATGGCGTCCTATGTCATGCAGAACAGCGTCACCACGTGGCAGGCCTACAACCTCTGGGGTGACTACAGCCTCTACTACGGTCGCACCAGCACCGGGGGCTCGAACTTCGCCAGCCGGGCGCGGGTGGTGTCCTTCGACCGCCCCTATCCGCAAACCTGGGCCCAGGGAGCGGCCGACTTCGTCGGCAACGAGCTCCCGTTGCTCATGCACCTCGAGAGCCTAGGTCTCGACCTCACCTACTGGACCGACGTCGACCTGCACGCGCGGCCACAGCTCCTCATGAACCACAAGTGCCTCTTCAGCCTGGGCCACGACGAGTACTGGTCCCAGCCCATGCGCCAGGGCGCCGAACAGGCCAACGCCGCGGGCGTCAACCTGGCCTTCCTCGGCGCCAACGCCTGCTACCGCCAGATCCGCCTGGAACCGAGCGCGAACGGGCCCAACCGCCTGCAGGTCTGCTACAAGGACGCGGCCGAGGACCCCTTCACGGCCGAGCAGCCCGACCTGACCACGGTCAACTGGAACCAGGCGCCGGTGAACCGGCCCGAGTCGACGCTCATCGGGGCCATGTACCAATCGGTCGGGGCGAAGGCGCCCATGGTGGTGACCGACGGCTCGTCGTGGCTCTTCGACGGCTGCAACCTGAGCGACGGCGCCTCGTTCGCCAACGTCATCCTCGGCGAGTACGACCGCTACGTGCCCTCGCTGCCGGGGCCGCGCAACCTCGACGTCCTGGCGCACTCGCCCATCCCCGGGCAGTCCAACTGGTCCGACGTGACCTACTACACCGCGCCGGGCAACGGCGGGGGTGTCCTCGCCAGCGGCTCGGCGAGCTTCGTCTCCATGATCTCGACCGCGGGCACCCTGTCGTCCCTCGTGATCCCGGGTCCCTTTCCCATCACCGACGTCGTCCGCCGCGCCATGGAGAACGTCTACGGGCGCTTCGGGCTGGGTCCGGCCACCTCCTATGGCAGCTCAGGGAGCAACTGGTCCGACGTCTACACCGGTTCCGCCGCCACCGCGGGCTCTGCGGCGGGCAGCGTGACGGCCTGAACCGCCCGCCGTCGCCCTGAGCAGGCCCGCCGGCGTTTGAGCGGCCTGAATGGCCTGAGCGGCCGCCGGCGGCGCCCGGGGCGAGCCCGAACGGGTCTGGGGCCGCGCCGGGCGTGCATGACACCACTTGTGGGTGCGGCCCCCCTACGATCGTGCCGCAGAAATGGGCACAGCCGACGATTCTCGCCATCGGGCGCGCCGACCCTTCGCGTGGGGCGCCCTGGCCAGCGCCGGACTCGCCGGCTTGGTGCTGAGCGCCTGCTCCTCCTCGCCGGCGGCGCATCACGACGCGGCGGCGAGGGTGAAGCCGACCACCACCACGACCGCACCCGAGCCGGCCTGCCCGCTGACCGGGCTGCCCTCGCCCACCGGCACGGTTCCCCAGCGTCCGGCCATGGCCGTCAAGATCGACAACTACCCGGCCGCGCGGCCCCAGTCCGGACTGGACAAGGCCGACATCGTCTTCGAGGAGCCGGTCGAGGGCGGCATCACCCGCTACGCCGCCGTCTTCCAGTGCCAGGACGTCGCGCTGATCGGGCCGGCCCGCTCGGCACGCAACATCGACATCGGCATTCTGGGGCAGCTCGGCAGCCCGCTGCTGGCCCACGTGGGCGGGATCAACCCGGTGCTGGCCAACATCAACGCCTCGCCCATCGTCAACGTGGACCTGGGATCGTCGAACTCGCTCATGATCCACCCCCCGGGCAAGGTCCCGCCGGACGCGGACTACACCTCGACCTCCATCGTCTATGGGACGCACCCGACGATGACCACCCCGCCCCAGCCGCTGTTCTCCTACTCGGCCACGGTGCCCGGCGGCGGTTCCCCGGTGTCGACGGTCCGCATCGACTTCTCGGGCACCTCGAACGTGACCTGGAAGTGGAACCCTGCCACCAACACGTTCCAACGCTTCTACAACGGGACCACACCCGACATGCTGGCCGACGGCGCGCAGAACCAGACGCCCAACGTCATCGTCCAGTACGTGCAGATCAGCTACGGCCCCTGGCTCGAGAACAGCGAAGGTGGCCTCGAGGTGCAGGCGGACCTCTATCCCAACGCCAGTGGGACCGCCGAGATCTTCCGCAACGGCATGGCCTTCCCCGCCACCTGGCACCGCGGCGCGCTCGGTGACCCGACCCAATTCGTGAACGCGTTCGGCGTGCCCTACACGCTCCAGCCCGGCAACACCTGGGTCGAGCTGGTGCCGAACACCATCATGGCCACCACCACGCCCTAGCGGCGTCGCCACCACGGCCCGGCGCCGCCGTCAGCGGGGCCTGCGCGCCACCAGCGCCAGCAACAGGCAGTCCTCGGCCGCCGCGAAGACGCCGGCGTGGGCGCTGGCCTCCGCCTCGTCGAAGACGCCGGCCGCCGCACCGCGCTGCATCAGGTTGAGCCCCTTGCACTCGGTGACCACGAAACCGGCGCCCTCGAGCAGCGACACGAGCTGGCCGGCGCCGTACTCGATCTTGTGGTCGTGGTTCATCAGCTCCTCGCCGCGCAGGCGCCAGAGGGGTCCGTTGGGCGTATCGAGGCAGAGCCACCCGCCGGGCGCCAGGACGCGGAAGGCCTCGCGCACCACCTGCGCGCCCTGCTCCTCGGTGACGTGCTCAATGGACTGGCCGCTGTAGATGAGATCGAAGGAACCGTCCTCGTAGCGGCCGAGGTCGACCATGGAGTGGAAGGCGAAGTCCACCGGCCCGAGCTCGGAGTCCACCGGCGCGCCCGACGAGCCGCTCTGGTAGATCTCGTCGCGCTCTTCGACCGGCAGGTCGACCACCAAGAGGCGTTCGAAGGGGTAGGGATAGCCGAGGTGGACGAGCGCGCCGTCGTCGAGCCCCTGGTAGGTCCCGCCGAGGTCGAGGATCCGGGCGGCCCGGGGCAACCCCGAGACGAACGCACAGCGGCTGACGTGCATGGAGAGCAGCACGTTGCCGATGGGGACCTGGCGGCGGAACTCCTCGGAGTGCGCCAGCTTCTCGGCCACCCCGTGCCGCGAGAGCGCGCCGGACGCCAGCAGCTCGGTGTACTCGGGCCCGCCGACCGCGTCGGGCTCACGGTCGAGGATGACGTTGAAGGCCAGACGCACCGACTGCTTGGGGGGCAGGAAGCGGAACGGCACCGTGGGCACCACGCGGTCCAAGATGCGATAGGCCCGTCGCTTCCACTGTGCTGGCGGCATGAGACCCATTGTGGCTGCTCGGATCGGCGCCGCACGATCCCGGACGCGAAGCGCTCCGGACAGTCACCCGTGGGAGTGGCGGGAGAGGGTCCGGAGGCTTCTGCCCCGTGAGAGGCGGGGTACTGCGCTGGGGATGGTGCCCAGGTGGTGCTTAGGAGTCGAGCGAGATCGGGACGTCGTCGGGGTCGACGGCGTCGCTGTCGGAAAGCTCCTCGAGCGGATCCTTCGGGGCCAGGCACTCACGGACCCGGTCGTTGATCTCGGCCATCAACTGCGGGTTCTCCGAGAGGAAGGTCTTGACGTTCTCGCGACCCTGGCCCAGCTGCTCGCCTTCATAGGTGAACCAGGCACCCGACTTCTTGACGAAGCCGAGCTCGACCGCCACGTCGAGGAGGGACCCCTCGCGGCTGATCCCCTGGCCGTACATGATGTCGAACTCGGCCTGCTTGAACGGTGCAGAGCACTTGTTCTTGACGACCTTGACCCGCGTCCGGTTCCCGACCACGTCGGCGCCGTCCTTGATCGCCTCGATACGACGGATGTCGAGGCGGATGGACGAGTAGAACTTCAGGGCGCGGCCGCCGGGCGTGACCTCGGGGCTGTTGTGGACCACCACACCGTCGACGAGGTAGTTATGGCTGTCCTCGACCTCGATGTCGAATCGGTGCATCGACCTCGTCTGCGGCTTGACGTGGATGTCCGTTACCGGAAGTGCCACCAGCTCATGGCGCATGGGCGTGAAGTGCGGCTCGACGGCGAACCGACCTCGATAGGCCGGAAGCAGCTTGTAGTCCATGCTCGGGTGCACGAACGGCGCGATGAGGGCATGGAGCTTCGCTGTCTCCTTGTTGGCAAAGACCAGCACCGCCTTCTTGGTTGCGCCTGAGGTGATCAACTTCGCTTCTATCCCCCAGGTGTCGGCCAAATACGCGGCCAGGCGCTCCCGTGTCACCGGCTCCATCGCCTCGACACAGATTTCGGCACGGCCGGTCTGACCGGCTGTGCGCCTCTGTACTCCCTTCGAACGAATGGAGAAGTGACCGTCGTCCATGTACCACAGCGCCAACGACAACGGCGTCAGGTGCTTCAGGTAGTCGTCGCCGAACACCTTCTGCTTGTCGACATAGACCTCGTGGCGAAGAGGGGCGAGTTCCGGCAAGGGCTGCAGGTCGCAGGTCACGACACCGTCTGGCCGGACGTGGCGACTGCTCCCCACATTGGAGAACAACGACGCCTTCCAGTCGGCATACGCCGTCTGCTTCTCACCGTGAGAGAAACGGAACCGGGCTCCGTGGCCACTGCGTGTCGGTGACAAGGAGCCGTCACCCATCAACGTCCCGCGCAATGCTTCCCATTGGAAGTCGGAGAGGTAGTGGGGCAATGCCTCGAGCACGCGGTCACCGACTTTGAGCTTTCCGGCCTCGCGCCAGCCGCTCGGTGTCCGAATCAGGTGATTCTCGGTGCAAGCCAGCTGGGCCCGTCCGTTCTTCGCCGGCTTCGCCACGGTGATCTGCAGGAACTTGTCGGTGGTTCCGTTGTCGAACCAGTTCACGACCCGCTTCGGCACGATGGCGCCCACTTCGGGGTCGTAGGACAGCACTTCGACCGGCATCCGCTGGTTGACGATCTTCCCGATCTTCTCCGTGCTGCCGTCGGCGAGGACGACGCGGGCGCCATAGTGAAAGCACCCGTACATCACTCCGATTTTCTCCCGCAGCTGGTTGATGAAGATGGCGATGGTGCTCGACTTCGACAGCGTGCCCGTCAGCTTGCGCAGGGCCTGGGACATGAGGCGCGCCTGGAGACCCACGTGGGTGTCGCCCATTTCGCCCTCGATCTCGGCCCGCGGCGTCAGCGCGGCCACCGAGTCGACCACCAAGACGTCGAGTGCGCCCGAGCGGATCAGCATGTCGGCGATCTCGAGTGCCTGCTCACCGGTGTCGGGCTGCGAGATCAAGAGGTCGTCGACGTTGACCCCGATGGCCCGTGCGTAGACAGGGTCCATGGCGTGCTCGGCGTCGACATAGGCGCAGATCCCGCCGTTGCGCTGTGCCTCGGCCACGCAGTGCATCGCCAGGGTCGACTTCCCCGACGACTCGGGGCCGTAGATCTCCACGATCCGGCCCCGGGGCAGGCCGCCGATCCCGAGGGCCAGGTCCAAGGAGAGCGCGCCGGTGGGAACCGACTCGATGTTCATGCTGAGGTTGTCGCCCATGCGCATGACCGAGCCCTTGCCGAATTGTTCTCGATCTGCCCCAGCGCCGCGTCCAGTGCCTTGTCCCGGTCCGTTTCGGCCATCCCTCTCTCCTCTGCTGTTCGCTTCTCTACGTCGCGTCTTCTCTGTCGTTGCACTGCTGTCACTGCTGCCGCATCTGCACTTGCTGCACTTGCACTGCCGCACTGCACTGCCGTGTTGCCCTGCTCTGCGCCCGGCCTCGATCGGGTGTCTCGTCGTGACCCTACGGAGAGGGTGTGACGCATCCCGCTCGGGGCAGTGCCTCTTCGGCCACATTAACGAACACGTGTTCGTAGGACGTGGACCCTCGTGGGATCCCCCGACGTGAGGCCTCGGCGGAGAACGGTCGTCGTGGCCGACCAGGTGGCCGCCCCCGATCGTGCGAAGCTGACTGGTCTGACTGGTCCGACTAGTCACCGGGTGGGAAGGGTCGAGAGAGGAACGTGGTGCTCCGGGCGACGAAGCTGGTGGCTGGTCCCCTGTCGGCCCGGCGCCTGATCAGCGGCCCCCTGGCGTCGAGGGCCCTGGCCCTCGGGGTCCTGGCGACCGTGGTGGCCGTCGCGGCCGGGGGCGCCCCTGGGGCATCGGCCTCGAGCGCGCCGGACGCGTCCACGCTCTACAGGGCGGCCGTCGCCACCACCGACTCGTGGTCGGTCCACTACGCCTCGACCTCGACGCAATCCAAGAAGACGTTGCTCGAGAGTGGCGATGCCGGGCCGGCGTCGGGGACCCAGATGGTGATGATGGGCACCGGGTCGATCTCCATCGTCGTCATCGGCGGCATCTCCTATGTGAAGGGGAACACCGGTGGCCTCCAGAACCTGGTCGGCATGAGCGCGTCACAGGCCGGTGAGACGGCGAACCAGTGGATCGAGTTCTCGACAAGGAGCGCCGCGTTCGCGCAGGTCGTGGCGGGCGTCCGCTCGAGCGACATCGCCAAGGAGCTGGCCCTCAAGGGCCCGCTCTCCCTCGGTCATCCGCGCTCGCTCGACGGCACCGCAGTCGACGCGATCAAGGGGACACAGACGTTTGGCAAGACGACGGACCACGTCGTGCTGTACGTGCGCGCCCACGGCTCGCACGTGCCCGTCGAGGAGGATTCGGTCGACGCGCAGGGCCGGCCCACTGCGTCCGAGCACATCACCTACTCGAAGTGGGGCGAGATCGTGCGCCCCGCGGCGCCGCAGGCTTCGGTCTCCATCGGTCCGATCAGTTCCGTCTGACTCCGTCTGACTCGCGCCGCCTCAGGCGGGGCTCAGGCTCGTCTCAGGCGTCGTGGGCCGAACCCTGGGGCCGCAGCGGTCGTGGGACAATGGACGGGTTCCCACCGGGCTCGAGCGACCGCATCAACGCGACGGCCGGCTCACCAGGAGAGTGAAGGAAAGACATGCACCTATCCCCCATTCGTCTCGTCGCGGCCGCCGCCGGCGCGGGACTCGGCGCCCTGGGGGCGCTGGCCGTCGGACCACTCCTCGGTGCCGGCGCCGGCGCCGCAGTCGGCGCCGCAACATCGGGCCCGAGCGCGCAGGCGGAATACAGCGCAGCCATCCGGGCGGTCGGGACCAAAGGGGTGCACTTCGAGTCGACGGCGCTGCAGAGCGGCGTCAGCCTCACGGTGATCGGCGACACCGGCACGACCTCGGGCGCGCAACAGCTCACCGTGAAGAAGAGCGGCACCACCGAGCACATGGCGGCGGTCGTGGTCGGGTCCACCGGGTACATCAAGGGCAACGCCGCGGCGCTGCACAACGTCATCGGCCTCACCAGCGCCCAGTCCTCCAAGTACGCCAACACGTGGCTCTCGTTCCCGACGTCGAACAGCTCCCTCGCCGAGCTGGTGAGCGGGTTGCTCAACTCGCAGGTGGCGTCCGAGCTCCAGATGAGCGGTCCCTTCACCTACGGCACCGCGACGACGGTGCACGGCCAGCGCGCGCGCTGGTGGTGCGCGGCTACGTCAGCGACCAGAGCGGCGGCAAGGTGCCGACCGTGCTCTACGTGCCCGCCGCGGGATCCCCGCTGCCCATCGAGGAGGTCACCAACCCGACCCCCGGCTCCAAGTCCTCGGTCATTCACGGGACGGTGACGTTCTCGAAGTGGGGTGAGGCCACCAGCGAGAAGGCACCTACCCACGCGCTGTCGCTGCTCAAGGTGGTCCCGCCCACGTCCGGCGCCACGTCGACCACGGCGCCCGCCGGCGGCTGACTCCGTGGCGCCCCGGCTCGAAACGGTGCGCGGCGACATCACAGCCGAACTCGTCGACGCCGTCGTCAACGCGGCGAACGCCGGTCTGCGCGGCGGCGGTGGTGTCGACGGCGCCATCCACCGGGCCGCCGGGGCGGCCAGGTTGCGCGAAGCCTGTCGGGCCATCGGCGGGTGTACGCCCGGAGACGCCGTCGTGACCGACGGCTTCGATCTGCCCGCTCGTTTCATCATCCACACCGTCGGGCCTGTGTGGCGCGGCGGCGCGGCGGGCGAGGCCGAGATCCTGGCCTCGTGCTATGTGGCCGCGCTGGCGGTGGCCGACGAGGTGGGCGCGCGCTCGGTGGCCTTTCCCGCCATCTCGACCGGCGTCTACGGCTACCCCTCGGGTGAGGCCGCCGCCATCGCCGTGCGCTCCGTCGGCACGGCGGTCACCGACGTGTCGGTAGTCCGCTTCGTGGCCTTCGACGAGGCGACCCACTCGCGCTACGTGGAGCTGCTCGGTTGACGCCGCGTCGGTGCGGCGACGCCGGTCGCTCGGCGTGAAGTCGTCAGCGTGATCTCGTCAGCGTGATGTCGTCAGGTCGTAGACCGTCACGCCGCCGACCGCCTGGGCGCTGAAGTGCGACTCCACCCATGAGGTGATCTGCGAAGCGTCGTCGCTCGAATTCGAGGCCGGACCGCCCCCTCCGCCGGTGCCCCCGAAGGCGCCCGCCCCTCCGAAGCCACCACCGCCGCCACCGGCTCTACCGCCGCTGGCGATGAAGTAGTGGATCTTGCCCTCCGAGACGTACGTTTCGAATTGGGCCAGCGTGGGTGCGGGATCGGTCCCGTTGAACCCGCCGATGGCCATGATCGGCTCGCCGCTGGCGAGCTGGTAGCCCGCCGCGTTGTTCGAGTTCACCGTCGCGGCGGCCCACGTGTAACGACCGGCGTCGGCCTGGAGCTTGGCGTTCAGAGCCGCGTTGGACTGACTGGCGTTGAGGAATCCCGCGCCGCCGACGCCGGCTCCGCCACCCGCTCTCGGGCGGAACCCACCTCCGGCGCCGAATCCCGTGCCCGTCCCGGTCCCTCCGGGGAACCCGCCTGCGCCGGGGAAGCCGCCCGCGGAACCGCCGGCACCACCGGGGGCGCCAGCGCCCCCGGGAAAGCCACCGGGTGCGCCGGGGAAGCCGCCGGCGAGGCCGCGGCGGAACGCGCCGCCTCCCCCGGGAAAGCCGCCGGGACCGCCTTGCCCACCCGCAGGGGTCGGGGTGACCGACGGGATGGCCCCGGTGTGCGGCGTGGCCGCCGTCGCCACCGTGGAGAACAAGGGCGCGGCGAGCGCAGCGCCGAGGCCGAGTGCCGCGACGAGGCCGATGGCGAGCTTGGGGACGCTGTGCAGCAACGGCAGCGCCAGAATGGCGACGACACCGAGCAGACCGACGACGAGCACGAAGGGCCCGAGCGCGGGGAACCAGTCCGAGGTGCGGCCGAGCAGCACATAGCTCCAGAGGACCGTCGCACCCAACCCGGCCGCCAGGCCGACGCGGCCGGCCCAGCTGGCCCTCCGTTCCCACAGGCCCATGGTCGAGATACCGACCAACGCTCCGAGCGGCGGCGCGAGGGCGACGGTGTAGTACGGGTGGATGATGCCCTGGGCCAGGCTGATCGTGAGCCCGATGGCTGCGAGCGACCCACCCCAGAGCAACAGCCCTGCTCGCTCGCGGTCGGTGCGGCGGGCCCGGAGTGTGAGCACCAAGAGCACCGCTCCCATGACCAGCGCGCCCGGCAAGAGCCACGACATCATGTTGCCGAACGAGCCGTTGAACAGACGGGTCCAGCCGGTCGAGCCCCACATGCTCGTACCGCCGCCGCCGGCACCGCCGACGCTGCCCGACTCGTTGCCGGTCAGGCGCCCGAAGCCGTTGTAGCCGAAGATCAGGTTGAGGATGCTGTTGTTCTGCGAGCCGCCCACATAGGGGCGATCAGCTGCCGGCGTCAGCGCCACCGCGGCCACCCACCATCCGGCTGCGACCACGACCGATGCGCCCATCACCGCGACCTGCCACACCCTGCGCCACCATCCGGTCGGCGCGGCAAGGAGGTAGACGACCGCCATGACCGGGAGGATCAAGAAGGCCTGCATCATCTTGGTGATGAAGCCGAAGCCGATCAGCGCGCCGGCCAGGACCAGCCACTTGGTCTGCGCCTTCTCCAGCCCGCGCACGAGCGCGTAGGTGGCACCGGTGAGCAGCAGGGCCAGCATGGCGTCGGGGTTGTTGTAGCGGAACATCATGGCCGCCACCGGGGTCAGCGCCACTACGGCGCCGGCCAGGATGGCCGCCTGCGCGCTGAACCAGCGCCGGACCGACAGGTAGACCAGGCCGACGGTGGCGACCCCCTCGAGTGCCTGGGGCACCAGGATGCTCCACGAATTGACCCCGAAGATGCGAGCCGAGATCTCCATCGGCCACAGGAAGGCCGGCGGCTTGTCGACGGTGATGAAGTTGGACGCGTCCGAGGAGCCGAAGAAGAAGGCTTTCCAGCTCTTGGAGCCAGCCTGCGCGGCCGCCGAGTAGAACGAATTCGCCCAGCCGTTGGCGCTCAGGTCCCACAGGTACAAGACCGCCGTGCCGACGAGCAGCAGCAGGAGCGCGGGACGCACCCAGGGCGCATCGCTCTCCTTGCCCCGGAAGAAGCGGGCGACGCGGCCGGGCCGCGGGCCAGGCGGCCAGGCCGCCGAGCCCCGCGCCGCGGGCTCACCGGGCACCGTCGGCTCGAGGTCGAGCGGGCGCGGCGGATCGAGAAGGCCGACGGGGGCGTCGGGGGCGGGCGTGAGGTCCGTCATCGCAACTCCTCTGTCGATGTGGGCGTCAGGTACCCGACGGTCTCGGCCGAGACGGTGGGGACCACCGCCAGCGGTGCCCGTGCGCTGGGTCGGAAGATCCAGGCCCGCAGGACGGCAAAGCGGAACACGGCGGCCACCAGGTTGGCCACGGTGATGGCGATCACGTCAGCCAGCAGCGACGAAGGGGCGAGCCACTGCGCCACCGCGAGCCCGAGTGACGTCAAGCCCACGCTCAGCGCGAAGAGCCCCCCGGCGACGGCGAACAGGCGACCGCGGCGGGCCTGTCCGTCGGTCGTGCGCGAACAGCTCGCGGTGCACGGCGGTGTTGAAGAGCGTCGCGATGGCCATGGCCAGTGCATTGGCGCTGTAGGGACCGACGAGGGGTTCCCACGCGACGAAGAGAAAGAGGTAGCCGAGCGTGGAGACCACACCGACACCGGCGAAGCGCATGAGCTGGTCGGCGGTGACCTCGTTCGAGCGGATGCGCCGCAATCCCTTGGGCCGGCGGACCAACATGCGCCAGACGCCACGCAGGTCGTCCGCCGCCGTGGACACGATGTCGACCCGTGAGTCCGGATCGTCGACCCAGTCCACGGGGACCTCCCCGATGCGCAGCCCCAGCCGTTCGGCTGTCACCAGCAACTCGGTGTCGAAGAACCACTCGTTGTCCTGCACCAAGGGCAGTAGCCGCTCAGCCGCGTCACGGCGCAACGCCTTGAAGCCGCACTGTGCGTCGCTGAAGCGGCCGCGGAGGGTCAGCTTCAACAACAGGTTGTAAGAGCGCGAGATCAGTTCGCGCTTTGGACCCCGCACAACGTGCGCGCCCGCGAGCGAGGCGCGAGCCGATGACCACGTCGCGATGACCCGAGAGGAGTGGAGCGACCAGGGGGAGCAGCGCCGGCAGCGATGTCGAGAGGTCGACGTCCATGTAGGCGACGACCGGGGCCTGGCTGGTCGACCACGCGGCGCGCAGCGCATAGCCGCGTCCCTTGCGAGGCAGGTGCATGGCGGCGACGCCCGTGGTCGAGCGCGCCAGGTCGGCGGCGACCTGGGCCGTGTCGTCGGTGCTGGCGTTGTCGACCACCGTCACCAGGGCGCGGAAAGGGAAGGACTCGTCGAGGAACCGGCGCAGCTCTGTGACCCGCTCAACCAGTTGGGCCGCCTCGTTGTAGACGGGCACGACGATCTCCACGTCGACCGGGATGCGCCGTGGATCGACGTCGGCCTCGTAGGGCGCCAGGGCTGTCATGGCCGTCATGGTGCCGGGCGGGGTTCGGGACGCCGTGAAGCTCCGCTGTGGGTGAGGTGTGAATCGTGGCGACGGCGCGGAAGGCCACCGATGAAGGAGCTCTAGGCGGGTGGACCCACGGGGGCCGATACGGGCGGCGGCGGATCCACCGCGGCCGGCGCGGGCGCCGGCGGGGTCACCGGGATCCGGACGCTGACCGTCAAGCCCTGGCCAGGGGCGGACGTGGCGGTCACGGTGCCGCCGTGGGCAGACACGATGGCCCACACGATGGAGAGGCCGAGGCCGCTCCCGCCGCTGGTCCGCGACGCGCGCCGGGTCGGCCCGGTAGAAGCGCTCGAAGACGCGGCGCGCCTCGGTCTCGGGCATCCCCGGACCGCTGTCGCGTACTTCCACCTCGGCCTGGTCGCCGATCTGGTCCACCCGCACGGTGGTGGAGGTGCCCTCCGGCGTGTGCGCCCGCACGTTGGCCAACAGGTTGTCGACCACCTGGCGCAGGCGGTCCTTGTCCGCGGTCACCTCGACCGGCTGCGCCGCCCAGAAGTGCACGGGCCACTCCGGACCGACCGCTGTCGCGGTGCGGACCGCCTCGGAGACGAGGGACACCAACTCGACCTGCGCCAACTCCATGGGCACGCCCTCGTCGAGGCGGGCCAACGTGAGCAGGTCGTTCACGAGCCGGTCCATGCGCGCCGTCTCGGTGCGGATCCCCGAAACGATGCGCGGGAGGTCCTCGGTGTGCTCGGCCCCGACGCGCTCGAACAGCTCGGCATAGGCGGAGACTGCGGCGATCGGGGTGCGCAGCTCGTGTGATGCGTCCGCCACGAACTGGCGGAGGTGCTGCTCGTTCTCCTTCAGCCGGGCTTCGGAAGCCACGCGGGCCGAGAACGCGGCCTGGATGCGCTCGAGCATGACGTTCAGCGCCCGGGCCAGGCGGCCGACCTCGGTCGACTGTTCGGCGCCGGGCACGCGCTGGTCGAGATTGCCCGCAGCAATGGAGTCCGCCGTCGCCTCGACGTCCTCGAGCGGGCGCAGACCAAGGCGGACCAGCCACCATCCCCCGGCGAGTGCCAGGACGAGCGCAATGGCGGTCACGGCCAGCTCGGTCAGGAACAATGTGTGCAGCGTGCTCGTCTGGTCGGCGATGGCCTGCGCGTGCGACCAGGTCCCCGCTGAAGATCCCGTTCTCGACCTTCGTGACCTGCACGCGGAACGACGGCCCCCCGGGCGCGATCGATTGGGCGGTGAAGTAGGTGGTCGGCGGGCCGTTGGCCGGCGTCGTGAAGCCCGTGTACTGCGCAGGCAACTGGGGGCGGTAGGGGTGGTCGTCGACATAAGCCGGGCACTCGAGGCCGCC
The DNA here is from genome assembly GCA_963791995.1 of uncultured Acidimicrobiaceae bacterium. GTDB lineage: Bacteria > Actinomycetota > Acidimicrobiia > Acidimicrobiales > RAAP-2 > Bog-473. The sequence goes on along the minus strand of CAWBUQ010000022.1, from coordinate 227,231 downwards.
GGTGACGCCACCGGTCGGCTTGACGATCGCCACGTAGCTGATGCCGAACACATTGGGGAAGTTCCCGCCACCGCCGTCACCACCAGGGCCGGCTCCGCTATTGCCACCACCTCCGTCGCCACTGTCCACCGGACCCGCCCCCGCGGGGTTGTAGGGCGATGGGCAGTTGAAGCTGACGGTGCCGGTCGCCGGGTTGACGAAGACGTGCGCGCCTCTCTGCTGGGCCAGTTGCTGGTCGACCTGGTTGTAGAGCGAGGTACGCAACGCTGAGTACGTGGCGAAGTCCGCCACGACCAGCGCGATGACGGCAATCGCCCCGACCGCGAGCAGGAGTCGCAGCCGTAGCGACACTCAGGCAGCTCCGCTGGCACTCTCCGGCTCGCGCAACGTGTAGCCGACGAGGCGGATGGTATGGATCAACGGTGGGCCGAACTTCTCGAGCTTCTTGCGCAGATAGCTCACGTAGGTCTCCACGACGTTGCCGTCGCCACCGAAGTCGTAGTGCCAGACGTGGTCGAGGATCTGCGCCTTCGAGAGGACGTGCCGCGGGTTCAGCATGAAGTAGCGCAACAAGTTGAACTCCGTGGCGGTGAGGTTGATGGCGTGGCCGTCCCGGCGAACCTCGTGCGCGCTCTCGTCGAGCTCGAGATCGGCGAAGCGCAGCACGCTGTCGTCCTCTGGCTCATAGCCGGTGCGACGCAGGATGGCGTGCACGCGAGCGATCACCTCGGCCAGGGCAAAGGGCTTGGTCACGTAGTCGTCGCCGCCCACAGTCAGGCCGGCCAGCTTGTCCTGGAGCGTGTCGCGGCGGTCAGGAAGAGAACGGGGACCCGCAGGCCGTCGGCCCGCAGGCGCCGCGTCACCTCGAGCCCGTCGAGGTCGGGCAGCATCACGTCGAGGATCACGAGGTCGGGCGGATCCTCTTGGGCCTGGGCCAGCGCCTTGCGCCCGGTCATCGCCTCGTCGACGGTGAATCCCTCGTAACGTAACGATGTCGCCACGGCGTCGACGATGGAGGGCTCGTCGTCAACCACCAGAACCCGGGGTCCGTTGTCGGTCTTCAATTTGTCCTACCTCCCTGCTGTCAGGGTCGCATCCGCGAATACCTCTCCAGTGTGACCCCGCTGTGGGCCTCCTGTGAGCGCGGGCTCAGGCAGGAAGAGCGTCGAGGGCGCGTCGGAGCAGGTCGAGCGCGGTGATGGCCCCGTACTGCCGCACACGCTCGCGGTCACCCGGCACCCGCAACGCAAGAGTCCGGGTGGGACGCCCCGGCAGGCTGAGCCCGACGAACAACGTGCCCGGGGCCACGCCCTCCTGGTCGTCGGGGCCGGCGACCCCGGTGATGCCCAACCCCACGTCGCCGCCGGTCACCCGGACGGCACCCTCGGCCATGGCCGCCGCAGCCGGCTCGGTGACCACCGGCCCTCGAGGGACCCCGAGCAGGTCGAACTTGACCTGCGAGTCGTACGCAACGACACCACCCCGGAACCACTTCGACGCGCCGGGCACGTTGACCAGACGCGACGCGATGAGGCCACCCGTGAGCGACTCCGCCACACCGAAGCTCAGGCCGCGCGCGACGAGGCGGCCGGCCACGGCCACTTCCATCGATTCGTCGTCGACGCCGAAGACGATGTCGCCGAGCCGCTCCTCGATGGCCCGCCGGACCTCCACCTCCTCCTTGTCCAACAAGGCGGTGACGTCGTCCAGCGTGCGGGCGCGAGCGGTGATGCGCACCTTGATGCCTTCGATCCCCGATGCGAGGAACGCCAGCGTCACCTCACCGGCCGCATCGAGCGCATCGATGCGGTCCTGCAAGGACTCGGCGAGCGTCGACTCGCTGGCGCCCCACGAGCGAAGCACGCGGCTGGCGATCACTCCCTCTTCGCCTGTCTCGGCCATCCTGGCGCGCATGTCGGGCAGGATGCCGCGCTCGAACATCTCGGCCATTTCGTAGGGAACACCCGGCACCGCGTAGACGACCTTGTTCCCCACCGGACAGATGAGGCCGGGCGCGGTGCCACCGGCCTGGGGGATCACGCGGGCTCCCTGAGGGACGTCGGCCTGCCGGGCGTTGTTCTCCGACATTTCGCGCCCGCGAGCTCGGAAGAACGCAGCGATGTGTTCCACGATCTCCCGGTCGCGCTCGAGCGGCACGTTCATCACCTCGGCGATCGCCTCTCTGGTGATGTCGTCCTGGGTCGGGCCCAGCCCACCGCACATGATCACGCCGTCACTGCGCGCCAGTGCCGTTCGCAACGCCAGCGTGATGCGGTCGTGGTTGTCCCCCACCGCCTGGTGGAAGTGCGAGGCCACACCGTTGGCGGCCAAATGCTCGCCGAGCCAGGCGGAGTTGGTGTCGGCGATCTGGCCGAGCAGCAACTCGGTGCCGACCGCCACGATCTCGATCCTCACGGCGGTGACCTTAGGGGTTCGAGGGAACGTGCAGCGCCCGTCTCCCGTCGAGCAGGTACTCCGCGCCGGTGTAGAGCGTCAGCGCGCAGGCGAACCACACCATTGCGACTTGCAGGTCGTGTTGGTGGGCCAACGGCGGGATGATGCACATGCCGATGGCAAGGTCCTGCACGAGCGTCTTGAGCTTGGCCGTCTTGCGCGCCGGGATGGAGACACCGCGTCGACCCACCCAGGAGCGGTACCCCTGCATGCCGACCTCTCGCCCCGTGATCAGCACCACCGGCAACCACGGCAGATGGCCCTGCGCGGCCAACGTGATCAGCGCGCCGAGGACGACTGCCTTGTCGGCCAGCGGATCGAGGAAGGCACCAGAGCGGGTCGTGCCGTGGCGGCGAGCCATGTAGCCGTCGAGACCGTCGCTGGCGGCGAGGAAGAACCCCACCACGACATTGATCCACGAGGCACCCCACGCCGCGAGCATGAGGACGTAGACCGGCGCCGCCAGCAGGCGGGCCACCGTGACGGCGTTGGCCGGGGTGACGAGCGCGGTCGGCCCGAAGGTGAAGTCCGTCTGACCGGGGTGCTCGTGGGTTGCGTCGCTCATGGCGCTCCGGGGGCGGCTGATGCTGCCCCGGCGGGTGCCAGTGCAGCCGTCGCCGGGTCGGCGTCGCTGACAGGAACGGCCGACAAGTCCGGTCCCTCCGCGCCGGTGATGCGCATGTCGACGAGGCTGCCCACCACCAGACCGTCTGGCACGTGCACGATTCCGTCGATCTCGGGCGCCTCGTGGACCGTCCGACCCCGGCCGGGCGCGTCGACGAGCACGGTGCGGCGCTCGCCGATCAAGCGGTCGCGCCGGGCCGCTGTGATCTCATCCTGCAGCTCGGCACACTCGCGCAGTCGCTCGAGCGCGAGCGCGGCCGGCACCTGGTCCGCCAGAGCGGCGGCGTGAGTCCCCTCCTCGTTGGAGAACGGGAAGAAGCCGGCCCAATCGAGCTGCGCCGCCTCGAGGAACTCGAGCAGCAGGTCGTGGTCGCGCTCGGTCTCGCCGGGGTAGCCAAGGATGAAAGAGGAGCGGAACGTCGCTCCCGGGTCGGCGGCACGGATGTGGTCGATGCGACGCAGGAATCGTTCGCCGTCACCCCAACGGCGCATGCCGGCGAGCAGCGGGCGCGACACGTGCTGGAGAGAGAGATCGAAGTAGGGCACGCCCGTCTGCAGCACCGTCTCGATCAGCTCGTCGGTCAAACCTGAGGGATAGAGATAGAGCAGCCGGGTGCGGTCGACGCGTGTGGCCACGCTGCGAGTCAGGGCAGCGATCGGCGACGGGCCACCAGCGATGCGAACGGCGCGGCCGGGGCCGGTGCGGTCTCGCCCGTACGATGCGAGATCCTGCGCGACAAGCACGATCTCACGCAGCGGTGGTCCGTCTGTCGCAGCTCCCGTGCCCGGGCCGGCGCTGAGCGCATCGACCTCGGCGAGGATCTCCGCGGGAGTGCGCGAGCGCTGCTTGCCCCGGAAGGACGGGATGGCACAGAAACCACAGATACGGTCACAGCCCTCGGCGACCTTGACGTAGGCCCACGGGGCGCGGGCGGCGGGCCGGGGCAGCTCGAGGAGATCGAAACTCGAACCGTGCGGCGCGGCGTCGGGCGGCGGTGCGCCGGCACGAAGGGAGACCGGGACGGCCCCGGGCGCGACGAGATCACGGCCGAACCCGGCCACCAGGTCGACCTCGGGCAACGCATCGCGCAGCTCGTCGCCGTAGCGCTCGGCCATGCAGCCGGTGACGACGAGGCGTGCACCGTCGCGCCGGCTGTCGGCCAGGGTGAGGACGGTGTCGATCGACTCTTGGCGCGCCGCATCAATGAACGCGCAGGTATTGACGACGACCAAGTCGGCCGCCCCGGGGCCGGACGCCGGTACGTAGCCCTGTGCCTCGAGGTAGCCCTCGAGCTTGTCCGAGTCCACCTGGTTCTTCGGACATCCCAGGGTTTGCAGCCAGTAGCGGCCCACGCCGTCTTGCACACTCCTCCGCACCAGGCCGTGCGCCGCCCGGGTGGCGTCGCTCGGCAGGCCCGCCGAGGCGGACCGCTTTCAGGCGCCCGGCACCAGGGTGTCGTGCTCCCGAGCGGAGAGGGAGGGATTTGAACCCTCGGACCCGGTTACCCAGGTCAACTCATTAGCAGTGAGTCCGATTCGGCCGCTCTCGCACCTCTCCAGTAGGACTTTTGCATTTCGGAGGACACGCTTGTCCATAACTTGTCCATAATCGATACGCTGAAGTCCGTGAAGGGAAGCCTACGTGAACGCTCGCCAGGCGTTTGGCAGGTCAGGGTGGCTCTCGGCCGTGACCCGGCAACCGGCGGGTACCGATACGCGGCGACCACCGTTCACGGGGGCCGGCGAGCGGCGCAACGGGCGGCGGCGCAACTCGTGAACGACGCGTCGAAGGGCCACATCCCGCTGACCAAGGAAACCTTCGGAGGATTGTTGACCCGGTGGCTCGACCACATCGAGGCGCGGGGCCGGGCCCCCAAGACGCTCGTCGAGAACCGCCGCATGGCCGCGACCATCGCCGAGGAACTGGGAACCAAAGATCTGCAGAAGCTCCGAGGCCGCGACCTCGATGCGTTCTACGACCGGCTGGGTCGCCGATGCCTCTCGGCCACCAGCGTCCGCCGCTACCACGCGGTCTGCTCAGCCGCCCTGAACCAGGGCGTCCGGTGGGGGCTGCTCGAGCACTCGCCGGCCGCACAAGCAACGCCACCGCGCCTGGAGAGCAATGAGCCCGAGTCACCGACACCCGACGAGGTCAAACAGCTCATCGAACGGGCGCAGTCGAAGGATCCCGAGCTCGCCACCCTCCTCTTCGTGGCGGCGACGACCGGCTGCCGGCGGGGAGAGCTCTGTGGGCTCCAGTGGTCGGACGTGGACCTCGAGGGGGGTCTCCTCCTGGTCCGGCGATCCGTCTCCGATCTCCCTGGGCGAGTCGAGCTCCGGTCGACCAAGACCGGTCATATCCGGAAAATGGCACTCGACCCGGCGACGGTCGCTGTCCTGGAACTACAGAAGGAGCGGGACACTGAGCGCTGCAAAACCGTCGGTGTACGGCTCGTCCCGGATGCGTTCATCTGGTCCCATGCACCGGATTGCTCGGAGCCCCTCCGACCCGGGGGCGTCACCTCGCGCTTCATCGCACTCCGCAACGAACTCGGACTGAAGCACATCAAACTCCACCACCTCCGCCATTTCGCAGCCACGGTCATGCTGGCCGGCGGCGTCGACGTCCGGACGGTGGCGGGACGGCTGCGGCACTCTCGTCCCACACTGACGCTCCAGACCTACGCGCACGTGATGGAGGTCACCGACCGCCGGGCGGCCGAGGTGGCAGGCGGGAGCATCTCTCCAACGGAGACCGTGGACGGTTCATCAGAAACCTGACGTCGTTGCGCAGCGTGGACGTCCACAAGAACGTCCACACCAATATCCACACTCCTGGTCAACCGGTACTTTTCGTCGCGTCACATCCATCGGTCCAGAGCCGTCAAGGTCGGCAGAGCCGAGGCGACCGACGTGTCGGGCGCCGAACCTTGACGGCTCGAAGACTGAACTGATGGACACAACTCCAGAGCCCTGTCCATGATTCGCAAGCGAGTCCCGTTCCGGGCAAGCCTACGTGAACGCTGGCCGGTCGGTTGGCAGCTCAGGGTGCCTGCGAAGCCGCGACCAAATGGCTCGGGCTCCGCCGGCTCGACCCCTGCACGGGCAGCAGGGCTTCTTCTGTTCTGCACGAAACAGCTGCTACCTTCCAGCGATCAGCCTGTTCACCCACCTGACTCGGTCTCGCGATCACGTCGGCATGCGGCTGACCGCTGCCGTCGACCCGGTGTCGTCGGTGACGAGTCCTCGCACCTCTCGTCGCCGCTCGCAGGCCACGGTCCTCCGGTCGGCAGCTCCGCTGGTCGCGGCTCTGAGCTTGGTTTTGGCGGGATGTTCGTCGGGCCCGGCTACTCCGTCCACTTCGCTTCAGAGCTCCCGGCACCCACTTCCGGCCGGAGCAACGCCCTCGGAAATCGCCAAGATGGTGTGCGCACCAGAGGCGCGTCAGGAGATTCCGCGCGTCCTCGGGGTCCGGGCCTCGGTCACACCCCCCACATGGATCGCCCACACGTACTCCTGCCGCTACCGATATTCGAATGGCGAGTTCGTGCTCACGGTGAAGGAGCTGTCCAGCTGGCCCCAGACCCTGGCCTACTTCGCGACACTCGGGCGCGAGCAGGGCAGGACACCGACCGAGCCCCGCCTGGGCCAGGGATCGTTCCAGACGGCCAACGGTTCGATGGTGGTCCGCAAGGACTGGAAGATCCTCACTGTCGACATCTCGGGTCTTCCCGCTCAAGTCGGCAGGCCGCCGACCAGCAGGGGGGACGTGGCAGTGACAGTGGCCGACCTCATTCTCGCCTGCTGGTCCGGAGACTGAGAAAGCGCAGAACCTCAGAACGTGACAGCACCGGAGTCGACCCGCGCCGGCCAACCGATCGCCCCAGGGGAGTTGGCGGGCGGAACGGTCATGACGAGCCCGAGGCACATCTCGTCGGAGGAGCCGTCTCCCCACGTCACGAACCGCGGCGGCAGGTTGCGCAGTGACGGCAGCTCCTGGCGCAGGGTCGGGTCGTAGGTGCACGACACCTGAATCTTGTCACCGGGCACGACCGAGATCGGTTTCTTCAGGTCATACGCCTTCTGGTAGTGGAAGTTGTAGTTCGGGACGTCCAGGATGGTCTGCTCGGTCGGAGTCCCCGGGTTGAGGGTGATCTGCATGCTCTGCCCGAGCAGGTGCATGTGGGCTCCCACCCGCACGATCGTCCCCGCTTGACTCACTGGCCAGGTGCACGACGTCGTGCTGCCGGCAGGTGGATCGGCCGGGTTGCGCCCGCACACCGACTCGATGGTGTTCACGAACCCCACGGCATCCTGGCCGAAGCGTTGCCCGAGGTCCGCGAGCGAGGCCGTCCGATCGCACAGCGGTCCTGTCACCCCGGACGGGCACGGGATATCGGGCGGGGCAGGCATCAGGGCCAGACTGAGGGGGCGAAGCGGTGTCGAGGCGGGAACGGTGTTCAAGACGAGCTTGGCGCGCACGGGCTTGTCGCCCACCAGCAGGTTGTAGTGGATCTGCATGACCACGAGGCTGCCTTTGGGCAGCGGTTGCCCGACACCGGCGGGCAACACGTCCTTGCCGTGGCCGGGCGCCCATGCCGACAACCACGGCGTCTCGCCGATGTGGGCCAGGTTGGCACCCGGCAGTGCCGTCTCACCGAAACACGTCCAGCCCTTTCCACCCTGGTCGGTGGCCTGAGCCTCGGCCGCCAGCGCAGGTGGAACGAGGAACAGGATGGCATGGTGCACCTCGACGCTGTTCGGATAGAAGTGGCTGGAGACGATGAAGGAGTTCTCCTTCACGTGCGGGTTGACGAGGGTGCAGTGGTAGTCGTCGGTGGCAGCGTGGGGTGCATGCGGGGTGTATGCGGTCGCGGCCTGCAACGAGATCGTCGTCACCGGCGGGGAACCCTCGGCCACTGCGGGCGCGCTCCCCACGACGGCGGTGCCGGCAACAAGAACGAGCGCGGCCAGGCGAATCAGGTTCCCACCCCTCATGTACGGGGACTGTAGCGGGTGGGTTGTGATCTGTCCGGGCGGCCGTACGCGCAGCTTCCATGAGGCCTTTCGTCCAGGGTTTGGCGAAGCGACTGTTTTCTACGGTCAATGCTCAGGCTGGAGCACGCGTCCTTCAGCTCGGGGAGGCGCCATGGCGCCGACCACCACGAACGAGGAGGACGACGACGCCGATCACTGCAAGCCCCGCCAAGACAATGGCGCCGACGGCTAGACCTTCGCTGGTCGACGAGTTCGAGCTCGTGGCCGCCGTCGCGGCGATGGTCGGCGTTGGGCCGGTGACCGTGAGCACGGGGGCAGGCGTGTCCGGATCGGGATCCTGAGAATCGGCTACCTGGATCCATCGAACTATCTCGCCAGACGAGTACGTCTGCAGGGATTTGAAGACCACGGTCCCGGTCCGGTCCGGCACCTTTCCGGCAGAAACGTCGAAGTCTTGGTACTGGCCAGGTGTGATCCCCCCGCTCGTCGCCGTCCAGGTGATGTTGGTGACGACCTGGTCTACGGGACCGTCGTCCGTTTGGACGGGCTTGCTCAGCGTTTGTGTCTCGACCTTCGCGCTCCAGCCCGGAATCGGGAGCACGTTGACGGTCAGCAACGGAAGATTGGAGGGAAAGAAGACCTCCAGGCGGACGGTGTTGGCATTATCTCGCTCGTTCGGCACCCGGAAGGTCAGCTCGATGTCGCTGGTTCCCGCTGGGACCGTTTCCGGATGCACCGTCACATGGGCCCAGGCCGGGGCAGCGAACATCAAGACGCCAGTGACGGCCGCCGCGGACGCGACCACAGCGATCCTGACGGATCGCACCCTCAGGTCTCTCATGATTCGCGCTCCTTCGGTTTCGCTATGGGCTGTGGCGGTAGCCAGTCATGAATGTCGTCAATGCACGGGGAGATCGGTGGTGACCACCTGCTCGTCGATGGCGTCGACGCGGACGGTGTACTTGAGCACCCAGGTCCCGGCAGCCGGGATGTCGAAGTTGCCCGCGTAGTAGTGGCCCGGTCCAGCGGTCACGAGAGGCACGGAGAGAGGTCCGATCGACTGCGCGGGCAGGGCGATGCTGAGATCGAGCTCCGGGATCGCCTTCGGTCTACCCGACGAACTCAGGACGTAGACGTGAACCTGGTTGCCCGATCCGGCTCGCGCCGGGTCGACGATGGAGTTGACCTGGACACCGAGGGTCGAGAACGAGTAGGAGAACGGGAGCTCAGCTGCCTGTTTTGCCGGGACCGCGTTCACGAGCAGAGCGCTGACGGCCAGGACGGCGACGGCGACGAACAGCTCGGCCGCCACGGATCTTCGGAGGCGCCGCCTCGGGAACGTCGGCTCATCCGATGAGGGCACCACCCGATCCTCGATGGCCACGTTCGACGCAAAAGCAACGCCAGGATGCGGCGCCAAAGGTGCGGCGGCCACCCCCGGATCAGAGGCCGCCGACCGTCGAGCAGTCCGGACACTTCCTCGAGCGCTCGTGTACGCGATGCGTCGGCTGATGGCACCAAGGCCGATCAGGAGCACGACCAGGGCGATCTTCACGAGGAGGGTGCGGCCGTAGATGGTGTGAAAGAGCGCATAGAAGCTGCCCACTTGGCGGATCGACTGGAACACCCCGGTCGCCACAATCAGGACCACGGCGCAAAACGCAACAAACGAAACGCGCAGCGTGAGCAGCATCGGATCGCTGGGCAAGGCGTCCACCTCGGTTCTGGGCACGAGGAACGTGCCGAGGAGGGCCAAACCTCCGAGCCAGGCGGCCGCAGCTGCAAGGTGCGCGACGTCGAGACCGAGTCCAAGAGTGGGACTGCCGCCGGTCGCGGCGTGTCCCGCCAGACCCGGTGTCGCCAACAACACAAGCCCGAGCGCGCAGACGGCGGGCGTCACCCAGGCCCATCGCCGAGATCCTTGGCCGAGTCGACCCTGGAGCCCGAGGAGCGTGGGGACCATGGCGGCCAAGAGCACCAGGCGTAGGAGCTGGACTTCGCCGAATCGAGTGTGGAGTACGTCTCCGATCAGCGACAGTTGGTAGACGTCGGTCAGCGGCAGGGCCGACGCGTAGATCCCTTGTATGGCAATACCCAGAAGAGTTGCGGCAATGAGGAGCCACCAGGAGAACCAGAGCACCTTCCCCACACGACGGGAGCGTGCGCCTTCGCGCCATGCCAGCGTTACCAGAACTGCCGGTCCCACTAGGAAGAGCAGGCCTACGAACGCCCCCGTGCGGATGAGCCAGTAGACGACACCGACCGCGGCGCTCCCGGACTGATTGGCGATGCTCACGGCCAGCGCATTGGCCTTCGCCGCGCCACGTGCCGTGCCCACCGAGAACACGAACGCTCCGTGTACGGGGTGGGAATCGGCAGAGATCACTCTCCAAGCAACCACGTAGGTCCCGTCGGGAAGCGACGGGAGTGAGGTGGCGACGGCGTGGGTGTCGTTGTTCGGATGGTGCGTGCCCCCGCTGTCGACCCGCGCGCCGCTCGGTCCGATGACCCGGAGCGACCCGAAGTCGATCTCCACGGGTTCGCCGAAGTGAAGGACCACTTGCTTGGGTGGCACGAGCAACACGGCGCCCTGACTCGGACTCGTCAACTCCAGTTGCGCGTGGGCGCTGGCGACGCCCGGGGTTCCGCCGATGAGGAGCACGAGCAAACCGAAGCCGGAGAGAAGACGTCGAATCGTCGGTGCGATCCGGCCTGTCTCGGGCACCGCCATTTGGACTAACTCTGCCGCGATCTCGCCATTGCTGGCCACTCCCTGGTCAGCCATTCAGTGCTTGCGCCTAGGAGCTTGCCTGCATCGTCGCCGCGTCCACGATTTGGACCGAGGCCTTCTCGAAGGGATCATCGGACACGCGGAGCACAGGATCGCCGAGCACGGGATGACCGGCCGAGTCGATGCTCCCTCCCGCCTTCTCGCATCCGTCGACCCGGACCGAATACGGCAAGTCGTCGACAACCTCATCGACAACTCGTTGAGATACTGCCCGCCCGGCTCGACGATCGAAGTGCGCGCCGAAGCGGCAGGTCCAGACCTGCGGCTCGAGGTGGTCGACAACGGCCCCGGATTCGATCCGACCTTCCTTCCACATGCGTTCGAACGGTTCCGCCGGTCCGACCTCAGCCGGTCCCGTGACTACGGAGGCGCCGGTCTCGGTCTCTCGATCGTCTCGTCGATCGTCGGAGCCCATGGGGGCACGGTCATCGCCGAAAACGGACCCGCCGGCGGAGCATGTGTCCGCATCACACTCCGAGACGCCACCGAACCGAGGCTGGCAGGCGTTGGGCATTCGTGACCGAGGTGTGGCTCAACGCGGAATTGTATCGAGGCCGACCGTCTGATGCTCGTTGTCAGGGAAACAGAGTTCGCAACAAACCGGACGCTCCCGCTGACAATCGCGTGGCGCTTAACTTGTAGAGGCCGTTATGCCAACCCAGACAGCACTGTCATTCCGTATCGAATGTCTAGGGTCACCATCGCTGAGCATTCAACGTCCGGCGCGGGCCGACGAGATAGACGGCGGCAATGGCTGCACCAACGATCCCAAAGAGAAGCCACCCCAGGGCCGAACCAGCCACCCAGGCCACCTTCTTGCCGAGAGGCAGCTCGTCCTGGGGTCTCCTCGTCGCGTCGATGATGCACCATATGACCACGATCAGCGAGGCAGCGTAGATGAACAGCGTTGTCACGTTGATCCCGACTGTTGCCGTATTCATTGCCGATTCAGCTCCGTCACGCCAGCGCGAGACCGCATCATGCCGACTGCACGTGAGGCGACTCGTGCCGCTGACGGTCGGGCCGCAACCTTGGAGGCCAGTAGACCCCGTCGCCCTCGGCAGCAGGTCCCACGAGCACGGGCAGGGACGACAGTCTGAGAGCCCGCTCCCTCACGCCGCGACCAGAGAGACGGCCGATCCCATGAAGGCGGCGGGATCCCAGGACAATCGCCTGGCACTCCCACATCAACGCCTCACTGACGATCCGCCGCGCGACATGATCCTCCAGCACGGAACAGGAACGTCCGTCGGCCGGGACGCCCAACAGCCGCAACGACTCTACGGCGTCGCGCACCAATTCCTCGGCTTCGGCTGGGATCTCGAGCGGGAGGACGCGAGCCATCCTCGAGAGCTCGCGAACGTGCAGCACCCTGACGCTGGCCTGGTTCGCCGAGGCCACGCTCGCAGCGAAGCTCAGAGCGGTCTGACCTGATTCGAACCGATCAATCGCACGCAGCAGTCGATCCCACATGTGCGCACCTCCGATACTGGTTCGATTCTGGGCCACGAGGCAGAAACAGACTGTGAACAACCTCCAACTTGGAATTGAGAAAATGTCAACCGATCGCTCGGCACGGCCGTAACCACGGTCGCACGGCTGTCAGTGTCCGGCCGGAGTCCAGGTGTGGTCGAGGGCCAGCTGCCCGCTGTTCGCGTCGAAGTCAAAGAGCTCGCCATAGCGGCCCCAATCGACAGCGATCCTCAGTTGCTGTCGAGCCTCATCCTCGGAGAACCCGCGCCGCAGCAGATCCAAGAAGAAGCCCTCTCCGAGATTTCCGTCCTCAGTGGTCTCGAGTGCGTTGCAAATCGCCCGGACAAGCGGTGCCCGCTCGCGCGCCCGACGGGCGAAGATCTGCTTGGACTCGAGGATGTCAGCCGCCACGAAAGTCCGACCGTCATCGGTGACCTGCAAGTCGGCGTCATCGACCTCGGCCAATCCGAGCACCTGCGCGGCGTCGACCAGAGGAAGTAGGTCGTCGACCTCAAACGTCAGCTCATGGGCGAGCTGTGGAAGATCCTCGCGTCCTCCATGGGCGACGAGAATCTCGAGAAGGCCGGACATCCCGCCCACGCTGGCCTGAGGCAGTGGTGTGTCGACCGGAGAACCCTCCCCCGGGGCGGCTTGGGTCCAGACGTGGGCAGGCGGGCGAGTGTCCCGGCCGGTCATGAGGCCGTAGATCTGATCGACCAGTGCCCCGAAGCTGTCATCGTGACGGTTGCGAGGTTGCGGGAACTGGCAGGAGATCTCGGTGCGGATCCGGCCCGGGTTGGCCCCAAGCACAAAGATCCGGTCGGCCAGGATCACCGCTTCTTCAATGTTGTGCGTGACGATGAGCATGGCCTTCGTCGGGAAGTCCTTCTCCTGCCACAGACGCAGGAGCTCGGCGCGCAGGTTTTGCGCCGTGAGGACGTCGAGCGCCGAGAACGGCTCGTCCATCAGCAGGGCGTCCGGCTCGACGACCAGAGCGCGGGCAAAGCCCACCCGTTGTCGCATGCCGCCCGAGAGCTCCTTGGGATAGGCCGACTCGAAGCCGTCAAGGCCGATGGTGTCGATGGCCCCTTCGGCGCGCTCGCGTCGCTCCTTCGGCTCGATTCCCAGAGCCTCGAGTCCAAGTTCGACGTTCTGGCGCACTGTCAACCAGGGCAGCAGAGCGAAGCTCTGGAAGACCATCGCCACGCCAGGATTGGCACCGTTGAGGGCCTGACCCCGGTAGCTCACAGTCCCCTCCGTCGGCGCGATCAGTCCGGCGATGCAGCGCAACAGCGTGCTCTTCCCCGATCCGGAGCGCCCAAGGAGTGCCACGATCTCCCCCTCGCGAAGGTCGAGCGAGATGTCGTCGAGCACCGGGAGCGGGCTGCCGTCCGGCGAGACGAAGGTCTTGGTGACGTGCGACACGTCGATGATGGTCATGGGATCGGCGCCGCCGCCACCCGTTTTCAGCTCGCTCGTCGTCACCATGAGCGACCACCCTCTCGTATCGCAACCGCCCCGTACAAGGCCAACGTGATCACAACGTAAACCGTCGCTCGGCCAATGTGTACAGACGCCGCCAGACAAGCCTGTTGACCAGCACGACGAAGGCGCTCATGACGATGCCGCCTGCGATCAAAAGGGCGAACTTCCCCTGGATCGACGCAGTCGCGATGTAGTTGCCGAGCCCGTAGGCGTGGAGGGTGTCGTGATGCCAGCTCACGAGTTCGGCCACGATGGATGCGTTCCACGCTCCTCCGGCCGCCGTGATCCCTCCGGTGACATAGGCCGGGAAGATGGAGGGCAGGATCACCCGACGCCAACGCTGGGTACGAGTCAGGCGCATCGTGACCATCATTTCGCGCAGGTCATTGGGAATCGCACTGGCCCCGGCGATGACGTTGAAGAGGATGTACCACTGCGCGCCAAGCATCATCAGCACGATGGCCCCGTAGTCGAGTGGGATTCCAAGGTCGATGAAGATCAGCGTGGCAAAGGGGAAGAGCAAGATTGCCGGAAAGCTGGCCAGAACCTGCACCAACGGCTGGGCGAAACGAGACAAGCTCGGACTCATGCCGATCTTCACGCCGATGGGCACCCAGATGAGCGTGGAGATGGTCAGGAGAACGACCACCCTGGCAAAGGTTGCCAACCCGAATCCGATGAGACTCGGGAAGCGAGCGAAGCCGAGGTGCGAATTGAGGTAGATGATCCCGATCACCGCCACCGCCGCCGACGCGGCAAAGATCACCGACCAGAAGATGACATCGGCCACCTGCCGCCTATGAGGGTCGGTCCGGAGCGGATATTCGGCCAATCCGAAGGGCCGGGTGATCCGGTCAAGCCCGCGGCCGACCGGCCGGCTGAGGTGACCAGCCAGCTTGGGAATCGACGACCGCTGCAAGAAACCGAGGACGATGCTCTTGGGCTTATCCGTCCCCTCGGAGCTCTCGAGGCGGAACTTGTCCGACCAGGCGACGAGCGGCCGGAAGACGAAGAAGTTCGTGCCAACCACCAGGATCACCATCACCACGATGGCGATCGTGACCTCGACATACGAACCGTGGGCGACGGCGGCCGCCATGTAGCTCCCCATGCCAGGCAGGCTCTCCGAAATACCTTTGCCCTTGATGAAGACGGTCACTGCCTCCGACGCGGTCAGAAAGAACCAGCCTCCGCCCATCGACATCATCATGTTCCACACCAAACTGATCATGGAACTCGGCACATCGAGTTTCCAGAACCGCTGCCACTTGGTCAGCCGGTACATGCGAGCCGCTTCGTCGAGCTCTGTCGGCTGCGAAATGAGGGAGTGATAGAAGCTGAAAGTCATGTTCCAGGCTTGCGACGTGAAGATCACGAAGATGGACGCCAACTCGAGTCCGAGCAGGTTGTTCGGGAAAACCTTGATGAAGAAGGTCAACGCAATCGGCAGGAAGACCAGGATCGGAATCGACTGGAGAACGTCGAGGATCGGGACGAGCACCTTCTCGAGCGCGACGAAGTCGTGCTGCAGCGGTGCCGTAGACGAGGGTGAAGACGGTCGAGAGGCCGAGAGCAATGAACATCCGCAGCAACGACCGAGCCGCGTAATACGGGACGTTCGAGACATCGGTTGAGATGACAACCGGCGTTCGACCAGGAGTGAAATTGACCGACAACGATTGGCCCAGCCGGACCACCACGTAGAGAAGGGCGATTATCGCTGCCCCAACGACGACATCGACCCAGCTGATCCGACGCCCACGCAACACCTCTCGAACCGGGAGCGTCTGCCGCACGGACATCAGAACTCCACCCTTCTCGAGCATGGATCGAGTGGCAATCTATCGACCCTCGACACCACGCGGCAGAGGAGAACGGGGCCCGTCACAGGTCATCCGCGGCCAACGCTCATGAGCTCGGCGGCGGGCTCATGCGTCCGGCACGCCGTTGTTCAGCGGAGTTTGGCCACCACCTGCGCTTGCACTGAGGCGGCGTCTGGGTGGGCGAACAGCGAGAGATGTGTGCCGCCCTCCATCACGATCTTGTCCGCTCCCTTGATGGTGGCGGCGGCGTAATCGCTGTGCTCGGTGGGCACGTCGATGTCGGCGCTGCCGACGACGATCGTGGTGGGGATCGTGATCCTCTCGAGCTGCAGGGACTCGATGTCGGCGAATTGCTCGAGATCGTTTTCAATACCCGCCTTGCGGTGCTCGTAGTCACCGACAACTTCGGCCATGGTCAGAACGACGTCGCGTTCGTGCTCGTTCTCCATCACCTCTGCAGTGAGCCCCTTGAGCTGGTCCCTCGAAAGATCGCCCTCTGCCTTCAGCGTGGCCGTCACGGTGGACTTCGGGATGTGCGCCGCCATGAAGCGGAGCACCCAATTCCCGAAGCTGGTTTGCTCCATGAGACGTTCGTCGGCACCGAGCTTGGAGGGTTCGTAGCATTTGCTCACCGCGGCGAATGGAACCAGGGCGTTGACCCGAGCCGGATGCAGCACGGCGAGGCGGTATCCGGTCGGTCCCCCGCCCGACCACGTCACGACCCCGGCCCGCTCGTGGCCCAGCGCATTCAACAGTGCGACCATGAGGTCAGCCTGATGATCGATCGTGTTCCGCCCGGCCAGCGGCGTTCCGAGGTAACCGGGTCTCGAGGGTGCGATGACCTCGAAGCCCGCAGCAGCAAGGAACCAGCCCATGGCGAGTGACGAGTCGGCGCCTCCGGGCGTGCCGTGCACGAACAAGACAGGCGGACCCGATCCTCTTCGTCCGATCTCGATGGGACCCTCTTCAGTCTCGATGGTCTCCATCACTCATTCTTTTCCTTCAGGACGGATGCGTTCAGCTGTCGACGACGAGTTCGCCGCTGGCGTCGACGGCCACCTGAATGGAGGCCAGACCGTGCGGCGCTGGCGGGCTCACGACCGCGCCGGTGCTCGGGTCGAATTCGGAACCGTGACACGGGCACACGATCAGGTTGGCGGCAGGGGAATAGCCAACTGTGCATCCGGCATGGGGACAGACCGCGTCATAGGCAACGAAATGCCCCTTTGCCAGTTGAAGGACAAGGCCTGGATCGCCCGTCTTCGGATCGGTGAAACGCCCTGCCCCACCGACCGGCACCTGGCTGGCCAGACCAATCGGCGTGCCCGAAGGTGTCGTCGTGCTCGGAGTCGCCGAGCCGGGCGTCGTTGTCGTCGAGGCTGAGCCTGACCCAGGAGCTCCCGTATGAGGTGGGGCTATCGAGACGGTCCCGTTCGCAGGGTTTTTCGCTCCACCTACAACCCGTCCGAGTCCGGCAGCGGCTCCGGCGACGACACCGCCGGCCACGGCGACCGCGGCAGCCGCGGCGCCCCCGAGGACCACGGTCCTGCGATCGACCGCGTCGAGACCAATCCTCGAGACGGATCCGCGGCGACTCTCTGGGTCGGCCGAGAGGAAGGGGCAGGCGTAGACGTCGCAACGACGTCCTCCCTTCGCGGCACAAGTGTCGTTCTCGAAATGGCCGCACACCTCTTGGACGAGGGCGAATCGTATGGGGACGACAATCGGCGGCCCAAGGTCGTACTCGTCTGCCACCCGTGCCGCGATCACCCCGTCGAGGGAGAGCACTCCGCCCGACCCGGCAAGAACGAGCGGAATCCAGGCGAAGAGAAAGACGATGTCGGCTCCGGTGTAATAGGGAGACGAATGGAAGCTCACCGTGAGGAACAGCGTGAACGCGAGCACCATCCCACCGGCTGCAGCGACCCGAGTCCACAAACCCAGGATCGTGCCCAGACCGACTGCCACTTCGGCCAGAGCGATGACGATGCCGATCGGGACAGCGAAGCGCAAGAGGTGACCGAGCAGCTCGTGCAACGGGCTGATGCGGATGGATGCGATCAGCTGGGCCTGAATGCTCGAAGGGCTGTTCGCATTGAAGAAATTGGGATTGGCCAGCTTCTGGAGGCCGGCGAAGCAAAAGGTGACGCCAAGAAAGGCGCGCAGGGGCAGCAGCGCCCACCCCGAGACGGCCAGAGCCCGGGGCGGAGGGGCGTCGAAGCGCATTCGCCGCCGGCGTCTCCCGGGTCGGTGGGCCCCCGAGGGCCCTCGCCTGGCATTCACAGGCCCCGTTCGCGGTGACACGACCACCCTCCTCGTTGTCGAAACGACGCCCCGAGACAGTTGGACACACTACGGCCCTTCGAACACGGAGCGCTGCACCCACATGGCACTTTGCGGCGCCGATGGGGCCACACCGGAGGATATTGGGGGCGCACGGCTCCTCTAGAGTGCTACGAGTCAAACCGACGAAATCTGATGGTTGCAGGAAGGTTGCAGACGCTTCAGAGGGAGCTCTGAACTCCCGATCTAGAGAGGTGACCTCTCAGGCGACGCTCAGGGCAGACGCCGAAGCGTTGGAGTCACACGCGTTTCTCGCCGCCCTCTTTGCCTCGTCGGACGACCCCATCATCGGGAAGAGGCTCGATGGCACCGTCGCTCACTGGAACGAGGCGGCTGAACGCCTCTACGGATACACGGCCGCCGAGATGTTGGGACGCAGCGTTGGACTCCTCATTCCTCCGGACCGGCCCGAGGAACTCAGTGACCTTCTGGCACAGGTCCGAGCTGGGAAGATCGTGCGGAACTTCCAGACCGTGCGCCTCCGAAAGGATGGCACGTCGGTACGGGTATCGATCACGGTTTCTCCCGTCATCGCCGCCGATGGCTCGATCCTCGGCGGATCCGTCATCGCCCACGACCTGACTCTCTACAACCAACAGATCGCCGACCTCCGCGAGGCTCATCGGCACGCTGATGAGGCGACCAGCACACTCGAGACTCTTCAGGCGTCTGCCCCGGTCGGCTTCGGCTTTGCAGACCTCGACTTCCGTCTGACCCACCTCAACCAACATCTCGCCTCGTTTACCGGGTCCAACGTGGAAGATCTGCTCGGTGAAGCGATCGCCGACGTCGTGCCGGACATCTGGGTCCAGATCGAACCAATCTTTCGGAAGGTGGTCGAGACCGGGGAAGCCGTGTGCAATCTCGAGGTGAGCGGTGAAGTCGCCATCGACCCAGGCCACCGGCACCACTGGCTCGCGAGCTACTACCCCGTGGAGCTCGACGCCGAGGTCATCGGGGTCGGCATCGTCGTCGTCGACGTGACCGAGCGCCGGCGGGCCGAGGAGTTTCGGTCGATCGCCATGAATCAAATGGCTGAAGGGCTCTTCACCGTCGACGTCGACGGCCTCTTGACATCGATGAATGACTCCGCCACACAGCTGCTCGGCTGGACCGAAGAAGAACTCTATGGAAGACCGGTCCGCGATTACGTCTTAGTGGACGAACAAGACACCACGTCCATCGCGCAGGGCAACGTCCAGCTCTTGAAGGTTCGCAGCGAAGGCAGTCACGTCCTGCTCGAAGACCACCTCTACCGTTGCAAGGACGGTTCATTTCTGCCGGTTGCCATCTCAGCTTCGCCACTCTTCGTCGGAGGATCTCTGGAGGGCGCAGTCGTGGTATTCCGAGATATCTCGGTAGAGAAGTCCGAGCGCTTACGCGCCTCGCACGAATTGACCATGCTCACCTGGGTCGGAAAGATCCGAGAAGCGTTGGATGAGGACAGGCTCGTGCTCTTCTCTCAACCAATCGTCCCGATAGATGGAGGCACTCCATGCCAGGAGCTGTTGCTCCGCATGTTGGGTAGGAACGGCGAACTCATTCCGCCAGACGAATTTCTGCCTGCGGCGGAGAAGTACGGCCTCATCACGGAAATCGATCACTGGGTCGTGAGACGGGCGATCCGTCGCGCCGCCGAGGGACACCACCTGGGCGTCAACCTTTCCGCCGACTCCATCACGACCCCTGGGTTACTGGCGCTCATTGAGAGCGAGGTCCAAGAGACAGGTGCTGATCCTGCCCATGTTGTGTTTGAAATCACCGAGACAGCCTTGATGCGCGATATCGCCAAGGGTGAGGCGTTCGCCCACGGCGTCGTGGCGCTCGGCTGCAGTCTCGCACTCGACGACTTCGGAACCGGATTCGGGACATTCACACATCTGAAGAAGCTTCCAATCAGCTACCTGAAGATCGATATCGAATTCATACGAGGCCTTGCCGACAGCCCCGCCAATCAGAACGTCGTACAAGCCATTGTCAGGCTCGCGCAGGGCTTCGACTGTCTGACCATTGCTGAGGGCGTGGAGGACGAGGTCACGCTCAGTCTCCTCCGTGACTATGGAGTCGATTTCGCTCAGGGTTTCTTCGTGGGCCGCCCGGCGCCATTCCTGGAGTTGTGCGCATCCACGGTGCTCAAGTAACCGAATCTGAAGGGTGGTTCATCAAAGGATGAAGTTGAGCCCGGCGTCGTAACGGCATTCAGTTCGCCAACGCCTTGCCTTGCCGCCGAAGGGCCTTCCACGATCGTGGCCAGCGACGTCGGAGTTCCTGCTGGCGTTGTCGCTCAGTCGCGGCAAGAGAACCGGCGGCATAGGCCGAAGCCACCGAGACTCGGTGCGATGATTGCGGCGCGCGACCGAGGACGTGAGAGCGGAGCCACTCTTCTGTCGCGACTGCATCGTGATGCTCACCGAGGAGCGCCTGGACGTCCTCAGCTGCGCCAGCAATTCGATGCCCCGGCTTGCCGATGACCGGTTCCGCCATCTCTGCGGCGTATCGGAGACGCTTCGCTCCGATCCGAATTCGGTGAAGTTGGCGATCAGATGGTTCCGAACCCGACTTTCGCACCCGACGGCGCAGCGCGCTCCATTCGGCGCCAACGAGACTCGTCAGCTGCCTTCTTCCCGAACCAGGAGCGTCCGCACCGTCGGCCGCGAGCAGCGGCGGATTCCGGGTCGCTGCGTGGAGTCGGTCCAAGAGATTGAGGTACCGCTCGCTCGTCAACAATTCCATCAGCCGCTGGACGGCGTTTGCCCTGTCCTCAGACAGAAGAGCGCGGAGTTCTGCGGGAGCCGGTGCCAATTGGCCTGCAAGCACATCGGCGTCACGGATGTCTCCCAGCACCGAACCAAGCTCTTGGAGGTCTTCTCGGACGTGCCGTGTCCACACCGGATCGAGGACCGCCTGCACGGTCTTCAAGTTGGAACGAAGACGTCGTGTGGCGACCCTGGCCTTGTGTACATCCTCCTCTGCCACCCCCGGAGCGGCGAGCCGCAGGCGCCAGTCGCGATCGAGAAGCTGTTCGAGGCCGTCGATTACGGCCGCTTCTACGACATCTCGGAGCGTTGAGTGCTGATTGAGAACGGTGTGACCGAGTTGATCGGGCTCCCGGAGACCGAGTGCCACGGCAATCTTCGGCGCGGCACCCGCAGACATTCGTGCCGCGGCAAAGCGATCGATGACGTCTTGAACCAGTGCACTTCCCTCGGTGGCCAACTCGAACTCGACCTGCCGAAATCGATCCCCGCATCGAGGTCCGCCCAGAATCCTCACGACATCGTCGTCGATCTCTCCGACAGTGCGGTCCTCGTCATCGTGGAGCGCCAAGCGCTGCCGAATCGTCTCGAGCTCTACGAGCTCGCGGAGGGACTCGCGCCTGATGACGCCTCGGGTCACCTCCGTGACCCCTTCCGGAACGGTTTCTCGGCTCCCCGTCAAGGACACCTCGGTCCGCTCCCGAACTGACGCTCGGCTCCCCGAGGGAAGCTTCAGCGTCCAGTGGCCTTCGGTCTCCCCCTTCTCGACCCGATAGCGAAGTGTGATTCCACGCTCCCAGAGCCGCTTGCCGGCGGTATCGAAATAGACGGATGTGAAGTCCCGCTGCGGGAGCCGCTCGGTCCGACCGACGAGATCACGCAGATCCGGGACCGCAGTATCGAGAGGGGTGTCGAACTTGAACTCCCGCTCAAGTTCTGCCATCCGAACAAGCGCCATTGTGAGTTGTTACCCGTCGACTGATGAGCCTAAGCGGGCTCCTGTACCACGAACGACGGCGATCGCACGCCTCCCTAGCGCTCTCTATCCGGGAGAAGTTCGTCGAGTGACTCCGAGAGACGTCGACCCAGCTCGTGCTGGACCTCGCGGGCCTGCTCCACGGCCTGTTTGGCAACCCGCTTCGCTTGCTTCTTGGTCGGTAGATGCTCGGCAAGGCTGGCGGTTGCCGTCTTCGCCGCCTCCTTGGCCTGTTTCCTGACCGGCACGCGCGGCGCGGCCTTCTTCGTTGCCTTCTTGACGGCTTTCTGCGCTTGCTTCTTGGTTGGTACACGCTTGGCGGCCTTCTTCGCCGGTGTCCGCTTGGCGGCCTTCTTCGCCGGTGTCCGCTTGCCGGCCTTCTTCGCCGGTGACCGCTTGGCGGCCTTCTTCGCCGGTGTCCGCTTGCCGGCCTTCTTCGGGGCAGTTCGCTTGCCAGTCATTCGTCCCTCATTTTGATGACCTAGAAGGGTCCTTGCCTGTGCGGGAGTTCGCAACAGGCCTCATCTGCGAACTTCGTATTCCCTGGTTGACGGACCTTGAAACGGCCATGTCCAAACCCACGACCCGGTAGGGCGGCGATAGTCGCCCGCTCCCGCGGGCGGAGACGCGACGGAAACCTGGGCACTGGCTCACGCCATTCAGGCGAGGTCAATGCGCTCACCATCTCGAGCGACGAGCAGGACAAGGGCCACCTGATGCAAACGCCCGATTGCACCACGCAGCCGACTTCACAGCAGGTCCTCGGCGCGACTCAGTACATACAGGCCACGTCGGCCGCGGTCGCCAAGTACAAGGATCTCAGTGCCGCGCTGGCTGACGGCTATGTCCCGATCACCAGCACCAATTACCCGGTCGTGCACTACCTGAACTTCAAGTACATGAACCGGCAGGACGTGATGAACCCCAATACTGTCGATTCTCTCGTCTATGCGGCGACCCCCTTCGGTCCGGTACTTGTCGCAGCGATGTACCTGATGCCAGGTCATGGCAACGGGCCGATGGCCTACGGCTGCCTTGTGCAGTGGCATGCCCACACCAACCTGTGCACCAGCGACACGTCAGGGCAGATCGACGGCCTGCAGCCTTGCGATCCCGGCTCGCATGCGGACCCCACCACCCCGTTCATGACTCACGTCTGGCAAGTGCCGGTCCCCGGAGGGCCACTGGCCATCGACCCCTCGGACCTTCAGGTCGTCCAGTCAGCCATCATGGCCCAGCAACAGGGTCTCGCTCCCACGACGTCCGGAACGCTCCCCGCTTGATCCGGCCCGGGGTCCCGAGCCTGTTGAGGGTCAGGCTTCAGGTCCCTTCTGCGGCACGATCGGACCGGCGGCGGTGCCGGTGATGGGCGACGGACGGCATGCCCTCGCTGATCAGCTTCGAGGCGTAGGAAAGCGGTACCGGGCGCGAGACGGGAAGGCGGAAGCCGACACCGACGACCTCAGCGCGGGTCGCGCCGTCATCCACGAAGAGGCGGACGTAGTCGATCCTGCGCATGGCGGTCGCTGTCCTCTTGGTCCGGGACTTCATACTGGGCTCTGATCTCTTCGGAGAGCCGAATGTTAGGCCCGCCTAAATTCAGGCGTCAAGGGCCCGGGGGCCGACACGGCGTTCCTTGTCGCGTGCTCGCACCTAGGGTTCGTTCGTGGCAACGGCGCAGCAGCCGGCAGGCGTGGCCCCGATCATCGGTCTGTCGCACGTCCAATTGCTGGTTTCCGATGTAGCGGTGAGCGCCCATTGGTACAGCACGGTGCTCGGTCTCACGCCCTATGCCGAAGACCTGGACATCGGATACGTGGCGCTGCGCCAGCCAGGCGCCAAGTTCGTCGTGGTCCTCACCAACCGCACCGGTGACCCCAAGGGTTCACCCGGAGCAGGCAACGATGCCGTCGATCATCTCGCGTTCGCGGTGTCGGACGGCGAGTCGTTACGTGCCTGGGCGGCCACGCTCACCGAGCTCGGTCTCGAACACGATGGCGTCGTCCTCGAGAATGGGAATACCTCCCTTCAGCTCCGCGACCCGGACGGGATCGCCATCGAGCTGGTCGCATCGGCCTGACGTCCCGGATCACGACGACGTCGGCGATCACGAGAAGGCTCACCAGGATCGGGGGATCGACCACGTCGGTCAGCATCAGCTTGACCCCGATGAAGTCGGAGTCCGTTCGCAGCGGCGAGCGCAACCCGTCCATAGTGTGGCGAGCGTTAGAAGCTGTGACCAGCAGCGGGGAGCGTGGAACGCATGGCAATGGGCAACAGGCCGGAGGTGAAGACGGCGTCGCCGCCGATCGTGGCGCTCGACGTGACGCTCCTGGCCCAACAACTCGCCACAGCCCTCGCCCGCGTGCCCTTCCGCCACCCCTTACGGGGACAGTCGTCTCCCCTCTCGAACCTCGGCATGTCGGTGACCCGTGAGGTCACACGCTCGTTCATGGGGTACGCGTCGTCCCTGCGCATCCCCGAATTCCGCTCCCTCGAGCTCGTGGTGGACGAGATCTGCCAGTGGATCATGCCTCCCGTCGTCCGCTCGCTCGACGTCGACGGCTACCCCAGTGTCTTCGGTGGGGTTCCGGGGATCCTCTACGTGCCCCGTGCCGTTCGGCCGGTCGGCGTCATCCTCTACCTCCATGGCGGCGGGTACATCGGAACCTCGCCCACCATGTACGCGTTCTTCACCGCCCGCGTCTGCCGGGAGACGGAGTGCGCCGTCTTCGTCGCGGACTACCGGCTCGCGCCCGAATTCCCGTTTCCCGCCGGCGCGCAGGACGCTTCAGCCGTTTACAGCGAATTCGTGGACCGTGGTGTCCCGCGTGAGCGCATCTTCTTGGCCGGGGATTCTGGTGGCGGCGGGCTGGCCAACACCCTCCTGCTCGACAACCCTGCGCGCATCAAGCCGGTCCACCCGGCCGGGCTCGTGCTCTTCTCCCCCGAAGTCGACCTCCGGCTCGACGAGCCCTCGGTCACCGAGAACGCAGACCACGACATCTTGCCCTGGAACATCCCGACGGCCTCCTACCTCCACGGGTTCGACGCCACCGAGCGCGTCGGTCTCCCCACTCACGGCGGACCTCAGCGGATTCCCCCCCACCTTCGTGACCTGGGGCGGCTACGAGATGTTTCGCGACCCGATCCGCCGCTACGTCCAACGCCTGCGCGACGACAGTGTCGAGACCGAGGCGCACGAGTACGCGGGGATGTTCCACGTGTTTCAGATGCTCATGCCGTGGGCGGAGGACAGCCGCGACGTCTTCCGTCGCGTCCGCCGTTTCATCCACGGCATCGTCCGCGAGACCCCGATTCCCACCACGTCGATCGCGACCCTTCTGGGCACCGACTCGTAACCGGCCCGCCCGGGTGGCCGAATCGCCTCACACACCGGGCGGAGACACCTCCGATGCGGATACTTGCGGGCTAGGGTCCGGAGGATCGGAGCGAGGGAGGCGCCAATGAACCTGAGAGGGAAGCTCGTCGGACTTGGTACCTCTGCTCTTGTTGCTGCCGCGTGCTTCGCCGGCTGCTCGAGTAGCCCATCCAACTCATCGGCTGGTTCAACGACCTCGACGACCGCGGCCTCGACGTCGTCGACCGTGTCGACGTCGACATCCACTTCGACGGCCGGCACGACGTCGACGTCGGCCGCCACCTCGGGTGCAGCCTGCACCCACAGCGCCATCTTGACGGCCGCCACAGCTGACACCAGCCTCGGCCCGGTCGATGCCGTTGTCGGCTTCGGCTGTTCGGGGCCGTGGGCCTACGCCAACGTGACCGTCGGCGGTGGCTCAGCTTCTTATGACGCGGTCATCGTTCTCCAATCCCAGGGTTCGTCATGGTCCGTGGCCGACCGGGCGAGCGCCTGCTCGAACCACCTGGTCCCGAGCGACATCTACACGCAAGCCTGTACGACGAGCTGACCCCAAGGCGCGGGCGGACACGCCTGCTCGGACGAGGAGACACCATGACCGACGTACGGCCCGCCGAGGGCGTGGACCCCGTCACGGGGACGACGTTCCAGCCGGCACCCAATAGGGAACCCGCCTTCGTCGTGCCCGGGCGCGCCGAGGCGGCGACCGCCAAGATGGAGGCCTTTCGGCAGCGCACGGGCCGGCGGCCCAACATCGTCGTCATCTTGATGGACGACGTCGGCTGGGGTGACTTCGGCTGCTACGGCGGCGGTGTCGCAGTCGGCGCACCGACCCCACACGTCGACCGCCTGGCGCGCGAGGGGCTGCTCTTGACGTCGTGTTACAGCGAGCCCTCGTGCACGCCGACACGCGCCTCCATCATGACCGGACGCCTCCCGATGCGTCACGGATTGCTGGTGCCACCCATGTACGGCATGCCGGGTGGGCTCAGCGGCGAGGTGACGCTCCCCCAGTTGCTCTCCGAGTCGGGGTATGTGACGCAGGCGGTCGGCAAGTGGCACATGGGCGAGAACGAGGAGAGCCAACCCCAGAACGTCGGGTTCGACGACTTCTACGGCTTCTTGTCGGTATCGGACATGTACACCGAATGGCGCGATCCGTACTTCTTCCCCGAGGTGGTCTACAGCGAGGCGCGGACCGAGTGGGTGCAGAACATCCCCTTCAACAAGTGCTTCGTCCACGCCACGCGCAATGGGCCACTCGAGGAGGTCGAAGAGGTCACGATCCCCGTCCTCTCCCTGCTCGACGACAAGTGGTGCAGCTACTCCGAACGGTTCATCGAGCGGATGGTCGGCCGGCCGGACCCGTGGTTCCTCTATCACTGCACCCGCGGTGCGCACTTCGACAACTACCCGCACCCGGATTTCCTCGGTCGCTCACCGGCCCGCCATCCCTATAAGGACGCCATCGTCGAGCTCGACGACATCTGCGGTCGCCTGGTGTCGGCGCTCGAGCGCACCGGCCAACTGGAGTCGACCATGGTGCTGATCTCCTCGGACAACGGGCCGGAAATGGAAACATGGCCCGATTCCGCCTTCACCCCGTTCCGCTGTGCCAAGGGGTCGACCTGGGAAGGTGGGGTCCGGGTCCCGGCGGTGATCTCGTGGCCCGGGATGATCGAGCCGGGGCGGGCCAGCGACGGTCTTGTCCACCTGCTCGATCTGTTCGCCACCTGCCTCTCGCTGGCCGGCGCCCCCGAACGGATTCCGGCCGACCGCTTCATCGACGCCGTCGACCAGCTCTCGTTCTTCTTGGCCCCCGACGACCGCGAGGTCGTCTCCAACCGCAAGTTCCAGCACTACTGGTTGACGGCGACCCACTCCGCCCTGCGCGTCGGCGAGTACAAGTACATGATGTCGTCCATCTCCGACGACGACACCGACGTCCACAACCCGGGCGGCTTCACCGGGGTCATGCAGCGTTACGGCTATGGGCGCCTCTACAACCTCTACCTCGATCCGAAGGAGACGCGGTCGTACATGATCCGCAAGCTCGTGTACATCGATGCCATCATCGCCGAGATCGCTCGCCACGGCGCCACCTTCCGCGAGTGGCCCAACAAGCCGGTCCCGCTGCCCGCCAGCTGAACCCTCGAGAGCGCGTGCCGATTCGGCGGAGCGTCCGGCCCCCAGTCAGTCGGGCCCCGCTCAGCTGGCGCCGAAACGATCGGCGACCGTGTGCAGGTCAGCGCGGAAGTCGGGATGCGCGATGTCCGCCAACAGGTGCGCTCGCTCGCGCACGGTGAGGCCGGTCAGCTCGGCCGCCCCGTACTCGGTGATGACCACGCCGGTGTGATGTCGTGGCGTCGACACCACCGATCCTTCGGGAAGGAGCCCGGCGATACGGGAGACGACCTCACCCTCACGCATCGCCGTCGAGCGCAGACAGATGAGCGAATGCGCATCGAGGTGCAACTCCGCACCCGCCACGAAGTCCTCATGACCGCCGACGCCAGAGATCTGGTGTCCGTCGATGCTGTCCGCGACAACCTGGCCGTAGAGGTCGACCGAGAGCGCCCCATTGATGGACACGAGGTTGGCGTTGCGCGAAATCACCGTTGGGTCGTTGACCACCTCGACCGGGATGAAGGCGACGTCGCTGTTGTCGTCGAGCCAGCCGTAGAGCTCTGCCGTCCCCAGGGCGAACGTGGTCACCGAGACACCGTCGAAGACTCCCTTGGCGTCGTTGGTGACCTTGCCCGCCTGGTGCAGCCGCATGAGGCCGCTGGTGAACATCTCCGAGTGAACGCCGAACCCTCCGAGCGGTCCCTTTGCCAACTCGCTTGCCACCACGTTGGGGATGCCGCCGATGCCGGTCTGCAAGGTCGAGCCCTCGCGCACGTAGGCCAGGGCGTAGCGGGCGATGGCCTCGTCGACCTCGTCGGTCGCCGGTTCGGACAGGGCAAACGGAGTCGTCGTCGCCTCGACAATCACGTCGACAACGTCGAGGGGAATGGTGTTGTCATAGTCCGGAGGGAGGCTCTTCGTGCGCGGCAAGTTGGGGTTCACCTCGACGATGAGCAGTCGCTCTGGGTCCGTGCCGGCGCGCAGCAGTTCCGGTCGCGTCGCACCGACGTGCAGCGACAGGCTGAGGGCGCCCTGCTCGTCTGCGGGGGCGGCCTGCACCACCATGATGCGCGGCGCGAACCGGGCGAGGATCGGCCCAAACTGCCGGAAGCCGCCGGGGACCAATTCGATCTGGTGGCCCATCGAGTGCAGCAGACGCTCGGCCGGCCCGAAGAAGCCGCAGCGATAGCGCACACCGGGTTTGGTGAACACGTCGTAGAAGTTGAGGCACAATGCGCCGCCGACCTGTAGGTCCTGCCAGTCGTCTCGGGTGCCGAGCGCAGTCAAGAAGGTGTCCGGATTGGCGGGCCCGAGCCCGAAACCGATGCTGTCGACCGGCCTGACCAGGGCGACGGCCTCTTCGGCGCTGCATGTTGTGGGCATAGTCCCACTCTCGCACTAGCGACGAACAACAAACGCGGACTATGGTGCGAGGGCCGGATTTCAGCGCACCAGAATCCATGACTTTCGGCTCTACCCTCGTTGAGGGTGCGTCCGCACAATGTGTGCACACCCTCCTCTTCCCAGACAACGGTGCTTGGAGAATGGCGGCCACCCCCCTCGGTCGCCATTTTCCAATTCCGGCGTTATCTCCGATTTTCGCGCTTCAACATGGAAGCGATCCAAAAGAGCCCGCAACGAATTCACAATGACACCGGGGTTGGCCGCGGACCGTGGACTGCAATGGCGGCCACAGAGCAGGTGCCGCAGCGAGCTATTGGCGGGCACACAATTGCGGACGGAGCGGCACCAGCTTGGGACCTCTGGCCCTGCCGGGATCGAGCCGGCGTCGTCATGCTGTGCCTTGGCGACACCGATTCAGAGGGGGCCTCGCCGAATGTCCATGTACACCCAACTCCTCGACGCCGTGTGCACGCAGCGGCCGCCGCATCGTCGGACGCAGCGCGACGTCATCGACGAGGTGTTGCGCTGTCATGGCGAGCTGGCCGAGGGGGCTGGCGCCGCCGGCGCGGAGGACGACACCGTCTCACTGATGCTGGCGCTCGAGCTCCGCTACGACGTGGCGCTCATGGAGCTCGCCGATGTGCTCGGCATCGAGACTGGCCCGGGGCGGTTCGAGCAGCCCCACCGAGAGCGAGAACGGCTCGTGCGGGCGATCCATGCCCGCGGCGTCAGGCTCACATCACTCGGAACGTTCGCCGGTGTCAGTCGATCGGGATCAGCGCCGACCGGAGTTGACGGGCCTTAGGTTCCCGTTGCGTCCGTCCGGGCTTCCTGGACAGAGCGCTCGTTCAGCCGGGCCGCGAAGGTAGCCGCCTGAGTACGACGCTCCATGCCGAGTTTGGCCAGGAGATTGGATACATAGTTCTTGACTGTCTTCTCGGCCAGGAACATCGTCTCGGCGATCTGACGGTTGGTGTAGCCCTCGGCGATGAAATCGAGGATTCGCCGCTCCTGTGTGGTGAGACTCGCTAGGCGGGGGTCGATCTTTGGTCCCTCGCGCAGCCGAGCCAGGACCCGATCGGTGAGAGCGGGATCGAGCAACGACCTGCCCGCGCCGGCGCGCCGGATGGTCTCGATCAGGTCGAGGCTGCCGACCTGCTTGAGGACATAGCCCGCCGCGCCGGCCATGATCGAGGCGATCAACGCCTCGTCGTCCGCGTACGACGTCAGCATGACGCACGCGATGTCGGGCTCACTGGATCGGATCTCGCGGCAGACCTCGACGCCGCTGCCGTCCGGAAGCCGGACGTCGAGGATGGCGACCCTGGGCCTGGCCGAAGGAATGCGGGCCATTGCCTCCGCCACCGTCGCCGCCTCACCCACGACCTCGATGTCATCGGCTGCGTCGAGCAACGCCCGCAGACCGGTTCGCACGACCTCATGGTCGTCAAGGAGGAACACGCCGAGCGCCACGGGGCCATCTTCGCATCCAGGTGCTGCTCGGGCTACTTCCATGACCCTGGACCGCCGCACCCTCGGTATGCTCAGCGCGGTCATGGCACCGGATCACGAAATCACAACCGGCAAGATCGTCGTCGGCATCGACGGGTCGGAGCCGTCCCTCGGCGCCCTCGGATGGGCGGCCCGCCAGGCCGAACTGACCGCGGCCGTCCTCGAGGTCGTCATGACGTGGGAGTGGCCGACGAGCTTGGGCTGGGCCGTCCCGATCCCCGACGACTTCGATCCTGAAGCCGATGTGCGCAAGACGCTCGAGGCCGCGATCGACTCGGTCCGGAGCGCGCACCCAGGGGTTGCAGTGCAGGGCCGCGTCATCAACGGGCATCCCGCGGCCACGCTGGTCGAAGCATCCAAGGGCGCCGACTTACTGGTCATCGGGAGCCGCGGCCACGGGGAGTTCGTCGGGATGTTGCTCGGCTCAGTCAGTGAGCACTGCGTGAGCAACGCGCCGTGCCCGGTCCTGGTGCACCGCAAGCCGAGCGCGTCCTGACCCGCCTCACGGCCTCGGGCGCGGTGGGCCTCCTAGGGCTGCGCGGCCTGGTGGACGCGGTCGATGGCATGCAAACGCTCGGTCCGGGTGGCCTCGAGTTGTCGTAGACCAGGCCCTCCCGACGTCGGTGCGGATGCGTCCACACCGACGTCCAGGAGCGCTGCCAGTGTGGCCTCGACCGACGACTGGAGTGCGTCCAGGTCGTACCCGCCCTCCAGGAAGAGGGCCAGGCGCGCGGGTGCAGCGAAGTCCCGCGCGATGCGCGCCAGCTCGGCGTAATCGCCGCTCGACAGTTCGAGGCTGCTGAGAGGGTCGTCGCGGTGCGCGTCGAATCCGCACGACACCAATACCCAATCGGGGGCGAAGTCCTCGATCACACCGCGCGCTTCATGATCCAACGCCGTGCGCACCACGTCGCCCGTCGCTCCGGGCGGCAAGGGCAGATTCATCGTCAGCCCGGGTGCACCGACACCCCCTACCTCGTCGGGGCTTCCGGTGCCCGGATACAGCGGGTGCTGGTGGGTCGAGACGTAGAGAACGTCGGGATCGTCCCAAAAGATCGCCTGGGTGCCGTTGCCATGGTGCACATCCCAGTCGAGGACGAGGACGCGTTCACCGAGTGCCGTGCGAGACGCCGCCGCGACGGCGACGTTGTTCACCAAGCAGAATCCCATGGCTCTCGTGGCTGTGGCGTGATGACCCGGTGGGCGCACAGGGACGAAGGCAAAACCTTCCCCGCGGCGCTCGAGTTCCGCCAGCGCCTCGAGGCCCGCACCCGCGGCCTGGCGCGCGATCGTCCATGAGGTCGCCCGCGCGTAGGTATCGGGGTCGACATTGCCGCCGCCCTGTTCACAAAAAGCCTGCAGTTCATTCAGGTATGTCCGTGAATGGACCCGTGCGAGCTCTTCCACCGTCGCCTCGCGCATCGGGGGATGCACCACGTCGTCGCCCAGATCGAGAGCGGCCACCCCGTCCATCACGGCCTGCAGGCGCGCCGGCTGCTCGGGATGGCGCGGACCATCGTCGTGGCCGGTGAGGCCGACAGGGCCGGGAAGGACCAGCGTCGTCATGACGGGTCCATGGTAGGGGCGCCCGTGCGGCGTCCCCCGAAACGGCCTTGGTCGGGCGGGGCGACCGTCCTACGCTGCACCGCGATGACGGCGCGCATGAACGCATGGGTCGTCGACGAGCCGGGTCCCGTCGACACCGGCCCCCTGGCCCTGGTCGAGAAGGACGTGCCCGAGCCGGGGCAGGGCCAGGTTCGACTGCTGGTGCGCGCCTGTGGCGTCTGTCGGACGGACCTGCACCTCGCTGAGGGCGATCTCCCACCCCGGCACCGCCAGGTCACGCCCGGGCACGAGGTGGTGGGCGTCGTCGACGGGCTCGGACCCGGAGCGACCCGCTGGCGGCTGGGGGACCGCATCGGTATTCCCTGGCTCGCCCACACGTGCGGCATCTGCCGCTTCTGCCGGAGCGGGCGCGAGAACCTGTGCATCGACCCGCGCTTTACCGGCTGGGATCTCGACGGCGGGTACGCCGCCTACGCGGTGGTGGATCAGGACTATGCATACGCGCTTCCCGACGCGTTCGACGACGTCGAGGCCGCGCCGCTGCTGTGCGCGGGGATCATCGGCTACCGGGCACTGCTCCGCGCCAACCTTCCCGAGGGGGGCCGCCTCGGCATCTACGGATTCGGGGGCTCGGCGCACCTCACCGCCCAGATCGCTCTGGCATGGGGGGCACGGGTCCACGTCATGACCCGTTCGCCCGACGCCCAGCGATTGGCGCTCGAACTCGGCGTCCACAGTGCCGGTGACGCCGACGCGGCACCGCCCGAGCCCCTCGACTCGGCCATCCTCTTCGCTCCCGTGGGCACCCTCGTGCCGCCCGCCTTGGAGGCGCTCGACCGAGGCGGGACGCTCGCCGTCGCCGGGATCTACCTCAGCGACGTGCCGCCGCTGCACTATGCGGACCACCTCTTCGAGGAGCGGACGCTCCAGAGCGTGACGGCCAACACGCGCCGGGACGGGGAGGAGTTCCTCGCCGAGGCGGCTCGCCACCACATTCATGTCGCGGCGACTCCCTATCCCATGGCGCGGGCCGACCAGGCGCTGCGCGACCTGGCCCACGACCGGGTCAACGGCGCCGCTGTCCTCGTCCCTTGACCCCGACCCGGACCGCCGCGGTCGGGTCCGCGTCAGACCGGGAACACGAAAAAACCCGGGCTTTCACCCGGGTTCGGAAAGGCGCCGACGGTGCCCCAGCCGATTGACGTCTAAACGCTGTCTCAGGGCCCTTGGCGATAGGTCCTGGAGCTCTCGACTGGGGCACGCACGCCGGCAGTGCGATCAGGCGGTAGATCGCTACGGCCCATTATTCCCGATCCGAGGTCCTTTAAACACGCAATTTCAGGAAATTTTGAAAGGGTTTAGATGAGCGGTTCGACCTGATCAGCGGCCATAAGCACCGCCACCAGCTCCCTGTCTCGGGGATAGGTCAACGCCCGGATCGCATGTTCCAAGCTGAGCCAGCGCAATTCGTCTACTTCGGGATTCGGGGAGAAGAACCCGTGTTCGGCCGACATCACCCAGTAGGCCACCGCCTTGGGGCGTCCCTTGCGATCGATGTACTCGGTGTGGCCGATGAAGCGGACCAGGCGACAGGCCATGCCTGTCTCCTCTCGCACCTCGCGCAGCGCCGCCAGCTCGAATGTCTCGCCCGGTTCGAGCTTGCCCTTGGGGAACGACCAGTCCTGGTGGTCGGGCCGGTGCACCACCACGATCTCGAGACTGCCGTTTTGGCGGCGGACCACGAGCCCACCCGCCGCCTGGACGACCTCTGTTGGTGTCGGGAGCTCAGCAGTCATCGCTCGTCTCGCCACTGTTTGGACACTACCGCCGGGCTCTGCCGAATTGGCGGCAATCGCAGTGAGCCGTCGGCACGGCACAACGGACTGGGCTCTCCGGCTCGAAGGCGCACCGGCTCCCGGGGGGGCCGCTGTAGCCTGAGCGAGATGTCCGACACGGGGGAATCTGGAAGGGACGCGCCGCCGCCACAGGATCCCGTCGAGATCGAATGGCAATTCGACGCGCTCGATCTGCGCCCGGTGGAGCGGTGGCTCGCCGCGCTGCCCACGCTTGCCATCGAGGCCGGCGACCACGGGACGGTCACCGCGCTGGCACGGACCCCACGGCGCCTCGTCGACTCCTACATCGACACCGACGACTGGCGCATCGCCCGCGCCGGCTTCGTCGCCCGGACGCGGCGGCGCGGCCGCTACGACGAGGTCACGCTCAAGGACACGCGGCCTGCGGAGAGCAGCGGCCTGCGCCAGCGGCTCGAGGTGACCGAGGTCCTCCCTCCCAATGGCCTCGACGGACTGGGGCCCGACGGTCCGGTCGGGCGGCGCCTGCGCGCCATCGTCGGTGCACGCCACGTGCACGAGGTGCTCCAGGTGCGGACGCGCCGGCGCCCCTTTGCCCTGCGGGTCGGCGGTGTCGACGCGGCCGAGATCGCCCTCGACGACACGGTGATCGTGGTGGGCAACGGACAGCGGCCGATGCAGCTGCGCCGTGTCGAGGTGGAGGTGCGCCCAGAATGGCTCACCCCGCTGGAGCCCCTCGTCGAGCAGCTCCACTCCTCGTGCGGCCTCCGGCCGGCCCACCTTTCCAAGTTCGAAGCCGGGCTGCTGGCCCTCGGTGAGGAGATACCCGGGTCGCCCGACCTCGGGTCAACCGCCATCGACGCCGACAGCACCATGGGCGACCTGGCCTTCGCCGTCCTGCGCCGTCAGCTTGCCGTCATCAGGGACAAGGAACCGGGGACACGTCTCGGTGAGGATCCCGAGGAGCTGCACGACATCCGCGTGGCGACCCGCCGTCTCCGCGCCGCGCTCGCGCTCTTCTCGGGCGTCCTGCCCGTCCGGGCGCAGACCTTCCGCGAGGAGCTTGGCTGGTTGGGCCGCCTCCTTGGCGCCGTACGCGACCTCGACGTGCAGCTCGAAGGCCTGGCTGACGATGTCACGGCCACCGCGAACTGGAGCACCGATGGCCGGCCGGACGGCCATGACCCGCTCGACGAGCTCCTGTCCCTGCTGCATCGCGAACGCGACGCAGCGCGGGCTGCCATGTTGTCGGGGCTGGACTCGATCCGGTGGGATCGCCTCAACCGCGGCCTGGCCACCATGGTGCAGCAGGGCCCGGCACGTCGCTCGCTGGCCACCCGGGAGCCGGCCGTCATCGGCATACCCGACCTCGTTGTCGAGCGGCACAGCGCGGTCGCCAAAGCAGCGAAGCGGGCCAAGAAGTCGGGCGTGGTCGCGGACTTCCACCGAGTGCGGATCCGCTGCAAGTGGCTGCGCTATGCGCTCGAGTTCAGTGCGGAGGTCTACGGAGGCCGCACCACTCGCTTCGTGCGCCAGCTGACCGCGCTCCAAGACGAGCTCGGTGCCATGCAGGACGCCGAGGTGGCATCCCTGCGCCTGGCCGATCTGGCCACCGGCCCGACGCATCTCCCGCCGGCCACTGTCTTCGTCATGGGTGGCCTGGCCGAGCGACACCGGCGCGACGTCGACCGGCTGCTGCGCCGCCTCCCCAGGGAGCTCAAACGGGTGAACGGACGCGAATGGCGCGACCTCCTCGACGTGATGGACCGGCGTCAGGGTGAGGCGGAGGCAGTCCGGGCGCCGGTGCACACCACGTTGCGTGCCGTCCCGACACCTGGACCTGAGGCAACGGCCGTGGCGGAACCGACCGACGCGCCCGAGGCCCGTGGTCCCTTCTCCTCGATCACGTCCGCCTCCTCAGGCTCCTCGGTGTCACCAATGACGCAGGCACCACCCGATGACGCCGGTACCCCCGTCTCCCCGGACCACCCCGCCGCGGTGCCCGGGCTCAGCGCCGTGGCACAGCCACCTTCACGCCAGGGGGAATGATCCTTCGTCCTGGCCCATCACCAGGCGTGGATGCTCGGTGAGGACGAAGTGCAGGCGGTCGGTGTCGAGGAATTGCCCGATGTCGGCCCAAATGTCTCCAAAGTCGGGCTCCTGCATGTGGGCTCCATAGGCGTCCATGCTTTCGAACCACTGCACCGTCACCCCGTCGAACCCGGGATCGTCGTCACCGCTGTAGTCGTCGAGTGGACGGGGGTGCTGCTCGTAGCGCACCACGTGCTGGCCGGACTTGCTCGAGGCGATGAGCGGGCCGTGCACGTTGCGCCAGTGTGCGTGGAACTCGGTTGGGGTGAGCCCCTCCTTGCGGCGGAGCAGGCACGTCAACCTCACCATGGGACTTGACCTCCTGGGCTGGACAATGCCTGCGCAGTGGCGCGGCGTCCCCGCACGCTAGGCGGTGAGGGTCCGTCGGGACGGGCGCTGGGATCGTCGGCCTCACGCCGGCTCCGGGTTCGGCCGGCGTGAGGCACCTACGGAAGCGAGAGACTGAGGCCCGATCCCGAGCTCGACGAGTTCAGGCCCACCGACACCCCGCCGGCCGAGACCGGGGGCGTGCTCGGCAGTGGCAGCGACGGCAGGGGCACCGTCACCGTGCTGCCGCTCGAGCCGCTCTTCGACGGCTGCGTGGTGGTGGTGGTCGTCGAGGTGGAGGTGGTGGTTGTCGTGCTCGAGCCGACCGTCGCCGACGAGCTCACCGAACCCGACGGGGCGGACACGGGCACACTCGGCAGGCCCGGCACGCTCGGCAGGCCCGGCACGCTCGGCAGGCCCGGAAGCAAGATTCGGCAGACCGGAGGACCCGCTGCTCGACGGGAGGAGGAGCGAGGGGATGGACCCCGAGCCCGATCCCGAACCGGTCGCCGCCAGGGCAGTCAGGATGCCGTTGAGGACGGGGTCGAGCATGCCGGCCGTCGAGTCGGGCAGAGTCCCGATGCTGCCCGACCCGAGCGACCAGAGCGATCCGAGGCCGACGCCGGAGCTCGTCCCGGACCCCACGACCGAGCCCAGCCCCAGTTCGTCGAGGATCGAGGTCGGCACCGCGGCGGTCGGCAGCGAGCTGGTCGGCAGCAACGTGTCGAGATTCGAGAGCGCGCCCGTCACGTCGGTGACGACGCCGGTGAGACCGGGGAGCAGCCCTTCGACCGTGCTGGTTGGGTCACCGCTGGAGCCCAGGTCATCCACGACGCCCGTGATGCTGCTGAGGACGCAACCGACGCCGAGGGCGCTCGGCGTGGTGCATCCGAGACCACCGAGACCCGAGCCAACGCCCGAACCCAGACCGAGGCCTCCCAGACCCGGGAGGCCCGACAGCATGCCGGGTATGCCCGAGACGGCGAGGTTGTCCGAGCCCGAGCTCGTCAACCACTGCAAGGGATCGATGCCTTGGGCCAAACCACCCGAGAGCGAGGAGAAGGACGCGGCATCGTCCGCCATCACACGTCCATGCGAGGCGGCGTCGTACGCCTGGTCGACCGCGGCGGCCAGCTGCTGGCTCTGTCCGGCCGAGGTCGCGACGGGGTGCGCCGCAGCGGGGTCCACCGTGAAGTACCCACCGAGACCACCGAGGAAGGCGCCGACGGCCGCGCAGGTGAGCCCGCCGGCTCCGACCATGGCGGCGTTGCGATAACGCGAGAAACCCCTCGGCCCTTCGCTGAAGGCCGGCACCTCCTTCGCGGCGTGCTTCCCGTGGGCGCGGAAGGCTCGGTGAACCAGTGCGGGAGCTTCAGCGCCGGCAGCGGCGTCAGCGGCATCTGCGGACGCGACAAACGCGGCGAACGCGTCGAATGCGTCGAATGCGTTGAACGCATCGTTCTTGTCGAGCGCCTCGGCACCGGACGGATCCGCTGCATGCGCCACGCGTATCGGCCGTGCCAGGTCCACATCCGCCGACGCCGGGACCGGTGCCGGGTGGGGCGGAGCCTCCATCGCCGCAGGCGCGTCGCTAGCCCCACCCGAGCCGAACTCGTTGTGGAGCATCTGGTTGTAGATCTCGTCGAAGCCCATGGAACCGTCCTCCTCAGTGTCCAGTGACCCCTCCTGTGGGTTCTCAGTGTGGAAACGGCCGGGCGGCGCCACCCTTGCGCTCCCTGTCACACCCCCGATGACCCCCCACACCGGCGGGCTCCGGTCGCACCCGTGTCAGGTGAAAACCCAACTCCCGATCGTCACAGTGGGCCCGTGAACTGGGAGGACGACCGTCATGGCGTGGGGGCCGGGTTCCGAGCCCCCTTCCAGTGTCACCGTCGTCGTGAGGACGACCCGGGTCGGCGACCCGCCGGCGGAGTCGATTTCGACGTCGAGAGGGCTGTCGTGGGCGGCCACGCTCGCCCCCTTCAGCTGTGGCGGCAGCGCCACGGTCGGGGCCAGGGCATGCCACCAGAGCGCCTGGCGCTGGGCGCCGGCGTGCAGGGCGCCGAAGTAGGTCTCGAGCGCAGCCGCTTCGAGCGAGAGAGGCGCCGGAGACTGCGCGAACGCGACTGACGCGTTGACCAGGTGCATGGTCCCCATCGGCGCCTCGTTTTGCTCGAGCGTCAGCCCCAGCGCCTGCAGCGCCGGGGGCGCGGACGTCCTGTACCCGGTGGACTGCACGGTCTTGATGAACTGCGCGCCCGGGTTCAGGTTGCCCCCCTGGGCGTGCGTGCCCACCTCGGTGGCGCGGATCAGCAGCCGGTCGGGCGTGTAGAAGAGCGCGTTGGGAGGCCAGCACGTGTCGAGCACGAGGCTCGGCTCGGCGGTGTTGGCGACCGGCGATCCTGCCGGGACGACCTGCTGCCCGCTCACGTGGAAGGTCACCGTGTCGCACGCGGTGGCGTACGTGATCGTGTCGCCCGGCTTGAGTGCGTTGAGGTGCACGAAGTAGCTGACGTCGTGCGCGAGGAAGACCGCGGCACCGTTGAGACCCGGCCACACCGACTGCGGATCGTGTCCCACCGCGACGTTGAGCTCCTGGTCGTCCGTCCCCTCCTCGACCGGTGCGTGGAGGTGCAGCGCGGGGATGGTCAGGATCCCCGAGAGCTGCCCTGGCTGCACGCCGGACACCTGGCACCCAGCGCCGTGGCTCTGTCGCGCGATCCTCGCCATGGCGGCACGCTCGCTGGCGAGGAGCACGGCCTGCGCATGCTGCTGGTGCTCTTGGTGCGCGAACGCATAGCTCCCGGCGAAGACGGCACCGAAGAGGAGGACGACGCCGACGAGCGTCACACCGATCCGGCGCACCGCGCGCAGAGATCCGTGCGACTTCACCAGCCCGCTGCTTCGGTGGCGTGCGACATGCGCACCTCGGCCACGGGGCGCGGCGTCGGAGTGCCGCTGCTCGGAACGAGACTCCGCCGTCCCGTTCCGAGCAGTGCGCAGCACCGGTTCCCGCTGCATCTGCCTCACCCTCCCGATCCTCCGAAGATCGTGTGTTCGTCCCTCGACCGGCTCGGCGTCATGCCGACACCGCGGCCGTACCCGATTGCCCTAGGACCTCGCCGTGGCGCCGAGTTCCGAGAGGCCGCGTCGTGGTGGCTGCCGCCGGGCCGGCCCCCGAGACCGGAGGGGGAACGGAGGAGGTCCCGAAGGCCGGGCCCGGTGGCGGTCCGCCGCGCGACCCGAAGGGGTCGGTGGACTGAGGTGCCTCATTGGCCACCCCTGCGGCGGGCGAATGGTGAAAGAGATCGAGCGACTGAGGCGACGCGGCGACGGCCGATCAGCAAGATCCCGGCCAGTCCCATGCCGGCGATGAGGACGATCGGCAGCGTCCCGGCCCAGTACTCGCCGGTGTGCACGCTGGTCACGTTGGGTACGGCCGCCGTCACAGCGGGTGCCGGGCTGGTGCCCGGCGACGTGGCCACGGCGGGGGTCGCCACGGTGGAACTGCCCGTGACACTGACGTCCCCGACGTTGAGGGTGAGGCCGCCCATCAGCCCGCTCAGCAGGCCCAGGTTGAGGACACCCACCTTGGCGCTCGCCGTCGTGCCCGGCGCCGAGGTGTCGCAGGTGAGCAGGTTGCCGGACGGGTCGTAGGTGATCAGGTCGCCCAGGAGGGTCTGGAGGGCGCCGGAGAGCGCGCTGCCGGTGCTCCCCAGCGTCTGGAGCAGCTGGTTCACCAGGTCGTCGATCTGCGTGATGTTGACGAATGTCGGCAGCGACCCGTTCGTCGAGTAGGACACGACGCCGGCGTTGCAGCTGGGCGTCACCGTGCCGGTGCTGCGGTCGAGCGCGACCGACGCTGTCGTGGGTGCCACCTGGAGGTCGGCCAGACCGAAGAGGTTCACCTCGAGGGTGCGCTGGGTCACCGAATCGTTCACGACGTTCCCACTCGTGGTGACCGACGAGGTCGAACCACCCAACGTGATGTCGAGCGGCTGCACCGCGCTGGCGTTGGCGCCCGTGAGGCCGAGCACCTCGTTCAAGATGCCGGTCAGTGCGCTCGTGACCGGCGACGAACCACTGGCGGCGTCGAGTTGGGTCAGCAGGCCGCTGACCACCGAGCACTCGCCGGCGAGGGTGCTGCCCCCGGCGACGCTGGTCGCATTGAGGCCGATGTTCGCCGGCAGGATCCCGTTGACCGTGCCGAGCAGGCTCGAGACCGGGCCCGGGAGCGGGCTGGTGTTCGAACCCGGCGACGTCGTCGCAGCCGGTGCGTTGGCGCACAGCGACGACGCCGAAGGCAGCGCCCCGCCGAGGATCGCCTGCAGCACGTCGGTGAGGCTCAGGCTCAGCGAGGCGTTGGCGATGTTGCCGGTGCCGGTCGCGGTGGGATTGCCGTTGGCATCTTCGGACGCCGAGGCGTTGCCGCACAGCACGTCGACGTTGAGCACTCCCGTGTTGAGGGGAATCGGGCAGTTGTTGGCGCCCGTCGGCGTGGCGGTGGCGCCGTTGCCGTTGGCCACGGCGTCTTGCGTGCTGTCGAGCGCGTCGCCCGAGAGCGACGACGATGCACTGGTCGGACACGGGTTCGACGATGCGGCGGTCGAGAGGCACGCGCCCGTGCCCGACGCTTCGGCCATGGGGGCGTTGCTGGCGTCGGCCTCCGAGCCGCCGCCTGACACCTGCAGTGTGTTGAGGAGGCTGAGAGACACGAACCCTCCGTTCGCCTGCACACTCCATGGGCTGGCAGACTGCGCACCGGCGGTCGCGGACGTCGCGCTGAATAGCGTCATGGCCAACAGGCCAATGGCGGCAATCCTGCTGCGACCTCTCATCTCGCACCCCTTGCCGTCCCCGCCACGCGTCCAGGGACTCCTCACTGCGCTGCCAATGAAACGGGGTATCTGGGGGAACCTTGCGCCGGGCTGTGAAATAATTCGTGTCCGAACACCCCTATTTGGGGGTGCATGCCGTGCGCAGAATGCGGGGTGCATCCCGGGGACTCGGTGCCGAGGCCACTCCCCTACTGTTTCGCCAGATGTCCGCCACCCACGCCTTCGTGATCGCCCTGGCGGGTGTGGCAGCCGGGATCTTCAACGGGGTGGCGGGAGGGGGCAGCCTGATCTCGTTCCCGGTCCTGCTCGCGCTGGGCTATC
The DNA here is from genome assembly GCA_963791995.1 of uncultured Acidimicrobiaceae bacterium. Lineage (GTDB taxonomy): Bacteria > Actinomycetota > Acidimicrobiia > Acidimicrobiales > RAAP-2 > Bog-473. The sequence goes on along the minus strand of CAWBUQ010000022.1, from coordinate 186,126 downwards.
CGGCGCTGACGGCCAACATCACCAACACCGTCGGGATCTGGCCGGGCTACCTGGCCTCGGCCGCCGGCTACCGCAGTGAGATCGGGGACCAGGCCGGACGGCTTGTCCGCCTGACTCCGGTCGCCCTCGCCGGTGGCGTCGCCGGTGCGCTGCTCCTCCTCACCACGTCGACGGCCACTTTCGACGACGTGGTGCCCTGGCTCGTGCTCGGGGCCGCCGCGCTCTTCGCCGCGCAGCCTCCGCTGCGGCGGGCCCTCGACCGCGGCTCGGCCCATCCCCGCACGCGGCCGGTCCTCCTGGTGATCGGCGTGTTCGCGGCCTCGGTCTACGGCGGCTACTTCGGCGCCGCCATGGGCGTCATGTTCCTCGCAATCCTCGGGCTCGCCCTGCCCGTGTCGCTCGCCCACACCAGCGGTCTGCGCGCTGTGCTCTCCATGATCGTCAACGGGATCGCGGCAGTGGTCTTCTTGCTGCACGGCGGGCTGGTCTGGGAGGCCGTCGGACTGCTGGCGCTGGGCAGCCTGGCCGGCGGATACGTCGGTGCCCGCCTCGCCCTGGCCCTCCCCGCTCCCGCCCTCCGCGCCGTGGTCGTCCTCATCGGCGTCGGGACCGCGGTGAAGCTGCTCGTCTGAGCGTTCGCGTGTCGTCTGACCGACGGCGCGTCGAAGACCTGCCGCGTCAACCCGCCGAGAGCGGGTAATGGCCGACGACAGCCCCGGCCAAGCTGCGCCGTTGCGCTCGCCTGGCTTCGTCCGCTTCGTCGACACTGATCGCCACGAGGCGGACCGACGCCCCCGGTCCGCATTGACCGAGCAGGTCGTGGTCTGCCGTGACCACCACCGCCAGCACGGGATAGCCCCCGAGCGTGGCGTGGTCAGGCAGAAGAACCACGGGCTCGCCGTCGGGCGGCACCTGCACCGCGCCCGTCACCACGCACTGTGAGTCGAGCTCACCCGGTGCGTCCGCGGCGCGCAGGTCGGTGGCGTCCCCGTCGGCGCGCAGGCGGATCCCGACGCGGTTGCTCTCTGACGTGACACCGAACACGACGTCGCCGAGCCGTGCCAGCGCGTCGGGACGGAACCATTCGGGGTGCGGTCCGGGGACGACACGGAGCTCGACTGGCCCGTCGGTGCCGAGGTCGCGGCCGGCGCCAGTCGCGAGATGGTCACCGAGCGGCGGGGTCCACTCGCCCGCCCAGAGGAGCCGGCCCGCTTCGAGCGGACCGGCTCCCAGCCGGCACAGCTCGTCACTCGCGCTGCTGCCGAACGCGAGAGGCCCGAGCACCCCACCAGCGACCGCCACGTAGGAACGACACCCACCCCTGAGACCACGCACTTCGAGCACCTGGCGCGGCACGAGCGGCAGCAGCTGGCCGTCAGGCACCGCGCCGCCGTCGACACGTACTTCAGGTCCCGCACCGACCACACCGACATGGCAGGGCTCGACGCACGCCAGTCGCGTCCCGCCGCCGGTGATCTCGAGGGTGCCGGCGCCGGCTGCGTTCCCGACCAGCGCGTTGGCCAGTGCGAAGGACGCCGGGTCAGCCGGCCCCGCGGCAGGAACGCCCACCCCGGCGACGCCGCGGCGGCCCGCGTCCTGGAGCACGGCCCGCAGACCGGGTGCCACCACCTCGAGCACGGGCCGGGCCCCCGGCGGCGGGGACCATGGCGACGGCTCCGCCGGCTCGAGTGCCATCGCGTCAGGCGCCGCGTCAGTCGTGAACTGGACCGTGTCGCCCGGTGCGAGCACGGCGTAGGGAGGCCGCGTCAGCGAGAGAAGGGGAAACGAGGTCCGCCCGACCAGGTGCCAACCTCCCGGCGAGGCCGTCGGGTACACCGCCGCGTGGCCGTTGGCCAAGGCGACCGAGCCGGCGGCGACGGCCGGGCGCGGTCGGTCGCGGCGCGGTGACACGCGCCAGCGTGGAGGGAAGCCCGTCGAGGTAGGCGAAGCCCGGCGAGAAGCCGACGACGGCGACCGTCAGCGGGCGGGACGTGAGCAGGTTTGCCACGTCTGCCCGCGCACACCCCGCCACCGAGGCCACCTCGTCGAGGTCGGGTCCGTCGAAGACGCACGGCACGTGCACGGTGTGATTGGGCCGCCCCGGCTCGGTTCCGAGAGGTCGTGCCTGCGACAACGCGCGCACGACGGCGACGCGCGCAACACCGAGATCCGCCTCGGGGTCGCACACCAGGACGGCGACGGTGGCGAAACCGCAGACCACCTCTGTCCCCGTGATCCCCGCCTGGGCCAGCGCGTCCTCGAGTGCCGGCACCAGAGCACGTGCCGCCGCAGGATCGGCGACGCCGACCAGCAGTGCTCGGTCACCGAGGAGGCGGACGTCGCCCACCGGGACCGAACGGGTCATGCAGGAGCCGGCGCCCGCACGTCCATGCCGACCCCGGCCAACGCGTCGCGAACCGCCTTCGCGATCTCGACCGCACCCGGCGAGTCGCCGTGCGTGCACAAGGTGTCGACCCACAGCGTGAGCACGCTGCCGTCATTGGCGACGACCGCGCCGCGAGCCAAGCTGAGGGCCTGGCCCGCGGCTTCCTCGGGATCGTCGAGGACGGCGCCGTCGAGATGGCGGTCGACCAGGCCGCCGTCGCGACGGTAGGCGCGGTCGCAGAACCCCTCCTCGCACGCCGTCAGGCCGTCGCGCAGCATCATGGCCATGGCGCGACATCCGGACGGCAACACGAACGGCACCTGGTCCCCGTAGCATCCGCGCGCGCCGCGTCGCGAAAGGTCTCGTAGATCGCGCCACCCTTGGCGACCTCCCCGTAGAGCGCGCCGTGCGGTTTGACCGACCGAACCGACGTCCCGGCGGCGCGGCAGATGCGATCGAGGTCGCGCATTTGTCTGGACAACGAGTCGCGTAGCGCCTCGCGGTCGATGTCCATCGGCTCACGGCCGAAGCCAGGGCGGTCAGGATACGAAGGGTGTGCGCCGACGCGTACCGAGTGCGCCAGCGCGGCCTCCACAGTGGCGGCCATTGAATCGTCGTTCCCGGCGTGCCCACCGCATGCGACATGCGCCGAGGTCACGAGTCCGAGCAGGGCCCGCTCCACCTCGATCCCGGCCACATCGTTCGCCTCGCCCACGTCGGCGTTGAGATCGATTGTCCGATGCGCCATGGCTCAGCCCGCCTCGAGGCGTTCCACCACCACACCGTCGCGGTAGACGACCCGTTGGTGGCGCCGAGTCGGCACGCGCGCTCCGCCGATGATGGAGCCCGTCATGTTCAGTGGATCGGCGCCCGCGACCACCACCTGTTCACCGTCCGCGGCGAGCCGGTGGACGTCGCGCAGCTCGTCAAAGGCCTCGGGGAGCGCGTACTGCTCTCCGGCGAGACCGGCCACGAAGCGACCGCCGAGTGCGATGCCGCGCGCTTCGAGCCGGCGCAGCGCCCAGACCACCTCGCGCCATGGCACCTTGAAGGATTCGCGGCTCCACAGCTCCCAGGCCACGATGCCCCAGCGCGCCAGCAGCTGGTGTGCAACCGTCTCCGCCAGTTCCTCGTTGCCAGGCGTGAGCACGCCGTCGTCGACCGCGGGCACGCCGAGCACTTCGGGGCCAGGCAGGAGGGACCAGCGGCCTTCGCCGATGCCCGACCCCGCAGGACCCCGCCGACGGGCCAGCCGACCCGAGGGTCGCCGCACCGTGCGCGTGCGCCAGCGGTCGCGTGCCGAGAGCAACGACCGCACGGCCGAGAAGGCGTCCGCGGTCACCAGGCCTCGGGCGACCAGGTCCCACAGCCCCTCGTCGACCTCCGCTGGCAGGCGCCCGGTGAGCGGGGCCAGCTCGGGACGGAAGCAGGCACCGCGGGTGCGCAGCGCAGCCGAGGACGTCGGCCGCGGCCCCGACGTCGGGCTCGGGGGCGCAAGCTCCGGCGCGTACGGCGCGCAGCATGGCGACGAGATCGTCGCGCACCACGAAGGCGAGGGGGGTGGCCGGCGACGGCGTGCCGCTCCGCCCCGTGCGCTCGGCACGAGGGGTGAGCCTTCCCCAGACGATCTCGCCGGACAAGCAGAGCTCGTCGAGCCAGCGCGGGTCGTAGCCCTCGACGCGAGCGGGCAGGATCTGCGCCTCCCACTCCGACGCAGGTGCCTCGATCCCCTGCAGCTGCTCGAGCACCTCGAGCAGCCCGGCGCGCCCCTCGAGCCAGTGCCCCGATGTCGTGTGCTGCCACCGCGTGAGGAAGCGCACGTAATCAGCGATGGGGACTGGGTCCACCGAGCCGCGCCTCCGACTGCGGCTGGCGCCGTGCAGACGGACCAAGAGGTTTCGCGCACACCAGCGACCATCGGGCAACTCGATGGCCGAGCCGCGCTCTTCGAGCCGTGCCAGCGCCGTGCGAGCCCGGGGCTCGCTCAGTGGCGCGCCATTGGGTGCCCCCGCCGGCAGCGGGGCCTCACCGACAAGCTCCGCCACGGTGACGGGCCCGGCGAGTTGGAGGTGCCCGGAGACGCAGGCCGCCGCCACGTCGTCGTCGAGACCGATTGCCTCGGCGTTCGACCGACGCTCCGTCGCGACCCAACAGCCCTCGAGCAATGCGACCCGCCCCTCGGTCGCCAGCTCGTCGAACCAGCCCGCCCACTCATCGACGGGTCGGGCGACGACCAGTGAGAGCAAGAGGTCGTGCAGCTCGTCGGCGGTGCGCGGACGTGGATGCACCTGCTCGAGCACCGAGGCGACCGCGTCGGGGTCGAGCGGTGCGAGCTCGGCGGCGGCCACCGGGAGCCCGTCAGGTCCGAGCTGGCCGAGCCCTCGGCGTAGCGACAGGGCGCGGGTCCGGCGCTCCTCGAGCGGTGCGTCGTCGAGATAGGTGAAAGGCCGTCCGCTCAAAATGGCATGCGACAAGGGGGAGGGCTCCGAGGACTCCACTGCGTGCACGGCGATCTCGCCTGACTCGACCTTGGCCCACATGTCGACCAGTCCCTCGACCGAGAGCCCTTCGTGGAGGCAGTCGTGGACGGTCTGGCGCGCCAGCACGTGGTCGGGCACGCCGACCGGTCCCGGCGGCGCGTTCTCCTGGCAGGCGGCCAGGCCCGGCCACACCGCGGCGAGCAGGTCGTCTGCCTCCATCCGCTGGAGATGGATGGGGCGGCGCTTGCCCCCGTTCATCCGGGGCATCACGAGGGCACGTGTCAGGTTCCAGCGCCAGCGGGCACCGAGCATCGGGTGTAACAGCACGGCCTGGGTCAGGACCTCGGGCGCCTTGGCACTCGAGAGCATCGACTGCACCCGCGTGAGCGGGAAGCTGTGCTGGGGGCCGAGCGAGAGGACGACGGTGTCGTCGTCCGCCGCCGCCTGCAGCTCGAAGTCGAAGGAGACGCAGAACCGCTTGCGTAGTGCCAGCCCCAGCGCCCGGTTGATGCGCCCGCCGAAGGGCGCGTGGATGATGAGCTGCGAGCCCTCGCTCTCGTCGAAGCACCGTTCGACGACGATCCGCTCGCGCGTGGGCAGATGGCCCAGCGCCTGCAGCCCCGCCCCGCAGTACGCAACGACCTGTTGGGCCACCTCGGCCGAGACGCCGGCCCGGTCGCGCACCAGTTGTCGCGCCGCGTCCCCGTCGGCGTGGCCGCCTCCGAGGAGAGGTTCGAGCGCGGCGCGCAGCTCGCTCACTGCCTCGGACAGCTCCGCCGTGCGGGCCGGCGCCTCACCGAGCCAGAACGGAACGGTCGGGGGGAGGTCCCCGGCGTCGTGCACGCGGACGGTGCCGACTTCGACTTTGGCCACACGCCACGAGTGGGTTCCGAGCAAGAAGATGTCACCCGCAGTGGCCTCCACGGCGAAGTCCTCGTGAACCGAGCCCACGGTCACACCGTCAGGATCGAGGACGACGCGGTAGTCACCGGTCTCGGGGATGGCACCGCCCCCGGTCAAGGCCGCCAGCCGGGCGCCACGGCGCGCCCGCAGCCGCCCATTGACGGCGTCGTGGTGCAGGTGGGCGCCGCGGCGACCCCGCCCCGTCTCGATGCCCCAGCTGGCCAGCGTGACGACGCTGTCGAAGTCCTCGCGGGAGAGCTCGGCGTAGGGCGCCGCCCGCCGGGCCATCGACCACAGCGCCTCGACCTCGCGCTCATCGGTGGACGCCACTTCGGCAATGAGTTGCTGCGTCAGCACGTCGAGGGGCGCGATGGGCGGCTCGAGCATGTCGAGGCGACCGTCGCGCACGGCTGCCAGCAGTGCGGTGCACTCGACCAGCTCGTCGCGCGTCGTCGGGTAGAGGCGGCCCGCAGGGGTGCCATCGCGGTGGTGGTTGGCCCGGCCGACGCGTTGGAGGAAGGTCCCGATGGCGCGGGGGGAGCCGATCTGGCAGACCAGCTCGACGGGACCCACGTCGATCCCGAGCTCCAGGGATGCCGTCGCCACCAGGGCGCGCAGGTCACCTGAGCGCAGCCTTGTCTCGACAATGCGCCGCCGCGCCGCCGAAAGGCTTCCATGGTGCGCCGCGACGAGCAGTGACTCGTCCACGTCTCCCCCACGGTCCGGCTCGTCGTCGGCCAGTCGCTCCGCCAATTGGTGAGCCACCCGTTCTGCCATCTTGCGCGTGTTCACGAAGACCAAGGTCGTGCGGTGGTGCCGCGTGTGCTCCGCGATGCGATCGAGGATGTCGGACATCTGGCCACCACTCATCACCGCCTCGAGCTCGGTGGACGGGAGCTCGATCGCCACGTCGAGATCCCGGGCGTGACCACAGTCCACGATCACCGTGGGCGGGCGGTCCTCGTGTACGCCTGAGAGCAGCCGGGCGACAAGCTCGAGTGGCCGCTGGGTGGCCGAGAGGCCAATTCGCTGGAGCCGTCCCCCACCCTCGGCGACGAGCGCGTCGAGCCGCTCCAGGCTGAGCGAGAGGTGGCTCCCCCGTTTGTCGCGGGCGAGCGTGTGGACCTCGTCGACGATGACCGTGCGCACGCCCTTGAGCAGAGCGCGCGACGACGGTGCGGTCAGCAGGAGATAGAGCGACTCGGGCGTGGTGACGAGCAAGTCGGGCGACTGCTTGCGCATGGCCGCTCGCTCGGCTGGCGGCGTGTCGCCGGTCCGCACAGCGATGCGCAGCCCGGGATCGGCGTAGCCGAGCCGCGCCGCCTCCTCCCGGATCTCGGTGAGGGGCACGTGGAGGTTCTCGTGCACGTCGACGGCGAGAGCTCGCAGAGGGGAGATGTAGAGCACCTCGGGGGTGCCCGAACGGCTCGCACCTGTCTCCGCGGCTCGATACGCGGCGTCGATGGCCACCAAGAAGCCGGTGAGGGTCTTGCCCGAACCGGTGGGCGAGGCGACCAGCACGTCACGACCCGCTGCGATCTCGGGCCACGCCCGCGTTTGAGGCGGAGTGGGACCAGCCGGGAAGCGCTTGGAGAACCAGCTCGCAACCGCCGGGTGGAAGAGCGACTCTGGCGAGGCGTCGGGCACGCTCCTATTTCACCAGGATGTCGTGACGCCCGCGACAGGAGGCCCCTCGACGGGGCCGCTCACCCGGAGCGCTTGTACCCCCAGCAGGTGATCATCGGTGGCTGGGTCAGGTCCAGATGGCCTGCGGCCACGGCGACCAGGTGCTGGTCGACCTCGGTTTCGGTGGCGATCCCGTGCTCCACCAGCTGGTCGCGGATGATGGCAACCGTGGCCAGCTCCAGGTGGTTGCAGGCCGGATCGGTCACCGGGAACGAGGCGTCGGCCCTCACCTCGGTCAAGCCGGCCTCGCGGAGCCGGCGTGGCAGCGAGCGGCCGTAGGCGAGGTCGACGCCGCGCTCGGCCAGCAGTGTGCGAAAACCCCGGCGCAGCCGGTTGGCCAGCACCTGGGCCGGTCCCGTCTCCTCCAGGCAGCTGAGCGGCTGGAGGGCGGGGTCGGCATCCTCGACCACCAGGACGCCGCCGGGGCGAAGCGCCGCCACCATATTCTTCAGCGCCCTGTCCCGTTCGGGCACGTGGACGAGCACCAGCCGGGCGTGGACCAGGTCGAACGGCCCGCCGGGCACGGGGTCGGTGGCGACGTCGTGCTCGACGATCTCGACCTGGGGGGCCGCCACGCCGGTGGCCCAGGCCACGTTGATGTCGGTGGCGAGGACGTGGCCCGCCGGGCCGACCCGCTCGGCCAGGTGCGCCACCACTGAGGTTCCGCCCGCTCCGACTTCCCAGCAGCGCCAGCCCGCGGCGAGGCCGACGGCGTCGAGATGCCGCACGGTCGAGGGGTCGAAAAGGAGAGAGAACGCCGTGAAGCGGTCCATCGCCTCCGGGGCGTCGTTCGAGAGGAGGTACTCCTTCTCGCTCACGGGCTCGCCGGCGCCGGTGTGGGCGGGGGCGCGGGTGCGGGTGGCGGGACTGTGAGGTCTTGCGACGTCCCGACGTAGCGGTCCAAGACGTCGGCCACTTCGGCCCGGCCCTCCGCGATGAGAGAGGCTGTGGCCGAGAAGTCCCGGTACTGGCCCGAAGGTTCCCCCCCGCCACTGAAGACGACCACCTCCACCCCAGGGGGCAACACTGCCAACTCGCGGACGAAGCGTGCATGTATCGCGACGAAGAAAGCGGTCAGAGCCGCCTCCGCCGGCCGGCGCGGTGGCGGCGGGTGAAAGTGCAGCGGCCCGCACAACAGCACGTAGATCCGGTCGCACCCCGCCGCCAGGGCTCGGCTGATCGGCACGTTGTTGACGACCCCGCCGTCGACGAGCAGATCGCCGTCGATGGTCACCGGTGGGAAGATCGACGGGATGGCCGACGACGCCAAAATGGCCTCGACCGCCGGACCGTGCCCGATCCAACGCTCGCGCCCGTCAGTCAGCGACGTGGTCACCACCTCGATCGGGACGACTGCGTCTTCGAGATCCTCGTAGTCGATCCCCGCTTCGATGATCGCGCGCAGCCCGGTGTTGGCGTGCACCGCAGCGCGCTTCTGCAAGAAGGCCCAGGGCCCGTCGAACGTCCCGCGCGGAAAGATGTCGGTGCCCTTGATCTGGCGCCAGATGCCGGCCATCCTCTCGACTCCCTCGATCGTCGGGTTGCCCGCATAGGCGGCGCCGTTGATGGCACCGACCGATGCGCCGAATACGCGCTCGGCGCGGATGCCGCGCCGGATCAACTCCTCGAGCATGCCCACCTGGACCGCGCCCCGGCTGCCACCGCCAGCGAGGACGAACGCCGTGCGTTTCCCCAACGTGCCATCCGACCGCTCGTCCCGACGCGAAGCCCGCGAGAACCGTGCGCGGAAGCGCTCGCCCCACGGGCGGGTCGGCGCCCCGTCCGGGGGTACCCCGTCGTTCACGACTGGGCCTGTGGGTCCTCGGGCCGTTGGGCTCGAGCCTGCTGGCGCGTCCTCCACTCCTTCCGTCCCGCCATGTCGTGGCGCACCGCCCACATGATCACGATGACGATGAGGACGATCATCGCCACGATGAAGAGGCCGAAGATGATGAAGAAGGCGGCATTGCCGGTCGACGCCAGTGGGGTCAGGTCGGCGGTCATGCACCAGTCAGGGTAGAGGAGGTGCCGCGAGGTGTCACACCTGGTGGGCACACTGCCTGCATGGTCCTCGTGGTTCCCGCCCCAATTCGCCCCAGTGGCCCGATCCACGATGGTGCACCAGGCCGCGCCGGTACGGGGCGAGAGGTGCTCACACTCCTGCGTGGCGACGTCTCGGAGCGGCCCAACTTCGATCCCGGCCTGGCCGGCGGGCTTCGCGCCTGGCTCGAAGATGCCGCGTACCACGCGGCCTCCGAGCGCGGCGAACAGACCGGCCGGTTGATGCTCGGATCTCGGCAGTTGCTCGGTGCGCCACCCGAGCGGGAGGCCGCGGCCCCCTCACGACGATTGGTCGGTCGGCTCGTCCACGTCTTGTTCCGGTTGTTGGTACACGGGGTCGACATCACTCACCCGCTCGACGACGCGCTCGAGGCGGTGCGTGCCGCCGGTGACGCATCTCGTGTCGAGGAGATCGAGTCGCTGTCCGCGACGACACGGGACGGCCTCGCCGGTACGCTGGCAGAACACGTCGCGAACCTCTCCCACCTGGTGCCGCGCTTCGCTCCCGGGTGGATGCCCCGGACCGACGACTACGTCGCCATCCCACTGGCCGGAGGGCGAGTGGTGCTCCATGGCGTGTTCGACCTCCTGGTCGGCGTCCCACAAGCAGGTACGGCATCCCTCTGCGCGCTGGGGCTGTCCACCGGTGGACCCTGGGCCCGTGAACGGCGGTCGCTGCACTTCTTGTCGCTGCTCCAGACCCTGCGGTCGGGGACTCCCCCTTTCCGCGTCGCACTCTTGGAGTCGGCCACTGGCCGTTACGGCGTCGAGGACATCAGAGAGGATCACCTGCGGGCGATGGCCGCGCACATCGCCGCGTGGCTGGCCCACGGCGAGACCTTGCATGAATGACCTCAGCGCCATGCTGGTGGCGCATCCGACGCCAGTGGAACCGTCGTGCTGGCGCGCCGCACTGACCGACGCGAAATCGATGCTGGCCGACCTGGCCGTCCGGCGAGCGCGCACGGGCCCCTTCCGGATCACCGAACACGAAGTGCGGGTTGCTCTCTGTCACGACGGCACGGACGATGGATCGGACGCGCCGTTCGCATGGACAGTGCGCACCGCTCGACGTGCGATCGGTCTCGCCGCCGTGCGCCTCCTTGCCGGTGGTCAGGCCCGCTCGCCGCTCGAGGCGGTCCGGGCCAGGACGCAGGAGTCGTCCCGCTGGGTACGCGACGGGAGCGTTTCCGCCTCGGAGTTGGACCGCTGGCTGGCGGGACTCCCAGAGGCCGCACGCGCCGCGGTCGAGGCCGACGCCGTGACGTGGACGACGCGCCTGTGGTGTGCCCTCGACTGGGCCGCGTTCGACCCGCCTCCCGTCATCGGGCGCGACCACTGGTGGGACAGCCCCCATTCCGCGCTTCTGGCGCTGCGCGGGCGCGCCGAGGTGCGCACCACCGATGCCCACCTCGTCGTCTTGAGCGGGCCCCGCCGTGACTCGATCCGATCGGAACTGGCACTTGTGACCCTGGTCGAGGCGCTGCGTTCCCGGACGCCCGCACCCCCCGGGCGGGTGATCGGGTGGTGGCCCGATTCCGGCCACCTCGTCCGGCTCGAGCCTGAGCCAGCCGTGCTCCCCCTCGCCACCCAGGCGGTCGCACGGGTGCTGACTGCCGGCGGGCCGCTGCGAGCGGCCGCATAAGGGGCTGCGACGCCATCCTCTATCGTTGGCTCCCCCATGGGAACACGCGAGGACATCAGGAACGTGGCCATCGTCGCCCACGTCGACCACGGCAAGACGACGCTGGTCGACGCGCTGCTTCGTCAGACGGGCGCTTTCGGGGCCCATGAGGAGCTGACCGACCGCGTGATGGACTCGGGCGACCTCGAACGAGAGAAGGGCATCACGATCCTGGCCAAGAACACAGCCGTGCGCTGGGGCGGGGTGAAGCTCAACATCGTCGACACACCGGGTCACGCTGACTTCGGCGGCGAGGTCGAGCGAGGCCTGACCATGGTCGACGGTGTCCTGCTCCTGGTCGACGCTTCAGAAGGGCCCCTGCCCCAGACCCGTTTCGTCCTGCGCAAGGCGCTCGAGGCCCGCCTGCCCGTGGTCCTGGTGGTCAACAAGGTGGACCGGGCCGACGCGCGCATCGGCGAGGTCGTCCACCAGGTCGAAGAGCTCTTCTTGGATCTGGGCGCCGACGAGCACCAGATCGACTTCCCGATCCTCTACGCCAATGCCAGGGCGGGATGGGTCAGCACACAGGCAGGTGCCGAGGGCACCGACGTCGAGCCTCTCTTCACGGCGATCATCGAACATGTGCCGGCCCCTTCGTTCGACGACGACGCCCCCACCCAGGCGCTGGTGTGCAACCTGTCCGCCTCGCCCTATGTCGGACGACTCGCCATCTGCCGGGTGCACAACGGCACGCTGGTCAAGGGGGCAGACGTTGCGTGGTGCCGGCTCGATGGCACGGTGCAGAAAGCGAAGATCACCGAGCTCTATGTGACCGAGGCGCTCGACCAGGTTCCGGCCGAGCAAGCCGGACCTGGTGAGATCGTCTCGGTCGCCGGCCTGGCGGAGGTCACGATCGGTGAGACGCTGGCCGATCCCGATCAGCCGGTGGCGTTGCCCGCCATCACCGTGGACGAGCCGAGTCTGGCCATGACCATCGGCATCAACACCGCACCGCTGTCGGGCCAGGACGGGACCAAGCTCACTGCACGGCTCCTCAAGGCCCGCCTCGACGCGGAGCTGGTCGGCAACGTCGCCATCCGGGTCGGCCCGACCGACCGGCCTGACATGTGGGAGGTCCTCGGCCGGGGCGAGCTCCAGCTGGCCGTGCTGGTCGAAACCATGCGGCGGGAAGGATTCGAGCTCACGGTGGGCAAGCCTCAGGTCGTGACCCGTGAAATCGACGGCGCCGTGCACGAGCCCGTCGAGCGCGTGTCGGTGGACGTGCCCGACGAGTATCTCGGCGTGGTCACGCAGCTGCTTGCGCTGCGCAAGGGCTCCATGATCGAGATGGTGAACCACGGCACCGGCTGGGTTCGGCTCGACTACCGGGTTCCCGCCCGTGGCCTCATCGGGTTCCGTACCGAATTCCTGACCGAGACGCGGGGCACCGGCATCCTCCACCACGTCTTCGACGGCTGGGATCGCTGGCATGGTGAGCTTCGCACTCGGCGCAACGGGTCGATGGTGGCCGACCGGCGGGGCGTGACCACGACCTTCGCCCTCATGAACCTCCAAGAGCGCGGGACGCTGATCGTAGGCCCGGCCGAGGAGGTCTACGAAGGCATGATCGTCGGGGAGAACGCCCGGGCCGAGGAGATGGACGTCAACCCCACCAAGGAGAAGAAGCTGAACAACATCCGCTCGTCGACGGCCGACGAATTCGAACGACTGACGCCGTCGATGTCCTTCTCGCTCGAACACGCGTTGGAGTTCATCGCAGAGGACGAGTGCGTCGAGGTCACTCCCAAGGTCGTACGCCTGCGCAAAGTTGTCCTCGACCAGGCGACCCGCGCCAGGACGCGAAGCCGCGCCCGGGACGCGCGTGGAGCAGGCGAGACGGTAACGAAAGGAACGGACGCACCGTGGGGACTGGAACGGTGAAGAACGAGGGATTCGACCACATGACCATCGTGGTGGGCGACCTCGAAGGAGCCAAGGTGTTCTTCGGACTGTTGGGCTTCGTCGAGCGCATCGCCGTGGTGGCCGAGGGGGAGGCCATCTCCCGCTACATGGGCTTCACCGATTGGGAGGCCGACCACGTCACCTTGGCGCTCGAGGGTGCGCCGATCCACCAAGAAGTCCAGCTGCTGCGGTTCCACCGCCCGCCGGCAGCTCCCGACGAAGGCGCCGGCTCGCTTGGGCGTCTCGGCTTCAACCACGTGTGCTTCCGGGTCGCCGACATGGACGCCATGCTGGCGCACCTCGACGCGCACGGGATCACACCGTGGGGGAACATCTTGGACTTCCATGACCGGCGCCTCGCGTTCATCGACGGGCCGGGCGTCGTGGTCGAGTTGGCCGAATGGACGAGTGGGTCCGCCGGCCAGAGGAGTCACGCCGTCACCTAGCATGATCCGCCTGGAGGGATGGCAGAGCGGACGAATGCACAGCTCTTGAAAAGCTGCGAGGTGCAAGCCTCCGTGGGTTCGAATCCCACTCCCTCCGCCAACGGTCGGGCGTGACTGCCACCGGCGCCGGGCACTGCGAAAACTATGGTACCTGGGTGAATTCCTCGTGACGGCCCAGAAAACCCTTGTGGGCGCGCGAACGCCGACTGCGAGACGGCCACCAACTGTTCACTTCGAGGTTGACCTCGGAGGGGGTGCCGCTGTGCGGGTGTGCTTGCGAGTCGTCGTTGCGGTCGGTGCCGTTTCTGCTCTCTTCTCAACGATCGAACGGCGACGGTGCGTCGACGGTGTGGATCGAAGACACCGGTGCCACAGCGACGAACGACATCTCGTCATCGACCGTCACCTACCAGCCGGGTTCACCTACCAGTTCACCGCTACCGAAAACCTCTACATCGACAATCCGAGCGTCACATCCACCGTGTCGCCCACTGCGCGTCAAGAGGGCGGCCTTTCGATGACCGCCGGCGCGTTGATCGAGGCGGGCTCACTCTGAGCCCGCCCTGCAGTTCCTGGCGAGCCACGCAACGACAGCAGAGGTCTTAGGCTTTCCGCGGTGGTCACGGCGGACCGAACGACAGAGCTGCTTCGACGCGAGCAACCCGTTCCCGCGGTCGAGACACGCCGACGCGTTTGGCACCTCACCCGCCGGGGACGCTGGGTGTTCAGCATCGCAGCATTCTGCGTGCTCGCCGCCACAGTGGGATACCTCGTCGCCGACCAAGTCGACCAGCGCCACCAATTCAACCGCTCCGAGGCATCGCTCACCGTGACGCGACACCACATCGCGACCGTGGCGGCGCAGCTGGCTGCGCTCCAACACGATCTTCTGGCTCTCGGCAACCAGGTGGAGACCGACACGACGGCCCTCAATCAGGACGAGTCACAACTCAAGGGGGCGCAGACACAACTGAGCGCGGCCGAGGCCAACGTCACCCAGCAATCCTCCATGATCACTTCGCTGCAGACTTGCCTCGGGGGGGTCGAACAGGCACTGAACGCACTGTCGGTCGACAATCAACTACGGGCATTCGCGCTCCTCGAGTCGGTCTCGTCGAGCTGCACGGCTGCGGCGGATTCGAGTGGCTGAGGCCCGCAGCGCGCGGTCGCGTGCGCCGCCGTCGCCGGCTGATCCGCACGATCGCCGTCGTGGCGGGACTCGCGCTCCTCACTGCGGCCATCTGGACCGACGTCAACGCGTGCACCCGGGCCCGGCACGAGGCGGCTGCACTCCGTGCCGCGACTTCGCACCTGACGACACTGCGGCACGACGTCAGCACCACCGAGGCGGACGCGGCACACACGACGACCGCGCGCGACACCCTGGTGGCGTCCATCGCGTCGACGCTCAACCAACTCGCCACGGCGAACTCCTCGTTGGCGACAGCCAACGTGCACGCCTACCTGCAAGGAGCCAACATCGACACGCTGCAGACCTGCCTCGGGGGTGTGCAGAACGCGCTCACCCAGATCAAGGACCAGAACAGCACCCAGGCGGCACGGGCGATCACATCGGTGTCGGGAGCGTGCACGCAGCTCGCCGGCGGCACCGACACCGGACTCGTGTACCCGTTCGACTTTCCCGACCCTGACGTGATCCTGGCCGGGCACACCTACTACGCCTACGCCACCAACTCGGTGGCGGGCAACATCCAGGTCATCGCCTCGAATGACCTCGTTCACTGGGCCAGCGTCGGCAACGCGCTACCGAGCCTGCCCAGCTGGGCGGCGGCCGACCTCACCTGGGCACCCGCTGTCGCCAAGCTCAACGGTCAGTTCGAGCTCTACTACGCAGCCGACGTCGCCGGCACGACCAACGAGTGCATCTCGGTGGCCACGTCGGCCGCACCAGGCGGCCCGTTCAACGGCACGTCCTCCGGCCCGCTCGAGTGCCAAAAGTCGCTCGGTGGCTCTATCGATCCGTCGGTCTTCGTCGGCGCCAATGGGGCGCCGTACCTGGTGTGGAAATCGGGTGGTCCGGGTTCGTCCGCCATCTGGTCCCAACAGCTCGACCCGTCCGGCACCACCTTCACGGCCGGGACGAACCCGGCCCTCCTCCTCACGCCCGACCAGCCCTGGGAATCCGGGACCGTCGAGGCCCCAGATCTCGTGACGAGCGTGGGACACACCTATCTGTTCTTCTCGGGCAACGACTGGAACAGCGCCAGCTACGGCGTCGGCGTCGCCACGTGCGCCGGTCCGGTCGGCCCGTGCACGGACAGCTCGACCAGCCCACTCCTGGCGTCGGGGGACGGTGTCGCGGGCCCAGGTGGCGAGTCGATCTTCACCGATGCCACCGGCGACTACTTCATGGCCTTCCATGCGTGGGTACCGGGCTCGGTCGGATTCCCGAACAGTCGCGAGCTCTATATCCGCTCGCTGAGCTTGTCTGGACCGACGCCCAGCATCGGCGGTCCAGTGGGATAACCACGGGCTCGGGCCTCTTCGTCACACGTGGATCCACGCCCGGACGAATCCCCGGAATTACCGTGCGTGCATCCAGCTCATTCGGAACAGGCCCCCCGAACAAGGCGAGATCCCGAGCCGAAAGGATCAATCAACCGCCCTGGTCACGATCGTGGCCGTCTTCTATGCACTGGTGCTGGGGCAGTGTTTGGTCCAAGAACCACAGATCTTTCTCCACCCCAGCGTCGGACCGGACCGGACCGCCGCCTTGGCGATGGGCGTGGTCTTCGTCGGCGCGGCGTGGGAGTTCCTCAGTTACTCCCTCAATATCGGAAGGTTCCCCTACGCCGTCCGCTGGATCACCAAGAGCGACACCGCGACTGAAGAGATCCGGTTCGGCCTCGATCTCCTTGTTGCCGCCACCTATGGCCTGCTGTTGATTCAGGCCTACGGTCTCTATCACCACCCCGCCAAATCGCTCAACTACTTCTTCGGCGTCCTCGTCGTGATCGATGTGCTCTCGTTGCTGAGCGTTCTCTTCGGCAAGGTTCAATGGAAGATCGACAACTATCGGATCTTCGCTGAGATCCCGTGGATTGCGGCCATTTGGCTCCTCTACGCGCTGTCACACCACGACGCGCAGCTCAACCGGGCCATCCTCGAACTGACGATCGCCTTCATCTTCGTGCGGGAGCTTCTCGTTCGGACGAAGGCGAAATTCGTCTTCGAGAGCAACCACAAGAGAACGCAGGGTGAGGACTCGTCCGCCAACGCAAAGGTCTACCTGGCCGGTCCCTTGGGGTTCTTCCCCTACGGAGTCGAATACATGAAAGCCATGAAGGACCGACTGACCGCACGTCACTTCGAACCTCTTGACCCATGGGACCTCGAGGACCAGAGCACCGAGGCCACCTTCTCTGATCCGGACGCCAGTCCAGAGCGGCTGAAGGAGGCCAACAGCAAGGCCGGCGAGTTGAATACGAAAAAGCTCAATCAGGCGGACGCCGTGCTGGCGGTCCTCGACGGCTCCGACGTTGACAGCGGGACCGCAGCGGAAATCGGCTACGCCGCCTCGAGAAGCATTCCCGTGGTGGGCATCCGACTGGACACGCGGACCTCAGGTGACAACGCAGGTGCCATGGTGAACCTCCAAGTGGAGTATTTCATCGAACTCAGCAAAGGAGCTTGCGTCGCGGCAAAGTCGACCAACGACCACGATGTCGAACGGGCATTCGACGAAGCTCTCGTGGCCTTGCGTGTTGCGATCGACAGCAGGTGAGTGAGGCCGGGCGGAAACGGCCAGGGCTTCGGGCTAGACGTCAGCCCTCAACTCGGCCAGCGTCTCCGCCCGCCGCGCGATCCCGCTCGCATCGAGTCCCGCACAGATCGTGGCGAAGTCGGCCGTCGGACCCCGCCAGCGCAGCTCCTCGGTTCCGCCGAGGAGCCTCCGGTCCACCCGGAGCGTCGCCAGATCCTTGAACAGCAGGGCGTGGTCCATGTCACTGCGGAGCGTGGCCGCCAACTTCGCCGCACCACGGACCGTGACGCCCCAATCGGTGGGATCGTCGGGAATGTCCTCGAGATGGACCCAGTGCGCCAGCACGGTGGCGGCCGACTTGGCCCCCCACCCGGCCAGTCCCGGGAACCCGTCGGCGCTGTCGCCGACGAGGCCCAGATAGTCGGGGATCGACTCCGGGCGCACGCCGAACTTCGCGACGACCCCTTCCTCGTCGACGACCACATCCTTGCGGCGGTCGAGCTGCACGACCCTGGTGCCCGAGACGCATTGCCCGAGGTCCTTGTCCGGCGTGCAGATGACCACCTGCTCGACCGCGGCATCGTCGCCGGCAACGGCGGCCGCGCTCGCCAGCGCGTCGTCCGCCTCGAGGTCGACCATGGGCCAGACGACTACACCGAGCGCAACGAGCGCCTCTTCGAGCGGCCAGGCCTGGGACCACAGATCCGGATCGACTCCCTCGCCGGTCTTGTACCCGGGCCACATCTCGTTCCGGAAGGACTCGATCACGTGGTCGGTGGCCACACCGACGTGCGTCGCGCCGTCACCCAGCAGCTGGAGAACCGAGCCGAGCACGCCCCGAACGGCGGCCACCTCGTCCCCCGCCGCGTTGGTGTGCGGCGGGGCGCCGAAGAAATGGCGAAACAGCTCGTAGGTGCCGTCGACGAGGTGGACCTTCATGCGAAAAGCCTGCCACACCTGGAATTGGCGGCGAAGGTGAGTCGGGAGCAAGGAGCACGCCCCGAAGCGGACTCCGCTCTTTCTGAGAGATGCGTTGCCGACCCACTCTGCTGGGTGGTCAGAGCGGGTCGCTCGTACGAGACACCGCGTGTCTGACGGACTTTGTGGCGCGCTGCTCTCGATACCGCCAGCGAGAGGAAGGAAGTATGTGCAGTGAAGTGATATCCAAGAGGTCCGACTATTCGTCTAGAAAGGTGCGACATGCACGTGGAGCAGGCGATGGGCTACGTTGCTTGAGACGATTGGTATTCATGCCTTGCTTGCACGTTGACGAAGCCGGACCTCGGTTCGGACCATGACCACCTGGGTGATTGAAAGGGCGCGGGTCAGCACTAGCCGCCCATACGCGTGCGTGGACCTTGGTCAGCCGCCACTCGTGCCGCTGCTCGCATAAACGGTCTCCGACAGAGAGAAACTGTCCGTGAACAGCCGGCAGTGGGATGAGCGCTACAACGGGGACGAGCTGGTGTGGGCGAGCACCCCCAACCAGTTCCTCGTCGCTGGGGTCGTCGGCCTTCCTGTCGGTCGGGCGGTCGACCTCGCTTGTGGCGAGGGCCGCAACTCAATCTGGCTGGCGGAAAACGGTTGGCAGGTGACCGGCGTGGACTTCTCGCCGGTCGGTTTGGCGAAGGCCAAGCGGCTCGCAAACTTGCGGGGAGTCGAGGTCACCTGGGTCGAGTCCGCCGTGGACCACTGGATGCCACCCCCTGAGGGATTCGACCTCGTCGCCGTGCTCTATCTCCAGCTTCCCCAGCCCGCTCGCTACGCGGCCCTCGCAGTTGCCGCGTCCGCGGTGGCCCCGGGCGGAACGCTGCTGGTCATAGCGCACGATCTGGACAATCTGACCCGCGGGTACGGGGGTCCGCCAACCCCCGACGTGCTCTACCAGGTCAGGGACGTGACGGAAGTGGCGGTCCACACCGGCCTGACTGTGGTGCAGGCGGAGCAGGCCGTCCGAATCGTCGACACCGACGATGGCCCGAGAGAGGCGCTTGACACGGTCGTTCGCGCCGAGCGTCCCCAGTAGCACCCTCCGCCCAGTCGAAGGGTGCAACCCTTTCACGAGCTTGGTGGCGATCAGCCGTCGGGGTGCCGCTAGTTGTGATTCCCACGGAGGTTGTTGACAGATAGCGGCCCTGCCTGATCGTTTGAGGTTCGATCAAGAACACCGAACGAAAAGGGAGGGCCTGTGGCTCACGCTAGGGCAAAGCTCACCGTGCTGGGAAGGCAGTTGCTCGTCAATCGGGTGTTGATCGACGGTTGGAAGCCGGCCGACGCGGCCAAGGCCATGGGGGTCTCTCGCCAAACCGCCTACAAGTGGCTGCGGCGCTACGGCGACGAGGGTGCGCCAGGTTTGGTGGACCGCACGTCAGCTCCCAGACGCTGCCCCGCACCGACTCGATCCCGACGCGGTGGCCACCATCGTGGCCGCTCGCCTCGAGACCCTCTATGGCCCCCACCGCCTGGCCTGTGAGCTGGGTCGCCCACGCTCGACGATCTACGGGGTGCTGCGCCGAGAGCAGCTCTCACGCCTCAGCTTCATCGACCGGCCGACTCGGACCGTGGTGCGCTACGAGCGGGACCGGCCGGGCGAGCTCCTCCACGTCGACGTCAAGAAACTCGGCCGGATCCGAGAGGGCGGGGGCTGGAAGATGCACGGTCGTGAGATGGGACAGACCGGCGAGAAGAAGCGCAATCCCGTTGGCTACGACTACCTCCACGTGGCCGTCGACGACAACAGCCGAGTGGCCTTCGTCCAGGCCCTCGCCGACGAGAAGGCGCCGACATGCGCCCGGTTCATACGCGACGCGACCGCCTACTTCGCCGCACAAGGCGTCACCATCGAACGGGTGATGACCGATAACGCCCGCAACTACACCCCGTCGACGGTCTTCAAGAAGGCCCTCGTCGACCTGGGTATCAGCCACCGGCGCACCAGGCTCTATCGGCCCCAGACCAATGGAAAAGCGGAACGATTCAACCGGACCCTGCTCGAAGAGTTCGCCTACAAGACCCTCTTTACTTCCAACGACCAGCGACTACAGGCCCTGGGTCCGTGGCTCGATTCCTACAATGGAGCCAGACCTCATACGGCCATCGGGGGGCTCACCCCGCTGCAGCGGCTCCGTCAACAACGCTGACGGGAATCACAGCTAGTTGGTGGTCGCCGTCAGAGACTGCCCGTCAATGCTTGGAGGCCGAGGCTTGTCCCTGCCACCAGGATCCAGAGCATCGCGCCAAGGGTCAATGGCTTGAATCCGGTCTGCTTGATGTCCTTGACGTTGGTGGAGAGCCCGATCGCTCCAAGGGCCAGGGTGATCATCGTCTCAGCGAGCCCGCTCAGGGCACCATGCCACGAACTCGGGACGAGCCCGGCGCTGTTGAGCACCACGGCCAGGAGGAACCACGCGATGAACATGGGGACGACACGTCGAACGATGTGCTTGGGGGGGTCGCCCATGCCGGCATAGCGGGACCTGAAATGCCGAGTGCGCCACACCCCAAGTCCGAGGCAGATCGGGATGATCATCAACGTGCGGGTGAGTTTGACGACCACCGCATAGGACGTGGCGCCATGTCCGAAGATGGAGGATGCCGCCACCACTGAGGACATGTCGTTGATGGCAGTGCCAGCCCACAGGCCGAACGAGTGTGGAGAGAGCCCGATCAGGTGACCAAGTGTGGGGAACGTGACGACGGCGATCACGTTAAAGGTGAAGATGGTGGAGATCGCGTACGAGACGTCGGCCTCGGAGGCTGCGATCACGGCATTGGTCGCCGCAATGGCAGATGCGCCGCAAATGCCGGTCCCCACCCCGATCAGGGTGCGGAGATCCCGATCGATCGAAAGAGCCCGGCCAAGGAGGGCCGCCCCGACAAGAGCGACGGCGAGGGAGCCGAGTAGGACGGGCAACGAGGACAAACCAGTGCTGAACACCTCATGCAGTGAAAGCCCCGTCCCGAGGACGACGATCGAGCCCTGAAGGACGAATTTGGAGGAGAAGCGCAGCCCGGGTCGGACCGCCGGCGACGGAGCCCGGAACAGCGAGATACAAATACCTCCGAGTACCGCCACGACGGGGGCACCGACCACGGGCACAAGATGGCCGATCACCATGGCGACAGCGGCCAGAGCGGCGGCCAGCGTCAGTCCGGGGATGACAGCGCGCGCCTCTTGGGTGAAACCAGTAGGCGTGTCGATGCCGGGAAACTCCGACGATGTTGGCGTCGTCGCCGGATCTCGCCGACTGGGGACGCGCGGGTCACCCGCCGGTGTCATGGTCCGCCAGTCCCCTCGCGTTGGCGAAGTCGTCATCGATGAGCACAACGTCTCGTCCGGCGCGATCGAGGAGGCTGGCCGCGATGCTGGCCCGATAACCGCTGACGCAATGCACCCATAACGTCTCCCCGGGCAAGGTGTCGATGCGCTCGAGTAAGAGGTGCAGCGGCACGTGGACCGAGCCCGCAATGTGGGTCTCGCCTCGTTCGTCGTCCCGGCGCACGTCGAGCACCACCGCTTCGGGATGGCGACCGAGGTCCTCGAAGTCGGTCACCCGATACGTCCGCCGCTCGGTGTTCGGCGCAATGACACTGGGCGTCCCGATCGCCGCTCCGGCCAAGTCGTCGATGCCGATACGGACCAGTTGGCGCCGGGCGGTGGAGATCTGCTCGGGATCCTCGCCGAGCAGGGTCAACGGCGTGCCCCAGGGCAACAACCACCCGAGGTAGACAGAGAAGTGCTGTGCAAGGCTAATTCCGATGGTGCCCGCCAGGTGTTCGGCGGCATACGCAGTCTGGGAACGGAGGTCCACCACCCACTCACCCGCGCTGATACGTCGCGCGAGCTCCTCCGGATCTGTGGCGCGCGGCAGAGACAGATCGACCCGCGCCGGGCCGGCCCGGTTCAACGGAGCCATGTGGGCGTAATAGCTCGGATAGGCCGTCAGGCCGGCGACAAGTCTGCCGACGAAGTCGTCCTCATCGTCGGTGACGAGCGCGTCGTTGCGCTGGCGTTCAAGGCCGATCGTGCTCGATAGGTCTCCGACAGCAGCTCCGCTGGAGCAAAAGCTGCCGAACCCGTGGGTGGGGTACAGCGCCGCGTCGTCGGGGACGAGGGCGACCAGGCGTCGGGCCGAGTGGTACTGAGCCCGGGTGAGCTCGTGGACCCGGTGCGGATCGACCAGATCGGTGCGCCCCACGCTCCCAAAGAGCAGCGACCCGCCGCTGAAGACGACCGGAGAGCTCTCCTGATCACTCACGATGTAGGAGAGATGGCCGTCGGTGTGGCCCGGCGTCGCTACGACGTTCACCGTCATGCGGCCAGCAGCGAGCTCGTCTCCATCAGAGACCGCCCGACGGTCAAACGCCACCTCCTCGGTGGCGGCCACTACGTAGGTGGCCCCGGTCCGGGCGGCCAGCTCGAGGCCTCCGCTGACGTAATCATTGTGGATATGAGTCTCGAGGACGAAGGTGCAGCTGAGCCCTAACTCAGTCAGGACCGACTCGACCCGGTCGATGTCGCGCTGGGGGTCGATGACCACTGCGGCCCGCCCGTCGTGGGCGACATAGCTCCGGTCGCCAAGCTCGTCGGTCGCCAGCACTTCGACGTTGACCACGGGGACCTCCAGCACGGGCCTCAAATGTAGGAATGTTGGTACATTATCCTCAAAATGCTGTACAGTGGAGGCGAAAAGACCATGACGGGTGCCCCGAGCGAGACGATGGACCGCAAGAGTCCCGAGCCGCTCTGGTCACAGCTCCAACGGGATCTCCTTCGTCGGCTAGAAGCGGGCGAATTCGAGGGCTGGTTTCCCGGTGAGATGTTTCTGGTGGGCGAGTACAAGGTGAGCCGCAATACCGTGCGCGAGGCATTGCGCCGGCTACGCGAAGACGGGGTGGTGGTGGCAGAGCGGGGCGGAGACCCCGGGTGGCGGCCCCTCCCGAGATCCAACAACCGGTTGGCGCCCTCTACAGTCTCTTTGCATCAGTGGAGCATTCGGGGCTCGAACAACGAAGCGTGATCAGGGCTCTTGAGATCCGAGCGGATGCAGAGGCCGCCGCTCATCTCGCCAAGGCAACGAATGAGCCACTCTTCTACCTCGAGCGGCTCCGGCTGGCCGACGGGTCCCCGCTGGCTGTCGATCGTGTCTGGATGCCCGCGAGCATCGGGGCACCGTTGCTCAAGGTGGACTTCTCGCATACCGCCTTGTACGACGAGCTGGCCAAACACGTCGAAATCTCGTTGACCGGTGGCAGGGAAACGATCCGTGCCATCGTGCCCGACAGGGCAGACCGAGAGGCGCTCGCGATGTCATCGCGTCACGCCGCATTCTCGATCGAACGACTCGGGTGCTACAAGGATCAACCGGTCGAGTGGCGCCACACGGTGCTTCGAGCGGATCGATTCAGCCTGGTGGCCGAGTTCTCGAACGGCGACGGGTTTCGCTTCGCGGCAAATGGGCGTCAGGCCGCCAGAACTGATGAAGGCGTCGAGCGTATCGGGCTGCCGTCACGATCCTCCGGTGGTCGCCGGTAGCCGTTGATGATCGAGAGAAGTACGGAGCTCCGCGTTGTGGAGAAAGGGCCCTATGGCTTTGACTGACGAAACGGATCACGATGTCGTGCAGATCAATGGCGTCCGATTGCCCATCTTGGGTACGGGGCGCATCTACGTCTGCGGCATTACCCCCTATGACACGACGCATCTGGGTCACGCCGCCACATTCATCTGGTCCGACATGGCGGCTCGGGTCCTGCATCTGACCAGGAACCCCGTCGAGGTGTGCCGCAACATCACCGACATCGACGATCATCTTCTTGTCGAGGCCAGGGAACTGGACGTGCCGTGGAAGTCCTTGGCGACTCAGCAGTCCTACCGATTCGAGCGCGACATGCAATTGCTGGGCATCGGCCAGCCGGCGTTCGAGCCCCGTAGCCATGATCACGTTGACGGCGTCATTGCCCTCGCCGTCGAACTTCTTACTAGGAAGCTTGCCTATGAACGCGACGGATCCGTCTATTTCCGCGGCGCAGCGGTCCACGAAGTCGCCGGACTCAGCCACGACGAGGCGGTCTCGCTGGCAGGCGAACGCGGGGGTCACCTTGACGACCCGAACAAGGACGATCCGCTCGATGCCGCCTTGTGGGTCCGCTCGATCGGGGACGAGCCGGCATGGCCGAGCCCGTGGTCCCCGGGACGCCCGGGCTGGCACGCTGAATGCACGGCCATGGCACTCACGACTTTTGGCGCAACGGTAGACCTGCACGCCGGCGGCGCCGAACTGGCCTTCCCACACCACGCCTATGAAGCCGCTCAGGCAGAGGCATTCACGGGCGTGCAGCCCTTCGCCCGGTCCTGGATGCATGTCGGGTCGGTGATGGCCGGTGGCCAGAAGATGGCGAAGTCCACGGGCAACCTGGTGTTCGTCCATCACCTTCTCGAACGCTGGTCTGCGGCCGCCATCCGCTTCGTCATTCTGTCGCGGCCGTGGCACGAATCCTGGGAGTTCGATAACTCTCAACTCGATCAAGCTGAACGGGACATCGAGGAACTTCGAGTTCTCGAGGCGAAGCCGGAGAGATCGTCAGCGGCGCCCGAGGAGGTGCATCGGGCTTTGTTCGACAATCTGGACGTCCCGCGCGCCTTGGCCGTCGCCAAGGAGGCGCGCGGCAAGGCGTTGCACGACTTGATGAGCCTCTTGGGCCTGCAATACGCCCAGTCGGCGCCGTGATGACCCAATGAAGGCAGGCCCGGGTCTGCGGGGCACAGGTCTCGTACGTGCCATCACCGGCCGCCGATGAAACCTCGGGGACCGGCTCGGCGCCCGGAGAAGGCGCCTGCGTCCTGAACGCCGCAGCCGCTTCGTCCTGGCCACGTCACGGCCCAGGCCCGGCGACACTGGCTCGGGCTTGCTCGAGATACGAGCGCTCGGCCTCGTTGTCCGTCAGGGCGAGCGCAGCGTCGTAGGCAGACGCCGCGTCATCGGTGCGACCAAGTCGGCGCAAGAGGTCAGCCCGTACTGCGTGAAACAGGTAGTAGTCACCGAGCCGGGAGACGTCGAGCGCGTCCAGAGAGGCCAGGCCGGCCACTGGACCTTCCACCTCGGCCAGGGCGACGGCCCGATTGAGCGACACGACCGGCGACGAGTCGAAGGCCGCCAATTGACCGTAGAGGACGAGGATCTGACGCCAATCGGTATCGGTGGCCTGGCGCGGCGTCGGCGTGCACCGCGTTGATGGCCGCCTGGATCTGGTACGGACCCGGTGCGTTGCGTCGCAAGCACCCCCGTACGAGATCCTGGCCCTCCTCAATCAGTGCGGTATCCCAGCGCGCGCGGTCCTGTTTCGGCAGCGGGACGAGCCCGCCCGCCGCGTCGGTGCGGGCCGGGCGGCGGGCGGCGATCAGGAGCATCAACGCGAGCAAACCCGCGACCTCGGGCTCGTCGGGCATGAGCGCGGCCAACATTCGTCCCAAGCGGATCGCCTCGGCACACAGGTCCTCGCGCACGAGATGCTCTCCCGAGGTGGCTGTGTATCCCTCGTTGAAGACGAGGTACACGACGGCGAGCACGGAACGAAGACGGTCGGGGAGCTCGGCACTGGTCGGAACACGGTAGGGGATGGCGGCGTCGCGGATCTTTCCCTTGGCCCTCACGATGCGTTGTGCCAGCGTCGATTCGGGAACCATGAAGGCGCGGGCGATCTCGGGGGTGGTCAGCCCGCCGAGCAATCGAAGCGTCAGTGCGACCTGCGCCGGTCGCGCCAGCGCCGGGTGACAGCACGTGAAGATCAACCGCAGACGGTCGTCTTGCACCACAGCGGCCTCCTCGGGTTCGTCCGACCCGAACAACAGAGCCGCTTGTGCATGGCGGTCGTCTCGGGTCGACTCGCGCCGGAGCCGGTCGAGGATCCGGTTGCGCGCCGTCGTGATGATCCACCCGGCGGGACTTGGTGGCAGCCCCTCCTCGTTCCAGCGAGCCGCGGCCACGGTGAAGGCCTCTTGCACCCCGTCCTCGGCCAGGTCGATGTCGCCGAAGGTGCGGACGAGCACCGAGACGGCTCGGCCGTACTCGTCGCGGAAGACCCGCGCCACATCGAGATCGGGCACGCCCATGAAGCGCTGATCAGACCGGCGGCTCGTCGTGGAACGGCCGGACTTCGACAGGCTCCATGCACGCCCGGGTGGCCTTGGCCGCCCACTGGAGCGCCTCGTCGAGGTCGGCGGCCTGAATGACCCAGAACCCGCCGATGTGCTCTTTGGCCTCGGTGAAGGGTCCGTCGGTCACCAAGAGGTCGGCCCCCTCCTCCCGGACGACCGTGGCGGAGGAGGACGGCATCAGACCGCCGCCGAAGACCCAGGCGCCCGCGGACCGCATCTCTTCGTTGAGTACCGCAACCTGCTTGACGGCCTTCTGCGCCTCGGCGTCGGGCCGCGGTGGCGCGCCGTCGATCATCGGCACGCTGAGGAGGTACTGCTTCATGATGTTCCTTTCCGTTGTCAGGATCCGGGTGCAAGTACCCGGGTGCGAATGTTCCGGCGCGGCGCGCTCTGCCGCCTTCAGCCGGCGTCGCGTCCACTCTGATTGGCGGCAGCGATCGGGGCATAGGTGAGCACAACGACGCCGCCACCGACGGTCCTGACGCCTTCGAGGCCGAACATGGGCGCCTCGGTGACTCCGCTGAAGAGTTGCTTCCCGCTGCCGAGCACGATCGGGAATACCATGAGCCGGAGCTCGTCGACCAGCCCGTGCTCGACCAGGAGCTGGACGAGGGCGGCGCTCCCAGCCACGAGGAGAGTGCCTCCCACCGAGTCGCGCAGAGCCTTTAGCTCTGCGACCACGTCGCCGCGTAGCACGGTTGTGTCGTGCCAGGTGGCGTCGGCATCCTGCAAGGTCGACGAGACCACGTACTTCGGCATGCCGTTCATCTTGTCGGCGAAACCCACCGGATCCTCCATGGAGGGCCATGCCGCGGCGAAACCCTCATAGGTCACGCGGCCGAGCAGCAGTGCCTCAGCCTCGAGCAACTCGTCCAACTTGAACCGGTCGCCCTCGGGGCCTCGCTCGAAGCGAAACGTCCAACCTCCGTGACGGAACCCCTCGGCGCCACCCGGGTCCTCCATGACACCGTCGAGCGAGACGAACTCGCTCACAACGATCCTGCCCATGTTCGGTGCCTCCTGTCAGCAAAGGCCGCCGGCTCCGTGCTCGACGGTCACCGGCTACACGAACGTGGCCGGCCCAATTCGACATCGGCTGGGAAAGTCTTCCAAAAGTCCTCCCCACCTGGGAGACGAGTGATCGGGACGAGCCTGGACGGTCCCCAAGCACGAGATGTCACATGCGCCCGCTAAACCGGACCTTCCACGACTCGCACCATCGAATCCCACGTCCGATAGCCGCCGGAACCCGATCTCGCTCACCCGTAGGGTGGGAATCCCGGAACGACGCCGGACGTTGTCTGAGGAGACGGGGGGCTGAGCGGAACGGCACGCCTTCGCCCAAGGAGACTCCATGTCGAGTGAACACGACGGCCACGGCATCACCATCGAGCTCGAAGACGGGCGCGTGGTGCCAGGTTGGTTGGTGCTGGCTCTCGTCTGCGTGGGCCAGTTCATGGTCGTGCTCGACGCATCCATCGTCAACGTCGCGCTGCCGTCGATCCAGCGTGACCTGCACTTCAGCACGTCGAACCTGCAGTGGGTCATCAATGCCTACACGTTGACCTTCGCCGGCTTCCTGCTCCTGGGCGGCAGAGCCGCCGACCTGTTCGGCCGTCGTCGCATCTTCCTGGTCGGTCTCGCTGTCTTCACGGCGTCGAGCCTCCTCGGCGGATTGGCACAGAGCGAAGCGTGGCTCATCGCGGCGCGTGCACTCCAGGGCCTGGGCGCCGCCATCCTGGCGCCGGCGACGTTGACCATCCTCACGGCCAGCTACCCCGAGGGATCGGCGCGGACCTGGGCACTCGGTGCCTGGAGCGCCGTGTCCTCCGCCGGTGCGTCGGCGGGCGCCCTGCTGGGGGGGATTCTCACCGACTTCCTCAGCTGGCGCTGGATCCTCTTCGTCAACGTCCCCGTGGGAATCGTGGCCCTCGTCCTGGCCCGTCGCCATCTCCCCGAGTCACGCGCCGAGATAGTGCACCGCCACCTCGATCTGGCCGGTGCGATCACGGTGACCGCCGGACTCGTCGCGTTGGTGTTCGCCCTCGTCCGCACCGAGACGTACTCATGGGGCTCGTCCCAGGTGCTCATGCCCCTGGCGCTGGGCGTGATCCTCCTTGGTGTCTTCCTCTACCTCCAGGCCCGCGTCTCGAAGGCCCCGCTCGTCCCCTTGCGCATCTTCCGCTCCCGCTCGGTGACCGGCGGCAACATCGTCATGTTCATGATGTTCGGTGCCCTCTTCGGCTCGTGGTACTTCGAGACGCTCTACATGCAGCACGTATTGGGGTACAGCCCGCTGCAGGCCGGTCTGGCGTTTCTGCCGCAAACACTCCTCATCGCTGCCGGCGCGCAGGTGACGTCCCGCCTCGTCCCCCGCTTCGGACCGCGACCGCTCATCCTGCTCGGCACGCTCGTGGCCGGCGGCGGCTTGGCCTGGCTCGCCTTGATCACGCCGCACAGCACGTTCGTGGGCGACCTGCTCGGGCCTTTCATCTTGATCGGCCTGGGCATGGGACTGGCCGTGACCCCGATCGCCGTCGCCGGGACCGCCGGGGTGGCCCGCCAGGAGGCGGGCCTCGCGTCGGGGCTGCTCAACACCTCGCGTACGGTCGGCGCCTCCATCGGCCTGGCCGCACTGGCCACGGTGGCCGCCAACCGGACCTCGGCTGCACTGGGCCACGCCGTGGCCACACCGGCCCGGACGGCCGCCGCGCTCACCGACGGGTACGCCTTGTCGTTCACCATCGCCGCCGTGGTGCTCTTGGCCACGGCGGCGGTCGCCCTCGCCACTTTGCCGTCGCTGCGCGACATTGCGGCTCGGGCCGCAGCCAGCGCCGCCACGCCGGTACCGGCTCTCGAGCTGGAGGAGGCCTGAGCGCAGGCGCACGAGCCGTTCAGGTGGCTCCAGCCCCCGTCGCCCCCGCCTTGCCGGCGTTGATGGCGTCGACGATGACCTGCACCGCGTCGTGCAGGCCGCCGTCGGTGTGGATGTCGAGCAGCGAGATGGCGTGCTCGATCTTGTTGCGGGCGTCCTCGACATCCTCGAACGTCTTGGTGGCCCGGGCGTCCGCGGCGCGCGATTGGATGTTCTGACCCACGATGATGATCGGAAGCAGCACCAACTGCAGAAAGCTCGAGCTGATCCACAAGATGAGGAGCTGGGTCGAGTGGATGTTGTCGGGCAGCGAGATGAGCGCAATGCACGCGAAGAGATAAGCGGCCCACATCGTGCCGACGAGTACGGTGATCCGGAGCCCGACCGCGGCGTTGACCCGTTGGGCGGCGGTGTCGGCCTTGGCGTAGTGGTGCGTTTTCTCGTAGACCGGAAGGCCGTCCTTGGTGTAGCCGTGCCGAGGTGTGATCGGCGGGGCGGCGCTCGTCGTCGGTGTCATGCAGTCCTCCTGTGCGGTCGGGTGCGCAGAATTCTCACACGCACGGTGCGTGTCGGGACGCGATGAGGCCGCGAGGGCACCCGACACGGCACCCGGGGTCAGTCCGGTGGATCCTCGAGCTGCTCCATGAACTCGAGGCGGATCCCGCCGGGCGCCTCGACGAAGGCGATGCGCCGTGTGCCGAAGGTCCCCGTGACGATGCGGGGCCCCCAGAGCACGCTGTGACGGGCGAGTTCGGCGTCGAGGTCGTCGACGAAGAGAGCGGGGTGCAAGAAGCCCTCGTCGGGGAGCGCGCAGGCATCTTCGTAGATGGCCTTGGTGAACAACGTCAGCGCCAGCGTTCCGAGTTGCACGTCGGCCCGCCGGCCGTTCTCCCAGGCCACCGGGTCGGTCACCGTCGCGCCCGTGGTCCGGTACCAGTCGCAGGCGCCCTCCAGGTCGGCGACCTTGACGGCCAGGTTGGCCATGCCGGTGACGGGCATCAGTGCAGCGGCGTGCCGTACAGCGAACCGAGGTCCTCGGCGATGAGCTCGAGGCGCACGCCGTCGGGATCCGAGAAGTACAAGGAGATCTCGCTCTCGACCTGTGTGGCGATGCCCGCCGCCTCGAGCCGGGTCCGCGCCGCGTCCCAATGCTCCTGATCGACCGAGATCGCCAAATGATGGAATCCGCCCAGCACCTCCGCGTAGGGGCCGAGCCCGAGGTCGGGGAAGTCGAAGAAGGCAAGTGTGTTGTCGTGGCCGAGGTCGAAGAAGAGGTGCGTCGAACCCTTGTAATCGCGGTTCTCGAAGAGCTCGACGAGGGGGAAGCCCAGGAGCTCTTGGTAGAAGCGGATCGTCCGCTCGACGTCGGAGCAGAGCAGCGCCAGGTGGTGGACGCCACGCGCCGTCGATCGTGGCCGCCGTGCCGGCTCCTCGAGGTAGGCGCCCCGCAGGCGCTCCCGCTCGGCGGCGGCCCGTTCGAGGTCGACGGTCACAGGCCGAGAAGCCAGGCCGCATTGGCCCCGAGGATGTTCCCGCGGGCCGGCTCGGCCAGGCCGGCGACGGCGCGCGCAGCCGCACCCATGGGGTCGGCCACACCCTCGGCGTGGGGCCAGTCGCTCCCGAGCATGAAGGTCTCGCCCCCGACCTTGGGCACGAGGCGGTTCGGCATCTCGTAGGGCAACGCGGCCACCCGCACCTGGCGCAAGAAATAGGTGGAGGGGCGCTCCGCCAGTTTGCGGAAGGGCTCCCCGTGCCGGAGCGCATAGAAATCCGACGCGCCGTCGATGTGGAGGAGGAAGTGCGGGACCCAGCTGGCCGTCAGCTCGACGACGCCGATGCGCAGGCGGGGATGGCGCTCCAGGACCCCGTTGAGGATGAGGTTGGCGAGGGCGACGGCGGGGGCGAGATACAAGAAGATGGAGTCGAAGAGCTGCTCGCCGTCCTCTTGCTCCCCCGTGCGCCATGCCGGGTGCAACGGGCTCTCGAACTCCGAGACGTGGAAGACCGGAGCGACCCCCTCGTCCTCGAACGCGGCCCACACGGGATCGAACTCGGGGTCGGACAGCGGCTTGCCGTTGACCGGGGCCGGCGCAACCATGGCGAGCCGGACGCCCTGGGCGCGGATCCGCTTGATCTCCTCGACCGCCCAGGCCGGGTCGTGCAGGAGGACGTGGGCCACGCCGAACAAGCGGTCCTTGCCCTCGTTGCACACGTCGGCCACGAAGCGGTTGTAGGCCCGCGCGTTGGCGCGCTGGGCGGCACGGTCCGACGCGAGCCGCTGCTCCCACAAGAGGCCGTAGTTGGGGAACAGGACAGCGGCGTCCAGGCCGAACCCGTCGAGCGCGTCGAGACGCGCCCCGGCCAGGCGGTAGGAATCGGGCACGAGCTCGTCGAACGACGCCGGTGCGCGCTCGCCACGGACGCGGCGCAGGCGATCCTCCCCGATGAGCGCCGAGCGTTCGGGGATGGGGACTTCGAGCGGGGTCAGGCGGACGCCTCGCCACGTCAGCCATGGCCATCCGGCATCGTCGTCGGCGATGGACAGGGCATCGGAGCGATGGGCCGGATCGATGTACTCGGACCAGGTCGTCCTCGACTCGAAGAGGTGCTGGTCGACGTCGATGGTCTGCAACATCGTCATGGTCCCTCCCGCCGCACAACGTCACGCGGCCTGCTCGTAGTCTCGCCGGGAATCGGACCGCGGTCCAACGAGGCCCATCGGTGCGGCACGTGGTGCGCCGTTACTCGATGGCGTCGCGCAGCGCGCCCAGCCAGTCGTCGGCCGCCTGCCAGGCGGCGTCGGCCTGCCGGCGCTGCTCGGGGCCGTGCTCGCCTGCGGCCGGGTAGGAGCCGAGGAACTTGAGCCCGGGCAGCCCGGCGTGCAGGTCGCGCAGGCAATCGGCCACGATCTCGTCTCCGACGTGGCCGTCGAGGTCGATGACGAAGCAGTAGTCGCCCAATCCCTGCTTGGTCGGCCGCGACTCGACTTTGGAGAGGTTGATGTTGCGCGCCGCGAACTGGCCGAGGATGCCGTGCAGGCTGCCCGGGTGGTCGGCCCGCTGGAAGCACACGATGCTCGTCTTGTCGTGCCCGGTCGGTTTGGGCACCTGCGTCCGGGCGACCAGGACGAAACGGGTCTGGTTGTCGGGGTGGTCCTCGACGTCGTCGGCCACGATCACCAGGCCGTAGCGCTCGGCGGCGAGCCGCGGCGCGATCGCCGCCTCACCAGGATCACCCGATTCGCCGAGGACCCGGGCCGCGTCGGCCGTGGAGTTGGCTGCCCGCTGCTCAGCCTCGGGCAGTGCACGAGCCAGGTACTTCTGGCACTGGGCCAGCGCATGCGGGTAGGAGGAGACGACGCGGATGTCCGCGAGCGCAGTCCCGGGCCGGGCGAGGAGGTGCAGGTGGATGTCCATGACCACTTCCGCGCTGAATGTGCAGGTCGACGTCGTGGATGAGCCCGTCGATGGTGGCACTGACGGTGCCCTCGATGGCGTTCTCCATCGGCACGAATCCGAGGTGCACGGACCCCTGCGCCACGGCGTCGAGCACCGCGGTGATGGAGCCGAGCGGTTGCAGCTCGGCCTCGGCCAGGTCCGGCTGGGTCAGCAGCGCCTCCTGGGTGAAGGTGGCGGCCGGGCCGAAGTAGGCGACGGTTTTCGCAGGCGGGGTCACAGTTGGGCAGGATAGAGCAGGTCATGGACGCTTCTTCGCTTCGAGCGCTGGTCGAGCAGGTCGCCGCGGGCCGGTGCACGCCCGACGACGCGGTGCGGCAACTGCGCCGGCTGCCCTACGCCGATCTCGGCTTTGCCCGGGTCGACCTGCACCGCGACCTGCGCCTTGGCATGCCCGAAGCGGTGTACGGGCCGGGCAAGACGCCCGAGCACTGCGCTGCCGTCGTCCAAGAGCTCCTCGGCGGTACCGAAGGACCCGTCCTCTTGACGCGGGCCAGCGAGGCCCAGGTCAAAGCGGTGTCGGCCGTGGCCGCCTCGCTCGGCGCTGGCCCGGCGATCGTCTCGGAGAGCGGCGCTTTCTCGACCGTGGCGTTCCGCCCCGCGACCGGACGGGGCGGCTCCGTCGTGGTGGTCACCGCAGGCACGGCGGACTTGCCGGTAGCGACCGAGTGCGTGGCCGTCCTCGGCGCGCTGGGCTTCGACCCGGCGTCGTTGACCGACTGCGGGGTCGCCGGACTGCACCGACTGCTCGCCGAGGTCGACACCATCGCCATGGCCGACGCGGTCGTCGTCATCGCCGGCATGGAGGGCGCACTGGCCAGCGTGGTGGGCGGCCTCACGCCGGCACCGGTGATTGCGGTGCCGACCAGCACCGGCTACGGCGCCGCCCTCGAGGGTGTCACCGCGCTCTTGACGATGCTCTCCGCGTGCTCGTCGGGCATCAGCGTCGTCGGTATCGACAACGGCTACGGCGCCGCCTGCGCCGTTGCTCGGCTCTTGGCGTGACGGCGGGAGAGGACCTCACGGTCGCGTGGTTCCACTGCTTCGCCGGCATCGCCGGCGACATGGCCCTGGGCTCACTCGTCGACGCCGGCGCCGACGCGGACGAGGTCCGCGGCCTGCTCGGCCGCCTCGACCTCCCGGGATGGGACCTGCGGTTCGAAGACGCGTTGCGCGGCGGCGTGGCCTGCACGCGGGCCATCGTCAGTGGCGACGACGTCGTCGTGCGAACCCATGGCGCCATCGCGTCACTCATCGAACAGGCAGCGCTGCCGACCCGGGTGGCCCGGCGCGCCCTGGCGACGTTTCACGCTCTGGCCACGGTCGAGTCGGCATTGCACCGCCGGCCGATCGACCAGGTGCACTTTCACGAGGTCGGCGGGCACGACGCCATCGTCGACATCGTCGGGACGGCGGCGGCGCTCGAAGTGCTGGGTGTCGACGAGGTCACCGCGTCCGCCGTCGCCACGGGAACGGGCATGGTGCGCAGCGCACACGGGCGGTTGCCCAACCCGGCCCCGGCGACGGTCCGTCTCCTCGAAGGTGTCCCGAGCTATGGCCGCGAGGTCGGCGTCGAGCTCACCACGCCGACGGGAGCCGCCCTGGTCTCGTCGCTCTGTGCGTCCTACGGACCCCTGCCTCCGATGACCATCACGGCATCGGGCTTCGGCGGCGGGACGGCCGAACTGGACGACCTGCCGAACTGCACCCAGGTGATCGTCGGCCGACGTGGCGCCCAGAGCGCGGTGGGACCGGGCCAACCCGCCGTCCTGCTCGAGACCAACCTCGACGACGTGACCGGGGAGCAACTCGGCCACGCCCTGGCCGCTGCCCTCGGTGCCGGAGCCTTCGACGCCTGGGTCAGCCCCGTCACGATGAAGAAGGGGCGGCCCGGGCATGTGCTCCACGTGCTGGCCGACGCCAGCGCCGTGGTCACGCTGCGGGCGGAGATCGAGCGGCTGACCGGCACCATGGGCGTGCGCGCCTCGAGCGTCGAACGCTGGCCCGTGCCCCGGGTGTTGACGCAGGTGAGCGTCGACGGCATGACGGTGCGCGTGAAGGTCGTCGAGGGCCGGGCGAAGCCGGAGTTCGACGATGTCGCCGCGGTGGCCGACAAGACGGGCGCCTCGTTGCACGACGTGGCGAGCCGGGCCGAGGAGGCCTGGCGTGCCGCGCGCCGCGGGTCGCCCGCAGGGGACGCGGAGGGCTCGCCGGCCTGATGACGAGCGCCATGTTCGAATTCGACGAGGCGATGACCGACCTCATCCTGACCGCCTGTCGCGAGCGGTTGAGCATGGACCCTGTGTCACTCGACTTCGGCGGCCTCGTCGCGTCGCTCGACGCCGAGCTGGCCGGCCTCATGCGCCCCGAAGGCAACGACGCCGCGCAAGTGCTCGAGCTCTTCGTGGACAAGCTCTCCACCGCCGTCGTCTCGTGCGACAGTCCCCGCTTCCTCTCGTTCATCCCGGCCGCGCCGACGAAGGCGTCGCTGCTCTTCGACATGTTCGTGTCCTGTTCGTCCCTCCACGGGACCTCCTGGCTCGAAGCAGCCGGGGTCGTGGTCGCCGAGAACCAGGCGCTCGAGGTGCTGGCCCGCCATGCGGGGTTCCCCGACTCGGCCGGCGGCTGCTTCGTGGCCGGTGGCTCCGCGGGCAACCTCTCCGCGCTGATGGTGGCCCGGGACACCGCGGCCCACCGGCGCCAGGCCGACGCACCCCAGCGACCGCTGGTGGCGATCAACGCCGACGCGCACTCATCGGTCGGCAAGGCCCTGCACGTACTCGGAATGGGCGTCCTGACGGTACCCTCCATCGCTCACCGCATGACCGGGCAGGCGCTGCACAGCGCGTTGCGTGACGACCCGCGCGGGCCCGACGTCGTCGGCGTGGTCGCCACAGCGGGCACGACCAATGCCGGCATCGTCGACGACCTCGAAGGTGTGGCCGACGTGGCCCGGGAACGTGCCCTGTGGTTCCACATCGACGGCGCCTACGGCGGCGCGGCGGCGCTGTTCGCCCCCTCGGTACGGGAACAGTTCGCGGGCTTCGGCCGTGCCGACTCGTTCATCGTCGACCCGCACAAATGGCTCTTTGCGCCTTTCGACTGCGCCGCGCTCATCTACCGCAGGCCCAATCTCGCCAAGGCGGTGCACACCCAGGACGCCCAGTACCTCGAGGTCCTGCACAGCGAGAACCCAGAGGAATGGAACCCGAGCGACTACGCCTATCACCTGACACGCCGCGCCCGTGGACTCCCGTTGTGGTTCTCCCTCGCCGTGAACGGCCTGGACGCGTATCGCGACGGCGTCGAGGCCGGTTTGGCCATCGCGCAGCGCGCTGCTGAGCGGATCGCGGCGGCGCCCCATGTCGAACTCGTCCGTGATCCGGGGCTCTCCATCGTGTTGTTCCGGCGACACGGGTGGTCCAAGGCGGACTACGACGCCTGGTCGGCCCAGCTCCTGCACGATCAGATCGCCTTCGTCACCCCGACCAGCTGGGAGGGCGAGACCGTGGCGCGGTTCGCGTTCTTGCACCCCAACGCCACGGTCGAGATGGTCGACCAGATCCTGGCCTCATTGGCCCAGGCGTGACCAGGCCCGCCGCAGGACGAGTGCCATCGTCTCGACGTCCTGCGCGCCCGGCACCGGCCAGGCCCCGTTGATGAGGAAATAGGGCACCCCCGTCACGTCGTGCTCGCGGGCCGCGGCTTCGTCGGCCCGCACCGCCGGCCCGAAGGCATCGCTCCCGAGGACCTCGTCGACGACGCGCTCCTCCAAGCGTGCGGCGCGGGCGACCTGGCGCAGGACGTCGTGGTCAGAGAGCTGGCGACCCTGGCTGAAATGCGCCACGAAGAGCCCACGCACCAGTGCCTCCTCGCTCGGGGTACCCCGTGCCGCCTGGGCCAGCCGGTGGGCGTCGAAGGTGCTGCCCAAGCGGACTCGCTCGAAGTCGAAGGACACGCCGACCTGAGCGCCCAGGGCGGTCAACTGCTCATGCAGGGCCCGCACGCGCGCGGCCCCCATGCCGTACTTGGCGGCCACCGCGTCGGCGAAGGAGACCGAACCGCTCGCCGGCGCTCCGGGGTCGAGCTCGAACGAGCGGTGCACCACGGCGACCTCCTCGCCGTGTTCGAAGGACGCCCGCGCCACACTGAGACGGGCCAGGCCGAGCGCGCACCATGGGCAGGCGAAGTCGGACCACAACTCGATCTGCATGCACCGGCCACCCTATTGGTGCCATGGACCGCGTGACGTTGCGACGGGACCACGCTCTCGACACCGCTTCGCAAGGAGGGCGGGACCGCTAGGCCCAGTCCTGCTGGGGCCAGCCTTCGGCCGCCGCCATCAGCGTCCAACAGGTCGCGCCGTCGATCGACTCGCGGACGATGTCGGCGTGCCCGGCGTGCCGGGCGGTCTCTTCAATCAGATGGAGCAGCACCCACCGTGGCGTCCACACCAGGCCGGCGGGGATCCACGGGACCAGGGACTCGGTCGGGGCCAGGGGTGCACCGAGGTCGTCGAGGCCGTTCACGACCTTCTCGGTCAGACGGGCCTGCTCCGCGGCGAGGGCGATGACGTCGGCCAGGGTCTCCCCGTCGACCAGCGCGAAGCCGTCCGTGTAGTCGTCAGCGGGAACGAACAACCCCGAATCGCCCGTCGTGATGTAGTCGATCCACCCCTGCTCCACCCGGGCGGCGTGCTTGATCAGCCCAGCCAGGCACAAATCGCTGGCCGAGGGTGTGCTCCCCGCCTCCTCGTCGTCGAGACCGTGGGCGGCGTAGCGCAGGGCGTCCCGCTGCTGGCCGAGGAAGGCCAGCAGGCAGCCCCGCTCGTCGGACACGGGGGGTGCGAGTCCAGGCATGGTGTCGTCTCCGTTCTGCCGGCGGTGCCGGCGTGTGCTCGTGTGTGACGCAGGCAGCATGCGCCCCATATCTGGCCAACACATGGCCACTTTTTGTGCCAATTTCGGGATCCATGCGAGCCGACCGACTCGTCGCCGCCCTCCTGGTCCTCCAGTCGAAGGGTCGGGTCACGGCCGCCCAGCTGGCCCAGGAGCTCGAGGTCAGCGAGCGCACGGCACGGCGGGATCTCGAGGGCCTCGCCATGGCCGGGATCCCGGTCTACTCCCAGCCCGGACGACACGGCGGGTGGGAACTCCTCGGCGGTGCGCGTACGGACCTGAGCGGCCTCACCGCGGACGAGGCCCGGGCGCTGTTCCTGATCGCCGGGCCCGCGGCGGCCACCCCGCAAGTGCGGACGGCACTGCGCAAACTGGTGCGCGCGCTGCCGGCCACGTTCCGCCAGCACGCCGAGGCGGCAGCGGGCGCGGTGATGCGCGACGCCGCCTCGTGGGACCACGAGGAGCCCGTCGCACCCGACCATCTCGAGGTGCTCCAGCACGCAGTGATCGACGGCGTGCAGATCGAGCTGGGGTACCGGGGTCACGACGGCCGCACGTCGCAGCGCACCGTCCACCCGCTCGGTCTCGTCGTGAAGAACAACACGTGGTACCTCATCGGCGAGACCGCGGCGGGCCAGCGGACGTTTCGAGTGAGTCGCGTGCACTCGGCGTCACTGACGGACCGCGCGGCCGAGCGGCCGGCTGACTTCGACCTGGCCGAGGCCTGGCACACCATCGTCACCAGCGTCGACGCCCAACGGGCACCGGTGACCGTCCGGCTCCGCACCGACCCGGTGACGCTCGACGTGTTGCGCTACCTCTTCGGCTCACGGATTGAGCACGGGACCGAGGAGACGGACGGGCGGGTGGAGGTGGCGCTGCGCGCCCAGTCCGAGCTCATGGTGGCCCGGCAGCTCGCCGGGTTCTCCGACGCGCTCGAGGTGACCTCGCCGTCGGGAGTCCGCCAGCACCTGGCCGACATCGGCCGCGGCCTTGTACGCGCCAACCGCTGACCAGCTGACGCCGGCGCGACAGCGTGACGGCGCTCAGCCGGCCGTGACGGCCTGTTCCAGTACGATCCCGGCGGCCAGCAGCCGCTCTTCGCTGTGCGCTGGCCCGATCAGCTGGAGGCTCGCCGGGAGCGGTCCACCGGTCGGGACCGGGAGCGACAGAGCGGGTACGCCGGCCAGGTTCGCCGGGAGCGTGCAGCGCGACACCAACAGGTCGTCGCCCTCCTCGGGACGCGGCGGGAAGATCGTCAGCGTGGGTGTGACCACGAAGTCGACGCGCTCGAGGACCCGCTCGAGCGTGGCCTGCCACTCGCGCTGGGTCTGCCATGCGCTCGCGACAACCGACTCGTCGAAGGCACCGCCCAACTCGAGGCGCTCGCGCACGCCGTCGCCGATTCCCTCAGGGTCTTCGTGCACCAAGACCCGGTCCGAGTGCCACGCTTCGACGACGAGCAGAAGTCCCGCCTGGGTGAGCGCGTTGTCCCACCCCGGGATGACGAGGTCTGTGGACGTCCACCCGGCCAGGCTGTATGGCGCGCTCGATGGCCGCACTGATCGCCGGGTCGGCCTCAATGGGCAGCCGGGCCACCGTCACGTCGCCCACGCCGGCCACCGCGAACCCCGGCTCGAGCAACTGCATCCCGGTGACCAGTCCCCCGACGTCACGCGCCATCGGGCCGACCGTGTCGAAGCTCGGTGCCAGCGGCCATACGCCGTCGAGGGGAATGCGGCCCCAGGTCGTCTTCAATCCGCAGACGCCGCAGCAGGCAGCCGGGATACGCACCGAGCCGCCCGTGTCGCTGCCGTAGGCGACTTCGGCCTCTCCCGTCGCCACCGCCACGGCGGAGCCACTCGACGACCCGCCCGGGACCAGCGCAGGATCGAGCGGGTTGACCGGCGTCCCGTACCACGGGTTCACGCCGGTCACGCCGAGGGCCAGCTCGTGCAGATTCGTGCGCCCGACGATCCGCGCCCGGGCGGCCCGGGCGCCGGCGAGACAAGCCGCGTCGTGCGCGGCCGGCACGGCGCGCCGGGCCGCGGCGCGACAACCGGCCGTGGTGACCTCGCCGGCCATGTCGATGAGGTCCTTTACGGCGAGGCGCACCCCCGGGCCGGACGTGTCGTAGCGGGTGATGAAGGTGGCGTCGGTGCTCATGTGGTCGGCGTGGTCACCGTCGCGCCCGGCGGAAGCTCGAAGATGGACGCCGGGGGTGACGGCGAATAGTTCGTGATCGCGAAGCTGGTGGAATCCTGGGCCACCTTGGCATACCCCAAGATGCCCTGCGACGTGGTGCAGACGGTGCTCGTCCCCGGCACGCCCTTGGCCACGAGGTCCACGCAGTTCATGTCGAAGCCGTTGAGCGACATCGTCGATGTGGTGACCTTGTCGCCGGCAAGACCGGCCACGAGCGACGCACCCTTGAGGAAGGAGATCCAGTGCGAGGGGGTGTAGATGTCGAAGAGCTTCTGTTGCGCGTTGGCGTCGGCGCTTCCCAGCTTTTGACAGGACCATGGGCCGGCGGAGCCGCTCTGGCTGCACGAATAGTCGCCCGACGAGTTCACGATCAGCTGCACGCTCGGCGAATTGGCGGCGGTGGCGGCCTCGTGGATCGCCAGACTGCCGCTCGCCGGGTCGACGGCGTAGAGCACACCCGCCGGCGCGCTCCCCGATGTCGTGTAGGTCGCCTCGAACGGCTTCGCCGCACCGGTCTGGAGATTCTGGGTGAACGAGTCGATGGTCGCCTTGTTGCCCTCGACGTTGTGGATCTCGTTCTTGACCTTGTTGACGACGCTGCACCCGGTCGCACACAGTCCTCCCAGCGCCAGGGCAACGACGAAGATCCCGGTTCTGCGGTGGTGCGACATTCGTGCCTCCAGATGGTGCTGGCGCAGAGAAGGGCGCGCCGCCCGAGGTTACGAGAGGCCGACCTCGGTGGGGGTGGACCCGCCATCGTCGAGCGGGACCACCTCCTGGCGACCCCGCTGGAGACCCAACAACGCCACCACCCCGGCGAACGCCATGATCCCGCACATCACATAGAGCACGGTCTGGGTGGCGTGGGCGAAGTCGACCGAGACGTAGTGGGGGATCTTGGACACCGACCCGCCCCCCTGGGACTGGGTGATGCGGTTGGCCACTGCCGCCGCGTTCGGAACGTGTTGCTTCTGCAGGCTGGCGGTCAGGTGCGAGCGGTAGTCGAACAGCAAGATGGTGCCGAGCGCGGCCAGGCCCAGGCTGGCGCCGAAGTTCCGTATGGTCTGGGTGATGCCGGTGGCCTCACCGTAGGAGAGGTTGCCGGCGCGGTTCGACCGCGTCGGTGTTGGCGGGCCCGAGCATCATCCCCATGCCCGCCCCTGCGACGATCACCCAGATCTGCTGTTTGCCGAAGCTCAGCGTCGTCGCCTTGGAGGCCCACAGACCGAAGCCGACCGCGGCGATGGCGCAGCCGAGCACCACGGCGCGTTTGGCACCCTCGCGGTCGAGCATCCGGCCGCCCACCTGGGCGAGGACGACGAAGCCGAGGAAGAAGAAGAGGAGGAAGACGCCGGCCTCCGATGCCGTCTTGTGCAGGGCGATCTGCGCGTACTCGCTGGCGAAGAAGAACACCGGGATGAACGCCATCATGGCGATCAACAACACGAGGTTCTCCACGGCGAAGGGCCGGACCCCGAAGATCTCGACCTTGATGAGCGGCGAGGCCGTGCGCAGCTCCACCAGTACGAACAGGCCGATGATGGCGAGACCCGCGATGATGCAGATCCACGTCGCCGGGTTGCTCCAGCTCCACAGGACCGACTGCTGGAGGCCGAAGATGCTGAGCCCGATCCCGACCGCGATCAGGACGGCGCCGCGGTAGTCGATCGGGGCCCGCTGGTACTGGGTCTTCGGCTTGGAGACCGCGATCAGGATCAGTGCGATCAGGGCGACAGGGATGTTGACCCAGAAGATGGCGCGCCACGTCCACTCGGTCAGGTACCCGCCGAGGATCGGGCCGATCGCGGTCAGGCCGCCGGCGATCCCGAAGAAGAGGGCCAGCGCCTTCCCGCGTTCTCGCAACGGGAAGGTGTTGACCACGATGGCCAGCGCCGCCGGGAACATGAGGGCGCCGCCCACTCCTTGGACCACGCGGAACGTCACGATCCAGGCTTCGGCGATCGAACCCGTCGGCGTCAAGCCACAGAGGGTGGACGCCACGACGAAGACGATCACGCCGATCACGCACATCCGCGTGTGGCCGAAGATGTCGGAGAGCCTCCCGCCCAGGGCGAAGAACGCAGCCAACGCGATGAGGTAGCCGTTGACGACCCACTGGACGCCCGTCGAGGACAGGTGCAGCTCGCGCTGGATGTTCGGCACGGCGATGGAGACGATCGTCTGATCGATGAAGGTCATCGCGACCGCGAAGATCATCGCGGCCAGCACCCAATTGCGCCCTTGCATGCTCTTGCTCACCGTGCCCTCCCCGGCGGGACCTGACGCAAACCCTAACGGGCCCACGTCTCGCGCCAGACGGGTTCGCCCCGGCGAAACGCCAGATCGGTCGTTGGACGGCTCGGTGCGACTATCCGGCCACCCCGGTCAGCCCGGCGAGCATCTGCTCGAGGGCGGCCTGGTCCGGGCCGACGAACGCGGGCGCGCCGGGCACCTCGGCCAGCGCACCCAGCAGCCGCTCGACCGACGAGCCGCGCGCAGCCGGCAGATGGCTGCTCAGGACCATGGTGGGCGCCAAGGCGCGGATGCGGTCCAGTTCCGAGGCGAACACCCCCCGATCGACCGTGTGCAGCCACGACGAGTCCACGGTCGCCCAGAAGACCTGGCCCTCGATGCAGCGCCTCGTCGCTCAGATCCTCGGCGCTGTCGGGCACCTCGTCCAAGAGGGCCCCGAAGCAGTCCGAGCTGAAGAAGATGCCCGAACGGTTGTCCTGCAGACCCGTGGTGATCGGATTGTCGTAGGCCGGAGGCCGTACCGCGGTCAGGATCCGGTCGCCGACGTCGACCGTCTGGCCCGGATTGACCAGGTAGACCCGCTCCATCGGCAGCGGTGCCGCCAGTCCCATGATCCCGACCCCGAGGAAGCTGGTGACCACCCGCAACTGTTCGTTCTCGTCGAGCAGGCGGTGCAGGGAGCCGATGTGGTCGAAGTCCGTGTGGGTCAACCAGATCCAGCGAAGGTCGGCCGGATCGATCGACGATCCGCAGTGCGCCCATGAAGTCGTCGCTGTCGACGACGGTGCCGGTGTCGACGAGCACCGGTTCGGCGGCATGGATCACGAAGGCGTTGATAGCGAGGTTGCCGAAGCCGCCGACGTTGACGATCGAGGTCACGACGTCGACATCGGGCGCGGCCTTATAGGTGTGCATCATCAGAGAACCTCCTCAGGTCTCGGAGAGAAATGGGTGGGACGAGCGCGCCGGCGGCGTCGGACTCGGCAGCCGCTTTGAGCTGCTCGAGTGTGTGCTGCATGCCCTGGCGCAACTCGCGGGCGCGGTTGGTCGGGACGTCGAGGATGCGGGCCCATGCCGGGATCGACGAGACGGTGTAGGACTCGGTGACCCGGGTGCCTCCCTCGTGCGGGCTCGAGGCGGTAACGCCACTCGGTCCCCTCCCGGCCGCCCTCCTCGGTCGCGAAGGCGAATTCACGGCCGGGATCGGCGGTCGAGCACACGGCCGCGCCGTGACCACTTCATGAGACCGCGGGGACCACCTTGGTTGTGGCCGACGAATCGGGCGCCCTCGGCCGGTCCGGCTCGACCCGTCGAGCCACTCCACCTGACGGCACTCGGGACTCCACTCCCCCATGCGGGGCAGGTCCGCCACGAGCGCGTAGATGCGCTCGGCCGGCGCCTCGATCACGACGGACTGCGAGTCCCGTCGCAGCCACCACCGGCTGCTGCGGCTTGGTGCTCACGTTCTCGGTCCGGGTCATGTCTGCTTCGATCTCCGTTCCCATCATTTCCGACCTCCTCGCTCTGCGCCGTTAAGCTAATACCATTAGCTATAGCTGTCAAGAATCTTTTAAGCTATACTTCTTCTCGATGGCACGGACACCGCAACCGGCGGCGCAGGCGGACGCGGTGTCAGACGTGACGGTGCGGCCAGACCGTCGGGCCCGCCGGCGGCAGGAGACCCTCGGCGAGATCCTCGACATCGCCCGTGACGTCATGACGACCGAGGGCGTGAACGGCCTGAGCCTCGCCGAGGTGGCGCGGCGCCTCGGGGTCCAGCCGCCGTCGCTGTACAAGTACTTCCCATCGCTCATGGCGATCTACGACGCGCTGTTCTTCGAGCAGGGTCAACGCGACATCGTCGAGGCGATGTGCGCGGCCATGGCGCGCGTCGAGCCCGGCCTCGACGCGCTCATCGCAGGCCTCGAGGCGTGTGGCCGATGGTCGCTCGCCAATCGGGCTGTCGCGGAGCTTGCTGTTCTGGCGCCCCGTGCCGAGCTTTCGCCCCTCACCCGAGGCCTTCGCGGCCAGCGTGGAGATGGTGGAGCTCCAGCGCGCCGCGCTCGTCGACGCGGTGGCGGCCGGCCAGCTCGGACCCGCCGCGGCCGACGGAGGACGCTGTCTATCTGGTCTCGACGCTGATCGCCGGCGTGCTCACCCAGGCCTTCGCCAACGAGCCGGAGCTGGCCTGGGGCGAGGGCCGCTTCACCCCGATGTTCCCTCGG
This sequence comes from uncultured Acidimicrobiaceae bacterium, assembly GCA_963791995.1. Lineage (GTDB taxonomy): Bacteria > Actinomycetota > Acidimicrobiia > Acidimicrobiales > RAAP-2 > Bog-473. The sequence continues at coordinate 141,786 of CAWBUQ010000022.1, read as the reverse complement.
CTCATGCGCCTGTTGCCCGCCGCCTTCCCCCTTCCCGACTGACCGGCACGCTGTCGCGGAGGCGTCGTCGGGAGCGACGTCCTGCGGTACACGTTCGTCGTGCGCTGCTCGAAGCCGAGCTTCATGTAGAGCCGGTTGGCGTCTTCACGGTCCGGCCGCGAGGTCAGGTCGACGGTGCGCGCACCGGACGCGGCTGCGTGGCGCAGGGCGGCGTTCACCAGCGCACTGGCCACGCCCTTGCCGCGCACGGCCGTGTCGGTCACCACGTCCTCGATCCAGGCCCGCCGGCCCGTGGGGATCTCGAACGCGGCCAACGTGAGCGTGCCGACGATCCGCCCGTCCTCCTCGGCGACGAAGAGGGTGGTGGCCGGGTCGGCGACGATGCGCGCCAGCTGCTCGTGGGTGGGCGGCGGCGCGGAACGCGACAGCTGGGGCACGAGGGCGGTCACCGCCGCCACCAGGTCGTCGTCCACCGACGCGGCGACCCGGACCGCGATCACGTGGTGCCGGTGGACTCGCCGCGCCACATCGGCTGGCGCACGCTGTCGTAGAGGACGTCGCGCCGTTCGCCGTTGATGGCGGCGAAGACGTGCTCGCCCCATCGTTCCGAGCCGACGAGCGGCTGGGGCAGGGTGTCGCGGGTGAACCACCCCACGTCGCGGGTCTCGAGGGGGTGGGGCGCCAGCTCGCCGCCGACGGCACGGCAGTAGAAGAGGAGCGAGTACAGCGGGACGCGCGTGAAGCCGAGGCGGAGGCCGTCGAGCACCGCGATGAGGCGGACGGGCTCCACCTCGATACCGGTCTCCTCCTCCACCTCTTTCACCACGACCTCGGCGGCCGAATACCCGACGTCACACCACCCGGTCGGGTAGAGCCAGATGCCCGAATCGGCCCGCTGGATCAGCAGCAGCTCGCCCTTGTCGTTGCCGACCGCGGCCCCCACCGCCACCTTGGGCGTGACGTAGCCGGGGACGCCCTTGCCCACCGTGTCCATCCACTCCTGCACAAGGCCACCGGCGTGGTCGGGATCGTCGCTCTCGCCGTCCGCCTCGGCCCGGATGTCGGCGGCCACCTTGAGGATCTCTTCGAAGCGCTCTTGCTCGTAGAGGCTCTCGGTGAAGCCGAGTCCGGTGCGGGCAATGCCCGAGAGGGCCTCGCTCCAGCGAAGCAGGGTCTTGAGGGGGACGCTTCGGTCGTCGCTCGGCTCCACGAGCGGTGACGCTACCGCGGCCTGCCGGCTGCGCCAGAATGGGGTGTGCCCGTCAACGAGGATTGCCGCCACTACGTGATGCGGACGACCCCTCGCGGCGAGCGCCTCGAGCGCTGCAAGGTCGACGCCAACGAGCCACTCCCCTTCGCATGCCCCGAGGGGTGCGTCTTCTACGAGCCGCGCAACGTGTCCTCGGCGGGCTGGCACGTCCCACGCGATCCCGACCAGCCCTGACCCCGGCGGGCCGCCGCCCGCTGACGTGGCCGTCGCAGGCGGCTCAGCCCTCGAGCACGTCTCCCAACAGGTCGACGGTGATCCCCTCGCCGCGCAGCCAGTCGAGCGCCTGCTCGACCTGGGTCCCTTCGCCGTCGATTTCGCAGACGATCCAGCCGCGGTGCTCCTCGACGTCGGCCCGCCGGATGTTGGGCTCGACGTCGAACCGGCGGACCAACGTGGCGAGCACGGCGCGCCGGACCTCGGACTCGGGGAACGTGAGCTTGACCTTGACCCGGACCACGCTCATCGCGCGCTGCCCTCCCGCTGCTCGCCTGGACGGTCCTCGTGCAGGGCGCGGTTGAGGCTTCCCGAACGGAAGCCCTCGAGATCGAGGGCCACGAAGGTGAACCCGGCGTCGCGGACCGCGGTGACGACTTCATGGCGATGCGCCACCACATCGGCCAGCGCGTCGGCGTCGACCTCGAGACGGGCGGCGTCGCCGTGGTGGCGAACCCGCAGCTGCCCGAACCCGAGCGCGCGCAGGGCCGCCTCGGCCCGCTCCACCTCGGCCAGACGCCCGAGGGTCACCGGCGTGCCGTAGGGCAGGCGCGAGGCCAGGCAGGCCGCTGCGGGCTTGTCCCACGTGCGCAGGCCGAGCGAGCGGGACCAGTGCCTGATGTCGTCCTTGCCAAAGCCGGCCTCGACCAGCGGGAAGCGGGCGCCTGCGACCGCGGCCGCCTGCTGCCCCGGGCGGTGATCGCCCAGATCGCTGACGTTCACCCCGAGGACCACGGTGGCGTCCTCGGCCTCGGCCAGCGGCGTGAGCGCGTCCATGAGCGCCGACTTGCAGCGGGCGCAGCGGTCGGGTCCGTTGGCCACATAGACCGCGTCTTCCATCTCCGCCGTCGGCACCCCGACCCAGCGCAGGTCCCATTCCGCCGCCAAGGCCCGGCATTCGCGCTCTTCGCTGCCCGCCAAAGAAGGCGAGAGCGCGGTGGCGCACAGCACGGCCGGACGGCCCAGGGTGTCCTGCGCCACCTTGGCCAGGAGCGACGAGTCGGCCCCGCCGCTGAAGGCCACGACGACACGGCCGAGGTCGCGCAGTTCGTCTCGCAGATCGTCGAGCGCCGCGGTCACCCGACGCTCCCTCAGGCGCCCAGCGAGGCGAGCACGTCGTCGAGGGTGCCCACCATGCCGGTGTAGAACGGCCCGAACTCGGCGTAGCGCGCCGAGGCCTCGTCGAAGCGCATCTCGTAGACGCACTCCTTGAGGTCGTCGGGGTGCACCCCGAAGAGCGTCACCCCCCACTCGTAATCGTCGAGCCCGGTCGACCCGGTGATCACCTGGAGCACCCGCCCGTGAAAGGTGCGCCCGACTTTCCCGTGGCCACGCATCAGCTCGGTGCGCTCCTCGAAACCGAGGGCGTACCAGTTGTGGGTCTCGTCCCGGCGCTTGGACATCGGGTAGAAGCAGAAGGCCGTCTTGCCCTCGGGCGGGAGCTGGGGGAAGAGGCGGGCTTGGCGCAGGGCATCGGGGACGCCGGCGGCGTACTCGGAGATCTCGGTCAACGAGACGTAGGACTGCACCGGGACCACCCCGGCCATGGCGGCTTCGGTCTGGAACTGGCGCAGCCGCCAGACGTCGGGCCCGAGGGCCACGAGCCCCAGGTCGGCCTTGTGGCCGAGCAGGGCGACGGGGACCACCTGATAGTCGTCCGCCTCGGCCGCGCTCGACGGCCTTGCGCAGGGCGCCGGCGTCGAAATCGGGGGACAGCCGGCAGAAGAGGTGGAGGACCCCCCAGCCGGTCGTCGGGGTGAGTGCCACGCCGTCAGTGTAGAGAAGACCAGGGGAAACACAGTGCGCCCGGCCTTGCGGCCGGGCGCACCGTTCAGCCTCGGTTGGGGGTGAGGCGATTCTCAGGTCGCACCCAGGTTACTCCACCTGTCCTGGTCTGTACACCGAGAATCTCTCCAGGGCCGCCCGCGGGCGGCCGGATCCGCTTGGTCTAGAAGTCGTCCATCCCGCCGCCGGGCATGGCCGGGGCTTCCTCTTCGGGCTTGTCGACGATGACCGCTTCGGTGGTGAGGAAGAGCGCCGCGATGGAGGCCGCGTTCTGCAGGGCAGAGCGGGTCACCTTGGCGGCGTCGATCACACCGCTCTTGAAGAGGTCCTCGTACTCGCCCGTGGCCGCGTTCAGCCCGTGGGCGCCCTTGAGGCCGCGCACCTTCTCGATGATCACGCCGCCCTCGAGGCCGGCGTTGACCGCGATCTGCTTGAGCGGCTCCTCGACGGCCTTGCCCACGATGCGGGCACCGGTGGCCTCGTCGCCCTCGAGCTTGTCAGCACCCTCGAGGATGGCGGTCTGCGCACGCAGCAGAGCGACGCCGCCGCCGGGCACCACGCCTTCCTCAATGGCAGCCTTGGTCGTGGAGACCGCGTCTTCGATGCGGTGCTTCTTCTCCTTGAGCTCGACCTCTGTGGCCGCGCCGACCTTGATGACGGCGACACCGCCGGACAGCTTGGCCAGGCGCTCCTGGAGCTTCTCACGGTCGTAGTCCGAGTCGGTGTTCTCGATCTCGGTCTTGATCTGGTTGATACGGCCCTTGATGTCGTTCTCGGAGCCGCCGCCCTCGACCACCGTCGTCTCGTCCTTGGTGATGACCACCTTGCGGGCGGTACCGAGCAGGTCGAGCGTCACGTTCTCGAGCTTGAGGCCGACTTCCTCGGTGACAACCTGACCGCCGGTGAGGATGGCGATGTCCTGGAGCATGGCCTTGCGGCGCTCACCGAAGCCCGGGGCCTTCACGGCGACCGAGCGGAAAGTGCCGCGGATCTTGTTGACCACCAGGGTGGCGAGCGCTTCGCCCTCCACGTCCTCGGCCACGATCAGGAGCGGCTTGCCGCTCTGCATGACCTTCTCGAGCACCGGGAGCAGGTCGCGCACCGCGGTGATCTTCGAGCCGACGAGGAGGATGTAGGCGTCCTCGAGGCTGGCCTCCATGCGCTCGGGGTCGGTCACGAAGTACGGGGCGATGTAGCCCTTGTCGAAGCGCATGCCCTCGACGAGGTCCATGTCCATGCCGAAGGTCTGGGACTCTTCGACGGTGATGACACCGTCGCGGCCGACCTTGTCGATGGCCTCGGAGATCATTTCGCCGATCTCGGTGTCGGCGGCCGAAATGGATGCGACCTGGGCGATCTGCGCCTTGGACTCGGTCTCCTTGGCCAGGCCGTGGATGGAGCTGACGGCCGTCTCGACGGCCGACTCGATGCCGCGCTTGAGCGCCATCGGGTTGGCCCCGGCGGCGACGTTGCGCAGGCCCTCGCGGACCATGGCCCAGGCGAGCACGGTGGCCGTCGTGGTGCCGTCACCGGCCACGTCGTCGGTCTTCTTGGCGACTTCCTTGACCAGCTCGGCCCCGATCCTCTCGAAGGGGTCCTCCAGCTCGATCTCTTTGGCGATCGACACACCGTCGTTGGTGATGGTGGGAGCGCCCCACTTCTTGTCGAGCACCACGTTGCGGCCCTTGGGGCCGAGGGTGACGCGCACGGCGTCAGCCAGCTTGTTCATGCCGGTCTCGAGGCCGCGCCGGGCCTCCGAGTCGAAGGCGATGATCTTGGCCATCAGCTCAATTCCTCCATTAGCACTCTCGTCATGTGAGTGCTAATACAACCACCTTACGCGGACGGGCGCAAGGGCGAGCGCGCCAGGGTGGCTCCAGGGGGGTCGGCAACCCCGGAGGGAGCCGGGGCACCCCGCGGGGACCCAGGCCGGGCTCAGCCGCCGGCGACGGCGGGGACGATCGAGAGGGTCTGGCCCTCGCTCACCGGCGTGGCCAGGCCGTCGAGGAAGCGGACGTCCTCGTCGGCCAGGAACACGTTGACGAAGCGCCGCAGGCTGCCCGACTCGTCGAAGAGCCGGTCGGCGAAGCCCGGATGCGCGGCGTCGAGAGCCTTGAGGGCGTCGCCCACGGTCGCCCCCTCCACGTCGACCTCCCCGGAACCGCCGGTCAGGGTGCGCAGCTGGGTGGGGATGCGAACGGTCAGGCTCATCGGGTCGGCTCCTCGTGCTCGGTGTCGTCGAAGTCGATGGCCGCATCGAAGGCGGCCAGCGTCGGCTTGATGGTGGCGCTCGGACCGCTGCCCGGCGCGTGCGTCAGGGCCTCGACGGTCTTGAGGCCGTGGCCGGTCACGAGGGCCACCACCCGCTCGTCGGGGCGGATGGCTCCCGAAGCCGCCAGCTTGGCCAGCGTGGCGATGGTCACACCGCCGGCCGTCTCGGCGAAGATCCCCTCGGTGCGCGCCAAGAGGCCGATGGCCTCGATCACCTCGTCGTCGGTGACGGCGGCACACGAGCCTCCCGTACGCCGCATCACATCGAGCGGCGTACCAGCCATCGGCGGGGTTGCCGATGGCGAGCGACTTGGCGATCGTCTTGGGCTTGACCGGCCGGATGGCGTCGGTGCCCTGGAGGAAGGCCGTAGCTACGGGCGAGCAGCCTTCGGCCTGGGCCCCCGAGACCCGCACGGCGGGTTCGGAGTCCAAGAGGCCGACCTTGCCCAGCTCGGCGAAGCCCTTGGCCACCTTGGTCAGCTGGCTCCCCGAGCCGATGGGCACCACGACGTGGTCGGGCGCCTGCCAGCCCAGCTGCTCGGCGATCTCGAAGGCCAGCGTCTTGGAGCCTTCGGCGTAGTAGGTCCTGACGTTGACGTTGACGAAGGCCCAACTCGGACGCTCGCTCGTCAGCTCCGCGCAGAGCCGGTTGACGTCGTCATAGGTCCCCTCCACGGCGATGACCTTGCCGCCGTAGACCGACGTCATCGTCACCTTGGCCTGCTCGAGGTCGTGGGGGATGAGCACGACCGAGTCCAGTCCGGCACGGGCCGCATGGGCGGCCACGGAGTTGGCCAGGTTGCCGGTGGAGGCGCAGGCCGCCACCTTGAACCCCAACTGGCGCGCCTTGGTGAGGGCGACCGAGACGACCCGGTCCTTGAACGAGCCCGTGGGGTTGGCGGTGTCGTCCTTGATCCAGAGCTCGCCCAGTCCGAGCTCCGCCGCCAGGCGGTCGGCGCGCACGAGCGGGGTGAAGCCGGCGCCGAGGTCGACGGGATTGTCGTCGTCGACCGGGAGCAGGTCCCGGTAGCGCCAGATGGAACGGGGCCCGGCCTCGATCCGCGCGGGTGACGGTGGCGGCGATCCGCTCATAGTCATAGGCCACCTCGAGTGGCCCGAAGCAGTAATCGCACACGTGCAGGGCTTCGGCAGGAAAGGCGCGCTCGCACTCACGACAACGCAGCCCGGTGACGAAATCAACCATGGGTCCTCCTCATCGGTCGGGCATTGGCACCAGGTGCCCCCTGTCACAGGTGCACTGGTTGCCGCGACGTCAACGGGCCCGTCCCTCAGTCGCTCTGGATGATGGGATCCATGGTAGCCGCCCGGCGCCGGCATGCTCAACGCACGGCGGCTGCTTGAATCAGGGGCGTGCCGCACACCTACCAGCACGGGGATTTCCCCACGACCAAGGTGCTCGAGGCCAAGGCCCGAACCGGGAAAACGGTCTCGGTGTGCATCCCGGCCAGGGACGAGGGTTCCACCGTGGGCTCGGTCGTGCGGGCGGTCGTCCAGCCGTTCCTGAGCGAGCACGGCGGGAACGGCCTCGTCGACGAGGTCCTCGTGCTCGACGACGGTTCGCGCGACGACACCGCCGAGCAGGCGGGCGACGCGGGCGCCCGTGTGGTGCCGGGGCCCGGCGGAGCCGGCGGCAAGGGGCAGGCGATGGCGGCGGCGCTCGTGGCCTCGGCCGGGGACGTGGTCGCCTTCCTCGACGCCGACGTGGCCAACACCACACCCGCCTTTGTGACGGGGCTCCTCGGCCCGCTGCTTACCACCGACCACGTCGCCCTCGTGAAGGGCTTCTACACGCGGCCGCTGCACGGCGAGCCCACCGGCGGCGGGCGCGTCACCGAGCTCATGGCGCGCCCGGTACTCGAGCTGTTGTTCCCCGAGTTGTCGTGGGTACGCCAGCCGCTGGCCGGCGAGACGGCGGCGCACCGCTGGGTCTTCGAGAAGCTGGGCTTCGCCGGAGGCTACGGCGTCGAGCTCGGCCTGCTGATCGACGTGGCCCAGTCACTCGGTGCGGACCGCCTGGCCCAGGTCGACCTCGGCGAGCGCATCCACCGCAACCGGCCTCTCGAGGATTTGCGGCCACAGGCTGTCGACGTGCTGCGCGCCGCGCTCGAGCGCGCACCCGACTCGTCGCTGCCGCCGCGGGCGAGGGGCGCGCGGTGAGCGGCACCATGGTCGTCTCCAACCGCGGCCCGCTGACCTTTCGCGCCGGCACCGACGGAGCGCTCGTCCCGGTCCCCGCCGCAGGCGGCCTCGCCTCGTCGCTCCACCGGCTCCTGGCCGGGAGCGGCACCACATGGGTCTCGGTGACCATGGGAGCCGCCGACCGCGAGGCGGTGGCCCGAGGACTCATGCACGAGGACGGGCTCGACCTCGTGCCGGTCGTCGTCGACGACGACACGTACCGCCAAGCCTACGACGTCGTGGCCAACACGACGTTGTGGTACGTGCACCACCATCTCTTCGATCTCCCGGTCCGGCCCCGGCTCGACCGTCACTGGCACGCTGCCTGGGAGGGCTACCGGGCCTACAACCGGGCCGTGGCCGACGTCGTGGTCGAGCGGGCCGGCGAGGGTGATGCCGTCTTCGTGCAGGACTACCACTTCTCGCTCGTCGGCCGGATGCTGGCCGAACGCCGGCCCGACCTGCGCACCGTCCACTTCTTGCACACACCCTTCGCCGAGCCGTCCATGTTGGCCGTGCTCCCTGACGACGTCGCCGCCGAACTGCTCGACGGCATGGCCGGCTACAGCGCCTGCGGGTTCCACTGCCACAAGTGGGAGGCGGGATTCGTCGCCTGCTACGCCGCCGCCGGTGAGACGCCGCCTCCGACGTTCGTCGCACCGCTCGGCCCTGACGCCGGCGTGCTCGAGGAGGAAGCCGCCTCCCCTGCGGCCGTTGCCGCGGCCGGGGCGCTGCGCGCCGAGGTCGGCGGTCGGCGCATCGTGGCCCGGGCGGACCGCATGGAGCCGTCGAAGAACATCGTGCGGGGCATGCTGGGCTTCGAGGAGCTGCTCCATACCCATCCCGAGTGGCGCGGCGAGGTCGTGCACGTGGCCCTGGCGTATCCCTCCCGGCAGGGGCTCGCCGAGTATCTCGCCTACGGGGCCGACGTGGTGCACACGGCCGAGCGGATCAACCATGCCTTCACGGGGTCGGCGGCGCCGGGGCCCGACGCCTGGGCGCCGATCATGATCTCGGTCCAAGACGACCGAGCCCGTTCGCTTGCCGCACTCACCCTGGCCGACGTCCTCCTGATCAATCCCGTGCGCGACGGCCTCAACCTGGTTGCCAAGGAGGGCCCGCTCATCAACCGCGCCGACGGCGCGCTGGTGCTCTCGCGGGAGGCCGGCGCCTGGGAGGAGCTCGCCCTCGACGGTCGCGGCGCGCTCGGCGTCAACCCTTTCGACGTGTCCGCCACCGCCGAGGCGCTGCACCGCGCGCTCAGCATGAATGCGGCGGAACGGAGCGACAGAGCCGGCGCCCTGCGGGCGGCCGTGCAGGCGCGCACCTCGGCGGACTGGTGGGCGGACCAGGTGCGAGCGGCCGAGGGCTGACGCCCCTGCCATGTCGGCGCCAGCCTTGGCGCCGGCGTCTCCGCCGGCGTCTCCGTGTCTCTAGTGCGACGGCGCGGCCGCGGCGTCGGCCAAGGCTCGCAGGAGTTCGACCGCGCCGACGGCCCCTCGGACCACGAGATCGGCGCGCGCCGCCACGTCTGCCGGGCTCTCGGGGTCGACCGCGGCGACACGCACGACGTCGGGAGGATCGCCGTCGGCTGCTGCGAGATCGCCCAGCGCGGCAAAGGCCGGCAGGTCGCCGACGTCGTCGCCGAACGCGGCAAGGTGCCGCAAGAACCCGTGGCCGCCCGCTGTGAGCTCGCCTTCGTCGCGCTCGCGGACGAGGGCGCGCACCACGGTGCCCTTGTCGACCGGAAGCGGTGGACGAAGCTCGCGCTCGTGCCGCCCCGACACCACCCGCAGCCCGCGGGCAACCCGCTGGCGCTCGACGAAGTCGAGGACCCACCGCTCGTGCTCGTGGGCCTGACGCCAGTGCAACGTCACCGTGAGCCCCTTGGGCTCCACGTAGACACCTGGGGGCGCCTGGGCGCTGGCTTCGGCAACGACGGCGTCGATCACCGCTGCCCAGGCGTCATGGTCGGGCCCGCGCAACGCCCGCTCCAGTCCGTAGAGGCCGGCCAGTGTCACGCCGGGCGGCTCGCCGATCACCTCGGCCAAGAACGCGGTCGGGCGACCTGAGATCACCGCGACCAACGCGAACCGGCCGGCCAGGTCGGACAGCAGCTCGCGCACACCTGGCAGGGGCCGTGCAGCTCGTGGATCCTTCACGATGCCCGACAGAGTGCCGTCGAAGTCGAGGAACAACGCGCTGTGTCGCGGATCGGCTGCGAAGGGTCGGAACTGTGCCGGCAGTTGCCTCGCCGCGGCGTCGTCGGGGCCGGCGCCCGCGCCGGACAAGGTCAGGAGCTGGCCGTCGTGGACGTGGCCGTCGAGGCCAGGTCTGCGCCGATCACCACGACGACGTCGACACCCGTGACGCCGGTGACCGGGGTCGCGCTCGAGACCGCGAGGACCTGGGTCGGCTTGACCCCGATGGAAGTGGCGATGGACGCCGCCGGCTGCTGCATCCCCGGCGAGTAGTAGACGGCGGACACGGACTCGCTCGTCGACGCGTCGATGGGTGTCTGCATGGCCCATCCGCCGGCGCCGATGACGGTCGAGTAGTGGGCCGCCAGGCCGTTGGTGCTGGTGGCGTTGGCCACCACGACGCTCACCGAGCTCGGTGCGACCGTGGTGGTGGTCGTGGTGGCGCCCCCGTGGTGGCCCGACCGGGTGGTCGTGGTGGTGGTGGTGGCCCCGCCGCCGGCCGCCGCCGTGGTCGACGTCGTGGTCGAGCCGCCGGCCGCGGCAGTCGTCGTGGAGGTGGTCGCCGCCGTGCTGGGCACGCTGGGTCGGGTCCCGACGGCGACGAGCAAGGCCACCGCGACCACGAAGATGGCGATGACGACGGCCGCCCGGGGAAGAGAGAGCGAGCCGGAGGACCCCGGTGACGGCTGCTCTCCATCCATTGGATGTCCAGCCTGCCGTGCGACCCAGGCCAAAGCAAGCCTTTCCGCTGGTCGCACCGAGGATGGGCCGAACCGCCCTGTAACCTGAGGTCAGCGCCCGAGTAGCTCAGTTGGTAGAGCACTTCACTTGTAATGAAGATGTCGCGGGTTCGATTCCTGCCTCGGGCTCCATCGGGTCGTCCCTTGTGCATGCGGCTGAGGGCGGGGGTATGAGAGAGGTCGCGTCAGGCACGCGTCAGGCAGCTACGGAGAGGGAGGCGCTCATGCTTTCGGATTTCAAGAAGTTCGTCCTGCGGGGCAACGTCGTCGATCTGGCGGTGGCCGTCGTGGTGGGCGTCGCCTTCACGGCCATGGTCACGGCGTTCGTCGTCGACATCATCACGCCTCTGATCGCCGCCATCTTCGGCAAGCAGGACTTCTCGAATCTGACCTTCAAGCTCCACAACTCGACCTTCAAGTACGGGTCGTTCATCAACGCGGTGCTTGCGTTCCTGATCGTGGCGACCGTCGTGTTCTTCGCGGTCGTGGTGCCACTCACCGCGCTCGATGCGGCGCCTTAACGTGCTGCCCACCGACGAGCCCAAGCCCGAGACGCGCGAATGCCCGCAGTGCCTCAGCGACATCCCGGTGGCGGCACATCGCTGTGCCTTCTGCACCTCCGAAGTCCCGGCGGCCGCCGCGTCCTCGTCGCCGGCGACCTGACGCCAGTGCCCGGCGCCCTCAGTCCGGCGAGGGCGAGCTCATCGCCGCCACGCGCTGGCGCGCCACTTCGAAGCACGCCACGGCACCGGCCGTGCCGACGTTGAGGGAAGGCAGTGCGCCGTGTTGGGGGATGGCGGCGATGGCATCGCATCGTTTGCGGACCAGCGGCGCAAGGCCCTTCTCCTCGCTGCCCACCACCAGGGCCACCGGGCCTTCGCCCAGAGGGAGATCGTAGAGCGACTGGGTGGCCTCCCCGGCCAACCCGATCGACCACACGCCGAGCGTGCGCAGATCGCTGAGCGCGCTGGGCACGCCGCCCACGACGGCGAAGGAGAGGTGCTCGAGTGCGCCGGCCGCCGTCTTGGCGACCGTGGGCGAGAGGCGGGCCGAGCGGTGACGGGGCAGCACCACACCGGTGACGCCGGCACACTCGGCGCTGCGCAACAGCGCGCCCAGGTTGCGCGGATCGGTGATGCCGGCCGCGACGAGCAGAAACGGCGCCGTGCCGCCGCGACCTGGCCGACACAGGTCCTCGAGAGCGACCGGCTCGAGGGGGCGCGCCAGCGCGACGACCCCTTGGGGCGCCTCGGTGCGGGCCTGGGTGTCGAGACGGGCCCGTGGCACCGTCTCGATCGGGACGCGCAGGCGGGTGGCCAGCTCCTCGATCCGGTCGAGCTGGGGGGACGGGTCCTGGTCCTCGGCCAGCAGGACACGGCGCACCGTGCGCCGTCCCACGCTGAGCAATTCGAGCACGGCCCGGCGCCCCTCGACCTGGTCGCCACCGAGCTCGCTCAGCGCCTCGGGGCGAGCTCGTCCCTGCGATCCGCCCCGCCCGCGGCGGTCCCCGCCGTCGGGCTGCGCTCGGCCGCGCGCCCTGGCTCCGGCGCGGCGCACCCGCTCCCCCGCCGCCGCGCCGTGGCGCCGGTCGCGACGGCCGCCGGCTCACGTGTGCTCCATCAGGACAACGGCCATGCACGCGATCCCCTCGGCCCGGCCGAGCGCGCCGATCCCTTCGGCTCGGGTCGCCTTGACCGAGACCGGCGCGCCCAGCACCGAGCCGAGCCGTTGGGCCATGGCCGCGGTGTGCGGGGCGAGCCGGGGCGTGTCCGCCACCACGGTGCAGTCTGCGTTGGCGCAGGAGAAGCCCTCCTGCGACGCCATCCGGACCACTTCGGTCAAAAGGCCGATACTGTCCGCACCCTCCCAGACCGGGTCCGAATCGGGGAAGTGCCGGCCCAGGTCGCCCAGACCGACGGCACCGAGGATGGCATCGGCCAGCGCGTGGGCGACGGCGTCGGCGTCACTGTGGCCGCCGAGGCCCCGGGCCCCCTCGATCACGACGCCGCCGAGGACCAGCCGCCGGTGCGGGTCCTCGGAGAAGCGGTGGATGTCGATGCCCTGGCCGATGCGCATGCTCAGCGGTCCCGCGCTGCCAGCAGCCGCTCTGCCGCACCCAGGTCGTCGGGCGCGGTGATCTTGAGATTCCCGGCCTCGCCCGGCACGACCACGACCGTGCCGCCCAGGGCCTCGATCAACATGGCGTCGTCGGTGGCGCCGGCGTCGGCGGTGCCCTCGCCATGGGCCCGGCGCAGCGCGGCGGCACGGAATGCCTGCGGTGTCTGCACCGCCACCAGAGAGGCGCGCTCAGGCGTGCTGGTCACTCGTCCGGCCGCGTCCACCGCCTTGATGGTGTCACTCGGGCGCACACCGGGCACGGCACCGTCCGCGCCGTGGGCGTCGAGCGCCGTCACCACCGCGTCGAAGAGAGCTCGGGAGGCCAACGGTCGCGCTGCATCGTGCACGACGATGACGTCGGCGTCCTCGGGTACGGCGGCCAGGCCGCAGCGGACCGACTCGGCCCGGGTGGAGCCGCCGCGCACGCTGGCGTCAGCACCGTGGAGATCGTCATCGGTCCCGTCGGCCGGGACGACCAGCACCACGCCGGCTGAGCCGGGCCGGCAGGCTTCGACCGCCCACTCGAGCACCGGGCGCCCACCGATCAGCTCGTACTGCTTGGGAGCACCGAAGCGGGCTCCCGTGCCGCCCGCCACCACGATCGACCACACCGTCGCCATGGATCTGGCGCGACCGGTCCGCCCGCTCAGGTCAGCGCGTCGTTCAGACGCTCTTCGGCCGTCTCCTCGTCCACGTTGAGCGCGAACGTCAGCTCGGACACCAGGATCTGGCGCGCCCGCTGGAGCATGCGCTTCTCGCCCGCGGAAAGGCCCTTGTCCTTGTCGCGGATGGAAAGGTTCCGCACGACTTCGGCGACCTGGTAGATGTCGCCCGAGCGCAGCTTCTCGGAGTGGTTCTTGTAACGCCGGGACCAGTTGGTGGGCATGCGCGCTTCCTTCTTGCGCAACACCGCGAAGACCTCCTCGACTTCTTCGTCGTTGATCACCTCGCGCAACCCGACGCCCTCGGTGTTGTCAGCCGGGACGTTGAGGATCAGGTCGCCGTAGGCCAGGCGCAGCACCAGGTACTCGCGCTTCTCGCCGAACGCGACCTTGGTTTCGCGCTTTTCGATGACGGCGGCTCCGTGGTGGGGATAGACGACTTTGTCTCCGACCTTGAAAGACACAGGACTAGGACTCCCTTGGGTGAATCGGGTGCGTCCGCACGGGCACACGGCTGTGCGGGCACTGCTGTGAGAGGGTGCCGACACGGGCGCAGGCCGTTCGGCGGTGACAGATCATTCTACCAGACGAGGCTGCTCATTCGTATCGCTCGAAGATGCTGGCCTCGACGAGTCGCGCCAGGCCGTCGCGCACGTGGCGGGCCGTGGCTGCGCCGATGCCCTCGACGGACTCGAGTTCGGACGACGAGGCCGAGAGGATCTCGGGCAGCGAGCCGAAGCGCTGCACGAGCCGGTCGATCAGGGTCTCGGAGAGCTGCTGGGGCAGCCGGTGCAAGAGCCGGTAGCCGTGCGGCGCCAGCTCGGCGTGCATCTGGTCGTCCGAGGCGGGCAGGTTCAGCGCGGCCACGACCTTGCGGAGGTCCATGAGCGCATCGGGCTGGAGCGAGCGCAGGTGGGCGACACCGGCGTCGTCGGTGTAGTCGCGCAGGACCAACATCAGGGTCTCCTCCGCACCCGCACGCAGTTCCTCGGTCTGGAGGTGGATGAGGCGCCCGTCAGAGCCGAGCTCGACGAGATGCCCTTCGATCTCCTCGGCGATGCGCCGCACCATTTCGCCGGGCTGGAGCACCGAGACGACGTCGCGCACCGAGACCGAATCCTCCATCTCGAGCCGGGTCAAGGTGGCCAACGCGTCGTCGTAGCGGGCCCGGAAGCGCTGCAGGGTCGACAGCGCCTGGCTCGAACGATCGATCAGCCATCCCGCCGATTGCGTCGTGTGCTTGCGGTCGTTGCGATACACCGCAATGGTCGCCATCGCCTCGGAGACGGCGATCACCGGCACGTCGATGGAACGCGCCACCCGTTCGGCGGTGCGGTGCCGCGTCCCTGTCTCGGAGGTGGGAATGGTCGCCTTCGGCACGAGGTGCACGTTGGCCCGCGCGATGCGCGACGCGTCGGTCGCGAGGATGATGGCGCCGTCCATCTTGGCCAACTCGGACAGGCGTTGCGGGGTGTACTCGGCGTCGAGCAGGAAGCCCCCCGTGCAGACGGAAAGGACGGCAGGATCGTCGCCCACGATGATCAGCGCACCGTGCTTGGCCTGGAGAATTCGGTCGAGACCCTCCCGGAGCCTGGTGCCCGGGGCGATCATCGCCAGCGCGTCGTTCAGGGGCTGGTTGCCGCCGGGGTCGGACACCCGGGCATCGTATCCGGCCCGGTCTGCGATCCGACCGCCCCGCCGGCGGCGCACGCCAGCGCGTCCGCGAGTGTGCGCACGCCCTGGATCGCGATGCCCCGTGGTGCCTCGTCGATGACCGCGTCCACCGACGACGCGGGCACCAGGGCCCGGGTGAAGCCGGCGCGTTGTGCCTCGGCCAGGCGTCGTGCCGCGCCCGGCACGGTACGCACCTCGCCGGCCAGGCCGAGCTCGCCGAACGCGACGAGGTCGGCGGGCACGGGACGGCCCGTGACGACCGACGCCAGTGCGAGCGCGATCGCAAGGTCGGCGGCCGGTTCGCTCACCGCGATGCCGCCGGCCGCGGCGACGAAGAACTCCCCCGTGGCGGGCACGGCCACCGAGCTGCGACAGGCCAGGACCGCCACCAAGAGATTGGCCCGCGCCGCGTTCGAGCCCGAGCGCGTCGGGGGCGCGACGGACCGACGCCCCCGGGGCCGAGGAGTGCCTGCACTTCGACCAGCAGTGGTCGCCGGCCTTGGAGCACCGGCACCACGGTGCTGCCGGGCACGCCCGCCATACGGTCGCCGAGCATCAACGGACCGGGATCGGGCACGTCGCGCAGGCCGTCGTCGCGCATTTCGAAGATGCCGACCTCGCCGGTCGGTCCGAAGCGATGCTTCACCGCGCTCAGCACCCGGAGGGCGTGATGGCGGTCGCCGTCGAAGGAGAGCACCGTGTCGACGAGATGCTCGATTGCCCGCGGACCGGCCAGGTCGCCGTCCTTGGTGACGTGGCCGACCACGAGGAGCGGGACACCGCTCGTCTTGGCCAGACGGGTCAGGCGCTCGACACAAGCCCGCACCTGGGCCAGGCTGCCGGCCGGTTGGGCCAGCTCGGGGTCGGCCACCGACTGCAGCGAGTCCACCACCACCAGTGCGGGCCGCACCCGCTCGACCGCGGCCTCGATCGCCTCGACGTCGGGGCCCTCGAGCGCGAGGAGGCAGGTGGGAACCGGCCCGAGGCGGGTGGCCCGCCCGCTGACCTGGGCCAACGACTCCTCGGCCGACGCCAGCATGACGTCGTGGCCACGGCCGGCCACCGAGGACAGCACCTGGAAGAGCAGGGTCGACTTGCCGATTCCCGGTGGCCCGAAGAGCAGGGTGACCGAACCCCCCACCACGCCGCCTCCCAGGACTCGGTCGAGCTCGCCCACGCCGGTGGGGAGGGGGCGGGCGGCGTCGGCCGAGACCTCGGCGAGCGGAAGGGGTCGTGGCGCCTCGGCGGCCGCGCCGGCGCGCCCGTGGGCCGGGCGGGGACGGGCCGCCACGGCGTCGAGGCTGTTCCACGCCGCGCATCCCGGACAACGGCCCACCCAGCGCAGCGACGTGGTGCCGCACTCCCTGCACTCGTAGGACTCAGCGGACCGGGCGCGGGTGTGCTGCGTGATCGCCATGGCGGGCACGCTACGGATCGGGTGTCACATCGGGGCCGTTGCCGGTGAGAAGCTCGCCACGTGGACGTCGCGATCCGCGCCGCCGTGCGGCCTGGCGATGAGGAAGGGATCCTCGCCGTCGTGGCCGAGGCCTTCGCCGACGACACGCGCGACGCCGGCGAGGAGCTCGCCATCGTGCGCGACACGTGGGCGGCGTGCGCCCGCACATCGCTGATCGAGGTGGTGGCCGACGACGCCGGGGTCGTCGTGGCACACGCGCTGGCCGCGCCGGGGCGCATCGAGGGGGTGCCGAGCGTCGTGGCCGGTGTCGCCCCGGTCTGCGTGGCCGGCACGCACCAGGGTCGCGGTGTCGGGACGGCTCTCATGCGCGCCCTGATCACCGAGGCCGGGGCGCGCCGCTGGCCGCTCCTCGTGCTGCTGGGCGATCCCGCCTTCTACGGACGCGTCGGCTTCGGGCCGGCCGGTACCCGGGGCCTGCACTACCCGCCCGTCGGGCGCGACAACCCGCACTTCTTGGCGCGGCTGGTCAGCGGCGACGCCGCAACCGATCGCGGCGCGTTCGGCTACTGCTGGGAGCCGCCGGAACGCTGAGGGTCGGCTACTCGGGGTCGGCGCCCGCGCCGGCCAGTTCGAGCGGCGGAGGCTCGAGGCCCTCGATCGCCCGGAAGCTCAGCTGCGGGCCTTCGCCCTCGATCGGCGACTCTTCGACGTCGACCACGATGGTCTCGCCGACCCGGAACTCCTTCCACAGGATCCGCTCGGAGAGCGGGTCCTCGACCATCTGCTGGATGGCCCGGCGCAGCGGCCGTGCCCCGAGCTGGGGGTCGTAGCCCCGCTCGGCCAGCAGCGCGCGGGCCGCCGGCGTGAGCTCGAGCCCGATGCCCTGGTCCGAGAGCTGCTTGACGGTGCGCGACATGAGGAGATCGACGATCTCGGTGACCTCGGCCCGTGAGAGCTCGTGGAAGACGATGACCTCGTCGATGCGGTTGAGGAATTCGGGGCGGAAGTGCGCCTTGAGCGCCTCGTCCACCTTGGCCTTCATCCGCTCGTAGGTCACGGCCTCCGACGTCTTGGCGAAGCCCATGTTCGACTTGCGCAAGTCCGCGGTGCCGAGGTTCGAGGTCATGATCAGCACGGTGTTCTTGAAGTCGACCGAACGTCCCTGCGCGTCGGTGAGCCGCCCGTCCTCGAGGATCTGCAGCAGCGTGTTGAACACGTCGGGGTGCGCCTTCTCGACTTCGTCGAAGAGCACGACGGAGAACGGCTTGCGCCGCACGGCCTCGGTGAGCTGACCGCCCTCTTCGTAGCCGACGTAGCCCGGAGGCGAGCCGACCAGCCGGCTGACCGTGTGCTTCTCCATGTACTCGGACATGTCGAGCTGGATCAGCGCGTCCTCGTCGTCGAAGAGGAACTCGGCCAGCGTCTTGGCGAGCTCGGTCTTGCCGACGCCCGTCGGGCCCAAGAAGATGAACGACCCGCTGGGCCGCTTGGGGTCCTTCAGGCCGGCGCGGGTACGGCGGATGGCCCGGGACAGCGCTTTGAGCGCCTCTTCCTGGCCGATGACGCGCTTGTGGAGCTCTTCCTCCATGCGCAACAGCTTGGCCGTCTCCTCCTCGGTCAGGCGGTAGACGGGGATGCCGGTCCAGGCGGCCAGCACCTCGGCGATGACCTCCTCGTCGACGACGTCGAACAGGTCGACACCTTCGGCCCGCAGCTCGGCCTCCTGGCTCTCCTTGCGGTCGAGACGCTCCTTCTCCTGCTCGGCCAACTTCTTGGCCTGCTCGAAGGCGCCCTTCTCGATGGCGGCCTCCTTGTCGGCGCGCAGCCGCGTGATCTCCTCGTCGAGCTTCTTGGCGTCCGGCGGCGTGCTCATGCGGCGGATGCGCAGCCGGCTGCCCGCTTCGTCGATCAGGTCGATGGCCTTGTCGGGCAGGTACCGGTCTGCGAGGTAGCGGTCGGCCAGGTTGGCCGCGGCGACCAGCGCCTGGTCGGTGATGCTGACCGCGTGGTGCGACTCGTAGCGGTCGCGCAGGCCCTTGAGGATGTCGATGGTCAGCGCCACGCTGGGCTGGTCCACCTTGACCGGTTGGAAGCGCCGCTCGAGCGCGGCGTCCTTCTCCAGGTGCTTGCGGTACTCGTCGATCGTGGTGGCGCCGACCGTCTGCAGCTCGCCGCGCGCCAGCATCGGCTTGAGGATGGAGGCGGCGTCGATGGCGCCCTCGGCGGCGCCCGCACCGACCAGCGTGTGGATCTCGTCGATGAACAGCACGATGTCGCCGCGGGTGCGGATCTCCTTGAGGACCTTCTTCAACCGCTCTTCGAAGTCACCGCGGTAGCGGCTCCCGGCGACCAAGGCGCCGAGGTCGAGCGTGTAGAGCTGCTTGTTGGTCAGCGTCTCGGGCACTTCGTTCGCCACGATCCTCTGGGCCAGGCCCTCGACGATCGCCGTCTTGCCGACGCCGGGCTCGCCGATGAGGACCGGGTTGTTCTTGGTTCGGCGCGACAACACCTGCATGACGCGTTCGATCTCTTTAGCACGACCGATGACGGGGTCGAGCTTCCCGTCACGGGCGAGCTGGGTCAGGTTGCGACCGAACTGGTCGAGCACGGGCGAGCCCGACGGGCTGTCACCCGAGCTCGATCCCTGGCTCGCGCCAACCGACTCCTTGCCCTGGTTGCCCGACATCAGCTGGATCACCTGCTGGCGCACCCGGCCGAGATCCGCACCGAGGCTGACGAGCACCGTGGCCGCCACACCTTCGCCCTCGCGGACCAGACCGAGCAGCATGTGCTCGGTGCCGATGTAGCTGTGGCCGAGTTGGAGCGCCTCGCGCAAGGAGAGCTCGAGGACCTTCTTGGCCCGCGGCGTGAAGGGAGGCGACCCGCTCGGAGCGGTGCCTGCCATCCCGATTGTCTCTTCCACCTTCTCGCGTACGGCCTCGAGGGAGATCCCCAGCGACTCGAGCGCCTTGGCAGCGACTCCCTCGCCCTCGTGGATGAGTCCGAGGAGGATGTGCTCGGTGCCGATAAAGCTGTGGTTCAGCAGCCGCGCCTCTTCCTGCGCGAGCACCAGCACCCTCCGTGCCCGGTCGGTGAAACGTTCGAACACCCTGACCGCCTCTCCTTGTTTCCCTTTGCTTCTCGGCTCAGTGTACCTGTGGCATTAGTTGAACACGCCGCAGCCAGGGAGCATGGCGATGAGGGGGAAATCCGCCCGCCCGATGTTTGCCGACGACCCCCGCGAACAGGCGGTTGTCGAGATTCGGCGACCGTGCCCTAACGTCTGGGGCAGTGAATCCGACCGAAGCCCTGGGCCTACCTCGCCTGCAAGAGGGACTGCGGGGACTCGAGCCCCTGCTCACCGCCTCGGTCGTCACCGGTGACAGCTTTCTCGACGAGGTCACGACCCACCTGATCGCGGCGGGGGGCAAGCGGCTCCGGCCCCTGCTCGCGCTGGCAAGCGCGACGGGCGGCGGGCGGGATGCGACCCACGACGACCTGATGGGGGCGGTGGCCGTCGAGCTCGTGCACCTGGCGTCGCTCTACCACGACGACGTCATTGACGAGGCAACGATCCGGCGCAACGTCGAGAGCGTCAACAACCGCTTCGGGAACCTCGTGGCCATCGTGGCCGGCGACTACCTGCTGGCCCGCAGCGCCGCCATCGCGGCCAGCCTCGGCACCGAGGTGGCCAAACTGCTGGCCGACACACTGGGCCGCCTGTGCCAGGGCCAGGTCACCGAGGTTCGCTCCGCCTTCCAGATCGACCGCAGCCGCGACGACTACTTCGCGACGATCAGCGGCAAGACGGCGGCGCTGACCGCGACGTCATGTCGGATCGGAGCACTCACCGGCGGGCTGCCGGCGGCCGAGGTCGACGCTTGCACCGAGTACGGCCGCTGTTTCGGCATGGTGTTCCAGATCCGCGACGACATCTTGGACATCACCGCCACCGACGGCCAGCTGCAGAAGCCGGCCGGCCAGGACCTGGCGGAGGGCATCTACACGCTGCCGGCCCTCGTCGCGCTGAGTGACCCCGATGCCGGCCCCGACCTTCGCGCGCTGCTCGGCCAGCCGCTCGCCCAACCCGAGCGGGACAAGGCGCGCGGCATCGTGTTGTCCTCGCTCGGCATTGCCGCCGCCGTCGAAGAAGCCCGCGGCTTCGTCGAAGAGGCCCGCAGGGCCACCGAGGGGATCGACCAGCCCGGACTGCGAGAGGGGTTCTCCCGACTCGCAGCCGAGCTGCTCACCGACCTCCCAGCCTGACCCGGCGCGCCGGTGCGCCTCAGCCGGCGGTCGCGCTGGTGGTGCTGCAGGCCGCCTGGGCCTTGGCCAGTCGTGCGTTGACCTTGGCCTCGCGGTCCTGGATCTTGGTCACCCGGTTGGCCAACGCGTCGGCGCGCTCGGTCTTGCCCTCTGACTTGAGCGTGGCCTCACGGGCCTGCACCTTGGGCAGCCGGGCGTTCAACGTGGCCTCGACCTTTTGCACCCTGGCCTGCAGGGCCGGCAGCTTGGCGCACTTGGCCGCGCTCGGCGTGCCGGCGGTCGGGGTCGCTGCCCCGGCCGTGCCGGCCACACCCACCGCACCGAGGGTCAGGGCACCGGCCACTGCGGTCCCGGCGATGATCGTGCGAAACATGGTGGTCCTCCTTGGACGTCCGGGCGATGCTGCCCGGTTGTCGCCCTCCGGCGACGTCACCAAAGCCTGTACGCGAGATGTGAGGGAATCGTGAGCGGGGCTTGAAGAAAGTCCCCGGCAGCTAAGAACCGATGAAGAAGGTGGGTTGCGGACCGTCAACTGCGCTCGGGGCGCTCGGGGCGCTCGGGCGCTCGGGCGCAGCGTCGGGAAGGCGATGACCTCGCGGATGTTGGCCACGTCGCCGAGCAGCATCACCAGGCGGTCGACGCCGAGCCCGAAACCCGACGTGGGGGGTAACCCGTATTCGAGCGCGCGGAGATACTCCTCGTCGACCTCACCGGGCGCCTCTTCGTCTCCGGCCCGGGCCGCTTCCACCTGCTCCTCGAAGCGGGCTCGCTGGTCCTCGGGGTCGGTCAGCTCGCTGAAGCCGTTGCCCAGCTCGCGTCCGGCGACGACGGGCTCGTAGCGCTCCACCAGTTCGGGCCCGTCGCGGTGCCGGCGCGCCAGCGGCGACACCTCGGCCGGGTAGTCGGTCACGAACACCGGCCCCCACAGTTCGGGCTCGGTGGTCTTCTCGTAGATCTCGAGCAGGATCTTGCCGGTCCCCCACGCGTCCTCGACGGTGATCCCCACCTCGCCGGCCGCCCTGACCAGCTCTTCGCGTGGCGAGCGCACGTCGAGGGTCATGCCGGTCGCCTCGGCGACGAGCTCGGTCATCGGGGCGCGGCGCCACGGGGTGGTCAGGTCCAGGGCGCGCCCGCCGTAGGTGAGCTGCGTGGTGCCGCAGAGGTCCTGGGCCAGACCGGCGACCAGCTCCTCGAAGACGGCCATCGTGTCGGTGTAGTCGGCGTAGGCCTGGTACAGCTCGAGCATCGTGAACTCTGGATTGTGCCGCGGCGAGATGCCCTCGTTACGGAACACGCGCCCGATCTCGAACACTTTCTCGACGCCGCCGACCACCAGGCGCTTGAGGTAGAGCTCGGGCGCGATGCGCAAGAAGAAGTCGACGTCGAGGGCGTTGTGATGCGTGACGAAGGGTCGCGCCGCGGCGCCGCCGAGGACCGGGTGCAGCAACGGCGTCTCGACCTCCACGAATCCCGCGTCCCACAAGCGCTCGCGCAGGCGCTGGACCACGCGGCTGCGCAGCTGCAGGAGCCGGCGGCTGCTCTCGTTGGCCCACAGGTCGACCTCGCGCTGGCGATAGCGCGTCTCGATGTCGCTCACGCCGCGCCACTTGTCGCCGAAGTTGCGCCGCGCCTGGGCCAGCAGCACCCACTCGGAGACCTTGACCGACAGCTCGCCGCGCTTGGTGCGCACCACCTCGCCGCGCACGCCGACCCAGTCGCCGAGGTTGAGCTTGGAGAACTCGTCGAAGCGTTCGGTCACCGCGGCGAGTGCGAAGAGCTGCACCGAGCCCGAGCTGTCGCGCAGCTCGGCGAAGGCGAGTTTGCCCTGGGGGCGGAAGAGCATGATGCGGCCGGCCACCCCGACGGTGACGCCGGACTCCTCCCCGGGGGCCAGCGACGACCAGGCCTCGACGACCGCCGACGCCTCGTGGGTGCGCTCGAAGCGGTAGGGGATGTCGGGCTGGGGTTCGGTCATGGGCACGGAGCCGACACGGCGGTCACGAGGTGACGTTGCGTTCGTACACGATGCGCAGGCCGTGCAGGGTCAACCAGGGCTCCACGTGCTCAATGGTGTCCGAATGCGGCGCGATGAGCGAACTGAAGCCGCCGGTCGCCACCACGGTCGAGGGCCCGAGCTCGTCCATGAAGCGCCGGGCCAGGCCGTCGACCAGCCCGGCGAACCCGTAGAGGGTCCCCGACTCAATGGACTCCACCGTCGAGCGGCCGATGACGCTGCGCGGCTCGACCAGCTCCACCCGGCGCAACGCGGCCGCCTGCTGGTAGAGGGCGTCGAGGCTGATGGCCACCCCAGGAGTGATGGCGCCACCGAGGTACTCGCCCTTGGCACTGATGGCCTCGACCGTCGTCGCGGTGCCCATGTCGACGACCACACAGGGCCCGCCGTAGAGGTCGTAGGCGCCGACGGCGTCGGCGATGCGGTCGGCGCCGACCTCCTTGGGGTTGTCGTAGAGGATCGGCATCCCGCTCTTGGTGCCGGGACCGAGCACCACGCAGGGCACGTCGGTGAACCAGCGCGTCGCCATCTGGCGCAGCTCCCCGGTCACGTGGGGCACCGACGAGCTCACCGCGATGCCGCTGACCGACGTCGCGATGTCGAGGCCTTCGAGGTCGAGCAGCTGGGTCAGGAGCACCGCGTGTTCGTCGGGTGTCCGGGTGGGCACCGTCGAGAGACGCCAGTGGTGGGTGAGCCCGGCCGGCGCCGTCGGGTCGCGCTCGGTCCCGATGCCGACGCCGACGCCCTCCTCGACGACGGGCACGGTGTCGGTGTCGTCGCGCGTGTAGAGGCCGATGACCGTCTCGGTGTTGCCGACGTCGATCACGAGCAGCACCGCTCAGCCCCCTCTCTCTGCGTCGGTCCACACCAGGTCGAGACCGAGGTCGAGCACCGGAGCAGAGTGCGTCAGCGCGCCGACTGAAATGCGGTCGGGCCCCGCGGCGGCGTAGTCACCGACCGTCTCGAGGGTCACCCCGCCGGACACCTCGGTGAGCACCGGGCCCGGCGCCTTGGCCCGGGCCAGCGCGATGGCATGGCGCACTCGCTCCGGGATCATGTTGTCGAAGAGCAGCGCGTCCGCACCGGCCGTCGCCGCCTCGGCCACCTGGTCCAGTGTGTCGCACTCCACCTCGACCAGGCGCCCCGGCCACAGCCCCCGCGCCCGGGTGACCGCCTCGGTGATGGTCGTGCCGGCCAAGTGGTTGTCCTTCACCAGGACGGCGTCGGAGAGACCGGCGCGGTGACTGGTGCCGCCACCGGCGCGCACTGCGGCCTTCTCCAACACGCGCAGCCCGGGCGTGGTCTTGCGGGTGTCGAGGATCTGCACCGACGGGTTGCGCGCGATGCGCGGCGGCGACGAAGCGCGCCGTGAGCGTGGCCACGCCCGAGAGGCGTCCGAGGAAGTTGAGCGCGGTCCGCTCCGCCGTGAGGATCGGCCGCAGTGGACCGCACACCTCCATGAGGGTCTCGCCCGGGCGCACGGCGTCGCCGTCGGCGGCCCGCCAGTCGACGACGAGCTCGGGCCCGACACGGGCAAAGGCCTCCGTGGCGCAGGCGCGCCCGGCCAGCACCCCGTCGCGGCGCGCCCGCAGTGTGCAACGCGCCGTGATCCCTTCGGGCACCAGCGCCGCGGTCAGGTCGCCCTCGGGCCCGAGGTCCTCGGCCAGGGCGCGGGCCACCGCGTCGCGCACCGCCGCCGTGTACTGCGACTCCGCCTCGCCCCCGCTCACGCGCCTCCCCCGGCGACGAGGTCGACACCGGGCGCACCGTGCACGAGCCGGCGGCGCCAGGTCGGGTCGGTCTCGGGGAACTCGCGTCGGGCGTGGGCGCCCCGGCTCTCGGTGCGGGCCAGCGCCGCGAGCAGGAGCGCGTCGGCCAGTTGCGAGCAGGTTCGCCAGCTCTCCGTCAGCGGCCGATCCGGGGTGGGTGCCGAGCGCGGCTGCGATCTCCTCGAGCGCCGCGCGCGCGCCGGCCAGCGACTCGGCACTGCGCACGACCCCGGCGCCGCGGGTCATGGCGCGCTGGAGCGTGTCGCGCAGCTTGGGCACGTCGGCCCCGGCCTGCGCGACCGGGCCGAAGGGCAGGGCGGCCGCGTGCGGGGTGAGCACGGTGGTGCCGATCCCGTCGATGGGCTCGCGACCGAGCACGGCCCGCAACGCGCCGCTCGCCTCGGGCCCCGCCGAGCCCGCCGAGATCCGCTCGGCCAAGCGGGCTCCGAAGACCATGCCTTCGAGCAGCGAGTTGGAGGCCAGGCGGTTGGCCCCGTGCACGCCCGTGCAGGCCACCTCGCCCACCGCCCACAGCCCGCCGAGCGCGGTGGCGCCCCACAGGTCGGTGACCACGCCGCCCGAAAGGTGGTGGGCGGCCGGCGCGATGGGCAGCCAGTCCCGTTCGGGATCGAGGCCGATGGATGCCAAGGAGGCGGCGATGGTCGGGAACCGCGAGGAGAAGCGCTCGAGCCCCGTGGCGTCGAGCCAGAGATGGTCTACGCCCTGGACCTCCATGGTGGCCGCCATGGCCCGGCTCACCACGTCACGCGGCGCCAGTTCGTCGACGAAGCGCGCGCCGTCGCGGTCGCGCAGGAGCGCACCGTGGCCGCGCAGCGCTTCGGACAGGAGCGGGCGGGGCATGGCGGGATGGTGCAGCGCGGTCGGATGGAACTGCACGAACTCCACGTCGGCCACGGGCACCCTGGCCCGCAGTGCCATGGCGACACCGTCCCCCGTCGACTCGGGCGGGTTGGTGGTGACCGAGAACAGCTGGCCCGCGCCGCCCGTCGCCAGCACGACGTGGCCGGCGCGCACGTCGACTGCCCCGGCCGCACCGGCCGCCGCGCCGGCACCGGGCGGCAGCGCGCGCACTCCCACGCAGCGCCCGTTCTCGACCAGGAGCTCGAGCGCGAACCACCCCTCGAGGACCGCGGAGGCGGAGCGATACGTGGCATCGACGAGCGCGCGTTCGACCTCGGCTCCGGTGGCCGCGCCCCTGCGTGCACGACGCGGGGTGCCGAATGGCCACCCTCGCGGGCCAAGGCGAGCGACCCGGTCGCCTCGCGGTCGAACTCCACCCCCAGCGCGATCAGCTCCTGCACGCGGCCCGGGCCCTCGTCGACGAGGATGCGCACCGCCTCCTCGTCGCAGAGCCCGGCGCCGGCGGCGAGCGTGTCGGCAAGGTGGAGGTCGGTCGAGTCCTCGTCGCCCCCGAGCACCGCGGCCACCCCACCTTGGGCCCACCGCGTGGCCGACTGCGACAGCGCGCCCTTGGTCAGCACGCCCAGGGCCAGGCCCGGTCCGCCCGCCGCGACGGCCCCGGCCAGGCGGACGGCGGCCGACAGCCCGGCGACGCCGCTGCCGAGCACCAGGACGTCGAAGGGTCCCGGCCGCTCCGCGTCGGTCACGCCGGTTCGGTCAGCGTCAGCTCCGCGTCGAGACGAGCCGACGCCTCGTCGATGACGCGGTTGCGCCCGTCGACGTGCACCACGCGCGGCACATAGGCCTCGAGCTCGGCACGCTCGTAGTCGGCGTAGGTGATGATGATCACCTTGTCACCCGGGGCCACCAGACGGGCCGCGGCGCCGTTGAGACAGATCTGGCCGCGTTCGCCTTCGATGGCGTAGGTCTCGAAGCGCGCGCCGTTGTCGATGTCGAGGACGGTCACCTGCTCGTAGGGGAGGATGTCGGCCAGCGCCAACAGTTCGGTGTCGATCGACACCGAACCCACGTAGTGCAGATTGGCCCCCGTGACGGTCGCCCGGTGGATCTTCGACTTCATCATGCGGCGGCGCATCGGCTCAACCGATCCTTTCGAGAGTGCGGGCCACGGAGGCCACGTCGTGTGCGGGTCCTGCGGACGAGGTGGAGGGAGCGGGTGCGACGTCATCGGCCCCATTGAGGGCGGCACTGTTGTCGATCAGGCGGACCGGTCCGACCTGTGCGGCAATGAGCAGACGGACCGCAGCCGGGTCGGCGAAGGTCGAGGCCTCGCCGCAGCGTGGCGGCGTCGACCGCCACGGCATAGTCCAGCTGGACCAGCGGCTCGGTCGCGACCAGATCCGCCATGGCCCGCGACAGTGCAGGACCGGACCGCTCCCCCGACGCCACCGCGGCCCTCCCGGCGGCCAGGGCCCGGGCCAGGACCGTCGCCGCGGCACGTTCGGTGTCCGAGAGTCGAACGTTGCGACTCGACATGGCCAGCCCGTCCTCTTCGCGCACGATGGGGCACCCCACCAGCTCGACGGGCAGCGCCAGCTCCGTCGCCATGGCGCGCACCACGGCCAACTGCTGGAAGTCCTTCAGCCCGAAGTAGGCGCGGCAGGGGCCTGCGATGGCGAACAGCTTGGCCACCACGGTCGCCACGCCGTCGAAGTGCCCCGGGCGCGACGCACCCTCCCACGACTCGCTCACCCCGTGCACCGAGACCGTCGTGGCCGGCGGCTCGGGCCAGGTCGGGTACATCTCGGCCACCGTCGGCACGAACACCACGCTGGCGCCGGCCGCTTCGCAGGCGCGCAGGTCGCGCTCGAGGGTCCGCGGGTAGTGGGCGATGTCCTCGGGGTCACCGAATTGGAGCGGGTTGACGAAGATGCTCACGGCGACGGCGTCGCACTCGGCACGCGCCCGGGCGATCAGCGAGAGGTGGCCGTCGTGCAGTGCACCCATCGTGGGCACCAGGCCGGCGCACGCGCCGGTGGCGCGGGCCGCATCGAGCTGGGCACGGCAGGCGGCGGCGGACTCGACGACGTCCACGACCCGAACCTCAGACCGCCGCCGGCACGGAGGGCACCGGTGCGACCGCCGACACCGTCTCGCCCGCATCGCTGCCGGCCAGCCGGGTCGCCAGGGCGGCCCCGGCCTGATAGGCCGCACGCTCGTCCTCGGGCAGCGCGTCGAGGTGGCGGCTGAGGGTGGCCCAGTCGCCCCGCCGCGCCGGGCCGGTCAGCGCGGCCTGCGCGCCGAGGGCGGCGGCGTCGTCGACGGCGGCGCGGGTCAGCGGCAAGAAGGACTCGAGGTCCAGCCCCACCGAGGCGGCCACGCGCTCGACCTGACCGAGGAGGGCCACGACGTGGTTGGCCGCGATACAGGCGGTGGCGTGATAGGCGGCCCTGTCCTCGTCGGCCACCACGACCAGCCGGCCACCGAGGCACTCGACCAGCTCGCGAGCGACGGGATCGCCGGCGACGGCGAAGGTGACGCCCGAGGCGAGGCGCGCCGCCCCGACCTCGGCGTTGGGCAGCGGGACGAGCGGATGGACCGCGGCGCGGCGCACGTGGGGCGCCAGCGCATCGAGGCCGAGCGAGCCCGAGAGGTGCACGACTGTCGCGGCGGGATCGGGGACGACGGCTGCGGCCACTTCGGCGATGGCATCGTCGGGGGTGGCGATCACGAGCACATCGACGCCGCGCGCCGCGTCGGCGATGTCGTCGTGGCGGCCACGGAAGCCGGCGAAGGTCCAGCCGCGCGCGGAGAGCGCGACGGCCAGAGACGTGCCGGCCCGACCGGGACCGATGATCCGGATGGAGTGCATGTGACCTCCTTCGGCGTTCCAGCCCCTGACGGGTGCCGTTCGCCTACAGATGATCTTCAATCGACGCGCTCAGCCTAGCCCTCCCCGGGGCCGGGCGTCCGCGGGGGCGTCCCCGGGCCCGGCACCAGCGCGCCCAGGCGCTCGACCTGGCCCTCCGACGCCTCGAGCCGCTCGGGTGTCACGAGATCGGGAGCCAGGTCGGCCAGCGGTTGGAGCACGAAGCGCCGTTCCCACATCCGTGGGTGAGGGACGACCAGGTCCGGCTCGTCGACGACGGCCCCTTCGACCCAGAGCACGTCCGCGTCGAGCGTGCGCGGGCCCCAACGCTCCATGCGCACCCTGTGGGCGGCCACCTCGAGCGCCCGGGAACGCTCGAGGAGCCGGCGCGGCGTCGCCGCGGTGGTCAGCTCGACGACCACGTTGAGATAAGGCCCTTGGCCCTCGGGTCCCCCCATCGGCTCGGTCTCGTAGAGGGGCGAGACCGCGGTCACGTCGCCCGCGGCGGCAAGGCCCTCGACCGCGGCCCGCAGGTTCGCCATGCGGTCTCCCAGGTTCGAACCGAGGCCGATGAAGGCGCGCCGGGTGGCGCCGGACATCAGCGGGTGCGGCGCACCACGACCCCCGTCGAGGCCACGTCGAGGGCGAGTGGTGGTCGCAGCTTGCGCACGGTCACCTCGACGGCACCGAGCCGGGCGTCGCTCACCAACAGCGCGCTGGCCAGGCGTCCGGCCAGAGCCTCGAGCAACCGGTACGAGCGCCCGCCCACCACCTCGGCCGCGGTCTGCGCCAGGGCGCCGTAGTCCACCGTGTCGGCCAGGTCGTCGCTCTCCTGGGCGGCCGCCATGTCCACCCACGCCACCACGTCGACGGAGAAGGGCTGGGCGCGCTCGCGCTCTTCGGGCAGGACCCCGTGCACCCCGGTCACCCGGAGATCACGGATTTCGATGCGGTCGGTCACTGCACGCGGCCGCGAGAAGGCATGCCCTCCAGCTCGGAGAGCAGCTCGCGCCCCGGCTCGCCCATGGCGTGTCCCACCACGTGCTCAATGAGGGCGACCGCCTGGGGCAGGTTGGTGATCCGCTCGGACCACACGAGGTAGCCCGCCAGCACGCCCATCACGCGGTCGCCCAGCTCGTCCTGGTGCACGAGGAGGCGCTGGCCGGCGGCCAACGATTCGTCGATGTCCTGGTAGCAGGCGGCCAGGACCGGCCGGGGGTCACCCGAGCGCTCCAGGGGGTAGTGGGCCCAGGCCAGACCCTCGTCGTCGTAGGCGGCCAGGTTGTGGGGCGAGGGCAGCAGGGAGACGATCCGGTTGAATCCTTGGACCCGCAGCCAGATGATCTCCTCTTGTCGCCGGACCCGGCGGTGGTTCACCGCGAAGCCCCCCGGACGCTCGCTGGCGGCCAGATGGTCCTTGATCACCCAGGTGAAGTTGCGGGGCGGGATGCCGGCTGCCCACTTGCCCTTCATGCGGCAGGACCATACAGCCGGGCCACCTGCAGCGCGGCCACGACGTCGTGGACCCGCACCATGCCCGCCCCCGCCACCAGGGCTGCGGCCGCCGTGGCCAGCGACGCCTCCTCCCGCTCGGCCGGCGGTGCCGGCCTGCCCCCGGCCGCGTCGGCGCCCAGCATGCCCAAGAAGCGCTTGCGGCTCGTCCCGACCACGACCCCGGCGCAGCCCAGGGCGGCGGCCGCCTCCACCAGCTCGGGGAGGTGGTGCAGCAGCGACAGGTTGTGGGCCGTCGTCTTGCCGAAACCGATGCCCGGATCGACCCAGACCTCGGTCACACCCGCCGCCAGCGCCCGCCCGGCGCGCTCGAGCACGAAGCCGTGCACCTCGGCCACGACGTCGACGTAGTGGGGATCGTCCTGCATGGTGCGGGGCTCGCCCTGCATGTGCATGGCCACCCAGCCCGCACCGGTCTCAGCTGCCGCCTCCCACAGCGAGGCCGAGATGTCGTTGACCAGACTCGCCCCCGCCGCGACCGCCGCCGTCGCCACCTCTGCCTTGAGCGTGTCCACCGAGAGCCGTGCCCCCCGCGCCGCGGCGGGGCCGGCCAGCGCTTCGATCACCGGCACCACGCGGGCCAGCTCTGCCTCGACCGGCACCGGCTCGGCGCCCGGCCGCGACGACTCCCCGCCGATGTCGACGACGTCGGCGCCCTGGACCAAGAGCGCGTGCCCGTGCGCGACCGCGGTGTCGTGCGTGGCGTAGAGGCCGCCGTCGGAGAAGGAGTCCGGCGTGACGTTGAGCACCCCCATGACGAGGGGCCGGACGCGTGCGGGGTGGCCCCCCGGCACGGCGCTCAGTGACCCCGGATGAACTGCATGGCCTCGGCCCGGGTGGCCACGTCGGAGCGGAACAAGCCGCGCACCGACGAGGTGACCGTGACCGTGCCCGGCTTCTTGACGCCGCGCATCGACATGCAGAGGTGTTCCGCCTCGATCACCACCAGCACGCCGCGCGGCGAAAGGACCGAGGCGATGGCGTCGGCGATCTGGGTGGTCATGCGCTCTTGGACCTGCAGCCGCCAGCGCGTAGCCGTCGACCAGGCGGGCCAGCTTGGAGAGTCCGGTGATGCGGCCGTCCTCGGCGGGGATGTAGGCCACGTGCGCCTTGCCCAAGAAGGGCACCAGGTGGTGTTCGCACAGCGACGCGAACGGGATGTCGCGCACCATGACCATCTCGTCGTGTTCGGCGGCGAAGGTGACCTCGAGATGCCGTGCCGGGTCGTCGTGGAGGCCCGAGAACAGCTCCTCGTACATGGCGGCCACCCGGTCGGGCGTGGCGATCAACCCGTCGCGGCCCGGGTCCTCCCCGATGGCGCTCAGCAACTCCGCGACGGCTGCCCTGACGCGTTCGATGTCGACGCTCACTGCTCAATGCTCATTGCTCGGGCCCCTTGTATCGATGCACGCCGCGTAGGTTGCGGTAGCGCTCGGCCACGTCGAGGCCGTAGCCGACGACGAACTCCGGTGGAATGGTAAAGCCGATGTAGCGCAGGTCGAGGTCGACCCGCTGCTCGCCCTCCTTGACCAAGAGGGCGCAGACCTCGACGCTCTTGGGCTGGCGGGCGTTCAGATAGCGGCGCAGGTAGTTCAGCGTGAGACCGCTGTCGATGATGTCCTCGACGACGAGGACATGGCGGCCTTGGAGCTCTGAGTCGAGGTCCTTGACGATGCGCACCACACCGGAGGTCTTGGTGGCGCTGCCGTAGGAGGAGACGGCCATGAAGTCGACGTCGACCGGCAGGGCGATGGCCCGGCACAGGTCGCTCGTGAAGAGCATGGCGCCCTTCAGGACCGCCACCAGCAGGGGCGGCTCGTCGGCATAGTCGGCGGTGACCTGGGCTCCGAGCTCGGCCACCCGGGCCGCCAGCGTCTCGGCGTCGATCAGGAGCGGCCCCACGTCCGGCTCGGCCCAGGCGGGGACGCCCGCTCCGGCCTCGTCGAGGGTCACCGGCGTGACACTACCGGAGCCCTCCAGCTTCCACCCGCA
The DNA here is from genome assembly GCA_963791995.1 of uncultured Acidimicrobiaceae bacterium. Classification (GTDB taxonomy): domain Bacteria; phylum Actinomycetota; class Acidimicrobiia; order Acidimicrobiales; family RAAP-2; genus Bog-473. The sequence goes on along the minus strand of CAWBUQ010000022.1, from coordinate 109,932 downwards.
GGCGCCCTCCGCTCCGGCGCACCCGCCGTCCCTTGCTGAGCTCCGTGCCCACCGCGGCCCCGGTGGCCACCGCCAGGACGCGGTCGACCTCGGCCAACGACGGCGGGTGCTCCCCTCCGGTCTCGTCGCGCAGCCAGCGCCGCAGGGCGCGACGGGCCAGAGGCCGGCGGGCGCGGGCGAGCGCACGTGCGTCGGCCGGGTCGGGCAGCGCCTGGGCCGCCAGCGAATCGAGCAATGCCGCCTCGTCGCGCAGCACCCCGGCCTGGCGCGCCAACACCGGGACGGGGTCGCGCCCGGCCACGTCCGCGCAGAGCGGGAGGAGCTCATGGCGCACCCGGTTGCGCACGAAGGCCGGGTCGTGGTTGCTGGCGTCGCACACCGGGACGAGCCCGGAGGCCGCGCACAGTGCGTGCGTGTCGGTGCGGCGCAGGCCCAAGAGCGGATGCCGCGGACCGGGCCGCATGCCGGCCAGACCGTCGGCACCGGCGCCCCGCAACACGTTGACCAGAATCGTCTCGGCCTGGTCGTCCATGGTGTGGCCCGTCGCCACGTCGGGTGGCAACACCGCGAAACGCGCCGCGCGGGCACGCGCTTCGAGATTGGGCCCGGGCGCCAGCGTCACGCGCAGACGTTCGACGCGGGCGCCGAGGCGCGTCGCCGCCGCGGCCACCACACCGGCCTCGTCGGCCGAGCCGGCGCGCAGGCCGTGGTCCACATGGAATGCGGTCACGTCGCACCCGGCGGCGCAGGCCAGCACCAAGAGGGCCAGTGAGTCAGGCCCGCCCGACACCGCACAGGCCAGCGCACTCCCGGGTGGTGGGAAGGTGCAGCGGGCGAGCAGCTCGGAGGTCAGCGCGGCCAGTGTGTCTGGGTGATCGGACCCGGCCGGGGCGCCCTCACCCACCGGCCCGGGCGACCCAGGCGGACGGATCGCGGATCTCCTCGACGGTGGGGAGCCACTCGGGGCCCTCCCACACCCGCGCCAGCAACGGCGGGCCGCCGGCCGACTCCACCGCTTCGACGAAGTGCTCGCCCTCGGCGTACTGGCGCATCTTGGCGTCGAGCCCGAGCAACTTCGAGATCAGCTTGGTCAACCCGCGGGCCTGGCTGCGTCGCTCGTGCAAGACCTTGGAGAAATGCGCGGCCCCGGGCACCTCGCCGGCCCCGGCGCGGTCCATGGTGACGTCGCCGTGGCCCTCGAGCAGGCTCATCATCCCCGAGATCCGCGACAACGCCAGCTTCTGCTCGGGAGTGGCCAGCATGCCGACGACGCCCGCGTCGCGCGTGGGGTTTCGGCCGGCCCGCACCTCGTCGGCGGCCCGCTTGAGCACTTCGACGAGGCCGGACGGGTCGCCCGAGAGCGGTCCCACCAATTCGGTCACCAGGCCGACGAAGTGGTCGCGCAGCCACGGCACGGCGGTGAACTGGAGGCGGTGGGTCACCTCGTGGAGGGCCAACCACAGGCGGAACTGGCTCGGCGCGAAGCCGTACTGCTCCTCGACGGCGACGATGTTGGGGCCGACATAGGACACGAGGTCCTGATCCTCGGGCGAGGAATCATCGATGAGCAGGTCGTACTGGCCGAGGACTCGCGTCGCCATGTAGGCGAGCATGAAGCCCAACTGCGTGCCGGCCACCGCCCGTCCCACCACCAGCGAGGGTCCGCCGAGTTTGGCGCCACGCTTGCGTTGCAACTCGTCGAGCGCCGGACTGACCAGGCGCTCGATGGAGCGGACGTTGGCCGACGCCCAGCCCGGCCGGTCGGTGACCTTGGCGCGGGCCGACCCGTGCGCGGAGTGCAGGCCCGTGGCCTCGCTGACCAATTCCTCCGCCCGCGCCGTCAGCTCGTCGAACTGGCCCTGGAGTGCAGACGAGCGGTACGAGGCCGGCGACGGCTTGAGGATCAGCGCACCGGAGGCCACGCGCTGGGCCAAGGCCCAGTCGACCATGGCCGTCCCGCCGATCGGGAGGTCCGGGACCGCCGGTGTCAGCTCAGTGCTCGCCGTCGTGCTGGCGACTTTCTTCGTTGATGGCCGAAGCCACCCGGTCGATGAGGCTCTGGGGCACGCGGTCCTTGCACCGGTTGGCGATCACCTTGCGCAGCTCGGCCTCGAACTCGGCGGCGCCGCCGCAGGGACCACACCAGTCCAGATGGACACGGATTTCGTAACGCCGCTCTTCTGTGAGCTCGCCGTCGAGGTAGTGGTACAGCTCGTGCACCGCCTCCTCGCAGTCCACCGAGGGGCCGAACAGCGCGCCGGCGTCCATGGCGCCCGGCTGTGTCTCCTTGCTTTCGCCCACGTCTCGTCCACTCATCTTCTTCAACCCCCCGGCACGCTGCCGACGAGCCCTCGCGCTTCCGCCACATCGTGCAACGCCTTTTGGAGCGCCCTTCTTCCCCGGTGGATCCGGCTCATGACTGTCCCGATCGGCACGTCGGTGATCTCGGAGATCTCCTTGTAGCTGAATCCCTCCACGTCGGCGAGCAACACCGCCATGCGGAACGACTCGGGCAGCGATTCGAGCGCCGCCTTCACGTCCTCGTCGGTGAAGCGGTCCAGCGCCTCGTCCTCGGCGGACCGGCCTACCTCGCTCCCGCCCGAACCGGCCAGGCGCTTGTAGAGGTAGAGGTCCTCGACGTCCTCGACGTCGGTCGTCTCAGGCCGCCGCTGCGCGGCCCGATAGGAGTTGATGTAGGTGTTGGTCAAGATGCGGTAGAGCCAGGCCCGCAGGTTGGTGCCCTCGGTGAAGGACCCGAACGAGCGATACGCCTTCAGATAGGTCTCCTGGACCAGATCCTCGGCGTCCGCCCGGTTCCGCGTCATGCGCAGAGCCGCCGAGTAGAGCCCGGGCATGAACTCCATGGCGACGTCGGTGAAAGTCGCCTGGTCTGCCATGGACCAACCCTACCCACCCGGCGATATCGTCTCGGCCGTGACCTCGGCGACACCCACGCCACACGCGGCGGTCGGGCCGCTCTGATGGCCGAGGCCGCAGGCCCGCACGACGCCGGGATCGCGGGCTGGTCCATCCTCGTCACCGGCGGCGGGAGCGGCATCGGCCTGGCCACGGCGGCGCGTTTCGCCGCCGAGGGTGCCCATGTGACCATCTGCGGGCGCACGGAGCAGAAATTGGCCGACGCCACGGCTCGCATCTCAGCGAGCGCCGCCCCGGACGCGACGGCGCGCTACATCGTGGCCGACGTCACCGTGGAAGAGCAGGTCGCGGCCGCAGTCGCCGCCACCGCGGAGGCGACCGGGCGCATCGACGGGCTGTTCGCCTGCGCAGGCGGGTCGACCCACATCGGCTCGGTCCTCTCCGCCGATGTGGACGCGGTTCGCTCGACCGTCGACTTGAACCTGGTCGGCTCGGTCATCTGCGTGAAACAGGGGGCGTCCGCCATGCAGGCGCAGGGCGGCCCGGGCTCCATCGTCCTCATGTCCTCAGGGGCCGGTCGGTTCCCGCACCCCCTCCTATGGGCCTACGGGGTGTCGAAGGCCGGGATCGGATTCTTGACCGAGACGGCGGCTGAAGAGCTCGGGCCGCTGGGCATCCGGGTCAACGCGGTGGCGCCCGGGATCATCGACGACGAACTGATGTCGTTCATCACGGCCGGTGGCGCCCTGCTCGACGACTACCTGCAGCAGATGCCGCTCGGGCGGGTCGGCACGGTCGACGATGTGGCGGCCGCCGTGCGCTATCTCATCGGCCCCGAGGCATCCTTCGTCACCGGTGAGGTGCTCGGTGTCGACGGCGGCCACCACCTCCGGCGCGGCGCCGACTATTCCCTGCTCTTCGGGGACTGACCGGCTCGGGGTGGTTGCACGGGCCGGCGGGTCCGTCAGCCCTTGGCGGTGCCCGCGTTCGGCTTTCCGTGATCGGGCCTCCGGTGGGGTTGGCATGAGGTCCGGTACGGCGGTTCCTGGCGCGGCGTTGCTTCGCTACATCGCCTCTTCGCGCCGCACGTCGAGGTTGTGGAAGGTCGGCGGCGCGGTGCACAGCGCGGCGAGTCGTTCGGCCAGCCGGCTCGTCTCGGGCCGTGCCGAATTCTCCATGGCCGCCTCGTACGAGGGGAACTCGACGATCTGGACATAGGTGTCAGGCCGGTCCCGGTCCTTGGTCTGCAGGGCCCTGGTGGGGCCCCGCCACCCCTCCGACTCGGTGAGCCACTGGTCCAGGGCCGAGTCGAATTCGTCGATCCGGCTCGTTTGGAATTCGATCAGTTGCACGAAAGCCACGGCTGCCTCCTTGCACGTGGGTTGACCCCCGTAGTTCTACGCCCATTGCGCCGGGCTGACCAGGGTGGCGTCGAGATCCTCGTGCCGGCTGAGCCGGCCGCAGCGGCCGGTCAGCCGGCCAGGCGGAGGAGCCCGGCGTCGATCACCGTGTCGCCGCGCTGGGTCTCGGTGCGGAACCGGTAGGCGCCCGCGGCCGTGTCGCCGACGTCCCAGACGGACACGGTCAGGGTGTCGCCCGGCATGGTCGGCTTGGAGAAACGAGCCCGCATCGCCCCGAAGCGCGCCGGGTCCGAGCCGCACACCGTGTGCAGCAGGGCGCGGCCGGTGAAGCCGTACGTGCACAGCCCGTGCAGGATCGGGCGGTCGAAGCCCGCACGCTTGGCGAAGGTGGGATCCGAATGCAACGGGTTGCGGTCGCCGCTCAGCCGGTAGAGCAGCGCCTGATCGGCCCGGGTGGCGTAGGACACCACTTCGTCGGGCTCGCGTGTGGGCAGCGGCTCTGCGGCCAGCGTGCTCTCCTCGTCACCCTCGGGGTTGCGCGGCCCGCCGAACCCACCGGCGCCACGGATGAAGAGTGCAGTGCGACCCGAGAACGCCGGCTCGCCGGTCGCGACGTCGCGCGACTCGCTCTCGAGCACGACCAGGCCGGCCGAACCCTTGTCGTACATGCCGGCGACCCTCGTGACCGTCGAGACGGCACCCGCTGGTGGGATCTCGCCGTGGAGCCGGATCGCCTGCTCGCCGTGCACCAGCATGGCGGGGTCGTACTCGCCGATCGACAGCATGGCTCTTCCGCCGCCCTGTCCGATGATCGTGGTGAAGGTGGGCAGGACGCGCTGGGTCACACCCACCGAGTTCTCGGTGGTGAGGTCGAGCTCGAAGCCGGTCGGGTCGAGGGCGCCCGCGCCGACGCCCAGGGCGTAGAGGAGGGCGTCGGTGTGCTCCCAGGAGCGTTCGGCGGGTTCGGACGTGTTGCCGACTGCGTCGGGGTTCAGTGCCATGGCTCGGATTCCTCGTTCTCCGTGGGTCACCTCAGACGGTGACGGAGCTTCATGTTACATTGTTATATGTCATACTTGTCAAGGTGGACCTCGTGACGGGTGACCGGCAACCCATGACGATCGACGAGCTGGCGACGGCGGCGGGGACGACGACGCGCCGGGTCCGCTCGCTCCAGACGCTCGGGCTGCTGCCCCACCCTGCGCTCCAGGGGCGCACCGGCCTCTACGGGCCTGCCCACCGCGACCGTCTCGCAGCTGTGCTGCGCCTCCAGGGCTTGGGCTTCTCCCTCGAATCCGTCGGCGTGCTGTTCCGCGCTCTCGATGCGGGCGCCTCGTTGGCCGACGTCCTCGGGCTCCCCGGGCCCCTCGACACTGTCGCGCGCGGGTGGGACGCCGCACCCCGCTGACCCGGGGGGCGACGCCGCCGAGCTCTATGGGTTCGCCGACCTCCAGCGCGGGCCGGCTAACACGGCGGCACCGGCCCGCAGCATTCGGGAGTTCGCTGCTCTCGGTGGTCCCCACCACGGTCTGGGCGGAGAGCGAAGCGTCCTAGGGCCGCGCCACTCGCTCGATATGGTCGAGGTCGATGCCCGACGCGCCCGAGGCGACCTTGGTGTACTGGGACGACGCGGCCATGCACGGTGCATCGGTGGCCGTCACCACGCGGAACGGCGGGGTGTCCGATCCCCCGTACGACACGCTGAACCTCGGCCTCCACGTTGGCGACCGTCCGGCGGATGTGGCGGCCAACCGCGCACGCGCGGCCGCGGCTTTCGGTGTGCACCTCGACGACGCCGTGTTCGCGCGCCAGGTCCACGGCAGCGCGGTGGCGATGGTCGGTCCGCACGACCGCGGACGCGGCGTTGCCAGCGACGAGGACGCGGTGCCCGACACCGACGTGCTCGTGACGACGGCACCGGGGATCACGCTGGTCATCATGGTGGCCGACTGTGTTCCGCTCGCCCTCGTCGACCCCGTCGCGGGCGTCCTGGCGGCGGTGCACGCCGGATGGCGCGGCACCGCCGCGGGCGTCGCCGTGTCGGCGCTCGGGGTCATGGAAGTGCTCGGGGCGCGGCCAGAGCGGGTTCGGGCCTTCCTCGGTCCTGCGGTGGCACCCGATCGGTACCAGGTCTCCGACGACGTCTACGGCGCGTTGGGCGCGGCGGCGCACCCCGACCCGCTCGACGACGGTGTCGCCCGGGCCGATGGCCCCGGCCATTGGCTGGTGGACCTGATCGCCGCCAACAGCCAACAGCTGCGCCGGGCCGGCGTGCCGCGACGACCACATCGTCAGCAGCCAGCTCACGACCTCCGACGCCGCCTTCTTCAGCGATCGCGCCCAGCGCCCCTGCGGCCGGTTCGCCCTGCTGGCCCGGCTCACCGGCTGACGCAGGCGGCTCACCGGCTGAACGGCTGGCCCTGACATCACGGCGTGCGCCGTAGCATGGGAGCGCTCCGACGCCCGGCGCACCCCTCACTCCTGCGATGGCTCTCGACGACATCTTCCGCTACGACGAGTACGTCATCGACCCCGCGCGCGACGCCGTCCTCTGCCGCTACGCCGCTGGAGAACACGTCTTCACGGAGCGGTTCACCTTCTCGTCAGGGGGCGACTGGGCCGACCCGGCCGTGCGGGCAGCCGCCCGTCTTCTCTACCTCGTGGCCGGCGTCTCGTACTACAAGACCACGGCAGCGCCCGTCATCGACCTCGGCGACCTCGCGACCACCTCCCTCGAGCGGTCGTTCCTGACCGAGTACTTCGTCCACGGCCTCGCCGAGTTCGCCTTCCGCAACGGCATCGACCTCGGGGGGCTCCGCGTCGTCGGCCCCGATCTGGCCGACCCGCCCACGCCGGCGTACGCACCTCGACCGGGTCGGCCTCTGATCCCCTTCGGGGGCGGCATCGATTCCATCGTCACGGTCGACGCACTCTCGCTCGACCATCCCGACGCTGCACTCTGTGTCGTGCACCCACCAGGTGATCGCTTCGTCGCCATTGAGGACGCGGCCCGGGTCACAGGACTGCCCGTGCGGCACGTCGAACGGGAGATCGATCCCCTTGTCCGCCACTCGCCCACGATGGGCTTCCTGAACGGCCACGTCCCCGTGACCGCGATCGTCACTGCGACCGCGGTCGTGGCGGCAGTCCTCGAGGGCCGCGACGCGGTCGTCCTCTCCAACGAGTGGTCCGCCTCGGTACCGACTCTCGTGAACGGGGACCACGCGGTCAATCATCAATGGTCGAAGAGCGACCAATTCGAACAAGCCTTCGGGGAGGTCGTCCACGCCAACCTGGGCGCGCACTTCTCGGTGTTCTCCTACCTCAGGCCGCGCAGCGAGCTGTGGGTGGCCGCCCGGTTCGCGCGCCTGACCCAGTACCACCGCGCATTTCGCAGCTGCAACCGCGCCTTCAGCCAGGACCCGGCGCAACGATTGGACCACTGGTGCGGAACGTGCGACAAGTGCTGCTTCATCGACCTGATGCTCGCCCCGTTCATGGACCGCTCCGACCTGGCCACCGTGTTCGACGGTGCAGAACCCCTCGACAACCCGGACAACGAGGAGCGCTTTCGCACCCTGCTCGCCCTCGGCACGGGGATGAAGCCGTTCGAGTGCGTCGGTGACACCGACGAGTGCCGCGCCGCCGTGCTGAGTGCCGCGCAGCGGCCGGACCGGGCGGACGCGACGATGCTGCAGCAACTCGGCGCCGAGGTGGCAGTCCGGTCAGCGGCAGACAGCACGGGCACGGGCTCGGGCACGGGCAGCGGCAGCCAGGACGACGCCGGTCCCACCGTTGCCGTCGAGGCGTTGCTCGAGCCACGCGGGAGCCACCACATTCCCGATCACTATGCGCCAGCCGATCTCCTGGTCCGCACTCGCTGACGCGTCGGTCGGCGTCTGGGGTCTCGGCGTCGAGGGCCGGGCCAGCGTCCGCCGGTTGCGCCTCATGGGCCTGTCGCCGATTCTGGTCGACGACAATCCGTCGGCCGCCGACCACGACGGAATTCCCATCCTCCAGACTGCGGCCGGCGGCCTGGACGAACTGGCGCGCTGTGATGTGGTGGTGAAGAGCCCGGGCATCAGCCGGTACCGACCCGAGGTGGCACAGCTCGAATCGGCTGGCGTCGCCGTGTGCGGGGGGCTCGGGCTCTTCATGGAAGAGGCCGACCCGACCCGGGTCGCCTGCATCACGGGGACCAAGGGCAAGAGCACGACGACGGCGATCGCGGTGCACCTGCTCACCGCGCTCGGATACCGGGCCCGGGCGGGCGGCAACATCGGTCACCCCCCGTGGGATCCCGGCCCTGGCCTCGAGGCCGCGGGCGAGCCCGCACCCGACTACTGGATCATTGAGACCTCGAGCTTCCAGGTGCCGGACCTGGCCCACGGCCCCCGCGTGGTCGCAGTGACGTCCCTCTCCCCCGATCACCTCGACTGGCACGGGTCGGTCGAGCGCTACTACGAGGACAAGTTGTCGTTGTGCACCAAGCCCGGCGTCACGCTCGCGCTGCTCGACGGCACGGACAGCGAGCTGCGTGCGCAGACGGCGCTGCTCGGACCGCACGCGCACTGGGTCAGCGCCGCCGACGTGCGCGACGACACGCGATGGTCGAGCGCCCTCGGGCTCCCCGGGCCCCACAACGCACGCAACGCAGCCATGGCCCGCGCGGTCCTGAGCGGGTTGGGCATCGCCGAGGCCTCCGACGAGCAACGGCTGATCAAAGCCGCCCACGGATTCGGAGGTCTGCCCAGCCGCTGTCGGTCCCTCGGTCACGTCGGGACCGTCGAGTTCGTCGACGACAGTCTCTCGACGAACTCGTTGCCGGCCCAAGCCGCGTTGGAGGCTTTCGAAGGACGCCCCGTCGCGTTGCTCGTGGGCGGGCTCGACCGCGGGGTCGACTACGCGCCGCTCGGCGCAGCGGTGGCCGCCCGTGCGGCACCCACGCTCGTCGTGACGATGCCCGACAACGGTCCGCGCATCGGCGCGGCCGTCCGCGCAGCAGCTGCCAGCCGGGTCGACGTCCTCGACGTGGCCGATCTCGAGGCGGCCGTCGAGACCGCTTTCGAATGGGCGAAGTCCACCGAGGGAGCGAGCGGCGTCGTCCTGCTCTCGCCGGCGGCCCCCAGCTTCGGGCGCTTCGCCGACTTTCGTGCCCGCGCCGCCGCCTTCGCCGAGGCAGCGGCTCGTTGCGGCGACCTCGAGTAGCCCGAGTTCAGCAGGCGGCGCCGGCCGGCGCCATCTCCTCGCGCTCACTGAGGAAGAGCCACCACGAGTCGGCGGAGACGAGGGCCGCTGCCTGGACCACGTCGGGATCGGCACCGAGCTCGGTGAGGGCTTCCATCGACCAGCCCGCATGCTCAAGCTCCTGAGTGCGGTGGACGTCCCAGAAGCGGGTCCCACTCTCGTCGAAGCCGTAGTGGCGACGGAGTCCGTCCCCCTTGGAAGCCGCGATGTCCGACGCCTGGATCTCGTACGCGGCAACCATTGCCAGCGCGGCGGCCGGATCGTGGGTGGCTGTCGTCCGCACCACGGCAAGGAGTGCCGCGGTCGAGGGGGTCGCGCGGGCATCGGGCTTCGCACCCGCCGCGAGCGCGAACGACTCGAAGAGCTCGGCGTGCGGCTCGGGAGAACCAAGCTCGTCAGCCAGGTTCGCCTCGACCAGCTCGCGGCGCGCGTCCTTCCGGTAATGCGGCGGCGATCGCCGCCAGAGTGACCGGTAGCTCGCGCTCGATATGGCGGTACTGCTCCGCGTAGGCAGCAAGCTCGCCCTCAAAAAGGGTTCCTGCTTCCCATCGCTGATAGAAGGGGTGCGTAAGCAAGTGACGCCCGACAATCGCCTCCGCGAGCACCTCGTGGATGCGTTGAGTGTGCATTGCGGCACCTTATCCGTTGGCGCCGGGCGCGACCGGAGGAGCCCCTGACCTCCGGCGGGGCACAATCTGGGTGTGCTCAGCCTGGTCTGCTTCCTGGTGGGCGGGCTGCTCGGCTGGGGCGCGGCGAACGGCGGCGCACAGGTCCGACGGGTCTGGCCCGTCGTGCTGCGCGTGCAGATCCTGGTCACGTCGGCCACGCTCTCCTTCGCCGCCGCCTGGCGGCTGACCTCGGCCCGCCAACTGGTCGGCCCGCTGGCACTCGCTGCCGGACTCTGGCTCATGCTGGGCGCGGTCCAGATCACCCGCGGCCGGCGGAGTGCCGGCGAAGGAGCACTCGAGGCGTGGGCCGTCAGCCCGAACAGCGGATTTTGGGTCGTCCCGGCAGCAACCGCGTTCGCCGGATCGACCGGGGCCATGATCGCGGTACTGGCCAACGTCATCACGTCGGCCTGGGGCGCCGTGTGCGTCCACCTGATGCGACGCGATGCGCCGATTCGTCAGCGCCGGGCCACCACCTGGGTCGACCAGTCGCCCATCCTGGCCTCGATCCTCGGGTTGCTCCTCCATGTCGTCGGGTCCGCACCGAGCTGGACCGCCGACGTCTTGACCCTGGCGGGGCCCCTCCTCGCCTTCTCGGGCGCCGCACTCTTCACGGGTTCGGTGATCCATCCGCACAATCTGGGCGTCCCCCAGACCGGACACGCTCTGCGGCGCTGTACCTGGCTGACGGCTGGTGCGGATCGCGTACTACCTGGTCGTGGCCATCACGGCCGCCCTGCTGTCCTCGACACCGCTGGTGGTCGTGGCGGTCCTGAGCGGGTTGAGCGCGCCGTCCTTCCAACCGATCCAGCTCGCCGTGCTCTACGGCTACCGCTCCGAGGTGGTGGTGGCCGCCGTCCGGTGGGGCTGGCTGCTGGCACCTCTTGGCCTCGGGATCGCCGCGCTCGTCCGCTAAAGCCGGCAGGACTCAGGCGTAGTTGGGCGGGCGTTTCTCCTGGAAGGCGGCGATGCCCTCCGCGTAGTCGTCACCCGAATAGACGTCGTGACGGAGCTGGTTGATCCACTGCGAGTCCTGGGCCGAGAGAGCCACGGCGCGCACGAAGGTCGTCGCCTGCAGCTTGTAGGCGCGTATGGATTCTCCTGACCGGCTCCGCACCGTGCGCGCCAATGCGTAGGTACAGGCTTCGAGCTCGTCGGCGCCGACGAGCCGGTTCAGAATTCCGACGTCGTGAGCACGGTCGGCGGAGATCAGGTCCGCCGTCATGATCAGCTCGTTCACCACGTTGAGCGGGAGGCGGGCCAAGAAGTACTGGATCCCGGACGCTGAGTAGGGCAGGCCCAAGCGGGCCGGCGTCACGGCGAAGGCCGCCGTGTCGTCCCCGACCACCATGTCGCAGTTCAACACCAGGTCGCAGGCCCCTCCCCACACGGTGCCGTGCACCATCGCGATGACGGCGCCGGGATACCCGCGCACGGCGCGGAGCAGCTCTTCGAGCGGGTCGGCGAATGGAAGCGGGTCGACGCCTCGCACGGGGAGCTCGTCGATGTCGTGGCCGGCCGACCACACCGCCGACGGCGTGGCGGTGCGGATGACGACGGCGCGCACGCCGGCGCTCTCGAAGGACGCCAGCGCACGCAGCATCTCCTCGACCGTGGTCGCGCCGAGGGCGTTGCGTTTCGCGTAATTCCAGTGCCAGCGTCCCGATCTTGTCGTCGATGCCGCTCTGCAGCGTCGGGCTCATCCCGGGCCGCCACGGCGACGGGCTTGGCCGGTGGCGGCCCGTCGGGACCGCAGGTTGCGGTTCTTGATCCGATTCCCGCAGACCGCCATGTCGCACCACGTCCCGCGCCCGGCGTGGGAGCGGTCGTAGAAGGCCCATCTGCACTCAGGGTTCCGGCACGCCTTCAAACGACCCCAGGTGCCGTCGCGCTGTGCGTCGCGGATGATCAGCAGGAGCCGCGACGCCCACTCGTGCTCCCCGTCGTCAGCCGGCACGACGTCGACCCCGCCGTTGGGCTCCACCGTCGGGCGCAATCGGCAACCGGCTGCCACCTGCCGGAGGGCTTCGACGTCGTGCTCGTTCGGCGCCGCCCCGCCTTCGTTCGACGCCAGGAGGTTCCGGACGGCCTCGCGCACCCCGCGAAGGGCCGCCGGGTCGGGCCCACGCTCGTCGCTTCCCGGGCCGGTCAGGCCCGCCTCGCGGAGCCAGAGGCCGGCGGCGACCGGGTCGGCCAGCAGGTCGACGCCCGTATCGGCCTCCCACGTGTTCACGAAGGACTGGACCACCAGGAGCGGCATGGGTGCCGGCTTGGTCTCGACGTCGGGCACCCAAGCGGGCAGAACCATCGTTTCATCCTAGCTGTCGTGACCCCTAAACCTACTTGACCGGTCTTTGCGTGACTGTCATGATAGTGTTTGATGGTCACGCTGGAGACCCCGCAGGTGCGCCCATGATCGTGCTCGTGGAGCAGGGCAAGCGGCTCGGTCTCCAGCGGGTACGGCTGCGAGACCGGGCCGTGGCGAAGCTCCGATCGGGCTCGCTGGACCGGGCTCTGGCGGCCGGGGCGTCGCCCGAATCGAGCGTGGCACTTGCCGTGCATGCAGGCCACCTCTGTGAGCCGACGCAACGCCGCGTCATCGGACACTCACTTGCCCGGATCGCCCTCCTCGCGACCGCGCCGCAAGGAGGTCGCGTCATGACGCCACTCAGCCGCACCGCCGTTTGCCGCTGTCACGCAGAGCTGCAGGCTGTCGTCGAGCGACTCGCCGCGTGCGAGCCCGTGGGTGTGCAAGGAATCGCGCGCATCAGAACCCTGTTGTCCGACGGCGCCGGGCCCCTCTACGGCGCGTCGTCACCAGATCGGTTGCGCCGCGACCTGCTCGCGGCGCTCGAGGGCCTCGATGCCGTCGCCTGAACCAGCCCGGGTGGCCGGGCGCTCACCCGTCTAGCGGCGCTTGAGGACCTTGTCCAGCTGGGCCACGCTGAGCGCCGGCACGGCGACAGGCGGATGACCCGGACGGAGACCGTCGAGCACCAGCTCCAAGAAACGGAGCGAGGGCTTGAACGACTTGGTGTCGCAGACGTCGGCGATGGAGCGGACCGACATCAGCACGACGATGAGGTCGGTCACGGTGACGTCTCGGCGCACGGTCCCGGCTCCCTGGCTGCGTGCAAGGATCTCTTCGAGCAGCGGAGCCCAGGCATTGAGGCCGTGACCCGACGAACGCCAGGGCGGTGCCGAGATGGTCGCCCGCCAGCAGCTCGGCACCGCGATGCAGCGCCGGACGAATTCGAAGACGGCATCCTTGGGCGGCACCGTGGCGAGCACCTCTTCGGCGATCTGACGGTTGCGTTCCCTCGCTGCTGCGACGACCGCGTTCAACAGGTCGGCCTTGTGCGGGAACCGGCGGTAGAGCGTGCCGATCCCGACGTCGGCCCGCGCCGCAATCGCCTCCATGGAGGCCTCGTATCCCTCCTCGGCGAAGACGTCGCGTGCGGCGACGAGGATCCGCCCCAGGTTCACCTCGGCATCGCGCCGGAGAGGACGCTCGCCGGCGCCGGCCGCGGGCACCACGGCTCCGCGCGTCACGCGGGCTCCTCGGGGACGAAGGCGATGGCGCCGACGACCACTTCGGCCTCGGCGGTGAGCGCGGGATGGGACTCGACCGACACAATGGACACGCCCTGGCGCCGCGGGATCGTGCAGGCGGCGACTGCGGCGACGAGGAGCGCGATGCCGCTTGCGGCAAAGGCGAACACGTACCCGGACTCCTTGGGATAGCCGTTCGGGAGCATCTCGCCGACGACGAGGCTGGTGGCCACACCACTTCCCAGCGCGGCGCCGATGTTCCTGATGTTCGTGTTCATCCCGGTGGCCACGCCTGTCTGTTCAGCGGGAACTGCCTCGATGATGAGGTTGGCCATGGAGGCGTATCCGAGTGCCACTCCCACACCCAAGAGCCCGGCGGCGGCGTAGATGGTCCAGGGTTCACTGTGGGTGATGGTGAGCAAGAGGTAGCTCGTCGCCGAGAACAGCGACCCCGCGATCAGCACGATCTTCGATCCCACCCAGACCGAAAGGCGGCCCGTGAGCGGAGCCACCACGACCATGGCCGTGGCAAAGGGAAAGAGGTAGAGGCCCGATTGGGTGACCGACGCCCCGAACCCGTACCCGGCTGCACTCGGTGTCTGGGCGAATTGCGGCACGGTGATGAACATGGCGAACATTCCGAACCCGAACAACAACGCCGCCAGGTTCGTGCTCCACACGGCCGGGATCCGCATCATGCGCATATCGACCAGTGGTGTGCGCGACCGCGACTCGGACCAGATCCACAGCCCGAGCAGCACCACCGTTGCCCCGAAGAGCCCGAGCACGCGCGTGCTGAGCCAAGCCCCAGGTGGGCCCATAGGACACCGCCAGCAGGCCGGTGACAAGCCAGCCCGACATCAGGACCGCGCCGGCCCAGTTGATACCCCTGCCCGCCCGCACCGGCGACTCGGGGACGAAAATGAAGGTCGACACAGTGGCACCGACCGCCATCACCAGCGGGAACCAGAACAACCAGTGGTAATTCAGGTGTTCGAGGATCGGTCCGGCCAACAAGATGCCAGCCCCGACGCCCAGCCCGAGGATGGCCGACAACACGCCGATGGCACCGGCGACCCGTTCGGCGGGGAACTCGTCACGGATGATGCCGAAGGCGAGCGGGAACACAGCCCCGGCCGCGCCTTGGACCACGCGACCCACGATCATGACCGTGAGCGAGGTGGCCAGTGCGCTGACGAGGGTGCCGACGCTGAGCGCGACCAACACCACCACGAGCATCTTCTCCTTGCCCACCTGGTCCCCGATGCGGCCCAGGATGGGAGTGGCGATGGCGGCGCTGAGGAGATACGCGGTGAGCAGCCAGCTCGCGCCGTTCTCGGACGTGTGCAAGGTGTGCTCGAGCTGGGGTATAGCCGGGATGATCAAGGACTGCAGCAAGCTGAACGCGAGCGCGGCCGTCGCCAGGACGACGAAGGTGACGCCGATGTGGGTGCGGGTGCTCGCCATGTCAGTGGGTCCCCCAGAGCCGGAACCCCGAGTTCCGGTTAGGCTAGCAAAAGCGGAACCGTCGGTTCCTGATCACCGGCCGGAGGCCGCACGACACGTACGACAAGAAGGGGCCTCCGGGCATGACCCACGTGGCGGACGCGCATGCCGCTGCTAACGAGCGGCACAAGTGGATTGCGCTCTTCATCACGACGCTTGGCATGTTGATGGCGACCATCGACTCCTCCATCGTCCTCATCGCGCTGCCCGCCATCTTCCGGGGGATCCACCTCGATCCCCTGCTGCCCTCGAACACCTTCTTCCTGCTCTGGATGATTCTCGGCTTCTTGGTCGTGACGAGTGTGCTGGTCGTGAGTCTCGGGCGCCTGGGCGACATTTACGGCCGGGTGCGCATGTACAACCTCGGCTTCGCGGTCTTCACCTTCTTCTCCCTACTGCTGAGCATCACCTGGTTGACCGGGACCGCCGGCGGCATCTGGTTGATCGTCATGCGCATCTTCCAAGGCGTCGGCGCCGCCATGTTGATGGCCAACTCCGCCGCCATCCTGACCGACGCATTCCCGCCCGATCGCCGCGGCTTCGCCCTGGGCATCAACCAGGCCGCCGCGATCAGCGGGAGCTTCATCGGGCTCCTGCTCGGTGGCCTGCTGGCTCCCATCAATTGGCGGCTCATCTTCTTGGTCTCGGTACCCATCGGCTTGTTCGCCACCATCTGGGGTTACTACTCGCTGCAGGAGGTCCAAAGCGGGTCGCGCGCTCGTATCGACTGGGCCGGCAACGTCACTTTCGCCATCGGTCTGATCCTCGTGATGGTGGGAATCACGTACGGGATCGAGCCGTACGGGCACCACTCCATGGGATGGACGAACCCGGTCGTGCTGCTCGAGCTGGGTCTCGGTGTCGCCTTCCTGGTCCTGTTCTGCTTCATCGAAGTGCACGTCGACGAGCCGATGTTCCGGCTCCAGCTCTTCAAGATCAGAGCCTTCTCTGCGGGGGTCTTCGCCAGCTTCCTCGGTGCGCTCGGCCGAGGCGGATTGATGTTCATGCTCATCATCTGGTTACAGGGAATCTGGCTCCCCCAGCACGGCTATGCCTTCAGCGTGACGCCGCTGTGGGCCGGGATCTACATCATTCCGCTCACCACTGGTTTCCTGGTTGCCGGGCCCATTTCGGGCATCCTCTCCGACCACTTCGGCTCCCGCCCGTTCGCGACATTCGGCATGCTCGGGACGGCCGTGTGCTTCGCACTCTTCGAAACCGTACCGGTGGACTTCTCCTACGCGTCCTTCGGCGTCCTGCTCTTCGCCACCGGCGTCTGCATGGCGTCGTTCGGATCCTCGAACCGGACCGGCGTCATGAACAGCCTTCCGGCAAGCGACCGGGGAGCGGGCTCGGGCATGAACACCACGTTCCAGAACTCGGCGCAGGTCCTCTCCATCGGCATCTTCTTCAGTCTGATCATCGCCGGGCTCGCCGCCACCCTGCCCGCCGCGCTGGAAAAGGGTCTGACCGCCCACGGTGTGCCGACGGCGACGGCGGTGTCGATCTCCCACCTCCCACCGGTGTCCACCCTCTTCGCCGCCTTCTTGGGGTACAACCCGGCCAGCCACCTCCTCGGGCCGCACGTGCTCGCGCAGCTGGCACCAGGGCAGCGCGCCACAGTGACCGGTGAACGCTTCTTCCCGAACCTCCTCAGCGACGCGTTCAAGCAGGGACTGCATACCGCCTTCGACTTCGGCATCGTCATGTGCCTCTTGGGCGCTGCGGCATCGTGGACGCGCGGTGGGAAGGCGCCCCGGCACGACACCCGCGACAACCTGGTCACAGCGGACCTCATCCCGGAGCCCGCGACGGCCTGATCCGGGTCGCGGCGATTTCAGGCGGTTTCGACCTCACCGAGACGGCGGAAGGTGTTGCAATAGAACAAGCGCCCGCCGGGTGCCCGCCAATCGGCCCATTCGACATAGGCCGCGCCCTCCGTGCCCCCCAGGCGGGGCGCCACGAACTCGATCATGGTCGAAAAGGTCGCTTCGGCGTCGGTCGTGTCGAACTCGTAGAAGTGCATGTACTGGGGCTCGGTACCGGCCACGTTCTCGTAGACCGAGATCTGGGTGAATCCTGGAATACCCGCGGCCGCGATATGGCGGATGTGGACGAAGTCGCCCCAGTCGCGTAGCGCGCGGGCGAGTTCGGGTGCACGAGGGCTGATCCACACGATGAGCAGGCCCAGCGTGGGCGCGCCGCGTGAGAATGCCCTGGCTCGGACGAGGGGTCCGAGAGAAGACATGGGCCTCGGAGGTCTCGGGCGCCGGCGTCGGAGCGCAAAAGCCGTCTCCGGCCTCGACCACCGTGAGCGTCCTGGCGTCGCGGACGCGGAATGGGAGGTCGGTTCTTCCGAGTGCGCAGTTCTCCCACCAGGTCACCCGTTCCGCCGTGGGGAGGCGAACCAGCTCCTCGGCCCTCGCCTCGCACGAGGTGGTCGTGGCGTCGCGGAGCTCGAGATAGAGCCGAGCGGTGCATCGATCCTCCACTTGAACCACCTCCTCTGGTCGTGGACGGCATATGCCGTCAACACCGACCATGATGCCCGGTCTCGGCACCGCATCGTCGAGGTTTCCCAGAGCGCAGGAGTGCGGGGCGGCGCGCCATGCCCGAACTCGCAACTGACCCGTAACGCAGATCGCAGCTGGGCCACAGAAGACACCCTTAGGCTGGCCTGAAGCGCGAACCGGCCGGTGCCACTGGCCTCCCCGTCCCCCCCGGAGGCGGCGCCGGCCGGCATCGCGTGCGGCCAAGGCGTTCCGAGGCTTCGGTTAACCCGACGCCGAACTTCCCGGCTCGTTGCGATACACGAGCACAGGACACCGAGCGTGCGATGCGCTGTGCTCACTGACTGACCCGAGCAGGAAGCCAAGCAGCTCGCTGTGACCTCTCGTGGCAACAACGAGCAGAGCCGCTCCCTTGGATATGTCCTCCAACACGGAGGCTGGGTGACCTTGGACGACATGGCCATCGATCTGCAGATCTGGGTGTTCGGCTCTCTTTTGCCGGACCAGGGAGTCCAGCATCTCTTCGGCGTTCCTGGCGCGTCCACCGCCCGGCGCGATCGGCGCCATGCTCAGCGTGAGCGGCCAATCCCAGACAGCAACGACATCGACGCTCGAACAGCTCAATGACGAGTAACGAAGCGCCCATTCGAGCGCTTCAAGGGAAGCAGGCGAGCCGTCGACACCCACGACGACTCTGTTCGAAGCGGTCGTCGATTCGCTCTCCGATGGCATGGATCCTCCTTGCTCTTTCCGTCTTTCTACTCAGAGTTCTCTCTCGCGTCTACGAGGGATGGAGGTCCGGCGACCGAGCGACCGAAGGCCCATTGAGCACCTCGAAGGTCCGGGAGACGCCGTCGCAAAAGACAGAGGCGTCCGGCACGACCTCGGGGCTCGTGTACACGCCCAGTGTGAGCTGACCGTCGTAGGAGATGGCGGCCACGCCAAGGCCTGTGTTGCCCAACAGGGGGACGATGGGATACGCCTCGAGCAGACGGGCGCCCAGCAGGTAGAGGGGTGTACTCGGGCCACGAACGTTGGTCACGATCAGGTTGAAGACGGGCTGGTAGCGCAGCAGGCGCGTGGCGCCGGCCAGGACGCCCTGGGGCGTGGGATCGAGAAGCTGTAGTGCGACGAGCGGGACCTCCTCACGATGCTGGTTCTTCTGCGTCTTCGTCGTCGAAGAGATCTTCTCCAACGCGCGCGGAAGGGATCGCCTTCGTCGATGGGGAGTTTCACGAAGAGGGCCGACACCTCGTTCCCCATGGGGCGCTTCGCACCGACGTCGAGGCCAACGGGCACGACGGCTTGGAGCGTCGAGGCGCCCTGGAGTTCGCCGCGGGCGGACAGAAGTGCGCGCAATCCGCCCGCCACCGCGGTCAGGACGACGTCGTTGATCGTTGCGTTGTGAGTGTGGGCAACGGCACGCACCGCCTCAAGGTCCGAGCGCACCACGTGCACCGCTCGCTGATCCCCAATTTGACGGTTGATTGAGGACGGTCGAGTGACCAGACCGGTGGGCAGCATGGCGACCAGCGCGGTGCCCAGCCGTTGCACCGAACGGGCTCGGCGGACGGGGTGGGCGATCGACCAGCCGATCCACGCCGGCACGCGGAGGGCCACGCCGGCCAGGCGGAACAGGTCGTGGAACGCGCGCTCCTCGTCGGTCGGAACCTGGTTGGGGACCCAGTGAAAGTCCCGCGGGATATCTGAGGCCTCGGCCGTGAGGTCCAAGAGAACAGTGGCCAGCTCGGCCGTTGAGATCCCGTCGGCCATGGAGTGATGCAGTTTTTCGACCAAGGCCACCCGATCATCGGCGAGCCCGGTCACGAAGACGAGCTCCCACAGGGGACGGGATCGATCAAGGGGCTGCGCAAGCAGGTCACCACAGAGCTCGAGCAGTTGCGCTTCGTTCCCCGGAGCGGGGAGCCGGCACTCTCGAACGTGGTGAACGATGTCGAACGACTTGTCGTCCTCCCAGGCCGGCGGAGCCTGATGCCACAGCCCGGCATGCGCCTTCTGGCGGAGCCGGGGCACGAACTGCAGCCGGAACGAGACCAGCTGTCGGAGGTCGTCGAGGCGAAGCGCTCCGACCTCGTTCAGCAACGGGCCTCCCTCGAAGACGCCGATGGACGCCAGGTGCATCGGCGTCCCCTCGTCCTCAAGATGCAGAAAGGCCGCATCGAGGCCGGAGAGTGAGTTGTCGGTGGTCATCGTCCTGGTCACCGAACGATGGTCGTCGTGCACGTTGCGTCGTGCAGCACGTATTCGGATACCGAGCCGAGGATCACGCCGGCCAGGTGCCCATGTCCCCGGGTGCCAACGACGAGGCCGGAGGCCCCCTCGGCGATTTCCACAAGGACCGGTCCGGGCACACCCAGGGTGACCACACCCTTGGCCACCACGTCGGGCTCGAGGCACCCGACGCGCTCGACTGCGCCCTTGACGATGGTGATCGCATCCTCGTGCAGGAGCCCCGTCCTGATCCAAGACCCCTCCGTGGGAATGTTGTAGACGCTGACGATCTGCAACATGGCGCCTGTCCGGGCCGCCTGGTGCGCGGCATAGTCAAGGGCGCGGTTGGCGCAATCAGAACCGTCCACCCCGACGACAATCCGGAGCTCGCCTTGGCTTCTAGCCGCCGGCGTCTCGTCGCCCATTGTCCCGTCCTCTCCACTCGTGGTGTTCGATCCCACTCCAGGATTGCCCGATCCCAGTTCGGCCACTACGGAAGAACGTCCCGGTGTCCAGGGACATGGGTCCCATTGGTGCCGAGGGGAGAACCGGAATGGGACGTTGGTCCGTAGTCGTGGTCGATCCATTGCTTGCACCATGGCAACACACAGCGGAGGTACGACAGTGAAAGCACTCGTGTACGAGGGACCGGGCAAGAAGAGCTGGACCGAGGTAGCCGATCCCAAGATCGAGCATGACAGCGATGTCATCGTCCAGGTGGACGCCACGACCATTTGCGGCACGGATCTGCACATCTTGAAGGGCGACGTTCCCGAGACGACTGCTGGAAGGATCCTCGGGCACGAGGCTGTCGGCACCATTGTCGAAGTAGGCGCGGGCGTAAAGACCCGGGACGTGGGCCAGCGTGTACTGGTTTCGTGTATCTCGGCCTGTGGAGTCTGTCGGTTCTGCCGCGAGAGCCGCTACGGGCAGTGCCTGGGAGGTGGGGGGTGGATCCTCGGCCACCTCATCGACGGAACCCAGGCAGAGCTGGTACGCGTGCCTTTCGCGGACACATCGACGTACCTCGTCCCCGACGGGGTGGCGGACGAACACGTCCTGATGCTGGCTGACATCCTCCCGACGTCATACGAAGTCGGGGTGCTGAACGGCCACGTTCAACCGGGCGACACCGTTGCCGTCGTCGGCGCGGGACCGATCGGCCTTGCCGCCATCATGGGAGCGCAACTGTTCTCACCGAGCCACATCGTGGCCGTCGATCTGGCCGACGCCCGACTCGATGCCGCCAAGAGCTTTGGTGCCGACGTGACGGTCAACAACGGGTCCGACGACCCCATCGCAGTCGTGCGGAGTTTGACCGATGGTCTCGGTGCCGACGTCGCCATTGAGGCCGTCGGCGTGCCGGAGAGCTTCGAGTTGTGCACCGCACTCGTCCGCCCGGGCGGCCACGTGGCCAACATCGGGGTGCACGGGAAGCCGGCGACACTGCATCTCGAGTCGCTGTGGATCCGCGATGTCACGATGACGACCGGATTGGTCGACGCGTACTCGACGCCGACCCTGCTCCGGCTCTTGACGTCGGGCCAGCTCGACGGGAGCCAGTTCGTCACCCATCACTTCACACTGGACCAAATGCTCGAGGCCTATGACGCCTTCGGGCGTGCATCCGAGACCGGGGCGCTCAAGGTCGTCATCAGCCGGTAGGAGCGCACGCCAGGACAGCGCATCTGCGGGATCGACCCGTCGGCCTCTTCCCTCACCAGAGGAGCGAGCGAACCTCCCCGGCTATCTGGAGATCCTCTCTTGCCCGGACCACGAAGACCCTGACGCGCGAACGCGCCCCGGTGATCTCCGCATCCGGCTCGGCTGACCTGTTCGTCTCCTCATCGAGGGAGAGTCGAAGGAAGCCCATCGTCGACAGCACCTCGGCCCGCAGGTGCGCTGCGTTCTCCCCCACCCCTCCCGTGAAGGTGACGGCATCGACACCTCCCAAAGCGCTGACCATCGCCGCCATGGCTGCCCGGAGTCGGTGCACGTAGACATCGAAGGCAAGCTGAGCGTCGGCGTGCCCGTCGGCGACCAGCGCTTCCACTTCCGCCATGTCCGACGATCCGGCCAATGCGTACAGTCCCGATTCGTGCTCGAGCACGCTGGCGATCTCGCTGACCGGGACCCCTTGCTCCTGGGCGAGCCACAGGATCAGGCCTGGATCGACCGTGCCCGACCGCGTCGCCATGACGAGGCCCTCGAGGGGCGTGAAGCCCATCGTCGTATCGACCGAACGGCCTTCGAGGACGGCGGCCAAGGAGGCGCCCGCACCCAAATGGCAGGTGACCACGCGGACACCAGCACCGGAGTGTCCCATGAGCTCGATCGTCCGCCGCCACGCGTAGCCGTGGCTCAGGCCGTGGAAGCCAAAGCGACGCACACCCAACTCCCGCCATTCGACCGGGACGGCGTATGTGGCCGCTGCTTCGGGCAGCGTCGAGTGAAAAGCGGTATCGAAGCAGGCAACCGCCGGCACGTCACCCAGGGCCTCACCGACGATGTCGGCGGCCCGGAGTCCGGCGGTCTGATGGAGGGGGGCCATTGAGACGAGTCCGCGCAATGCCTCGGTGGTTGCCGCGTCCAGTCGTGACGGACCGGCAAAGTACAAGCCGCCGTGGACGATGCGGTGGCCGACCGCAGCCATGGATTCAGGACATTCCGCGAGGAATCGTCTCAGCGAGGTCGGATCGAATATGCCGCGGTCAGCCGGCAGGTCGACGGCATGCACAAGGTCGTCGTCGTCGTTGAGGACACGCACCTTGAGGCTGGAAGAGCCGGCGTTGACGACCAGCAGGTTCATGACGCGTACTCGCTCCAGACCCAGTCGGTGATCTCGGGAGGGTCTTCCCCGTGCGTCCGGGTATAGGAACGTGCTCTGAGCCGCGCGTCTTGCATGTCTTGACGAAGGCCTGCAGCCCGCTCCCCGAGGCCGGGCACACGGTCGATGACGTCCATGACCAGGTGAAACCGATCGAGGTCGTTGAGCATCACCATGTCGAATGGAGTGGTGGTGGTGCCCTCCTCGCGAAAGCCTCGTACGTGGAGGTTGTCGTGGTTGGCGCGGCGGTAGGTGAGGCGATGGATCAGCCATGGATAACCGTGGTAGGCGAAGATGACGGGACGGTCGCTCGTGAAGAGCTCGTCGAACTCGCGGTCGGAGAGGCCATGGGGGTGCGAATCCCGGTCACAAAGCCGCATGAGGTCGACCACGTTGACGACCCTCACCCGCAGTGACGGGAGGTGCCGTCTCAAGAGCTGCGCTGCTGCAACTGTCTCGAGTGTGGGAACGTCGCCGGCACAAGCGAGAACGACATCGGGAATCTCCTGGGCGTCATTGCTCGCCCACTCGAAAATGCCCACACCCCTCGTGCAGTGGGCCACTGCGTCCTCCATCGAAAGGTACGTCAAAGCCGGCTGTTTGCCGACAACGACCAGATTGACGTAGTCGCGGCTCTTGAGGCAATGGTCGGCCACGGAGAGCAGGGTGTTCACATCCGGGGGGAGGTAGATGCGCACTTGGTCCGAGTTCTTGTTGACCAGATGGTCGATGAAACCGGTGTCCTGGTGGGAGAACCCATTGTGGTCCTGGCGCCAGACGTGGCTCGTGAGGAGATAGTTCAGCGACGCGATGGGGCGCCGCCACGGGATGCCCCGAGAGGTCTTCAACCACTTGGCATGTTGGTTGAGCATCGAATCGATGATGGGGACGAATGCCTCGTAGCAGTTGAACAGACCGTGGCGGCCGGTGAGGAGGTAGCCCTCCAACCATCCCTCGCACAGGTGCTCGCTGAGGACCTCCATGACCCGGCCCTGGGGTGCGAGATGCTCGTCGGTCGGTCGGATGTCGGCCTCCCAGACGCGTTCGGTTGCCTCGAAGACGGCCCCGAGCCGGTTCGAAACGGTTTCGTCGGGTCCGACCAAGCGGAACGTTGTGGGATTCGCGTTGATGACGTCGCGCAGCAGTTCTCCGAGCACCCTCGTCGGCTCCACCCAAGCCGTGGCTGGTCGTGCGACGGGCACCCCGTAGCGGGTGAAGTCCGGCATGGTGAGGTCCTTGAGAAGGAGCCCTCCGTTGGCGTGGGGGTTCGCACCCATGCGGCGCGCGCCCGACGGCGCCAGTGCAGCCAGCTCAGGGAGGAGACGCCCGGCCTCGTCGAAGAGCTCCTCGGCCCGATAGCTGCGCATCCACGTTTCGAGCACGGCGAGATGCTCAGGGTTGGTGCGGACGTCTCCGACGGGCACCTGATGGGAGCGGAACGTGCCCTCGACCGGCAGCCCGTCGACGGTCTTCGGACCGGTCCAGCCTTTGGGCGTCCGCAAGACGATCATGGGCCAGGCCGGGCGAGCACCCGTGGTGCGGCTGCGGGCCGTGGTCTGGATGTCGGCAATCTCGTCGAGGGCTCGATCGAGCGCCGCGGCCAGCTGCTCATGCACATCGAAAGGGTTGTCGCCCGCAACGAAGATCGGGCTATGGCCGTAGCCCTCGAGCAGCCACCGCAACTCGTCCTCACCGATCCGAGCCAAGATGGTCGGGTTGGCGATCTTGTAGCCGTTGAGGTGGAGGATGGGGAGCACCGCGCCATCTCCCACCGGATTGAGGAATTTATTGGAGTGCCAGGATCCGGCCAGGGGAGCCGTCTCGGCCTCTCCGTCGCCGATGACGCAGGCCACGACAAGATCCGGATTGTCGAAGGCAGCCCCGTAGGCGTGCATGAGCGAGTACCCGAGTTCTCCTCCTTCGTGAATCGAGCCCGGCGTCCCCGGCGACACGTGGCTCGGAATACCGCCTGGGAAGGAGAACTGCCGGAAGAGCTGCCGCAGGCCTTCCAGGTCCTGCGTGATGTGAGGGTAGAACTCGCTGTAGGTGCCTTCCAGATATGTGTTGGCAACGATGCCCGGCCCTCCGTGTCCGGGGCCGATCACGTAGATCATGTCGAGGTCCCTGGCGGTGATGACGCGGTTGAGGTGGGTGTAAATCAGGTTGAGGCCCGGCGTCGTGCCGAAATGGCCCATCAAGCGCGGCTTGACGTGCTCAGCCCGAAGCGGCTCTCGCAATAGCGGGTTGTCGAGGAGGTAGATCTGACCGACCGAGCAATAGTTGGCCGCCCGCCAGTAGGCATCGATGGCCTGGAGCTCGTCCGATCCCAAGACGGCAGAGGCCTCCTCGCCTCCCTCGCGGAGTGCGGGTGACGCTCCCGGCAGCGGAGGTCGGGACGTCACCACGAATCTGTGGCCACAGCCGGGACGACCTCGCCGGCTTGCCTCACGAGCACCTCTATCGACATGACCGGTCCCACCTGCTGAAACTGCACGATCCCGTCACGTGACGTCGGGGTTCGCCAACTGTGCGCCGATGCCTTCGAGGAGGCGGCGACGCTCGAGCAGGGTCCTCCGGAACTCCGGATTGTCGGTGTCAGCTATTTCCGAGCTGAGGTCGCCGAGCACCGAACGCAAGACGGAGGCGAGCTCCCTGGCTCCGTCCCGTCCGAGGCGCAGTTTTCTGGGCTCCACCAGGTTTTCGAGTGACTCGCCGGCCGTCTCGTTCTGCGCACCCCGCAGGTCGGGTTCGACGGCACGACCCGTCACCTTGAACGGGATGATCTCGAACACGCGTACACCCGGTACGGCCACCATGGGGTTCGGGAGGTTGACGCCGAGTCGGCCGACCTCGTCGTACGGAACCGTGCGGGCGACGCCCTCGACTACGACACTCCAACCGGAATGCTGGGCTGCCTCCGCCTGATCGGTCTCGAACGTCACGGCGGCGCCATCGAGGTGAAACGCGGCCCACCCTGTTCCGAGGCGGATCACGATCCCACCCTCGATCACCGTGAAGTTCACGGGAATGACATAGGGCGAGTGGGCCCCGTTGATTGCGACTCGTCCGATCCCCGCCGATGCCCCCGCACGCGTGAGGTGTTCTCGGCAGGCGCCTTCGCCGAGCACGGTCGAGCCTCGAGGGTCGAGTTTCATTGTGCCGCCTCCTTGGGCAGGTCGCCGCGATTGACGGTTCTGCGCAGGACGCCCAGCGCCCTGTCTGTCACATTCTCGGTTGTGAGTTGCTCCAGCGTGAAGGGCTCGGTGACACGGCTCGCTCCGAGCTTCTGCCATATGTCGCCCTCCCAGACCGTGACGTTCCGCCAGGGCACATCGACCTCGAGCTGGACGTAGGGGTTCCGGTCAACGCGTGGAGGGGGGGCGACGGGGCCTTCCAGTGAGATCCACGAGGTCAATCTCTGGCCGTGACGCTCATCTGCCGGACGCTCCTCGATGAGGCCACTCCGCCATGGCCGTTGAGCCGCTCGGCAACATCCCGAAAGGCAGGCTGCACCACCCGTTCGAACATGCACGCTGCTGCGTGCACAAAACGCTGACGCTCCAAGACGTCGGCTCGGCCGCGGTCCGCGATCTCTTCTTGGTGACGGGCGTACGTCGCCAAGAGATCATCCACGGCAAAGAGGCTTCCGTCTACCGCTGCTTGGCCGCCGGTCGCGCCGGGTGGCTCAGCGGTCCGCAGCCGCGACGAGTTGGAGTCGCCGACCGAGCGCATCATCGTCAGCGCACCACGATCGTGGTGCAGGTCGCGTGATGCAGGACGTACTGGGAGACAGAGCCCAAGAAGAGGCCGGACAGTTCGTTGTGGCCTCGCGTTCCCACCACCAGCGCCACGGCTCCTTCGCTCAATGTTGCGAGGGCGACGCCAGCGGTCCCGACCACAGCCTCGCCCTTGAGGACCACTGTGGGATCGACTTCCTCGGCCCGGCGCAGCCCCTCGGAAACGACGGCCTCGGCCGATCCCTGGAAGAGTCCCAAGGGGAGCACCAAGCCTGCTCCCGCCGGCTGCTCGTGGTACGCGGTCACGACGTGAAGGAGGGCACCCCATCTGGCTGCCTCCCTGACGGCGAACTCGACGGCCCGGATGGCGCAGGCCGAGCCATCGGTGCCCACGACGATTCGAAGTTCGCCGAGTCCGTGGCTGTTCGGGCCATTCGGTTCCACCGCCGTCTCCTCACGATTCTCTCTAGGTCTATCGGCATTGTCCTCGCATTCGGGTCAGTCCACTTAGGGAAAAACGTCCCTAGATCCAGGGACTTCCGTCCAATGTGCCCCCAGGGAATGCCTCCGCGGCAACTTTGATGTGCCGAATGTGACGATGGTCCTCTATGCGGCGTGGTCGGTGGCGTCCATGCTTTCGAGAAGCCACCCACACTGAGGAGGAAATCCGATGCCCACGGACAACCAGACCCACGAGACGACGCCGCCGGCCGAGGCGTTCGATGTCATGTCACGCCTCGAGTCGATGTTGGACTCCTGGAGGGCGCACGTTGACGAGTTCCTGGTCCAGCTCGACCTCGCTCACATGGAGATACGAGACAGAGTTGCAGGACACGAGGACGCCGCAGAGGCCTTCGGTGCTCAGCTGGAGAAGCGGATCGCCGAGTTTCGTCGGTCCCTGGCAGAGCAACGAGACACCATCGTCGGCATCCAACATGACGTCTCGCGGGCGGCGTCAGCCGGTCGGGAGCGCTAAGCGCTCAGCGCTGCCCATGGGATCCATTTGATTCGGGCGTCTCCACTTTCACACTGGTGCGGACCAGCTCAGCCGTGTTCCACCGGTCTCGACGGAGACAATCTCAAAGGCGCCGCTCAACTTCTCCGCTCGATTCCGAAGATTCATCAGGCCGTGGCCCATGGATTCCTCAGGACCGATCTCTATCCCAATCCCGTCGTCGACGACGTCGACCGTCACGGCGTCATTGTCCACGGCGATCTCGATGCTGAAGCGAGAGGCCCGGGCGTGCTTTGCCGCGTTGGTCAGTGCCTCTCGGACGACCGCGATGATGTGGTCGGCGACTTGCGGTGGAACCGCGTTGTCCACCGGGCCTACAAAACGGACCTCGGGACGCGCCCCCAGAGTCGCTGCCAACTCGTCAGCCAGATGGACCACCGCGTGGCGCAAACCGGCCGGCAGCGAGGTGTCGCCGAGCTCGAAGATGGCCGTTCTGATCTCGGTGATGGTGGAGTCGAGATCGTCGACCGCTTGCTCCACTCGGTCATGCACCTTGGGGAGATCGTCCAACCTGGCCGCTCCCGCAAGGCTCATGCCGACCGCGTAGATCCGCTGGATCACTCTGTCGTGAAGGTCCCTGGCGATACGGTCCCGATCATCGAGGACGCTGAGCGACCGCACCCGCTCGTGCAAGCGATGGTTCTGGATCGCGACACCGGTCGCTACGGCGAGCGCATCCGCCAGCGCCTCGTCTTCGTCGCTGAATCCTTCGGCACCCACTTTGTCGGTGAGATACAGGTTGCCATAGACCTCGTCCCGAACCCGGAGCGGGACTCCGAGAAACGACGTCATCGGCGGATGGTTCGAGGGAAACCCGTAACTGTCGGGGTGGTGGCCGATTCGGTCCAAACGCAACGGCACAGGGTCGGTAATCAAGAGTCCGAGGACTCCCCGACCGGTCGGACGGGCGCCGATGACGCGTTCCTGATCGTCGTCCAGTCCGACGGTGAGGAACTGCTCGAGGGCGGTGTGCGCTTCGTTGAGCACGCCGAGAGCGCCATATCGGGCCTCGACCAACGAACAGGCCTCCTCAATGAGGGTCCGGAGCAATTGGGGCAGATCGACGTCATTCGTGATCAAGAGGACCGCCCCCAAGAGCCGGCGAAGCTTCTCGGGATCGCTCACCCTGGCGTAGGGCACGTCGCGAGCCTAGCCAGGTCTTGCAGACGGTCCGGGCGCGCCATCGATGGTTGTGTCGCTGGCACAATGGAGTGATGGCAATCCGCATCTTTCTCCTCGACGACCACGAACTCGTACGTGAGGGCATCCGGAGCCTTCTCGAGAGCGATCCGGACCTCAAGGTGGTGGGCGAGGCCAGCACCGCTGCCGAGGCGTTGACGCGGGTCCCGCTGGCAAAACCAGACGTGGCGATCCTGGACGTCCGGCTCGAAGATGGCGACGGCATCGAGGTGTGCCGCGACCTTCGCTCGGCCCACCCCGACCTCTTCTGCCTGATGCTGACGAGCTTCGCTGACGACGATGCCCTCTATGCAAGCGTTATGGCCGGGGCAGCCGGCTACATCCTCAAACAGATCAAGGCGCGCGATCTCATTGAGGACGTGAAGAAGGTGGCAAAAGGGGAGTCACTGATGGATCCGAGGGCCGTGGCTCGCGTGGTGGAGAGGATCTCGAACCCACCGAAGACGGATTCCACGCTCGATTCCCTCTCGCCCCAGGAGCACCGGATCCTGGAGCACATTTCCGAAGGCATGACGAACAAGCAGATCGCGGAAGCGATGTTTCTGGCCGAGCACACTGTGAAGAACTACGTAACCGGACTGCTGCGCAAGCTGAAGATGACGAGCCGCACCGAGGCCGCGATCTACGCCACAAAGCAAAAGAGTCAGGGATCGGATTCGGCTGCGCCCTGACGGGGCGGACCTCCGATGTCTAGGGAGAGCGGTGCGTATCGTCCCGGGAAGGGCGTTCGGCCCGGGCTGGCTTCTTCGAGGGTGGGTCAAGGTCGACGCCATCCTGTCTGAGCAGCACCTCGATGCGACGCCGCTCGGACATCGGATAGGCGAAGCTGGTGGCGTGTGCGTCAATCCCGCGCTCGGTGCAGAGGGCGATCAGAGCTCGATCGTAGGCGATCTCGGCGGCAAGCGCGGTGTAAGCGGAGCCTCCTAGTGGAGGCGTCACTAACCGAAGTTCCTCTCGGCAGAGGACGGCGTATTCGACCAGGTCGGTACCCGAGAGGTCGGTCACCCACTGGTCGAGTGCGCTGGAGAGGATGTCGACGTACATGCTCACGTCGTCCAGTCTGGCTATCTCAGCCCCTCTTGACATAGGGACATTGTTCCCATGTGGGCCATGACAGAGCCGATTAGGACGTTGGTCCCGTCGAGTCGATTACGATCGTCCCTGTCGACAAGGAGCTGGCAGTCAGACCTCGCGTTTGGGCACGACGACAACCGGCGTCACGGCGGTCTCGACCAGCTCGAGACTGGTACTACCGAGGGGCGTGCCCGAGTGCTTGCCTGCGCCTCTGCTGCCGACGACGACGAGGTCGGCCGAGATCGGCGGGTCGGCGGCACGCACCAACGCCGAACAGGGGTCACCGTCCAGAGCGAGCCATCTTGCCCGCTCGGGCTTCATGCCGACCGAGGCCACGATACGTAGCGCATCGGATCTGTTCGGATGGGGCGAGAGATCTGATCCCTCGAGAAGCCCGACGGCGTGGACGACGACCAATTGGGCGTCGACGGAGACCGCGAGCTCTGTGGCCCATCGGAGCGCCAACTCGGAATCCGGCGATCCGTCGTAGCCGACGGCGATTGTCTTCAAGGCGCCCATATCAGTCTCCCTGCGTCACTCCATGGAAAAGGCTATTCCGCCAGCGTGTGAGCCGACGTAGGGACCGAGGTACCTGGCGCAGGGGACCTTCCTCCCTAGTCGAAGTGGGACACCGGGCTTCATCGTGGGACTGGCAAGGCGTGTCCCCGTCACCTGCCTTGGGGCAGCGAACAAGGAGAAGTGGATCCATGGCACTCGTTACCGCGGCCCCCGCAGAGCCGTCAATCGAGATTGATCCCTCAATTTCCAACCGAAATCGCAAGAAAGCGCACTCACTCGGCCTGACGTCCGCAACCGGGCTCGTCATCGGAAGCATCGTCGGGACCGGCGTATTCACCATGCCGGCGATCTTGGCCGGTGCCGGAACGATGGGAATCGTGGTGCTCGGCGTGATCGCCGTGGGGGCCACCCTCCTGGCCGTTCTCTTCGGCCAATTGACAAAGCGCATCCCGAACAGCGACGGTGGCCTGTACGCCTACTCACGTCATGAGTTCGGTGACTTCGCCGGCTATCTCGTTGGCTGGTGCTATTGGATCCAGGCCTGGGCCGGCAACGCTGCCATCGTGGCGTCGTGGGTCTTCTACGTGGATGCGCTGTTCAGCATCGACCACCCCAGCGGAATGACCAACTGGGGCATCGCAATGATCGGGCTGTGGGTCCCGGCGGTGATCAACCTGGCCGGGGTGCGACAGATGGCCTGGTTCCAGAACGTCACCGTTGTGCTGAAGTTCCTGCCCCTCCTGTTTGTCGCTGTCGTTGGCTGGTTCTTCGTCGACAAGGCCAACTTCGGGCCATTCAACGCCTCCGGGGGAAGCCTTTACAGCGGCATCGGCATCGCAGCCGGCGTCGCCCTCTTCTCGTTCATCGGCGTGGAGGCGGCCGCGATCACCGCCAAGCGGGTGCGCGATCCGCGACGCAACGTCATGCGCGCATCTGTCATCGGCACGGTGGCCAGCGCTCTTCTCTACGTGCTGGTGACCGCCGTCGTCATGGGTCTGGTCTCCCACCACACCCTGGTCAACACGGGTTCTCCGTTCGTCAACGCGTTTCAATCGATCTTCCCCCACGAAGCCTGGGCCGGCCGGTTCATCGCTGCCATCGCCGTGATCTCGGGCATCGGCGCCCTCAACGGCTGGACGCTCATCGTCACCGAGACATCACGTAGCGGTCGCGCAGGACGATATGTTCCCCCGTCCCTTCGCCTGGAGCGACAAGCGTGGCACGGCGTGGTTCGGCATCCTTGTCGGGACCGCCCTCCCCTCCCTGTTGATGTTGTGGCGCTACAACACCAGTGCCGGCCTCACCGTCTTCACCTACCTCATCGACCTGACCGTCGTGACCGTCGCCATCCCGTACTTCATGTCGGCCATCGCCCAACTCACCTATCTGGTGTCGCGTCGCCGGCGAGTGAACGGCTTTGCTCTGGCTCGCGATCTCGGCGTCGCCGGTGCCAGCGTCCTGTTCTCCATGTGGGTCACTTTCGCCTCCGGGTACCAAGTCGTGTACCAGGCGCTCGTCGTGCTCCTCGTCGGACTGGTGCTCTACGCCTTCTTGAACGCCCGGCGTGAACGCCTTGGAGAAGCGCCCGAGCCGGTGGATCTGCCCGCAGAGCCGGACGCCGACCTGGCTCCGTCGGCCTGAACGACCTCGTTCCGAGAAAAGGAAAGCACGATGACGTTCCATGTCGATTCGGAAGTCGGACAGCTCCGCCAGGCGATCGTGCATCGCCCCGGACTCGAGCTCTCTCGGCTGACCCCGGAAAATATCGGCGCACTGCTCTTCGACGACGTGTTATGGGCCTCCAAGGCAAAGGAAGAGCATGACGCCTTTGCCGAGAAGCTCCGCGACCACGGCGTACAGGTATATCTGTACGGTCAACTGCTGGCCGAGACACTCGAAATGCCAGAGGGTCGCAGCTTCGTGCTCGATCGCCTGTGCACGGCGGACACCCTCGGCCCGTCGTTGGAGGGGCCGGTCCGGCGTCTACTGGACGAACTGGACGGACCCACTCTGGCCCAGTATCTGGTCGGGGGGATCCTCAAGGCGGATCTCCGCCCCCTGCGGGCGAAGAGTCTGACGTGGGAGATGCTGCGAACGGACGATTTTGTGCTGACGCCCCTGCCCAACCATCTGTTCCAGCGCGACAACTCGTGCTGGGTCTACGGCGGTGTGACAGTCAACTCCATGGCGAAGCCGGCCCGTCAACGCGAGACATTGCACACCCGTGCCATCTACCGGTATCACCCTCATGTTCAGGGACGCCGAGTTCTATCACCTACTTCGGTGACGACGACAAGACGCACTGCCCGTCCACCATCGAGGGTGGCGATGTCCATGTCGTCGGACACCGGGCCGTGCTCGTGGGCATGGGGGAACGCACGTCGCCGATGGCGGTGGAGTCCGTCGCGCATGCACTGTTTTCGTCTCGACCAGGCCGACCGGGTGGTGGCGATCGAGCTTCCGCACAGTCACGCCTTCATGCACCTGGACACAGTCATGTCCATGGTCGACCGGGACACCTTCATCCTCTACCCCTACTTCGATCGACACGTACGGAGCTGGACGCTCACACCCGGCCAGGAGCCCGGAACTCTGTCTCGTCGTGCGAAATCACAATGTCTGGGAGACGCTTGCCGACGTCCTCGAGGTGCCCGAGATCACGGTGCTGACCACCGATGAGGACGTTCGCGCCGCTGAGCGCGAGCAGTGGGACGACGGCACCAATTTCTTGGCCGTGGCACCCGGCGTCGTGATGGGCTACGAACGTAACGTGGCCACGAACACGATGCTGCGCAAGCACGGTATTGAAGTGATCTCGGTCAGCGGCAGCGAGCTCGGGCACGGACGCGGCGGACCACGGTGCATGACCTGCCCGATCGAGCGCGATACCGGCCTGAGGAGGACGACATGACCATCGATCTGCACGGACGGAGCTTTCTCAAGGAGGTCGGACTTCACCAAGGACGAGTTCACGTTCTTGATCAACGAGGCCGCACTTCTCAGGGAGGAGAAGCGCTCGGGCACCGAGGTGCCCCGGCTCACTGGCCGCAATATTGCGCTGATCTTCGAGAAGACGTCGACTCGCACACGCTCGGCTTTCGAAGTCGCCGCCCACGACCAGGGAGCGCACGTGACGTACCTGGGTCCGGACGACTCCCAGCTCGGGCACAAAGAATCGGTACGAGACACGGCGCGGGTCCTTGGACGGATGTTCGACGGAATCGAATACCGCGGCTTCGACCAAGAGGCGGTCGAGACCTTGGCCCGTTGTGCCGGAGTCCCGGTCTGGAACGGGCTGACCGATCAGTGGCACCCCACCCAGATGCTGGCGGACGTCCTGACCATGCTCGACCACGCGGCACGACCCATTGAGGACATCGCCTATTGCTACGTCGGGGATGCCCGCAACAATACGGCCAACTCGCTGCTCGTCACCGGCGCACTCCTGGGGGCTGATGTCCGTCTGGCTGCCCCGACGTCGCTGCAGCCGACGCGTGAGGTCCGCGACCTCGCCGACCGGCTGGCGGTGGTGTCGGGGGCTCGCCTGATGGTGACGAACGAGCTCGAAAAGGCGGTCCGGGACGTTGACTTCCTCTACACGGACGTGTGGCTGTCGATGGGCGAACCCGAGGGCGATTGGGCGGACCGGATCAACAAGCTCGTTCCCTTCCAGGTCAATGCCCGCATGCTCGCTTCGACGCAGAATCCATCGGTGAAAGTCCTCCACTGCCTTCCGGCGCTGCACAACCGTGAGACCGAGGTGGGAGAAATGGTCTTCGAAAAGTGGGGCCTCGACGCCCTCGAGATCACCGAGGACGTGTTCGAATCCGATGCCTCAGTGGTCTTCGACCAGGCCGAGAACCGGTTGCACACCATCAAGGCGATCTTGGTCTCCACCCTCTCGGCCTGATGCGCATCGTCGTCGCCCTCGGCGGCAATGCGCTGCTCCAGCGGGGTGAGAAGCCGGACGCGGAGATCCAGGAGCACCACATCGCACAAGCGGTTGAGACGCTGGCGCCCCTCTGTCGGGACCACGATGTCGTCCTTACCCACGGGAACGGTCCACAGGTAGGCCTCCTGGCCCTCGAAAGCGGCGCCGACCCGGCCCTCTCGCACGCCTACCCGCTCGACCTCACTCGGCGCGCAGACCCAGGGAATGATCGGCTACTGGCTCGCGCAGGCGCTGGGCAACGCCGTCGCCGAAAGGACATTCGCCGCGCTCATCTGCCAGACCGTCGTGGATGAAAACGACCCGGCCTTCACCCACCCAACGAAGTTCGTCGGCCAGGTCTACAGCGAGGCAGCTGCGACGGCGTTGGCCTCCGAGTGGCACTGGACCGTCAGGGCCGACGGCGAGAAGTCGCGGCGCGTGGTGCCCTCGCCACGGCCACAGCAGATCGTGGAGCTGCCCAATTCTCGAACGTCTGCTCGCGAGCGGATCCGGCGTGATCTGTTGTGGCGGTGGCGGGATCCCCGTCGTCCGCGACGAACAGGCTGCGCTCGCGGGGTGGAGGCGGTTGTCGACAAGGACAGCACCGCCTCCCTCCTGGCGAGCTCGCTCGGCGCCGATGTGCTGTTGGTCCTGACCGACGTCGAGGCGGTCGAGCTGGACTATGGGACCCCCGCCGCACGGCCGATCCGCCGAGCCACCACTCTCGAGCTCCGAGCCCTCACGTTTCCCGAGGGCTCCATGGGTCCAAAGGTCGAGGCGGCGTGCGACTTCGTCGACGCAACGGGTGGGCTGGCGGCCATCGGCCGCCTGGGGGACGCGGCAGCCATTCTGGCGGGCACGGCCGGCACGACGGTCACCCGAGGCTGAACCTGCAGGCTCTCAAACAGAACTGGTGACGTGCCACCTCGCTCCTCGCTCGGCGCGGGCCGCCTCAGAACGCGGCGTCGGTTCCACCGAAAACCGCAGCGATACCGTCCCGTACTCGAGTTGGCTCGTCACGTCGAAACCCGAATGGAAGAACACGTCGAGCATGGGATGGTTCTCATGAAGTGTGTCGGCCACGAATGTCCGAATGCCACGGGCTCTTGCCGCGCTCACCAGCTCGTCCAAGAGAAGAGAGCCGATGCCGTGGTGCTGGTAGTCGTCTGCCACGACGAAGGCGACCTCGGCGATATCACTCTCCGGCCGCCGATCGTAGCGACCGACCCCGATGATGGAGTCGTCGAGAACGGCAACCAGTGCCAGCCGGTCTTCGTAGTCGACGTGGGTGAATCGCTCGACTTCGGCAGGAGACAAGTGGGGGTGAAGGGAGAAGAATCGGAGATAGCACGAGCGGTCTGACAGATGGTCGTGAAAACTCGCCAGCCTCTGGCCGTCATCCGGACGGATGGGACGGAGCCCGAAACGCAGCGCCCCATCGCCTGAGACGACCTTGCGCTCGAGTCTGGAGGGGTATTCCTCGGCGAACGGCAGGGTCCCGCCGGTGTGTGAAGGCTCAGACACTCGACGCTCCTCCCACTGCAAATCGGTGACCTCTCCCCAGACAGTACGGACAAACACGGCCCTCGCCTAGGGACCATCGTCAGAGCGGATGTGGGACCTACGTCCCAATCGAGGCGACGACGTCGGGACGTTGTCCCCTATCGGTGAGGACCTTCGCGCCGGTCCAGAAGTGATGCGGTCACTCGATGATGGAGGCAGGCGCCTCGCTGGGAGGGGTCACTGAGCAAGGAGACACCTCAATGCAACGCAGAGTCTTTGACATGCTGGTGAGTATCGGCGGTCTATTGATTGTCGTCGTGCTGGTCGTGGCCGGGGCGCTGCTCATGGTCGGGTACAACTTCGCCAACAACAACGTGCACAACCAGCTGGCCGAGCAACAGATCGTGTTCCCGCCCCAGGCGGCCTTCGCGCACGCAAAGGCCGGCACGGAGATCACCCCGTCGATGATCCCATCGGTGAGTCAGTATGCGGGCCAGGAGCTGACAACAGGTGCCCAGGCTCAGGTCTACGCAGATGATTTCATCGCCGTGCACCTTCAGGAGATCGGTGGCGGGAAGACCTACTCCCAGCTGAGCACGGCCGCGATGAATCTCCCCAAAGGATCCGCGGCCTACACCGCAGCCGAGGCCAAGGTGCAGACCGTCTTCCAGGGGACGACCCTCCGCGGACTCCTCCTCGAGGCCTACGGCTTCTCGGTCTTCGCCGAGATCGCCCTCATCGGAGCGATCTGCTCATTCGTGCTGGCGGCGCTGATGGCACTGTTGGTGCTCTTCGGATTCATCCACGCCCGCAGGACGCCAGAGAACGAGCAGATCTTCCCCACGAAGACAGTCGCTCCGGAGAAGGAGCCGGTCCTCGTCTGAACCCTCCCCGCCAGTTCTCAA
This sequence comes from uncultured Acidimicrobiaceae bacterium, assembly GCA_963791995.1. Classification (GTDB taxonomy): domain Bacteria; phylum Actinomycetota; class Acidimicrobiia; order Acidimicrobiales; family RAAP-2; genus Bog-473. Next base: position 73,268 of record CAWBUQ010000022.1, on the reverse strand, counting down.
ACCGAAGTCGCCCGGTCCGTAGGGATCGGGCGACTTCGTGCAATCCTCTGATCAGACAGAAATCGCCCGAACACAGTGCATTTGAAGACCGTCCGCGCTGAGGGGGCGTTCGGCAACGACCACGCACAATCGTCGACGAACGGGGACAGAGTGACTTCCACCGCCATCGTGACCAGAGGCCTGACGAAGAGATTTGGTCGGGTGAGTGCCCTCGAGGATCTCGACCTCGAGGTGCTGCAGGGAGAGGTTCTCGGCTGCCTGGGACCCAATGGCGCCGGCAAGACGACCACCATCCGTTTGCTGCTCGGGTTGCTCGAGCCAACGTCTGGAAGCTGCCAGGTGTTCGGCGTGGACGCAACGCGCCGACCCGTCGAAGCTCACCGCCGCATTGCCTTTGTCCCCGGCGAAGCCGATCTGTGGCCCAAACTGACGGGCGCGGAGACACTCCACCTCCTGGGCCGGGTCCACGGGCAGATCGACGAGGCCTACAGGGACGAGCTGATCAAACGCTTCCAGCTGGACTCCTCCAAGAAGGTACGCGGCATATTCCAAGGGCAACCGCCAGAAGGTGATCCTGATCGCTGCACTGATGACCCGGGCCGATCTCTTGATCCTGGACGAGCCCACCTCGGGACTCGATCCGCTCATGGAGCAAGTCTTCAGAACTTGTGTCAGCGAGGCCAAGGGGCGAGGACAGACTGTCTTTCTGTCATCGCACATCTTGAGTGAAGTCGAAGCGCTCTGCGACCGGGTGGCGATCCTTCGCGAAGGCCGGCTGGTGGAACTCGGGACGCTCGGTGAGCTGCGGCACCTCGCCGCTCTCTCGGTCGACGCAACTTTCGACGGACCCGTTCCAGACCTTTCGGGTGTGCCAGGAGTGAGTCACGTTGTGACGGACGGGCATGGTGTGCATCTCCAACTCCGGGGTTCGGTCCGGCCCCTCGTCCAGGAGCTGGCCGGCGCGGATGTCATCGGACTCCAAAGCAGGGAGCCGTCTTTGGAAGAGCTGTTCCTCAGCCACTACGGCGCTGGCCAAACGGAGGGAGATGGTGACGGACATCGCTAAGGAGATCAGCGCGACGACCGCCGTGCCTGGGCGTCCTTCGTGGGTCATCTTCGGGCGAACCACTCGGGCGGCCACCAGGTCAGGGGTCCTCTGGGGCTACGTGTTCGGCGTCTTCATCGCCTCGTCCGCCTGGAGCTATTCGAGCATCTACAAAACCCAAGCCCAACGCGACAACCTTGCCGCGACGTTCGGCGCCAACAAGGCAACGGTCGCACTGTTCGGGCCTGCGCCCGGTCTTCAGACTGTCGGCGGATTCACCGTGTTCAAGGTCTCCATGACCCTCATGATCGCTGGCGCCATCTGGGCCGTCCTGACCAGCTCACGACTTCTCCGCGGGGAGGAGGACGCGGGCCGTTGGGACATGCTCCTCTCGGGGCGGACCACGCGCAGTCGGGCAGCACTTCAGGCGCTCGGCGGATTCGGCGTGGCCGCTCTCGTTCTTTGGACCCTGACTTCGCTGATCACGTCCATCGCCGGCGTCTCGTCGAGGGTCGACATCGATCCTGGCTCCGCAATGTTCCTCGCACTCGCCCTCGTCAGTCCTGTACTCATGTTCTTCTCGGTGGGGGCGCTGACGAGCCAGCTCGCGCCGACACGACGACAGGCGGCAGGCTATGGGGCGGCGGTGCTCGGCGTGAGCTATGGCCTGCGCATGGTCGGAGACGCCGGCATCGGTGTGCCGTGGCTCTCCTGGCTCTCGCCCCTGGGCTGGTGCGAGAAGCTCGCCCCACTCACCCAGAGCAACCCCTGGCCCCTCTTCTTGATCGCGGGCTTCACGGTGCTGGTCGGTGCCGGCTCAGTGCGACTCGCGGCGGCCCGAGACGTGGGTTCGAGCGTTTTCCCTGATCGAACGGAACGCGCCCCCGATCTGCGGCTCCTCGACTCCGCGCTGGGGTTGAGCATTCGGCTCATGGGGACTGTTGCCATCGTGTGGCTGGCCGTACTCGTGGTCTTCGGCCTGCTGTTCGGGTTGGTGGCCAAGGGTGCCGGCGACACCTTGTCGGGTTCCTCCCTCCGCGAGACGTTCGACAAGCTGGGCGCCACGGGTGGAGGGATCGGCGCGTATCTCGGCGTGACGTTCCTCGTCGTCAGCGTGCTGCTCGCATTCGCTGCCGCAGGCCAGGTCGGGGCTGCACGGACCGAGGAATCCGAGGGACGGCTCGATCATCTCGTGGTACGTCCGCTCTCCCGCGTCCGCTGGCTGACGGACCGCCTGGGTCTCACGCTCGTCCTGCTCATCGCCGGTGGCCTCATCGCGGGTCTGTCCACATGGTTGGGCGCTGCCACGCAGCACTCGGGCGTCGCCGTTGGCTCCGTGGTAGGCGCGGGACTCAACGCGGCCACTCCCGCCGTCTTCTGCTTGGGCGTCGGCGCTTTCTTGCTCGGCTTCTGGCCCCGGGCCACAAGCATCGGCGTCTACGCCGTCGTCGCCTGGTCGCTGCTCGTCGAACTCGTTGGGGGTATCGGGGCTGTCAGCCACTGGTTGCTCGATACTTCGGTCTTCTTCCACGTCTCGTCGGCTCCCGCCGTAGCTCCCAATTGGACCGCCGACGCCGTCCTCGCCGGGATCGGTGTCGTGGCCGCCCTGGCGGGCCTTCTCGGCTTTCGTCGCCGGGACCTCACGGGCGCCTGAGTTTCGAATGAGCCTCGTCGGCCCGATTGACAGTCCATTCGGCGATGGCACGGACAACGACGTTCCCACGGAGAGACAGACGTGATGACCGTGGTCACGCGTCGTCCGCTCCAGGAGCTGGACCTTGCCTCAGCTGCGCTCCTTTCGCCGGATGAAGTTCTTTCGGCTCTCGAGAGCCGTTACGAAGGGCTGACATCGAGCGAAGTCGAGTCGCGACTCCGCCAGTTCGGAACGAACGCGCTCATCGTGCATCGAGTGCGGGCAACGGCGGTGCTCCTTCGCCAGATTCGAAATCCGATCCTGGTGCTCCTGCTCGGAGCGGCGCTCGTCTCGGGACTGACCGGTGGCGGCACGAACGCCGTGATCATTGCCGTGATCGTCTTTCTCAGCGTCGGTCTCGGCTTCTTCAACGAATATCGGGCGGAAAGAGCCATGGCTTCCCTCCGAGCTCAGATTCGCCAGGAGGCAGAGGTCCGGCGGAACGGCCAGACGTGTCGGATCCCCGTCACGGAGCTCGTACCGGGTGACGTGGTTGCCCTGCGCATCGGAGCCCTTGTTCCAGCCGACCTGCGCTTGCTCAACGTCGACGACTGCGAGTGCGATGAGAGCATCCTGACCGGCGAGTCGATGCCTGTCGTGAAGTCCGTGGCGGCTCTCGCCGGACGTCACGAGCAGGATCAGCCAGGGTGCGCCTTCATGGGAACAATCGTTCATGAGGGGTCGGCTCTCGGCGTGGTGGTCCAAACGGGTGCTCGGACCGACTTCGGACGGATCGCGGCGGGATTGTCCGAACGCCAGGGCCAGACGGCCTTCGAGCTGGGACTGTCGCGCTTCTCGCGGTTCCTCTTCGGGGTCGCCGCGGCACTCACTCTGTTCATCTTCGCTGTCAACGTGGCGCTCTCGAGGCCGCTCATTGAAGCGCTCCTCTTCTCCCTGGCGATAGCCGTGGGTATTGCGCCCGAGATGATGCCGGCCATCGTGACCGTGAGCCTGTCGTCTGGATCGAAGGCTTTGGCAGCAAAGAAGGTGCTCGTGAAGCGGCTGGTGGCGATTGAGGACCTCGGCAACATTGAGATCCTCTTTACCGACAAGACCGGCACTCTGACTGAAGGCCTGATCACATTCCAACGGAGTCTCGACCCTCGAGGCCAGCAGAGCAATCGTCCTCTCCTGCTCGGGCTCGTCTGCAACGAGGCTGTGGTGACCGATCACGGCCCCGTCGGAGGCAACACACTGGACCAGGCGCTCTGGTCTGCTCCCGCAGCCGCAGAAGAGGAGGTCGCCGCCGACGCTGCTCGTTACGTTCGGAGAGCCGTCCTCCCATTCGACCACGAACGTCAGTTGGCTTCGGTGCTGGTCGTCGCACCGGACGGGGACCTGCTCGTGGTGACAAAGGGGGCTCCGGAGGTGGTCCTGAGTCGCTGCACGAATGTCCCCGACGGTGCCCAGTCGGCGTTGGAGGCACTGTTCTCCGAGGGTGCGCGAGTCGTGGCCGTCGCCACCCGTCCGGGGAAGGACGTGACGTCGCTGTCCGCCGCCGACGAGCGCGGACTCGAGCTGGCGGGCTTCTTGACGTTCGCCGACCGGCCGAAGGCGGACGCCGGTGAGTCCATCGCTCAACTCAGACGCCTCGGGATAGACGTCAAGGTCATCACGGGGGACAACGGCCTCGTCGCCGCCAAGGTGTGCTCCGAGATCGGCCTCGAGTGCGCCGGAGTGTTGAAAGGCGAGGAGGTCGAGGCGCTCGATGACGACGGACTTGCAGCGGCGATCCTGACCACGACGGTGTTCGCACGAATCGGCCCCGACCAGAAGTCCAGGATCATCAAGGTGGCGCGACGGACAGGAAAGGACGTGGCGTTCCTGGGCGATGGCGTCAACGACGCGGTGGCGTTACATCATGCGGATGTCGGTATCTCGGTGAACTCGGGAACGGACGTCGCCAAGGACGCCGCTGATGTCGTGTTGCTCGACAAGGATCTCGGTGTACTGGCAGAGGGAGTCATGGAGGGGCGCCGCATCTTCAACAACACGATGAAGTACGTCCTCATGGCCACGTCCTCAAACTTCGGCAACATGTTCAGTGCAGCTGGCGCCTCGGTCTTTTTGACCTTTCTCCCGATGTTGCCGTCCCAGATCCTGCTCAACAATCTGCTCTACAACACGGGACAGCTCGTCATCCCGACCGACCGGGTTGATCCCGAGGCGCTGGCTCGCCCAGCCGCGTGGGACATGGGGTTCATCCGACGCTTCATGTCTGTGTTTGGTCCCGTGAGCTCCATCTTCGACTTCTTGACCTTTTGGGTCATGCTCGCGGTGCTCCACGCTGGCCATGTCGAGTTCAGAACGGGCTGGTTTGTCGAATCAATCGCCACGCAGACTCTGGTGATCTATGTGATCCGGACCCGGAGGGTCCCGTTCTTCAAGAGCCGACCCAGTTGGCCCATGTTGATCGTGCCGACCGGAGCGGCCCTGGTCGGAGCCGTTCTTCCGTACACCGGCCTGGCTCACCTCTTGGGATTCACTCCACTACCGACGACCTTCTTCCTCTTGCTTTTCGCAATGGTTGTGATCTATCTGCTGCTCGTCGAACTAGCCAAGACACGCTTCTACCGGACGCCACACGCGCAGACGCCCAGAATCGCTTCCACCCCGACGGAACGGCTGGAACGTCGGATTCGGCGCCGGGTCGCTCGATTCGCTCACTTCGTCCCTGCATCGGGCCCTTCGTCCGTCCCTTGAGCGTGGCCCGCACGTCACCCTCACGCGGTCGCCAACATACCCAATACGAACTCGAGGTTCGTCGTCGCGGACGTACGCGACGTGTCGACCAGTTTGGCGGTGGGCCAGGGGTCTAGTCGCGACGCGAGTGCATCTCGAATCGACACCGTGGCCTCCGACACATCGTCGCCACGCCGGAGGCGCTGCCGGATCCGCTCTGCTCCGACGTCATCATCACAACGGGTACACAGTTCGACAAGTTCGAAATGCGCGTCCGCGCGCGACCTGAGCAGCTCTCGCGCGTTGTGCGGCGCTGATCCACGATGCATCGAGAATGACCGAATCACCCTGCTCGAGGCGGTTCTGAGCAACTTGCAGGAGCTCCTCGTAGACGGTGGCGAGGGCGTCAGGTGCGTACCGGTCGGGTCCCATTGGTCCCTGTCGTCGGACCTCATCCGAACGCACCAGCGTCCACCCGGTCTCCTCGGCCAGTCCGGTCGCAAGGGTGCTCTTTCCGGTGCCCGGGAGCCCCCCGACCAGCACAAGGGCGGATCGGGCACTGCGAAGGTGGCGCAGGGCCAGACCATGGAGTTCGATGGCCGAGTCCGCGGCGTCAGCTTCCTGCTCGGAGCGGAGACATGCCACCTTGGCGCGCACGTAGGCACGCAGTGCGACGTGGAAGTGCAGGAGAGGCGGTGGCAGGCGACTCCCCGAATGACCTTCATATGCCCGCACGAACGTCTGTGCTGCCTCCGGATGCCCGAGATGCTGCAGGTCCATTGCCAGGAAGGCGACATCGGCACAGACGTCGTCGTGGCGCAAGGTGTCTGAAAACTCGAGGCAGTCGAGAATGCGGATCCCGTCGTCGAGGCAAAAGATGTCCGAAGCCTGCAGGTCCCCGTGACCGTCACACATGTGTCCATCCGCGATGCGCGTTTCCAAGAGTGCACGGTGCCTGGTCAACCACAGAGCGACGAGGGACTGGATCTGACTTTCCACCGAGGACGGGAGGGTGACACCGACGAATCTTCTGACTTCCTCGAAATTCCCCTTCCACTTCTGTTCCAGGACGGAGGGGCTTGCGGACGCCGAAATACTTTCGGACCGTTTCGCCCGTGCATGGAAGGACGAGAGCGTGGCGGCGATGAGATCGAGCCAAGCCCCGATGTGTGGGTCACTGCGAAGCAAAGCAGTGAGCTGGCGATCCTCGGGCAGAGCACGCATGACGACCATGTGGTCGACGGGCTCACCGTCCATGACGACGTCTGCCACGCCGAGGTAGACGTCAGGCGCCAAACGCCTGTTGAGTTCCACCTCGCGTCGGCAGTCGAGCGCACGGGCTCCCCGGTCGCGGAAGTCGAGAAACTCGAATCGAACTGGCTTTCGGATCTTGTAGACCCGGTCCCCGACGAACACGAGGATCGAGATGTGGGTCTCGATCGTTCGTACGGCGGGCGTTCTCGCACTGTTCGATTCCACGACTCAGGTCACCCAGATCCGGTGCGAAGAGGCACCGGGGTCCCGTTCGGGCACCACCGATTGGCCGGGGCACCGGCGCACGGGTTGGGCATCGACGGCAGCACGGGGAGAGGGTGCATGACGATGGTGGTGGCCTGGGGATAGTGAGCCGAAGAGCAGGCCGATCCGCTCAAGAGCCCGGCGTCGCATTCCAGCTGGACAGCGAGGTTCGCGTCGGAGTTCGGGCCGAAGAGGCCGGCCGACTGCGTGCGCGTCCCGCACGCTGCCGACGTCTGAGTGGGATGCCCGTCCTGCGCGTTGGCGCTTGTGGCCGGCCCGAGCACGTGGGACAGCGAGGCGTCGACACGGACGTTCCCGGAGAAGCAGTTCACGGGGCGGCCGCCTCCGGCCACGAGGTTGGCATAGTCGGCGTTGCCCGGGTTGCCGAAGAACCCGTTCCCCGAGAACGTGTTGTCGGACAGCTTGCCGCCCCACGGATCGTAGAGGCAGCGCAGGCCGGAGATCTTGAGCGACGTGGCGACGATGCCGCCGGTTCCACGGCACGTCCGCCCGTCGGAGGTGAGATTTCCTTCGGGATACGGGACGAACGCCATTCCCCAGGCACCGTTGTCGATGAAGCGGTTGTCGGTGATGGTGTCGTAGCGGCCCCCGGAGATGGTCATCCCGGTCCCGGTCGGTCCGAGCCCGGCCGTGCCCGCGATGGGCACATTCGGGTTGTTGTTGTTCTCGACCGTGTTGCCGGTGAACAACCAGCACCCGCTTGTCGAGGCTCCGCCGACGCAGCGCCCGTCCTGGGGTGGCGGGGGGTCACCGGTGAGGGCGGTGTTCGTGTCGAATCCTTCCTTGTTGTCGTCGAACATCGAATTCTCGACGATGATCCGACCTCCAGAATTCGTGCCGGAGTACCCGAGCGCGTCGTCTTCCATCCAGGCGTGATCGATGGTCACGTTGCAGACCCGCTGACAGGCACCCACGTACATCCCCGAGTCGGAGAAATTGTTGGCGTAGAGGTTGCTCAAGGAGGCCGGGCCGGTCGAGTCGGACGAGAAGATCCCGTAGAGGGCGCAGGTGGCGCACACGCTCGGATTCTTCGGATCGCTGCCTTTGAAGTACGTGGATGTCGCCGTCAGGTAATCGCCCACGTACCCCTTCAGACCGATCTTCGAGGAGCCCGACCCGCCGTTCCACCAGACCTCGTTGCCGGCGTTACCCGTCCCCGCCAGGAAGTTGCACACCGTGAGGTTCTCGACGCTGACTCCGTTGGCCTTCCAGATGAGAATCCCGTTGCGCCCCTTGCCCCGGAGGGTGTTCTGATCGGATGCTGCTGAACTGCACGGAGTCGATGCCGTGGACAAGGTGCCGTCGACGATCACCGAGTTGCGGTTCATACCGCGCACGTGGATCCGCGGCGTGGTGATGTCGACGCCGCCGTACCAACCGTCGGAGAGGTCCGCGCGCACTCGGCGCGTCGGAACCCATATCGCCCGTCTCGTGATAGTCGCCGGGAGCGATGAGGATCCAGTCGGCGGGCTTGGCGGCGTTGACCGCGGCTTGGATCGTCTTGAAGGTCGAGGAGGCCGGAGTGGTGATACCGCTGATCGTCCCGACGTAGAGCACCCGCGGTCCGCTGGCAGCAGCCGAGACGCTGTCGGCCGCGACGATGCCGAAGAGGGCCGCCAACAGGACCATGGCGAGACCGACCACCTTGATGCTGCGAATCCGATGACGTGCGCGGCCCATCACTCCAACCCCCGCTTGTTCGCGTTGTCGTTCACGCTAGACGCATCGGTCGCTCGGACACCTACGCGTGGCGCACCCCGAACACGACGCGTCCTGGCTGTGCCGAGACGGCAGACTGAAGCGAGCGCCTGAGGTCGGATTCGAACCGACGACCTGCGCATTACGGGGGGAGGTCAGTGAGGTCTTCGTTCATCCCGATTCGCCTCGGATGCTCCCAGTCCATCCTCATTCATATGTGGTCGGGGGATCCCCAGGATCGAGCGGGACGTCGACTTCGTCTCCTGAAATCGCACGGGGCTATTGCTGCGTATGAGCTGGCACGTCCAGATAGTCGAGTAGGCCCTCAATCTCTAAGACTCGTCGTGGCATTCCCGGAGGGCACGTCACCGAAAACTTGCGGCCACGGCCGCGCACCGCTTTGCAAGCTTCCACGAGCCGGCCAATTCCTGTTGAGTCCAGGAACGTGACCCTAGATAGGTCGATGTTCACATTGGGTGCAGCGCCCTCCACGGCCAAAGCCAGTGAATCTTGGAGAGCGGGCACGACGGAGATGTCTATTTCGCCACTCAGCACGACGACCGATTTGTTCTCACTGTTTTGCAACTCGGCGGTGAAGCAAGTCCTTTGCTCCACCTTGGAATCGTCCTGGATTGCCATAGCGCAACGTCCTCCTGAGAGGTTTTGGACCCGCAACCACCGTCAGCCGACGACCGCTCATGGCCATAGGAAGACTCCCTACGGCCATGAGCGGAATCGCGGATTCAGCTAACCGTTGCGGAGAGTTCCTTCTCCCCGGTCGAGCTCACTTCAATGCGGCGCGGCTTTGCCTTTTCGGCGACCGGAATGATCACAGTCAAAACTCCGGCCTCGTAGCTCGCCTGAATGTGCTCGGTGTCGAGCGTCTTCCCCAGCACGACCTGCCGAGTGAAGTTGCCAAAGGGCCGTTCAGCGATCACCGACTCAACGCCTTCGTTTTGGGGCGGGGCTGGTCGCTCGGCCGTGATAGTGAGGACATTGTCCTCCACGGTGAGATCTACTGAGTCGGGTTGCACGCCTGGCAGGTCCAACTGCAGTAAGAACGACTCGTCCTTGCGGTAGGCGTCCATGGGCATTGCCATGGACTTGGGTCCGTTCTGCTGGGCTGTCCAAAGCTGCTGGAAAAGCCGGTCGACGTCTCGGAACGGGTCACTACGTACAAGAGCCATGACCAATCACCTCCTACGTGCGCATGTGCTCTCTCTTGCGCCCGCCATCCTGGCGGTGACACCGAGATTTTAGCAGTCTCCACCCGAGAGTGCCAACCCCTCAAAGGACCGTTTTTTTGTCGTGTGGAGGAAGGTCCCCCGCCATGACCCGCAGGTAGGGTCGCCGTCATCACATCGAGCCAGACCTAGGTTGCCGGAAGTCCGCGGGATAGAGCCAGACCCGACGCACTGTGCGGCCAAAGTTGGGACGGAGTCCGCATCTCGTGACGATCGCTCGGGACGGCCGTGGCGATCAGACAATGACACCACGAGACTGCTGAGACTGGATTGCATCAACCCCCGCGGACGATCCGCCAATCGCGGCCGAGGCCCACTCGGTCGTCCCTGCCACCAAAGATCTGCCAGGAGTCGAAGACGGCGGTCGCCGAGTGCGGCCCCTCAGGCGCGAGCGCGGCTTCGACTTCGGCCGAAGAGCCAGAGAACAGCAACGATCACAATCACCCAGAGAATGGGGTGGACGGTGATTCCGAGAGCAGCCGCGATCGCAACGATGATGATCGCCACAACGATGTCGAAGAGCACGAGTGGGCATTGCCCCTCTGTCCCCTAGCGCAAACCCTTGGTCGGACAAAGATGCCCAATGAGTAGACGATCTTCATCGTTCGTCTTGTAAAGCTCGACCTCGAGCCGCTCGGCGACCGGGACATGCTCGGGATTCCAAATCGGCGGGGGGAGCAGCACAAGTTATTTGCGTCGAGAATCAAGCCCGGCGCTCGTCTCAGGATGTCAGCTCGCGATACTCAGCTGGCGTAGTGCGGTGGCGAAGCCTCCTTCGCACCGCCCCACGAGTCGAGCACTGGTCTCGACGCGAATTCGAGTCGACCGGACGATCGTGAAGCCCGAAGCGTCGAGCCGCCGAAGGAGAGAGCGGTCCTCGTGAACAGCCAGCGCTGGGAATCCGTCAACGTCCAGATAGGCGCTGGCGCGAAGCCCAAAATTGGCTCCGTGCACATGGTCGTGCCCATTGCCTCGGCTGACACCCAACGAATACATGGCTCTGAAATCCCTTCCCAGGTCGCTCTCTTCGTCGGAAAGCCCCACTGTGCCCACGACCACATCCGCTCCAGAGGAGGCGAGGTCCAACTGGTCGCGCAACCAGGTGACCGGGACGACCGAATCGGCGTCGGTGTTAGAGACCCAGGTCGTCGCGGGATCCTCCGTACCCGAGAGGAGTGTGGTGATGCCGGCATGACGAGCCACTCCTACTGAGCGAGCACTAACCGCAAGCACGGCGACGGGAAACGAACGACAGATCTGCTCCGTACGATCGCTACAATCGTCCAGCACGACCAGGACCGTCACGGGAAGCGACACGGCCCGGGCGGCGCGGTTGAGGGATTCGAGACAACGACCCACGACCACCTCCTCGTCGTGAGCGGGGACGACAACGCAGAGCTGCCGGATTGGCACATTCATTCTTGTGTCGCAGCCTGATGAGGCACGCCGGTCCGAAGCGCGACTGATCGCTTGTCATGACTCCAGACGTCCAGGCGGAAGTCGTGCTCGGTGTGCTCGACCAGGCGCGTCATACCTGCCCCAGAGCTCGTCTTCGCCAGAATGCGGTGCACCTCATCCCCGGACAGGGGATAGTCATCGACCGGGTGCCGCCAGTGCACGATGACGAGGTCAGTTGCGCCTGTCGCGGCCAGTTCCCCGAGAAGCCGGCAATCGCCTGGGTCGAGGTAATAGCCGACCTCGGAGAGGACGACGAGTTCGAACGATTCTGCCGGCCAATCACGCGGGATGGCTCCTTGCCGCAGCTCGACGTTGGGCGGAACGGACTGCGCGGCCGACGCCAGAGCGAGTGCGGAGAGGTCCATAGACAAGACCCGATCGCTACGCGAGGCCAGCTCCGACGTCAGAACGCCGATCGAGCATCCCGGTTCGAATGCCGTCGAATATCGGAGTGCGGGGAGGCAAGCGAGCGTCAAAGCTCGTTTGCGGATCTCATAAGGCCGGGACCGGAATTCCCAGGGATCCGGCTCGGCGGCGTAGAGGCGGTCGAAGTAAGGGGCCTCGAGCGTCATGGTGCGACGAACACTTCAAAGTCCCTCGTGAGCCGGCGCACGGTGGTCGCGCTCAGAACGGGCTCCGGACCCGTCAGTTGCGATGTGAAGCACTGCACTGCTCTCCGCTTGCGCCACGCCGTCGCGTCGTCGAGCTCGACCCGGAAGGCCTTCTCCCACGGAAGCTCGGAAGGCTGTGCCCAATGCCAGGCCCAAACCAGATACGCCAGGAAACGCACGTCAGCTCTTTGACAGGCACGTGCAGCTGCCAGACCGACTTCGTCATGGTCGGGGTGACCGTCTTGTGCCCATGGGGCCAGGACAAGGTCACCGGGCTGGAGCAGCGAGACCAACGGCGCCTCAACGTCCTTTGCGCGCACATGACCATCGGGGAGTTTGAGCGAGTGCCTGACATACGGAGTCGTCCCCAGCCTCGCGGCGGCACGTGCGGATTCGCGAGGGCGAATCTTTCGCAATTCTTCGGCGCGTTCGGGAGTGCTGGCCTCACCATCGGTAACTGCGATCAAGACGACTCTTGCTCCTCGGGCGGCCAAGGCCGCTGTCGTACCCCCCGCCCCGAGGATCTCATCGTCTGGATGCGGCGCGATCACCACGACCCGTCCCGAGTCCGGAGGCTCCACTGCGCACCGGTCGAGACAGCGGAGCTCGGCGCAGGCCAACCAGACGGACTCGTCGTTCCCGATGCCGTCAAGAGAGTGTTTCGTCAGACCGGCCACGACACGTCTCCGTCGACCAGGTCGCGGCCGAGGCGCTCGAGGTCACGTTCGGCATGATCCTGGCGGATGTAGATCTGCAGGTCGTGCACAGCCTGAGCATGACCTTCGTCGTAAGCCAGCGGACGAGGCCCGAGAGCACGACCCACCCGATCGACCACCGCTGTCGCGTTCCTTTCAACGGCGGTCCGAAGGGCGCGCGCGAGGACTGCGAAATCTGCAGTCGGCTCTTCATCGATAGACCGGCCCGCCTCGCGGAGCATCGATCTGTTCTGAAGGAGTGCCGCATAGATCGCTCCCAAATGCACCAGCGTGTGCGTATCAGCTTTCGTCTCAGCGGGGTCGAGCAACGCATCCGCAACCGCGGCCGTGCCGCCGTGCCAGCAAGCCGCGACGCCGACCGACCCCGCCCAGAAACCCGGCCTGCAGAGATACTCGCCGGGCTCTCCTATCGCCCGGGCCGGCACTCTGAGGAAGTCGACCCGACGGGTGTCGGCCCTGACCATCCCCGGGCCGGCCCAGTCGCGCACGCCCCGGGTCACCCCCGGATCTGAAAGGTCGATCTCGAAGAGTCGCTGCCCGTCGATGCTTGAGGCATCCACCAGTGCATGAGTCACGAAGCCGGCGCCCGAACACCACTGCTTGCTGCCCGACACGCGCCAGCCGTCCTTGTCCTGGGACGCAACCACCCCGTCGGAGGGCCCAGCCGCCCAGACACCCCAGCGCCGAGTGATGCCCGAGGTGGGTAGGAGCTCAAAGTCAGCCCGGAGCTCGTACAAGATGGCCACTGCGTCTGCGTGTGCCTCCACCAAGCGACCTAATACGACGTCCTTGCTGGACAACCGGGCGAGCAGTTCAAGCCGGTACTGGGTGTGGCCCTGCCCTGGGAGCGGCCAGGTGTCCGCCTCCTGGCAGGCACGCGCGAACGCACGTCCGGGAACCACTTCCCGGGATCCGGCTACATCCAGGACAGCGTCGTTCGGAGCACTTTGAAAATCTCCGAGCGGCCGTACATCGCGGCAAGGAATCGACTCGTGCTCAGCCACCGGTTTTGGTTTTCGTCATGTCTTCTCTACCCACTCCTTCTTTCGATCTGGACCATGTGTTCTCGGTGGTGCCGGTCGCATCACGTCCCCTTTCGTCGCGGACGTCAACCGTGCCGCGATTCCACGAAGCGCTTTCGCTCTACCCGCGGGACTTCAACTCAAACTGAACAAAAGAGCCTTGAGGCGGCTCCAACGCGATGTCAAGAAGATGGATCGAGGGTTGTCAGCGACGTTGGTCGAACAACGCGGCCATGCATCCGAAGAGGTTCGGATGGTCCAGCAGCCAGTCGCGCCGGTCTCATCCCTCGTCCCGTTCACCCCTCTCCGAACCAGGTGGTTCGCCAAGACCTGGAAAGGCACACTGACGAGGGTCCAGGTCCTGGCACGCAACGCCCGTGGTTGAGTAAGGCCGCGAGGGGGTATGCCTGGTCCCTGTGCTTAATGAAATCCAGCCCGATCCGGCCCCGAGGACGGAGAACGCTGGATTACGCGATCGTTCGCACGAACCGCACGAATGGGCCAATGGCGCAGACGGTGGTGTTCAGGCGGCTGTAAACCTGCGGGCCGTCCGGTCGGTCAACGAGGTGTCGCTTGGCTCTCTTGACCTTGACGAACTGTTCCCCGTGCTCCTCGACCGTGCCCTCGAACTCCTCCATTGCGACACCGCCGCCGTGCTTCTGCTGGAGCCTTCGGCCAATCAGCTCGTCGCCAGAGCGGCCCGTGGACTGGAGGAGGAGGTGCGGCAAGGGGTGCGGATCCCCGTCGGGGTTGGCTTCGCTGGACGTGTTGCCGCCGAGCGTCGTCCGGTGATTCTCGATCGCGTCAACGCTTCGACGGTGGCCAATCCGATCCTTTGGGAAAAGGGCATCCACTCGATGTTGGGCGTCCCGCTCATCGCCGGAGGAGAGCTCACGGGCGTGCTCCACGTGGGCTCATTCAGCGACCGAACATTCGACAAGGATGCCATCATGCTGCTCGAGCTTGTCGCCGACAAGCTCGCGGTGGCGGCCCAGGCCGGTGTCGCTGTCGCAGAACGCCGCGCCGCGGCGGTATTGCAGCGCAGCCTTTTGCCATCCAGGCTGCTTACACACCCCCAGATTGAATTCGCAAGCCGCTACGTTCCTGCGGAGCGCGGGGATGTCGGGGGTGACTGGTACGACGCCTTCGAACTCCCGAGCGGCGACGTCTGGGTCATGACCGGCGACGTCGCCGGCCACGGGCTCAACCCAGCGATCGTTATGGGCAGGCTCAGGAGTGCGCTGCGCGCGTACGCCCTCTTGGGGATGTCTCCAGAAGATGTTCTGCGGGCCGCGAACCGTAAGCTTCAGTATTTTGAACCCGGTGCCATGGCAACCGTGATCTGTGGCGTCCTGGCACCGCCCTTCGATGAAATCCGGATCTGCTCTGCTGGTCATCCACCACCGGTGATGATCGAGCCAAACAGCGAAGCCCTGATTTTGGACGTTCCACCGGCTCCGCCACTCGGCGTTCTTGCCGAGCTCGAGGCACAGTCGACAAGGTGGAAGATTGCGGATGGATCCACATTCGTGCTTTATACCGACGGCCTCATCGAGCGGAGAGGTGAGGTGATCACCGACGGATTCGCACGTCTCCGACGTGCCGTACACGACGAAGCGCCGGATCGTCTGTGCGCAGGTCTCATGGACGCGATGATCGGTCGTTACGTGCCCGCCGACGACGTTGCTGTGCTCGCCTTCCGTATTCGACCGCGCGCGGAGCGGCCCTTTGCAGAGTCGGCTAGTCCTGAAACGCTGGTCGCTCGCTCCGAGTTGTTCGCCTCCGACTCGGCGTCAGTCAAGGCCGCCCGTCGATTCATCGCTGAGTGCGTCGAGCAGCTTGGATTGGAGCGAATGCCAGATGTGCAGCTCATGGTGTCCGAACTGGCAAGCAATGCGGTCATTCATACCGGTTCGCGTTTCGACGTGACCGTCGAACGGTTGGACGAGACGGCTGTACGGGTCGAGGTTCGCGACTTCGGCCCCGGGACCCCGCGTCTCTTCAATAGCGGGGAAGATGCAGTGAGAGGCCGCGGATTGCAGATCGTCGACCTGCTCGCTCAGACATGGGGCGTGGCCACGCGACCCGGCGGCGTCGGAAAATCCGCCTGGTTCATCGTGTCCTCCGAGCCGGAAACCGGGGAACGCAGTGTCCATGGTCCCAGCACCGACACCTTCGTGGGGCTTACGCGTCACCTAACGCCTCAGACGAGGGCGACGTCAGCTCCAGTCGTCTCGCCATTGCCGGCCGCTGACTTCGCGGATCCGACGGGTCGTTAGTGTCTCGCACATGGAGCCAAATGAGCGAGACCCATTGGAGATCGAGATTCAGCGATCCGAGGACCGCACGCTGGTCATCGTCGCCGGCGAACTCGATGCATCGACGGCGTCGTACCTTTACGACGCCCTCTCCGACCTTGAGCTCGCAGACCCTCGTCATGTGGTCCTCGATTTGGCCAAGGTCACATTCATGGATTCGACGGGAATTTCGGTAATCGTCACTGCGCACAGGAGGCTGGATCATGTCAAGGGAACGCTGACTGTTTTTTTCGCCCCCCTCTTCCATCCGGAGACTGTTTGAAATGACCGGCCTCACGACGACTCTCGACATCGTCCCGGCGGACGAGTCGCTGTGACGTGACCGACACCCTCCGACCCGGAGTCCTCTTCGACGTGGACGGCACTTTGATGGACACCAACTACCTCCATTGCCTCGCATGGTCTCGTGCTTTTCGCGACGCAGGGGAATGGGCGCCAATGAACGCCATTCACCGGCTCATCGGCATGGGCGGAGATCAGCTGGTCCCAGAGCTTCTCGGCCACGACAGCCCGGCCGCTACCGCAGCTCGTCCTCGACGCTACGGCGAACTAATAGATGACGTCAGGCCCTTTCCGGGGTCCCAGGATCTACTCCATCGAATCCATGACCGTGGCCCGGCTGTCGTGTTGGCGACATCCGCGCCGGCGGACGAACTTGGTCGGCTCCGCAAGATCCTGGACGCAGATGCGGCGATTGACGGGCAGACCTCAGCCGACGAGGTCGCCAACTCAAAACCCGATCCCGAAGTCTTTCTCACCGCGATGGCCCACGCATCCATCGATCCCAGGCGGGCGCTTGCCATCGGCGACAGCGTCTGGGACGTCCAGGCGGCCCGGTCAGCCGGGATCGCTTGCATCACGGTCGAAACCGGTGGTTTCAGCCAACATGAACTCAGTGAAGCTGGCTCCATCCGGGTTTACCGTGACGTCGGCGAACTTCTTTCCCAACTCTTCACGAGTCCGGTCGCTTCACTCTTCGCCACCTAGCTAGGAGAACGACATACCGCTCGCGGTGACGCTGTGGTCGGCTCCATGGTGGACGAGGACGATCTAGATCTCGCAACGTCTGCTCGTGTGCCGGAAGAGCTTCTGGATTTCGACGTGCGAGTGTGGGACGAGGGCGTGGTGGTGTACCTCGGCACCGCGAATCCCGATGTCTTTTTGCGGGTATGACGGTCGAGCACCCAGAGCGCCTTGCGGGTGATCTTCGGCGAGTGGCACAGGAGGCCCGAGGGACTTAAGGAGTCCTCAGAAAAACGCAGAGGACGTTTAGACGTTCACGAACTCGCGTCGAGCCGGGTCTCGCGTTTTCGCTGGTCCGTATCATTCCAACATCGATTGAGCCTTACGAGACGCATACTTATTGGCTGCGATGGGTGTCCCGTGCCGATATCGGAGTCTGATTCATCCCTCCCTGGCTTGGTCCAGGCGAGGCACAAACGACCCCTCAGATCCAATCACACCCTCGATGTGCCACGAGACAAGGGTGCGTTGCGTCAGAATCCATCTGTCCCTGGAGCAGCCGATCTTGGAGCGCATCTGTAGCCGCTCCAGCCATGTCAGTGAGTTGTCGCGGGTCGTGCTGTGAGGTCGTGTAGCGGGCTGTTGTTGAGCATCGAGGAGACCGCGCTGCTCCTCGGGATCGGGCGATCGACGCTCTACCGAGCGGTTCGCGACGGACGTGTGCCTTTCGCGGTCCATCGCATTGGCGGCACGTGGTATGTGAGAACCGTGCGGAGTGATTCAGCTTGTTGGAATGTGGTCGCCCAGTTTGGCAAGCGTCTTGTTTGCTCTCACTGCGTCCGCAAGCGGCTCCAATCCGGTCCGGCGGCCCCATCGGGTGGCGCTCGCAACGAGAGCGCCTGAGCGTTGGAGAGCGCGTGCGGCGCCTTCACCCGATGCGCTGATGGCGTCAGCCACGGACTCCTGTGCGCTCCGTAGTCCCTCGTGCGCATCGACTGCTCGATGCGCAGCTTCGAACCCGCTGACCTTCAGCTGGCCACCAACGCGGCGTGCCCGACGGGCGGCCCGTTTGCCGCTTTTCGAAGCAGCGCCGGCAGCGGTTGACACGCTCACAATCGCTGCCTTTGGTTTCGTTCCAAGATCGAACGACCCAGCGCTGGACGCTGGGCCTCGCCCGATGTCGAGGGCCTGAAGTCTGCGCTTGGCGCGCCAGCTGAGCGACGGCGATCACTCGGTGTCGACGGCCGCGAGGATGAGACCACCAAAGAGGCCGAGGTTCTTCACGAAGTGCATCTTCTGCTGCGCACGAATGGCGTCGTCGGTCTCTTCCCAGAAGCGGTGACCGGCGTAGGTCGTCGGGATCAGCGAACCCATCAAGGCAAGACACGCCAGCCGGCGAAACTTGTTCATTGCCAAGAGCACGCCGGCAACGAGCTGGACGCCGCCATTGATCCGAATCATCGTCTCCGTGTCCACGTCCGCAGTCGCCGGAGCGTGCTCACGGAGGGGCTCCGTCACCGCCCGGGCCTTCTCGGATTTGCTGGTCGGACGTCGGAGCGCGTCCAGGCCGCCGACTACGAAGATCGACGCGAGCAGCGGGCGCGCCATACGACGGGTGAGTGCCACAGCCACGTCCTTACCCGCTTGCGAGAGGCGTACGCATGCGCTGGTGCTTGTTTTGCTTCGATTTCTATCCGGCAGGTCCCAAGCGGCGGTCACGGGAGACGGCTACGACAAGCTGTCAGCATCCGTCGCAGCATCGGCCACTCCATCCTCCCCGAATGCCACCCCGATCACCTGATCTTCTCGCCGGTGTGACTGGTGGGTGATCCCGGATAGGAGCTGGTTATCCGCCGCGGTGGGATCTGAACTGACTATTCCGCCCCATACAGACTGAATTTGGCGACGAGAAAGAGAAAGCCGACCAGTCCAATCACCAGCCCGAACTGCCCGTAGGTCGCGGAGCTGTGCCGCAGCTGGTGCTGGACAAGTCCCCAAGGTGATCAGGACCGTGAAGCCGAGCGATGCCACCGCGGCTCCCGGAAGGAGGTTGCGCTTCGCAAGCACGCCCGGAGTCGTCACCCAAAAGACAGTGGCATAGAGCACGACGTTGAGGAGCACCATGCCGACGAGAGCGGGACCCCGAATCGCAAGGGCCACGTGCATGCCGGTCACGACAGTGCCGACCGCCGCGTTCAGGACGAAGGCACAGCCGATCGTGATCAGCGCGATCAGGCTCCGAGCCAGACGAGGGAGGAAGGTTGGCCTGTCGATCTGCGGCACGTTCCACACGCCGGCCATTGCCTGCTGAACTATTTGGGTGACACCCTGGGCACCGTAGATCAGCCCGATGATCCCGATGGCCAGGCCGAGACCACTTCCCTGCAAACTTTCGGATGAGGCCGGGTTGAACTGGCCCCCCACGACCGGAAACTCGTGCAACGTCGACACGATGCCGTGCCCCAGCGACGCTGCCCCGATGAACCCGAAGATTGTGATGATGACAAGCAGGAGCGGATAGACGGCAACAATGTCGGGCTCCCGTCGTTCGAGGCACCCGGCGTCCGCCCGTTCGGGCCCTCTCAGTCGGCGCAGCCACGCCAAAATGGGGGATGCAACCCTCGCCTCCGTGCACTAGCGTCAGGGCTGAGGCCGACTGTGCCGATCCGATCGCGAGTGAGGGAGAGTGCGATGGTTTTAGCAGCTCCGATTGTCGTGGCTACGAACGACGCACTGACGAACCCCGAAGTGCAGGCGCGGGTGCGCGAGATGCACGCGGAAGACATGCCGTTGCTCGACATGGTCGACGCGCTCGGTCTTGGCGACGACATGACCCCTGAAATCCGAGCCGTGATCCAGGGTCTGTCGCCCGACGTCGTCGCCGGCATCAGGCAGGCCACGCTCGAGGCGCTGGACAACGGCCGGACGGAGATGCCACTCGACTGCGCCATCACGGAGGCCGAGGTGTCCAGTGGTATTGACGTGGACATCGTCCAATCCGCGGTAGGCCCCACCATCAAGGTGCGGCCTTCCTGATCCTACGGTTGACCGGCTTCCAGCTAGGCGGGAGGCAACGCCCGCGCCCTCAGGTCCACTTCGCCTGCTCCGACTTGACTAGACGAGCAACGAAGCCGTACCCCATGGTCACTGCTGCCGAGCTTGATCGCGCCAAGAGTGTCAGTGCCCTCTCCCGATCACCGGGAGCTTGCCGGGCCCGGAGCATGCGCGCCCAGGAGAGATCGTTGCGCGCTGCCGCGTAGACCATCGAGCCTCTGGCGTCGATGTCGGCTGCCTCGACGAAATAGGCCTCGGCTTCGTCGTAGCGTCCGAGGACCCCGGCGAGGCCACCGAGGTAAGTCGCCACTGGGGAGTCCTGACAGGCCGCCGCGATGAAGGGATACTGGTCGTGATACGGCACAAGGAGCGCGTAAAGCTGTCGGGCCGGTTCCTCGGCCCGCAGTTGCACCGCGACGTCGGCGTAGGCGGTCACTCCGAAGAGCCAGATCAGGTCTCTCGGGAGCGAAGCGAATCCATCGGACGCCCCCTCCTCGAGCAGCTCGAGGGCGTGCTTCTCGTCTCCTCGCTCCAGGTAGGCGCGAGCGAGCCCTTGCTTGAGCTGGCTGAGACTCGGGTTCGCGGCGATGAGCTCCTCAAAGAGTGGGATCAACTCGGCGATGCGTCCCTGCTGGGCGTAGACCATGGAGAGCTGACCCCCGTAGAACACCTCGGCATCTGGCTGGCCGCTCTCCTTGCCGAGCTGGAGCGCGGCGTCAGCCAGCTCCAGGGCCCGCTCGGTGTCACCAAGACGCAATGACTCCGTGGCCTGGCTGAACGCCGTGTGCCACAGGAGCGCCGGGAGCCGGAGCTGCTCGCTGAGCTGGCTCATCCTTGCGAGGTGATCCGCCGCCGCGTCGAAGTCACCCGATTGCACCGCGTTGATCCGGGCATGAAGGCAGACGCCGTAGAGGAGATCGGGATCGCCGAGCTCCTCTGCGAGCGCCAGCGCCTCGTTCGTGTCAACCGTCCGCTCAGCCAAGCAAGATGGGTCGACCACCGCGTTCTGCGTCAGGTTGAGGACTCGGACGATTGTGGCGGGGTCCCCGACGCGCGCTGCAATCATCTTGGCGTCGGCCGCGAGCGACTGGCAGCGATCGGGGGGTCCGGCATAAGTGAGCTCGCTGCACAGGGTGGCGAGGAGGAGAGCCCGCTCCTGGCTGTCCTCTCCCGGGACTGCGTCAAGAGAGGATTCGAGCACGGCGACCCGCTCGTCGTCGACCGACCCGATACTACTGACGAAGCCGCGGTTGTTGCTCAGTGCGGCCCGCACCAACAGGTTGGTCGCGCCGAGCGCCACGGCCTGATGTGCGGCTTGGAGGAAGGTCTCGCGGAATTCGGCCATCCCAGCCTGGCGCTGCGCCTCGCCGAGCCCGAGGCGTAGATCGCAATGCAAGAGCGGGTCGGCGTGCGGGTTGAGCTCGACGAACCGGAGGGCCTGACTGAAGTAGCGGAGGGCTTCGTCGGGAGCGAGAACCGCCAGTGCCGCCTTTCCCGCCTCCCGCGCGTATTCCACTGCCTTGTCGTTGACCGGCTCGGCGGCGCAGAGCCAGTGGTGGGCGAGCTCGGCGACACGCGGTGCGGTGTCTTCGCCACAAATCTCCTCAATACCCTCTGCCACACGACGGTGAAGCCGAGCCCGGCGTGTGGGTCCGATCTCCTGGTACAAGCTGTGCTGGATCATGGCATGGCAGAAGCTGTAACGCCCTGCGACATCCGACAACTCTCGGACGAGGGCCGAAGCCGCAGCGGCATCGAGCACGTCGATGAGGTCGTCTTCGGCCGTTTCGGTTACTCGGGTCAGCAGGTCTATGTCAAAGTCGCGACCGATCACGCAGGCCGCCGTCAGGACCGGACCCGCGCGCTCGCCGAGACGGGCGACACGGGCGAGCAAGACTTCGCGCACGCTGCTAGGAAGGTCTATCGCCCCCGGTGACTCGCCCGTCGCCGACCAGCGACCAGCGCCGTCCCGGAAGATGGCGCCAGTCTCGGCGAGGTGCCGGAGCACCTCGCCGACGAAGAAAGGGTTCCCGTCGGTCTCGAGATGGAGGTTACGGGCGAGTTCGTCGCCTTTGAGTCCAATAGAGTGCCCTGCGCTGGCCTCGATGAACGCCAAGACACCGGCACCATCAAGGCCGGCGAGATTCACGCGGCTCACGCCTTCCTCTCTTCGCAGCGCGGCGAGCACTTCAAAGAGCGAATGGGCGGGAGTGAGCTCGGTATCCCGGAGGGTGGCAACGATGAGGATCGGCGCTGTCGTCGTGTTGGCGACGACGTACCGGAGCATCTGAAGGCTCGGTTTGTCCGCCCACTGGAGGTCGTCGAGCACGAGGACGAGGGAGTGGGCCGCCGCCACATGCTCGAGGAGCCCGGCCACGGCCCGGTACAGCAGGTAGCGCTCGGTGTCGGAGTCCGAACTCATCGGGGCCGGGACGTCGCCGAGCCTGCGGCGCAGAGCGGGCACGATGCGCGACAGCTCACCGCCGTGGACCGCGGAGTGGCCCTCGAGTTCGAGGATGTCGGCGTGAGCGACGTAGTGCGAAAGTGCTTCGACGAAGGGACCGTAGGGGACTCCAAGGTCCTCTTCGCAGCGTCCGAGGAGCACTACCGCACCCATTTCGTAAGCCGAGACTGCCACCTCAGTCGCGAGCGTGGTCTTGCCCACCCCAGCTTCGCCGGCAAGGAGAACCACACGGCGTCCGTCGCCGCCGACTGCCTTACGCAGAGCCTGCAAGAGAAGCGCTGTCTCCGATTCGCGGCCGATGACGCCGAGGGATGGCCGGGCCTCGAGGCGGGAGGGCAGGGGCACCCGCTCGGAGATCAGGTCTTCGCGCGCTGGCTCCCAGGCAACGTCCAGGGTGAGTACCGGGTCGCGTAGGCCCTTGAGGTGGAGATTGCCCAACGAGATGAAATCGTAAGGTGTGCGGCGTCCCGCCGTCGCCCGGACCACGTCGGCCACGAGGATTTGGCCGCCATCGGCCTGGGCGCACAGTCTCGCCGCCTCGATGACGGAATCGCCGTAGTAGTCACCGCGTTCGAGGGTGGCCTCTCCCGCGCTGATCCCGACACGCAATCCCACGGAGGGTCCTGCCATCCGGTTGTCCCGCTCGACGGCCTGTTGCATCGCGACGGCACACGCCAAGGCACCCGAGGCGGTCAGGAAGACCGCCATTAGACCGTCTCCGAGCGACTTCACCTCTGTGCCCCCGTTCCGAGCGACGCATTGGCGGAGCAAGGCGAAGTGCGTCCGGAGCAGCCGGTCATTCTCCTCGACGCTGAGCGACATCGACAGTTCGGTCGAACCGACGATGTCGGTGAAAAGCACCGAGATGTTCTTTACGGTGGCCACTTCGCATGCCGTCCATTCAATGCGATTCGCAAGTGCTCAGGAAACGCCCAGCATCATCTCACCTTTGGCCCCCTTGCATCGGTGTCGGGCGCGCGGGCGGGGCGCCGGGCGACGTGGGTGGGCGAGCTGCGGGGCACGTTCAGGTCACAACCCACGCGCGAGCGAACGGAGGCAGTTTCTGGGTGGTGGCCTACGCTCCACTTGAAGTTTGCAGCGGTCTGCACGGCTCGCCGTTCGGCTCCGGACGGAGAAGTGAGTTCGAGGCGGGACCACGGAATAGCGGCTGGGGTCGGGAGCTCTACAAGCCCAGGCCGCTCGGAGACCTCGGGGGTCCCGATGTTCTCAGCGATGCGCGCTGCCTGTTCTTCGGGTGTCCCTTTGGTCCGCAGCAGGAAGGGCGACAGGGCCAAAAGCCGCTGAACTGGAGCCTGAGAGGAGATTCGAACTCCTGACCTGCGCATTACGAGTGCGCTGCTCTACCGACTGAGCTACCCAGGCAGACTCCACAAACCCGCCAGCACGAACGCTGCTGCGCCCGGCCGAACGACGGTCAGTCAGTGTACGCGCCGCGCCAGTCGGCCTCGGACCCGCCCACCACAGCGGTGCGGGACCGCTCGGACGGAGTCGAGCAGGCGCCGCGACCCCTCCGTTTGCGCTGGTCACGGTGCAGCCCAGCGCGGCCGTGGCGGCTAGGCCGCCTGGGCGGCCAGTCGGACGAACAACGACTGCAACAACAGCGCCTCGTTTGGGTTGCGCACCAAGGACTCCGCGGCATCGGTGATCAGGCCCACTGCGTCGGCCGCGGCACGTGCATCGGCATCTCCGACCGCGACCGGGCCCGCCTGGGCGGCCCTCACCAGGCGACCGCGGTAGGAGCGGGCAAGGACGCCCAGTCCGGCGCGCAGCGCATCGGTGCGGAAGCGCCGCTCTTCGCGCTGGTGCTGCTCCACGATCTCCTTGCGCCCGGGCAGGCTTCGCTCACCCATCTCCTTTGCCGCCGCGGTCAGTATCTCGATCTCGCGAGCGTGTTCGGCCCGCAACGGTTCGACCGCCCGGTCCGCCGAGTCGAGCACACGCCGCGTCAGTCCCGCCGCCGTCATGCCGGCCGTGTGCAGCTCCTCGGGGACCGACGACCACAGCTCGACCCGCGCCGCGACGTCGGGATCGTCGACCATGACCCGGGCCCGCTCGGGATTGCCGCCACTGCTGTCGGCCACGACGGCAGCCATGCCGGGCTCCACGCCGGACGCGGTCAGCCATTCCACGAGCACGCTGCGGGCGACCGGTGGGAAGTCCACCTCGACGCAGCGGCTCGCCACCGTCACCAGTTCGGGCACCACCTGGTCGGCCAGCAGTACGAACACCGTCTCTCCGGGAGGTTCTTCGAGCGTCTTGAGCAGCGCGGGCGCCCGCAGCGCGGCCAGGTGGACGTCGAGCACCACGATGACCTGTCGAGCTGCGTGCAGCGGCCGGCGCTGTGCCAGAGAAACCACCTGGCGAATGTCGGCGATGGAGACAGAGGCACCACTCCGGCGCACAATGTGGAGGTCGGGATCGGTCCCTGCCAACGCGGCGCGGCACGTGGCGCACTGACCGCACCCACCATCGGGGCACAGGAGCGCCGCGGCAAAGCCGTAGGAGGCCGCGAGGCCGCCGTTCCCGGCGGCCCCACCGAAGAGGTATGCGTGCACCGGATTGGCCGCGGCCGCACGCAGTGCGTCCACGGCATCGTCCTGGCCGATGACTCCGGAGAAGAGCTCGCGAACCGGCCGGTCCGTGCTCACCGGCCGGCGGCGGGAACGTCGTCGAAGCGCGTGCGCACCGCGGCCACGATATGGGCCGCCAGGTCCGCGATGGTCGCTTCGCCGTCCACCACCAGCCAGTGACCGGAGTCGGCCGCCGCCTGGGCCAGGAATCCCTCGCGCACACGGGCCGCGAATTCGGGTCCGAGCTGCTCCATCCGGTCCAGGCGCGGCGCGGCGCCCGTTCCAACGGCGAGCCGTGCCGCGGCCACCTCCACGGGGACGTCGACCAGGATGGAGAGGTCGGCGGTCAGCCCGTCGGTGGCCCACGCCACCAGCTCGCGCAGGGCAGAGAGGTCGAGCCCCCTCCCGTAGCCCTGGTAGGCCACCGTCGAGGCGGCGAAGCGGTCGCTGACCACCCACTCGCCGGCGGCCAGCGCCGGCTCGAGCACCAGGGCCACGTGCTCTGCCCGGTCCGCCGCCATCAAGAGCGCTTCGGCACGCGGTGTCGGAGCCGGGGTGTCGGGCGCCAGCAGCAGCTCGCGCAGGCGGGCCCCCAGTGCGGTGGCTCCGGGTTCACGGGTCAGCCTCGCTCCGAGCGCCTCGGCCAGGGCGCGCGCCTGGGTGGACTTCCCACAGCCGTCAATACCCTCGAGTGCGAGCAGGCGACCCCGGGCCGCCATCTCAGAAGGGTTCGGTCGGCGCTGCCTTCATTGCCGGATCCGCGGATGCCGTCGCCGACCCGTCCGCCGCGTCCTGCGCTCCCGCCACCTTCGTGGCGGCGGCGGTCGCCGCCTTCTTCGCCGTCTTCTTCGCCGACTTCTTCGCCGACTTCTTCGCCGACTTCTTGGCGGCCTTCTTGGCTGGCGCCGCCTTCTTGGCCGACTTCTTCTTGCGCGTCGAGGGGCCGGCGGCGCGGCGCTCGGCCAAGAGCTCCGAGGCCCGGTCCATGGTGATCGACTCGACCGCGTCGCCCTTGCGCAGGCTCGCGTTCGTGGTGCCGTCGGTGACGTACGGGCCGAAGCGCCCGTCCTTTACCACGACGGGCAGGTTGGTGGCCGGGTCGGTGCCGAGCTCGCGCAGCGGCGCCGCAGCCGCCCGGCCACGCCGCTGCTTGGGCTGTGCGAACAACGCCCGGGCCTCGTCGAGGGTCACCGTGAGGAGCTGTTCCTCACTCGTCAGGCTGCGGGTGTCGGACCCGCGCTTGAGATACGGGCCGAAGCGGCCGTTGTGCGCCACGACGTCCTCACCGGTCTCGGGGTCGCTGCCCACGACGCGCGGGATGCGGAGCAGGTCGAGTGCCTGCTCGAACGTGAGGGTCGCCGGGTCCATGGAGCCGAACAGTGATGCGGTACGAGGTTTCTCGCCGCCCTCGGCGAGCTCACCGACCTGGACGTAGGGACCGAAGCGGCCGGCCTTGACTTGAATGTCGAGGCCGCTGTCGGGGTCGGTGCCGAGCACGCGGTCGTTGGAGGGGGCCGCCAAGATCTCCTCGGCGCGCTCGATCGTCAGCTCGTCCGGTGCGAGGTCGTCGGGAATGGAGGCTCGATCCTCGCCCCGCTGGAGGTACGGGCCATAGCGGCCGACCGCGCGCCACGATGGGCTGGCCGTCTGAGCCTTCACCCAGGGGGATGGAGTTGACCTCGCGGGCGTCGATCTCGGCGAGGTGCGACGACACGGTGGCCTTGAGCCCGAGCGTGTCGACCTCGGTGCCGTCGCTGGCCATGGCACCGGGCGCGTCGCTGCCGAAGTAGAAGCGGGTCAACCAGGGCAGCGCCTCGCCGGTTCCCGATGCGATCTCGTCGAGGTCGTCCTCCATCGAGGCCGTGAAGCCGTAGTCGACCAGGTTGCCGAAGTAGCGCTCGAGCAGTCCCACCACGGCGAACGCAGTGAAGCTCGGCACGAGCGCCGTCCCCTTCTTCCACACGTAGCCGCGATCGAGGATCGTCGCGATCACGCTGGCGTAGGTCGACGGCCGGCCTACGCCCAGCTCCTCCATCGCCTTGACGAGCGACGCCTCGGTGTAGCGGGCCGGTGGCTGCGTGGTGTGCGACCCCGGGTCGAACGCGGTGCCCTCGACGCGGTCGCCTTCGGCCAGTGCGGGGAGCATCATCTCCTCCGCGCTGTCGGTGTCGGGATCGTCCTCGTCGCGGCCTTCCTGGTAGGCCCGCAGGAATCCCGAGAATGTGATCACCCGGCCGCTGGCCGAGAACTCGGCTTCCTGAGCCGTGGCCAACCCGCTCGGCACGCCGGCGACGAGGCGGACCTGCGCGCTGGTCCCGGTGGCGTCGTTCATCTGAGAGGCCACCGTGCGCATCCAGATCAACTCGTAGAGGCGGAGCTCGTCGCCCGACAACTGACGGCCGACCTGCTCGGGGGTCCGGAACGTCTCCCCCGCCGGGCGGATGGCCTCGTGCGCCTCTTGCGCGTTCTTCACCTTGCGCTCGTAGCGCCGCGGCGCGTCGGGGACGTAGCTCGGACCGAACATCTCGCGGGCCTGGCTCCGCGCCGCCGTGAGCGCCTCGTCCGACAGCGTGGTCGAGTCAGTCCGCATGTAGGTGATGTAGCCCTGCTCGTAGAGTCGTTGGGCCACCTGCATGGCGCGCTGCGCGCTGAAACGGAGCTTTCGACCGGCTTCTTGCTGCAGCGTCGACGTCATGAACGGTGCGGCCGGTGAGCGCCGGAATGGGCGCTCGGTCACCGAGCGCACCGTGAAGCTCTGCCCGACCAGGGCCGTGGCCACCGAGGTGGCCTCCTCCTCGCCGAGGACGCGGACTTCGGCCTTGCCGGTCTGCTCCCCGTGCTCGTCGAAGTCCTTCCCGGTGGCGACGGTCGTCCCGC
The DNA here is from genome assembly GCA_963791995.1 of uncultured Acidimicrobiaceae bacterium. Classification (GTDB taxonomy): domain Bacteria; phylum Actinomycetota; class Acidimicrobiia; order Acidimicrobiales; family RAAP-2; genus Bog-473. The sequence goes on along the minus strand of CAWBUQ010000022.1, from coordinate 45,293 downwards.
CGAGCGTCACCAACGTCGCCCCGAAACCATTGGGCGCCGCCGCGTTGGCGAACGTGCCCTCGACGCCCCACCACGTGGCGGAGCGGAAGCGCATCCGGGCCCGCTCGCGCTCGACCACCATCCGGGTGGCCACGCTCTGGACCCGGCCGGCCGAGAGGCGGGGCATCACCTTGCGCCAGAGCACCGGCGACACCTCGTAGCCATAGAGCCGGTCGAGGATGCGTCGGGCCTCCTGGGCGTCGACCAGCCGGCGGTCGAGCTCGCGCCACTCGTCGACGGCCCGGGCGATCGCGGCCGGGGTGATCTCGTGGAAGACCATGCGCTTCACCGGCACCGTCGGCGAGAGCACCTCGGAGAGGTGCCATGCGATCGACTCGCCTTCGCGGTCTTCGTCGGTCGCGAGGTAGAGCTCGTCGGCGCCCTTCAAGAGCTTCTTCAGGTTGGCCACGACCGACTTCTTCGGCGACGACACGACGTAGAGCGGCTTGAAGCCGTTGTCCACGTCGACGCCCAAGCGCGCCCACGACTCACCCTTGTACGCGGCCGGCACCTCGTCGGCGCCGCGCGGCAGGTCCCGAATGTGGCCGACCGACGACTCGACGATGAAGTCGGGACCGAGCATGCCGCCGATGGTGCGCGCCTTGGCCGGCGACTCGACGATGACGAGCGCCTTACCCACGGCGTACCCCGCAGGGCAGCAATCGGATCGCTGGAACAGAGGGCATGGTCACGTCAGAGTGGGGGGCCGGCGCCCTGCTGTCAAGGGCGGCTGCCTCGGGCGGGTCTCCTGGCGAACGGTCTCTTAGGGCGCTGAGCAGGTCAATCAACCGAGACGGCGGCAGCGGCAGCCGGTGTCGCATCGGCCGCGCCGGCGTCCGAGTCCATCGCCTCGCCCGCACGCTTGGAGAAGGCGAGCGCGGCCAGCAGCACCACGAGGGAGACACCGGCGATGGCGAGCCGGGCGCCGGTGTGATGCTGCAGCGTGATCACCGCAGGCAGGATCAGGAGCGACACCAGGTTCATCACCTTGATCATCGGGTTCAGCGCAGGGCCGGCGGTGTCCTTGAACGGGTCGCCCACGGTGTCGCCGATGACGGCGGCCTTGTGCGCCTCCGAGCCCTTCCCGCCTTCGTTGCCGTCCTCGATGTACTTCTTCGCGTTGTCCCACGCACCGCCCGAGTTCGAAAGCGTGTTGGCGAGAAGCTGCCCGGTCAAGATGGTGCCGGCCAAGAAGGCGCCGAGCGCCAGGTAGTTGATGCCGAAGCCCACGATGACCGGTGCCAAGATGGCCAGGAGCGCCGGGGTGGCCAGCTCGCGCTGCGCTGCCGCGGTGCAGATGCTGATCACTCGTCCGTACTCGGGCTTCTCGCTGTAGTCCATGATGCCCGGATGCTCGCGGAATTGGCGTCGCACCTCGAGCACGACGGTGCCGGCTGACCGTCCGACGGCCGCGGATGGCGAGTGACGAGAACAGGAACCCGATTGAGCCACCGATGAGCAAGCCGATGAATGTCGTCGGATTGGCCACGTTGATCTGGATGATCGAGAAGAGTTTGGCTCCCGTCGCGTGCAGGCTGGGGAGCTGCTCGCCGATCGTCTCGATGAAGGAGGCGAAGAGCGCCACGGAGGCGATGACGGCGGAGCCGATGGCGACGCCCTTGGTGATGGCCTTGGTCGTGTTGCCCACGGCGTCGAGGCTGACCATGACGCGCTCGGCCTCACCGGTGAACTCGCCCGACATCTCGGCGATGCCCGCTGCGTTGTCCGACACCGGGCCGAAGCTGTCCTCCGAGACGACCATGCCGGCGGTGGCCAGCAGGCCGATGCCGATCAGCGCGACCAAGTAGAAGGTCAGCTCGATGTTGCCGTCGCCCAACCCGATGGCGACACCGATGGCGATGGCGATGGCGATGATCGCCCAGACCGAGGACTCCAGGCCGATGGAGATGCCCGCGAGCACCGTGGTGGCCGGCCCGGTGCGAGCAGAGGCCGGCGATCTCCTTGACCGGTCCGCGCTCGGTCGAGGTGAACTGCTCGGTGATCTGGCTGGCCACGAGCGACAGGATGACCCCGGTCAGCACGGCCCAGAACACCTTGAGGTCGTGCACGTAGTACTGCGCCACGAAGAACGCGCCGACGACCGTGAGGACGCGCGGCCAGCCAGAACCCGCGGTTGATCGGGGCCAGCGCGTTGCGGTCGTTGTTGCGGGCTCGGACCACGACGACACCGATGACCGAGGCGAAGATCCCGATCGCCGGGACGATGAGCGGGTAGAGGACCGCCGCCGTCGGTGTGGTGGAAGCGGAACGCTGAATAGCCGAGGATCAGCGCCGCGATGATGGTGATCTCGTAGGACTCGAAGAGGTCGGCCGCCATGCCGGCGCAGTCGCCGACGTTGTCGCCCACGTTGTCGGCGATGGTGGCCGCGTTGCGCGGGTCGTCCTCGGGGATGCCCGCCTCGACCTTGCCCACCAGGTCGGCGCCGACGTCGGCCGCCTTGGTGAAGATGCCGCCGCCGACTCGCATGAAGAGGGCCAGGAGCGAGGCCCCGAAGGCGAAGCCGATGAGGACGGCCGTGGCCGAGTTCTGGAAGATCAGGACGATGGCGGTGGCGCCGACCAGGCCGAGACCCACGCAGAGCATGCCGGTCACGGCGCCGGTGCGGAAGGCGACCCGCAGCGCCTCCTCCATGCCGCCGCCCTGGGAGGCCGCCGCCGCCGTGCGGACGTTGCCCCGCACGGCGATGCTCATGCCGATGAAGCCGGTGAGGCCGGAGAAGGTCGCACCGAAGAGGAAGCAGATGACCCGGTAGAGGCCGTCCTGCTGGAAGGTCAGGGCCACGGAACCGTCGGGCCGCACCACCTTGGTGGCCGTGAAGAAGATCAAGATGGCCAGCGGGATGATGATCATCACGATGGCCCGGAACTGGCGGGACAAGAACGCCTGGGCGCCCTCCTGGACGGCCTGTGCGATCTCCTTCATCTTGGCGGTGCCCTGGTCGAAGGCGAGCACGTTGCGGGCGAGCAGAAGGCCGGCGGCGATGCCGACGACGCCGGCGAACAGGCAGATGTAGAGCCAGGTCTTGTCAGTCCCGCTGAGTCGGAAGGCCTGGTAGCCGCCCTCGGCTGCGAGGAGATTGATCATTCCCGGTGTGCCCTTTCTGTTCCAGTGCGTCTCGGGGCGAGGGGGCGCTGGGGCCCTCGCCCATGCGGTGCTGCGGCAGCGCCCGGCACCACGGCGGTCGATGTGATGACCCCGCGCGACGGGCGCGCCGACGAGGTCGCACCCGACGCCGGGCCGGGGGGGACGTTAGCGACTGGCACGCGGACCGGGCAATTTCGCCCCGATCGGTGGTCCTGGTGACCAGGGCCGCACGCTCACTGTTCGGCGGGGTCGTTCGGAGCCCCCTGCACCAGCTCGAAGGACGGGTTCAGCATGGCGAGCCGGCGACCCCAGGTCCCCACCATGCCCTCGGCCACCAGGCGTGCGCCAGGCTCGATCCCGGCGATCTTGGGGCGGCCCTGGAACACCAAGAGTACGCCCCCGGTCCCGTCGCTGAGCACGCATTCGAGGTTCGACGTCCCGGCCCGGGGCTGCACCCGGACCGATTTCACCCGGCCGGCCACCCGGAGCCGCTGGCGCGGCCACCACCGAGGCGATCGGCGTGGTGGCGCCGGCGCGCAGGGCCAGCGTCTCGTCGGCGGCCAGCACGCCGGCGGGACGGCGCGGCCCGTCGCGGCGGCCCATCCGGTCCAAGCCGGTGCGCCCCTCGCTGTCGATCGGCTCTCCGGAGTCGTCCCCGAGGCTGTTGAGGCGAGCCCGTTGCACGGAGCGTCCATAGGAGCGGGCCCGCTCCTCGTAGCGGCCCCCGACGGCGAAGGGGACGATGGTGGCGCTCACGTGGGGCACCTGGCCGAGAACGGCCGCCAGCTTGTCGGCAGTGCGATCGTGCAGGAAGCGCTGCCAGCACGCGGGCGAAGCTGCGCCTGGGCAGCAGGACCGTGCACTCGGTGTCCCCGTCGAGCGTGGCGTCGGCCACGAGCTCGATGGCGGCCCGGCCCAGGCGGCGGTCCGGGCACTCGATGATGTCGAGGGGGAGGCGGGCCAGCCCGAGACGGCTCCACTCGGCTTCGAGCTCGACGAGCCGCCTTGGTGTCGATGTCGAAGTGCACGGCGCGCAGGTCGTCGGGCGACAGCGTGCGGGCGTACTGCAGCGCGCGGTGCCGTGGCCATGTCGAGGCGGTCGACGAGGACCACGACGACGTGGCGGCGCAGGACCGGCGCCTCGGACGCCTCGACGACACCGGTCTCGAGCATCGTGGCCTCGCGGGCGTACTGATGATGCAGGCGGATCAGCCCGACGTAGAGGAGCGGGCCGACGACGAAGATGAGCCATGCCCCTTCCTTGAATTTCGCGACGGCGAAGATGAGGACGACCGTGAAGGACAAGAACGCCGAGAACCCGTTGACCGCGACGCCGCGGCGCCAGTGTCCTTCGCGTGCGGTGAGGTGGTGCTTGACCATGCCCGAGCCCGCCATGGTGAACCCGGTGAACACGCCGATGGCATAGAGCGCAACCAGTCCGTTGACCTGCGCCTTGTACGCCAGGACGAGCGCCAGCGCCACGCCGGCGAGAACGAGGATCCCGTTGGAGAAGGCGAGCCGGTGGCCGCGCCGGGTGAGCTGGCGGGGCAGGAAGCGGTCCCCCGCCACGAAGCTGGCCAGGTAGGGGAAGCCGTTGAAGCTCGTGTTGCCGCCCGTGTAGAGGATCAACATGGTGGCCAGCTGCACGACGTAGAAGCCCAGATGGCCGATCGGGCTCGTCCCGAAGACGGCCTTGACCTCCTGGGACACCACCGTCGGCGAACCGTTCGAGTACGGGACGGCGTGGGTCCACCGGGCCAGCAAGGTGACGCCGAGCACGAGGAAGCCGAGCGTCGAGCTCATCACCACCAGGGTCTGGCGCGCGTTGGTCGCCTCGGGCCTTTGGAAGCTGCTCACCCCGTTGGAGATGGCCTCGAGGCCGGTCAGCGACGAACCGCCGTTGGCGAAGGAACGCAACAGCGAAATGAAGGCCAGTCCCATCAGCCAGCCCGAGCCCGGCGTGCCGATCTTCCCGCCGTAGAACTCGTTGGCCGGCGGCAGGGGGATCTGGTGCAGCGTCCCGAGCGCCTCCCTGACGAAGCCGACGATGATGACGGACGCCAGCGAGAAGATGAAGAAATAGGTCGGGATGGCGAAGTAGCTGCCCGCCTCTCGTATGCCGCGCAGGTTGCCGTAGAGGAGGATCAGCACGACGCCGACCGTGATGGCGACCGTGTCGAACGTGTTGTCGAGGGCTGGCACGGCACTCGACAACGCGGCGGTGCCGGCCGAGGTCTGCACGGCGACCGTGACCGTGTAGTCGATGAGCAGTGCCACCGCGGCGATCTGCGCGATCTTCGGGCCGAAGTTGTCCCGGGCCACCACGTAGGAGCCGCCGGCCTTGGTGTAGAGCGCAATGACCTCGAGGTACGACAGGGTCACGAAGAAGAGGACCCCCAGGATGGCGAGGGTGATGGGGACCACCAGCGCGAAGGCAGCCAGACCCACGTAGGGCACCAGCTGAGTCAGCATCTCCTCGGTGCCGTAGGCCGAGGACGAAATGCAGTCGGGCGAGAGCACCCCGAGGGCGACCGGCTTGCTCAGACGCTCCGACGCCAGCTGCTCGGTCACCAAGGGCGGGCCGAGCAGCTTGTTCTTCAGCCGGTACCGGCGTGTCTCAGGAATGGCGTCCGCTGCAACCCCGGGCAGCGGGACCGAGGGGCGCGAGACGGTAGGGGTCGCCACGGCCACACAGTAGAAGGAATCGACCGGGACCCCGAGGCGCTTTTTGCACACCAGGGGCGGGCGTGTTGCACTGTGGCGTGCATGTGATCGTCGTCGGGTGTGGCCGCGTCGGGTCGGGTCTCGCCCTCTCGCTGAGCGCCGAGGGCCACTCGGTCGCCGTCTTGGACAAGTCCGCCCGGGCCTTCCGGCGCCTCAAAGAGTGGGACGGTCCCTGCCTGGTCGGCTCGGGTTTCGACCGCGACGATCTCGAGAAGGCGGGCGCCTTGCACGCCGACGCCCTTGCCGCGGTGACCAGTGGCGACAACACCAACATCCTCACCGTGCGCATCGCCCGGGAGACCTACAAGATCCCCAACGTGGTCGCACGGATTTACGATCCCCGCCGCGCCGAGATCTACCAGCGTCTGGGCATCCCGACGGTGGCCACGGTCACATGGACCATCGACCAGGTCCGGCGCCGCCTCCTCCCCGACCTCGACGTCGGCGACTGGTCCGACGCCACGGGACGGCTGTCCTTGGTCGACCGCTCACTGCCCGAGGCCTGGGCCGGTCGTTCGCTGGGCGAGCTGGAGGAGCCGGGTCGCCTCAGCATCGTGGCCCTGACCCGCTCGGGCGTGCCGCGCCTCGACGCCCGCGACCTCGTGGGACAGGAGGGCGACGTGCTCCACCTCGCGGTGCTCGACGACGCACTCCAAGAGCTCGATGCCGCGCTGGCCCGCAGCGATGGGAGCCGACCCGGTGGCCCCGCCGGCGACGAGCGCGGTCGTGGTGGCTCGTGAAGGTCGCCATCGCCGGCGCCGGCAGTGTCGGCACCTCCATCGCGTCGGACCTGCACGCCAACGGCCATGACGTGCTCGTCGTCGAGCGCGACCCCGAGCTCGTCGAGCGACTGCGGCCGACCCTCGACGTCACCTGGGTCGCCGCCGACGCCTGCGAGGTCTCGTCGCTCGATGCAGCGGGACTCGCCACCGTTGACGTCGTGGTGGCCGCGACCGGCGACGACGAGGACAACCTCGTGATCTCGCTGCTGGCCAAGCAGGAGTTCGCCGTGCCCCGCGTGGTGGCCCGGGTGAACCACCCGAAGAACCAGTGGCTCTTCAACGAGAGTTGGGGCGTCGACGTCTCCGTCTCGACGCCCCAACTCCTCACGGCGCTGGTCGAGGAGGCCGTCTCGGTCGGCTCGCTGGTGCGGCTGTTGCAATTCCAAGGCGGCGCCGCCCACCTGGTCGAAATCACTCTGGCCGAGGACTCGCCGGCCAACGACACCGCGATCGCCGACCTGGCCTTCCCCCGCGACGCGGTCGTCGTCGCCGTGGTCCGGGCCAACCGGCTCATCGTGCCGCGGGGTGACACCACGCTGCTGTCGGGTGACGAGGTGCTGGTCCTCGTCACCGCCGAGGTGGAGGACGCCGTGCACGCGGTCTTCATCGCCGGGACAGGCGCCTAGCCGCAACCAGCCCGCAACCCCCGCGACAACCCAGCTCAGCGACCCCGAACGTTCGCGGAGTCGTCCTCTAATTGTCACCCCTGCTCAAGGTCGGGGTCCGACCGCCCGTACCATTAGACATATGGAGGCGGCCTTCTTCGACCTCGACAAGACGGTCATCGACCGAGCCTCCATCGCCGCGTTCGGGCGGCCCTTTCTCAAAGGGGGCCTCATCAACCGACGCCTCGTGGCGCGGGCCGCCATCTCCCAGCTCATCTACCTCTACTTCGGGGCCGACGAGGAGCGCCTGGTACGAGTGCGCGAGTCGATGCTCGCGGTGACCAAGGGATGGGACCGCGCCCAGGTGCGCCAGATCGTGCGCGAGACGATGCTCCAGACCATTGAGCCGATCATGTACGCCGAGGCACTCGAGCTGATGGAGCTGCACCGGGCAGCGGGCCACCGCGTCTACCTCGTCTCAGCCTCGCCCGAGGAGATCGTGCTGCCGCTGGCCGACCTGCTCGGCGTCGACGGCGCCATCTGTTCGCGCGGCGAGGTGGACGAACAGGGCCGGTACACGGGCCGCATGGCCTTCTACGCCTATGGGGAGTCCAAAGCGACCGCCATGCGCGAGCTGGCGGAGCGCACGGGGCTCGACCTCGGTGCAAGCAGCGCCTACTCGGACTCGGCCACCGACCTCCCGATGCTCGAAGCGGTCGGCCGGCCCGTCGCGGTCAACCCCGACCGGGCACTGGCCAAGGTGGCGCGCGAAGCGCGGCTGGGAGGTGCGCAACTTCACCAAGCCGATCCGCTTGCGCGACCGGGTCGGGCGAACGACGCCCGTCCTGACCACCAGCCTCGCGGTGGCCGGCGCCGCGCTCGATCTTGTGGCGCCGCGGCATGCGCGCCCGTCACGCGGCCTTGGCGCCGCGGCCCGCCGCCTGAGTTCAGGCCACCGGGAGTTCTGATGGAGCGGTCGAACGCCTATGCGTCGCGCAACCGGCGGGCGGCAACGACGCCGATGGCGACCAAGAGGGCGAGGATCAGGAGCTTCTTCATGGCCGACAGCCTAGGCGGCTGGAGCTAGACCGTCAGCAGGTCGCGTGCACCCGTGTCCGACGACGGATGGCGCAGCTTGGACATCGCCCGCGCCTCGATCTGGCGGATGCGCTCCCGGGTCAGGTTGAAGTGCTCGCCGACCTCTTCGAGCGTACGGGGCTCACCCCGATCGAGACCGAAGCGCAGGCGCAGGATCTCGCGCTCGCGCTCGTCGAGCGGGGAGAGGAGCCGGCCGATCTCGTCGGGCAGCAGCGACACCGCCGCGACCTCGAAGGGGGATTCGGCCGAACGGTCCTCGACGACATCGCCCAGCTCGGCGTCCCCGTCCTCGCGCAGCGGCTCGGACAACGACAGCGGCTCGGCCCGGAAGCGCAGGGCCTCGACGAGCTTGTCCTCGGGCATCTCGACCTCGATGCCGAGCTCGGCCAGCGTGGCCGGGCGGCCCAGCTTCAGCTCCAGGCGGGCCTGGGCCTTCTGCACGCGGGCGAGTGTGTCACCGGCATGGACCGGCAGACGGATGGTCCGGCCGGTGTTGGCGATGCCGCGGGTGATCGCCTGGCGGATCCACCACGTGGCGTAGGTCGAGAACTTGAAGCCCTTGCGCCAGTCGAACTTCTCGACGGCGTGCATGAGGCCGAGGTTCCCCTCCTGGATCAGGTCCAGCAGCGGCAGGCCCGAGGCCTGATACTTCTTGGCGATCGATACGACCAGGCGCAGGTTCGACTGCACGAAGGTCTGCTGGGCCTGCTCACCCTCCATGACGGCCCGGCGCAGCTCGCGCTTCTTGGCCGTGGTGAGCCCCTTGGGCGCCTTGGCCACGTCGGCCTCCGCCGCTCGCCCTGCCTCGATGGCCTGGGCGAGACGGACCTCGTCGTCCTTGGTCAGCAGGGGGTACTGACCGATGTCGGTCAGGTACAGTCGGACGAGATCCTCGTCGTCGCGCTCAATTCGTTCCTTCGCCAAGATCCTCGCCAAACCTTCCGTCCCAGTGCCTCGGCAGGGGGGCCTGGCCGGGCTTGCGCTCGTAGTACAACGCAGCCGACGCCCGTTCCTGGCGTACGAGGGCTGCGCAGACAGTGTAATGGCGCTGTCAAGATGGCCGTACAGCAGGGAAAATGTCCGTCTCTGCAAACGCCCGTTCGAAAAACTCCCTTGTCGTGAGGCTCCCCTCGTCTCCTGCTCGAGACGCCTCCAGGAGGGCACGACCGCCCCGGATCTCCGCCCTGACCTCCCGGCGGGCCCCGGTCAGGACCTCCATCACCGGGGCCTCACAGACCGGCGAGGCCGTCTCCAGATGGGCGGCGTAGACGGCGTCGAGCCCGGGCAGGACGGCCTCGACCAGCGCGGCCATCCCCACCGCAGCGTCGGGGAGCGCGACCAGTTCGGCAAAGGCGTCGGCCAGCGGTCCGGGCGGGGCCTGCACCAAGGCGGCCGCGTCCACACCGGCGCGCGCCGGGAGCCGGCCGGCCCAGCGCTCGGCCAACTCGCCGTGGCGACGCGATGCCACGGCGCACCACACGCGCGCCTCGGCGCCCGCGTCGCCGCCGGCCTCGCCGGGTCCGCTCGCCCATGACCCGGTGACCCCGAAGATGAGCTGTTCGATCCAGCAGTAGGCCCCCACCAGCGCGCCCAACGTGTCGATGTCACGCCAGCCGGCGCCGCCGGCCGCGGGTGGTTCAGCCACCCCCTGACTCCTCGCGCGCCGAGGAGCGGTAGCGGTTGGTGATCGGCATGCGGCGGTCCTTCCCGAATGCCTTGGTCGTGATCCGCACGCCGGGGGGCATCTGGCGGCGCTTGTATTCGGCCCCGTCGACGAGACGAACCACCCGGTCGACCACGTCGGGGTCGAAGCCGTCGGCCACGAGGTCTGCCGCGGTGCGGTCGCGTTCGACATAGGCCTGGAGCACGGGGTCGAGTTCCTCATAGGGCGGCAGCGACTGGTCGTCGCGCTGGTCGGGGCGGAGCTCGGCCGACGGCGGCTTGTCGAGCACGCTGTCGGGAATGGGGCCGGGCAGGCCTTCGAGCACGGCCTGGGTGTTGCGGTAACGGCACAGCTCGTAGACGAGCGTCTTGGGCACGTCCTTAATAACGGCGAACCCGCCGGCGGAGTCGCCATAAAGCGTGGAGTACCCGGTGGCCATCTCGCTCTTGTTGCCGGTGGTGAGCACGATCCATCCCTTGGCGTTGGAGACCGCCATCAACAGCACGCCGCGCAGACGCGACTGGAGGTTCTCGTCGGTCAGACCGGACGGCTCGCGTCCGAGCACCGGCGCGAGCATGGAGGAGAACGCGAGGTGCGCCTCTTCGATGGCGACGATCTTGAGATCGATGCCCAGACGCTCTGCCAGCACCTCGGCGTCGACCCGGGAGCCCTCGCTCGAATAGCGCGACGGCATCGACAGGCCGTGGACGCGTCCGGGCCCGAGCGCGTCCACCGCGACCGTGGCCACCAGCGAGGAGTCGATGCCGCCGGAGAGGCCGATCACCGCCTCGCTGAAGCCGTTCTTGGCGAGGTAGTCGCGCGTCCCGAGGACGAGCGCGGCGTACACCTCGGCGTGGTCGGACAGGGGTGCCCGCGGTGTCGTCGGCGGCAGCGGCACGCGGTCGGGGGCGCCCGGCCCGGTGACCGTGATCCGGGGCACCAGCTCGCTGACGCCGTGGGGACGGTGCGGGCCGACGGGAAGGTCGACGATCACCAGATCCTCGGCGAACTGCGCGCCCGACGCGACAAGCGACCCGTCGGCTCCGACGATCAGGGAGTCACCGTCGAACACCAGCTCGTCCTGCCCGCCCACCTGGTTGACGTAGGCGATGGCGCACCCGGCCTCGGCCACCCGCCCGCGCAGCATGGCCAGACGCTCGGCGTGCCGCCCCCGGTTGTAGGGCGACGCATTGAGGTTGACGACGACGTCCGCGCCGGCCCGACCCGCCTGTGCCACCGGGCCGTCGTCGAACCAGACGTCCTCGCAGATGGAGACACCCACCCAGGCGCCGGCGATGCCGAAGAGTGACGGGGGCTCATCGCCGGGTACGAACCAGCGCTGCTCGTCGAAGACGCCGTAGTTGGGGAGACATTGCTTGCGGTACACCCCGACCACGCGTCCGCCCGCGCACACCGCTGCCGCGTTGGCCAGGCCTTCGCTTCCGGGCGCTGCCCCGACGAAGCCGACGACGACCGCGCACTGACCGCTCGCTGCGGCGACCTTCTCGAGCGCCGTGACGTTGTCGGCCACGAAGCCCGGCTTGAGGAGGAGGTCCTCGGGGGGGTAGCCGGGGATGGCCAGCTCCGGCGCCACACAGATGTCGGCGCCGGCGGACTCGGCGGCCGCCACGGCCCGGAGCACCCGTTCGACATTCCCCGAGAGGTCGCCCACGACGGTGTTGAGCTGCGCGGCGGCCAGGCGCAGGTGGGGCATCGACCCAGATTACCGGGGCCCCTCGGGCCGATCGCCCGGGCCTCCGGCCCGGCGGGCTCCGCCCCGGACGGGCGGGTGCTCAGGGCATGCGAAACTCATGGCGTGCAAAGTCAGCGTGACTACGTGCTGCGGACAGTGGAGGAGCGGGGTATCCGCTTCGTCCAGTTGTGGTTCACCGACGTGCTGGGCACGCCGAAGGGGTTCAACATCACGTCGACCGAACTGGAGAACGCACTCGACGAGGGCATGACCTTCGACGGGTCGGCCATCGACGGGTTCAGCCGGGTGCAAGAAGCCGACGTCCTGGCCCGGCCCGACCCCAAGACGTTCCAGCTGCTGCCGTGGCACGACGACGCCCAGGTCGCCCGCGTCTTCTGCGACATCGCCAACCTCGACGGCACACCGTTCGAGGGCGATCCACGTCACGCACTGCGACGCACGCTCGAGCGAGCCCGTGCGGCGGGCTACACCTTCTTCGCCTCGCCTGAGGTGGAATTCTTCTACTTCGCCGACGCCGACCCCGCCCACGGCCCCGTCGGCCTCGACTCGGGCTCCTACTTCGACCTCACGGTGGCGGACCTGACGAGCGACCTTCGCCGGCGCTCGGTGCTCATGCTCGAGGAGATGGGCATCCCCGTCGAGCACACCCAGCACGAGGATGCGCGGAGCCAGCACGAGATCGACCTGCGCTACACCGATGCGCTCACGATGGCCGACACCGTCATGACCACGCGCATGGTGATCAAGGAGATGGCGCGCCAGCAAGGCGCCTTCGCCTCCTTCATGCCCAAGCCTCTCGGGGGCGTGCAGGGTTCGGGCATGCACACCCACGTCTCACTGTGGACGGGTGAGCGCAACGCGTTCGTCGACGAGAACGACCGCTACGGGCTCTCCGAGGTGGCGCGGCGATTCATCGCCGGCCTGCTGCATCACGCCCGCGAGATCACGGCGGTCACCAACCAGTGGGTGAACTCGTACAAGCGGCTCATCGGTGGGTACGAGGCGCCCGTCCACGTGAGCTGGGCCCGCAACAACCGCTCGGCGCTCGTGCGCGTGCCCGTGGTCAAGCTGGGCAAGGCGGAGTCCACCCGCCTCGAGTACCGCGCACCCGACAGCGCCTGCAACCCGTACCTGACCTTCGCCGTGATCCTGGCCGCCGGCCTTCGCGGCATCGAAGAGAACTACCCGCTGCCGCCCGAAGCAGACGACAACCTGTTCACCTTGACCCCCAAGGAACTCGCCAAGAAAGGGATCGAACCGCTGCCCTCCAGCCTGCACGACGCGGTGAACGAGATGGAGGGGTCCGAGCTGCTGGCCGACACCTTGGGCGACCACGTCTTCGAATGGTTCATCCGCAACAAGCGCGAGGAGTGGGACGCCTACCAGGCCGAAGTGACGCAGTTCGAGCTGGATCGCTACCTGCCGCTCCTCTGACCGCGCTGGACTGATGGACCCCCTCCTCTGCTTCCCTGTCGACCTCCCGGCCGAGGTGACGCTGGCGCTCCAGGGCGCCGGACTGGGTCACCACGGCGTCACGGGACCAGAGGACATCGCGGCCCCCGGGCCCGACGGCCGCACGCTGGGGTACTCGGGCGCGCTCGTCGTCGCCGGAGCCGACATGACCGCGGCGGTCGCCTTCTGCCGGCATCTGCGGCTGCGCGAGGTACCGATGAGCCCGCTGCTGCTCGCCATCGGCGCCGGGCAGGTCGGCGAGCTCTTGCTCCGCGACGACCTCTACGACGACTTCTGCGTGCTGCCGGCCCGGCCTGACGAGCTCGTCGCGCGCCTCCAGCATCTGTTCTGGCGCACCGGACAGAGCCTGCGCCCCGACATCATCGAGTACGGCCCGCTGATGCTCAATCTCGAGACCTACCAGGCGGCCGTGGCGGGCCGGATCCTCGACCTCACCTACATGGAGTACGAGCTCTTGCGCTTCCTCGCCGGCCATCCCGCCAAGGTCTTCACCCGCGAGACGCTGCTCAGCCGCGTCTGGGGCTACGAGTACTACGGCGGCGCGCGCACGGTCGACGTCCACATCCGGCGCCTGCGGGCCAAACTCGGCGAGGAGCATGCGCACCTGATCCAGACCGTGCGCTCGGTCGGGTACCGCTTCGGACAGGTGGCGTGGCACCCCGGGATGAACCAGCGCAACGGGGCAACGAGCGCGCCACCGGCGTCACGGGGCGGTCAGTCGCCCGCGTCAGACGATGCTCCGGCGGCGGCCGACGCGCCGAGCGTCGAGACCACGGGCGCGTAGGCCCAGGCTTCCACCTCGACCCTGGCTCCGATCGGCAACGCTGCCACGGCCACCGCCGAGCGGGTGGGACGGTTGGAGGAGAAGTACTCGACCCAGACCTCGTTGACGGCCGCGAACTCACCCATGTCGACGAGGTAGAGCGTCGTCTTGACGACGTCGTCGAGGGTGGCGCCCTCGGTGGCGAGCACGTCGGCCACGTTCGCCAGCGCTTGGCGAAGCTGGGCAACGGTGCCGCCGGGTGCCAGTCCCGAGCCACCGGATCCGTCAGAAGCCAGTCCCACCTGCCCCGACGTGATCACCCAGTCGCCGACGCGGCGCACTGGCGAGTACGGACCAACGGCTGGGCTCATGTTCGCTCCTCTCGAGGCTCCGGTCGCTCCGATGGTGCCACGTCGCGCCGCGGCGCTCGGACGGCGGCGCGGCGGGTCGGCCACGACGCTGGCACACCCTCGGCCATCCACGCCGCAGCGAGAGTGGCGGCGAAGACCGCGTCGGAACCGTTGACCGGCCATCGCTCCTCTGGGTGCAACCGCACCTCGACCGCTGGCATGTCACGGGCGGCCAGGATGCCGAACGAGCGGATGGTCAGATCGACCGGTTCGCCGGTGCCGTCGACGGCGATGCCCTCGCTCCAGACCAGGCCGAGCGCCTGGTGCACGGCGCCGAGTGCGTAGGAGCGCAGGGTCACCGGGCAGAGCAGCGCACCCGCCCACACGTCGACCTCGACCCGTCCCCGCTCGCCGACGCTGCCGTGGAGCGTCACGACGGCCCGGCCGGCATCCGGTACCTCGACGTCGGCCCGCCCCTCCCCCACGGCGAGACGGGGTGCCGCGCACACCTGCTGGGCCGCCAACAACTCGGCCCACCCCGCGCCGCGGAGCTCGAGCGCCACGGGTGGACCGCTCACCTCCACCACCTCGACCTCCACGCCCGGAAACCAACGCCGGAGCTGCGCCACCAACGGCGTCAGATCGGGCGAGCCGGGCGTCGAGCCGACGCCGCACCACCCCACTGCCGTCGGGCCGAAGCGCCACGGCCAGCGGAGGACGCTTCGGCCCGCGTCGGACCACGTCCTCGCGGCGCCAGAGCACCCGGACCGTCTCCCCCGACTCGTCGGCCAGCGACCGGGCGCGCCCGGGCACCGGGCTGTGGCGCTTGCCGCCGAACGCGCCCCCATTGGCCAGGGGCGACACGGGTGACGAACCGGGGCGGCACCAGCTGGCGTCGGGTTCGACGTAGGCGGGCTCGACCCACGTCGTCTGCAGCGTGAGCGACCAGTCGCCCGGCGGCACCGGCACCGGGTGCGAGAGCGGCACCGTGCTGTTGCGACCCTGGACCCGCCCGGTCGCGGCACACGCCGCGCGCAGCCCGCGGGCAAGTGGCCCGGTCGCGCCGAGCTGGAGCAGTGCGTCCACCGGGGCGTCGTCGTCGGCGAAGCCGCCGCCGCCCAGGACGACGGCGGGGCTGGAGGTCTGGAAGGCGGTTCCTTCGACCTGCGACCGCCAGGCCGCCAGCACCGGGTCGCGCCCGATGTCGTCGGCGTCAGCGGATTCGCTGTCGAGATCGAGTGCGTCACACGCCGCCTCGACGATCGACTGCCACCCGGTGCAGCGACACAGGTGCGCTCGGAGCGCGGCCTCGACGTCGCGTCGCGCCGCAGGCGCGCCCGTCGTGCGTGCCGGCGGCGCGCCGCCCGTCGCGTCTCCCTCCAACGCGGCGAGACGCATCACGATGCCCGGCGTGCAGAAGCCGCACTGACTCGCGCCGCGGCCGATGAAGGCGGTGGCCCAGCGGGAGCGGGCGTCGGGGTGCAACCCCTCGAGCGTGGTGACCGCGCGCCCCGCGACGCGACGGACCGGCGTCACGCACGACACGCGGGGTGCCCCGTCCACCCACACGGTGCAACACCCGCACTGTCCCTGGGGGCTGCAGCCGTCCTTGGCGGACCGGCAACCGAGCTCCTCGCGCAGCGCGTCGAGAAGGGAGATGCCGTCGGTGACCGACACGGCCTCGCCGTTGAGGACGAAGTCGACGTCAGCTGTCATGAAGAGGCAGCGTCGGGGTCGGGGGGCTGTGACCGCGTCGGGGGCCGGGGCGAGCGCCGCGGTGCTCACGCATGAAGCCGGTCCGAAGGTTCAGCGCACCAGGCGCGGTACGCCGCCCTCAGGGATTCGGGCGCACCGGCGGGCCGGAGCTCAGCTGAAAGAGGAGCCGCACCCGCAGGTGCGCGTGGCGTTCGGGTTGATGATGTGAAAACCCGCACCCTGGAGCCCGTCGCTGTAGTCGAGCGTGGATCCCGTCAACAGCTCCGCGCTGGCCGCGTCCACCACGACCTTCACACTGTCGAACTCGCGCACGACGTCGTCGGCCATCACCTCGGCGTCGAAGAACATTTCGTAGCTGTAGCCCGAGCATCCGCCCGGCTTCACCGCCACGCGCAGCGCCAGCTCGGTGCCGCCGTCCTCTTCCGCCAACAGCTCGGCGACCTTGGACGTCGCGGTGTCGCTCAGGGTGACCGGAGCCGGCTTCTGCCCGATGTTGACCGACGTGGAGATGGTCGTCACTTGATCCTCCTCGTTGCGCCGTGCCCTGGCGGCCGGCCGGCCCGCCAAGCACGGTGCGTGCGGACTGCCCCATATGTTACCGGCGTCGTTCCCACGCCATCACCAAAGGTCGGTCCGGTCGGAAAAGGGTGCCACGCAGGTAGAATGCATCCACTATGGCCCACGAGAGCGCTCCTGGAGCACCGGCGGGCTCGCCTGCGTCCCCCCGGAGGCGGACGCGACCCCAGAGCCGAGCGGACCCGAGGCCGAAGTCCGCGAGCGGCTCCGGGCGGTGATCGACCCCGAGCTGGGCGACACCATCGTCGATCTCGGCATGGTGCGACGCATCACCATCGACGGGGGCGACGTGACGGTCGACGTGGCCCTCACCATCGCTGCCTGCCCCCTGCGCACGCAGATCGAGCGGGACGTGGTCGGCCACGTGGAGTCGCTGGACTGGGTGCGCTCGGTCCGGGTCGAGGTCGCCGCCATGGAAGCCGAGGAGAGGGCCGCCGTGATGGCACGGGCCCGATGGAAGGCCCGCGAGGACGCGCCCGAGACGGCGGTGCCCCCGACCGCCCGGGTACTCGCCATCGCGTCGGGCAAGGGCGGGGTGGGCAAGTCGTCGGTCACCGTCAACCTCGGCGTCGCACTGGCGGCGAGGGGGCTGGTGGTCGGCATCCTCGACGCCGACATCTGGGGCTTCTCGGTGCCGCGCCTGCTCGGCATGGAGGGCGATGTCGAGGCGCGTCAAGGAAAGATGGTCCCGCTCGAGCGCCGTGTCGGTGCAGGAACGCTCCGGGTGCTGTCCATGGGCTTCCTGGCCGACGAGGAGCAGGCGATCATGTGGCGCGGCCTGGTGCTCAACCGGGCGGTGCAGCAGTTCCTCCAAGACGCCCACTGGGGCGACCTCGACTACCTCCTGATCGACCTCCCGCCCGGCACGGGCGACATCCAGATGGGCCTGGCCCGGCTGCTGCCGCGCACCGAACTCCTCGTGGTCACGACCCCGCCGGTGGCGGCACAGAAGGTGGCGGCCCGGGCCGCGGACATGGCACGACGCGGCTACCTGCGGGTGGCCGGGGTCATCGAGAACATGAGCGACTTCACCTGCGAGCACGGCACCACGTACGCGCTCTTCGGTTCAGGCGGCGGCGAGCGCCTCGCCACGGGACTCGGCGTGCCGCTGGTGGGATCCATCCCGCTGCATCCCGACATGGCCGCCGGCGGCGACGCCGGCGTGCCGGTGGCGCTGGCGGGAGGCGGCGAACTGGCGCCGGTCTTCGACGAGATCGCGCGCGTCGTCGCCGAGGACGTGGCCCCGCTCCTCGAGACCCAGGGGTGCAGCGCCCGCATGCTCGAACGCGTCGAAGCCGCGGTCGCACAGGGCGAGGCCGGTCGGGCCTGATCCGCCCCGACGCGCCGGGTGCGCCGGGTGGTCAGGTCACTGCCGGCGCGCTCGCCCAGATGCTCTCGATGGTGTCGTCGTCGGCCGCGGCGTCGGCGACGCCGCCCTGCCCTCGTCGCGGAGGGCCCGCAGGTGCGCCCACAGCGAGAACCGCGCCACCGGCAGCTGGCGCTCGGTGACGTCGCCGTAGACGTCGGGGAGCAGCTCGTCGACCGTCGCGCTCCCGCGAGCGGCCAGCGCGACGGCCACCCGCTCGTGGCGGCCGAGCCGGTGCGCGACGAGCGCGTCCACCTCGGCGCCGACATGGTCCATGAGCCGGCCGTGCCCAGGGGCCAGGGTGCGGATGGGCGGATCGGCGTCGCGCACGCGGGCGAGGCTGGCGAGGTACTGGTGCAGGTCGCCGTCGGGCGGCCGGATCACGACGGTGGAGCCGTGCATCACGTGGTCGCCCGTGCACAACAGGGCGCGTTCCTCCACCAGCCAGCACAGGTGGTCCGACGCGTGGCCCGGGGTGTGCAGGGCCCGCAGGGTCAGACGGTCGCCGGCACCGGGCCCGGGGCACGAGAGGGACCATCCCTCCCCCACACACTGGTCCGGCTCGAATCCGTCGGCCGGCCCGTAGCCGACGACCCGGGCCCCTGTGGCGGCGGCCAGGGCGGCCGCCCCCGGCGCATGGTCGACGTGGGTGTGGGTCACGACGATGGTGCCGACCCGCCCGTCCGCGGCCACCGCGGAGACGATCGCCGCCGTGTGCGAGTCGTCGGCGGGGCCCGGGTCGACGACCACCACCTCGTCGCGCCCGATGAGATAGGTGTTCGTGCCCGGCCCGGTCATGAGTCCGGGATTGGGTGCGGTGAGGCGCAGGACGCCAGGGGCCACCTCGTCGACCCGGCCGGGCTCGGGAGCCGGACCGAAACCGAAGTCGGGGACGGGCGGGATCGGGCCCGGTCCGCCACCGACGCGCCGGGTCACGGGCGGCGGGGCGTGCGGGTCACTCCCCCGCGGGCCGGGGCCCCGGTGCCGCATCGGGTCCCTCCTCGTTCGCCCGCATCGACACGGCGCGCACGGCCTCGTTGAAGTCACCCAGTGCCGTACCGTCCTCGCCGGGGTCGGCCACCGGCGCGCGCTCATAGGCCGGGTCGCCCGGCAACACGATGCGCATCCCGTTGCCGTCGGGAACGACACGCGGCTCAATGGCGGGCACCGCGCTCGAGGCGTGCTCGGCCGCCGCGAGCAATTCGGAACTGGTGGCGAAGCGGCCGATGGCCTGGAGGTTGCGGATGGTCGGGAAGATGATCTCGATCTCGCCGGCGCGGTGACGGGCCAGCGCGTCGGCAGGTGAGATCCACACCTCGGCAATGGTCTCGCCCGCGTCGTGTGCGGCAACCTGCCCGGGCGGGGCGGCGGCGACGAAGAACCTGGTGTCGTAGCGGCGCGGCGCGCCCCGCGGCGTGACCCAGTGGGCGAAGTAGTGGATGTCGCCCACAGTGAGAAGGACGTGCTCGTCACGACACAAGTCGAGGAAACGACGCGTCCCCGCGTTGACCGCAATGCGCTCCGACGCGAAACGGGTGTCCTCGGCGGGGTCGCCGGCGAGCAGCGGCGGCCCGGTGTCGCGCCGGGCCAACAGGAGACCCGCCTCCTCGAAGGTCTCGCGGACGACCGCCACCCAATAGGCCAGGCCCCCCGACGGCACGCCCAGCAGAGCGCTGGCCTCGGCATCGCTGCGCCCGACACAGCAGGCCTCGGCCTCGGCACCCCCGTCGAGCGGATCCACCGCGCCGCCGGGGAACACGTAGGCACCGCCGACGAAGTCCGAGCGCAGGTTCCGCCGCACCATGAGCACCTCGAGCGCCGTGCCGCCGGAGGGATTCGGCGCGTCACGCACCACCATGACCGTGGCCGCCGGCCGGATCTCGACCGATCCGGGAGCGGGCGGGGGCGGAGGCGGGGCCGATGGAGGCACGCCGCCCACGGTACCGGCAGCGCGAGGCGGCGCCCCCGAAACAGGGGCACCCCTTGGCTAACCTGACCCAACTCATGAGCCTGACCGCGACCGAGCCCGCGCCGGCGTCCGCCCCGCGCCACCTCCAGCGGCGCTATCTCGCACTCGGGCTGATCGTCGTGGCCATCATCTTGTTGGGGGCGCTCGTCATCGTGCGGGACAACTCGGGCCCGAGCAGCACCTCGACGGTGGAGACCTTCAATCCCGCCTCGTCGTCCCTCGTCGCGACGATCTCGTCGGTCCCCTCAGCGGTCTACGACGCCGTGGGGGTCAACTCGCCCGCCAACCCGGTCACCCCACCCACCCCAACCGGCAACGGCACGACCCCGCGGTGGGAGGCCACCGAGAACGGCGAGTCACCCAAGCCGGTCGTCTTCTTCTACGGCGCCGAGTTCGCGCCCTACGCGGCGAGCGAACGGTGGCCGCTCATCATCGCCCTCTCGCGCTTCGGCACCTTCAACCGGCTGGGGATCATGCAATCCAGCCCGACCACGGCGTTCGCCAACCTGTCGACGTTCACCTTCTGGCAGTCCTCGTACTCGAGCAAGTACATCATCCTCGAAGCAGTGGAGCGCTACAGCTCCTTGAACCCCACGGGCGGGCGCTACCTCGGGCTGGAGAAGCCCGACGCGCGCCAGCGCGCCGCCGTCGCCAGCGCGGGCACGGGCGCCAACACCTTCGCGGTGCTCGACATCGCCAACCGCTGGATGCTCACCGGCGCCAGCTTCTCGCCGACCGTGCTGGCCGGGCTGACCCAGGACCAGATCGCCGGAAACCTGACCACGCCGGCGGCCCCCCTGACCCAGGCCGTGATCGCTTCCGCGAACGAGATCACCGCGTCGATCTGCTCGGTCGACGGCGACCGCCCCGACGCGGCCTGCGAGAACCGGGGCGTGCTGGCGGCCGACACCCTGCTGCACATCGCGCCGCCGGCCTGAGGGCGGGCGGCAGCACCTCGTCCCGCTCGGCGGTCGTGCGATGGCTCAGCTGGCGCGGCGGTCGAGCAGCAGCTTGCGCTCGACCTCGTTCATGCCACCCCAAATGCCGTGGGGCTCCCTGATCCGAATGGCGTAATCGAGGCATTCGCCCCGCACGTGGCATTCGTCACAGATCGCCTTGGCCCTGATCTCGCGCGAGGCCTTCTCCTCCTTGCGCTCCGCGTGTGACGGGGGAAAGAACACCGCAGATTGCGGTCCCCGACACGCCGCCTTCAATTGCCACATATCTGATCCCTGGCGCATCAACCCCCCGATCAACCCCCCCGATAGGGGTCTTCCGGACTCCCACGGTCAAGCTATCGCCGGGGATGGTCGCCATTCAAGGGTCCTGACCAGGATCTTTGGCGGGCGGCGGGATCGGGCGGCGGGAGCGGGAACTACGCTCGGTCCCGCATGGACGTGGAGACCTTCTGCGCACAGAGCCACGTCCTCGTCGTTGCCGGCAAGGGTGGCGTGGGCAAGACGACGATGAGCGCCGCCCTCGCCACCATGGCGTCCGACGTGGGCAAATCGGTCCTGATCGTGGAGCTCGAGGGCAAGTCCGGTATCACCGCCGCCTTGGGGCGCCCCGAGGACCTGAGCTACGACGAGGTTGTCCTCGCACCCGCCCGCCCGGGGCGTGACGGCCATGGCAGGGGAGAGATCCGGGCCCGGCGCCTCACCCCCGACGACGCCCTCATCGAGTACCTCGAGGATCACGGCCTGCGGCGCGTCTCGAAACGTCTGGCCCGCTCCGGCGTGATCGACGTGGTCTCGACGGCCATCCCCGGCATCCGCGACGTCCTGGTGCTGGGCAAGGTCAAGCAGCTCGAGCGCGACGGCGTGGCGGACCTGATCGTGGTCGACGCCCCCGCCACGGGCCACGCCATTACCTTCTTGACCTCGGCCAGCGGCCTGCTCAGCGCGGCGCGAGGCGGTCCCCTGCGAGCCCAGGCCCAGGACGTCGTCGACCTCTTGAGCGATCCCACCCGTTGCCGTGTCGTCCTGGTCACCCTCCCCGAGGAGCTGCCGGTCTCGGAGACCATCGAGTCCGCCTACACGCTCGAGGACAAGGCCGGGGTCCAGCTCGGCCCGGTGATCGTCAACGCGTGCGACCCCGACCCGGTCGGGCTGGAACGACCCGCCGCCGAGGTCGCGGCCGACGCCGGTGTCACGCTCGAGCCGGCGCACCTGGCCGCGCTCGAGGAGGCCCGGCGCTTCCGCCTCGCCCGTCATGGCGTCTCGGCCGAGCAGCTCGAGCGACTCGGGCGCGAACTTCCGCTGCCCCACCTCCTCGTGCCCGCCCTCGACGCCGAGTCGATCGGGCCCGCGGACACCCAGATCCTGGCCGACGCGCTCGCCGGCTCGGTGCAGGGCCTGGTGACCGAGGGCGTGGCGTGAGCACCGCCGTCGAAGGCGCTCCGTGAGCACCGCCGTCGAGACCTCCGCCGCATCGGAGCCCCGAATCGCTCGACGATTTGGTTTCCCGACGCAAGGTGGTCGTGTGCTGCGGGTCGGGCGGCGTGGGCAAGACGACCGTCTCGGCCACCTTCGCGCTGGCGGCGGCGCGCGCAGGCCGCCGATCCTGCGTCGTGACGGTCGACCCGGCACGCCGTTTGGCCGACGCGCTCGGCGTGGAGTCCCTGCCCAACACGCCGACGGAGGTCCAGGGCGACTGGCCCGGTCACCTGCACGCGCTCATGCTCGACTCCAAGGGAACCTTCGACGACCTCGTGCAGCACTACGCCCGCACCCCCGAACAGGCGGAGTCGATCCTGGCGAACCGGCTCTATCAGAATCTCGCGGGCGCGCTCTCGGGCACCCAGGAGTACATGGCCATGGAGAAGCTCTACGAGCTGGTCCACTCCGAGGAGTTCGACGTGGTCGTCGTGGACACGCCGCCGACGCGCAATGCGCTCGACCTCCTCGACGCCCCGCGCCGGCTGACCCGGTTCCTCGAGAACCGCCTCTTCCGCGCCGTGATGGTCCCGACGCGCGTCGGGCTGCGCGCGGTCAGCGTGGCCACCCAGGCGCTCTTGAAGACGATTTCGCGGGTGGCGGGTGCCGAGATCGTGCAGGACGCCGTGGCCTTCTTCCAGGCCTTCGAAGGCATGGAGGACGGCTTTCGCAGCCGGGCCACCGCAGTGCACGAGCTGCTGGCCGATCCGGCTACCGCCTACGTGCTCGTCACCTCGGCGCGACCCGACGCGGTCGCCGAGGCCGGCTTCTTCGCCGACAAGCTGGCCGAGCGCGACGTGGCCGTGGCCGCGCTCGTGGTGAACCGGATCGCGCCCTCCTTCGGGGAGGGCCCTGGACGCGACGGGTCCGGGCCGTCCCGCCCCGACACCGGGGGTGCCATGCCCGAGGGAGGCGTCCTGGCTGCAATGGAGGCGAACCTGAGCGAGCTCAACGCGGTGGCCGCCCGCGAGGAGGCCGCCTTCTCGGGGCTGGCCGCCAAGGTGTCTCCGGCCCCGGTCGGGCGGATCCCGCTCTTCGGAGAGGACGTGCACGAGCTAGCCGGGCTCGCACGCGCCGCCGACAGCCTCTTCACCTGACCCAGCAGCCCGACGGCCGGCCGCGGTCGGTTACCGGGCCTGCGGACAGGTCCGGTAGTGTCCCGTTTCGTGCAGACCATCCTGGTCGCCAGCGACGCGCCAACGCTCCGCCGCGAGATCGAGGCGGTGATCAGCGGCCCCGACATTGCGGTGCGGGCGGTCACTTCGGGCCCCGAGGTCGTCGCCGACGTGGCCGAGGAGTCGCCCGACCTGGTGATCGTCGACATGCAGATGGGCAACATGGGCGGCATGGCCGTGACCCTCGAATTGCGGCTCCAAGAGTCCTACGACGCCATCGACCACATTCCGGTGCTGATGCTGCTCGACCGCCGGCCCGACGTCTTCCTCGCCCGGCGCTCCGGCGCCGAGGGCTGGCTCGTCAAGCCGATCGACCCACTGCGGCTGCGCCGCGCGGTCAGCGCGCTGCTCGACGAGGGGACCTTCGCGGACGATTCCTTCACGCCGGTACCCGTGCTGGTGGGCGGCGGAACCCAGCCCCAGGCGGGACCCGAGCAGATCACCTGACCTCGCGCGCCGTGTCGCACCGCCGGGACGCGCCTGACGCAGAGTCACCGCAGCCTCGACGATCGCGCCGGCCCTGGCGCCGACAGGCGGCCGGGCCCGACCCCACCGCCACCAACGGCGACGGCGCGGGCAGAAGCCGGTCACCCGAAGCCGAGGCCACCGAGCAAGAGCGCATCATCACCGAGGCGCTCGCCGACCTGCGGGACATGGACGTGCGCGAGGTGATGACGCCACGGGTGGACGTCACGTACCTGACGATCCCGGTGCACGCCGAAGACATCGCTCGGGCCGTGCGCACCTCGGGCCACAGCTGCTTCCCCGTCGTGCACGACGACCTGGACGACCTGATCGGCATCCTCTTCGTCAACGACATCTTCCGCACGGGCGGACGGCGCGGGTCGGGGCGCGACGGCGTGCCGGCCGTCGTTGACGTCGGTGGGGCCGGCGGATTGCCCGACCCCGGGCGCGACCGCGACACGACGGACCCGAGCCCGCTGGAGATCTCGCGCAAGGTCCGCCAGCCCTACCTCCTCCCGGAGTCACTGAAGATCCTCGAAGCGCTCGCCGACATGCGCAAGCACCGGCGGGCCGTCGCCGTCGTGGTGGACGAGTACGGCGGCGTCGCCGGTCTGCTGACGGTCAAGGACCTGCTCGAGCCCCTGGTCGGCGACCTGCACGACGAGTTCGACGAAGAAGAGGAGGCGCGCATCGTGCGCGTCGACAACACACGCTGGCTCATTGACGGACAGACCAACGTCGACGACGTGCGGGACCGGCTCGGCATCGAGATCCCCGACGGCGAGTACGTGACGCTCGGCGGGTTGCTCTTCGAACGCTTCGGACACATCCCCTCCGAGGGTGAGGAGGTCCGCATCGGGGCGTGGGACTTCAAGGTGGCCGAAATGGACAAGCGACGGGTCGCCCGGGTCGTGGCCACCTACGCGGGACCGGGGTCGGGCGACCAGGCGGCGTCGGAGCACGCAGGATCGGCAGGGACGCGCCTCCCCGCCGCCAACGGCAACGGGGAGGCGGCGGGGTGAGGCCGCGGTAGGCTGACGCGCTGCTCCCTGCGGGGGGCGGACGGGCTGTGGCGCAGCTTGGTTAGCGCGCTGCGTTCGGGACGCAGAGGTCCCCGGTTCAAATCCGGGCAGCCCGACTCGGTAGTCCCTATTCCGGCCGGTGAGCGGTCGAACACTCCGATCGGCCAAACTCGTTGGCGCGAAGCAAATAGTCCCCATGTGGAGCAACGCGCTCAGCGCTCGGACGAGCGGCCAAAGAAGGTCTCCCCGAGGACCTCCGCTGCCGCCCGATCGGAGGATGCCGGAGCGGACGCGTAGATCGCGAGTGACATCCGAGGGATCGGAGTGGCCGAGCCGCACCCGCGCCGTCTTCACATCGACGTCACCGTCCACCAGCGAGGTGGCATTGAGTCGCCGGAGGTCGTGAAAGCCTGGCCCGACGCATCCGGCGGTCTGAACGGCTGGCAGCCAGACCCTGCGGCGCCAATTCGAGTAACGGAGAGACCCGCTGTCCTCATCGGTGAGGACCAAGGCTGAGGGATCGGCGGTGGTGAAGCCTTTGTCGGCAAGGTGCGTGTTGAGCATCTCGACGATGGCATCGGGCACCGACTTGGTCCGGCTCCGCGCCCTGGATTTGGGCTGCCAAAGTCGTTGCGGCCACCGGCGCCTCGGGTAAGGGCCTCAGCCACCGCCATTTGCCACTCCGGGAGGCGAAGCCCTCCCACCTCACATCGTTGGCGCATTGCAATACGAATCAATTGGGATGGGCGCTGATTCCGTCCCAGAGGCAGCCGCACCCACCAGTAGATAACTAGCGCCTCTTTGCGGGAGGTAGTCCAACTGACGAGTCTGAGGCTCGGTCCGTTCCTCCACCGGAATCTTTCACGAATCGCAAATGGCGGGCGGGTCGCCTAGCCCGCTCGACATACGAATCAACCAGCTTCTCCGTTCTACGGTCGACGGTTCCTTCATGGACCCCGCCCGAAAGGAACGCCACCCGATCGTTGGCACACGCAAGGTGGTCTCAGATCATGCAGGGCTACGCTCATCCCGGTTGCCATGCGAACTCGATCGATATTTCTGGCTGGCGTCGGGATCTGTGCGGTCTTGGCAGCCTGGATCTTGAGTTCGCCGCCGATGTCGGGGCCGGACGAGGCTGCGCATCTCATTCGGGCCGTCTCGGCGGCTGAAGGTCAATGGACTGGGAAGCCAGTCCCTTCTCCGAGAGTCCACAACATCGAGACGGCCAATACCCGCTCTTTCACACTCCCGACGGATTTAGCCGTGGTCGACGCTTCGGCGTGCTTTGCATTCAAGGCACTCACCCCTGCATCGTGCAGACCTGTCTACCGACTAGGAGCGACCACCGAAACAAGCTATGTCGGCACCTACTACCCCCTGTTCTACGTGCCGTTGGGTGCTGCCGCGCTGTTGGCGGGAAGTGTTCCGAATGCGATTTACGCTGAGCGCGTTGTCTCTGCGCTGTTTTGCGCGCTCTTCCTTTTAATCGCATTCGCCGTGAGCTGCACATCGGCTTCGTCGCGGGCAGCGTGGTTCCTCGCCGCCGGACCATTGACTTTTTTCGTGGCCAGTTCCGCCGCTACAAACGGGATTGAGGTCGCGGCATCCATTTGTCTGGTCTCTCTCAGCCTTGAGTTTTCGCGACGACCACCAACGCATTGGCTATGGCTCGTCTGGACGATTTCTGGCGTCGCGCTAGCCAGTGCCAAGTCTTTAGGACCTCTTTTCCTCGTCTTTGACCTCGTGGCCGTCATTCTCCTGACACGCCCTTGGTCGTGGTGGTGGGACCAACTCCGAAGAGTTCCAATAGCCATTGGCCTGGTTGCGTTGGCAGCCATTGCGAATGTTGTGTGGAGTGCCGCGTTCATGCGTGCACCGAATGCCTCACCTACAACTTCATACAGCCACTATTTGTCTGTGGCATTACGCGAGGCGAAGGGGGATGTTCGGGGCTATTTCAGCCTCTTTGGTTGGATCGATGTCAATACCGCCGCACACCTGTGGCTCCTGGGGTCTGTGGCAGCGATCATTCTCATCGGATCGGCGCTGATCAGGATGAGCCGGTTGGCTCGGTGGAAATACCTTGCCATCGTTGCGGTGGCAGGTCTGATCACCCTGGCTGTGACAGTGTCAGAGATTGCAGGGGGATTTGTGTTCCAAGCTCGATACTCCTTGGCCATCGTGGCTCCTCTCGGACTCCTCGCCGTAGCGGCACGACCAAGGGACGATGACAGGGCGGTCAGGGCACAGCGGCATGCTCTCGGAGGCGGCGGCACTGGCCCGGGATCTCGGCGCTCGGCACTCCCTCGGCTCTGTATTGCTCTGATGATCATCGTCAATGCAGCCGCCCTCTACGGAAATGCGCAGAGGTACGCAGTCGGAGAGCGGGGATCAATCCTCTTTCTGTTTGACGCGAAATGGTCACCGCCCGGGGGGTGGTGGTTCACAACCCTCTTGGCATTGGTCGGTCTCGGCACCTTGGCCATTGCGGGATTTCTCGATCCGCAGGGAACCCCTCGATCACAAGAATCCGAGTCGATCGCTGTCTAGTTGTGGTTGTTGCCCTGCGATTCGAGGATCGTGATCCGCCATGCCATCGTCCGGGTTTGCGGGCAAGGCGAGCGAAGGCATGCGTGCCGCAGGCCTCGCCGGGTCTCGGGCCCGCCTAGTGCCCTTTGTATACTCCGGGCGTTCACGCGCTGGGTGGTGAACGAGGGAGGGCCGCGTCGTGACCGAGCGCCTCGAAGAGATCACCTCGCCCGTGCGTGGGCCGGCACCGTTCCGTCCCACCCCATGGCTGGCCCTGGCCATCATCATCGTCGCTGCCTTCGTCTACCGGCTGATCCTCGGCTACTACATCCACGACTTCGTCGGCGACTCGCAGCAATACCTGGCCTTGGCGGAGAACCTGGCACACGGGCACGGCTACTCGGTCGACTCCTACCCGCCATACCTGGCCTCGGACAGCCGGTGGCCGGCCTACCCGGCCTTCTTGGCCGCGGCGTTCGTTATCCACGACTCCCACTGGTCGGCCATCGTCCTCAACGCCCTTCTCGGCTCCGTGGCCACCTTGCTCGTCTACCTGATCGCCCGGGCGCTCCTCCTGCGCGAGGTGCTGGCCCTCGCCGCCACGACCGTGGCGGCGCTGTTCATCGCCACCGCTTCGTTCGCAGGCGATCTGGCGGCGGAGAATCTCTCTGTCCCTGCGGTGCTGGCCCTGGTGTACGTGGTCCTACTCAAACCGCCCCGGCGGCGGCTTTGGCTCTTCATAGGGGGGAGCCTGCTGGCGTGGCTGGCCGCCCTCACCCGCGAGGAGTTGCTGGTCTTCGCAGCGATCGCGGCGATCCTTGCCGGGCGTCACCTCCGGTTGGGCTTCTGGCTCACCGCACTGTTGGTAGCTTCCTTCCTCGTCGGCCCAGCGGCCTGGGTAGCGCGCAACGACGTCACGGTCCATCGACTCGAGTACACCGACTCCATCGAGGCCGACGAGGCCTACGTGGTGGCGGTCAACGACAACGAAGGTTCACCGCTCTACCGCGAGGGTGAGGCGCTGAACCAGCGGGTCGTCCCCCCCTCGGTGCGCAACGCCTACCAGCACGCGGTCATCACGTATGACGAGCAATTCCTCGAGCACCATTTCGCCACGTTCGTGAAGGACAAGATCAAGGCTGGCATCGAGTATCCCTTTATCACGCCCGTCTACGGCCCCCGATACGACAGGGGTCTCATGCTTCTGGCTCGCCTGGCGTGGTCGTTGGTGCTGGCAGCCGAGTACGTACTGGCCCTCATCGCCGGCTGGAACTGGTGGAAGGGCGACCGGCGCTGGGACGCTATCGCCATGGGCGTGTTCCCGGTGTTCGCGCTGCTGCTCATCGTGGTGGATAGCCCCGAGCCGCGCGTACTGGCTACCGGCCGATCTGCTCTTGGTGCCGGCGGCGTTCGCCGGTGTTACCTTCCTGCCGCCCTTCCAACGAGCCTTCAATCGCAGGGTGCTGGGCCTCCAGTCGAATACCGACCAGGCCTGACCTGACCTGGCTGGCTCTTTCTGCATATCCGAAGGTCAACTGGAACCCCCTGAAGGGCTGCCCAACCCGAGGACGCTCGGGCGATCCGTGGGCTGCGGCCTAAGCCCGAAGCTTCCGGTTCCTCGGGCGAACGGATCCTCCGCTTCTAGCCGTTTGGAGGGCATGCAGCCCGGCCCTGGCGGCCGGCCTGATCCATTCTGAACCGTGCGTTTTGCGGCCCCGGGGGTAACAACGGTGCGATCAGTTTCTCGGAGACGGCCGCCCAGTAGCGCTCTGAGGTCCTCTGCAGCGTGTGGCGCGATTCCGCAACGCCCTGGAGCGACGAGCGGCGACTGGTCGTCAGGTCGCAGACAACCGTGCCTCTGGCCTGATCGGCTCGAAGAGTTCGATCGGGTTGCCCGAAGGATCTTCGACCATGATCTGCTTGCCACCGACGCCGGTCACGATCTCGTTGCGGAAGCGCACTCCTTCCGCGCGCAGGATCTCGACGGTACCGGCGAGGTCGGAGACCTCGAGCATGAACCGGTTCCACCCTCCGGGCTCTTGCTTCGTACCGTCGGGCATCGGCCTCGAACCCCCGCCTCGGTGATCGGGCCCGATGGGCGACACCAGCACGAGGCGCAAGTCCCCACGGGACAACATGGCAAAGGCCGGATCGGGGTGCATCTCTTCGTGGAAGCCCAGGTGCTGGCAATAGAAGGGTATGGACACATCGAGGTCGTCGACGATGTAGCGGACGCTGACGGTGCTCATGAACGCTCTCCTTCTCCGGTTGGTTGTCTGGAGGGGTCTCGCGGTCGCTCGTGGTAGCCCGCCGCCTGCTCGAACAGCTCGACGAGATTGCCCGAAGGGTCTTCGAGCAGGACGTGGCGGACCCCGACGCCGGCGACGATGTCGGTCCGCAAACGTGCCTGGTGTTCGAGCAGCGTTCTCAGCGTGCCCGCAAGGTCCTCGACCTCGAGCGCCATGCGGTTCCATCCGCCCGGCTCGGGCAACGTGCCGTCCGCCAGGGCATGCGCGCTTCCCGGCACGCTGAGGAGGAGACGGAGGTCGCCCCGGTAGAGCATGGCGAACGTCGGAGAGGGGCGAAGCTCCTGCTCGAAGTCGAGCAGGAGGCAGTAGAACGCGACTGCTTCACTGAGGTCCTCGACGAAGTACCGGAGCGTGGCCGAGGCACCCGAAGTGGCAGGCGACTGTCGGCGGTTCTCGATGCGGCGGAGCAGTGCATCGGCGAACTCGGGCCTGGGTTCGACCGGTACGAGCGGAAGGCGGAGTTGGTCGAGAGGATCAGTTGTCATCGGTCATCTCCTCCCGGTAGATGCGACGCAGCGCGGCTCGCGCCCGAGCCAAGAGTGTCTCGGTGGCGTGCACGCTGCGATCGATCTGCTCGGCCACAGCTGCCACGGGGAATCCGTCGAGATAGCGCAGGGTCAACGCCGCCCGCTGGTGCGCCGACAAGCGGGCCAGGGCGGCGTGCACCATGGCCGTGTCGAGGTGTTCCTCCCAGGGGTCGTCGACGTCGTCGGCCATGTGCCCCGCCACAACCAGGTTGCGTTGGTCCCGTGCGACACGTCGCCAGTGGTCAACCAGCTTGTGACGGGCGACGCCGACCAGCCAGGCCACGTTCACCTCTGTCTCGGTACCTTGCCGGCTCGCACTGACTGCCGCCATGAACGTCTCGGCCGTCAGATCCTCAGCCACCGCGGTGCTGCCGCAGCGGGGCAGGAGATAGCCGTAGACCTGGGGCAACGCTCGTCGGTAGATGGCGACCACCGGATCGGCCTCGAGGGGCTGCTCTTCAAGACTGCCCACACCCCATCATCGTTCGACGCATCGGCAATTCCGAACACCGAGTCCCCAGAAATACCGCCGCGTTCGGCGCGCTCTACACTCGACGGCGCCCGGGCCACACGAGCGAAACGCCAACTTCAGGAGCCGATCACATGGGCCGTCGTGCCAGCGAAGCACGCAAGGAACTCGTCGAGCTCCTCGAAGGCCGGCCGGGCTGGCGGCTCGAGCCGCGCTCGACGCCCGGCGCGACGCCGCTGTGGTGCTTCGTCTCGGGTGGTGAGATCGAGTTCTCCGTCGCCGCCGAAAACGGCGCGATCCATCTCTACATCATGGCGACGGACCGTGAGCTGGTGTTCCGCGACGCGGACGAGCTCACAGCCTGGCTCCAAGAACACCGAGGCGACGCATTCGGGGACCGGCCGAAGCGGCCTGAAGGCAAGGAGCGGTACCGGCGCTACTTCGAGTGGAGCTAGGCGAGGCACGCAGACGGAGCGGCGCACCGAGCGGCCACGCGTGGCTCAGGGATTGGACAGCGCGGCGGGCTCGCCCGCCGGGCTGCGAGCGATCACCTTCGTTCCCGCGCCTGACCCGTTTGCTCTCGTACATCGACTGATCCGCCCGCTGCATGATGTGGTCGACGTCGGTGTGGGCCGCGCAGGACGCGAACCCGATGCTGACCGAGGGGCGCACGCCGACCACCGTCAGGCGCGAGACGGCGGCGTCGATCCGGTCGGCCACGCGCTGCGCGTCGGTCTCGTCGGCGCCGGACACGACGGCGACGAACTCGTCACCCCCGGTACGCGCCAGAACGTCGCCGTTGCGCAGGACTCCTGACGAGGCGCGGGCGACCGCCACCAGCACGAGGTCGCCGACGTCATGGCCGTGGGCGTCGTTGATGGCCTTGAGATCGTCGATGTCCATCACGAGGATGCTCATGACGCGGGGGCGGTGCTCGCCATGCAGGTAGAGCGCGAGCCCGCGACGGTTCGCCAAGCCGGTCAGGTGATCCGAGTTGGCCTGCGTCTCGAGCTCCTGGTGCGCGATGGCGTTGCCGAGGGCGAGCTCGACCACGTTCCCCAATGCGTGGGCGCGCGCCACCACCTCGTCCGAGCAGGGGCGACCGCTCTCGATCCGGAAGACGCCATGGATCGCGCCGTCCACCCGGACCGGGACGAGCAGGGCGTGGGTCGTCCCGCCCTCGCCGACGAGGGCGCGCAGCGTCGGTCCCGTGGTGCCCAAGTCGACCTTCGCCATGACGGGACAGCCCGTGTCGAGGACCTCGCTCAGCAAGGGGTCGTCGCGCAAGAGGTAGCTGTCAGGAGCCGAACCGGCCTGATCGACAACCGCTTCCTGGGTGACGGCGCCGTCGTTGACCTTGAGGTACGAGGCGGACCGGATGTCGGGGGCGGCCAACTGCGCCATCACGTTGGTGCCCTCGGCGATGACGTCCTTCGGATCTCGCAAAGAGGTCAGCGACTGGGTCGCGCCGTTCATGAGCCGCCCGAGACGGGCCAGCTCGGCGGAGTCCTTGACTTCGCCCTCGAGACTGTCGCGCAGATGGTGGATGGTGACCGAGACCACGATGGTGACGCCGGCCCACAGGATCAGGCGCCGGAGGTTGGTCGCCTCGCTGCTCTGCATCCGCGATGCCCACCACGCTGAGCGTGGCGGTGGCCGCCACGACGGCGAAGACCGAGTACGAGCCCGGGAAGTACAGCGCCATCGCGAGCACCGGGAGGAGGACCAGCACCGAGAGGCCACCCGCACTGCTCTGCACCGTCGGGTTGGTGCCACCGGAGACCAGCAACAGGCCCACCGAGACCAGGTAGGCAGCGGTGGGGATCAGGATGGCCCAGCGCGGCAGGCGCTCCCAGGGCATGAGGACCGAGAGCACGCACAGGGCGAACACCACCAGGCTGGCCCAATAGAGACCGAGATTGCTCGGGCCCGGTGGCAGCACGGCACTCGCCTCGGCCACCGCGGCGAGGCCGATGAAGATGAAGGCCCGGACGAAGTACCCACGCCGGCGGGACCGTGCCCGCTCGCCGTGCTCGTCCATGCCGCCTCCCGCTCCTGCTCGGTACCGCTTCCCCACCTCTGATCATCGGCGCGACACGGGGCGTGCACTTATCGGCCGAAAGTACTAATTCCGCCGGTTTTGGCTGCACGATGGACCTGGTCCCCGCCGATTTCGTGCGTAGCGGGCATCCGGGCGGCTGGAGGGGGCTACGGCTCCCGGCCAGGGTCCGGGCCACCGACGCCACCCACGCCACGAGCCGCCAGTGCGGTCAGCAGGGAGTCGAGAAAGGGGACCTGACCCTTGAGCAGTTTGGTCTGGGCCCGCGGCAGGTCCATCCACTCGACGCGATCGACCTCGGGGAACGCCTGGACCTTCCCCGACCCCCGGGGCCATTCCATCTCGAAGGTGTTGCTCGTGGCCTCTCGCACGTCGAGATCGCCCTCGAGCGCCCACACGCTGACCACCTTGCCGCCGGCCTGTCGGACCTCTCCGAGAAAGAGGACACCGGCCGCGGACGATCCGGGTACGGGCAGGCCGGTCTCCTCGGCGAATTCGCGGAACGCCGCGGCGAGCGCGTCCTCACCCTCGGCGTACTCGCCCTTGGGCACCGACCACGCCCCGTCGTCCTTGCGCGCCCAGAACGGACCGCCAGGGTGGGCGACGAGCACCTCGAGCATGCCGCCATCGCTCAGGCGGTACAGCAGCAAGCCTGCACTCCGCGCGCTCATGAACGTCGTGCATCATGGCACCGGCCTGCACGATCGGCTGCTGCATCGGGTATTGCAGTGCGGCAGGGGTCCGGCGGAGGGACGCGCGCCGCCGGGTCGATGACCCCTCTGCCCGATCGGCAGTCACTAGGCTGACCAGCCGTTCCGGCCGCCCAAACCGGAGCCACCTCGGGGGCATGGGCGACGACCTGAACACGAGGTCGCACGTCAAGAACACCACTGCGCCATGAGTCCTCTCGATCCCGAGCACGACCCCGTCCAAAAGGGCTTGCACGACCTTGGACGTCAGATCGAAGCGGGCGCTGCCGAAGAACCGGTCGAGCCCGACGGCGCTCGCTCCCCGAGCGACGAAGCGGCGGACATGGCGATTGCGGCCGAGAACCCGGTCGAGCGCGGGCTGCACGAGCTCGGACGCCAGATCGACGAGGCCGGCCACACCGCTCGGGGCGAGAAGCCCAGGGGGGACGAGTCGGCACGGCGGGGGCCGGCGCATGCGGCGTCAGGTCGCGGCCGCCGGTCGCGCAGGCGCACGCTGGCCTGGGTCGGCGGCTCCATCTTCCTCGTCCTCGTGCTCATCACCGGGGCCGCGGCCGGTTATGGCTGGTACCTCAATCACGAGATCCACCGGATCGATCTCAAGAACCTGACCTCGGCGCCGGTGAAGGGCGCCGACGCCGGAACGCAGAACATCCTCATGATCGGGTCGACCTCGCGTTGTGCGCTCAAGGTGCAGAACCCCGCCTATGGGCTGTGCTCCCAAGGGGTCGACGGCGTCAACAGTGACGTCGTGATGATCCTGCACCTCAACCCGGCGAACAACTCGCTGTCCATCCTCTCCATCCCCCGGGACCTCTTCGTCCCCAACGCCCGCTCCGACGGCGCCAACAAGATCGACGCCGCGCTCTACCAAGGGCCCGACCAGCTGATCGCCGCGATCGAGGAGGACTACGGCATTCCCATCCAGCACTTCGTCGAGCTGAACTTCGACAGCTTCATCAACGTCGTCAACGCGCTGGGTGGAATCAAGATGTACTTCCCCGAACCTGTCTACGACGCCTACTCGGGACTGAACATCCAGTCGACGGGGTGCATCTCGCTGAACGGGACCCAGGCCCTCCAGGTGGTGCGGGCGCGCCACCTCCAGTACAAGGCCCCGGGGGTCACCTCCTCCGACCCGGCCTACTGGCCCCAGGAGAACCAGAGCGACCTGGCCCGGATCCGGCGCGACCACGAGTTCCTGCGGGTCCTCGCCACCGCCGTCAAGGCGAAGGGGCTGAGCAACCCCGTCACCGACCAGCAACTCGTAGCGGGCGTCGTCGGGCAGCTGACGGTCGACTCCGGCCTCTCGGCCACCGACATGATCAGCATGGTCCTCGGCTACCACGACGTCGACGTCAACTCGGCCCCGCAGCTGACCCTGCCCGTCGCGGTGGACCAGTTCGGCAGCTACACGTACGAAGGCGGCAGCTACGGGGACATCGAGTTCCCCGCCGAGCCCGAGGACCGGGCCGCGGTCGACCAGTTCCTCGGATCTGCCCGCGAACGCCGACACCTATTCGGGCGGCGCGCTCCCCGCACCGTCGACGGTCACCGTCTCGGTCCTCAACGGCTCGGGCGCGACCAATCAGGCGACCGACACCGCCACCAGCCTGCAGGCACTCGGTTTCCACATCGGCACCATCGGCGACAGCCCGCCGGTCGGCCAAGAGGCCGAGACGGTCGTGTACTACGCGTCCAAGACCTCGGCCAACCTCGCGGCCGCGCAGGCGGTGGCCGACTCCTTCTCCGGAGCGGTGATCATGGCCGACGACCCCACACAGGTGAAGCCCGGGTCGCAGGTGACAGTGGTCACCGGCACCGACTTCAGCGTGAACCCGCCACCGGCACCGACCACGCCGACCACCGCGGGCCACCAGCCCGGTGCAGGTGCGTCCACCACGACGAGCGCGCCATCGACGGGGAGCACCGGCACCACGGGGAACAGCGGGACCGCCGGCAACAGCGGCGCATTCCAGCCGCCGACGCCCACCGTGGAGAAGCTGGCTCCCTGGGACCCCCGCTCGTGCACGCCCAGTGGGGGCGAAGGAACCTGAGGCTCAGGCGAAGATCTCGCCACCGTTGGTGTCGAGCGCCTGCCCGGTCATGGCGGACGACAGGTCCGAGGCCAGATAGACGATGGCGCCGGCCACGTCCTGATCGCTCGGGATGCACCCCAGCGGCACCCGTGCATTGAGCTCGTCGACCACGACCTGGGCCGGCACGCCACGCCCGGTCGAGGTCATTTCGATGTAGATGTCTACCGAGGGCCCGGCCATCCAGCCCGGGACCACCGCGTTGACGCGGACCCTGGACGGACCGAGCTCGTAGGCCAGCACCCGCGTGGCGGTCAGGAGCGCGCCCTTCGAGATCGCATATCCCCCCTGCACCGGCTGCGGCTGGCGGGCCACCATCGACGCCACCATCACGACCGATCCACCGCCGCGCTCGCGCATGGACGGCAGCGCGGCGCGAGTCATCTGGAGCGAACCGAAGAGGTTCGTGTCCATGATCTTGCGCCAGATGGCCAGGTCGACTTCCTCGAAGCTCTGAAAGGCGTCGAAGCGGAACGCATTGTTGACGAGAACGTCGATGCCCCCGAACTCCTCGGCTCCGGCCGCCATCAAGCGGGCGCAGGCCTCCGCGTCGGTGATGTCGGTCGGCACGGTGATGGCACGGGCGCCGAGCTCCGTCACCTCGGCGACCACCTCGTCGAGGGTCGACTGCCGCCGTGCCGCCAGCACCAGGTCGGCCCCGTGCGCCGCCAATGCCCGTGCCGCTTGTCGCCCGAGGCCAGGTCCGACACCCGAGACGACACACACCTTCCCCGCCAGCAACCCCGCCGCCGCCTTGTCCTTTTCCATTTGCACGGTCATAGGCGCAGCGTAGAGCAGCCGGCACTGCGGGATCCGCGCCGATGTGACACGCGGGCTGGGAAGATCGGCGGCAGGTTGGACGAAGGAGGGTCATGGCCATTTGTTCGCACTGTGGCGGCGAGATGACCGAGGGAATCAGCTGCCTGACCGACCCCGTGATGATCGATGGCAGGCCCTTCGCCCGGGTGCGCTGGGGCGAGGAGCTGCGCCCCCGACACCGCTACGAACCCGAGGAGTGCCGCGACTGCGGGACCCCGCTCGGCGGCGTCCACCACCCGGGGTGCTGTCTAGAGCGCTGCCCGGCCTGCCACGGCCAGGCCATCGGGTGCGGCTGCATCAGCGAGCCCGACTGCACCTTCGAGACCTCGAGGGCCGCCCGCTGCCGCTCGCACGTCCTGCGACGGGTCGGATGGCGCTAGGCGCGCTCAGTCGTCGGGACCAGGGGCCCGGCCCGAACGCCTGAGCAACGCCTCCCACGGGCGCAGGCGCGCGCCCAGCGGGATCAGTGCTGACGTCACCATGCCGGCGACGCTGCCCTGGGTCGCAGCCAGGCACGCTCCGGCGCCGCGGAACAGCGTGGCGGGATCCGACGGGCGGTGCCCCCGACCGACGGCGTGGGCGAGATCCCACGTGTGCAGGTGCCATTCACAGGCGGCAACGGACGCATGCAGGCCCGCGGTGACGGTGCCTCGGGGGTAGCCGAAAGGCAGATCACACTCCTGGCGCACCCGATCTGCGTAGGCGTGGGCGCGACCGACGAACCGCACCGTCGCCGACGGCCCGTCGAGGCCTGCCAGCTCCTCGAGTGCGGCCGCGTTGTGCTCCGCCAGTTGGTCAAGTGGGAAAGGCGGCGTCGCATCGCCGGCCTCGGCTCGGTCCAGCCATTCGTGGTACCACCCGGCGACCAGAAGCACATGGCGGGCCAACTCGGTGGCCGTCCACTCGCCGCAAGCCCGGCGGCCCCACTCCTCGGGCCCCATCGACTCGGCCGTGCGGCCAAACGCACCGACGCCCTCGTCGTAGAGGTGCAACGCCTCACGTCGTCCGACTGCTGCCATCCCCCCATGGTGCCGCGCTCAGCGCCATGACGGAGCACCGTAGGCCGAGCGTTGCCGGTTGCGTTTGACCGGCGTCAACGGAGTCACCAGTGTGGGGGCCACCATGTGCACCCACTTCGTGGCGCCGGCGCGCGCCTGAGCCGGCATGGGCAACCTCGACGGCATCCGCGTGCTCGAAGCCGGGCTCCTCGTGCAAGGACCCCAGGCCTCACTGACCATGCTCGAATGGGGAGCCGAGGTCGTCAAGATCGAGCTCCCGGGATTCGGCGACCAGAGCCGGTGGCTCCCCATCAGCAGAGAGGACAGGCGGTCCGCCTGGTTCGCCGCCTTCAACCGGGGCAAACGAAGCGCGACCATCAACCTCCGGGTGCCGAAAGGCCGCGACGTCTTCCTGCGCCTCGTGGAGGGGGCGGACGTGGTCGTCTCCAACTTCAAACCGGGGACGATGGAGTCCTGGGGCGTCGGGTACGACGACGCCGCCGCCCGCAACGAGCGGATCATCTACGCCATGGGGTCGTCCTTCGGCCCGGAAGGCCCCGACGCGGCGCGCGAAGGCGCCGACCTGAGCGCGCAGGCCTCCGGGGGCCTGATCAGCACGACGGGCGGCACGAACACCGATCCGAGTCCGGTCGCAGTCACCATCGCCGACCACATCTCGGGGCAGAACCTCTTGGCCGGCGTGCTCGCCGCGCTGTACGCACGCGAGCGCACCGGGCGCGGCCAGCTGGTCGAGACGTCGTTGCTCGGAGGTCAGATCTGGGCCCAGGCCGGCGAGTACACGCGCTACCTCATGTCGGGCCAGGTCTCGGGCCGGGCCAACCGTGGACATCCCATGATCCCGGGGATCTACGGCATGTTCCGAACGGCCGACGGGTGGATCGCCATCGTCGGCGTCGCCGGCGCGGCGCGCGATCTCTTCTATCGGACCATCGGGAGACCCGACCTGATCGAGCGCTTCGGCCAGCTCCTCTATTTCGAGGACGACAAGGCGCAGCTGTGGCCCATCTTCGACGAAGTCTTCGCGACCAGGACCACGGCCGAGTGGTGCGACCTGCTCGGCGCCGCCGGCCTGCGCTTCGCTCCCGTGCGCGACCACGCCGAGGTCGCGGCCGACCCGGGAGCCTGGGTGAACGGGTACCTCTCACGACGCGAGGAGCCCGGCGACGCCGGCCCGAGCCTCGCCGTCGTGCGACCGCCTGTTCGCTTCTCGCGCTCGGCCTCCGAAGCGGACACGGCGATCCCCGAGCTGGGACAACACACCGAGGAGGTGCTGCTCGAAGCGGGCTACTCGTGGGAGGAGATCGGCACCCTCTCCGCTGACGGCGTCATCTGAACAAGGTCGGGCGACCGCCGAGCCGTCTCTCGTCGTCGTGGAGGTGAAGGTCTGAGGTTCCATAGTTCCTGGGACGCGCATGTGTCAGCGATTCTGGGACACCGCGTTCTGAGGCGGTCCGCCGTGGATCTGGCCAAATACTGCGTCGATGCCGTGCTCGTCGAGGGGCGCTCTGTGCGGGCGGTGGCGGCAGCCACGGGGCGCTCCAAGTCCTGGGTGCAGCGCCACGTCGCCCTCTACCGTGACGGCGGCGCCGAAGCCCTCGTGCCGCACAAGCGCGGACCCAAGGTGCCGGCAAACCTCACCTCGGCCGTGCTCGAGGACAAGATCGTGGCCTGGCGCAAGCGCCTGGCCGAAGACGGCCTCGACGCCGGGGCTCGCACCATCGCCTGGCACCTGAGCCAAGAGGGGGCCGCGGTGCCGGCGCTCTCGACCATCCACCCGATCCTGCGCCGTCGCGGCTTCGTGATCCCCCAACCCCAAAAGCGCCCT
This sequence comes from uncultured Acidimicrobiaceae bacterium, assembly GCA_963791995.1. GTDB lineage: Bacteria > Actinomycetota > Acidimicrobiia > Acidimicrobiales > RAAP-2 > Bog-473. The sequence goes on along the minus strand of CAWBUQ010000022.1, from coordinate 5,893 downwards.
CGCTCGAGTTGGGCCCGCTTCGAGGCCGGATCTGCCCAATGAGACCTGGCAGAGCGACATGACGCACTGGCACCTCGAGGACGAAGAACCGGTCGAGATCTTCAACTTCATCGACGACTACTCGCGTGTCGTGCTGGCCAGCGTGGCCGTGCCCCGTCGCCACCGCAGCCGAGGTGGTGCGGATCTTCTTCGAAACCGCAGCCATCTACGGCTTTCCGCCTCGGTGCTCTCAGACAACGGCGCCATCTACACGCCCACTATCGAGGCAGCCACACCGGCATGGAGATCGAGTCTCGCCACTCTCGGGATCACCTTTAAACACGGCAAGCCCTACCATCCCCAGACCCAGGGAAAAGTCGAGCGTTACCACCTCACCTTGAAGAAGTGGTTGGCCAAGAAGCGCCGAGTTCGGCCACCATCGCCGAGCTCCAAGCCCAGTTCGACTCGCTTCACCCACTATCTACAACGAAGTCCGCCCGCACCAGGCCCATGGGTCGCCCGCCCCTCGCCGTCTACCGCGAGCGCTCGACAAGGCCGACCGTCACTTGGCAGCCAGCCGCTCTTGGCCCGAGACCAAGGTGCGACGTGACCGCGTCGACTGCGACGGGCACGCTTCACGCTGCGCCACCGCTCCGGTCTCCACCACGTCAGTGTCGGCCGGGAACACAAGCACAAGCGAGCATCCTGATGCTTATGGCCGATCTCGATGTCCGGATCATCGACGAGGACGGCATGATGATCCGCCGCATCGTCCTCGATCCCCGACCAAGACTACCAGCCGTTGCGGGCCACCGACTACCCTCTGAGGGTTCACGACGTCCCAGAAACTCTGCGACATCACAGTCGTGGAGGTGAAGGGACTCGAACCCTCGGCCTACGGCTTGCAAAGCCGCCGCTCTTCCATCTGAGCTACACCCCCGAGCCTCATGACCCGCGTGGAGCACCACTCCGTCCCCGGACCGAGCCGTACCCCCACCATCGTAGGCGGGCCGAGATGCGCCTCCCCGACGCTCGAACGACCGCCGCGTCATGCCGGGACCCGGCTGCGGCGCAACAGTCTGTGCGAGATCACCACGTAGGCGATCGTCACCACGCCGAACAACGCCACACCCTCTTGGATCGTGACCTGGGGTGAGTACCACGTCACGTACGCCACGACGACGATGAACGCCGCCGTCGCCAGCCGCTCGACCACGAGCGGCATCTTTGGGATCCGGGACGAACACAGGCCGATGGCGCAGAGTGCGACGAACGCCAGCACGAGTGGAGCGGTCAAGAGCCTGATGTCGGCGTCGGTCAGGTCGTTGCTCTGCCGCAAGGTGGCGAAGGCGCCGAGGCCGATGGCCGTCCCGATGATGCCGATGTGCAGTGGGAGGTGACCGACAAGCCACCACCGCTGCCGCCGGCGACCGCGCGGCATGCCAGCCACCCCCACGTCGTCGAAGTACGCGATCCACAGCGCGCACACGATGACGAACTCGAGGCACACGATGGTGAAGTTGATCTCGTAGAGATGACGGCCCGATCCCGTGAGCGCGACCCGGATGAAGCTCTCGCCGAGCACGATGGTCGTCAGCGCCGCTAATCGCTCGGACAGATGCTCGAGGTTGCTGGCAGGACGATCGACTCCCTGGTCGAAGCGGTCGAGCAAGACGGGGACGACCAAGAGGACGGCGATGACGCCCCACAGAGTCGCTGCCGCCGCTGCGGGGACCAGCCCCGAGATGGCGGACAACGCCGCCGCGACGAGAAAGGCGTTGCGGCGCAGGACGGCGAACCCCGCCAGCTCGGGTCTCGTGCGGCGAGTCACCTCGTGCAGCACGGCGACCAGGATCAAGAGGACGCCGATCATGACCGAGAGGGGGTCGCGCCACTCGGTCTCGGTATGGCTCCCGACGATGATCAGGAGCACCATCGTCAGCATCTGGGCGAAGAGGAGTCCGCGCCGCACGGTGTTCATCGTCGGGTCCACGTTGACCAAGAGCGTGGTGATCAGCCAGACCCACCACAACACGGAGAAGATGCCGACCGTCTTGAGGATCGTGTTCGAGGTGGGATCGACCGAGACACCATGGGAGAACACGATGATGGCGGCGACCATCACCAGGTCGTAGAAGAGCTCGAGCCAGCTCACCGAGAGGACTGTGGTCCGGGCCGGCAGCGCTCCACCGTCGGCGCCGGATTCCTCCGGGCGCGGCGTCGGAGAGGGCGGCTCGCTACTCACGGTGCATAGATAGTGGACTGACCGGGGATTCGTCTCAACTCGGCGCACGCGTTGCCTGCACAGCGGCGGGCGCCAGTAGGGTGCGCCCCCGTGGACGCACGCACTTTCCTCGGCATGGAGCCCGTCGGCGACGACTTGCACTGGCGCATGCAGGTGGTGCAACAGCTGACGACTCCGGGGAACTTTCTGTTCGGTGGCTGCGGTCTCGGCGCTGCCCTGGTGGCGCTCGAGGCGGCGTCGGGCCGCCCGACCGTCTGGGCCACGGCGCAGTACCTCTCCTACGCCGTGACCGACGCCGAGCTCGCCTGGGAGGTGACGCTGGCGGCCGTCGGCGGCCACGTGACCCAGGGCCGGGCGGTGGGGCGGGTCGACGGCCGGGAGATCCTCACCGTGAACGCGGCGCTCGGGGCCGACGACCTCGACGTGGGTGGCATCTGGGTCACACCTCCCGAGGTTCCCCGGCCCGACGAGTGCGCACCCCGCTTCATCCCCGAGTTCTTCCGGAACACGATCATGGACAGTATTGAGGTCCGCAACGCGCGCGGGCGGAGCTTCGAGGAGATGGACGGCACGCCGGGCCTTCCGGATTCCGCGCTGTGGGCCCGCGTCCCGGGACACCTCACCCCGTCTGCTGCCACCCTCGCCATCATGGGAGACTACGTCTCGGGCGCGGTCTCGCAACCTCTCGGGCGGCGGGCCATGGGTCGCTCGCTCGACAACACGCTGCGCATGGTGCAGCTGAAGCCGACCGAGTGGGTGCTCTGCGACATCCGTATGCACGCCCTGGTCGACGGGTACGCGCAGGGAGTCGCTTTTCTCTGGTCCGAACGCGGGGAGCTCCTCGCGACAGCAAGCCAGTCGATCGCCGTCCGCCTCTGGCCCGACGATGCGGTCCTCCCGGGCTGAACAGGTGCGATGACCTTCCGTTCCCGAAAACGGCGAGACTTGTTCGATGGCTCGGCACGCCTCCCCCAGCACCCGTAGACGTCCGTCGCGCACGACCGTGGTCGTCGGCGTCGGCGTCGTCGTCGTGCTCGGCGCCATCGGAGCGTTCGTCACCCTGGAGACCTCGTCGCCGACGCGCGGCGCACACGGGCTCGGCGCGACATCGGCCGGGCAGCGGTCCACGACCACTTCGGGTGCCGCGGCGGACTCGCCCCCGTCCTCGACGACGACCACGACGACGACCCTGCCGCCGGCCGGGCCCGGCTTCGTCGCCGGGCGGGTCACGGCCGTCGGTGACTCGGTCATGCTCGACTACCAGGACCCGCTCAAGACGGCGATCCCCGGCGTCAACGTCGATGCCTCGGTGAGCCGTCAATGGTCCGAGGGCGAGTCGATCCTCCAGAGCATGAAGACAAGCGGCCAACTGGGCGCCCAGGTCATCGTGGGGCTCGGCACGAACGGACCGATCACCGACGCCGACTTCGACGCCATGATGTCCATCCTCAATGGCGCGTCGCGGGTGGTCTTCGTCAACGTCCATGTCGACCGTCCCTGGCAGGATCCCAACAACGCGGTGCTCGCCAACGGTGCCAGCCGCTATCCCAACGTGGTGATCGCGGATTGGTCGACGCTCGCCGCACAGAACCCCGGCTGGTTCGGGGCTGACGGCACGCACCTGGCCATCGACGGGACGGGTGCCGACGCGCTGGCCGTGCTCGTCGCGACCACGCTGGCGAAGGGCTGAGCCAATAGCACTGCTTTCTCGCATCGGGCACCAGAAGGTGCGCACCAGACAGAGACGGGCGGCTCCAGGTCACCGATGTCGCAGGCCCAAGGACAACGGGCCGATCGTGCAACAGTCATCCGGACCGGGATGGGGACTGCACGATGAGGACGTCAATCTGGCCCTCGGGAATCAGGTCCAGCTCGTCGGTGTCGAATCCGCCGCGTACTCCGCCCGGGGAAACGGCTAGACGCCTACTGCGCCGCAGGGCGTGGACATGCGTGCTCCGTGACCGCGCATGAGCACGTCGCACGAACAGATCCACATGGTCGAGGACTCGCAGGGGGTTCGTGATCGACTCGCCGAGATCCTCCGTGCGATGTCGTACAGATGTCGCACGAGGATTTACGCCACGAGATCCGCTTGGCGGATCATCCCGTGATGTCGCACGGTCGATCGAAGACATTGAAGAATCACGCCCCCAGACCTCGGTTGCCTCCACAGGATGGCGTGCGCGGATCCTCGTTCCAGAGCGGCCTTTCGGCTTGTCGGAGGCTCACCCTTGCCCCCTACCGACGCAGGCACAACGGGGATGGTCCCCGGAGCCGAGAAGTCCTACTCGTTCCCGATGCGGCAGTTGCGAGCCGTCGGAACGGCCTGCTTTTCGGTCCTAACGGAGCGTTGTTATGCGTCCCTGCTCGGGCCTATCAGCGCACAAGCTTCAGTCGGGCCTCGTAATCCATGGCGATGAGCGCGTGCCCTGTGTCGTTTGTATGGACGGTAGGGTTGGTCGGATCGCACATGTGCGTCCAGTTGCAGATGTTTGCAACGTCCTGTGGCAGCGTCTGGCCGTTGAACGAGCCGGTGAGCGCCATGTCCCAAGACTCGAAGGACTTCTGCACGGCGGCGATCCGAGCCTGGTGCTGCTTGTAAGCACTGCGAAGTTCGGAGTTGAGCTGGTGCAGCAGGGGCAGGGACGCCGTGGCGATCTGTTGCCCACTTGGACCGGTCAGGTAATTCGACAGCCATGGGTCGTAGTACGTCATGCCGACGATGGGAATGCCACCGCCGGCCGCTCGCAGCCCCCCCAGAATGGTCTGCATGTTCGTCGCAACAGCTTGCAGCCCGTTCTGCACGCACGTGGTATTGATGACCCCATTCGGAGCGCATCCGTCTACGTCATCCCCGCCGATGTCGATCGTCACGAATTTCACGGCACCCACGTGGGCGGCCAGGAACGCTTCTGCATCTCCCAGTTGGTTCCCTGTCGTGTAGCTGTGACACAGACCGCCATGGATCATTCTGGTCGTGGAATCTCCTGCACACCCCAAGTTCACGAGTTGGAGACCCGGGATGATCGACTTCTCAGCGGTGTAAACGTCGTTGACGTAGCCGCTACCAGACGTTGCCCCGCCACCAGTCGAAAGCGAATCACCAAGTGCTAGGTAATACGTCGTCGGGGGCTGTGCCGTGGCGGTCGCACCCGCTGTACCTCCGGACACTCCCACCACCGCCAGAGTGAGAATCATCAATGCCGAACTCATGAAGGCGTGCTTGGCTCGCAAGGTTTCTCCTCGTCTCCAACGTTGCGGACGAATATGCTACAGGTCCGCACCATTTGGAGCTGAGGAGTGTTCAATCGTCACCGCCTCCACCGACCAGATCGCCCTCAACCTCGCGGTGATCGAGGAGCGGGTGGTTCGCGAGCGTGCGGAGGAGTGGGGCAGCCTCCTGATCGGGAATGATCGCGTCGACAGGTGATGTCTTCCAAGGAATATTGGGCACTCCTCCACGCAGGTCACGCTGGCCCTCTACGCTCGGGCGGGTCGAGCCGCCGATGAGGAGGCGGCACGTACCATCGGGGATCTGATGATGGACGAGGGTCGCACGTAGAGCGCATGGCGGCTGCCAACTCGCAGATCGGGCAGTCGGAACAGTAGGCTTGATCTGCGGTTTTTTACTCCGGGGCTATAGCTCAGTCGGTTAGAGCGCAGCACTGA
>CAWBUQ010000021.1:0-14835 GCA_963791995.1 uncultured Acidimicrobiaceae bacterium | reverse complement strand
ACTCTTCGTCGACCAGATCGTCGCCACTCTGCTCGTGTCCGTGCCCGTGTATGTGCTCGTGTTCGTGCTCACCCATGGTTTCAGTATGACGACGCCCGGCCTCATCCCCTGACGCCGTACGCTCGTGCGGAGCCGCACGACGAGGAGGTCCAGTGGCAGCGGAGACGGCAAAAGGGCCCGAGGGCACGGCGGAACGGGTCGCTCTGTGGCGGGCCCTGCACGTCCTGGTCGATCCCCGCCGCACGTGCTCGAAGACGTGATCGGTCTCGAGCTCGTCGGTCCTGACGATGAGTGGCGTGATCGCCCGGACATGGACCCCGTGGGCGTCCAGGGCTTTCGGACGTCCGTCATCTCCCGCGCCCGGTTCATTGAGGATCTGGTCACCGAGGAGGCTCATGCAGGAGTCGGTCAGTACGTGATTCTTGGCGCAGGCCTCGACACCTTCGCGCAGCGACGTCCGGATGTCGCGTCCAGCATGCATGTGTTCGAGATCGATCAAGGAGCTCCGCAAGCGTGGAAGCGGGAGCGACTGGTCGAGCTCGGGTTCGGCCTCCCCGAGTGGCTCCATCTCGTCCCGGCCGACTTCGAGGTCAGTGGGTCGTGGTGGCGTGCCCTCGCAGCCGGAGGCTTCGACGGCCGCCAACGCGCCATCGTCGCCTCCACCGGCGTGAGCATGTACCTCACGAGGGAGGCCACCATGGACACGCTGCGCCAGCTTGCCGCACTCGCTCCCGGCTCAACGCTCGCGATGACCTTCCTGCTCCCTCCCGAGCGTGTGGACCAGGCCGATCGTCCGGGACTCCAGAAGTCCAAGTCAGGGGCGCAGCGATCCGGAACGCCGTCGTCAGCTTCTACACCCCGGAGGAGATGCTGGCGATGGTCCGTGAAGCGGGCTTCTCTGCGTGCGGCACATCTCGGGGTCGGCTCTCGGCGAGCGTTACTTTGGGAATCGCGGGACGGCCTTCGCCCCTCGACGGGGGAGGACTTCGTGATCGGCACGATCTGATTCTCCGAAAGCAGCCTCAATTCGATTGCGGAGGCTCCGCTTTCCCGGCCCGTTCGGAAACGTGGTCTTCGGATTCCTGCAAGATGGCTTCTGCCTGACTGGTCGGATCCGCGCTCGATCGCTCTTCAGGCGGCCGTCCCTCCGCTCTCGATGCGACTTCGTCGGGATCGGGACCTGACGCTTCCGCCCTCTTCGGCTCGCCGCGGAATCCTTTGTCAGTGTTCATGAATACGTCTCAGACCGCGTCACGGCCTTGTCCATACCCACGATCCCTCCCGCGAATACCTTCGGGCAGGCACTGACCCGTCCGGTGGTCATCGAACGAACCCGAGACAGCCTGGCTAGCCCGGGTGCGGGGGCGGCGAGCTCCGTCGTGCGGCCAGTCGCCCTTGAGCCGCTTCGAGCGCGGCCAGATGCTCCGGACTCGGCGTCGTGACCTCTTGCTTTGCCGCTCGAATCAGCACCGTCTGCGCCTGAAGCTCGGCTTCTGGGATCTCCTCGGCGGCGGAGGCCGCACTCGTCTCCCCGACGACCGATCCCTTCGAAGAGAAGCCGAGTGCGCCCGACCCGATCACGCTGCTCTCGTAGGCGTCGCTCTGGTTGATCTGCTCGTCCAGGGCTTCAAGGGCGAGCAGGAGTTGATTGCGCAGATCGTCGGATGGATCGCGTACGTACGCCGAGACTGCCTCCTCGACCGCCGTGAGGTCCGACGCAAGCGCTGCGTCGACAGCGACCTCATCCTGGTCGCCATCGTGACCGAACATCGTGAGGAAAACCTCCACCCGATTGTCGTGTGCGCCGTCCGGCGCCCCGACTGAGCAGTGTAGAGAGTGCTGCGGTCCTGCGCTCAGAGGCAGGCCCGAGGGCCCACGGGACACACCGCTCAGGCGGCAGGCCGAGAACCGCGGAGAGCAGGACAGGGTCTGCCTATCTTGGTGCCCGCTATCGGGCGGTCGTCTGCAACGCCTTCGTGATCGCATCGATCGCTGTCTGCTCGGCCTCACTGACGTCCTGGTCGTGCTCGCGGTGCGCCGCAGCGACGCGCTGCGACAAGGTAACGATGAAGTTGCAATAGTCCTCGACCTCAGCCGGTGTCGCCTTCTTCTCGAGAAGGACGACCGAGGCCTGCAGCAGCTGCAATCCATGCTTCCTGAGCTCTTCGGGCGAGTGATAATGCGTGTGATCCCGCTCGGGCTTCGCGGCCACAATGGCGTCGAGCAATTCGCTGTTGCCGTGTTGCTGCCGGGCCTCGACGTAGGCCTTGGCCATGGCGATGGTCTCGCGGAAAGCTCCGCCCTTCTGGGCCGTGACCACGATCATTCCGGCACTGGGCGGCGCTTCCAGGATCTCCTTCCATTCGTCGTCACTGAAATCAGACTTCGAGGTCATCGCCGTTCTCCGATCTTTCCGCCCCCGCGGGTCTCTTCCGTGCATCGCACCGTACCGTCTGGCGACACGGCGACCGACGGTCGATCGCCCTGTTTGAATGATCGCCATGACTCTCTATGCGTTGGGTGACGAACGACCACAGATCCATTCGGCGGCCTTTGTGCACCCTGAGGCCGTTCTGATCGGCGAGGTCCATGTCGGAGCCGAGACGAGCATCTGGCCGGGAACCATCATTCGCGCTGACAACGGGCCCATCGTGATCGGGGCCCGGACCTCCGTCCAGGATGGCGCCGTCATCCATACCCAGCTCGTGAACCAGACGCGTATTGGATCCGACTGCGTGATCGGCCATCTGGCACACCTGGAGGGCTGTGTGCTGGAGGACTACGTGCTCATCGGTTCAGGCGCGGTCGTCCTCGAACGTGTGGTCTGCCGGTCCCCGTCGCTCGTCGGGGCGGGTGCGGTGGTCTCTCCTGGACTGAGGTCCCGGCCGGGGCAATGGCGCTCGGCGTTCCCGCCAGGATCCGGCCGGGAGCAGTCGACAGTGCGTCGGTACGGACCAACGCCGAGGCGTATTCCTCACGACATCTCCCCCAGCACCGAGATGGCAGCCACGAAGTAACGATGGCGGAGTGCCTCGTGCGCTGAGGTGTGCGCATGCGCAGGCACACCGAGACCTCTGTGGCCCCAGAATCTTGGGGCGTCGACAAGAATCAGCTGCGACGACGGCGCCCGACGGAACGGTCGAAATCTAGGACAAGAGCCGGAAGTTCCCGATGGCGGTGGCGGCCGCCGGTGCCGGGTCCTCGACACAGCGCGCCCCGATGTCGGCCTGGAATGCGGCGAAAGCGGGCGAGGACACGAGTGGGTTGACGTCGCCGTCCAACACCGCGACGTGCACGAAGCTCACGCCGTCGTCAAGCCGGAACGTCACATACTGCAGCCCGTCGGGCTTGCTCTCGGCCAGCTCGGCGAATACCTCCCGCACGAGTCGCTCGTTCTCGTCAGCCTGGTCGGGCGTCGTGCGATAGCGGACCACTGTCGTCGTTGTCATCCGTCCTCCTCTTTCCTTGTCAGAGCCATCAGAGCGCGCGCACGCTGTTGTTGCGCGCGTCATGGGTCAGTTCGGCGAGGCCGAGCTCCTCGAGTAGGGGCGGGAGGTACATACCGAAGCGGCCCCGGTAGCCCTTGCGCTGTCCGTACCACCCACCCACCGGATTGTCGGGCGAGCGTCCCCACGCTTCCACCGTCCCCTCAGCGGCCGGCTTCTTCTCGTCCGCCGCGCCCAGGGGCACCCAGTCGCCCTGACCTGAGAGCCAGTCGTGCAGATCTTCGATCGCCTGCAGGTCGTACGTGAGCTTCGTCGAACCCACCTGGCACACCAGCACCGCCGGATCTGCCTGCTCGTCCCGGTGCATCGTGTACTCCGAGTTCCCCGGCGCCGTCTTGAGCACCCACGGGTCATCCTTGCTCCCTGCCGCCATCAGCCAGCTCCTCCCTCGACCGCCGCCACGAAATGTGGCAACAGCGCGTCCCACCCACCACGGTTCTTGTCTCGCCAGATATCGGCCTCGTCACCGAGGACCTCCCAGCCGGTGTGCTCTATCTCGACGTGGGTCCGCGCCTCGTTCGCTCCCGCGGCGACGAAGGTGATCTCGACCTCGGTGGCGGTCTCGCGGGCGCGGCCGATGTGCCAGAGGTAGGCCAGGCGGCCGGGCGGTTCCCAGACCGTGACCTCGCCCCATTCGTGCCGCTCGCCCGCAGCGGTTCGCTCGTAAATCCGCCCGCCGGCCCCACTTTCGAGGACGACCGCGTCGGGATCCCCGCTTACCGTGTGGTCGCGCGGCCACCACGCCGCGATCTTGGAGGTCCAGACCGCGAACGCGTGCTGAGGCGGGCAATCGACGTCGAAGCTGAGCCGGAGCGGGGTGGTCATGTCACCTCGGGTGGCGCGGTGTTCTCGGCCAGGAATCGGAAGCGCGCCGCCGCCTCGCCCCACACGCCTTCGAGGTAGTCCTGGACGGCTCGCACGCCTCCGCCCTCAAGGTGGTAGATCCGGCGGTTTCCATCCGCCCGTTCTGCCACCATGCCGGCGTCCTTCAACAAGCGCAGATGGCGGGACACCGCAGGGCGGCTGACCGGGAGTGCGGCAGCGATCTCGTGGACCGGCTTGTCGCCTGCGCTGAGGAGGCGGAGGATTTCGCGGCGGGTCGGGTCGCCGAGCGCGTCGAACGGGTCGGCCTGTGGCTCCACCATCGACTCAGATCGCCGATCGGGCCCGCGTGTGCGCGCATCTGGTCACCGGTTCCCGTAACACGTTGGTTACGGTAACAGAGAGGTTACCGACCCGCAACCACCGCTGACCATCGCCACCGGCGACGGGACGACGGGGCCACTGGGCCCTGCCGTCGGAAAGGACCTAGGCCGCCACCGGGACACGTGTCCGGGAGGCGATCGTCTGACGGACCTTTTCCGCCACCGACGGCGCGGCCTCCAGAATGCGGCGGAATTCCGTGGCCGAGCCGGCGTAGATCTCGGCGTCGGTCACGGCAGTCACGGTGGCGTTGCGTCGGCCGGTGCCGTGGGGCTGCAGGAGAGCCATCTCACCGACCAGGTCGCCCTGACCGAGGGTGGCGATGCTCCGGCCGTCCTGGGTCACCTCGGCCATGCCGCTCACGATGATCATGAACTCGTTCCCGAAGCCGCCCTCCCGGACGAGTACCCGCCCCGCCTTCACCTTCAGCCTGGTCAGCTGCTTGGCGATGACTGCCATCTCGGATCGGGTCACGTCCGAAAACAGATCCAGCTCCCGCAGGTCTTCCTTGAAGAATCCCATGATCTTCCTTCCAATTCACTCTTCCCACAGCCAGAGTGACGCCTGGACCGACGATCTGTCAAGCAGCTTAGGAAGATTCCACTTATCTGTATAAGAGATTAGCGGGAGTCATGCGTCGAACCAGCGGTAGCGGGTCCATCCGGCCATGGGTCGGGCCCCGAGGCGCTGGTAGAAGTCCATGGCGGGGACGTTCCACTCGAGGACCTCCCACTCCAGGCGCCCTGTGGTCTCCTGACGCAACCTGGAGAGGAGCTCGGAAGCGTGACCCCGGCGCCGATGATCGGGCCGGACGTAAATATCCTCCAGCCAGATCCCGGTCTTGCCCAAGAAGGTCGAGAACGTCCGGTACCAGAGGGCGTGGCCGACCAGTGCCCCGGATTCGTCCTCGACGACCCAGTCGTGAGCCATCGCGTCGGGCCCGAACAGGGTGCGGGCGAGATCGTCCTCGGTGACCGCGACCTGGTCCACCAGGTTCTCGTAGTCGGCCAGCTCGCGGATCATCGCCACGAGCTCCGGGACGTCAGCCTCGACCGCCGGACGGATCACCCGGTGCGGGCTCGATTCGCCGCCGAGACCACCGCTCCGAGCGATGCGTCGAGGATGGACGAGTCGCGGCCCACCCCCCACCAGGTCGTGCCGTCGGCGCCGACGCACTCCACGTAGGCCACCGCTGACGCGCCAGAACCCTCGGTCAGCGCGTGCTCGGAGTAGTCCTTCACCTCCAACACGATACCGAGGTCGGCCTTCAAGGCGGAGACCAGCGCGTCGATCGGCCCGTTGCCTTGGCCTCGGACCGTCTGGTGTTGGCCGTCGACGAGCAGTTGCGCGGTCACGCTGGTATGTCCGCGCCCCGTCGAGACTTCACTCGTGATGAGCCGCACGCCCGCGTCCTCGGGCAGGTAGATCTCTTCAAAGACGTCGCGCATCTTGCCCGACGGGATGATCGTCCCACTGGCCTCGGTGATCTCCTGCACCCGCTTTGAGAATTCGATCTGCAGGCTCCGCGGCAGATCCAGTCCGTGGTCCGTGTCCATCAGATAGGCCACACCGCCCTTGCCCGACTGGCTGTTCACCTGAATGATCGCCTCGTAGGTGCGGCCGGTGTGCTTGGGGTCGATGGGCAGGTAGGGCACCTCCCACTCCGAGTACTCGGTCCCGATGGCGGCCATGCCTTTCTTGATGGCGTCCTGGTGCGAGCCTGAGAACGCCGTGTACACCAGGTCGCCGGCATACGGGTGGCGGGGATGGACCGGCATCCTCGTCGCGTACTCGGCGACGCGGCGCACCTTCTCAATGTCGCCGAAGTCCAGCGCCGGGTCGATGCCCTGGGAGAACAGGTTCATGGCCAGCGTCACGACGTCGACGTTGCCGGTGCGCTCGCCGTTGCCGAACAGCGTGCCCTCCACCCGGTCGGCGCCCGCCAGCACCGCCAGCTCGGCTGCCGCCACTGCCGTCCCCCGGTCGTTGTGCGGGTGCAGGCTGAGCATGATGGACTTGCGGTTCTTGATGGTCCGGCCGAACCACTCGATCACGTCGGCGTAGACGTTGGGGCTGTACATCTCCACCGTGGCCGGAAGGTTGAGGATCATCGGTGCCTCGGGCGTCGGTTCGATCACGTCCATCACGGCCTCGCAGATCTCGACGGCGAACTCGGGCTCGGTCCCGGTGAAGCTCTCGGGCGAGTACTCGTAGCGGATCGCCGTCCCGTCGCTCATCTGGGCCTCGTACTTCTTGCAGAGCTCAGCCGCCTTGACGGCGATGTCGACGATGCCCGCCTTGTCGAGACCGAACACCACCCGCCGCTGCAACTCGGACACCGAGTTGTAGAAATGCACGACGGCGCGGGACGCGCCGGCCAACGATTCGAAGGTCCGCTCAATCAGCTCTTGGCGGCACTGCACCAGGACCTGGATCTCGACGTCGTCGGGAACGAGGTGCTCGTCGATGATGAGGCGCTGGAAGTCGTAGTCGGTCTGCGATGCCGAGGGGAACCCAACCTCAATCTCCTTGAACCCCACATCGACCAGCGTCTGGAACAACGCAAGCTTGCGCTCGGAGTCCATCGGGTCGATCAGCGCCTGGTTGCCGTCGCGCAGGTCCACGCTGGCCCAGCGCGGCGCCCTGGTGAATTGGCGATCGGCCCACGTGCGGTCGTGCAGCACGAGCGGCACGTGCGAGCGGTATTTGCCAAACGGCATGGGCGACGGGTCGCAGGGCAGGGCCAGGCGACCCCGCTCCATGTCGTCACCACTCCCTCTCTGTCCCTCAGCCATGTTCTGCCTTTCTTTCTCTCTCTTTGGTCGGATCACACCGGTGCCGGCCCAACAAAAAACCTCCTGGCCTTGTGGCGCAGGAGGTTGCGAGCGAACGCGATGTGGCGTTCGCCGTCAGGTAAGCAGCAGGTTCGATGCGGTTCGCTTCACTGTCATCAGTGTAATCGTCCCATCGGATCTGGTTGACGTCAAGGCGTCGGGGCGATGGGGGAGCCGAATCGGAGCAGATTGCCGTCGCCGTCGGTGTGGGCCGCTTCCCAGACGCCGAACCCAGGGTCGAAGAGATCAGACGTCTCCCCCACGCCTGCTGCCCGCCAGGCGGCGTGCAACGCGTCGGCGTCGTCCACCGCGAGGTACGCAGCACCCCGTTCGACCTCAGAGCTCAACTCGGGCACCAATTTGAAGTGGATGCGGATGCCGTCTCGGATGGCGGTGGCGTAGCCCCCACCGTGCACGTGCACGGCAAAGCCGAGGGCCTCGTAGTGCACCCGCATGGCCTCCATGTCGCCCGTCGGGAAGATCGGCGCAATGCTCTGGAGGACGACCACGGCCGCTCACGCTACCGTGGTCGGGTGCGCCGGCTGCTGTCGACACTGTTCCGGGCCGTTCTGATCGTCGGGGCGCTCGCCATCGTGCGGGCCGTCCTGCTCGATCGGGGACCGCGGCGGGAGCTGCACCCTGGCGAGCCGGTCATCGGCAGCCTCGACACGTGGCCGGCCGTGCCGCGCAAGCCCCAGAGCTAAGCCGAGGACGGCAGACCCGGCGCTACAGGGTGACGCGGTGAATCTCGAGGATGCCCTCGTCGCCGCGCAGCTGCTCGACCACGGCATCGGGTGCCGGCGTCGTCGTCGAGATCACCATCATGGCGGTGGTCGATTCGGGGCTGGGCCCGACCGCCATGGACGAGATGGAGATGCCCGCCGACCCCAGCGCCGTCCCCACGATCCCGATCACGCCCGGCCGGTCGTCATTGCGCACCACGAGCATGTGGTTCGACGGCGGCACCTCCACCATGTGGTCGTCGACCACCACGATGCGGGGCTCGGTGTGCAGCCCGGCGGTGATCAGAGTGCCGGCCACCGAGTGCGAGCCTGAGCGGAGGGTGATGAGCGACTTGTAGTCGTGCGAGGTGGCGGTCGACGACTCGCGCACCTGCAGGCCGCGCTGCTCGGCGAGCTGCGGTGCGTTGACGTAGGACACGGGCTCTTCGGTTGATCCACCGAAGATGCCCTTGAGCACCGACAGGGTGAGGATGCCCGTGCTCTCCCCCGCCAGCTCGCCCTGGTACTCCATGTCGATGCCGTCGGGCAGCCCGTCGTGCTGGCCGACGAAGAAGCGGCCGAGCTGCTCGGCCAGACCCATGAACCCGCGCACCATGTCGCTGACGTCGCGCGCCGCCACGTTGACGGCATAAGGCACGAAATCGCCGTCCAGCGCGAGCAGCACTTGCTCGGCGATGGTCACGCCCGCCTTGTCCTGTGCCTCTTCGGTCGAGGCCCCGAGATGCGGCGAGACGACGACCTGGGGCAGTTCGAAGAGGGGCGACTCGGTGCAGGGCTCCTTGGCGAACACGTCGAGACCGGCTCCGGCCACGATGCCGTTGCGGATCGCCTCGGCCAGCGCGTCCTCGTCGACGATGCCGCCACGCGCCGTGTTCACGATGCGGATGCCCGGCTTGGCCTTGGCCAGGAGGTCACGCCCGAAGAGCCCGATGGTCTCCGGCGTCTTCGGTGTGTGAATGGAGACGAAGTCCGCCTCGGCCACCAGTTGCTCGATGCTGACCAAGCGCACGCCCATGGCGCGCGCCCGCTCCTGGGACACGAACGGGTCGAAGCCGATGAGCTCCATGCCGAAGGCGTGGGCACGCTGGGCCACCAGCGAGCCGGCCCGCCCGAGACCGACCACACCGAGCACCTTGCCGTGCAGCTCGACGCCCTCCCACTTCGAGCGCTCCCAGCGCCCCGCCACCAGGGCGCTGTGCGCCTGCGGGATGTTGCGCGCCTGGGCCAGGAGCAGGGCCATGGCCTGCTCCGCCACCGAGAGGATGTTCGAGGTCGGCGCATTCACCACCATGACGCCGCGCTCGGTGGCCGCGTCGACGTCGACGTTGTCGAGTCCGACACCGGCGCGCCCGACGACGGTCAGTGTCGTCCCGGCGGCCAACACCTCAGGCGTCACCTGCGTGGCGGAGCGGATGATGAGCGCGTGGGCGCCGACCACCGCCCCGAGCACCTCCTCGGGGCTCAGGCCCTCTCGCACGTCGACCTCGTGGCCGGCCTCGGCCAGCAGGTCGAGCCCGCTCTGCGCGATCTTCTCCGTTACCAGTACCCGTGCCACCGCGGTGGTCTCCTCACTCCCCCCGCCGATGAAGCGGTCAGTCTTGCGCCTCGCCGAAGAGCGCGGCCAACCGGCTCACTCCCTCGACGAGATCGTCATCGCCCAACGCATAGGACATGCGAAAGAACCCCGGCGCGCCGAACGCCTCGCCGGGCACGACTGCCACCTTGGCGTCGTTGATGCAGATTTCAGCCAGCTCCGCGCTGCTCGCCGGACGCTGTCCCCGGAGGCTCTTGTTGAGCACCCCCTTGACCGAGGGGTAGGCGTAGAACGCGCCCTCGGGCTCCACACACACCACCCCCGGAATGTCATTGAGCATCGAGGTCATGGTCTGGCGCCGACGGTCGAAGGCCGCCCGCATCATGGCGACGTCCTCGAGCCCACCAGACAGGGCAGCGAGCGCGGCGCGCTGCGACACGTTGGCGACATTGGAGGTCTCGTGGCTCTGGATGTTGGTCGCCGCCGCTATGGCGTCGGTCGGGCCGATCAGCCATCCCACTCGCCAGCCGGTCATGGCGTAGGTCTTGGCCACGCCGTTGGCGACCAGGCACCGGTCGGCCAGCTCGGGGACGACCACGGGCATGGAGTGATGTTCGGCCCCGCCGTAGACGAGGTGCTCGTAGATCTCGTCGGTGAGCACCCAGATGCCCTTGCCGACCGCCCAGCGACCGATGGCCTCGATCTCCTCGCGGGGATACACGGCCCCGGTCGGATTGGAGGGCGACACGAAGAGGAGCGCTTTGGTGTTGGGAGTCCAGGCGGATTCGAGGTCGGCCACCGAGGAGCGGAATCCCGTCGTCTCGTCGGAGGACACCACGACGGGCGTCCCGCCGGCGAGGGCGATGGCCTCTGGGTAGGTCGTCCAGTACGGCGCCAGCACGAGCACCTCGTCGCCGGGGTCGCAGAGCACGGCGAACGCGTTCGCCACCGCCTGCTTCCCGCCGTTGGTGACGAGCACCTGGTTCGCCGCGACGTCGTAGCCCGAGTCGCGCCGCGTCTTCACCGCGATGGCCTCGCGGAGCGCCGGGATCCCCGCTGTGGGCGTGTAGCGGTGGTTCGCCGGGTCCCGACAGGCGGCCACCGCGGCCTCCACGATGTGCGCCGGCGTCTGGAAGTCGGGCTCGCCCGCGCCGAAGCCGATGACGTGCTCCCCGGCCGCCTGGAGCGCCTTGGCCTTCGCATCCACCGCGAGTGTCGCCGAAGGCGCCACTGCGGCAGCCCGGCGAGAGATCCGGCGGAGCTCCGTCGGGGATTTCGTGGTCGTCACGGATGCCATGATCTCATACGTGCCAGACGCCCCCGACATCATCATTCCTCCCGAATTGCTGCCCTCCGACGGCCGTTTCGGATCCGGCCCCTCCAAGGTCCGGCCGGCCCAGATTGACGCGCTCGCCGGCATCGCCTCCACGTACATGGGCACCAGCCACCGGCAGAAGACGGTCAAGGCTCAGGTGGGCCGCGTCCGTGCCGGCATGCGCCAGCTCTTCTCCCTTCCCGACGGCTACGAGGTCGTGCTCGGCAACGGGGGGACGACGTGCTTCTGGGACGCCGCCACGTTCGGCTTGATCAGCGAGCAGAGCCAGCATCTGAGTTTCGGCGAGTTCTCCTCCAAATTCGCCGCCTGCGCCAAAGCGGCACCGCACCTGAAGGACCCGCAGGTGATTCAGTCCGACGTGGGAACACACCCCACGCCCGAAACGGACCCGTCGGTCGATCTGTATGCACTGACGCACAACGAGACCTCTACTGGGGTGGCGATGCCCATCCGGCGGCCCCAGGGTGCCACCGCCCCCACCGACGGAGGCGGATTGGTGGCGGTGGACGGCACCTCCGGTGCCGGCGGCCTCCGGGTCGACCCCGCCGAGTTCGACGCCTACTACCTTGCTCCCCAGAAGTGTTTCGCCTCCGACGGCGGTCTTTGGATCGCCCTGCTGTCGCCCGCTGCCCTTGAGCGGGTGGAGCGGATCGCCGCGTCGGACCGCTGGATCCCGACCTCCATGGATCTCAAGACGGCGGTCGACAACTCACGGCTCGACCAGACCTACAACACGCCGGCGCTCGCCACCATCTTCCTGCTGGCCGAGCAGCTCGACTGGATGAACGGCAACGGCGGCCTGGAGTGGACCGCATCGCGTTGCGACCGCTCCGCCGAGATCCTCTACACGTGGGCCGAGCAATCAGGGTTCGCCCGGCCCTTCGTCGAGAACCCGGCCGACCGGAGCCATGTCGTCGGCACCATCGACTTCGTGGACGCGGTCGACGCGGCGGCCGTCGCTGCCGTGTTGCGGGCGAACGGGATCGTCGACACGGAGCCGTATCGCAAGCTCGGACGCAACCAATTGCGGATCGCCATGTTCCCGGCCATCGAGCCCGATGACGTCGCCTCGCTGTGCGCGTGCATCACCCACGTCGTGGGCGCCCTGGCCGACTGACGCTGGGCGGCACCCGCCGCCCAGTCGCCGTCGCATCGTCGGCGACTGTCACACCCCGACTGGTGCCAGCACCAGCACCGAGACGGGTGGGAACCCCCTAGCTGCCACGGGGGTGTTCTCGTTACTCTACCGGGTATAGCGCTGCCCGCTCGGGCCGCCACGCATGAACCCGGAGGTCAGAGCCTTGAGCACTGCCACGCTGGCCGATGCACCGCCTACAGATGCAGGGGGCAGCGAGTGGGCGGTCGAGACCCATGGGCTCACGAAGCGATTCGGCGAGAACATCGCGGTCAACGACGTGGAGCTGCTCGTCCCCCGCGGCTGCGCTTTCGGGTACCTCGGCCCCAACGGTGCCGGCAAGACGACGCTGATCCGCGTGCTGTTGGGTCTCACCCATGCGGACGCCGGCTCCATGTTCCTCCTCGGCCAACGTGTGCCTCGACACCGTGACATCGCGTTGGCCCGGGTGGGGGCAATCGTGGACGAGCCCCGCTTCCACGGCCACCTGACCGGCCGCCAGAACCTGCAGATCCTGGCGGCGGCACGCGAACCGGCGGCCAAAGGACGCATCGACCCCGCTCTCGAGCGCGTCGGCATCCTGCACCGGGCCAACGACAAGGTGTCCAAATACTCCATGGGCATGCGCCAACGGCTCGGCGTCGCCGCCTGCCTCCTCGGGGACCCCCAACTGCTCATTCTCGACGAGCCCATGAACGGCCTGGACCCGGCGGGCATGCTCGACATGCGCGACATGATCCTGTCGCTCGTAGCCGAAGGGCGCACGGTGGTGCTGTCGTCCCACTTGCTCGACGAAGTCGAGCGCACCTGCGATGCCGTGGCCATCGTCGACCGCGGCACGGTGATCCGCCAGGGCCCGATTTCCCAACTCCTCGCCGGGTCATCTTTCGAGGTGCAGATCGAATGCTCGGACCCCGAGAAGGCCGGCGGCCTGCTGGTGGCCACGCCATTCGGTGCCCACGTGCAGCACAGCCCCGACGGGCTCGCCATCACGATGCCCGAGGGCACGCAGCGCGATGCCATCGCCGAAATCAACCGCCTGCTCGTCGAGGGCGGTATCTCCGTGTACCGGGTCCAGCACATGCAGGCGTCGCTCGAGTCGTGGTTCCTCGAGGTCACCAAGCGACTGGGGGAAGCCGAATGACGACCATCACCGACGTCGGACAGCGGGTCACGCTCCCACGCCGATACCGACGAGGCGGGGCGATCACCGAGGCTCGTGGATCCCCACCTGGGGCATGATCACCACGTGTCTGCATGGAGCTGCGCAAGCGGCGCGGCCTCATGATCGCTCTCATCGCAGTGAACATCGGAATCCCGGTCGTCTTCTTGGGGGTGCGGCTCATTTCGCATGCCGTCGCCCCCAAGTCCTACGGACTCGCCGGTGGCTACAGCATCTTCACGACGCTCGTAGCCGGCTTCATGTACGTGTTCGGGTTCGTCGTGGCGGCGGTCGTGGGCTGTACAGCGGGGTCGACCGACCTCAGCGAGGGGATGTTCCGCCATCTCGTGATCACCGGGCGTTCCCGGCTGGCGTTGTACTTCGCGCGGATCCCGGCTGGGCTGGCGATCGTCATCGCCATGGTGGCGGTCGGCTACACCATCGTCTGTGCCGTGTGCGTGTTCGCCGCGCCGACACAGCCCAACTACGACGGCGTCAACGTTCCCGTCGGGTTGTCACAGCCCGCCCTCGACTCCTGGGCGGCTTCGCACGCCGACGAGGTCATTTGCGACTTCAATTTCCACGGAGGTGGAGCGCTCAACGGACCACCGCCGAACGTGACCTGCCCTGGCGGGCAGTCGATCGGCCCGCCTCCGGGCACCGTGATCCAGGGGAAAGACGGGAAGACGTTCACCGTGCCCGGCGCTGAGTCGCCCGCCCAGATCAGGGCCTTCGCGGTCGCAGTGGCGAATCAGGACTACGCCGACTACCACTCGAACTTCTTGGTCCCGTCGACGACGCTGATGGTCCAGGTCGGGCTGTGCATCGCGCTGGAGGCAACCATCGGATTCATTGTCGGCCTCGGGCTTTCCTCACTCATTGGTCAGCGCACCGTGGCGGTGATCTTGCTGATCGTCCTGGAGCTGATCCTCACTCCGCTCTTCAGCCGCCACATTGTGTCGCACCTACTCAACGCCCAGCGCGGGATCGTCGGTGTCGCCATGGCGCACATCGAACCGGGAGGACTCCCGACGCTGTTCAGCGGCGGTGGCGGTGGTGGTGGCCCCGGCGTGAATCCGCTGATCCCCGAGTCCGATGTTGGCTTCGTCGTGGTGATCGTCGGATGGATCGTCTTCTGGACCGCCGTCGGGGCGCGGCGCATGGGCACCCGTATGCCTGAGGGGCCTGACGACCGGCGTCGGTGCGTCGCCCGGGGCGTCAGGCACCCCGTAACCGGCCGAGGCGAGCTACGTCTCGCCCACGTCCCACAGCCGTACTGCCGCCGTGTCGTCGCGGGCCTGACGACTCCATACCACCCGGCTTGGAACGGACCCAGTACATGGCCGGTTTTGCCTGCGACGGCTCGGGACGTGGCCAGGTGG
>CAWBUQ010000020.1:0-100438 GCA_963791995.1 uncultured Acidimicrobiaceae bacterium | reverse complement strand
CAAAATCGCCGCAGGTCACGCGCTTCACGGCTCCGGTGACACGGATTAACGATCGGCTTGTCCCTTTGTCACCAAGTACCTATTGCCATCTACGAGAGCGTGCAACCCCGTTGCCGTACGTTTGTGATTGGTCGATTTCGGACGACAGTTATTCGAGCTGAAGTTGGCGCAGTTGGCAGACAGCTTCACAATTCGCGGCTGGGAGGGTCCGTTCGCATTTCCTCCCGAACAGACCGTGCGGCCTAGTTCCCCGCACGTTCCGCTGTATCGGGGCTGAGCGCCGGTCGTGGGTTCCTTAAATCTTTCGGCCCACGCCCGCGCTCGCCCCTTGACGTGCAGCCCACGGACCTCGAAGTACCTGGCCTGCGGCAAGGGACTCCTAATTGGCGGATCAATTTGCGCCACGAGAGCAAATGAAAGTGGTTCACCAATGCACTTCGGGAGGCTCGCCTCGGGCGTTTCGGTTGCTGACGCGGCCGGCTTACTTTGCCCCGAACCAATGAGCGGAGGTGGCACCGCTGACACTGTGCGACGCTCCTCAGCAACGTCGTTGTGCTCTGGGTCTCGTGGCAAGGGGCATGGGCGCGGGTTCTCGGTCCCTTTTGGTCCGCTGCCCGTGCTTGCCCCTCTCAAATATTGAAGCAATCGAAGATTCCCCGGAAGCCTCTCCATCGATCATCGGCTGGTGACGGGCGTTCTTCGCCTCAGTATCGGCCCGACTTAATGCCTCCCGGATGATTTCGAGTTCCCGTTCGGCCCGTGTAACTCGCTCTAAGAGAGCGGGGAGGTCGATGGCATCAAGAACAGCCGCAGCCATGACCTCGTAGAACGCATCGGGCGTCGTGACGGACTTGGGCATCGGATGGTTGTCGCGCTCGGCCAGCCCTTTGGCTGCCAGCTTCACCTGCTGCTTGTAGTCCAACACCGGACAAAGTGTAAGAGCGGTCTGGGTGTCGATCGCGGATGGATGGTCTGACCTGTCCGATACATGGTCTCCGCCCATGTGATGTTCGCCAACCAAATTCCCGCAGGCCCGTCGACCCGTCCCATGCGCCGGACACGCCCACACCCGCCACCTGCGGTCGCCTTCGGGGGCGAACCATGGGGCCTGTCCATGACGGCCTCTCCTGGCAGTGAGTGGCCTGGAGCTGGCGGCTGTAGACCATCCTCCAACACCGGCTCTGCTCGGCGATGAAATCGGAGCAGACCTCGCCGGGTTGCTGACGCAGACGTGAGCACCTTAGTGCAGCACCCGGTGAGCAGAGTCGGCATCAGCGGGCGCCCGAACACCGAGCAGCGCGACGTGTGGTTCGAGATGACGCCCTGAAACACGGTGGCCGAGGCTCAGACCCGACGCTCGAAGAGCGAAAGGCGGTCGTGTGTCGACTGAATCTCAGACTGCCCCGTCTTCGCTGGTGGCCTTAGACGCTACGCATATTCATCGCTGTCATGAGAGCTGAAGTACAAATGTGGCTGGCTTCAGCTGAACAGCAAACGACACGTTGTCCCGTCGAGCCCGTCCCTACAATCGATTCAATTTTCTTCGACGGAGCTCGTCCTACACCCCGCGCGCGTATCGAACCCGTACACCTTGTCGTCATCAGAGCCAGGCAGCCGACGCCGTTCGCTACGCCGGGAGGCGAACTGCTTGCGCCACCGCTCATCGCGCTTGTTCTGGTACCGCACCCTTGACGGAGGTCGAGCACTAGCGCCGTGTCAGCAATCTGCCTGAGCACTGCAGCTGGCGGCACCACTGCTGAGCCGCTCTTGAACGTGAGACCACAAAATGACTCCACCGACGTGAGTCGGAGGACCGAGGGCTGTGGGGATACTTGACCCACGACCATCTTCCAGTTGCCCAAAGG
Organism: uncultured Acidimicrobiaceae bacterium; assembly: GCA_963791995.1. Lineage (GTDB taxonomy): Bacteria > Actinomycetota > Acidimicrobiia > Acidimicrobiales > RAAP-2 > Bog-473. The sequence goes on along the minus strand of CAWBUQ010000020.1, from coordinate 98,573 downwards.
ATCGACGATCACGGTCGTTACGTCGTATTTTCGAAGAAATCGTCGGATATCAGTTGGAACAGAACGCGTTGCCAACAATTGCGCGCTGCTCTCGGCGTTTCCACCCGTAAATGCGACATCGAACAAGGCTTGAACCGATCTTGGCTCAAGAACAGCGGGACTGGTGGTACCGAAGCGGCCCAACGGCGAAGGAAACCACCCGTACCCTCCGATGAGTTTGAATCGCATCCCGGACACCGCTTGATCGAGCAGCGCGCTCCGAGCCGGAAACAAGCCACTTACCAATCCGATGCTCTCAAGTCTACATACGGATAGGTCAGGGCAACTCTGTCCGCCGGAACCACATCGATAGACTTTGACGAAAAGAAAGCAGGAACTTCAGGGGGACCCCGTCGCGGATGTTCTTGATCGTCCTGGCTGGCAACGAGGCAAGCACCACAATTCCCACCAGGAATGCCAATCCGAGCCCGCCTATCAGATGAGTTCGTGTCGCGGACAATCGTCCATGTGCGGTCCTGCTTCCCCGTCCCATCGGCCCGAAGTGCAAACACCCAGCGGCGAACACGCAGATGAAAAGAACAATCGTTGCCTGTCTCCCTTTGGGCGTGTCGTACAATGACGACGGAAGAGGTATTTGGGTCCGGTGATCGTCCACCCAAAGCGGACTGCCGAGAGACAGGATGAAGCAGATCAGAACCATCGATCCGGCAAATAGGATGGCTCGTCTCTTGTAGAAGAAGACGGCGAAACAAATGAGAGCGAAGATCAGAGGCAGTCCTAGGTACAGGTCGCCCCCAAGGCTCAGGCTATTTTCGAGAGAATGGGATGATGATGCTAAGGACACCACCTTTGGATCGATCCATTGACCATTCGGTACGACTGGAGAGAGCAGATCAGCCGGTATTTTCGCGAGGGTTGTGGGGTCAAATGGCGGTCCATTGATGTGCTCCGGTCCTGTGAAGGTATAGAGTAAGGGGCAACAACTAGCAGGACCGCCGTTGCGAGAATCGTGCCAGCCGAACGCGGCGACAGCGTACCGCCAACGATCGACGAGAAGACGGTGTATTGGCGGCGACGATCAGGATTGTGGCGATTGCACCGACCAGCACCGTACCCGCCAGAGTCTCGGGAGACACCAAGAGCTTGGAGCGCACAGAGCAGTGCGCGCATCCAGTTCGGCAGTGATCGGACGCCATCGCTGCCGAACGACGATTTCGTGGAGAACGGAGGAGAATTATCGGCGGTAGAGGGATGGAGACGGAGGGACAGGTAGACAGGACCCCTCACATTCCAGAGGACGTAGGAAGAAAATCCGTACAGAAGTCCCCCGACGAAGGCGGCGGGCCAAGTGCACCATCGGCAGAGCACCCAGGAACATGGAAATCGCCGATGCCGCCAGCGCTAAACGTACCGCGACGTTCCAGGCGACAATGGGACCAAACACCTTTGTGATCGGCGTGAGGACAACACCGAGGAACAAAAGCGACCCCGCCTACCGCCACAAAGTTCTGTCCACATGGGTAATTCAACCATGACGTGAAAAACACGTTGAGGCCGTGCGGGATGGCGAAGGCGGCCCAGTCCAGCCACCAAATCTGCACGATCGAGTCGGGTACGCCTACTCCGCTCTATCTCACCTGGTCCCCACGAACCGAAAAGGCCGAACACAGTCATCGACAGTGTCAAATAAACGCCGATGCACAAGACAACTGGAAGCCACTCATGGTCCGAGCCAACCGAGGGTTGTCCGCTCGATCGAGTTCGTTACCCCTCTCCCGAACTGCTCACCGGTCGTCTGCATTGCCGTCGAACCGATACTCATCAAGAAGCCGTCTTTGACCCAGCTATCACAGATCCCTCTCAGACTCGAGCTGCAAGTCTCGAATGCGTAAAACCAACCGAGTTCAGCACGGCCGAAGGATATGACACAGACCGCCTTTTGTGGAGTGCCGAGGGCGTTTTGCTCAGCGACCACCTGGAGTGGCCCCATGGACACCGAAGGTGCTGGTCGTCCGGCACCGCTCGACCGCGGGCTCGAGCGTGCCAGCGACGCTCGAGCTTCTAGAAGGCGCCCCCAGACGCGCGGTGCCCGACTCTCAGGGATTCCACACAAAGCAAAGAGAAGTGGTCTCCGGAATGCCTTTTGGAGAGATCAAGAAAACCGATGACCCCGACGACATGTGCCACCTTGGCCAAGAGGCTCCGTGTTCCAGATCGGCCCACGAACGCCTGGCAGTGTCGAGAGGTTCGTGGATTCAAGTCCCATCGCCTCCACAAGAAATTCCGATCCGTACGGCACCTTTCGTCCCACGTGCACTCTCCGATTCACCCAATGTGAGGGATCGTCCTCGATGAAAGTACGCACTCGGCTAGATTTCGCGACCCTGTGTCAGACACGATCGTCGTCGAAGACGCATTTTGCGGCTCTCGGCATCAAGATCGTTCGATACGGCGCACCGTGGCGCCTGAGCGAGCCAGAACCAAGCAAATACGACTGGGCACTGTGGAATCGAAGCACTTCCTCGTCTCGCTGTGCACGGTCTGGAACCGATCTCGACTTGCTGCACTTCGGTCTCCCGATTTTTCAGCGGCTTTGCCGATCAGCGGTGGGTGGACTCCTTCTGTCTGATACGTCGAGGCATTCTGCTGGCACAGCCGGGGAGACCAGTTCGCCTGGCAGACCGAACTGGTGAATCCAAAAGGCGCCGTGACTGAAGTCGGGCTCTTTGACGTTCACCGTCAGGCGAGACCCGTTGCGGCCCTTTCGCGCAGCTAGCCTCTCGAACGTTTCTAACGCTGCTTCTGAGTCGCAGGGCTCCCACCGAGTTGCAGCTGTCCCACTGGAGTCTCCACGGACGCAACGCAGGAGATCAGGGCAGTAGTCTGCGCTGGGCTTGCTCAAATCGGGACGCTGCGCCAACCGAGCCCTTCATCTATGCGGAGGGCATTGGCCAGCCTCAGGGGGTTGTTGGTTCAGTGGAGCGGAGACTCTTCCTCAAGTTGCTAGGAGCAGGCACGGGGTCGGCGGTCTTGGCGGAAAACGGGAATCCGTTTCTGATGCCGACACTTGCGCAAACCGCAGTGAGGAGTGACACCGCCGACGCCGCGGTGTCGGAGTTCATCGCCAACCCGCCCTTCTCGTTCAACTACGCCGGGACGCCGTCGACGAGCCTCCTGCCACAGTGGCGGGCGGTTCGGCGCAAAATCAGTTCCGCGCCCGGGCGCTCTGAGGAATTGGTCACGTGGCGGGCGCCGTCCGGAGAGCTCGAGGTAGAGGCGGCGATCGTCGTGTACGAGAGTTTCGCCGCGACTGAATGGATGGTGTCCTTCGTCAACCCTTCTTCGAATTCGTCGCAGCCGTTGAGCGCAGTGCTGGCCGCTGACACCATCATCAACAGGTCACCATCGGCAACATGCACTCTTCACCATTTCAATGGCAGTTCGCAGCAACCCGATGATTACGCCCCGCAGAACTCATTGCTGGTGCCGGAGAAGGCGCAACTTCTTTTCCCGCAGGGTGGGCGTCCGTCGAATGGGACCTGGCCGTATTTCAATGTCGAATGGAACAACCAAGGCGTGATGGTCGCCGTCGGATGGCCGGGGCAATGGACCGCGCAACTGCTGGTCGACGAGCATGGTCTGCGCTTCAAAGCCGGGATGACCTCTGCGGACCCACTACAGAACAGTTACGAGGACATTGCTGACGCCAGTCTATTGGATACCTTCCTGGAACCAGGCGAGAAGGTGCGGACTCCGCTCATCGTCCTCATGTCCTGGAACGCCGACAACTGGCTGGTTGCCCAGAACAAGTGGCGGAGGTGGATGGTCGACTACAACGTGCCGCGTTTCGGAGGGGGCCTGCCGACACCCATAGCGCCCACGACCGGCGGCCTGAGCCTTTACCCCGACCAGTCAGAAGAACTCTCTGCAATCGACGCCTATGTCCGGCGGGGGACCACGAGGGACCACGGTGGCTTCTATACGCATTGGTGGGTGGACGCAGGGTGGTATGCCATTCCGAGCGGGCTACCCGACGGTTGGTCCCAGGATTGGGGCAATGGTGTGGGGAATTGGTTCCCGGACCCGAAGCGCTTCCCGCACGGTATGAGGCCGACATTCCAGCGGGCCAACCAGCACAAGATGAAGTCTGTGTTGTGGAGCGAACCAGAGCGGGTGGGGATCGGAACCGAACTGTTTGACAAGCACGAGGATTGGCTCATCGCATCGCCGGACCCCGCCTCGGACCCTAGCTTGCTCCTCGATTTCGGCAACGCCGACGCGTGGACGTGGTTAGTGGAGCACTTCGACACCATCATTCACAACCAGGCCGCTCTGGGCCACGAACTAGACGTCTTTCGCCAGGACTTCAACATGGATCCACTCGACTACTGGAACTCGAAAGATGTGCCCGGCCGCATCGGCATGACCCAGGTGAAGCATGTCACCGGCCATCTCGCCTTTTGGGACGAGTTGCGCAAGCGCCATCCTCATCTCTGGATAGACAGTTGTGCTTCGGGTGGCCGACGCAACGACCTCGAGACGATGCGACGTTCGATCCCTCTGCTACGGAGCGACTACCAGTTCGAGCCGACCGGCAACCAGTGCCATACCTACGGCATATCCCTCTGGCTCCCCTACTACGGGACGGGTGTGGGGCCCCAAAACACCAACGACGGTGCCTGGGGTTCGGGACAGTACGTGGTCCGTAGCTCGCTTGCCCCGAGCTATGCGTCGAGTGTCGACACGGGCACCGCGACCGAGGAGGACTGGGCGCTGCTCCGCACGATGAACGAGGAATTCGTTCGCATACAAGACGACTTGTTGTACAGCGATTTCTATCCTCTGACGGATTACAGCCTGGAGGATGACGTCTGGATGGCATTCCAATTTGACCGTCCCGCCGTGGGGAGCGGCGCGGTCCTTGTATTTCGACGACGCGACGCCCAGGCGGCAACGATGCGATTCTTCCTGCACGGATTGGACGCGGGCAGGCAGTACCGGATCGAGAACTTCGACCTCGGCGGCAGTGAACTGTTGTCCGGCAAGAGCCTGATGCAGAAGGGGCTGCAATTTTCGCTCTTGGACGCGCCGGCTTCGGCCATCGTGCACTACGAGCGCCAGTCCGGTGGTTCCGCCTAGGCAGGGGCCGTCGCGGCGCTTCGTCACAGAGAGGCGACCTCCGCCGTGAAGGGAGACGTTCGGCATTCTCGCTTTGCCTCCCCAAGCTCCTATGATCCGGCCGTGCTTACTCCTGCCTATCTCGGGTCATTACTGCGCCAGGACCTCGTTGCCGTCGACGTTGGTGCCCGATGGGGTGCGGCCACCCGGTGGCGACCGTTCGGTCCGCGGGTCAAGGTGATCGGCTTCGATCCCGACGAAGAAGAGTGCGCCCGGCTGGCGGCGATCGAACCCGACGTCACATACGTGCCGCTCGCTCTCGGCGCGAAGGCCGGCCAGGCCACGCTCTACCGCACTGTCGAGCCGGCCTGTTCGTCCTTGTATCCACCAGTCGAAGATCTCACCACCTCGCGCCCTGCATTGCGGGTCATGCATTCCCGATGGCGAAGAAGCGCTGCGCATTACGACACTTGACGACTGGCTGGCAAGCTCGTCCTTCGACGAGGTGCATGCGATCAAGCTCGACACGCAGGGCTCAGAGTTGAGCGTTCTCGAAGGCGCGCAGAAGGCGCTTGCCGACGTGCGGGTACTCGAAGTCGAAGTCGAGCTGAATCCACTCTACGAAGGACAACCGTTGTTCGGTGATGTCGATCGGTTCCTCCGAGATCGAGGATTTCGTGCTCTGGAGGCTGGGCGATCTGACCCACTACGGACTCGCCGATGTGCCGGCCGAATCAGTGGTTGTCGAAGATCGACACTTCTACGACACGCAGATCACCGACATCGCCGGTGGAGGTGGCCAGTTGTTCTGGGGGAACGCCGCCTACGTGGCTGCGGATCTGGCCGACAGCGGGCCGGTATCGGAGCAAGCAGGTATTCGGGATGCCTGTGCCGTGGCGGCGTTTGGTTTCCTCGACCTGGCCGCGAGCCGCCTTGCGGCAGCGGGGTTGCCGATCGAAAGCCAGTGATCCTCCTCGGCTAATGGTGGAGCTAGTGGTGGCGGATTCCGCCAAGCTGCCGGAGCGGTTTGGTCACTCGCCAGCTTGTCGATCCGAGTAGGTCGTCCACGCGTTCCTGCAGGGCGGCGAGTTCCGCACGCAGGTGCTCCGCTTCGTTCGCCCCCGACTCGACCTGCAGACGCTTTTCCTCGAGGGCAGCGGCGAGCGATTCGATCTGCTGCCGAGCTCCGATCAGCTGCTGCCTCGACTCCCAGGCGGGGTACTTCTCGGCATCGTCTACGCAGTTAGCCGGGACCTTGAGATGTTCGAGGAGTTCGGAGCTCTCCTGGCGGACGTAGAAGCGGTTGAGCCCGTCGTTCAGCCCGAAGAGGTAGCCCTGCTCGAGAACGATGGGCTCCCATTCCGACGAGGTGTCGATGTACTGGTCACGCATGGCCTGCTTGTCGAAGCCCGCGGGGGTGATCGCCTCGATCACCAGCACCTTCGGCCGCCAACGATCCCAATCGTGCCCACGGAGGACTTGGGTCTCCCAGCCCTCCACGTCGACCTTCAAGAAGTCGATTTCGATGCCCTCGGGTACGTAGTCACGGCACACGCTCGCCAAGGTGACGGTGGAGACTTCGACTGGCTCTTGGGGAAAGCCGCGTCCATCGAGGTTCTCCAGATAGTCGTCCGAGAGACGCCGCATGGTCGAGATGCCGCTGCCCTTGAGGATGGTGAACGTCTGAGATTCCTGATCCGTCCCGCCGAGGACGAGCTGGAGATTGATGTCTCGGGTCCGGTCGCGTTGGAGGCGTTCGAAGAACTCGGGTGTCGGCTCGATGTTGATGCCCCGCCATCCTCGCTCGTAGAAGAGGTGGGTGACCGAGTGCTCCAACGGGTCCCATGCACCGACGTCGATGTAGAAGCCCGCGGAAACATCCTTGAAGCAGCGCTGGAGCACGACGTCTTCGTAGTTCTGCGCATATGAGATCACGGAAGCGGTTCCTTTGTCACGGTGCGTACATCGTCCCTCTGTTCGCCACAACGCATCGTATCGGGGGGTCTGGCGGATCCTGTGGCGAGATTATGGAGCAGCTCAACCGCCCGGTCCCGGCTTGGTCTCCGTCAATCTCCGGTTCGGCGCTCGACGTGCTGGAGTTCGATCCACAGTGGGATCAAGAACCAGATGTAGGCGTTGGTGAGCGTGTACTGCTTGTCCTGGTAGTGCGTGACCATGGCGCCGACATCGGTCACGCGGACCCGGTCGTCCTTCCGCTTGTACTCCTTGACCCGGTCGAGGATCTCCTCCAGCTCCTCTTTGGACGACACCTCCAATCCGAAGTGGTCCATGTTCGGCGTCACCATGAATTCATCCTTCGCCGGCAACAGGTAGAGGAATTGGCCCAGCGACCCTGTGTAGAGAATGAGGGGATTCCCCTTCTCGGTGCTGTTGTCCCCCTCGATCCACCCGAAGATCTCCGAATAGAAGTCCAACAGCGCCGCCCGACCTGCGTCGTCCATGATGTCGGCATCGACGCTGATCGCCACGTGATTGATCCGCGGCGCGAACGGGCTCGGGCTCATGAGGACAGCCCCGGTGCGACCATGACCTTGCTCGGTATCTCTCCTCGCGCCAGCCGCTCCATTGACACCATGACATCGCTGAGAGGGACGTTGTCGGGTTCGATCAAGAAGTGGAATGGCAATGTGCCACTGTCGAGGAGGTCCACTGCCGGCTGGAATCCTTCGTCGTTGTAGTTGTACGCGCCGATGATCTCGAGTTCGAAGATGATCATGCGATTCTGGTTGATCCTCGGTGGTTCGAAGCCGGTGCCGACGATCACGAGCGTGCCTGCGTAGTCGAGTTGCCCGAACCCCGCTTCAACGGCGTTGGCATGACCCGAGCACTCGAACACCACCGGGTAGGGCTCCGCAACGGGACGGGTCATCGGTGGTTGCTCCAGCTGGTCGGGCGTCACGACCCGGGTGGCGCCGACGTCGAGGGCCTGTTGGCGCCGAACGGCAGACGGCTCGCTCACCGTGATATCGGTGATCCCCTGCGCACGCAGCACCGCGACGAGCAGGAGTCCGACCGGACCGGCACCGGTGACAAGCACTCGATCGTTCGGAGCGACGTCAGCCAGCCGCAACGCGTGCAGCGTGATGGCCATGGGCTCGGCGAGCGCGGCCACCCTGGTCGGGAGAGAGTCCGGTATCCGGATCAGATCCTTGGCGGCCACCGACTTGAACTGGCAGAAGGCGCCGCGGTAGCCGGCGAAGTCGGCCACAGGGCGGTTCAGGCAGACCGACGGACGCCCCCGTCGACACGGCCGGCAGACGCCACACCCCGGAGCCGAGTTCCCCACCACCCGGTCGCCCGGGGACCAGCCTGAGCCACTGGGCGCGGCGGCCACGATGCCGGACCATTCGTGCCCGAGAATGGAACCCGGTTTGGCGTACCGCTCGAGCGCCATGTGCAGATCGGAGCCGCAGATGCCGCACTCGGCAATTTCGACGAGGACTTCGCCCGGCCCGGGCTCTGGGCAGGGCACCTGCTCCACGGCAATTCTCCCGTCTCCCACATAGACGGCTGCCGGCATCAATGGTGAGGGCACGACGGCAAGACTACGGACTACTCGGACGCCAGAGTGGAGTGGTCCGAGAATCCCGCCGGGACCGCTGTGGTTCGACCCTCAGCCTGATGTCGTTTTCGTTGTCGTGCTCACCCGCTGGCGCTGGTCGTTGAGGTCGTCGAGGAGCTCGTTGTCGACGTGGACGAAGTCGGCGGCTCGGTCACCGATGTCGTCGTCGGGGCCAGAGTCGTCGACGACACCGCCGGAGACGGTGAAGCCGTGGACGTGGTCGTTGTCGTGGGTGCCACTCCGGTGTCGGGCGAGACGCACCCCGCGGGCGGCGCGGTCGGCCCACTCTGTCCCGGCATCAGCACCGTTCCGGCGCATCCGAAGTCGGAGAAGGTCGACTCGCTGGTCGTGGTGGAACCGTCATCGAAGTGCGCCACCGAGCGCGTTTGGCGGATGTAGCCGGACGCGTCGATGGAGACCTGCACCGTCGTACCGGTGTAGCCCTGCTGTTTCAGCACGGCTGCCGAGTCAGTGATTGCTTTAGCCTGCTCGGGGTTGATGCCGGGGACGTTGGCGCCCTGGGACGGATCGATCGAGATCGTGTAGATGGTGACCGGCACGCCGTCGACCGTGCCGGTTCCCGTTTGGTCGGCCCCGGTGATCATGCTCTGGTCGAGGTCGAGATACCCCGTCGGGCTGGAGAGCCCGCCCATCGCCAGTGCTCCTTGACGTGGTCCCAAGGTGCCCTCCACCAGGCCGGCGAACCCCGAGAGCGAGGCACCAGGCCCGGTCTCCGAGGACCCGGGGCTGAGCCCGTAGTCAGCACCGCCGAATTCCCAGACGTCGGTGCCGTTGTCTCGAAGGGTGATCTCCCCGAGCCCGGATACGTTCGACACGGCGAGCATGGCGAAGGGATCGGTGTCAATCGTTCCTTGGCCGGTCACCGCCGTCGTCTGCGTCGCCTGGGTACCGCCCACGCTGCTTCCCGTGCATTCCTCGACCGTCTGAGGGCCGGGCGATGGACTCGGCGTCACCACACCATCGCCTGTGCTGCTCGACCAACCGCCGCCTGACGACGGTGTGAAGCTTTGGCCCGGCGGCACGGTGATGGTGTGGCACACCGGCATCGTCGTCGTCGTGGTGGTCGTTGTCACGGTGGGCGGTGTCGCCGGATCGAACTCGTAGGTGACGTTGAAGCTGCCTGAGCTCGTCGTGGCGCTGAGGGCCGAAATGACCTGTCGCTCCGCGACGCCACGGGTGAGGTGCGGCGTCGCCGACTTCGCGGGTTGGGCCGGCGGTCCGCTCGACGAGAGGGCCACGCCAACCGGAACCGCCAGCGCAGCGATGCACACCACGCTGGCTACGACGACCCAGAAGCGGCGCCTGTTGGCCCCCTGGGACGTGCCCGAGGGTGAATCCTCTAACCAGAGGCCGTGTTCGTGCCCTTCAGGTTCGACCATGGGGTCGCCCTCCTCCTCAGCCGATCGATGTGGTCGTGGACGGTTTGGTTGTCGATGTCGACGACGCCGTGGACGTGGTGGTCGTGGTGGGCCCAGTCGGCGTCGACGAACCCGTCGTCGAAGAAGACGTGGTGGTCGTAGCGGGTGGGATGGCGCTCGGAACGGACTGGCCTGATCCCGTCGTGGTAGTCGTCGACGTGGTCGACGTCGAGGGCGCGGTACCGGTGTCGGCCGTCACGCAGCCCGACGGTGGCGTCGATTCTCCGCTTTGGCCCGGCATCACAAGTGTGCCCGCGCACCCGAAGTTCGAGAAGTGGGCGTCGAGCGTCACCGTCCCGTTGTCCGCAAAGTTCACGGTGGACGACGATTCGCGGATGAACCCGGAGGCGTCGATGGAGACGCGGTCACGAATCGTCCTGAATCCCTGAGAAGTCAACGTCTGGATGGCCGCGTTGATCGTGCTCTGCTCCTCGGCGGTCGTGCCGGGGGCAGAAGCCAAAGAGCTCGGGTCGATGGTCAGCTCGTATTGCGTGACGGCCACGCCGTCGACCGTGGAGGTGCCCACTTCGGTTGCGGCGGTCACCGCCGGCTGGACCAGATCGAGGTACCCGGTCGGGCTCGCCATGCCCATCATCGCCACGGCACCCTCCCGCGGGCCGAGCGTCCCCTCGACGAGGCCGGCGAAGCCCGGGAGGATGCTCCCACCCCCGTCGTTGGATTGCGGGTTTAAGCCGTTGTCCGTGTTCGACACCTCCCAGACCGACGTGGAGTCGACCCGCACACCGACCTGCAGCGAGGTGTTTCCGTTCGAACTGAGGAGGGCCGACGCCGCCATTCCCATCGGATCGGTGTCGATGATGCCCGACCCCTGCGCGAGGGTGCTCTCGAGGACCGGCGTCTGCTGACACGCGGTGGGGGCACAGTTGGTCCCGTCGTACGCCGTGCTGTTCTGATACGGCGTTTCGCTCAGCTGGTAACTGAAGTCGAAGCTGCCCGAATCCGTCGTGGCGCTCAATGCGGCGAGGACCGACCTCTTGGCCACGCCGTCGCCCATCGTGATGTGCGTGTGGGGGGACGGCGGTGTGGCGGGACCGGGTCCGGACGCGGCCAGAAGTGCGACCGGGACGCCGACCAGCGCCACACAAGCGGCAACCCCGAGGACGATGCCTGTCCGACGGCGGTTGGCGCGGTGCCGCCCCGCCCCGACCCCCTCGTCGATCCACAGGCCGGCCTCGTTCGAGGACTGCTCGGCACTGCGCCCTGACGTCCCTTCGTCCACTCCTGCACCCCCTTGGCCGGCCTTGGGCCGACCGTGGCGCGTGCCCCTTCTCACATGCGGGTTCAGAAGCAATCGTACCGAAGGTGCGAACGCGCGTCCAGGGTCTGAATCGGAATCCGTAAAATTCGTTGCCGGTCCTCTGACCAGGGAGAGATCAACCCTCCCGGCTCGCAGGAGTCCGGCCCGCCCCGCCGACTCGAGCAAGACCCGGGCGGTGGTTCGAGACTTGGACGAGTCCTCGCCGAAGCTGGTTTCGAGCACCCTGGCGAGCCCGTCGGCATCTCCGAGTTCCTGATCCGAGAGTTCCTCGAGAACCCGGTGGAACAGTGGGACCGCCCAGCAGGCCTCGGCCAGGGCAGGCCCATGCACGGCGGGGTCGGAAGAGAGGCATCGACGTCCCCGATCGGTGAGGACCACCTGGCCCGATCGCCCGGCCACCAGTCCGAAGAGCCTGGCGTTGGCCAAGCGGCTCAGAAATGCCCCGTTGCGGACCCCGCTGTAGGACAGCGCCGCGGCCAGGCTGTCGGCGTCGGTCCGCCCGCCAGACTGGGCCACGGTCTGCGCCAGGGTCAGCGAGGCGTCAAGGCCATAGGTGACCGAGCGGTACAGCGAGCGCGCCATCCGTGCCCTATGGCTTTCCGGCCGACCAGCGCATCGATCCACGCCTCCTTCCCCGTACGGGGCCCCACCAGTTTTCCAGGTCCGTCGGACCGACCGGCCCCACCTCCGGTGAGGCCAGCCCCTATCCTCTGGCCCGTGCAGGCCACGGGGTTGGGTTTTCGGCCTTGAGAGGACGATGACGTCCGCCGTGCAGGACGGAGACGGAAGGGTCGCGGACCCGCCCACGCCGACGCTGACGCCCGAGGCGAGCGAACGCCTCGGCGCCCTCTATGCCCGCATCGTCGAGTCGGTGCAAAGCGTCTTGTATACGGACGACAAGACGGTGCAGCTCGCCGTCGGTTGTCTCCTGGCTCAGGGTCACCTGCTCGTCGAGGACCTCCCGGGACTGGGCAAGACAACGCTGGCCAAGGCACTCGCCCATTCGTTGGGGCTCGACTTCCACCGGGTGCAGTTCACCGCTGACCTCTTGCCTGCGGACGTGACCGGCGCGATGGTTCTCGATCGCGAGCGCGGCGAACCCACGTTTCGTCCAGGCCCGATCTTCACCAACGTCCTGATGGCCGACGAATTGAACCGTGCGTCGGCTCGTTCCCAATCTGCTCTCCTCGAGGCGATGGAGGAGCGCCAGGTCACCGCGGACGGCACGACCATGCTGCTGCCGCGTCCCTTCATGGTGCTCGCCACCCAGAACCCCTTCGACGCGGCCGGTACCTCGCCACTCCCCCAGGGACAGCGCGATCGTTTCCTCCTGCGTCTGTCGATGGGCTATCCGAGCCGGGCCCACGAGGACCGACTCCTGGCGCGCTCGGGTCCGACGTCGCCCGTCGACACGCTCGGTCCCGCGCTCAGCCGGTCGGACCTCGATGCGCTGCTGCACGCGGTGAGCGACGTGCACGTCTCGGCGGCACTACGCGGTTACATCCTCGACATCGTCGCCGCCAGCCGAGCCCATCCCGCCCTGGCCGTGGGCGCGTCGCCCCGCGGCGCCCTCGCACTCCGGCAGGCGTCCTGCGCGATGGCGGTGGCGGCGGGACGGCACTATGTCGTTCCCACCGACGTGCAGTGGGCGGTGGAGCCCGCCCTGGGCCACCGACTCGTCCTCTTGCCGGGGAGCGAGCGCTCCGGCACCGGCGTCCAGGAGGTCGTGATGGACCTCGTCCGTCAGATCCCCCTTCCCGGGCCCGAGACACTGGCCGACACGCTGAACCGGGAGCTGAGGTCATGGCCCGCGACCCATCCAGGCGCGGCCGATCTGCAGTGCCCGAACACGAGTCGCGTCGCCGGACGAAGCTCACCCGGTTGCGACCGACCTGGCGAGGGGTGTGCGTCGCCGTCGTGGCCGTCGCCCTCGTGGCGGTCGAGGTCGCCACCGGGGAATCCACGCTCCTGCTCGCGCTGGTGGTGGTCGCCCTTCCCTTGCTCGTCGCTCCCGTGCTGGTCCTCGGGCGCGCCCGCCGGGCGGGCGGTGTCGACGTCCAGATGATGGTCGCCCCGCCGCTGGTGCCCATCGGCGCCGCGTGCGACCTCCTCATCCAACTGAGCCATTCGGGCCGCACCGACCTACCTCCGACGAGTCTCGACCGACCCTCCGACCACTGGAGCGAGGGCGCCCCACGGACCCGGCAGTCGGCCGGACCTGCGCCGCGGCCGGTCGCCTTGGCCGCTGACATCGGACATCTCATTCGGTGGGACCCGATGAGAACCGATGAAACCGCGTCGTCGACCGTGCCCTTGCCGACCAGGCGACGCGGCGTGTTCACGGTCGGCCCGCTGCGACTCTGGGTGCACGATCCCTTTGCCTTGTTCGGTCTGACGGTCGCCACGGCCAAACCCGTGATGCTCGTCGTCCACCCGCCCGCCGTGGCCGGCATCGCGCCGCCGACGGCTCATCCCGGATCGAGCGGGTCGATGCAGTTCAGCGATGGGCCCGCTGCCCTCCACACCGATGATCCCGGTGGAGAGTGGAGCGGACTGCGTCCCTACGAGCCAGGAGACCGGTTGCACCTGCTCTCGTGGCAGGCAGAGGCTCGCTCCGGCGCCCTCCTCGTTCACGACTTTCGCCCGGACGCCGAAGAGGTCGTCACGATCATCTTCGACGACCGAGCCGGCGTCCACCGACGTGGCGCTTTCGAAAGAGCCCTGGGCATCCTCTACGGACTGGCGTCCGATGGAGAACTTCGCGCCACCGACTACGACGTCTCGACGCTTTCAGGACGGCGGGTCCGGGGTTCGACCACGCCCGACGGACTGGTCGCACTGCTGACCTTCCTCGCCGAGACCCAGCCCACACGAACGGGCCACTCTGCTGCGTCGGCTGCTTCAACCCCGCCCGTCGGCGCTGTGGTGATCACGACGCAAACCGCTGTCCCGTCGCTTCCCACGTCTCTCGATCAAAGCTCCGTGGTGGTGGTCGAGTGACCCGCACGCTTCGCCGACTGGCGCCCGATGCCTGGCTGCTCTGCGCGTCGGTCATTGCTGCCGCGGCGATCACGCGGTTGTTCCAAGGCGATCTGGGGGGACGGGCCACCGTTCCCCTGCTCGCCTCGGCTGCGGTAGGGTCCGCCGTTCCCGCCCTGCTGGCGTTGTGGCGCGTACCTCTGCCGATCCGGGCCGTCGCCGGCACCGTCGCCGTCATCCTCACGAGCCTCTGGACCGCGGTCGGCGACGCGACAACCTCGGGCGTCCCGACAGCGCACACGTGGCATGTCGTCCAGTCAGACCTCCAGCGCGGCCAGGCCGCTCCTGGCTCAATTCGCCCTCCCGCTCCGTACTGCTCCGGGTCTTGTGTTTCTCGCCGCCATGGTCTGCGGCGTCGTGGGCATGCTCTCGTCGGTCCTCTTCGCGCGAGCGAGAGCCCGGACTGTCTGTACCCGGGGTTCGCGCTCCTCGGCCCGTTCGCGCTGCTCGCGTGCGCGTGCAGCCAGACCACGTCCGCTTCGATGGCCGTCCTCGTCATCCTCTTCGTTGCCGCCGCGGCACTGACGTTGACAACGGCGCGGACACAACCTGTACGCCCGTCGGGAACCGCACGCCCGCGTGGCTGGGCCACGGTCGCCACTGTCACGGCGTGCACCATGGCCGGGGTGGCCATCGCGGCCGTGCTCGTCAACGCAAGTGCGGAAGGAGCCGGATCCTCCGGTGCCGGCGTTGCGCCGCTCGTGCCCCTGACGGCGGAGTCGCTGACTTCACATCTGCTTTCGGTCGAGGTGCACGACGCCAACATCGACCTGTTCCAAGCGAACAGCCGCTACCGCACCTACTGGCAGGTCGCGGTTCTGAACGTCTTGCGTAACGGCGTCTGGGTTCCGGGTCCCGTCGACGGCGGGCGCCTCGGACTCGGGCGCCTCTGGGCCAAGGTGGTCCGGCCTCCCAAGCGAAACCGGCCACTGGATTTTTGGGCACTGAGTACTTCAAGGCAGCTGTCCAGATCGACGAGCTTTCGAGCCGCATCCTGCCAGTTCCGCCCGGAACCGTCGCGCTCTCGGGAACTGCCGCCACGTTGACCGGAGGCGGTGCGGTCTCGCCCGCCCCGACGACCTCGGGTCAGCAGTACACCGCCACCGCGGCGGCTCCGGTGACCGAACCTGAAGCCCTCGGCGGCAATGCGCCCGTCGGGTCGGACCCGCCCGCGCTCGTGGCGGCGAACACCGCGCTCCCTCCCCTTCCCCCGAGCATCGAGACGCTGGCTCAATTGGTGACGTCCGGGGCGCAGGGTCCTCTTTCGCAGGCCGAGCTCCTCGAGAACTGGTTTCGCTCCGGTCTCTTTCACTACACGCTCACTCCCCCGGCATCACCTGCGGGCACCGACCCCTTGCTCAGCTTCTTGATCCAGACGCGATCGGGCTCGTGTGAGCAGTTCGCCGGTGCGTACGTGGCGCTCGCCCGATCCCTGGGCCTGCCGAGCCGGGTTGTCGTGGGCTTCACAACAGGCAGGTACAGCGGTCCGGATGAAGTGACGGTCCGGGGTGCAGACGCGCACGCGTGGCCGCAGGTGTACCTGGGGCCACGGGCCGGTTGGGTGTCCTTCGAGCCCACTCCCCAACAGCCCCGAGGGGAGGTCGCCCCAGAAGGAGTCATGGGACCGAGCGGTGTGACCAACACGCAGACCCCGCCACCCGGGAACACGCCGACGACCGCGACACCACCGACGACGCCGCTCACCGTGCCGGCGACGGTACCGGGCGCCAACGGAGCGAACGGGAACACGGGAACGAGCACGGCCGCCTCGGGCTCGGGTGTCGGCGTCCTCGGATGGTCCCTCATCGCGGCGGCCGTCGTGCTGGCGGTGATCCTGGTGGTGCTGCTGATCCGCCGGCGTCGTCGCTGGTCTCCGGCGGGTCGTGACCCGGATGACCTGGCCCTCCTTGCGCAGGCCGAGGTCGAAAGAGCCCTGCGCCGTGCTCGGCGTCGAGCGCCCTCTGTGGCAACCCTTGGACCTGTTCTTCGAAGACCTGAGCGCGGATGCCTCGGATCCGAGCGACACGGGGTCGGCCGAACCCTCGCTGGTGAGCCAGACCCCGGCGTCGTGGATCGCCGACGGCATCACGGTTGCCCGCGCAGCTGATGCCGCACTCTTCGATCCGCTCCCCCCCTCTGAGGAGACCAGCAGGGCTTCGTACCAGGCCGCTCTCCGCGTGCGGAGAGACTTGAAGGACGTGGGAGTACGGAAGAATTAGACGAGGCGGGTGATGGAGAATGCTGCCATGCCGCTCCATCACGGGCATCACAACGACCATGCCGATGCCGAGAAGGACGAGAGGCCCGAGCAACAACTCGAGGTCGAGGTCACCCTCGAGGACGACATCGAACTGGTCGAACAGGCGGTGGTGTCCTACCTCGAGCACCAGGACAGCGAACGACTGTCCCAACTCCGTGCCGCTTTGGAGCGACTGGACGCGCAGACGGACCGCAGCGACGCCTGGACAATGGAGATGGCCAGACAGTTGAGGTGGGCGACGATGTCCACCCAGTCCGTCATCGGCCAGACGAGCGTGATCCCGCACGCCGAGGAGATCCCGAGCTCCGAGTTGAAGAGTCAGGTGACGCTGGTCAAGGCAGCCAAGGAGGTCGTGCGCCATCCCAATCTCCAGACCGTGGGCGCGCTGACGGCGGCACAGTCGGCGCTCGACGCCTTCCGCACCCAGGACTAATACGAGCTCAACCGGAGAGCGTCGGACGATCCGCGTGCCGCCGTGCTCCTCGTAGCCGGTCAGCGGAGCCCGGCACACGTGAGCGAGCGGACCCTCTCCTAGGCTTCGGGCGTGATCGGAAGCGCCGCCGGTGCAGGAGTCGGCATCGGAATTGCCGTCTTCTTCATCGTCTGGGCCGTTGTCGTGGGCGGTTCGCTGGTGATGACGGTGGTCGCCCTCGTCGACATCGTGAGGCGACCGGATTGGGAATGGAAGCTGGCCGGCCAAGAGAAGGTGCTGTGGATACTGCTCGTGATCCTCATCAATTTCCTGGCCATTCCCTCACTGATCTATTGGTTCAAAATCCGCAAGAAGCTCATCGCGGTGCGGACAGCGGCCGCGCAGGGTCAATTCGGGCCGGGTCACATGACGTACTCGGGATGGGAGCCCAATCCCGTGGTGACGGCCTACCCGGGTTGGGCGCCGCCGGGCTGGTTTCCCGACGCGGGTCGCCCCGGGCTGTTCCGATGGTGGGACGGCGCCCGCTGGACCGAGCACGTGTGGAGCCCGGGCACGGCCGGCGCCAACGGTGAGACCCAGTCGGAGCCTTCCCGGTAAAGCGCCCGCGCTAGCCTCCGCCAGCAATGTCCGCTGACGACCTGGCTGCCGAGCTCCTGACCACGACGCTGGACGCTGATCCCCTCACTGGGTCGTTGTACGGCTTTCCCGGCTACGACGATCTGCTTCCCGATTTCGGGTCAGAGGCAGAGGCGGCACAGGCTCGCACGTTGGCTTCCATCGCGGAACGCTCGGCTCGGACGCCGATCGACGGCCTGAGCGAGCCCGAGGTCCAGACCCTCGACTTCGTCCGCTGCATGACCCGCGGCTTGGCCGACGCAGCAACGGTGCCGATGATCGAGTTCACCATCAGCGACACCTTCGCCGCGCCGGTGGGCGCCGTCTTCAACGCGTTGCCCAAGCTCCAGCTGGACACCGAGGAGCGGCGCACCGGTTACCTGAGTCGGATGCACCACATTCCCTGGATGCTCGAAACTGCCGCCCAGCGCCACCGAGAAGGCACGGCGGACGGCCGGACCGCAGTGGCCCGCCTCGTGGAATCGGCCGTCGCCCAGCTCGACCTGATGCTCGAGGACCCCGCCCTCGGCGGGCTGGCCCGGCCCGACCAGGACGGCACACCCTTCTCGGCCGAACTCTCGGGAACACTCGACGAACACGTCCGTCCTGCGTTGGTGACCTATCGCGACGCGCTCAGCGGCGACATCCTGGCGGGGGCCCGTGACGACGAGCACCCCGGCGTCTGCTTCCTCCCCGACGGTGAGGAGGTGTACGGGATCCTGGCCCGCCTGCACACCTCGATGAGCTATTCGCCGAACGAGCTCCATGCCATCGGCCTCGAGATCGTCGACCAGGTGCACGAGGAGCTCAAGGCGACGGCCGACGGACTGTGGGGGACGACGGACATCGCCACGATCTTCGAGCGACTCTCGAACGACCCCGCCCTGCGCTACGAGAGCCGGGACGAGATGCTCGAGCACGCCCGGCGCGCCGTTTCCGCCGCCGAGGCTGAAGCGCCCAAGTGGTTCGCCGTTGTTCCGGACCAGCCGTGTGTCGTCGAGCCCGTACCCGAGGCCGAGGAGGCCGGGATGGCGGCCGCCTACTACATGCCCGGCGCCATCGACGGCTCACGGAGCGGCACCTACTACCTCAACACGTCGAATCCGAGTGAGCGCCATCGCTACTCGCTCTGAGGACATCGCCTTCCACGAAGCCGTACCCGGCCATCACTTCCAGCTGACCATCGCCTTGGAGTCCACCGACCTCGCTCCAGCGCGGCGCGTGCTCTTCGACACCGCCTGTGCCGAGGGCTGGGGCCTCTACAGCGAGCGGCTGGCCGACGAGATGGGACTCTACAGCGACGATCTCGCACGGATGGGTCTGTTCGTCGCCGACGCTTGGCGCGCCAGCCGGCTCGTCGTCGACACCGGCCTGCACGCCATGGGCTGGTCCCGCCAGCGGGCGCTGGACTGGATGCAGGAACACACACCGCTCCCGCGGATCGAGGTCGAGTCCGAGGTGGATCGGTACATCTCGTATCCGGGACAGGCACTCGCCTACATGGTCGGCCGGCGCGAGATCGTGCGACTGAGGGCAGAAGCGACCGAACGTCTCGGGTCGCGCTTCGACCTGCGCGAATTCCATGACCTGGTTCTGCGCGCCGGCATCCTGCCGTTGCCGGCGCTGGCCGGGATCGTCGAGCGCTGGAGCGCCCGCCTCGCCTAGCGGCCCCGTCCGAACCCCAACGTCGACGGCTCGTTCCTGATGGCGTGGTCCACCGCGTCGACCCACCGGCGCGGCGACCACCGGCTCACCTGGGGCTGGGCCGCCATGGTGAGCTCGAGTGGGACCAGCACGCTCGACTGCATGTCGGCCAGCGTGAACTCGTCGTCCAAGAGGTCGAATATCTCCTCGGCCAGATAGGACCGAGCCGTGCGCCAGCTGTGGGCGGCGCGCCGGGAACGGTTGGGACGGGCCATCGACTCGGCGATCAGCTCCCTGCTCCCGTGTGCCAGTAGGTTCAGCCAGGCCCACACGGGGACGACGATGCCCCGCTCTTCCCAGTACTCCGCCAGGGTGCCGGTGAGAAAAGCGCCGCACTCGTAAGAGACGGTCCCCTCACCCGTGTCTACCTGAGTCTGCTCATCCTGCATCGCCGCCCACTCTCCCCTCGGCTTCCCTCCCACTCCTGCGCTCCCCTTCAGGCGCAGGAGTAGGAATCGGCCTGGTCACATTGTGCGGATCCGACCGCCGGCCCTCTAGGGGCGAAAGTCCCACCTCCACTGATTCATGGTTCCTCGCGAAGCCCCCCTCACGCGTGGGCAGCCCGGTGTCGCACTGACCGCTTCGAGGTGGCCTGAAGGTCCCGATCGACCCGATCGACCCGATCGACCCGAGAGCCCGGGCAGCGAGGATCACCCCGAACAGGCACACCGCCGTGACGTGCATGCCGTGCACCACAGACAGATGGCGCCGATGCGGAACAGCTCGACGTAGACCAGATAGAGGACCATCAGCGCCCCCGCACCCGAGAGCATCAGGCGCGCCCGGTCCACCCAGACGGCGCGCGACCGCCAGGCCCACGGGCTGGTCAAGCCGACCATGACGGCCGCCCAGGCCAATCCCAGGACGGCGAGCGGCACACCGAGGATCACCGACCAGGAGCTGGTGGTGACCAGGGTGCAGTTGACGATGCCGGTGTCGGGACAGGCCAGCGCCGTCGGGTCTGCATAGTGGGCCACCGTCAGGTACGACGAGACCCCCAGTGCCGCCAACGACAAGGCGAGCGAGGCCACCTGTGCCCAGACGGGCGCCCGGCGCACGGGGGTCAGGACGGCCATCGTCACGCCCCCAGCTTCTTGACGATCGCCTGGATCGCCGGGGTGTCGCACACGCTGCTCGGCTTGTTGCCCGTCACGGTGCAGATGGCTGCCGTGATGTCGTTCGCCGTCCCGTCGACTGCTTGCGCGACAGGCGACGAGGGGTCGCTCAGCTGGCTCGCGATCTGGGATCGGGACAAGCCGGCCAGAACCTGCGGCGAGAAGCTGGCCCCGGTCACGACGTATTTGTTGGCGATGTCGAGGAACGGGATGCTGCCCTCGGCGTCGTAGGAGGACATCAACGCACCCTGCGCCGCCGTCGGGGTCTGCAGGGTCTCATAGGTCCCGCCGACCGCTTGGTTCGTCGCCTCCTCGACCGGCTGGAACGTGACGTAGGGACTCGAGTAGCTCGAGCCGTAGAACGACAGCGTCTGGGTGTTCGGGTACACGTCCGAGCTCGATGAGTGGGTCCCCGACAGGTTCGAGAAGGTCCCGAAGCGCGACAGCGCGACGGCCAGCGCCCACCGCTCGGCAGCGCAGTACGGGCAGTACTCCGCACCGATGTAGGTGATCAACGGGGTGCCGCTCGCACCCCGCAGGACCGATCCCGTGCCCGTGGCACTCGGGAGGGTGACCGACGAGGGGCTGCCCACCGTGTCCAGCGCCGAGCTCGGGACCGACAGCGCGGCCACGACGCCCGGTGCCAACGACGTGGTGCCGGGATCGGCGGTTGCCGCCGGCCCTCCGCTGGTGACGTGCGATGCCGCGGCCGCAGGCCCGGAGCCACCGGTTGCTTTGATCACCACCATGGTCGTGATGCCCGCGACGACGAGGCCGACTGGCACCAGGGCGAACAGGACGGGGTGCCGGGTGCGAAGCCGGGTCGGCGCCGAGCTTCCTCGCGACGACGCCTTCGTGGCCGGTCTGGTGTTCCCCGTGTTCCTGGCTTTCCCGGTGTTCCCGGCCTTCCCGGTGCTCCTGGCGCTCCCGGCGCTCCTTGGTTTGGCGTTGGCATTTGTGTTGGCGTTGCCACGCCCTTGCGTGGACCTTGAGGTAGGCCGCGCCGGGCGCGGTCCTGGGTTGGACTTCGACATCTGAACGTTCTCCTGTGTGTGATGGCCGGGGCGGCGCAGTGCGCACGCGCCCGGATCCGGATGCTCGATACGAGAGAGCCCGCGTCGGCGGCCTCAGCGGGCTCGACGACACGCCACCGGCTCGCCGGGACGGCGAGCGTGGCGCGAGACGCAGTTCGAGCTAGGAGAACTGGGGTGGGTGGAAGAGCGGATCCCGTACGCCCGCCGGGAGAAGGGCCGTCTGCGGGCGCCGGCGCCGGAGGACCGAGCTGGCGGCAGCCACCACCGCGAGCCCGCCCACCACGACGGCGAGCGCGATTCCCGGTGCGGGTGCCGGAGCGGTGGGAGTGCCCTTGCCACACGTGGCGTCGATACAACCCAGTGGCACTGTGACGGCAGTCTCTGCAACCTGCACGAGATCCGTGCTCGTGGTCTGCGCGCCGGCCAGGACGCCGTGCGGCATGAAGCCACCGACGAGTGTGGCGGCGATGACCGCCACCAAACCGAGCCGCCACCTCAGAGACATGCCACCAATCCTAACGGTCCTGGATAAAGGCCCCATAAGAATCACCCACCATCTGGCTGGCCGGCCGGGCTCGATGGCAGTCGGGTCGGCTCCCGAGCGCAACACCCCGGCGCAGGACATGAGCCGACCGGCCCCGGCTCACCGGCACCTTCTCGAAGGCCGCCTCGACCCTGCGGTGCCACAACGTGTACCAACCGACGAAGCCGGCGACGGCGAGGCCGGCCGACCCCGCGATCAGCGTGATGACTCCCATTTCCATTCCCCCTCGTGCGGGACGCGCCAGAGGGCGGGAACTCATCAGTCACCGCTGCGGCGTGTGCTCGCAGTCCCAGTGTGCGACCTCGCCGGCCACATCACCAGGGACTTAGGACCTATCCGCGGCCCTCGAACGCGGGATGCAACGAGATGTCACGAGATGTCACGGGATGCTCTCGCCTCTTTGGTTGGCCGCGCCGTGCCGCCGGCGTCGATCAGGCGGAGCCCGTCTGGCGCACCGATCAGGCCGATTAGGCCGGCAGCCGATCAGGCCGACTGCCGGATCAGGCCGATCCCGGCCCCACCACCTGGCCCGCGACCCCCCTGGCCCAAATTGCGATCAACTGCAACAGGCCGAGATAGACGGCCAAGACGATCAGGATGACGAGCAGGCTCCCACCCGTCAGATTGCCCCCGAAGAGGATGAAGCATCCCGCCACCACGGCCCCGACGATGCGGAGACCGGCGATGTGCTCTTCGATCCAGCCGCCCACGTGGCGCACCCGCTGCGAGCCCGAGACGGCTCGGCCGGCGCCGGAGGAGGCCCCACGCACCTGCGCGGCCACCCAGCGAGCGGCCTGGGCGACGTGGATACGGACCCACACGGCGTAGCGGGCCGGTCCGATCAACCACATGGCGATCGCCACCAGGACGGCAACCAACACCATCCAGCGCAGGTCGGCCTTCAAGAAGCGCAGCAGAGTGTCCCAAATGGCTGCCGCGACCTGGGCGTCGAAGTTGTTCTTGGTGGCCACGCCCAAGAACCGATTTCGTGCCAGCGAAAGGACAGCCAATATCAACAGGGACATCAGGGACACGCCGACGGCCATCCGGAGCACGATCTTGCGGTGGTCCACCCCCACCAGGATTCCTATCAGTGCCAGCACCAAGGCGATGATCGGGGTCGCCCACTTCAGTTTCACGATCAGGTTGAAGATTCCCGAGTACTGCTGTACCTGCTGCTTGGAGACGATCGTCAAGTTGAGCCCGTTGCCCTTGGTCACGATCGCCCTCAGCGGGTCGAACAGGGTCACGCCGTGGGCGTCGGCCTCGTCGATGAGGTTCCCCAGTGCCGGACTCAGGTTCACGGCCACCGCTCCGGCCTTTGCCAGTTTCTTCTGAAGCGGCGTCTGCTTCCCGGTGAGGATGTTGATGACCGCTGTATGGGTGTGGCGGTTGAGGCCGTTCCACAACTGCGCGAACTTCGGGCTCTGGAAAACCTTGAGCGCGAGCTGGTTCGTGTACGACTTCACCTGCGCGGTGAGCGGCGGCACGACCGGCTTCGCCGCTTTGGGAAGCAGGCGGGTGATCTTGTTCTGCACGTAGTGCGTCGAGAAGAGCTCGTCAGTGGCCTTCTGCGCTAGGTGGTCCACGATGACCGGGTTGGTCGCCAACGGAGCCATCGTCTCGACGTATTGGTTGGTGTCGGTCACCGTCCGGATCGCCCACACGGAGATCACCGAGATGGGGATCAGGAGCGACGCCAGCACGACCAGCACCCAGGCGATGATCGTTCTCGTGCGGCGGGCACGCGGCTTCTTCCGTGCCGCACCAGGGTCACCGTTCGCCGCCGCGGCCGCCGCCGAGGGAGCGGCCGACTCGGTCCCTATCTCGCCTGGCGTGCCGGTGCCCTGGGCGTCCTCGTCGCTCATTTCGTCGCTCCCATCCCCAATGCCTAGTTCCAAAGCCCTGGCGGCGCACGGATCCCGGACCTGTCCAGCGCTCGATAGGGTCTGGACATGCGGGGCGAACTGCGCAGGATCATCTTGAGCGCCTCGGCGGCATTCGTTGCACCGCTCGTGTTCTTCAGCATCATCGTGCTGAGAAAGGTGAGCCGCCGGGTCAGCCTCAAGTCCCGCATGTGGAACAGGCGTCTGCAGCACGAGATCTCCCGCTGGACCTAGACGCAAGGATTTCCCTTGGGAGTCGCTTGTAGGAGTTCCCTTGTGAGAGACCCTTGACCCCTACGCTGGCGCGGGTGCTGAACGGGCTGGCCCACTCCGCGATCTGCGTGCCCGACGTGAAAGCGGCAACCCGGTGGTATTCCGAAGTGCTGGGTCTCGAGGTCTTGTCGCCTCCGTACCGCATGGACGGCGAGCAGATCGAACGGGACATGGGCGAACTCGTCCCGTCACCCGTCGTCGTCACCGCATCGATCGTGGGGTTCGCCAAGGACGACCGCGTCTTGGAGCTCATCGAGTACCCCTCGGCCGGAATTGAGGCCGCAGCGGGCGCGCCGTCGGTGACCAAATCCGGACTCACGCACATTGGGATGGTGTGCGACGACATCGTGGCGACCAGAGCAGAGCTCGAGGCGCGAGGCGTCACGTTCCTCACGGCCGGGATCGCCGATGTGGCCGGCCTCAAAACGACGTGGTGTCACGACCCATGGGGGACGGTCATCATCCTGCTCGAGAAGACCAGGGACACACGCCCGTATTGGGGACAACTACGCCCTGAGCGTACGGCACTGAAATACGGCACTGAGGTACCGCCCCGACGGCCCGCCTCGAGGGCCCGTGACGGTGGCCCTGCGGGCTGGCGGCGGAGCAACCGGGACCAACACAGGGGGCGTGAGTGGAGGCCTACTGTGTGTGAACGACCCAAAAATTCGCATTTCCTGGCTCAAGAATGTGCATTCTGGGGTGCGCGTCGGCAACAATGGGCGTCATGAACAAGCGAGAACTAGCAAGAGCTGTCGCAGTCCAAGCCGATGTCGAACTGAAGACCGTCGTCACTGTGATCGACGGATTCACCGACGTGGTGACCGCAGTCGTCTCGAAGGGCGAGCCGGTCTCCATCCCTGGCTTCGCCAAGTTCGTCAAGGTCAACCGTGCCGCACGCATGGGCCGCAACCCGGCGACCGGCGAGACGATTCGCATCAAGGCGTCGAAGAAGGCACGCATCACCCCGGTGAAGGCCTTCAAGGACGCCGTCCTTGCTCCGGCCACGGCGCCGAAGCTCGTGAAGGGTGCCTACCCGACCTCGGACGCCGCCGTCGCGTCGGCCGGCAAGACCGCGGCTCCGGCTGCGGCCAAGAAGGCCCCCGCCAAGAAGGCCCCGGCCAAGAAGGCCCCGGCGCGTCGGGCACCCGCCAAGAAGGCACCGGCCCGCAAGACCACGGCGCGCAAGGCGCCGGCCCGGAGAACCGCCAAGAGGTAGTCGTGCACGCCCGGTCCCTCCGGGGACCGGGCGATGCCAACCCTGTGCATGCCTGAATTCGGCAGCGAGGGGGACGCACCCAGGCGCCGGTCGCCACCGCAGCAGCTGGCCGACCGACCACTCGCGGTCCCGCATCCTGATCGGCTGTCGCCGAACGATCCCGCGTATTCCCAGGTCATCGACGCCCACGACGCCGCATTGCGCGCCGGCGCCGACAGCTACGTCGACCCGGCCACCGGATTGACCGTATTGACGGCAGGGTTCCTGGCGGCCCGCGGTTACTGCTGCGAGTCGGGATGCCGACATTGTCCCTACGTCGAGTGAGCCACGACGGTGGCCACACACGCCCCGTATGCTCATGCGGCGCGAGGCGCAGGGGAGGGCGGTCACGGCATGAGCGACACCTCGCAGGGAACTGGATGGTGGCTGGCTTCTGACGGGAAGTGGTACCCGCCCGAATTGTGGACGGGACCACCCGAGGCGCGCCCCGGCGGCGGCGGGCCACAAGATGCCGCACCATCCGGGACAGCGACCGCCACACCCTCGGACCCGTCCTACGGGTCGGATCCGGCCAGCGCGTCCGGACCGGCATCGACGGCGCCGGGCGCGTACGGCACGCCCGGCGGTTACGGCGCACCGGGGTCGCCCGGTGCAATACCGGCGCCCGGTGCCTATCCGACGACTGGCGCGTATCCCGCCGGTGGCGCGTATCCCGCCGGTGGCGCGTATCCCGCCGGTGGCGCGTATCCCGCCGGTGGCGCGTATCCCGCCGCCGGCGGCTATCCGTCCTACGGCTACGGGCAGCAAGTCCCCTACCCGATTGCGACCGGACCGACGACGAACGGTCTCGCCGTCGCGTCGCTGATCTGCGGCATCGCCGGGTTCCTCTTCTTCATCCCGGCCGTCTTGGGGATCGTCTTCGGCTTCGTGGCGCGTTCGCAGATCCGGAAGTCACAAGGCCGCCAATCTGGCGACGGCCTGGCGATCGCGGGCATCATCATCGGCCTCGCCTGGATCGCGTTCCTGATCATCATCATCGTGGTCGGGGCCGTCAGCAACCACAACAACAACGGCGTGGTGCTCCTGCATCTCGCCCTCGCCGGCGGACACAGCACCTAGGAGGACATATGCAAGGTCTGCTCTACGGAGTCCGGCCGGAGAAGTGGACCCCGCCCGACACCTCGAACCCTCTCCTGGTGGGCCTGTCCCGCACCCCTATGCGGCTCGAGGAGCTCGACCGACCGAAGGTGATCCGAGACGACTGGGCAGTGGCAAAAACGCGCCTGACCGGTATCTGCGGATCCGACGCCAAGATGGTCTTCATGGACTTCGGCGACGACTTCGGCGACAGCGCGCTGAACGGCTACTTCAGCTTCCCGACGGTCTTCGGGCACGAGGTCGTGGCCGACGTGGTGGAAGTCGGTCCGGCGGTGACCACGCTCGAGGTGGGCCAGCGCGTGGTGCTCAATCCGTGGCTCTCGTGTGCGCCGC
The DNA here is from genome assembly GCA_963791995.1 of uncultured Acidimicrobiaceae bacterium. Lineage (GTDB taxonomy): Bacteria > Actinomycetota > Acidimicrobiia > Acidimicrobiales > RAAP-2 > Bog-473. The sequence goes on along the minus strand of CAWBUQ010000020.1, from coordinate 71,541 downwards.
GCGGCATCGACCCGATGTGCCCCTCCTGCCAGGCCGGGGACTTCAGCCTCTGCTACCACTTCACCCAGGGTCCGATCGCGGCCGGCATCCACACCGGCACCTCCAAGGACGCGCCGGGTGGGTTCGCCGACTACTTCCCGGCCCACGAGTCGATGCTCATCCCGGTGCCGGACAACCTGAGCGACGAGCAGGCTGTGATCGGCGACCCTTTCGCCGTCTCGCTGCACTCGGTCACCCGGCACCCACCAACGCCCGGCGGCAAGGTCCTGATCTACGGCGGCGGTGCGCTCGGCAGCTGTGCCACCGCGATCATCCGGGCGTTGTGGCCCGACGTCGAGATCATGGTCGTGGCGGCCTGGCCGGCCCAGAAGGCGCTAGCGGAGAAGCTGGGCGCGACCGTGGTCGACCCGTTCCCCGTCGAGCAGCTCCTCGAGGAGGCGGCGTCGTGGTCCGGTGGCGTACTCCAGAAGTTCGACGGCAGCGCGCTGCCCATGGCGCATCCCGGCGGTTTCGACGTCGTCTACGACACGGTAGGTACGGCCCAGACCGCAGAGATCGGTGTCCGTCTGCTCAAGCAGCGCGGCACGATGGTCAAGAGCGGTGTGCACGCGCCCGAACGCTGGGAGTGGTCACCGCTCTACTTCAAGGAGATCTCGTGGGTGGGCTCGAACGCCTTCGGGGTCGAGGAGGTCGAGGGCGTGCGCATGCACGGCATCGCGCACTACCTCAAACTGGCCTCCGAGGGCAGGATCGACATGACCGGGATGCTGACTCACACGTTCCGCCTCGGCGAGTGGCGAGAGGCGTTCATCGCCTTGGCCACGCAGAAGGAGAGCGGGGCCATCAAGGTGGCATTCGACTTTCGCTGAGGGGGCTGGGCGTGGGGGCGGGAGCCGGGCTGGGAGTGAGGGGATTGGGAGTGCGGGGCCCGGGAGTGCGGGTGGGCCCCACATGACGCGCTGACGCGCCGAGGGCTAGCGTCGCGGACGGCGAATGAAGCCGCCGTCTACCTCGGCACGACCCAAGGGGGCCTCATGACAACGAGCCCGTCAATTGATTCGGATCTCACCTTCGAGCCGAAATGGGGCATCGACTCCCCGGCCACCACCATGTTCGACTTCGACTACATGGGTGGACGCGACCAGTTGTTGCGCCTCTACGACAAAGGGACGCGGCGGCAGTGGATCGGCAGCGACCGTCTGGATTGGCGCCAGGAGGTCGATCTCACCAATCCCGTCGGCATGCCCGACGAGATCCTCCCCATCTTCGGCACGCCGTGGTGGGACCAGATGTCCGAGGAGCGCAAGGGCGAATTCCGCCGCCATGTCGAGGCGTGGCGCTTCAGCCAATTCATGCACGGCGAACAGGGCGCGCTGATCTGCACGGCCAAGATCGTGCAGACCGTCCCCGACATCGATTCCAAGTTCTACGCGGCGACCCAAGTCATCGACGAAGCGCGCCACGTCGAGGTCTACAGCCGCTACCTGCACGAGAAGCTGCAGCTCGTCTACCCGCTCAACGTGCATCTCAAGGCCTTGCTCGACGACGTGATCGAGGACAGCCGTTGGGACATGACCTACCTGGGCATGCAGGTGCTGATCGAGGGTCTGGCGCTGGCCGCCTTCGGCATCATCCGCAACAACGCCACCGATCCGCTGGCCAAGGCTCTGAACGCGTACGTCATGCAGGACGAGGCGCGCCACGTCATGTTCGGCCGTCTGGCCCTGCGTGACTACTACCCGCAGCTGACCCAGGCCGAGCGCGACGACCGCGAGGAGTTCTGCATCGAGGCGTGCTACCTCATGCGCGATCGCTTCTTGGGCGAGGAGGTCTTCGAGCGTCTGGAGCTGCCAACTGAGCTCACCACCTACGTCGACCAGAGCGAATCGCTGCGCGAGTTCCGCAACTTCTTGTTCATGCGGATCGTGCCGATCCTGCGTGACATCGGGCTCTGGGGTCCGAAGTTGCGCGGCAGCGTTTCAGGACATGGGCGTGATCGGCTTCGCCGATGCCGACATCGATGCCGAGATGGCCAGTGACGAGAAGGCGGCGCAGGATCTCGACGAGGAGCGCGACGCCCGGATGGCACATGTGAAGGCGGTGGCCGGGGAAGCCTGAGCCTGCGGCCAGCCGCCGACACCTTCGCCTGGTCCAAGATCACCGGGTCCGGCAGCCCCGTCGCGTCATCGACGCCGCGGTTGGCCGACGATCCATTCGGCTACAGCGTGGCCGTCGGCCTGTTGCTCTTCGCCGTGCGGGTCCTTTGTCGCTGGGGGGCGCATCGTCACCAGCGCCCGACCGCCCGGTCGGAGGAACAGATCACGCCAGCGGAAGACGGTCTGATGGCGGTGAAGCCGATCGTGCATGATCGCCATCGGACGACGAGGGCATCTCGGCGCAGCGTGCCCACGCAGCCGTCCTGACCGCTTCAGCACGAGATGTGGTGTCTCAGCCGCCCTCGAGGGCGCGCTCGAGCCCGGTTTGGATCTGTTGGGTGGGCTCGTTGGTATCGAGGTAGTCCCGCCACGACGTCACCTTGCCATCGACGTCGACGTCGATCACTGTCGCACCCTCCATCTTGATCGGCACGCCCGGTCCCTCGCCCGCACTGAAGGTTCCGGTGCCCGTCCACTCGAAGACGGCCCAGTTGGCGCCACCCCGGATGCGGTCCACGCGCTGGGCCCAATCCGGAAAGATTGCGTCGGTGTCGCGGGCCACTTTGTGCAGGTCGGTCGTCCACGGTGTCACGGGATCGCAGAATCGCCCGCCGGGCGCGAACAGCGCCGCGAAGTCGTCGGGACCCTTCACCGCCTCGAAGGCCCGTGCCCATCCATCCCAGTCCCGTCCGTTCTCCTCAGTCTGCGCGCTCACCGGCGTCTCCTTCCTCTGCTCCCGATCCCGGTACCCCCGGCGCCGCCGCTGCCGCTCCCCCGCAGCGATTGTGCCTCGAATGTGAGCACCGCATCGTCGAGGGGCAGCACCAGCTCGGGTTCGACGAATCGATGCTCCTCGGCCACCAGCGTGACGGCCGTCCCCCACGCCGCGAATCCGACCGCGTGGCGGGCAAAGCTGACGGGACCCTCGGTGACCTTGACCTCGACCACCCCGTGGCCGCCCACGTCGAGCGCGGAGCGCTGCATCTTCTCCATGGCCGACTCCCTCGCCGCGTACATGGCCTGGGTGTAGTTGGTCAGCTCGACGTTCTGCGTCGACTGGCGCATGGCCATGCCGGCTGAGCGCCGCGGGGCGTAGGCGAAGCTGGCACCGAAGGCGAGACCGACCGGCATCCAGCCGGCCCGGAGCAACAAGGTGAAATCGCGGGCCGAGAGGTCGGACGTAAAGGGCATGTCGGGGACGGCGAGGTCGCCGTGGGCGTCCTTGCCGGCGGTGGACATGGGGCGCACAGCCGTACCCACGAATCCGACCTCGATGTGGTGCGTCCAAACCGACACGTCCACGCGGACACCCACGACGCCATGCCCATGCACCTTGGAGCACTCGCCGCGCAGCGTCTGGGCGGCATAGGCCGCGGCGGCGTTGTACGAGTCCGAGGCGAGGTTGATGGAGCCGCTGCCCCAGTTCCACACGCCCACCGGGACCGAGACGATGCCCACCCCGCAGACGAGGTCGAGCGGTTCCCAGCCTGCGGTGTGCAAGAGGAGCGCCTCGTCGACCGAGAGGTCCGAGGTGATGCCGCGTATCTGGGACGGGGGCGGAGTGGTCGCCATGGATTGGGCGCCCCGGCGCATTTCGGCGCGGAGGTCGGCGCGAGTCGGCGGGCTCGGAGGTGTCGGCGGAGTCCGAGGGGTCGTCGTCATCCGAGTCGTACCGTCGGCCTCGGGAGGGCGATGGGATCGAAGTCCTTGAAGCGGCGCACCCGGTTTCCCCGCAGCGTGCAGTCGATGACCTCGTCGCCCTGGGACATCTCCCGTTTGACGACTTCGATCTTTGCGCCGTGCAGCTCGTCGCCGGCCAGTTGTTGGCGCACGTGCTTGCGGGCCAGCTGGCGCACCGCCATGTGCGCCTTGGTGACCTGCTCCACCAGCTGGGGTCCCATCGGCCCGCCCCACGCCATCGTGCCTTCCATGAGGTACTCGGTCATGCAATAGGCCCAGACCCGGACCGAAGCGAGGGACGCCACGACCGCGACGGGCATGAAGCCCGACTCGATGGACTTGGTCAACCGCTGACCGGCGAGGTACGTGGTCCACGGCACGCCGCCTGCCGGTGGCGGCCCGTCCTCGACGGTGACCGCCGTGCCCAGGAAGTGGAACTCGGTCGTCCCGCTCTCGGTCACGTTGGACACGCGGTCGACCACGCCGATGATGCCGTGGGCGCCGTGCTGCTGCGCCTCCTCGACCATCCGGCCGTAGGCGGAGCCGTACCCCTGGGTCCACGCCTGCTCCACCCAGGGCTGCTCAAAATTCTGGCCCCACGACCGGTGCTCCATCGAGACGTAGCCATGCGGGCAGCGGAAGGTCTGGCTGTACGCGCCGTCGGCCTCGGGGCCGCCCGAATACTGCGACAGGCCACGCGAGTACCCCGGCCCGTACCAGCCCCACTGCATCACGCAGAAGCCCTGCACCAGCGCGACCGGTTGGAGGCCGAGCTCGAGGCAGGCGGCGAAATCGGGGACGGTCAGCCCAGACGAGAAGGCGCTCGACTCCAGGCGGCGCACTGCCGCCTCGGGCAGGTCGCCCCTGGGGCCGCCGGGAGGACCGAAGTCGGGACCGGGCGGCGGGCCGCCCTCATCGGAGCCGTCCGACGAGCCAGCCATCAGTTGTCGAGCGAGATGATGGTCGTCGGCGCCGGCAAAGTGAACTCACCGCTGCGCTTGGTGACGGCGGTGCCGAGCGCCAGGAACTCGATCGTGTGCGAGCCCCACTGGTGCGACTTCTCCTCCAGGCGGACGCCCACGATGCCGGCCGCGTTCAGCTGGCCCGCCTCGTCCTGCATGCGGGTCATCGCGAGCTCGCGGGCCTCGTAGAGCGCCTGGGTGAAGTTGGGCAGCTCTACGTTCTGGCCCACCGACCCGAGCGCCTGGGTCAGCTTGCGGTGGGCGATGTGGAACACGCAAGTGCCCATCACGAGCCCTTGGGGGACGTGACCGGTCTGCATCAAAGTCCAGAAGTCCTGACCCGAGAGGTCTGACGTGAACGGCTTGCCGAGCGCGTTGCGATACGAGGTGCCGTCCTCGGCCTTGACCGCCGTCCCGAACGCGATGAACTCGGCCGAGTCGGAGCCCCACTCGTAGTAGTTGACGTCGAGACGGACGCCGACGACGCCATCGGCATCGAGCTCTTGGGCTTCCTCTTCCATCCGGTTCATCGCGAGCTCGCGGGCTGTGTACATGGCCTCGGTCAGCTTGGTGAGCTCCTGGCTCTGTCCCCACTTCCGAGTCTGGATACCGATGTGGTAGATCGACGACCCCATCACGAATCCGAGCGGGTGAAAGCCGGCTTCCTTCACGAGCAGGAACTCGTTGACCGAGAGGTCCGAGGTGAACAGGCCGTGCTCAAGCTCCTCGAGGCGGTGGGCGGCGTCCTTGGGAAGGTCGGTCGCGATCGGCGTCGGCGGGGACGGTGGGGGTGCTGGGGACCGGGGGCGGGATGTCTGCTGTGTCTGGCGCCCCCTCGGGCTGCTGGTCTGTCACGACTGACCTCCTCCGATCACGATCTGCTCGAGCGCGAGGCGGGTCTGCTCGCTGTTCGCTGCCTCCGACTGCAAGGTGGTCAGGAGCCGGGTGAGCCACTGCGCCATGTCGACCTGCTCGCTCCGGATGCGGATGCCGCCCGAGGAGTGGCCGATGCTGCAGCGCACCGAGGCGCCCTCGACGACCGCCTCGAGCGCATCGTCACCGAGGATGATGCGAACCGACTTGATGTCATCGGACTTGCGGAACCGACCCTTCGCCCGCTCGACCGTGATCCGATCACCCAGGACCTCGGCCAGCTGTGACACGAGCAGCTTGAGCATGATCCGAAGATCGGTGCTGTTCGACGCCAGCTGCGAGACGGCCATGCTCAGGTCGAATGCGGCGCCCTCGGATCCAGCGTCCTCGACCGGCCAACCGGTGGGCTCCATCGACATTGAGCGCATCGTACTGCCAGGCCCTGCGCCCCATTCCGGCGGGGTTGATATCGGGGCCTGGGGCCTAGGTCTCGGAGCCGGAGCCCGGAGTCAGAGCGCGATCAGGCCGTGCGCGGCACGAGGATCACGACGGGGATGTCCCGGTGCGCCTTGCGTTGATAGCTCTCGTAGCCCTTGTACGCGGCCACGATGTCGGGCCAGAGCGCCGCCTTCTCCTCGGGCGAGGCCGTGCGGGCCCGCATGGGTCGGGTCACCCCATCCATGGTGATCTCGACGTCCGGATTGGCGCTGAGGTTTCGATACCAAAGTGGATCGCGGTCGTCACCCCCCTTGGAGGCCACCAGGACGACACGGCTGTCGTCATGGATGGGGGTCGCGAGCATGCTCGAGCGTCGCTCCCCGGTCTTGCGCCCGATCGTGTGCAGCTCGACGCCGGGCATCCCGAAGAGGAGCTTCGGCCAGCGACCGCCTGTCAACTTCAGGGCCGCCTTGTGCGTGACATTCATGAGTTTGAAACCAGCGTCGACCAGCGGCTTGCGTTGCTCAGTCATCGTCTCCCATCTGTCCCTTCGCGCCTCGTCCTGAGACTTCTTCATGTCCCCCACCCAACCAAACCACATCGAAAACGACGCACGCGTGAAATGTGCGTTGCCCCAACGATCCGTACGAAATCTAGCGGCGTCGAGAGAGGGATCCGTCCGGGCCCCGTGCGTGCGCTGCCACGGATGGGGCACGCCGACACCGCATGCCACCGGCCGACCCGGTCAGAGATTGACGGCAAGACATAACAAACCCTTAACCAAGCCCGCATATTCGGCACCGATCCCGCTCGATACCATTGCCCCGGCGGGTTCGGAAGAACTGGCGTAGCGAGCCCGATATGGCGACAAGGAGGAAGGTGCTTCTCCAAGCACGTACGACGCGACGGTGGCGCCGTCCCTCTGGCCGCCCAGGTATATCGGCTGCGGCTTCGGCTCGAGCTTCGGCTCCGGCGCCGATGCTGCTCCGGGTCATCCACGCCGCGCTGGCGACGCTCGTCACCGTCACGGGGATCACCGCGCTGGCGTCAGTCGCCGTTCCTGCGTCGCCGGCTGCCGCCACCAACTGGGCGCCGGACCAATCCGGCGACTTCCCCGATCCGAGCATCCTCTTGTGGAACGGTACCTATTACGGATTCTCCACGCAGAACTTTGCGCCCACGGGCCAGATCATCAACATCCAGGTGTCCACCTCGGGGAACGGGGTCAACTGGAACCGCGCCAGCGGCGTTGACGCCCTGCCGCACCTACCGCCCTGGGCGGAAGAGGGAAACACCTGGGCGCCGAGCGTCGTCTACGACAGCACCGACCTCCAATTCGTCATGTACTACGTGGCGACCGACAGAGCGAGCGGCGACCAGTGCATCGGACGCGCCACGTCTCAGATCCCGACCGGCCCTTACGTCGACAACAGCACAATACCCGCCGTATGCCAGAACGACGCATGGTCATACCCCGTTGTCGACGGCACCCAGAACCTCGGGGGGAGCATCGATCCCGACGTCTTCACGGACAACAGCGGGAACCATTTCTTGATCTGGAAGAGTGACGGGAACCACATCCCGAACACGGCCACAGACATCTGGTCGATACCGCTCACAGCGAACTATCAGCCCAACCTCAATTACAACCCGACAATGCTCTTGCAAGACGACGCAGCGTGGCAGAGCGGGATCGTCGAAGGCCCGTTCATGTACGAGACGTCGACAGGCAACTACTACCTCTTCTACTCCGCCAGTCAGGTGGACACCACGGCGTACGGTGTCGGTTGGGCCTCGTGTTCCAGCGGCCCGGCGGCACAGTGTCTGGAGGAATCGGGTGCCGGCCCGCTCCTCACCTCGGGTCCCGGCGTCTCAGGTCCGGGCGGACCCGACGTCTATACCCTGGCGGGCGGGCAGACCGTCCTGGCCTTCGCGGGCTGGCAGGGCACCACCATCGGCTATCTGAGCTGCGGCATCCGACCCATGTACTTGGCCGATCTCTCCTTCACGTCGAACGGCGGCAACCTGCCGACACCGACCCTCTCGCCCAACAACCCCGGCCAGGCCGCGGCCACCAACCCGTCGTGTCCGCAGCCACCGGCCCCGCCGCCCGGGTACTGGCAGGTGGCGTCTGACGGTGGCATCTTCACGTTCGGTTCGGCTGCCTTCTACGGCTCCACCGGGGCTATGCGACTCAACAAACCTATCGTCGGCATGTCCGTCACACCCGATCACGGCGGCTACTGGCTGGTCGCGTCCGACGGTGGCGTGTTCGCCTTCGGCGACGCCGGGTACTACGGCTCCACCGGGAACATCGTGCTCAACAAACCCATCGTCGGGATGATCCCCACCCTCGACGGCGGCGGCTATTGGCTCGTCGCGTCCGACGGGGGCATCTTCGCCTTCGGCGACGCCCCCTTCTACGGATCGGCCGGCGGCGACAACCTGGCGTACCCCGTCACGGCCGCCGCACCGGCCTTCCTCGGCGGCGGCTACTGGATGGTGGACTCGAACGGTCAGGTCTTCACCTTCGGCGACGCGAAGTACGAGGGCCAGCCTGAGTTCGCGCCGGGCGGCTACTACATCACCGGGATGGCGGCGACGCACAGCTCGGGCGGGTACTGGCTGTCCAGCGCGAACGGCAATGTCGCCACCTTCGGCAACGCGGCGTACTTCGGATCCGTCGTCGGGATGCGGTTGAATGCGCCGGTCGTCGGCATGTCCGCGACCTACGACGGCAACGGTTACTGGCTGCAAGGATCCGACGGTGGCATCTTCTCCTTCGGGGATGCGCCCTTCCTCGGATCGATGGGCGGCAGGCACCTCAACGCGCCGATGGTCGGCATCGCAGGGGACTGACGCGACTCTTCCCCACTAGCCGGCGGCCCACTACCGCGACCGCCAGCCACCCGGACGACCCGAACGACCCGAGCCGTCCGTCGAGCTGCGGCGCGGACAGCTCAGCAGCGACCGGCCCGACTAGAACCCGACTCCGCCGTTGCCCCCCGTGGTGGTGGGCGTCGTCGTCGGAGGCGGGGGCGGTGTCGTGGTCGGAGGCGGCGCCGTGGATTGGGTCATGGGAGCCTGAGGGGACGAGCTCGGTGGTGGAGTCGCCGGCGTCACGGGTTGCGTGGTCGTGGTCCCCGGGGCGGAGGTCGACGTCGTGGCGCCGGGCGCCGCGGTGGCCGCGCCGGCAGCGGGGATGCCGGACTTCAGCACGGCGAACCACACGTGGGCGACGCCTTGACCCTTGGCCTGGCCCTTCTTCTTGTCGCCGTCGAAGCGATAGAGCGCGTCGTTGTGGAAGGCGACCTGCCAGTGCCCGTTGCCGACCTTGATCAGCGACAGTCCCCTCACTCCCTTTGGCCCCTTGATGTGTGCCCCCTTCGACGCCAGCATCGGCGGCCAGATCTTGGCGCAGGCCCCCGTGCAGGCGGATCCTCCGGATGGGTCCTCGGTGAAGTGGTACAGCGTCAATCCCGACGCCGTAGTGAGAACGGTCCCGAGATTGGGCACCTTGGCCGTCGACACAGTGATCGTCTTGGTGCTCGCACCTGCGGGCAGCGTCGGGACGGCCAACTCGACGCCGGCGCCCACCCCGAGGCCGAGCATCAGGACCAGAGCAGCCCGAGTCGGTATTGCAAAGAGGGCCCCGGCGGGAGCAAGACCCCGGACAGGTCTTCCCCCTCCAGACGCTGGCGCCGAGGCCCTCCGCGCGTCTCTGCCACCCAGAACTGTTCGACCCCTGTACCAGCGTGCCCGCCGTGCCATCCCTGCCTTGGCCATGAAGAGTCGTCCTTTCGTCCTTCGGCCTTGTCCCTCGTCCTCGTCCGACGTCCGTGGATCCGGTCCGTCGTGGGACGTCGCCATCCGTCATCCATCTGGATGGGTCCGCACCGTTCCTTGCTCGGTACCGCTCGTGTGGTCCCGAAGGACCGCTCACCCGACGTGGTCATACGGTCTGAGGCCGGACCTAGATTGCGGCCTATCCTGTGATCCCAGGTCCCACGACCACCCAAAAGGACCACCGGGAGACGGACAACCCGTTGGGGCGGCACCAAAGGGGAGGGCATGTCATGACAGGAAGCACCGGCGGATTCGAGCTGCGGGGGATCAACCATCTCGCCCTCGTCTGCCGCGACATGGAGCGGACGGTCGACTTCTACACGAACGTGCTCGGCATGCCGCTCGTGAAGACGATCGAGCTCCCGGCCGGGATGGGGCAGCACTTCTTCTTCGATTGTGGCGGCGGCGACTGCATCGCCTTCTTCTGGTTCCCCAACGCACCCGACGGCGTACCCGGCATCAGTGCGCCGGCGGCGCGACCCGACCAGGGGGACCTCACCAGCGCAATCGGTTCGATGAACCACGTTGCGTTCGACGTGGCGCCCGAGAAGATCGAGGAGTACCGCGACCGCCTGATCGCGGCGGGTGTCGACTGCACCGAAATCGCCAACCACGACGACTCCGAGTGGGGCATCAGCGACGACATGCACGGGGGCGTCTACGTGCGCAGTGTCTACTTCCAGGACCCCGACGGGATCCTGCTCGAGTTCGCCTGCTGGATCCGCGGCTTCAACCCGACCGACGTCGCACACGCCCCGGCCCGCGCCGCCGACCTCTCGACCGAGCCGGACCCGGCAGCGGCCCCGACCCCGGTCTGACTTGCCCCGCCTCCGCCAGGTCTCCAAGAACGAGGCCACCGCGCCCATCGTCACCACCATGTACGAGTGGCTCTTCGAGGGGCGCGACCCCGTCGCCGAGCCCGGACGCTGGGACGGCACGACGGGCGATTGGTGGACCGTCTTCGCCAACAGCCCCGACATCCTCGATCACTGCGTCAAAGGATTCGGCCTCTACCAGTCCCCGACGCGCACACTCGACCCCAAGCTGCGCGAGCTCGGCCAGATCCGCGCCGGCTGGGCAGCCGGCAGCCAGTTCGTCTTCAGCCAGCACGCGAAGTCGATGCGCGACCTCGAGATGCCCGAGGCCCAGATCGCACACATCCCCGCCTGGTCGACGGCACCCGAGGGTACCTATGGCGCCGCCGAGCGCGCCGTGCTCGCCTACACCGACTGCCTCGTCTACGACCACGGCCGCGTGCCCGACGAGCTCTTCGCCGAGCTGCGCCGCCACCTCGACGATGTCGCCATCCTCGAGCTGACCTACATCACGACGCTGTATTTTCAACACGCAGTGATGTCCAAGGCCCTCCGCACCGAGTTCGACGACCGCGACGATCCCATCGTCGAGGTGCAGGGTCCTGAGGGGGCCAGCGCAATGCATCCTGGACCACGTCGGTGACGGCGCCTCACGAGGTTCTGCCCTCAGACGAGGCGCGTCACACGCCCGACGCCGAGGACCTGTGGAACGAGTCGTACTACTGCGATTTCGTGAACGCCGACGGCACGCTCGGGGGCTGGCTGCGCCTCGGCCTGTATCCGAACCGCGAGGTGGCCTGGTGGACGACGTGGATCGTGCGCCCCGGTGCATCCGGCACACCGGGCGCACCTGGTCCACCGGGGATCTGCTCCGCCGACTACCGCGCACCGGTGCCGCCGGGCGACACGCTCGTCTCCGATTCCCCCGTCGACGGCCGCAGTGGCGGCCGCATCGAGATCGACCTGCGCCGGCCGCTCGAGGAGTTCCGCCTGGCCGCCCACGTCCCGGCCACCGCGGTCACGGATCCGTCCGACGTCTACGAGAAGGGCGAGCACGACGCCGGCCCGGCCGTCGACCTCGACCTCGACCTCACCTGGACGACGGACGGTGTCCCCTACCACTACGACCTGACGACGCGCTACGAGATCCCGTGCCTCGTCGCCGGCACCGTCACCATCGACGGCGAGACGTTCGACATCGACGGGCAAGGTCAGCGCGACCACTCCTGGGGCGTGCCGCGACTGGTGGGCCTTCGGGTGGTGCTGGTGCTCCATGCGCCTCGATGACGGCACCCGGGTCCACCTGGCGGACATCCGCATGGGAATCCCGGGCGTGCCCGTCTTCTTCGGCTACATCCAGAAGCACGGTGCCGTGTACCCCGCCACCGCACTCACCGTCACCGAGGACGTCGGTGACCACGGTTTCCCTTCCTACGCGCCGGCATCGACATCGCTGCCGACCCCGGACCCGGTCCCGAGCTCGATCTGGGAATCGAGGTCACGCCGGTTGCCTTCGGTCCCGTCCTGCTGCGAGACGACGACCCGCACGGCCGCCAACCCGCGCGTCAGCCGCTTCCCCCGCGCCATGGTGACGTGTCGCACCGACGACGGGCGCACGGGCTCCGGCTGGATCGAGTGGAACCAACCGGACCCAGCTCCCTCCGCCTGATCACATCGTCGATGCCAACGGCTCTCCCCGGCCCCAGTAGCCTTTTCCGGTGGCTGGGCCGGGTGAATCCCCCGTTGCGCTTTCGGGCCGAGATGGCCCTCCGTCCCCTGCCCGCGTCGCGTCCACCCGGACCGTCGCTGCACGGGCCTTCTCCCGCCACGCCGTCTCCCTTCGGACCGCTTCCCCCCGGATCGTCTCCGGCCACGCCGCGTGGCTGTTGGCCCTTGCCTCGGTCACGGGCCTCATCGGCGTCACCGCACTGAGCTCGCCGCCTGCTTCGGCGGCGACCACCGGGACGCCGTCGACGATCGCGCCGACCACCGCCGCAACGACCGCCCCGACCACGACATCGACCACCGCGTCCCCGACCACGCCGCAGACGGGCACCGGCTCCGCGTCGTCTCGCCCTTCGAGCAAGGCGGACCAGTGGGTGATCGAGGCCCTCGGCGCCGAACAGAAGCTCGGCAGCGTGCGCATCGACGGCAAGGTCACACAGGGGAAGAGCGAGATCCTGCTCGACGTCATCGTCAACGGAGACGGTGAGGGCGGTGGCGTCTTCATCCAGGGGGGCAACGCCATCAAGGTCGAGCGAGTGGGCACGCTCTTGTACTTCAATGCACCCAAGTCGTACTGGGCGACGCACGCCACTGCGGCGCAGGAGACGGCGTATGGCGGCAAGTGGATCGAGCTCCCCGCCACCGATACCAGCTTCGCGTCGTTCGACGAGTTCCTCGACGCGGCAGATCTCGTCGCCGTCACCTTCAAGGGGTACACGACACCGCTCACCATGGGGAAGTCGACGACCTTCGCCGGGCACAAGGTGGTGGTCATCAAGGATGCGGCCACGCTCGAACGGAAAGAGCAGCACCGCGGTGATGTACATCGGCGAGGCAAGCCCGCACTACGTGTACAAGGTCGTCGCCACGTCCGCGGGCGAGACCAGCACGCTGGCGTTCAACCACTACGGCAAGCCGGTGGCCCTCACCGTCCCGCCCGAGGCCATCAACGTTCCCTAGAGCCGACTCGCTTGCTCGCTGACTCGCTGCTTGGCTGACTCGCGGCTTGGCTGACTCTCTGCTTGGCTGACTCGCTACTTGAACATGTCGCCGAGCACCTTGGCGGCCCCGACGCCGGCGGCGGCCCCCTCGACGCCATGGTGGTCGTCGCGATCGGGCATGTACTCGCCGATCACGCCGGCCAGGATCGGCAGCGGCATGGACTGCAGCCAGATCCGGCCCGGACCCGTCAGAACCGCGAAGTGGTGGCCGTCGGATCCCATGTAGCGGTTGGCCAGCCCTGGAACCTTCTGCACCGAGAACGTGACGGAAGCTTGGAAGAGGCCGGCGTGGCCCGGGTGGACGCGCATCGTCTGCCCGGCGGCCAGGTCGTAGACGATGACCTCGCCCGAGAGGTCGATGAAGGCGCGGCCGGTGCCGCCCACCTTCTGCAGGATGAAACCTTCGCCGCCGAAGACGCCGCCGCGGAAGGACTGCTGGAATCCCATGGACAGTTCGATGCCCGGCGTGGCGGCCATGAAGCCGTGACGGTGCACCATGAACTCGTTCCCCGGCGCCACGTCGATCGGCAAGATGTGGCCCGGGAACTTCGAGGCGAAGGCGATGGAGCCGGCACCGCCCTGGGCGGTGTACGTCGTCATCATGAAGGAGGCGCCGGAGACCGCTCGCTTGACGGCGCCCATGATGCCTTTGCCGCCCATGCCGCCCCCGGTGTTGGTCTGCATCTGGACGGCGTCGGACATCCAGCTGAATTCACCGGCCTCTGACACGATCGACTCGCCCGCTTGGAGCGAAAGCTCGAGCACCGGCATTGTCGTTCCGTGGATCGTCTCTTCCATCGTGACCTCCTCAGGTCATCCAGTTCGTCCAGTCCATCCGGGTCATTCGGGCTGTCAGCCCGTCCAGCTGATCCAACTCGTCCAGCTCATCTTGGGTTTTAACCCATCCGGCCGTCCTGCGGCGGACATTTCTCCCCAGCGCCCGGACGGGTCAGGTCGTGGCGACGCCGTCGCCGAACTCGATGTCCGTCGACTGCAGGCTCTCCCCGGGTCCGTGGGCCCCCGAGATCAGCCGCTCCGCCAGCGACACCTCGACGAGGCCGAGGGCCAAGCCGAAGGACGCCCCGAGGATGAAGTTGGTCAAGAACACCAAGTACACGGACTCGTGGTGGACCACGTCGGCAATCAGGACGACGAGCTCGTGCTCCGCGGCGAGCGGGATCGTCACCATCACGAAGACCAGCCAGAAGTGGGGCCAGACCAGGCGCACGGAACGCCGGAGGGCGTCAGGCACCGAGCAGTTCAACAGGTTGATCATCGGCCCCACCAAGGCCATGAGCGTCCCGACGATGAGGCCGGGGATGATGAAGAACAAGGCCGCGATAGCGCCGATGACCACGAGGATCGCCTCGGCCAGGAGCAAGCGCAGCCAGGGCAGCGTGGCCAGGACCCGGCCCACCGGCTCAGGTGTCTGGTTGCGTTCGACCGCGCCCACCAGGCGTTCGAGCATGCCGCTGTAGAAGGTGAGCCCGAGCGTCGAGACGCCGAGGAACACGACGGTGCTGAGCGACTCGAGGCCCAGGTGATCGGTGGAGATCTCGGTGAAGAAGGTGCTCTGGAACGCATCGAGCCCGAAGATGACCAGCGCGGGGACGATGACGCGGCCGGGCTCGAGCTTGACTGTCCGCCAAGCCATCAACAGAAGTTCCACCGGGTGGAGGGGATGGCGGTCTGGACGGTGACGCCGAACGGGCCGGACCGACCGGTCGTAGCGCCGGCGCCGGCGGCGGCGCTTCGGAGCCGGCGTCGCCGGATCGGGCAGGGGTTTCAGCAGATGATCGAGGTCCGCACCGCCATCGTCGTCGGGCCCGGTCATGCGGGTGCGAACCCGTCCCCGACGAAGTCGAACAGCGTCAGGTCCGGGTCGAAGGCCGTCGGCTTCCGGTCCGGGCTGTCCGGCCTGTCCAGGCGATGGTGGCCGACGGACAAGATCGAGCCCCCGGGCGCCACGAACGACGACCTCGGTGAACCCGGCCGCGGCGAAGTCCGCCCGGATCGACGGGGTGGCGTCCGGCTCACGTCGGTGTCGCGTCCAGATGACGTGGCCACCGGGCCGGCAGAATCCAGGAAGTGCCTGGATGGTGTGGGAGATGTCAGCCCCGCTGATGTTCCCGAACACGCCGCAGACCAGGACCACGTCGGCGGGCACGTCGTTGGCGTACCACCGGCACTGCGACGCATCAGCCTCCACGACCCGGATGGAATCGCCCACGCCCGCCTCCCGGGCGCGGTCTCGGGCAAAGGCGGCCAGGGCAGGATCGAGCTCCACCAGCAGCGCCGAGACGGCCTGACGCCTCGGATGGGTGGCGACCACGTCGATCACGTCGCGCCCCTGGCCCGCACACATGCTCACCACGCGGATGGGTCCCGGACGTGACTCGGGGATGGAGTCGAGCGCCTGACGGAGGGCCTCCTGCACTGTCCGCAGCCGCAGCGACAGGCCCGACGACGGATCCTCGTAGCCCGCGTGCCAGCGCACCCAATGCGAGACTGAGGCGGTTTCTGGATGGTCCCCGGGGGCCATGACGGCCCATCGTAGGGTGGGCCGCGTGACCGCCCCGACTGGGCCGACCCCTCCCCAGTGATCAAGTACATCGGATCGAAGCGCCGGCTCGTCCCGGTCCTGGCGCGTGTCTGCGAGGCCTCCGGCGCCCGCACCGCCCTCGATCTCTTCACCGGGACCACCCGCGTCGCCCAGGCTTTCAAGGCGCAGGGCCTGCACGTGACCGCCGCCGACAGCGCTCGATACGCGCACACCTTCGCCCGCACCTACATCGAGACGGACGCCGCCACCACCGACACCGGCGCACTCACGGCGGCGGTCGCCCACCTCAACTCGCTTCCGGGCACCGAGGGCTACGTCACCGAGGAGTTCAGCCGTCAGGCCCGGTTCTTCCAGCCGCACAATGCGATGCGGATCGATGCCGCCCGGGATGCCATCGAGTCGGAGTATGCGGGGTCGCCGTTGTACCCCCTCTTGTTGACGTCGTTGATCGAAGCGGCCGACCGCGTCGACTCGACGACCGGCGTGCAGATGGCGTACGTGAAGCAGTGGGCGCCGCGGTCCTTCAATCCCCTCGAGCTGCGGGTGCCCGAGCTGCTCGCCGGCGACGGTCGCGCCATCCGTGGCGATGCCGTCGACCTCGTCCACGGTGGCGTGCTCGGACACGTGGATCTCGCCTACCTCGATCCGCCGTACAACCAGCACCGCTATTTCACCAACTACCACGTGTGGGAGACGCTGGTGGCCTGGGATGCGCCCGAGGCCTACGGCGTGGCTCGCAAACGCGTCGACGCCCGCGACCCATCCACACGATCCGCCTTCAATTCGAAGAAGACCATGCCCGCCGCGCTTGCTTCGGTGGTCGAGGCGGTGGACTGCGACCTCTTGGTCCTCTCCTACAACGACGAGTCGTGGCTCGAACTCGACGAGCTCGAGTCGATGTGCGCGTCATCCGGCCGCCGCGACGTGGCCACGCTCGCCTTCGACTCGACCCGCTACGTCGGGGCCCGCATCGGCATCTTCGACCCCTCGGGCCGCAAGGTCGGGCGGATCGGTCACCTTTCCAACCGGGAGTTGCTCGTCATCGCCGGCAAGCCGGCGATGGTGCGCCGGATCGTCGAGGCCGTGGGGTCGCAACCGCTCGGATCGTCACCCACATCGGGGGGTTCTCCCGGTGCGACGGTCGGCGTACCTGCGGCGGATCGACTACAACAGACAACGTGAGCAAGCACGATCAGGCTGGTCACGGCGGCCACCATGACGAGGGCTCCCACAAGGAACACGGGTCGCACGGCTCCCTCGATTCCCACGGTTCCCAAAAGGAACACCAGTCGGCGGCGAATCAAAAAGCGGTCAACTTCGACGCCGACGGTGGCGAGTACCACTCCGACACCACCAGCTATCCACGCCTCGAGGACTGCGACCTCTCCCTCCGGCTCTCCAAGGACGAGGAGAGCAAGCAGCTGGAGAAGGCGCAACGCCGCCTGTTGCACCTGCGGCTGATCAACGGCGGCCAGCTCAACGACGGCAAGCTCGGCCCGCCGGTCTGCGTCGTCTTCGAGGGCTGGGACGCCGCCGGCAAGGGTGGCGCCATCAAGCGGCTGGTCGAGCCGCTCGACCCACGGCACGTGCACGTGGCGCCGTTCGCCGCGCCGACGCCCGACGAGCTGCGCCACCACTTCTTGTGGCGCTTCTGGCCGCCGCTGCCGGGCTGGGGCGGCATGACCATCTTCGACCGCAGCTGGTACGGCCGGGTCCTCGTGGAGCGGGTCGAGAATCTCGCCACCGAGGTGCAGTGGCGACGGGCGTTCCAAGAGATCAACGACTTCGAACACACCCTGGCCGAGGAGGGGATGATCGTCATCAAGCTCTGGATGCACATGTCGCACGAGGAGCAGGGGCGCCGCTTCGAGCGCCGCCGGGACGACCCCCTCAAGTCGTGGAAGCTCACGGCGGAGGACTGGCGCAACCGGGAGAAGCGACCGCAGTACGACGCCGCCGTCTCCGACATGTTGCGCCTGACCAACGGACCGCTGGCGCCTTGGGACGTGATCTCGTCGGAGAACAAGCGATTTGGGCGGGTGCAGGTGATTGAGACGGTGATCGCGCACATGGAACAGGGGATGGCCCGCTGGGGCGTCCCCGTGCCACTCGACGACGACGCGGGGCAGAAGACCGAGCTCGCCTTGATGTTCGACGATGCCGAGTTCCAGCACGGTCCGGAGGGGCCGACGAACGGATCCGTGGCGGCGGGGTCGGGAGCCGGTCGGGGTCGCCGGTCGGGGTCCGGGGGGATCAGGACAGGGTCGATCGGGTCTGGATCGGATTCGGATTCGGATTCGGATTCGGATTCGGAAGAGCGGTTGCAGGCGTGAGCGCTGCAGCTGCCAGGCCCGCTCGGCCCGGGATCACCATCCCGTTCGACGGGATCCCGCTCCACGCGCATCGCGAGTGGTTCGCCCGCCTGCGCGAGCTCGGATACACCGACATCTGGTCGGCCGAGGTCGACGGTGCCGACGGCTTCACGCCCCTGGCCCTCGCCGCGGCGTGGGAACCGTCGCTGAACCTCGGCGTGGCCATCACGCCGGCCTACACCCGAGGCCCGGCACTGCTCGCCCAGAGCGTGGCCGCCATGGCCGATGCCGCACCCGGCCGCTTCGCCTGTGGATTCGGCGCCTCCTCACAGGTGATCGTGGCCAACTGGAACGGTCTGGCCTTCGAGAACCAGTACAAGCGCGTGCGCGACACGCTGCGCTTCTTGAAGCTGGCCTTCACCGGCGAGAAGGTGACCGAGGAATACGACACCTTCAGCGTGAAGGGCTTCCGGCTGGCGCTGATCCCCGAGCAGCTGCCGCCGATTTATCTCGCCGCGCTGCGTCCGGGGATGCTGCACCTGGCAGGGCGCGAGGCCGACGGCGCAATCCTCAACTGGCTCAGCGCCGAGGATGTCGCCACATCCGTGGCAGAAGTCGAGAAGGCCGCCGAGGGCGCGCCCCGCCAGATCGTCGCCCGCATCTTCGTCATCGTCAGCGAGGACGCGGCGATCGCCCGCACCATCGGTCGCCGGATGATCACCGCCTACCTGAACGTCAATGCCTACGCCGAGTTCCAGCGCTGGCTGGGGCGGGGCCCGGCGCTCCAGCCCATGTGGGATGCCTGGGCGGCGGGCGACCGCAAGGGCGCCCTCGAGGCCATCCCCGACGAGGTGGTCGACCAGCTGGTGGTGCACGGATCCGTGGCCGAGTGCAAGGCCCACGTGCAGCGCTACGTCGACAACGGCGTCACCATCCCTGCCCCCGCCGTCATCCCGATCGGCGTCGACCTGGCCGAGGCGGTGGCGGGCCTGTCCCCATCCGCGGGACAAGGCTCGAAGTAGCAGCGACTCCCGAAGCAGGATAGGAAAGGGTCGGCCGGACTCGAGACCCCATCCACGACGGTGCTGGATGGGGTCGGAGCACATTCCGGGGCAGAGTTCTGGAGCAGAATCGGGAGGGCAGCGCCTGTGGCAGAGATCGACTTCCGCACCACCCCGGTGGCCGACCTGGCCCGGTCGGTGCGGGCCAAGGAGATCAGCGCGCGGGAGCTGACCGACGCCGCCCTCGCCCGGATCGAGCGGCTCAATCCGACCTACAACGCCTTCGTCGCCCTGGATGGGGAGAAGGCCCTCGCCGAGGCCACCGCCATCGACGCCAAGATCGCAGAGGGTGGCGACCCCGGTCCGCTCGCCGGAATCCCCATCGGGGTGAAGGACCTGCAGAACGCGAAGGGCTTCGTCACCACCTACGGATCCGCTCTGCACGCCGACGACCCGCCCGCCAGCGCCGACGACCCCTTCGTCGCCCGCATGCGTGCCGCCGGCTGCGTGATCCTCGGCAAGACCAACACGCCCGAGTTCGGCTGGATGGGGAACACCTCCAACGCCATCTTCGGACCTTCCTACAACCCCTTCGACACATCCAGGGGACCCGGCGGATCCTCGGGCGGATCGTCCGCCGCGCTGGCGGCAGGGATGGTGCCGCTCGCCACGGGCTCTGACGGTGGCGGTTCCATCCGCATCCCGAGCGCCTGCTGCGGCCTCTCGGGGATGAAGCCCAGCCTCGGGCGCGTCCCCGCCGGCGGTCCCAACCCGCCAGGCTGGATCGACCTCTCCACCAACGGCCCCATGGCACGCCGCATCGCCGACGTCACCCGCGCCCTCGACGTCGCCGTCGGCCCCGACCCGACCGACCTGCGCGCCCTCCCCCGCCCCGAGGCCAGCTGGCTCGCCGCCCTCGACGACCCGCACGTGCCGGTCAAGATCGCCTACTCGCGCACCCTCGGGTACGCCACGGTCGACGCCGAGGTGGCCGACGCCTGCGAGCGCGCCGTCGAGGTCATGGCCTCACTCGGCGCCGACGTCATCGAGATCACCGATGTCTTCGATGCCGACCCCGTCGGTGATTTCCTGCTCCTCACGGCGGCCGCGACCCTGCGCACCCTGCGGCCCTACTTCAACCATCCCCGCTGGGACGAGGTGCACCCCGTCCTGCGCCACTTCGTGGACCAGGCGCAATCCACCACGGCCGAACAGATCCTCCAGGTCTTCGACCGCTTCCACCTCATGAACCTCAAACTGGTGGAGCTGTTCAGAACGGCGCGGATCCTGGTGACGCCGACGTGCGCCGCCGTCGCTCCCCACGCCGGCGAGATGACGAGCACGGTCAACGGCGAGACCACGGCCAACTGGGTCCACTTCACCTACCCGTTCAACATGACCCGCTCCCCCGCCGCCTCGGTCTGCGTCGGCATGAGCGAGACCGGCCTCCCCATCGGCCTCCAGCTGGTCGGGCCCCAGCACGGCGACCTCGTCGTCCTGCGCACGGCGGCGGCCCTCGAGGCCGCGCTCGACCTCGATACGCTCGCAGTCATCCCCGACTAGAAACACGCCTGAAAGAATCCAAGAAACAGAACTCACAGGAACAAGCAGGATCAAACAGGAACACGGTCGGATCATCCGGAAGAGCCGGAAACACCGTCGGAGCACCCGGAAGAGACAGAAGAGCAAGGAGCAGTTCCCAATGTCCATCGAAACTCCCGCCAACCCCAAGGACACCGTCCGTCTCGTCAGCGAGGACGATGCGCCGTGGGCCGACACGGGCATCGGCGTCCTGCTCAAGGTCGTGCGCTTCGACGTCGCGCACGGGACCTGGGTCATCTTGAACCGCTTCAAGCCCGGCGTGCAGTTGCAGACGCACCGTCACACCGGGTCGGTCGACGCATTCACCTCCGCCGGCCGGTGGCACTACCTCGAGTACGACTTCTACGTCACGGCCGGCGCGTACCTCTTCGAGCCGGCCAACTCGGTGCACACCCTGCACGTCCCCGAGGACAACACGGAGGACACCGACGTGTGCTTCATCATCGAGGGCGCGTTGTTGAACCTCGCCGAGGACGGATCGGTCGAGTCCGTCTCCGACGGGCCCAACACGCTCGAGGCCTATTACGCGTTGCTCGAAGCGCAGGGCGACCCGCGGCCCAACGGCATCATCGTCTGAGCGTCTGCACGTCCGCGATGACTGGTCCACGATGACCTCCAGGGCGGCGACAGCCGACGCCGGCCGCCTGCTCGACCCGAGCCTGTACTCGGGCGGTGACCCCTTTGCGCTGTATGCCGAGCTACGGAGAACGGCGCCCGTGTGCTGGGTGGACCGGGAGGGCGGCGGCTTCTGGGCCGTCATGACGCACCCCGAGGTGTCGCACATCGGCGCCGATCCGGGTGGATTCTGCTCGTCGCAGGGCATCCTCGTCGACGAGATCGGCACGTCGTACGACTCGCCGCCGACCATGATGCACACGGACCCGCCGCAGCACACCCGCTACCGAAGGCTGGTCCAGCCCGGTTTCAAGCCGTCGATGGTGCGGCTGATGGAGGCCGGGGTGATGGCGAAGGCCCGGGCGCTGTTGGATCGGATCGAGGGCGGGGTGGCTTTCGACGTGGTGCAGGACCTCTCCATCCCGTTCCCGTTACAGGTCATCTGCGAGCTGTTGGGCGTGGACGGGTCGCAGTGGCCGCGCTTCTTCGACTGGTCCGAGGCGGTGATCCCGGGCGAATCCGAGCGGACCGAGGAAGAACGGTCGGCGCTGCAGCTCGAGATGTGGGAGTACCTCATCGGTGTGGCCGAGGAGCGTCGGCGGGCGCCGGCCGACGACTTGGTCTCGGTGCTGGCCAACGTGGGATCCGCGGGCGGCGAGGAGTTGAGCGAGGCGGAGCTGGCGATGTTCCTGATCCAGCTGCTGGTGGCGGGGAACGAGACGACCCGGAATCTGATTTCGGGTGGGCTGGTGGCGCTGGCGGAGAATCCGGGGCAGTGGTCGGCGTTGCGGGCTGACCCATCCATGGTGCCGACCGCCGTGGAGGAACTGTTGCGCTGGACCACGCCGGTGATCTCGTTCATGCGCACGGCGACTGCGCCTTCCACCATCCGTGGCGTATCCGTAGCCGAGGGGGATCCGGTGCTGTTGGTGTACGCGTCGGCCAACCGTGACGAGGAGGTCTTCGGACCCGACGCAGGCGAGCTCCGGGTCGACCGGCACCCCAATCCACACGTGAGCTTCGGCTTCGGCCCCCATTTCTGCCTGGGCGCGGCCCTGGCCCGGCTGGAGGGGCGCGTCGTGCTGACCGAGTTGTTGGACCGCTTCGAGTCACTGTCGTTGGTGGGCAACGTGGAGCGGACGCCGAGTCCGGTCATCGCGGGCGTGCGGCACGCCCAGCTGCAGTTCGCGTAAATCCCGTCGCTAGGTCGTCGCCAGCTCGAGCTCTCCGCAGGGCCCGGTGGTGGTGGGGGTGGTGGCGACCGCTCCCGCTGTCACTGCATCGGCGTGGTCGGTGCTGGCCAGCGGAAGCTCGGATGTGGCGCGCACCCGGCCAGGCAGCAGCGCGAAGGCCGCCACGGCGCCGGCAACTGCCACCGCAGCCCCTGCGAGGCAGGCAGCCCAGAGTCCGCTGTGGAATGCGCTGAAGATGACGCTCTCGAGAGCGGGGCGTGCCGCCTTGGGCGCGTGCTGGACCACCACCAGGGCGGCCGCCATGGATTGGTGGGCCTCGGTCTTCGGACCCGCCGGGATGGGGAGGTGGCGAAATGCGCTGAGGATCCGTGGCGCATAGGACGAGGCGAAGATCGAACCGAAGACGGCGACGCCGAGGGTGCCGCCCAGTTCACGGGTCGTGTTGTTGACCCCGGCCGCCGCACCTCGCTGCTCGTCGGGGACCGAACCCATGACGGCTTCAGTGGTGGGAGCGGTGATGGAGGACAGTCCGAGCGCCAGGAGCACCATGGCGATGACGATCGCCCCCCAGTACGACGTGGTAGGCCCCGAGTTGAAGGCCGCAACGACGAGCCCGCCTGCCATGAGCACGAGCCCTGTGGTGACGACGACCCGAGTGCCGATCTTGAGCGCCACGACGGCGGCAAGCGGTGTCGCGATCGCAGCCACGACGGCGAAGGGCAAGGTGTGCACGCCGGCGGACAACGTCGAGTAGCCCTTCACGAACTGGAAGTACTGGGTGATCAAGAAGATGAACCCGAACAGGCTGAAGAAGGCGACCGAGATGGAGAGCGCGCCGCCGGTGAAGCGTGGGATCCGGAAGACGCGGACGTCGAGTAGGGGTCCCTCGGTCCGCAGCTCCATCCAGGCGAATCCGGCGATGGACACCGCGGCCACAGCGAAGCACGCCAGCGTGCCCGCGGACGCCCAACCCCACTGAGGTCCCTCGATAATCGCCAGCACCAGGCTCGTGACTCCAACCGTCGACACGATGACGCCACGGATGTCGAAGCGGTGAGCCCGGACCTTGGGGATACGCGGGATGAGCGCCTGACCGGCCAGCAACGTCACCACGACGATCGGGACGTTGACCAAGAAGATCGAGCCGTACCAGAAGTGCTCGAGGAGCGCGCCACCGACCACCGGCCCGAAGGCGACGGCGATTCCGGAGGTGGCGCCCCAGATCCCGAGCGCCTTCTGCCGTTCGGATGGGTCGGGAAAGATACTCGTCAGGATGGCGAGGCTGGCCGGGAACACGAACGCCGCCGCCACGCCCATCAGCGCCCGCGCCGAGATCAGTGTGCCCGTCGAGTGCGAGAACGCAGCCGCCGCAGAGAACAATCCGAAGAAGATCAGGCCAACCTGCATCGTCGCCTTGCGGCCAAGACGGTCGCCGATGCCGCCACCGGCGAGGAGCAGGCCTGCGAAGGCGAGGCTGTAGGCGTCGACGATCCACTGCAGCGACGTGATGGACGCTCCCAACTGCCGGTTCAGCGTGGGAAGCGCCACGTTGACGATGGTGTTGTCCACGACCACCAAGAAGACGGAGAGGCACAGGACTGGCAACACCATCCAGCGCCGGTCCGACAGTCCCACGGATGGGGCAGCGACGAGGTCGGGGAGGTTCCCGTCCTCCGCCACGCCGCCACCATCCAGAACCGGGGCCTCCAGGGGGGATTGGATCTTCATGTTCGCGCCTCCCATGAGTTAATAGAACAACGTACTACTGTTATAGCACGGTGTTCCTTAGTAAGCTAGATCCCATGGCAGAAAGCCGCAGGACCAGGACCCCCAGCGCCGACATGGTGGATGCGCTCCTGGATGCGGCAGCCGAGATCCTCGAAGCCGAAGGCCCTGACGCACTCTCGGTCCGTCGGATCGCGGCGGCGGCCGGCGTGGCCCCTATGGGCGTCTACAACCACTTCGAGTCGAAGAACGGCATCATTGATGCGCTTTTCATGCAGGGCTTCGAACGACTCCGCGAAGCCCTCGCCGCCGCCATCGCCGAGATCGAGGACCCATACGAAGCGCTGCGCGAAGGCGGTCGGCGCTACCGGGCTCTCGCCCTCGCCCATCCGATGGCGTACCAGCTGATGTTCCTGCGCACCATCCCGGGCTAT
Organism: uncultured Acidimicrobiaceae bacterium; assembly: GCA_963791995.1. Taxonomy (GTDB): domain Bacteria; phylum Actinomycetota; class Acidimicrobiia; order Acidimicrobiales; family RAAP-2; genus Bog-473. Next base: position 46,600 of record CAWBUQ010000020.1, on the reverse strand, counting down.
GAGCCGAGCGACACCGCGCTCGAGGTCGCCGCCGGCGCCTTCGACAGCCTTGTCGACGCCGTTGTGCGCGCCATGGCCGCCGGTGTGCTCGCCGACGCCCCGCCCACAGAGATCGCCCACCTCATCTGGGCCGACCACCACGGATGGGTGTCGCTCGAGCTCACCGGCATGGGCATGCTCGAAGACCAGGACGCAGCCTACGAACGCTCGTGTGCGACGTTGCTTCGGGGACTCCGCTCCTGATCCGCCATCGTCGTCCCGGCGGGATCCGCCTTCTCCGCCTCCGAGTCCCCCGCCGATTCGTCTCGGAGTGATCTAAGAAACCCTCATCGCGGATCTGGACGGTCCAATCAACGCGGATCTGGACGGTCCAGATACCAGTGGCGGGACACCGACGGGAACCAGCGGACCTCCTCGGCGTTCGGCCAGGGGATCATCCCGAACCGCGAGATCGTCCGCTGTCCCCCGTCGTGGTCGCCGTAGAGGAGCTCGATCGTGAATGGCGTCGACTTCGTGATGGCCTGGGCGAGCCAGCCGTAGTCCCGGTCGTCCGGTTCCCGGATAGCCGCCTGCCAGAAACCGGTGTCGTCCGATCCGACGTAGAGATCGCGCATCTGCATGCGGAAGTCGTCGGGCTCGGCGTGGGACACCTCGTTCGTCGATGCGCCGTCGCGGATGTTCCAGCCAAACGGTACGGCGAGTCCGGGGCCGACGTTGCGGAGCGAGATCGCGAGATAGATCGACCCCTCGACGAGCTCCGCGAGTCCCCGACCGCCGTCGACGCGGGCCCAGTGGTTATCCATCCAGCGGATCTTCTGCGGCGGATCCTCTGTCCGCGAGGGGACGAGCACGGGGCGGAGATTGACCAGGTACGCCGCCTCGGCCACCCGGGCCGCCCGGTTGGCCGACCGCACGGCGGCGAAGGTGGCGATCGCCAGCACGAGGGTGCCTACGGCGGTCGCCAATGTCGCAACGGTCGCCCAGTCGATCGACGCCGGTTCCATCCACATCATTCGGAGCACGCGGGAGAAAGATTAGGGCGAGCCGGCGCCGGCCTTCCGTTTCACGCCCGGGTTTGTCAGACTCAGGGTCCATGCTTGCCCACGTCTCGATCCAGTGCGCCGACTTTGCCGTCAGCGCCGCCTTTTACGACGCGGTGCTGGCGCCACTCGGCGGCACCCGGATCATGGAGGGCGGCGGCGCCGAGGAAGCCATTGGCTATGGCGTCCCACCGGTGCCGACCTTCTGGATTGGGCGCCAGCGGACGGGCGACGGCTTCCGCGAGACCCACATCGCGTTCAGTGCACCGGACCGGGCGGCCGTCCGCGCCTTCTTCGATGCTGCCGTAGGTACGGGCGCTGAGGTTCTGCACGAACCGCAGGTCTGGCCCGGCTATCACCCGAACTACTACGGAGCCTTCGTGCGCGACCCCGACGGCAACAACGTCGAGGCGGTCTGCCACTCTTCCGAGTAGTCCACCGCAGAGGCCCACTCTCTCGTGGAGCCCCCCAGCCACCGTCCGGGGACAGGCCTATCCGAATGTCGAGACGAATTGGTTCAGCACCGCCGTGCACAGGTTCTGCTGTGACGCCGGCAGGGTGCAGGTAGCGAGGTAGGCAGCCGCCTCGCTCGGCTTGGGCTGATACAGCACAACTCCGTTCGCGGGATTCTCACCGCCGGAGGGGAAACCCGCGCCTGTCACGCCCGATGGATCCTGGAACGCCACCTCGGCAGACGAGATCCTCGTCACGTTTTCCCCCGAGGGGTCCGCGGCACAGGCCTGCCCGAGGTCCTGCTGCATAGTCGTCTTGGCTCCGCTGAAGAGCGGGCATGCCAAGGTGGCTCCGGCGACGGTGCTGGCCCCGCTCTCGGTGGCGACGATCGCCTGGATGGGCGAGGACGCCGCCAGATGCCACGTGGTCCCGGTTCCGGGCGGCACCGACGTCCCGACCGGCGTGAGCGCCAGCATCCCGCTGCCGTCGGCCCCGAAGTTGCCGTTGCACGTCCAGCCGGTCATCGGGCCGACGAGCATCAACCTCCCGGTCGCGTCGGTGAACACGGCCAGGTTGTTCTGTTGCGCATTCGATGCGGGCACGCTGACCGAAACCGACGCCGGCAGCGACGTGGTCGTCGTCGCGATGCCCGTCGTCGTCTGGCAGACGATGACCGGGAGCGAAACGGTCGTCATCGGCCCCGCAGTCGTCGTGGAGGACGTGGATGCGGACGTCGTCGTGGAACTGGCATGCGTGCTCGACGTCGAGGATCGCCCCGGATGGGTCGTGTTCGACGACGAGCCCGGCCCCGAAGAGCCACATGCAGCAACGACGAGCGCACTCACGATCCCCGTTCCGACCAACCCCAGCCATCGCGACACGCGTCCTCCTCTTATTCGCCCCCTTCCCATCCGCCCTGTTCGCCCCGTTCGCCCGTCTGCCCGTTCGCCCGTCTCGCCCGTCCGCACGTCTGCCCCTGTCACACACGACGATTACCCCTGACGGTTGCCGTCCGTCTAGGCGCTCTACGCGTCGACCGTCAAGTCCTCGAGCAGGTCAGCGAAGCGACGCTGTGCCTCGATCCGCCGAGTCGGGATGTGCTCACTCGGCACCTCGTGCGCCGTGTAGCCCTTCAGCACTCGCCTGGCGACGGTCTGGCGGTGCACCTCATCGGGACCGTCGTAAATTCGTGCCGCCCGGGCCGCCCGGTACATGTGCTCGAGGGGCAGGTCACACGAAAACCCGAGTGATCCGTGCACCTGGATGGCGCGATCGATCACGTCGTACAACACCTTGGCCCCGAAGTACTTGATCATCGCAATCTCGACCCGCGCCGTCGCCGCGCCATCCCGGTCCATCTTCCACGCCGCCTGCAGTGTCATGAGACGGGCGGCCTGCATTTCGGCCATGGAGTCGGCGACCCAGTTCTGGATGGTCTGCTTCTCCGCCAATGTGGATCCGTGGGCGTAGCGTGACACCGCCCGCTCGCAGAGCATGTCGAAGGCACGCCGGGATTGCCCGAGCCAGCGCATGCAGTGATGTATCCGCCCCGGCCCCAGCCGGTGCTGGGCCAGGACGAAGCCTGAACCCTCCTTGCCGATGAGGTTCCCGGCCGGCACGCGGACATCGGTGTAGATGATCTCGGCATGGTTGCCGAATCGCCCGTAGGGCGTCTGGGGATCCTCCATCGTCGCCACATCCCGCACGATGTCCACCCCCGGCGTGCCGACCGGAACGATGATCATCGACGAGCCCGAATACGGATGGACGTCTGGATTGGTCACCGCCATCACAATCAGAAAGTCCGCCACGGACCCGTTGGATGTGAACCACTTGTGCCCGTTGATGACCCACTCGTCGCCGTCCCGGATGGCCGATGTCTTCAAGAGCGTCGGATCGGACCCCGCGGTGTCGGGTTCGGTCATGGAGAACGCCGAGCGCAGATCCCCGTCGAGCAGCGGTTGGAGCCATCGCTCGCGGTGTGACGTGTCCCCGCTCATCTCCATCCCCACGGCCAGCAACTCCGCGTTCCCCGAGTCAGGTGCGTTGTTGCCGAACACCACCGGGCCGAAGGGCGACTGGCCCAAAAGCTCGTGCATCAGCCCGAGACGGACCTGTCCGAACCCCATGCCGCCGAGCTCAGGCGGCAGGTGCGCCGCCCACAACCCCTGGGCCTTCACCTGCTCCTGCAACGGGCGCATCGCCACCCGCACCTGGTCGTACGTGAGGTCGAGGGTCTCGAGCGGGAACACCTCCTCGCGCACGAAGCCCGCGCATCCACTCCAGCTTCTCCTCGAACTCCGGTTCCGTCGAGAAATCCCAGGCCATCAGCCACCTCCCTGCCCGCCCGCGGCCGCCGTCTCGGCTACCGGGGGTCCCCACCCTGCCACTACCGTGGGCGCCGTGACCACCACGAGCCCCGTCGCCTTCCGGAACGCCGTCGCCTCGGACGCCTCCCCTCTGGAAAGCCCACCGCCCCCGCCCCAGGTCGCCCTCAGCGCGGCGGACCGGGCTGTCATCGCCGGAGCCGAGACGGCACTACTCGACGAACGTCGCCTGCTCAGCGGCGACGAACTCGCCGCATTGGCCGCACTGCCCGACGGGGCGGTCATGAACCTCGCTGCACTGGCACACCAGGTGCGACTTGCCTGGTGCGGACCCGAAGTGGAGATCGAGGGCATCCTCTCCGCCAAGACCGGAGGCTGCCCCGAGGACTGCCACTTCTGTTCCCAGTCGTCGCGCTTCGACTCGCCCGTGAAGGCCACCCCGTTCCTCGATACCGACGAGGTCCTCGCAGCAGCCCGTGAGACCGCAGCCCTCGGTGCCTCGGAGTTCTGCATCGTTCTCGCCGTGCGCGGGCCCGACGAGCGCACCATGCGGCGCATCCTCGATCTCGTGCCGCTCATCCGCGACGAGGTCGGCCTGAACGTCGCCATCAGTGCCGGGATCCTCACCGAGGACCAGGCCCGTCGCCTGGCCGAAGGGGGTGTGCACCGTTACAACCACAACGTGGAGACGGCGAAGTCGTTCTTCTCCACCATCGTCACCACGCACAGCTGGGAGGAGCGGGCAGACACGTGCCGGCTCGTGCGCGAGCACGGCATGGAGCTGTGCTGCGGTGCGTTGCTCAACATGGGCGAGACCGATACTCAGCGTGTCGAGCTGCTGACTCAGCTCCAAGCACTCGAGCCGACCGAAGTGCCGCTGAACTTCCTCAACCCCCGGCCCGGTACGCCGCTGGGCGACCGGCCGATCCTCGGCGCCTGGGAAGCCGTCCGCTGGATCGCCCTCTTCCGCTTGGCTCTGCCCTCGGTCATCCTGCGCTACGCCGGCGGGCGAGAGGTCACACTGCGCGACCTCCAGGCCATCGGCATGACGGCGGGCATCAATGCCCTGATCGTGGGCAACTACCTGACGACGCTCGGCCGGTCCGCCGACGAAGACCTCCAGATGCTCGAGGACCTTCGCATGCCGATCGGCGCCCTCAGCGCCGCCATCTGATCCCTCAGCGCCGCGATCTGATCCTTCCATGCCGCCGTCGGACCCTTCGGTGCAATCCGCCCACTGCACTGGGTGTGGCAGGCCCGCGTTGGAGTGCGCGGGCTGTGTGCGCGACCTCGATCCCCCGCGTTTCTGCCCGGAGTGCGGAAGGCGCATGACCGTCACCGTGGTTCCCACCGGCTGGGTCGCGCGATGCCGCGAACACGCCGGGCTCGAGCTCCGCTCGGCCTAGCTCCTCGTCGTTCGTCTCAGCGCCGCTTCCCTCACTGCCGCAGTGGCGGATCACGTGGCGACCGGTCGCTCGGCCTCTCCGGCGCCACAGATCGCACCGATCGTCTCCACGTCGGCGAGGGCACGGACTCCATCGCCCGGCCATGAGGGCTGGTGAAGGTCACCACCTCGTTGGCGTCACCCGCCATGTTCCAACCGAGCTCGTGCACCGCGCTGTGATGGCGCCCGCACAGAGTCAGAAGATTGTCGAGATTCGTTTCGCCGCCCTTGGTCCAGTGCCGCATGTGATGGACGTCGGTGAATTCGGTAAAGAGGCATCCTGGGAATCGGCACCCCTTGTCCCGCCGGTCGATCTCGATCCGCTGTGCCACCGTCGGGTCGCGGCGAGCCCGGCCCTGATCGAGAATCGACCCGTCTCGACCCTCGACGGAAAGGACCACGTTGGCGTCGCACGCCAGCCGCCGTGCCACTTCCGCTGAAATCGGGCCCAGGCCGGCGATCTCGGGCACGTCGCCCTTGGTGGCACCCAGGAGCACGTCCAAGGGAGCATGCACCACGAGCCGTGGACGAAACGCGCGCCGCCTCCCGGTACCCGGCGCGCTGCCGACTGCGAACAGCTCCATCAGCGCGTCGTAGAGACGTTGATCGAAGGGGACGTAGGCGACTGGGTCGTCAGGGTGAGCGCCCTGCTCTCCGCTCTGTCGCATAGCGGCTGAGACCCGGCCGACCAGCGCCGACTTGGCCACGGCGTAGTCGTCCTTGGTGAACGCCACCCACACGCTGTGTCGGGCGTCGTTGAATCGCAGGGTGCGGCGCTCGAACTCGCGCCCCGCCGCATTCGTCTCGACAGCGCCATCTCCCGCGTCACCCTTAGCGACGTCACGGCTGGCGACCTCTTCGGCTTCCCTCTGCGCGCGGTGCCGAGCGGCGAGCTCACGCGCCTGTCGGACACTCCAGTGCGTTGACGCGTCACGCAGGCTGGCATCGGTCTCTGCGGACGCCACCTCGGCCAGCGGCTCGACCAAATCGAGCGAGAGCTCACCTCGGGCGAGTCCCTCGGCCAGGCACGGCAGCGTCTCGAGGTTCGCAGCGCTACGCACCCACCGTCGTGCCGTCGAAGTGCTCACGCCGCACTGCCCCGTGACCCACGCGATCATCGAGACCGCACCGTCGCCCCGCCACCCCTCACCGCGGTCGAACTCGGCGATGTCGGAGAGCTGCTCTCGATGCAACGCGGAGATACGAGCCGAACGATCAACGATCTGTCGCGCGAGTTCCTTAGACCGCTCGTCTCCGCCGAAGTTCCGGCAAGGCGGCCGCCGCCGTCTCGGCTGAGTCGATGTGGGTACCGCGCCCTCGGTCACGAGACTGAACGGTCGGCACCGCCGCCGCGACGGTCCGATTTAGCTCCGTTCCCGCATCACGCGTGTGAGCTCGCGTTCGTCGCCGGGAAGCACGAAGATCCCGAGAACTTCGGAGCCGGCTCCGGCTTCGGCCTCGGCCTCGGATTCGGCGCGGAGCCACTCGCGGTTGCGCACGTGCACATCGATCGCGGTGTCGAAGCGGTTCAACACGACGGCGATGGAAGCCGTGCACGCGCGGCAGGGCGCCCAGCGTCAGCCGCACACCGTTGATCGTCCCCAGTCCGGCATCGGCCACCAAGACGATGAGATCGGGCTCGAGCGCGGCACACAGAGCGAGACAGTCCCCGTCCGTTGCCAAAGGTGACCGCACCCCTCCGGCAGTCTCTACCAGTTCGACGTCGGTTGGCACATCCGGCCATCGCAGCTCGTCCACGAGGTCGTCAATCGTGAAGCTGGGTCTGCCGAGCGCGTCGGCCGCCATCGGTGGTGCCAGCGCGACCTCGTACCAGCGATGAGGCGGACAGACGACTTCGGGCGCCTCGCCGCTCGCGGCGCCGAGGACGGCGGCGTCGAGTCCGTCGGGATCGTCGGTCGGCTCGAAGGACTGGGCTGGTTTCCGAGCGGCCACGGTCAGCCCCTGGGTGCGGAGCTGGGCGAGGAGTCGGGCGGCGACCCAGGTCTTCCCGATGTCGGTTCCGGTGCCGACCACAACGACGAGTCGGCGAGGGCGCGCACTGCTCACCGACAGCGACCGTTCATCCGTGACGAATCAGAGGGTCGCCGGGAAGGGTGCAGAGGAGGAGAGATAGCGGGAAGGGAGCGCGACCAACGCAGCACATAGACGGTCCACGTCGTCGTCGGCGTGCGCGGCCGAGAGGGTCACTCGCAAACGACTGGTACCGACTGCCACCGTCGGGGGCCGGATGGCGGGGACCCACAGGCCGGCGGCGAGGAGTGTGGCGGATGCGTCGAGCGCCGCCTGTTCGGACCCGAGGACGACCGGGATGATCGGGCTCGGATGTCCGGACCGTGCGAGTCCGGCTTCGCTGAGCCGGTCGACGAGGGAGGCGAGGCGCGCGACGAGTGCCGCGCCCTCGGCCGACCGGACGATCCGGAGCGCGGCGAGCGCGGCGGCGGCGTCGGCCGGCGTCAGCGCGGTGGAGAAGATGTACGGCCGCGCCCGGTTGACGAGCAGGTCGACAATGTCGCGGGACGCAGCCACGAATCCGCCGAGGGCACCGAGGGTTTTCGACAGCGTGCCGATGCGCACGATTGGGCCGGTCGCCGTGCCGGCGCCAGCCGGGAGGGCCGGGCCGAGGACTGCGTGCGCCTCGTCGAGCACGAGGAGGGCACCGTGACGCTCACACAGTGGGACGAGCTCGTCGAGTGGCGCCGTGTCCCCATCCATGGAGAACACCGAATCGGTGACGACGAGCGTGGGCGTTCCGGGTGAGGACGCCAGCAGTTGAGCGAGGTGGTCCATGTCGCAGTGGCGGTACACGGTGAGGCTGGAGCGCGAGAGGCGGCAGCCGTCGATGATGCTGGCGTGGTTCAGCTCGTCGGAGAGCACGCGGACGCCCGGGCCGCCGAGGCTGCTGAGCACGCCGAGGTTGGCGGCGAAACCGGTCGGGAAGCAGACGGCGGCCTCGGTGCCCTTCCACCCCGCGAGGGCGTGCTCGAGCTCGTCGTGCACGGGGCGCGAGCCGGTGACGAGGCGGGAGGCGCCCGAGCCGGTGCCCCACGTATCGAGAGCGTGGTGGGCTGCGGCGGCGACGGCGGGGTGTGTGCTGAGCCCGAGATAGTCGTTCGAGGCGAAGGACACGACGGGCCGGTCCGCCGATCCGTCGTGGAGCGTGCCGGCGGGGCCGAAGGCGTCGAACGTCCGCGGCGCGCGCCAACGCCCCTCCTCGACGACCCTGGCGAGCTCGGCCCGGATCCGGGCCTCCCACGGATTGCTCACGCCGAATCGGGGGCGCGAGCGACGGCGGGAGCAGCGGCGGGAGGGGCGGCGGAGGTGACGGCGTCCGAGGAGATGACGTCGGCGAGCGCGGAATCGAGGGCGTCGACGATCCGCACGATCTCGTCCTCGGTGATGGTGAGCGGCGGCATCAGCACCACGACGTCGCCGAGCGGTCGGAGCAGAACGCCCCGCTCGACGGCGCCGGCGCACACCCGGCGTCCCCACCGCAGTCCGGGGCTGGGCGGGGCGAGCTCGACACCGACCATAAGGCCGCACTGGCGAACTTCGCGCACCGAGTCCCGAGATGCGACCCGTTCATTGAGGAGGGCCGCCAACTGCTCGGAGCGGGCCCGGACGTTGGCGAGCACGTCCCAGGATTCGATGAGGCGCAGGTGTTCGAGCGCGACAGCGGCAGCGAGGGCGTTCCCGCTGTAGGAGTGCCCGTGGTAGAAGGTCTCGGGCCCGAGGTCGGCGCCGAGGAAGGCGTCGAAGACCCGGCCCGTCACCGCAGTGGCGCTCATGGCGAGGTAGCCGCCGGTGATGCCCTTGCCGAGGCAGAGGATGTCGGGACGGATGCCGGCCTGCTCGGACGCGAACAGCGTGCCGGTCCGGCCGAAGCCCGTGGCGACCTCGTCACAGATCAAGAGGACGTCGAAGCGCCGGCACGCCTCGCCGACTCGGCGCAGATCCGAGGCGGTGGCCACCAACATCCCCGACGCTCCCTGCACCAGCGGTTCGAGGACGACGGCTGCCAGCTCGGGCGCGTGGGCCTCGATCATGGCGCACGCCTTGTCCGCCCAGCCCGGGTCGGCGTAGCCGGGGGTGCGCAGGACCGGGAAGCAAAGCGGGTCGAAGACCGCGCTGAACACGCCGCCGTCGCCGAGTGAGAGCGAGCCGATGGTGTCGCCGTGGTACGCGTCGCCGAGGGCGAGGAAGCGGGTGCGCCGGAGGACCGTGCTGTCGTTGCGCTCCGTGTTGACCCAGTACTGGAACGCGATCTTGAGGGCCTGCTCGACGGCGACGGCACCGTCTGCGGCGAAGAGGAAGTGCGGGTCGTCGACGGGGACGACGCGGGCGAGGGCCTCGGCCAGCTCGACCACGACCGTGTTGCCGTTGCCGAGCATGGTGGTGTGGGCGACCTTGGCGGCCTGGTCCGTGAGCGCCTGGTCGAGCTCGGGGACCCGGTGACCGAGGGTGTTGACCCAGAGCGATGAAATCGCATCGAGGTAGCGGGTGCCGGCGGTGTCGATGAGCTCCCTGCCCTCGGCCCGCTCGATGACTAGTGGGGCGTTGTCGGCGTAGGCCCCCATCTGGGTGAAGCCGTGCCAGATGACGGCGGCGTCCCTCTCAATCCAGGAGGCGGGTGACGGCCGTGACGGCCGTGTCGGGCGTGTCGGGCGGGTCGGCTGGGTGGTCCGTGCGGGCGCGGTCGGCTGCTTCGGATGGGGGTTGGTCACCCACTGATTCTGGACGGCGCCGGGGCGGGCGGGCCAATGGGCCCTTTGCGCGAGAATGGGTCATGGACCTGATCGGCGTGGTCGACACCATGTTCGCCCGCTACGACATGGGCGGCGAGGCACTCGATGAGCTGGCCCAATGCCCTGGCTACGGCACCCGTTTCACCACCATCCGCCGCACCGTGCCGGGGTTCAAGGACCTTGCTGTGGCGGCCAAGAAACTGATCGAGGAGGACGACTGCCGCATCGTCGTCGCCCTCGGCATGCCGGGCAAGGAGAAGGTGGACAAGGTCTGCGCCCACGAGGCCTCGACCGGGATCATGACGGCTCAGCTCATGACGAACACGCCGATCCTCGAGGTGTTCGTGCACGAGGACGAGTCCGACGATCCCGCCGAGCTGGCGCTGGTGTTCAAGAACCGTTCGCGGGACCACGCCCGCAACGCCTATCTCATGTTGTACGAACCCGAGGCTTTGGTGGCCCGGGCCGGGCAGGGTGTCCGCCAGGGCTTCGCCCACGCCGGACCGCTCGAGTTCTGATCAGGCGTAGCTCTCAGTGCGGATTCGACCAGTAAGCCAGTTGGCACGGATGGGGGCCCGCTCCCTCAGCTGACGGGCAACCGGCTGGACCCGCCGAACCGGTTGGGTACTGCCCGTCAGCTGAGGGGCGGTGCTGTGAGAGCACGTTGACTCTCTTGCTGGATTGCCTCCTGGTCTGAAGATCTCTTGGATGGGGAGCTACGACGCGTTCCAGGCCACCGAGAACGACGACCCATCCGAACTGAGGCTGCTCGGCGTGGCCAGCGTCGTCCCGTTGGCCGACATCGTGATCTCGTTGGCGTTGTACGCCGAGAGCGTGCCCTGCTTGCCGGCCGTGTCGATCAGCTGCGAGCCCGAGTAGCCGACCTGGCCGAAGTCGGCGAGCGAGACCTCGCTGCAGAACAGCACCGTGCACTCCGAGGGGGCTTCGGCGATCACCTCGGCCGAGGAGCGGGCGAAGCCGCTGCCGCTCTGGGTCGTCGAGTACGTCCAGCCGGCGGTGGCGTCCTTGATCTCGAGCGTGAACGAGGTCCCCGCCGTGTTCGACGTCACCAGCGCCGTGATGTGGTCACCGGGATTGACCGCGTCAGAGGTCGGCAGGGTGACCGAGGGGTTGGGGTACATCTCGTACCAGGCGTAGTAGCTGGGCGTGCCCGAGTTGCAGTCCGAGTCGGTGCCGATCTGCTCCACGCTGGTCGACGAGTACCCGTCGAGGCCGACCCAGAAGGCCGATGCCGCGCTGGGGCCGCCGAGGAGCCCGCCGAACAGTCCGCTCAACCCGCTGCCCAGGCCCAGACCCAGACCGCCGAGGCCGCCGCCGCTGCTGTTCGAGCAATTGACCGGGGGCTCGGTCCACGAGGACGCCACCGAGGTGTAGGTGTCGTTCGTGTCGGCGTAGCCGGCCCAGTTCGAAGACGAGACCGCCGTGGCGTGGCGCTCGCCGCCGAGCAGCGAGCCCAAGCCGGGCAGGGTGACCTTGCCGATGATCGGCACGTGGTAGAGGCCGGGCACGATGTGGCCGGCCGGGGCCGGGGTGCTGGCCGTGTGCGACGGATGCGACACGGATGCCGCGGATGCCACGGATGGAGCGCCGGCCGCCATGAGGGGGGCCGCCGCAGCCGCCAGGCCGATGAGGGCCAATGCACCGGATCGAAGCACCTTCCGCATGAAACCCTCCTGATCGTCGACTCCGAAGCGCTCGCCTCGGGGCTCCTGCCCACCAGACCAGTTGCCATGTGCTGTGCTGCCGGCACCCGGTCTGCGACGGCCATTGCAAGCGCTGCCCTCAGTGACGGCGCGCCCTGCCGGGGCATCCCCAGTACCAGATGGGTAACGGCGGAGGATCAGGGATCTCGCGGCAAACCGAGCACCTTTTCGGCGACGATGTTGCGCTGCACCTCTCCGGTGCCGCCGCCGATGGTGAGGGCAGGGGCGAAAAGGAAGCCTCGGGACCAAGTGGCGTCGGCGGTCCCGTCGGCGGTGGCGGCGGCCGAGCCGGTTGCAGCCGAGGCGGCGGCGGCCGAGCCGGCGACGGGACCGGTCCCGGCCACCATGGCGTGCGCCCCCGCAAGATCCCGCCCCAGATCCATTACATGCTGCCCATGGGCATCGGCGATCGCCTTGCGGACCGAGGCTTCCGCGCCGGGCGCCCGGCCGGCCAGGACGGCCGAGACCATCCGCAGGCGCAACACCCGCAGGATCTGCGATTCCATCCAGACGGAGACGAGCGCATCCCGCCGGATGGGGTCCAGCGCGCCACCCGCGGCCTTGACCAGATCCACGAGGTCGTCCGCCGTCGGGCCCATGCCCCAGAGCGCGCCCTCGCCGCTGAGCGAGACGCGCTCGTTGCCGAGCGTCACCTTGGCCAGCTCCCAGCCGCCGTGCTCGGGCCCGACGAGGTGGTCGGCCGGGATGCGCACGTCGCTGAAGAAGACCTCGTTGAAGGCGTGCTCGCCCGTCATGTCGATGAGAGGGCGGATCTCGATGCCCGGCGCATCCATCGGGCACACGAAGTAGCTGATGCCCAGGTGCTTGGTCGCCGACGGATCGGTGCGGGCGAGCAGGATGCCCCAGCGGGCGATGTGGGCATAGCTGGTCCACACCTTCTGCCCGTTGACGACGTAGTGGTCGCCGTCACGCTCGGCCCGGGTGCTCAGCGCGGCGAGGTCCGAGCCGGCGCCGGGCTCGGAGAAGAGCTGGCACCAGAAGTCCTCGCCACTGAGCAGCGGCCAGAGCCAGCGTTCCTTCTGCTCTTCGGTGCCCGCGTACATGAGGGTTGGCCCCGCCCATCCGATGCCGATGGGGTTGACCGGGCGCCGGACCTGGGCCCGCCGGAGCTCTTCGTCGATCACGAGTTGGGTGAGCGGGTCCGCATCGAGCCCGAAGGGGGGAGCCCAGTGGGGCACGACGTACCCGGCCTCGGCGAGCTGGCGACCGGTGGGGTCTTGGTGCTCGTGGAGCCACTCCCGCACGCTGGCGCGACAGGGGTCGTCGTCTCCGGGGAGGCCGAGATCCACTTTTGCAGCGTAGGCTGCATCGCCTCGTGCCGCGCACAACGGACACAGCGAGATCCGGTCGATCCATACGGTCCGGTCGGATGCCGCGATGCGGTCGGGGGTGGAAGCCGGGGGGTCGGGGAGGACGATCACGTGCCTCAGTGGGTCGCCGGCGGCGGCGAATGGAGCGGACGATGACTGACTGGAATTACGGCGACGTCTGGGAGACGGTGGCTGACACGCAGCCCGATCTCGTCGCCCTCACCCAGGGTGCACGTAACGTGACCTGGACCGAGTTGGACAATGGCGCCGACGGCGTCGCACAGTTCCTGCTCGATCTCGGCGCCGAGCAACAGGACAAGGTGGCGCTCTACCTCTACAACACGCCCGAATACCTGCAGGCGACGTTCGCCGCCGCGAAGATCGGCCTGGTCCCGGTCAACACCAACTACCGCTACGGGGACGACGAGCTGGCCTACCTGTGGGACAACGCCGACGCGGTGGCGGTCGTGTTCCACGGATCGTTCAGTGACCGGGTGGAGCGGGTGTTCGACCGTGTGCCACGGGTCAAGGGCTGGCTGTGGGTCGACGACGGCTCAGGCCCGTGTCCGGAGTGGGCCACGCCGTACGAAGACGCGGCCAAGTCCGCGGTCGGCCGGGTCAGCGCGCCGTGGGGACGCAGCGGCGACGACCTCTTCATGCTCTACACGGGCGGCACCACCGGCATGCCCAAGGGCGTCATGTGGCGCCAGGACGACCTGTTCTCGTTGTTGTTGAGCGGGTCGTCGCGCCATTACGACCCCGAAGGGGGCGTCGAGGGCGTGCGCAACGTGCTGCGCGAGAAGCCAGGCGGCATGACGCTCATGCCGGCGTGCCCGCTCATGCACGGCACCGGCGCGTTCACCGCGTACACGGTGCTGGCCGACGGGGGCCGTGTCTGCCTGCTCGAGAGCCGGCGCTACGACCCCGCGGAGATGCTCGACACCATCCAGAGCGAAAACGTGAACGGCCTGGTGATCGTGGGCGATCCGTTCTCCCGTCCTCTGCTGGACGAGCTCGACGCCCATCCGGGGCAGTGGGACCTGAGCTCGCTGGTGATCATGATTTCGTCGGGGGCGATGTGGAGCGAGCCGGTGAAGGAGCGCCTGCTGGCCCACCATCCGACGATGCTGCTGGCCGACGCCTTCAGCTCCTCGGAGGCGCTGGGGATGGGCCAGTCGATCTCGGGCGGCGGCAGCGCGGCCAAGACGGCGTCGTTCACCCTCGGGCCCAACGTCAAGGTGCTCGACGAGGAGGGCCACGAGATTGAGCCCGGGTCGGGCCAGGTCGGCGTGCTGGCCCTGGGTGGGCGCAACCCGCTCGGCTACTACAAGGACGAGGAGAAGTCGCAGCGGACGTTCAAGGAGATCGACGGGGTCCGCTACTCCATCCCGGGCGACTACGCGCAGGTCGACGCCGACGGAACCATCCACCTGCTCGGGCGCGGCTCGGTCTGCATCAACTCGGGCGGCGAGAAGATCTTCCCCGAAGAGGTCGAAGAGGCGCTCAAGATGCACGGGTCGGTACACGACGCCGTGGTGGTCGGCGTTCCCCACGAGACCTACGGTGAGCAGGTCATCGCAGTGGTGGAACTGGTCGATGGCGAGCCGGCGCCGGACGAGGACGAGCTCATCGAGCACGTGAAGGCCCGGCTGGCCTCCTACAAGGCGCCGCGCCGGGTGCGCGCTGTCTCGACCATCGGGCGGGCGCCCAACGGCAAGGTGGACTACAAGCGCCACCGCAGCGAGTCCATTGAGGAGCTCGGGGTCGCGGTCGACTGACCCATCCGTGACAGCGGGCTTGCCGGCAGGCGGTGCGGCTTCCTCGTGGTCCGGACGTCTGGGTGGTCTCGACGTGGGGCGGTCGCGGTCATGCCGCCGCTCTGCTGCGCCAGACTGAGGCGATGTTCGTCTCCCCGGTCGACGCCACGCTCGGAGAGGACGAGTGGCGTCCCTTCCTCGAATCCCATCCCTTCGGGCACCTGGTCGCCCGCGGGGGCGCCGATCGCGAGTGGCCGGTCGTCGTGCCCACGCAGTTCGTGCTCGAGGGAGACACGGTGTGGCTGCATCTGGTGCGGGCCAATCCGATCTTCGATGCCCTCGACGAGAACCCGCGTGTCCTGTTGAGCGTGGCCGACGACTGGGCCTTCATCCCCTCGTCGTGGAAGGCCATCGGCGAGGAGGATCCGGCGCTCGGGATCCCGACCACCTACTACGGCGCCGTCCAGCTGGCCGGCACGGCGAGTGTGCACGACGAGCGGACGGCACCGGGCAGCGTGTCGGCCATTCTGCGCCGCCAGCTCAGTACCTTTCAGCCCGACGAGGGGATTGCCGACCCGACGGCGGCACACCCGGGCAGGCTGCTGGCGATTCTCGGCATCGAGATCCTGGTGGAGCAGGTGAGCGCCAAGTTCAAGTACGGCGGCAACGTCGATGCGGCACACCGCGCTGCCGTCGTGGAACACCTGCGCGAGCGGAGTGCGACCGGAGACGCTGCCGCTGCCGCACACGTGTTGCGGCGCCTGGAGTCGTAGGCCGTACCCTTTCGGCAGCGCAGACGGTGAGGACGGCGGGGCGAGGCGGTGAGCCGGGCGGGGCGGTGCGGGGAGGCCGGGACGGCGCGAAACTGATCGTGCCGAACTGCCGAACTGCCGAACTGCCGAACTGCCGAACTGCCGAACTGCCGAACTGCCGAACTGGGCCGAAAGGGGAGAACGATGACCCCGACGAAAGAGCCGGTTGCGTTTCTGGGCATCGGGACGATGGGGCACGCCATGGCCGCCAACGCCATACGCGCCGGCATCCCGACGATCGTATGGAACCGCACCCCGGAGGCAACACGAGACCTCGCCGCACTCGGCGCGGAGGTGGCGGACACGCCCGCCGACGCGGCGAGCCGGGCCGGGATCGTCGTCACGATGGTGACGGACGCGGACGTCGTCGTCTCCATCGCACAGGAACAGGGCATGCTCGGCGCGCTCAAGTCCGGCGCGATCTGGGTACAGATGAGCACCATCGGCATCGCCGGGATCGAGCGGGTCCAGGCGTTGGTGAGCGCCGAACGAGCTGACGTGACCCTCATTGACGCGCCCGTGTCGGGCAGCAAGGAGCCCGCAGAGCACGGCCAGCTGACCATCTTTGCGTCGGGCGCGGACGGGGCCCGCCCGCGCCTCGGCCCGCTCTTCGATGCGCTCGGCCAGCGAACGATCTGGGTGGGACCTGTCGGGTCCGGATCGCGGGTCAAGCTGGTCGCCAACGCGTGGCTCGCATTGGCCGCGGAAGCAGTCGCGACGGCGGTCGCGCTGGGTCGTCAGTTCGGGCTCGAGATCGACATCGTGGTGAACGCCTTGGATGGGAACCCGCTCGTGTCCCCGTGGCAGGCGGCCAAGCTGCAGCGAATCGCCCGGGATGACTTTTCGCCGCAGTTCGCGCTGTCACTCGCGCTCAAGGACGTGCACCTCGCCCTTCAGGCGGCACACGACGGCCGCTTCGTCACGCTTGCCCGCCTGGCCGACGAATGGCAGCGGGCCGTCGACGAAGGACTGGGCGACGAGGACGTCACGGTGGTCACCCATGCGCTGCAAGTCGAAGGATCATGAAGGGCCAGCTGCTCCCTGGGCGAACGAGACTCGTCGACTGAGATTCGGCTAACGAGTCAGGCGCCACCACACGCCAGGTTTCGAGAGGGCCGACGTCGTCCGTACTGCGACCTGGTCAGCGCTGGCTCCGACACCAGCTTGCATGGTCCCGATCACGGCCCCGCTGGGCACGGAACCGTCCAGGGGACGATGCCTGACCACGACGGTCGCAACGAGGCCGGGCCACCCGACAACGGTGATCGGGTGCGCGACGGTCAGCGCTGCCGTCGAACCCCACGGGGCATCGATCTCGCCGACCTTTTGGCCGGGAGTGAAAAGAGTGAAGCTGTGCAACCCGGAATAGATGCTCTTGACCAGTGTGTCGCCCGCATCGACGGCGGCGGTGTTCGGTCCGAGCGCGCCGCCCGGCTGCCCCAGCACCGCACCGACGACGGTGACGGTCTTTCCACCGACGCTCTGCTGCGCCGCGAAGAGAAAGCAGCCCTTGGCACTCGAGTCGGTCGCCGACTTGATGCCGATGATGCCGTCTTGTCCCAGGTCGAAATTGAGGTTGTAGACGACGGTGGTCATCGGCACGCTCGCTTGCCCCAGCGAGACGATCTGACGGAGCACCGGAATGGAAAGCGACGCTTGGCCCAGGCGGACGAGGTCCTCCGCCGTGCTCGTCGTGCCCGGGTCGACGCCGCTCGGGTCCGTGATGTGCGTGGAAGTCAGGCCGAGCGTGCTCGCGGCAGCATTCATCTTGGTCACGAACGCGCTGTCGCTTCCGGCGTCCCAGTCGGCGAGAACCGTCGCCATGTCCGCTCCCGAGTCCACCAGGAGCCCTTCGAGCGCCTGGAGCTCGGTGAGCGACTCCCCCGCCGCGACCGGGACCTCGGACACCTGGTTCGCCTGCCCGCTCTGGTATGCGGCCAGGGCTTCGGCGGTGACGGGGATGGCCGGGCCGTCGGCCCCAGGCGCCAGATGGTGATCCGACAGCACCACGTAAGCCGTCAGCAGGTCGGCCAGGCCGGCGATGGGAACGGGCTGGGTCCCACGTACCTGGCCCAACGTCCCCACCCCGACGACCGTGGCCGCCGACTCTCCTCCTGACGGCCACGCGAAGGTCGGGGCGGTCCCTGGGAGACGGACGTCCTGGGTCTCGATGGTGGCATGGGGAATCGGTCGGACCCACTGTGCAACGGCACCCGCGATCAGCGCGAGGAGGACGAGCGCCGTGCCCCACGTCAGCAGGCGCCGGCGTCGCCGCGATGCGCGCAGTCCGGCGATGATCTCGAGTTCGTCCTCGTTCGGCGGAGGTAGCTGGTTGCCCAGCTCGAGCAGGCGCGTTTCGTTCTCGCGAGGCAGCACCCGCTTTCGGGCATGAGCAGGACCCTTGCGTATCCCGCTGGCGTCGGGGTCCATGACCCAACGCTACGACCGCAGGACCCGCCATGGTGGGCACACCTGCGCCCACGCCATCAACCCACCGAGAATCGGCGTTTCGACTACTCCGCCGCCGCCGCCAACTTGGCCAGCGTCGCCGCCATCTCCTGCTCGGCATGGGCATCGCTGTGATCGCCCATGACGCGTGCCACGAAGGCGAACCACGGCTTGCGGTTGTCACGCCACGACTCGGTGACCCGGCAGCCCGTGTCTGTTCCTTCGAACTCGTAGCGCCAATTGGCCACCGCGAGCGGGCCGGAGGTGACGCCGAACTCGAACACCTTGCCGCGTTCGCAGGCGACGACCGTGCAAATGGTGGACCAGCGCCGGATGCCGTTCTTGTTGGAGCCCTTGAACACGGCACCGAGTGCTGGACCGGTGGCGCCCTTCACCCAGGACCCGCCCTGGTTCTCGGGCGACCACTCCCCCATCCGTGGCATGTCCGCCACGAGGTCCCACACCTTCTCGGGAGGCGCGGCGACGTCACGGGAGACTGCGGTCGGGTATGCCATGGCGCCTGACGATAACCCGGGGGCCTGACCAGGCCCAGACCTCAGGCAGGTCCCGGGGCAGATCGGGCGAGGTCGGCTGGCCTCGCAGAGAATAAGAACGTGTTCTAATCTCGGCCGCATGGAGTTCAACCTCGCCGATCTCTTCGAGGCTGCCGTCGACGCCTATCCGGAGCGCGAATACCTGGTGGCCGACGGCGCCCGGCGTACCTACGCCGAGATGGAGGCGCGGGCGAACCAGCTGGCCCACTACCTGGCTGCGCAGGGAATCGGGCCCGGAGACCACGTCGGGATCTATTCGTACAACTCCGTCGAATGGGTCGAGACCGCCTGGGCCGTGTTCAAGCTGCGCGCCATCTGGATCAACATCAACTACCGCTACGTCAAGGACGAGCTGCGGTATCTCATGGGCAACGCCGACCTCAAGGCGCTCGTGTACCAGCGGGAGTTCTCGCCGCTGGTGACCGCGTTGCTGCCCGAGCTGCCCGGGATGAAGCAGCTGCTCGTCGTCGACGACGACTCCGACACTGAGCCGGCGCCCGGATCGGTCCCCTACGAGGACGCGCTGGCGGGCCAGTCCGCGGCGCGTGACTTCGGGCCCCGCTCGGGCGACGACCTCTACATCCTCTACACGGGCGGCACCACGGGCATGCCCAAGGGTGTCGTGTGGCGTCACGAAGACGTCTTCTACGCCTTGGGCGGCGGCACCGACCCGATGACCAACGAGCGGATCACCGATCCGAGTGTCATGGTGGCCAAGGGCGCCGGCGGGGGCATGGTCCATCTGCCGGTGGCGCCACTCATGCACGGCGCGACGCAGTGGTGCGTCATGGGCCAGAGCTTCGTCGGCTCGAAGATCGTCCTGATGGCCAAGTTCGACCCGCACGAGGTGTGGCGGTTGGTCGGCGACGAGGGCGTCAACTCGGTCATGATCACCGGCGACGCCATGGGCAAACCGCTGGTCGAGACGCTGGCCGAGCGCGCGCTACGGACTTCGACCTCTCCACGTTGCTGGCCGTGGTCTCGTCGGCGGCCCTGTTCTCCGCGCCGGTCAAGGACCAGTTCTTCGAGCAGCTCCCCAACCTGATGATCACCGACGCGGTCGGGTCCTCGGAGGGAGGCAACAACGGTCTGACCGTCATCACGGCGGGCAACACCGCGATGAAGAGCGGCCCGACCGTGCACCTGTTGGGCCGGACGGTGGTGTTCGACGAGGATCTTGCGCCGGTCGAGCCCGGCTCGGGCGTGATCGGCAAGATCGCCCGCGCCGGCGACATCCCGCTCGGCTACTACAACGATCCGAAGAAGACGGCCGAGGTGTTCATCGAGGTGGACGGGACCCGCTACGTCATGCCGGGCGACTACGCCACCGTCGAGGCCGACGGCTCCATCACCCTGCTCGGGCGTGGCTCCATCGTCATCAACTCGGGCGGCGAGAAGATCTTCCCCGAGGAGGTCGAGTCCGCCGTCCGCTCGCACCCCGACGTCATGGACGCCATCGTGTGCGGCGCCCCCGACGAGCGGTGGGGCCAGACAGTGGCGGCCATCGTCGAGCCACGAGGCGGGCACGAGGCGCCGTCGCTCGAAGCGATCCAGGAGCGGTGCCGCGAATTCGTGGCCGGCTACAAAGTGCCCCGGCGCCTCTATGTCGTGGACCGGGTCGAACGCTCCCCCTCGGGCAAACCCGACTACACCTGGGCCGCCGCCATCGTGGGTGCGGGAACCTAATCGGTATTGCGCACGAACACCGTGGCCCACGCTGCGCGGCGGCGATGGCTCCGAAACACGTCGGGAACACGTCGGGAAACACATCAGAAAGACAACAAACCTTGTCGGTCCCATTGCACCGGATTACGGTGCGCCGATTCGGCCAATGAGGGGGGCATGGTCACGCCAGCGCGCTTTGGACTCCAGAACCGGCAACCGCGGCCGCACAGATCAGCATCCATCCGTGCTGGTGTCGCAACGGTGCTCGGTTCCTGTCTCTTCGCCCTCGGCCTGGCTGTCGCGGTCGACACGCCGAGCGGTGCGGCCACCCCGCACGTGGACGCCACGTCGAGTTGGACCGTCTACCACGGAGATCCGCTGGGGACCGGTGACGACACCTCCGGTGTGACCTTCAACCCTCCCAGTCCGGCGTGGACGTCGGCACACCTCGACGGCCAGGTCTACGGCGAGCCGCTCGAAGCCACCGGACGTGTCTTCGTCGCCACGGAGAACAATACGATCTACGCGCTCGCGGCCAACACCGGCGCCGTCTTGTGGTCGACCCACCTCGGCACCCCGGTGCCGTCGGGCGACCTCCCCTGCGGCGACATCAGCCCCACGGTGGGCATCACGGGCACGCCGGTCGTCGACGTCGGCCGAGGTGAGATCTTCGCGGTCGAAGACGAGCTCTCGGGCGGGACCCCGGCCCACGTCCTCGTCGGGCTCAACCTCTACACCGGCGTTTCCCTTCTCTCCCAGCCCGTCGATCCTCGCGGGCAGAGCCCGGCGGCGATCCTGCAGCGCACGGGACTGAATCTCAGCAACGGCAACGTCGTCTTCGGCTACGGCGGCAACGACGGGGACTGCTCGACCTATAGCGGCTGGGTCGCCTCGGTGCCCGAAGGTGGCGGTACCCCCGGCTACTACCAGGCGGTGCCGATCGGCCACGACGGCGCCGTGTGGATGGGCGGCGCGGCACCCGAGGTCGACGCCGCCGGCAACATCTGGGCCACCACGGGGAACGGGTCCTCGTCGATGCCCTACGACTTCAGCGACTCGGTCCTCGAGCTGTCACCGGGTCTGGCCCGGACGCAGTACTTCGCGCCGGGCTCGTGGTCGGGCGACAACGGGAGCGATCTTGACCTCGGATCGAGTTCGCCGGCGCTGCTCTCGAACGGGACGCTCCTCCAGGTGGGCAAGTCCTCCACCGCCTACCTGGTGAACCAGGCCAACCTGGGCGGGATCTCGAACCCGACGCAGATCCCGGCATGCGGCAGCGACTCGGACGGTGGTGACGCCATCACCGGGACCGTGGTCTACGTGCCTTGCGGCAGCGGGCTGGAAGCTCTGCAGACCAGCCCATCGCTGAGCGAACAGTGGCAGACCTCGAGCGGAGCACACGGTCCACCGATCACGGCGGGTGGCTTGGTGTGGTCCATCGGCGGCTCGACTCTCTACGGCCTCAACCCGGCCAGCGGCGCCGCGGTGTGGTCGGTCTCGGTCGGCGCCCAGGCCAATCACTTCCCCACACCGTCGGTGGGTGACGGCCTGCTGCTCGCCCCGAGCACGAACCAGGTCTCCGCATTCTCGGGCTCAGCGGGCATTCCAGGCCCGCCGTCGCCGCCACCACCAGCACCTCCGAACTCGTCGTACTGGCTCGTGGCATCCGACGGCGGCATCTTCACGTTCGGGAACGCCGGGTTCTACGGCTCGGCCGGCAACCTGCCGCTGGTCCGACCCGTGATCGGGATGACGCCGACCGCCTCGAAGTCCGGCTACTGGTTGGTCGCCTCCGACGGTGGCATCTTCAGTTACGGCGACGCGGGCTTCCATGGCTCAATGGGCGGCAAGCGACTCAACGCGCCCATCGTCGGGATGGCGGCGACACCCGACGGCGGCGGGTACTGGGAAGTGGCCTCCGACGGCGGGATCTTCAGCTTCGGCGACGCTCCGTACTACGGCTCCATGGGCGGCAAGCGACTCAACGTGCCCATCGTCGGTATGGCCACGACGCACGATGGACTTGGGTACTGGTTGGTGGCGTCCGACGGCGGGATCTTCACCTTCGGTGACGCCTCCTTCCACGGTTCGATGGGCGGCACGCACCTCAACAAGCCTGTCGTCGGCATCGCCGCCACACCTGATGCCCTCGGCTACTGGATAGTGGCCTCCGACGGTGGCATCTTCGACTTCGGCGACGCCGCCTTCTTCGGCTCGGCCGGCAGTGTGCCCCTGAACCGGCCGGTCGTGGGCATCGCCCCCACTCCGGCCGGGTCCGGCTACTGGCTCGCCGCCTCCGACGGGGGCATCTTCAACTACGGATCCGCCAACTTCGCCGGCTCCGAAGGCGGTCACGCCCTCAACAGGCCAGTTGTCGGGGTGGCCTCGGCCAGCTGAGCCGTGATGAGCCGCCTTCCGCTACCGTGTGCACGGTGGAGGCAACGGCCGTCAGGTCAACCGAGGTCTTCGGCGTCACGGCTCGGATCAGAGGTGCCGCGGTGGCGGTCTCGCTCCTGTTCGTGTTGGTGGCCACGTTCTTCACCGCGATCGGTATCGTGCCGCTCGGCGCGGTGCTGGTCTGGCTCGTCTGTTTCATCGTCATGGCCTCGGTCTGGCGCTGCTATCTCGTCCCCTACGTTGCCCTGACCCCCGAGGGGCTCGAGGTGCAGGGCGCCTTCGCCACGCGATCGGTCCGCTACGGCGCCATCCGCGACGCACGTCCTGGCATCTACGGCTTGCGGATCGAGACGATGGACCAGGGCGACCTCATCGTCTGGGCCGTGCAGAAGTCGAAGTTCGCAGAGTGGTTCCACCAGGACACCCGCGCCGACGTCGTCGTGGCCGAGATCATGGAGCGGGTGCACGCCTCCTCGAGCTGAGCTGAGCCGAGCCGAGCCGGGGCTATTTTGTGTTCCCGCCCCGGGCGCTGATTTCCCCCTTGGGGCACTGAGAACGCGGCGGGGATCCTCCCGGCCAGCGAACCCACGACGACAAGGACAATTCTGATGACGCCTCCCGCCAACGGAGTCCGCTTGATCGGGCATAAACAACGTTTCGCCGAGGCGATCGCCCAGATCGACAACCAGTTGGAATACGACTCGGGTGTCGTGGTCGCCGCCCGCCGTGACGAGGTGGTCGCCGCAGCTCGGGCCGCCTATGGGCCGAGCGAGGACTTCCGCGGGGTCCGGGATGCCTGGGATGCCGTGTTTCCCAATGGGGTCTACAGCGCGGAGGGGTTGGCCCGAGCCCAGCGGCTGGCGTAACGGCTCCAGCCATTCATCCCGGGAACCCCGGCACCCGTAGATGCGATGGGTCGCGGCGTGCCGGTGCAGATCCACGTTGCTCCTGGGCACCCCGGTTCCGGGGAGCACCTTCAGTAGTACCGCAGTAGCACCGGAGTAGTAACTAGGCCCCTTCCAGCGAACCCAGTCAGCTTCGATTTCACAACCACCCATCCCACTGGGGTACTGTGTGCTCGTGCCCGCGGTCTTGGAGGCCGTGATCATTGGACTGGTGACGAGCCAGGCGGCTTTTGTCGTCACTACCGTTTACCTGCATCGATCACTCGCTCATCGTGCTGTGACCCTGAAGCCCCCGGTGGCTTTTGCCTGCCGGGTCGTCATTTGGATCTCCACCGGGACCCGGCCGCGCCAGTGGGTGGCGGTGCACCGGAAACACCACGCCTTCACCGACAAGGAGGGCGATCCCCACTCGCCGGCCGTCTTCGGCTTCTCGGCGGTCCAATTCGGCAACGCCATTCTCTACCGGCGGGTTGCGCGTAACCGGACAGCGGTGGCCCGTTACGCACGTGATCTTCCCGGCGATCGCTGGGACAGATTGCTGTTCGATCACGCGCTCTTGGGCCTCGGCATCGGCGTCGCCATCCTGATCGGACTGTTCGGATGGGAGGTCGGATTGATCGCAGCCGGCGTCCATGCAACGACCTACATCCTCGGTGGCGGCGCCATCAATGCCATCGGGCACAAGTGGGGCAAGCGGCCACACAACAATTTGGCCACCAACAACCAGTGGCTGGCCTGGCTGGTCGCCGGCGAAGGTCTTCACAACAACCACCATGCGGCCACGACTTCCGGTCGTTTGTCGATGGCCCGAGGTGAGATCGACCCGGGCTGGTGGGCGGTGCGGACGCTCGTTGTGTTCCGGCTGGCGACGATGCGACACAGCTCGCGGGCGCCCGCTTCCTCATCCGTTTGACCAGCGTCCCGCAGTTGCTTTCTGTTTGACCAGCGTCCCGCTGTTTCCCAGCCCGATCGCCGGTCCCGACGGAATTTCCCACCTTCGACGACGTCACGCGGCCCGCCACTCGGGACGAGTCCAGAGCGGAAGAGACTCCTTCTGGTTCTGATGAACCCGTACACTTCACGTCACCATGTCCGACTCGGCGGCACCATCTCAGGTCGGGACATCCCCTGGTGCGCCGGTCACTTCGCCGAGCGTTGGCGGCACAGCGACACCGGAATCGAACGACAGCGGTGCGAGGCCGGTTCGAAAGGTTGTCGTTGGCCTCTTGCTGCTGCTTGGTGTCGTTGGACTCGCCCTTCTCATCGCGTTCTTCGATGCAGTACGCCATTGGTTGGCGCTGCACACGGGCACCCTCCACGGAGGCCCTGACCTCTATTACAACTTCTGGTCCGGCTTCGGTTCCGACCTCGGCGAGGCCACTCTCATCACGGCGGTGGGCGTCGGGGCGTACACCGGTGTCCGCAAGGTCAATTGCCACACCAAGGGATGCTGGAGGATCGGCCACCACGTGCTCGAGGGCACCCCGTACATCTTGTGCCGACACCATCACCCTGACGTGCCGAACGGCGGCGCCTCCCATGCGCACATCCTCGAGCAGCACAGAAGGTTCAAGGAGGCGAGCGAAGCTCGCCGAAGCGCCTCTGAGGCGAGGCCATAAAGAACCAAGGCGAGGAC
This sequence comes from uncultured Acidimicrobiaceae bacterium, assembly GCA_963791995.1. Taxonomy (GTDB): domain Bacteria; phylum Actinomycetota; class Acidimicrobiia; order Acidimicrobiales; family RAAP-2; genus Bog-473. The sequence goes on along the minus strand of CAWBUQ010000020.1, from coordinate 21,344 downwards.
ACCATTCCGGCGTCCGGCGCGCAGGTCACACGGCGACGACGACAACTGGGCAAGAATGCCCTCACATGGCGTTCGGTCAGCAATCAGGTCCACCTGCTTCGGCACGGCAGGTACGGGAGCTCTTGGACCTCCTCAAGAACGCCGGACATTCCGATTTCCGCGATGCACGAGGCCCAATGGGCTTTTCGCAACGTCAGGCCGGCGGGAAGTTCTCACGCGACGAAGCAGATGCGTTCATCGCCCAGCTCCAGGACGAAGAGTTCGGCCACGATGGCGCTCTCGCGACGCCATCGTGGCGGCAATCAGCCCAACAGCAACTGTTGAGCACGCTGTCGTCAGAACAGCTCGCCGACGAACTCCGTCGCCGCGGATGGACCGCCACCCAGCCCTAGAGGCAGGCGAACCGTCCGAGACCTACAGGATGGCCAACGCCGCGATCAACGCGAGACAGCCGGCCAGGACGCAACCAGTCAGCAGGGTCTTGCGCCAGAGGGTGCTCGACACCTGGTCCAAGGTCTCTGTTCTCGAGTCGACCTTTGCGAGATCCATGGTGAAACATCGTCGTCGCGGGCCAATTGCTTGAACCCATTGCCCGTGTCCGGCGTGGTTCTCCGGTGTCCGAACGGTGTCCGAACGGTGGCCGCCGGCACGGTGAACGGTGGCCGGTGAACTCCGACCGCCGACTGCCAGCCCGGCGCGCCGCGACGGTCCGGTCATAGGATCTCGAGAGTGAAGAACGCTCTGGTGAAGGGCGGGGGTGGTGGCTCTCGCTGGTCGCTCTGGTCTCGAGATTCGCTCTTGTCCATCGGATCACGCAACTCGGTCTTGTCCATAGGATCGATCGGCTCCGTGCTCTCCATCGGGAGTGTGGCCTCCGCAGGGTCGGTGCTTTCGATCGGGTCGCTTCCTGTCCGCTCTCGGCGTGATGTCGGGACTGTCGTGGTTGTCCGTCATGGCGTGGCGATCCAAGAGATCGCTCGTTGGCTCTGGTGCAGCCGGGCAGGCCTGAGACGACAGAGCGCGCCGACAACGACGAGCCGCCGACAACGACGGTGATCGCTAGGCGCGCACGCGTCCGACAACAGAATGCAGGATCTCGAGGGCCTTCCGACTGTCCTCGGTGTCCTCGTGTGGCTTCCGGAGCTCCGCCGCGAACGAAGCGATCTCTGCGAGGTCCCATCGGATGCGATAGAGGTCCAGGACCTGTTCGTCGAGAGCCGATCCGGTGGCATCGGCATACGCCCGGGCAATTGATCCACTCCCTTGCGCCAGCCTCCAGAGATCCCGCTCCCGAGGACCTATCAGGGCGGTGTCCCAGTCGACCAACACCCACCCCTGCGAGGTGAGCATCACGTTTCCCGGATGGATCTCGCCGTGGGTGAGCACGACGGGACCCGGATCCCTCAGGTACCGGTCCACCAGCGTCCGGTAGCGGGCAATCAAAGTTCTCACGACGGCCTCGTTGTCGACGAGCAGCTGAGAAGCGGCGGCTGCGTGCGGCCCTGGTGATCTGATGTCGCGGTACGCCGGATGACCAAGCTGCTCGAGCCAGGGGACGACGAACAGTTCCCATCCGGGGAGGCGGACCGCCGTGAGCGGTGCGCGATGCAGTTCGGCCACCATCTCGAGCACCCGTTGCTGCTCCGCTTCGCCGAACGGTTCTTCGAACGAGAAGCTCTGTCCATCGACGAACGGGTAGAGCGCCACGGCATATCGGCCGAATTGCACGAGGGGGTGGTTTCCCTTGGTCGCTCTGGGCGCCACGACGAACCGGCATCCGATCGCACGCAGGTCGGTCGCGGCCGTCAAGGCGAGGCGAAGATGCAGCCCGAGCACGGACACCTCGTCGCCACTGCGCGATGCCGAGCTCAGCTCGTCAGCAGTCACGAAGTGCCGGCTGCCCACTTTGTCGGTCGCCACCCAGTGATGACTCCCGAAGCCGACGGGCTGATAGTCGAGTGAATCGAGATCGAGACCCCACGACTGACCGATGACGTCTGCGACGTCGCGACTGGAGAGCCCCGGAGGCGGCGTCAGCACGACTCGAGCCTAATTTCGGCTGAGGAGAGGTCCAGGAACGGGTTCGCCGGACCCATGCTCGTGTATCCCCGAGCCTGGTGTATCCCCGAAGGCACCTCTGTCATATCGACCGGTACGCTCGGGACGTGAGCACTTTGGCAACGGAGTCCGACCTCGCCATCACCGATGACGAACTGGCCGAGCTGGCCCTGGCGGCCGATCCTGATGCACCGCTCTCCGACGATGCCGTTCCCATCGGCGTCCACCTCTCGCAGTTCGCGGCCCAACTCCCCACCTGGTACATGCCTCCGGTGGTGCGCTCCGGTCGTCGACGCTGGCGCACGCCGGTCGTGATCGCAGTGGTCTCGGCGTTCCTCCTGATTGATGCGCTGGGGCTCTGCAACACGTACGGGATTCTCAGCCTGGCCTGACGCCGCCAAGAACCCGGGACTCGCTGAGCCAATCTGCGTAGGCGCTCGTCGGTGCTCGTCAGCGCTCGTCAGCGCTCGTCGGCTCCCGGCGCGTCAATGCCGGCGCGTCAATGGAGAAGCACGCGAAGATGCGTTCGTGCCGGCCGCTCCCCTGCTCCTGCTGACCGGTTCACCGGGGACCGGCAAGACCACGGTCGCCCCTCTCGTCGCCGACCGCCACGAGCTCTCGGTCTGCCTCGACCTGGACTGGTTCTTCGCCAAGCTGCGGCGCGGGGCGATCGAGCCATGGCGCGCCGAGGCGCACGCCCAGAACCGTGTCGTCCTCGGGGCCGCCGCCGAAGCCGTGGCGGCGTTCGCCGACGGCGGCTACTTCACCGTGGCGGAGGGCATCTTGTATCCCTTCATGCTCGATCTCTTCGCGGCCGCCTGTGCACCGCACGGCATTGCGCTGAACTACGCCGTGTTGACGGCGCCGATCGGGGTCGTCCAGCAGCGGGTGCAGGACCGCACCGTCGAGCCCGAACACGCGGGCGCACTGGCTGACGCCGCCGTGGTGGACGACCTCTGGACGCAGTTCGAGCGCCACGGTGTGGCCGAGCGTCACCGGGTGGGCTGCGGCGAGCGCACGCCTGCCGCGGTGGCCGAGGAAATCGACCGGAGGTTTGAGGAGGGCGCACTCCGCCTGTAGCGCGTGGCGCAGGCGCGGCCGGTGGCCCGCCCGAGGAAGGTCGGACGAGGACGACGAGGAGTGTCTACGAGCCGCCGGCGGCGAGGCGTTGCTTCGTGGTGGAGTGCACCGGGTCCTTGTCGAAGTCGTTCAGGACGTGCTTGCCGAACGTCTCGACGGCCTCCTGGCACAACTCGATCTCCATGGAGGTCGAGAGCATGCCGAAGGAAAGCTGGTCGGCACCCGTCGCGATGAAGTTCTCGATGGCCTTCCCCACCTCGTCAGGAGTGCCGACCGCGGTGACGCCCGCCGCGATGGCGGCGTCGAGCGTGGCGGCGTCCATGCCGGGGATGATCTCGGGCCACTCGGGGATGCCGGGGGGTTTCGGGAACGTGTCGAGGTAGCGGAAGACGAGGCTCAGGTGGTAGTTCGAGTCCGCATCGAGGAACGTCTGGCGCGCCTTCGCCCCGTCCTCCATGCAGATCATCTGCGTCGTGATCATCACGTTGTTGTTCACGAAGCCACCGACCGGGTTCTTGCAGTCCCCGATCTTCTCCTTGTAGCGGGCGACGAGCGGGGTCAGCTGGTCCGGGGTCGAGAAGCCGAAGCAGAGCACGCCGACGCCGAGCTCGGCGGCCAGGTCGAACGTGGAGGGGCTGCCGGCGGCCATCCAGATGGCCGGGTGCGGCTTGGAGTAGGGCTTGGGCAGGACGTTGCGCTGTGGCATGGAGAAGAACTTGCCGTCGTAGCTGTAGTCCTCGTCCTTCCACATGCGCACGATCTGCGGCAAGGTCTCGGCCACCATCTCGCGGGTGAGCTCGGGGTCCTCGATCCCGAAGCCGCGCTGTTCGGTCGTCGACGAACCCCGGCCGGTGCCGAACTCGAAACGGCCCCCCGAGAGGTGGTCGAGCATGGCCACCCGCTCGGCGATGCGCGCCGGGTGGTTGACCGGCGGCGTGATGTTGAAGATGCCCGAGCCGATGTGGATGTTCTTGGTCCGGGCGGCCACGAAGGCGAGGAACGATTCGGACGCCGAAAGGTGGGAGTACTCGGTCAGGAAGTGGTGCTCGGATGCCCACGTGTACTTGAACCCGGCCTGGTCCGCCGCCTCAATGAACGCGACCTCGTCCATGATGCGGTCGTGTTCGGCCGATGCGCCGTGCCGCTCGACATAACGGGGCAGCACGCACGCGGCGTTGAAGATGCCGAATTCCATGGGGATCCACGTCCTCGTCTACGGTGCCGCGGACCGTTCCGCCGGCGCTGCAGCGACGGTAACACGGTGAGGGCTAAAGTGCAACGTGTTCCAATAATGGGGATCCCACCCCAGGTCAGAGGTTTGGAGATGTGGTGACCGCAGCTGAGGAAGAGGCGGCGGGACCGGAGGGTTCCCCGGTCCCCGAGACCATCGCGGGGACCGTGCTGGCCCGGGCCGGCGACACCCGCGTCGGCCTGGTCGCGGGCGACCTGCACCTGACGCACGCCGAGGTCGCCGCCCGCGCCGCCGCACGTGCGGACTGGTTGCGGTCCCGCCGCACCGAGGGCCCGTTCCACGTCGCCGTCCTCTTGGACAACGTGCCCGAGTTCGTCTTCTGGCTCCAGGGTGCGGCCATGGCCGGCGCGGTCGTGGTGGGCGCCAACCCCACCCATCGCGGCGACGAGCTGGTACGCGATCTCACGCACACCGAATGCCAGTTCCTCGTCACCGACTCCGTCTCGCTCCCCCTGCTCGAGGGCGCACGGATCGGCGACGTCCTCGGCACCGTCTCGGCGCGCAATACACGGGTGCTCGTGCTCGACACTCATGCCGCGCAGGGCGAGCTCGACACGCACGCCGGCGCCACCCCGGCCGACGTCGTCGACCCGTCCGTGACACCGGCCTCCCTCGGGTACCTGTTGTTCACCTCCGGCACCTCGGGGGCGCCCAAGGCGTGCCTGTGCAGCCAGGGGCGCCTGGCCCGCATCGGCGCCATCGTGGCCCAGATGTACGCGCTCACCCCCGAGGACGTGTGCTACGTCGCCATGCCGCTCTTCCACTCCAACGCGTTGATGGCGGGCTGGGGCCCGGCGTTGATGGCGGGATCGACGGTGGCGCTCCCGACCACGGGCCGCTTCTCCGCCTCCGGGTTCCTCCCCGACGTGCGGGCCACCGGTTCGACCTACTTCAACTACGTGGGCAAGCCGCTGTCGTACATCTTGGCCACCCCCGAGCAACCCGACGACGCCGACAACCCCCTCGTGCGCGCCTTCGGCAACGAAGGGTCGACTGATGACGTGGCGCGCTTTGCCGAGCGCTTCGACGTCGCGGTGACCGATTCCTACGGCTCCACCGAAGGTGGGGCAACGGTGCAACGGACCCCGGACACACCTCCGGGCGCGCTGGGGCGCGCGCCGGAGGGAACCGTCGTGCTCGACCCGGAGACGGGCCACGAGTGCCCGCCGGCGCTCTTCGACGAACTCGGCCGCCTGCTCAACGCCGAGGAGGCGATCGGCGAACTGGTATCGAAGGGCGGGGGTGCGGGCTTCGAGGGCTATTGGCACAACGACGACGCCGAGCGGGCCCGCCTGCGCGAGGGGTGGTACTGGACGGGCGACCTCGCCTATCGCGACGAAGCCGGGTTCTTCTACTTCGCCGGGCGGGACCACGACTGGCTCAGGGTTGACGGCGAGAACTTCGCGTCGGCGCCGATCGAGCGGATTCTGCAGCGACATCCCGACGTCGTGCTGGCCGCCGTCTACGCCGTACCCGATCCCGTCGTCGGTGACCAGGTCATGGCGGCGGTGCAGTTGCGTCCTGGCGTCGAGTCGCTCGACGCCGCCGACCTGCCGGCCTTCTTCGCAGCGCAGAGCGACCTCGGTACCAAGTGGGCGCCGCGTTTCGTGCGCATGAGCAGGGAACTGCCGGCGACGGCGACCAACAAGGTGATCAAGCGGGCGCTGCGCAGCGAGCGATGGAACTGTGCCGAGCCGGTGCTGTGGCGTCCCAACAAGCGCATCGACTACGTGCCGCTGCGTCCCCAGGACGTCGCCGCGCTCGAGGCCGCGGTGGGCGACCGGCCCATCTGAACGCGGAACCGGCGAGGCATTCGTCACTCCGAGGCCGTCGGTGTCTGTACCATTTTGCGGTCGGCCCTACCGGCGCGGCAGATCGGAGGCCGATGCGCACGCAATGCATTCGACGGTGGCGCTCCCTGCCCACGTGGCGATCCCTGCTCCTGGTCTCGGGCGTGGCCGCGGCCGCCTCGCTGCCGGGGACGGCCTTGGCGACGACGGCCGTGGCCGGTGGCGTGGCCGGAGCCGCCACCTCGGGCCATACCTGGAAGGACTACTTCTACCCCCTCAAGGTCGGCTGGACGTGCAACGAAACGGTCAACTCGGGCGCCGTCGCGGGCACCGAGACGCTCACGATCGCAGCCATCGGGAGCGTGCCCACCGGCCGCTCCATCACCGTCGACGAGTCCAGCTCGACGACGGCGGACGGCACGACCGTGCCGACCAACGCGGCGCTGCGCTACATCTTGACCACCAGCGGGGGGCTGGTCACCATCCCGTCGAGCGGCCAAGCAGCCGGCCAGGCCTATCGGATCGAGGGCGACACCGCGTTTCCGTCGGTCCACGCCCTCCTCTCGGGAGGCTCCTCGACGTCGAGCTTGCACCTCAGCGCGCCGCTCAGCGCCAGCGACCTCACTGAGATGAAGGCGGTCCTGCCGGCGAACGCCACCGGTCTGGACATGGCCGTCACCATCCGCCAGAGCGGCACCATCGTCCCGACGCTGCACATCCCCGGCGCCACGTACCACAACGCGTTAGCGGTGCGCTCGAACCTCAAGTCGATCAGCATCACCAACGCATTGAAGTCCGCGGCCAGTGTGCTGAACGCAGCAATCAAACCGGAACTCACCAAGGATCTGTCCAGCACGACGTGGTATGCACTCGGCCGCGGCCCGGTCAAGATCAGTCTCGGCGGCATCACCGGCTACGTCACCAGCTGCGGCATGACGTCATCGCCGACAAGCGGGGCCGGCGGCGCCGGGTCGGGCAGCGGGACCGCCGGCAACTCCGGCGGGGCGACGACCTAGCGGTTCAGTTCAGCGGTCGACGCCGAGGACCAGCCCGCTGGTCGGCACGCCGGTGCCGGCGGTGACCACGACGTGCTCGAGCCCAGCGACCTGGTTCACCGAGGTCCCGCGGACGAGACGAACGCCCTCGGCGATGCCGTTCATGCCGTGCAGGTACGCCTCGCCGAGCTGGCCGCCGTGCGTGTTGATCGGCAACGCACCACCGATCTCGATCCTGCCGTCGCGGACGAAGTCCTTGGCCGCCCCCTTGGGGCAGAAACCGAGCTCCTCGAGCTGGTAGAGGACGTAGGGAGTGAAGTGGTCGTAGAGGATCGCCGCCTGCATGTCAGCCGGCCCGAGACCCGAGGTCTCCCAGAGCTGGCGGGCGACCACATTCATTTCGGGCAGCCCGAGTAGGTCGTCGCGGTAGTAGCTCGTCATCATGTCCTGGCCCGCACCCGAACCCTGCGCGGCCGCCTGCACCACGACGGGGGTGGTCGTAAGGTCGCGGGCCCGTTCGAGCGATGTCACGACGAGAGCCTGGCCGCCGTCGGTCTCCTGGCAGCAATCGAGGAGGTGCAGCGGCTCGACGATCCAGCGGCTCGCTTGATGCTCTTCCAAGGTGATCGGCTGCTCGTAGAACCACGCCTTGGGGTTCGTCGCCGCGTGCCTGCGGTCCGCGACGGCGACTCGGCCGAGGTCCTCGCTGGTGGCACCGGTCACGTGCAGGTAGCGCTGCGCCGCCATGGCGACCCACGACGCCGGGGTCAGCAACCCCACCGGCAGGTACGACGCCATGTGCGCGTTCTCTGCGGTGGGGATCGGCGGCCGACCCTGCACACCCATGCCGAAGCGGGACCCCGAGCGCTCGTTGAAGGCCCGGTAGCAGACGACGACGTCGGCCACCCCCGATGAGACGGCGAGCGCCGCCTGCTGAATGGTGCCGCACGCCGCGCCGCCGCCGTAGTGGATGCGGCTGAAGAAGGTCAGGTCGCCGATCCCGAGGCTCCGTGCGATGTCGATGTCAGGATTGGTGTCGGAGCTGAAGGTCACCATGCCCTGCACGTCGGAAGGAGCGATTCCCGCGTCCTTCAGGGCGGCGGCGACCGCCTCGACGGCGAGGCGCAGCTCCGAGCGTCCCGAGTCCTTGGAGAACTCCGTCGCCCCGATGCCGGCGATGGCGACCTTGCCCGAGAAGGCGTGCGGCATCAGGCGGCCTCCACCGGCAGCGTCAGCGTGACGGTCCCGGTCACGTGGTCGCCCAGCTCGTTCGCCCCCCGCACCGACACCGTGACCGCGCCGCTCTGACCGTCCTCGGCCACCGGACCCTTCTCGGTCACGGACCCGGTCAGGGTCATGACGCAGTCGGGATAGTTGGGCGCACCGAGGCGGATGTTCACGTCCACCAGGCGGCTGCGTGGCCCGGACCAGTCGGTGACGTAGCGCCCGACCAGTCCGTTGGTCGTCAAGATGTTCATGAAGATGTCCTTGGAGCCCCGTTCCTTGGCCAGGACGTGCTCGTGGTGCACGTCCTGGTAGTCGCGGCTGGCGATGGCCCCCGAGACGATCAGCGTCCTGGTGATGGGCAGCGCCAAGGTGGGCAGCTCGTCGCCCACCGAGACCTCCGCGTAGGTCGGTCCTGCTGTCGCAGCGATCGTCATTGCCCCACCTCCGTCAACGCCCGCTCCGCGATGTCGGCACCGAGCCGCGCCAACTGGGCACTCGGGCCGCCCAGCAGCAGCTCGATCTGCTTGCCCCACAAGAAGTAGCGGTGGATGGGATAGGTGATGTCGGCACCCATCCCGCCGTGCAGGTGCTGGGTCGTGTGCACGGCGCGCTGCCCGCGCTCGGAGGCCTGCCATTTGGCGACGCGGGCCGCGTCCGCGGCGTCGCGCCCGGTGTCGACCCGCCAGGCGGCGTTCTGCCACGTGACGCGCATGGCCTCGATGTCGATGGCCGCATCCGCTGCCTTGAGCATGGTGCCCTGGAAGGTGCTGAGAGGCCGCCCGAACTGATTCCTGGTGTTGAGGTAGATGGCGGTCCGGGCGAGCGCCGCCTCGCACACGCCGACCTGCAGCGCGCACAACCCGACGGTGGCGGCGATCAGCACGAAGTCGAGTACGGGGCGCCCCATATCGGGTCCGACGACGATGTCCTCGGCCGCCACCGATATGCCTCGTTGAGATGCAGGTGCGGGTGGATCTCGCGGTTGGTCGTCACGGCGCGCTCGAGGATCACGCCGGGCGCCTCGGGGTCGACGAGGGCCATGAGGATCCCGTCCTCGGTGCGGGCGGGCACGACGATGCGCGCCGCCACGTGTGCCTGGGGCACCGCCAGCTCGGTTCCCTCGAGCACCCAGCCATTCCCCGCCGGGCGTGCCGCCACGGATGGGGAGCACGTCGGGCTGGTCGCGCACCCCGACAAGGCCCCCGTCAAGATCGTCTCCCCCGCCACCACGCCAGGTAGCAGTCGCGAGCGCTGCGCCTCGGAGCCGAAGTGGGCGATGGGCAGGGCGCCGAGCAGGAGGGTGGGCCACAGCGGCACGGGTGCCACCGCGGTGCCCTGCGCCTCGAGGAGCAGGCAGAGCTCCATCAGGCCGTACCCCGCGCCGCCGTCGGCTTCGGGCACGGCCAGACCGAGCAGGTCGGCGTCGGCGAGGGCGCGCCAGAGGTCGCGGTCGATGCGATCCTCGCTCGCCTCAATTACGGCGATGCGCTCGGGGTCGGCCATCCCGGCGAAGATGCCCGTCGCTGCCTCGGACACGGCGAGCTGTTCTTCACTGAGCCGGAAGTCCATCAGGCACCTCCCCCCGCCGGCACGAACACTGGCAACGACAAGTCCTCGTCGAAGTCGACGAACTCGGCCCGCAGCGCCATCCCGATCTCGATGTCCTCGGTCGCCACCTCAGCGAGATTCGCCACGACGCGCGTCCCCTCCTCCAGTTCCACCAGGCCGATGGGCAGCGGGTACTCGAATGCAGGGACCTGCGGGTAGTGCACGACCACGAAGGAGTACAACGTGCCCCGGCCCGACGCCTCCACGGTGTCCCAGTCGAGCGAGCCGCACACGCCGCAGGCGGGCAGGGGCGGGTGGCGCAGCGTGCCGCACGAGGTGCAATGCTGGATCAGCAGGCGATGCGCCTGCGCGCCCTCGAACCAGAACGCATTGTCTTTGCGTGAGCGCGGGTCGTGGCCGCGGCGGCCGCGCCGGCTTCCGGTACGGGCGGCAGGAACTTGAGGATGCGAAAGCGCATGGTGGCAACCGGCTCGCCTGCGTCGAAGAGCGCCTGCACCGCCTCTGGCGTGACCTCTTCTTCCGGCGGCACGTCGCCGTCGGGGACGGCGACGTAGTCCAAGCGGGTCGTGAGGAAGCGCCCGGTACCGAGCGCCGTCCGCTTGGGGTCCGAGATCGACTCGATCACCGAGCGTGCCAGCACCCGGTCCCCCACCACCAAGGGACGGTCGTAGTGCTGCTCGCAGTTGGTCGCCACCACCGACGTCAGTCCCTCGTCGTCGAGCAGGGCCATCATCGCGTCGGTGGGTCCGCTTCCCCTGCTCTGCGCCGGCGGCCCTGGCTTCTTCGATGAGCAGTGAGGCGCGCAGGCCGCGCATGATCCAGGCCTGGAGCATGGTCGGCGGCGCGTATGCGCTGGTCATAGCCCGCCTCACGGGCGGCGGCATCGGAGACGTAGACGGGGTTGTGGTCGCCCATGGCCTCGACCCAGTGCCGGATCATCGGCACGTTCACCGCGTCGGGCGACAGGTTCGGCGACCCCGCCGACTGCCCCACCAGATGCCGCCAGCTCGGCGCTGTGGTCGGGGAATGCCGACAGCTCCTCGAACCGCTCGGCCGCCCGCTCACCGCGACCCCCGCGTCATCCCCAGCCCGGCGGTGGCCACGATCTCGCGCTGCACCTCGTTCACGCCGCCGCCGAAGGTGTTGATCTGCGCCTGGCGGCCCGTGGCCTCCACGCGGCCGCGCAGCACCGCTCCCGGAGAACCCGGCACCAGATAGCCCGCCGCGCCCACGACGCCCAGCAGCAGCCGCGTCACCTCGATGATGCGCTCGGTCCCGAACACCTTGATCGACGACGACTCCGCCCCGGTCAGCTCGCCGTCGGCCACGTGCACCGCCATGCGCCAGTTCAGCAGCCACATCGCCTCGAGCTCGGCGTGGCACTTGGCGAGATCCATCTGCACCCAGCCCTGGTCGATCAGCGTCTTGCCGTCGTCGGTCGCCTGCCGGGCCGCCCAGGCCACCACGTCCTGGTACAGCGAGATGGCCAGCCCGCTCCACGCGGCCAGCCCGACCCGCTCGTGGTTGAGCTGCGTCGTGATCATGCGCCAGCCCTCGTTCTCGTCCCCGACCCGGTTGGCCACGCGGGACGCGCACGTTGTCGTAGAAGGTCTGCGTCGTGGTGAGGCCGCCGACCGTGTTGATGATCGACCACTCGAAGCCGGGCGATGTGGTCGGGACGCACAGGATCGAGATTCCCTTGTGCTTGGAGACGTTCGGGATCGGTGCGCACGGCCAGCCAGATGTAGTCGGCCTGGTCCGCGCCCGACGTGAAGATCTTCGCCCCGTTGACGACGTACTCCTCGCCGTCGCGTACGGCGCGCGTGCGCAGCGAGGCGAGATCGGTGCCGGCCTCAGGCTCGGTGTAGCCGATGGCGAAGTTGAGCTCGCCGGCGAGGATCTTCGGGCAAGAAGAAGGACTTCTGCTCGTCCGTGCCGTAGCGCATGATCGTCGGGCCGACCGTGTTGATGGTGACGAAGGGGAACGGCGCGCCGGCGCGACGCGTCTCGTCGAAGAAGATGAACTGGTCGGTGGCCGGCCGTCCCTGCCCGCCGAACTCGACCGGCCAGCCGATGCCGAGCCAGCCGTCCTTGCCGATCTGGCGCGACGACGTCGGTCCACGCCTCGCCGCCCTCTCCGCCCGGCAGCCAAGCCGGCGCGCACCTCGTCGGTCAGCAGCTCGTCGTAGTAGCCACGCAACTCGGCGCGCAGCTGCTGCTGCTCGGGGCTCTCTTCGAGGAACATCGTGGGGCAGCCTCGCGTGCTTCGCTGCGGTCCCTGCCAGGTCAAGGCCGCGCTCGCAAAAACTGTAACACGTTCTCTTTTCGAGGGCCCAGGGCAGGTCGCCGCCCTTGCCGCCGTCCTGGGAGTTCCGGCGGCCGGCCCCGATCCGCCGGACCCGGCGTCACCTCCCCGACGTGACCGCCGGCGCCAGCAGGCCGAGAAACTCGGTCCACCCCGACCGGTGCGAATCGCGGTAGCCCTTGGGAAGGCCCCGGTGCGTGAGGGTGACGACCGTGTCGTCGCCCTCGGCCACCAGCACCACCTCGACCGTGCTGGACCCAGGCGGGAAGTCGTCCGCACCCTCGACGCCCCAAGTGAAGACCACGCGGTGCGGCGGGTCGACTTCGATGTACGTGCCCCGGGCCGGGTTGCCGCGCACGTCGATGGAGAACGATCCCCCCGGACGAGGGTCGAGAGCGGCGGTCTCGGCGATCCACTTCGTCGCCAGTGCCGGATCGGTGAAGTACGGGAACACCACCTCGGGCGGTGCCGCGATGCGAACGCTGGCCACGATGGGGGCGTCCGTGCCGGCCGTGTCGGTCATGTCGGTCATGTGGCTCCTGTCTTGGGATGGTCGCGTTCGACGGCCTGCTTCAGACGACCGAGCGCGTCCGGCCAGAACTCGTCGAGTAGTTCGCGCACCGCTTCGAGGGACTCACGACGAAAGCGGTAGAGGCGGCGCGCGCCTTCCCGGCGTTCGTCCAGCAGCCCGGCTCGCTTGAGCACGGCGAGATGCTGGCTCACCGCCTGCTGGGTCAAGGAGAAATGCGTCGCGATCTTGCCCGCCGCCAGCTCGTCGTCGCGGACGAGGCGGATGATCGCCCGCCTGTGCGGATCGGCGAGCGCCCGCAGGACCGCGTCGGTCTCTGCGGGGCTCTCGCCTTGGTCCTCGGCCCGCATCACAGCTCCATTCTCGTGGAGTCGCCGCGGTGAGGCCCGGTCAATCCCCGACGTACGGCTGCCCCTGGCCGGTTTCGAGGTAGGAGACCAGGCTGGCCAGGAAGTGTGTCCACCCGGCGTCGCACATCTCGTAGCACTCGAACTTCGGGGTCAGGCCGCGGTGGCGGAAGCGGACCTCGCTGCCCTCCCCGAGCGGCGCGATCTCGAAGACGATCGTGGTCCCGGCCCACTCGGGCGTGTGGGGCGCCGCGTCGACAGCCCACACGACGTGTGCCGTGTCCGAGGCCACGACTGTCATGTCGATCTGGCGACCACCGCCGAAACCGACCTGGAACGCGCCCCCTTCGGTGGCCACGCCGCTCGTGAGCCCCCACCATCTCGAGATCGCCTCGTTGTCGCGCAGCGCGGCGAGCACCTGCTCGGGGGACGCCGTCACCTGCTCGACCGACTGGAAGTCGGTGTCCTCTTTGCGCGTCATGGTCATGATCCACATCCCTTCCCCCGGTCCGTGCCGGGTCTTTTACAATAACTTTCTTGTACAAGAATTACATTGTAGATATGTGGATGTCAACCCCCCGACGACCACCGGCGCCGCATCAGGACCCCGGCCGCGCCCGTGCCTATGATCGACTGACACGCGTTCTAAAAACGAGCGCAAAAGACCTGGCAAACCGGCGACAGCCGGGGACGTCCGAAAGGGGGGCCCGTGAGCCTCGATGAGATCGACCTCGTCGACGGGCGCAATTTCGTGGCGGGGGTGCCCCACCACTGGTTCGCCGAGCTGCGACGTGAGGCGCCCGTCTACTGGCACCCCGAGGAAGTCGCCCCGAGAGGCGGCTTCTGGGCCGTCACCCGCTACGACGACTGCGTCCAGGTGAACCGCGACTGGGAGCACTACTCCTCGGCGCGCCGGGGCTCGCTCTTCCACGAGATGGACGACGACCAGCTCGCCCAGCAACAGCTGATGATGGTCAACATGGACCCGACCATGCACACGCGCTACCGCCGGCTGGTCAACAAGGGCTTCACGCCCAAGATGGTCCGGGACCTCGAGCAACAGATCGTGGGCTACGCCGACGGGATCGTCGACGCCGTGTGCGAGCGCGGCACCGCCGACTTCGTCGAGGAGATCGCGGCCGAGCTCCCACTGCTCGTGATCGCCGAACTGCTGGGTGTGCCCCAAGAGGATCGCCGCATGGTCTTCGACTGGTCGAACAAGATGATCGGCGCCAACGACCCCGAGTACCAAGAGGTCGATGCAGACCCCGGCGAGGCCGCCATGCAGGTCTACAGCTACGCCGAAGAGCTGGCGTCGCAGCGCCGGCTGGCCCCGAGACAGGACCTGGTCTCGACGCTCATCGACGCCGAGGTGGAGGGCGAGAAGCTCAACGAGCTCGAGCTCGACCTCTTCTTCCTCCTCCTCATCGTGGCCGGCAACGAGACGACACGGAACCTCATGTCGGGCGCCATGACCGCCTTCTTCGACCATCCCGAGCAGTGGGAGCTGCTGCGCCAGGACCGCTCTCTGCTTCCCGGCGCCGTGGAGGAGATGTTGCGCTACGTGACGCCGGTGATGCACTTCCGGCGCACCGCCACCGCTGACATGGAGGTGCGCGGCCAGGACATCAAGGAGGGCGACAAGATCGTCTTCTGGCACACCTCGGCCAACCGCGACGAGGAGGCCTTCGAGAACCCGAACACCTTCGACGTCACCCGGTCGCCCAACAACCACATCGCCTTCGGCGGGGGCGGGCCCCACTTCTGCCTCGGTGCGAACCTCGCCCGGATGGAGATCATGGTGATGTTCGACCGTGTCTTGGATCGACTGCCCGACATCCGACTCGACGGCGAGGTGCAACGCCTGCAGTCGAACTTCATCAACGGGACCAAGCACATCCCTGTCGCCTTCTCCACCTCCGCTCCGATCGGCGGCACCGCTGCTGCCGCCTCGGGCCCGCTGAGGCCGCCGAGCATGTCCGAGCGCCCGGTCCGCTTCCATCAGTCCGTCGCCTTCCTCCCGACGAGCCAGCTGCTGCCGCTGGCCCGCGCCTGTGACGAGTTGGGCTACGGAGGCATCAACATCTCGGACCACTTGTTCAACCCGCGTCACCTCGAGTCCCGCTACACCTACTCCACACGCGAGGACGGTGCCCCCAGCTGGGGAACCGAGACCCCGTGGCCCGATGCGATCGTCAGCATCGCTGCCATGGCTGCGGCCACGCAGAACCTGCTCTTCACCACGGCGGTGTACGTCGCGCCAGTGCGCGACCTCATCAGCGTGGCCCGGTCGGTCGGCACGGCGGCCGTGCTCTCGGGCAACCGCGTCCGCCTCGGGATCGGCGTGGGCTGGTGCAAGGAGGAGTTCGACCAGACCGGACAGGACTTCAGCACGCGAGGCAAGCGCCTCGACGAAATGATCGTCGCGCTCCGCTCGTTGTGGCACAGCGGGTGGGTGGAGTACCACGGGACCTACTACGACGTCCCGGAGTGCCAGATGGAGCCCGCCCCGACCAAGCCGGTCCCCATCATCGGTGGCGGCCACTCCCCCGTGGCGCTGCGCCGCACGGCCGCTCTGTGTGACGGCTGGATCGCCGCGGGCGCGTACAGCGAGGAGGAGGCCTGGGTGCACCTCGCAGAGCTGCGTGCCGAGCTCGACAAGTCGGGCCGTGCGGACCTCGACGACTTCAGCATCTACCTCTCGTTGAAGGAACGTCCAGACGTCGACATGTACCGCCGCTTCGCTGATGCCGGCGTGACCGACTTCGTGTGCGCGCCCTGGATGTTCGTCGACGTCGCACCGGGCACCCCGGACGACGAAGCGATTGCTGCCCGCCTCGGCGCCGTGCGCTGGTTCGCCGAGGACATCGTGCACAAGGTTTGACACACTCGGGGCGAGGCGAGAGGAGCAACACGTGAAGAGCATGAAGATCGGCCTGCAGCTCGGCTACTGGGGCTCGGGTCCTCCGCCCAACGCCGCCGAGCTGGTGATGGAAGCCGACCGCCTCGGCTACGACTCCGTCTGGACGGCGGAGTCCTACGGTTCCGACGCCCTGACCCCGCTGGCGTGGTGGGGTTCGCGCACAGAGAACGTGCGCCTCGGCACCTCGCTGTGCCAGCTCTCCGCGCGCACCCCCACCGCCATGGCCATGGCCGCGCTGACGATGGACCACCTCTCAGGCGGACGTTTCGTGCTCGGGCTCGGCGTTTCGGGGCCCCAGGTGGTCGAGGGCTGGTACGGCCAGCCCTTCCCCGCGCCGCTCGCCCGGACCCGCGAGTACGTCGACGTGGTGCGCCAAGTCCTCGCCCGCGAGGCCCCCGTCACGAACGCCGGGAAGCACTACCCACTTCCCTACCCGGGCGGTACCGGACTGGGCAAGCCGCTCAAGCCGATCGTGCATCCGCTGCGGGCCGACGTGCCGATCATTCTGGGAGCCGAGGGGCCGAAGAACGTGGCACTCGCCGCGGAGATCGCCGACGGCTGGTTCCCCATCTTCTTCTCGCCCAAGGCCATGTCGTCCTTCGAGGCCTCGCTCGACGAGGGGTTCGCCCGTCCGACGGCGCGACGGAGTGCCGAGGACTTCGAAGTTCTCGCCTTTGCTCCGACGGTCATCAACGAGGACACCGATGCGGCCGCCGACGGGTTCCGGCCATACCTCGCGCTCTACATCGGCGGCATGGGCGCCAAGGAAATGAACTTCCACTTCGACGTCTTCGCCCGCATGGGCTACGAGGAAGCCGCCCACAAGATCCAGGACGCATATCTCGACGGGCGCAAGGACGACGCCGCGGCAGCCGTTCCGACGTCCATGGTCGAGGACATCGCCCTGGTGGGCCCGGTGGCCAAGATCCGCGACGACCTCGAGGCCTGGCGCGAGTCCCGGGCGACGACCATGCTCGTCAACGGCGACCTCGCGACGTTGCGCACCATGGCCGAGCTCGTGCTCGGCGTACGGTCCTCGGACGGGTCCCGACGCAGGATTGACCCTCTCGATCCTCTCCACACGGACGTTGCAAGTCAACCGAACGCTTTTTAACGTCAACGTGCCGAGTCGGCACGTGCTCGGTCTCGACCGTCAGGCCGCCGCAAGCGAGGTCTCGAGCAGCCGGGTGGCGTCTGCGAACAGGTCGTAGTCGGGGTCAAGGGACCGGCCGATACCGTCGAGGAACATCAGCTGCTTGAGGAAGGCGACCACGGCCTGAGGCAGCACCAGGTGGTGCGTGCGTGCGATGCGGAGCATCTCGCCGAGCCCGGCAGCAACGTCGATCTCATTGATCGACTTGGACATCAGGTCGGCGATGAGGCCCTGGACGTCGGTGGCCACGGCTGCGAGGTCCACCGATCCCACGTCGACGAGCTGGAGCATGGCGAGTGCCGCAGCGTCGAAACGCAGTTCGGCCAATGCGCCCATCAGCTCACTGACGACTCGGCGGGCGTCGCCGTCGAGGCGACCGATCACGCCGAAGTCGAGCAGCACGAGCCGACCGTCCTCGCCCACCAGCATGTTGCCGGCGTGCAGGTCGCCGTGGAAGGCCCCCGACCCGAGGGCCGACACGAGCAGGCTCCCGACCAGCGACTCCAACACGCCGCGACGGTCCACGCCCATGGCGTCGAGGGTGTGCGGCTCGTCGACGCCCGCCCCGACCACGCGCTCCATGACGAGCACGTGGTCGGTGGAGAGCTCGGGCCACACCCGGGGAACTACCACCGAAGGGCAACCACGGAGCGCCTGGCGCATCGTGGTCATGTTGGCGATCTCGGTGCGGAACGAAAGCTGCTGGCCGATCGACTCCGCGAAGTCCTCGACCAGTCCGACCGGATTGAGAGCCTGGAGTGAAGGCCGGATCCGCACGAGAAGTCGAGCGCCCGCACGAAGCAGGTGCAGGTCCTGGCGCAGCACCTTCTCCAACCCGGGGCGTTGGACTTTGACCACGACCTCCGTGCCATCGGCCAGGCGGGCGGCGTGCACCTGGGACATGGAGCCCGCGGCCAACGGCTGGCGCTCGATGTCTACGAGGGCAGCTGCCTTTGCCCCGAGTTCCTGCTCAATCACGACCTTGACCGCCCCCCACGACACGGGCGGCACCTCGTCGCGGCACGAGGACAGCTCATCGATCCACCCGGCCGAAACGGTGCCCGGGGACGAGGAGATGAGCTGCCCGAGCTTCACGAAGGTCGGGCCCAGACGCTCGAAGGCACGGCACGTCCGGCGGGCCGCCAGCGTGTCGGCGGCCTCGCCCCGTGCGGTCAGACGGTCCCAGGCGATCCCGCCGAGGGCCCGGAAGGCGGTGGCGACCAGGACGAGCAGGCGCCACACGGGAAGGCGGGGCGACCCCTCGGTGAGAGAGGCGTGGGCTGTGCTGATGGGCACAATGACTGCGCTCTCGTGCGCTGCGCTGTGGTGACGACCTCGGCTCTGGAACATGGTTTCAGTATCTGGACCCAACGCCCCTGGTAGCAGGGGCCGACATGGGGGTTCGCGGGCTCGAGATGTGGGTCGGAGTACCCACACGGCGCTCGCCCGCCGGGCACCGCCCCGACCATGAGCCCACCAAATCCGGAATGATGAGGGCTCCCCAGCGCTATATGCAACGGGGAGCGCAGGAGTGCGGGTGGCCGAGTGGGAGGGCTTCGAGCAGCTGGGCCTCTCGGCGTGGGTGCCACCAGCACCGTGTGGCTGACGCGGCAACTTCGGTGGGCCGGCTGGTCGCCCTCAAGGAGCTCGCCCCGGAGCTGGTGGCCCAGCAGGGGGTGCTCGCCCACTTGCGCAGGGAGGCCCAGGTGCTCGCCCGCCTCGATGACCCCAACTGCGTGGCCGTGTACCAGCTACCTCAAGTCAGGCCCGGCGGCCGCCTTGATCATGGGCGGTCCGCTTCATCCAAGCCCATCCTTTGGCCAGTTCGCCGCCGCGGCGACGGTCGTCGTCGCCGGTGTCGGTGTCGGGCTTGCCGCGGGCGGAAGCCCGAATCCCACCGCGAGCTTGCCGGCGACGCTCCGGACACCGATGGTGGGACGCAGCTGGACAAGTTTCGTGATTTCGCCGTCCACGTGCGAGTTCGCAGGGCAAGGAGTGGACGCCGGCTTGGTCGACGGCGTCGCCGACGCACAGGGCTCTGTCGTGGTTCCCGAGGTCAGGGGTGGCTCGGAGGTGCTCGGGCACCTCGAGGCGTGGGTCATCGACGGGAGTGGGCGGTACGTGGGGCACAGTCAACCGTGGGCGCTGCCCAAGTCCGCCGCACGTACCACTGGTCACTCAAGATGCCCGTGGCCAATGAGGCCGCGCCAGACCGCTGCATCGTGCAGGGCGTCAACCCCGGAGGCCCCGTACACACGACGCCTCACCCCTGAGAGAGCGGCCAGAGGCGCTGGACGGGTTCGCCCGCAACGTCCGGTGCGACCGACAGCGGATGTTGGAAGAATGCGGACCGTGGAAGTCACCGATCCTGCTCGTGAGGACCCGAACACAGGAGACTTCACTCTGATCCGCGAGCTCGGGCGTGGAGCATCGAGCGTGGTGCACCTGGCTCGGCAGCGGAGCCTCGATCGTGACGTGGCACTCAAGCGGCTCCTGCGAACCCTCAGTGCCGATGCATCCGCCACCGAGCGTCTTCGTCGTGAGGCGCAGGTGGTGTCTCGTCTCGACCATCCGAGGATCGTTCGGCTGTTCGACCTCATCACCGACGGGGCGGACCTTGTGCTGGTCATGGAGTACGTCCGAGGGCCGAGCGTCCAGTCGATGGCAGCGACCGCCCGCCCCTCAGCCAGCCAGGCGCTCGCGGTCGTATCCGATATCGCCGAGGCACTGGACTATGCGGCCGGCCGAGGCGTGGTCCATCGCGATGTCAAGCCCGCCAACGTGTTCATCACCGCAGCGGGTCGCTGCAAGCTCGGAGATTTCGGGCTGGCGCGGATCAGCGGCGAGCGCGCAATGTTCATGTCGAATGACGGGACAATCCGCGGCACCCCGCTCTACATGGCGCCCGAACAACTGCGAGGCGAGACTCCGACATCTGCATGGGATGTCTACGCGCTGGCATTGATGGCCACGGAGCTTCTGGCGGGTCGTCATCCCTTTGCCGGCATGTCCGTGCGCGGCGCGGTGGAGGCGCATCTCGACGGGGGTGCGGTGACGGCCGTCGCAAGGACGGACCTGCCCGCCCCGGTTGTGGCCGTCCTGCACGACGGACTTGCGCCCTCAGCAGCGGACCGGCCGACGGCGCGCCAACTGGCCGACCGCCTCGTCGAGGCCGCGCCGAGCGAGTGGTTCGAGGCGGCGGTGAACTCCGCACCGGTCGTCGCGGCCGTACCGACCACGACGACCGCTCCTCCCGGTACTCACATGGAGGCAGCCCATGGCGTGTGGGTGGGCGGCGGCGGGGCCGGCTGGACGGCGGAACTGGTCGACGACGCGACCTGGCACGGGCCGTCCGAACTCGCTCCAGCCCCTCCCCTCCCTCCTCGCGGTCCGGGCGTCGAGCCGCCGGCCGCGACCGTCGACGATCAGTGGATCTTGCAACCGATACCGACCATTGCGCTCCCCTCGGCGGGGCAGCGCAAGCCCTCCGGACGTACGAAGCGTTCGTGGGTCCTCGTGATCGCCGCCTTCGTCGTCAGCTTTGCCCTCGCACTCACCGCGCTGGCACTGATCACCCACTAAGAGCGACCGCCAAGACAGGACGCCGTGGCTTACATCTATTTGGACAACGACCCCAGCCTTCGGTATGAGTTGACGCCGCCGAGCACGACCGTCGGCCGGGCGGAGACCAATGACATCGTGCTGGACGCGGACATGCGCGTCTCGCGTCAGCATGCGCGCTTCGACCTCCAAGAGGAGCAATGGGTGCTCACGGACTCCAACAGTGCCAACGGCACGCTGGTGAATGGGAAGCGAGTCACTTCGCACTCGCTCCGGCATGGTGACCGCATCCGATTTGGCGATGCCACGTTCGTCTTCGTGCCTGTCGCAGACCCGTTGGCCACTATCACCGAAGTGAAGGAAGAGCAGCCCACCGGCTCGAACGGAATAAGCCTCTCGGAACGGGAACTGGAGATCCTTCTCCTTGTCGGTGCCGGACGCACCGACAAGGAGATCGCCGAGGACCTCTTCATCAGCGTGGCCACCGTGCGCTCGCACCTCGATCGCATCCGCGACAAGACCGGTGCCCGACGACGCCCGGAGCTGACCCGCCTA
>CAWBUQ010000019.1:0-445342 GCA_963791995.1 uncultured Acidimicrobiaceae bacterium | reverse complement strand
ATCCCAAGGTGCCGGGATCGAGACCCGGGCGGCCCACGGCAAATGCTGGTCAGCGGCATGGATTCGGCAGGACGCACCTCACGGCGTGGACGTCGATCCCAACAATTTGGATCACTGCTCCCGAAGCGGCCGTGACCGGCGTCGATCCGGCGGACTGACGACAGGTGCTCCAGTCAGGTGCTCGGCCGGACATCACCGTTGAACAGAAGTTTGCGTCCAGGATGCGGTTTATTGCTGAAGTCGACGCCCTGCACCTTCACGCTGCGCACATCCGCCAGGATGCAGGTCCGGTACTTCGACCCATAGCGTCCCGACCAAGACGTGGATCTGTCGGGCAGCCATTGAGCTCGCAGGACGCTCCACCCTGCGACAACCACCCACCCGGTGGACAACGTCGCTGGCGGAGCGGAGATCCGGGTGTGCGCCTGAGCCGGTCCTTCAGATCGTGCTGGACAGCAAGGGGAGGCCCCCCCGAGGAAAGACCCGAGCTTGGTTGAAGTTCCTTTGATGCGTTTGTCGACCGAATCGAATCAGCCGCCGCTCGAGGTGTTGAACGGCAGCTGCCCCGTGGTGGCCGCAATGGGCGCTACCAGCTTCAGGCTGCCCAGCGAGCCCCTGAACGAGGCGTCGCCGTAGTTGAAGACGCCGCCGTCGCTGGCGACCAGCCAATAGCCGCCGCCGTCGGGCGTCGCCGTCATGCCGATGACCGGCTTGTTGAGGGTCAGCGAGCCCGTCGAGCCCTGGAACACCGCGGTGCCGTAGCTGAAGATCCCACCGTCGCTGGCCACCAGCCAGTAGCCGGTGCCGTTCGGCGCCACCGCCATACCCACAACCGGCTTGTTCAGGTGGAGCGAGCCGGTGGAGCCGGAGAACTTGGCGTCACCGAAGCTGAAGATGCCGCCGTCGCTGGCCACCTCCCAGTAGCCGGCACCGTCGGGCGTCGCCGCTATTCCGACGATCGGCTTGTTGAGCGGCTTGCCGCCCATGGAGCCCATGAACTTCGCGTCGCCGAAGCTGAAGATCCCGCCGTCTCTCGCCACCAGCCAGTAGCCGTGGCCGTCCGCCGTGGTGGCGATGCCTACGACAGGGGCGTTGAGCTTCGTGTTGGCCATGGAGCCAACGTTGGCCGCGTCGCCGAAGGCCGCGATGCCGCCGACGGCCGTCGCCATCCAGTAACCACCCGAGTCCGGTGTAGCTGCCATGCCGACCACTCCGGAGCCCGCTGTGACGGACGAGCCCGCCGCCGAGCCCCAGAAGCCGAGCTGGCCGAAGTTGAAGGCGCCGCCGTCGCTGCCTGCCATCAAGTAGCCCGAACCCGGAGGCGGCACGGCGTAGACCGGCACGGTCACGTTGGTGAATGTGTTGTTGTTGATGCCGCTCGTGTCGGTGTTGGCCGTCCAGATCCCGTAGTAGTTGTTGGAGATGGAGTTTCCCGTCACCGACGTCCCGGTCACGGGGACAACGGCACTGAACACGACGATGCCCGTCGTTGCCGGGTCGCCGGCGTCGACGTCACCGGCGCTGGCGCTGCCGGTGGTGAACACCCCGGTGCCCGGCTGGGACTCGCCGACGGCGTTCTGGCCGACGGTGTTGTTCGTGATGACGTTGCCGTTCACGTCCTGGGCAGGCGCGTGGCTGTGGATGGTGATCCCCGCCTGCCCGTTGCCCGACACCGTGTTACCGGTGATGGTGTTGTTGTAGGCGGCGGCACCCGGGAATGGTGCTGCGATCAGGATGCCCGAGCCGCCCCCGCCGGCCGTGCCGTTGTTTTGGGACACGTTGCCTGAAATCGTGTTGTCGAAGATTCCGCCCGCCGTCGGGTTCGGGTGACCGCCTGGTGCGGCCAGGGAGTTGTGCGACGGCATCGTGATGCCGCAGTCCCAGATGTTGTTGACGACGATGTTGTTCAGGACCATGTTCCCACTGGTCGGGCCGTAGTAGGCGGTGGGACCGCCGAAAGCCCCCGCGCCGATAGTGTTCGGCGGGACGCCGTCGTCGAGCAGAATCCCGCCGCTGTTGCTCTCGCTCGTGTTACGAGAAACCGTCGAGTTGGTCACTGCCTCGAGGTGGATGCCCTCACCGCAGTCGTTTGCGCCGGTCTGGGGGATGCAGGCCAGGTCGTTGCCACTCACGACGTTGTTCTGGGCAGTGACGTTCGTCGTCCCTTCGACCAGAATCCCTTCGCCCTGGGCGTTGTTCACGGTGAAGCCCTGGACCACCGTTCCGGCGGCAGTGGCGCCCTCGATCACGATGCCCTCGGGCTGGCCCGTGGCGTTGACGATCACCGGCGCAGTAACCGCGTTGAGGGTGACAGGAACGGCGGAGACGGTGACCATTTCGTTATAGGTGCCAGCGCAGACGTTGATGGTCTCGCCGCCGCTCGCCGCCGTGACCGCTGCCGAGATGGTGTTGAAGTCCGGCGTAGCGCAACTGCCGCCACCGGAGCCCGACGGGGCGACGTACACGACGGGAAGCGCGCCGGCCGGTGCCGCGGTCACCAAACCCACAGCTAAGACTCCGACCACCAACGCGAGACCCGCTCCGATTGCGCGAACCCGCGATCTGCTACGCCTGACCACCTCTGACATTGGATCGCCCTCCGTATTTGTCGAGTTTCGCCTGGCTACTAGCTCGGACCTGCATAGTCAAATGCTCATGATCGCGTCTTCGTCTGCGCGGACCCGAACGATTGAGCGACGGCGACGGTGAAGAATCTCCCGAACCAGGGGTGCGACGCCGTGACCGTCGAAGATGACCAGGGAGCAGATCATCCGGTGGCTGAGGCTGGGCACCGTGTCGTTGGACGCAATCGACCGGCCCAACACAACCCACACCGAAGGCCGGTCGTCCCAACAACCGTGTTGCACTGTGGTTCACGCCGTTTCAGTTCGTCGCCGGCACCCTCGCTCCTTCTCGTTTGCACCAGCGATGTTGCGACGTTTTGCAACAAGAAGATTCATACCGCAACGACTTGACTTGCACTTTTAAGACCAAGGTGCCGGGATCGAGACCCGGGTGACCCACCGGTTCGGTGTACGAAGTCGCTTGCGCTACGACGACAGCAGCGACTTCGGCGAGAACACCGGCAAGCGCTCCGGGCACTTGACTAAGGGGAGGCGGCGACCCCGATGATCGGCGCCGCCAGGTGCGTCGCCGTTGGCGCTCCGAGGAATGTGGCGTCGCCGTAGGAGTACACGGCACCGTTGCTGCCGGTCAGCCAGTATCCCTGCCCGCTGGGAGTGGCAGTCATGCCAACCACGCTGGGTTGTCCGCTGATGCCCTGACCCGGCACCGAGCCGTGATAGGCGGCGTCGCCATAGGTGAATACCCCGCCGTCAGCCGCCACCAGCCAGTAGCCCCGCCCGTCGGCGCTCACCGCCATGCCCGTTACGGCGGACACCAGGCGGAGGCTGCCCGCAGACCCGTAAAAGCCGGCGCCGAAGCTGAAGACGCCCCCGTCGGAGGCTACGAGCCAGTAGCCCACCGGCCCTGCTGTCGCCATACCCGCGATGGGCGCGTTGAGCCGCTCGCCCCCCATCGAGCCGGCGAACGCCGCGTCCCCGAAGGAGAACACGCCACCGTCGGAGGCCACGAGCCAGTAGCCCTGTCCGTCCGACGTGGGAACCATGCCCACGATCGGGGCGTTGAGGTGTTGCCCGCCCATCGAGCCGGCGAACGGCCGCGTCCCCGAAGGAGAACACGCCACCGTCGGAGGCCACGAGCCAGTATCCGTTGCCGTCGGGGGTCGAGGCCGTACCCACGATCGGCGCGTTGAGGTGCCGGCCGCCCATGGAGCCGTGGAACGCAGCCGTCCCGTAGGCGAAGACACCCCCGTCGCGAGCGGCCAGGAGATAGCCCTGACTCGATGCAGGCGCGAAGGTTGTCTGCTCTACAAAGGAGCGCAGTCCCGGATCGTTGCCGCCCCCTCCGGTGGCGGTGGTGCCCACCGCGGCGCACCCCACGCCGGCTATACACGACACCGAGTTCAAGAGATCGAGCGGGCCGACCTCGGGGCTCGGCTCGATCGACCAGGACGACCCATTCCAGTACTCGATGAATGCCTGAGGCTGGAAGCCGCTGCCCCCGCCACCGCCAAAGGTGCCGTAGGAGCCGACCCCCCAACAGCTCGAAGGATTGACGCACGAGATGCTGCTCAAGATGGCTCCGCCAAGCGACTCGGTCGGGCTCGGAACCGTGTCAGAGACATCGACCCATGCCGACCCGTTCCACTGCTCCAACAAGAGGCCCGATCCCTGACCCGTGGCGTCCGTCACGGCGCCGGAGGCCCAGCAGTCAACAGCGGAGAGACAGTCGACGCCGTAGAGGAAGCCGCCACCTGGTGACGGTTCGCTCGTACTGGGCACCACCGACCAGGACGACCCGTCCCAGTGCTCGATCAGCCCCTGATCGCCCACGGCGCCGGGATAGATGGGTAGGAAGTTCGGATCTTGCTGTACAGGTCCGGAATTGCCAACCGCCCAGCAGTCGTCGGCATTGAGGCAGTCGACGCGCATGAGCTCGTCGTAGATCTGGCCGGTGTCGGCCCCGGGGACGATGGTCCACGACGACCCGTTCCACTGCTCGATCAGGTCGTTGAGGTTCCCTCCGTTGATGTCGGTGGTGTAGCCCACGGCGATGCAGTCGGAAGGTGACGTGCAGCTGACCCCCTGGAGGAATGCGCCCACGACCCCGCTGCCGCTCGGTGTCGGTGTCACGACGACCGACCAGGCGGTGCCGTTCCAGTTCTCGACGAGCGCGCCGGTGGAGTTCCCGTTTCCGCCGGCCTCCGTCTGGGTGCCGACCGCCCAACAGTCGACGGTGCTGGCACAGGCGACGTTGAAGAGGCCGCCTTCGACACCCGCCGGCAGCGGAGCTCCGGTGCTGTAGGTCCAGTTCGCGCCATCCCAGGTGTCGATGATCGGTGTGGGCGTCGTCGTGGGGGAGCTGAGGTCGCCGAGGTCGATCCCGGCAGCGAAGCAGTTGGTACCGCTGGTGCAGGTGGTCCCGAGCAGCACCTCGTCCTGGCCACTGCCTGGCACGGTCGAGACCGACCAGCCAGCAGTGGCGGCACTGCTCGCGCCGGAGGCGGAAATCGTGAGCAGGCCACTCAACAGCAGGGTCAAAGCCGCCAGCACCGGGGCAAGCGCGGTTGCCCGCGTCCGATCCTGCTTGTGGGTCTTGCAAGACAGACCTCCGCCACGTACGAGCCTTTGCGGTGCCACGAACACAATCGTTGCATTCGGTCGCGCCGCCGAAAGGGATCCCACCCGCGCGGGTCCGCATTAGCCGGGGCGTCGGGCAGCCGGGGAGTCGGGGAGTCGGGGAGTCGGGGAGCCGGGAAGTCGGGCAGCCGGGGTGGGTGTGTGAGGTCGAAGTCACCTTCCTCGCCGAGAGCGCGGCCATGACGCGCGTCGAACTTGCCCACCGTCATCTGGACCGCCACGGACCCGGCTCAGAGCGGGTGAACGATGCGGTGGGATCGCCTGACGGCTGGCACCGAGAGCTCGCCCGGTTTGCAGAGCGAGCAACATCGACCAAGGTCGTCTACGCCCTCGCGCTGGACTCTCCAAACGCCTCTCGCGCCGTCGCGAGCCCTTTCGGTAACTCTCAAGCTCACCCCGAGGTGCAGTGTTTTGCGCCCTCGTTTCGGGCGCCTTCCGGAGCGGTCTCGGAGATCACAGAATTGTGGCTCTGTTGTTGGTACTGTCGCAGCCAACTACCTATTGGCGTCGGTACCTACCGGGGGTTCTCGAAGTGGGGATATTGGAACGAGCGCGCGGCGTGAGGTCGGTCCTGAAGCGCGCAACCTTGTCGGGGAGGTCGGGCCGCAGGTCGCGTCACCTCAGTCGTTTGGTCAAGGGCGGCGTGGCCTCGGTTTTGGCCGTCGTCGGGCTGGTGGCCTTTGCCACGCCGTCGTTCGCCCACGACAACATCGTCAGCGCCACGGCCAGCTGCGCCCAGCCCGCTGGCACCCCGTCCACGATCGTCTGGACCATTCAGAACGACTTCAACGAGTCGGAGACAGGTTCTGTGACGTCGGTCACCGGCGGTCTCGCCACGCTGAGCAGCACGACCTTCAGCATCGCCGCCTCGCCCGGGGTGCCCTATTCCTCGACCACGCTGACGCAGACCGTGCCCGCCACGGCCTCGGGCACCATCACCATCACCATCTCGAGTCAGTGGTCCGACGGTTTCTCCCGGACCGACTCCGCGAGCTACAACCTCGCCCTGCTCAACTGTGGCGCTCCCAGCCAGACCATCGCCGGCCACATCTACTTGTGCGCCGGTGGTAACCCGACCACGACCGAGCAGTCCGGTGGGACGCTTGGCGGCGAGCGGGCCGAGCACCGTGGCGTCGACGCCCAACCCGCTGGCCCCGACCGGGGTCGGCGCCGGCGGCTACACCATGACGGCCACGGCCCCGCCCGGCTACCAGCTGGTGGTCTGCGGCGGAACCTCGACGCCCAACGGCTCGGGGAGTTCGGCCACCGCGCCGGTCACGGTGCCGAGCGGTGGCGCCGGGGTGGGCATCTTCTACGTGGTCCCGGTCACCCAGACCATCGCCGGCCACATCTACTTGTGCGCCGGTGGTAACCCGACCACGACCGAGCAGTCCGGTGGGACGCTGGCAGCGAGCGGGCCGAGCACCGTGGCGTCGACGCCGAACCCGCTGGCCCCGACCGGGGTCGGCGCCGGCGGCTACACCATGACGGCCACGGCCCCGCCCGGCTACCAGCTGGTGGTCTGCGGCGGAACCTCGACCCCCAACGGCTCGGGGAGTTCGGCCACCGCGCCGGTCACGGTGCCGAGCGGTGGCGCCGGGGTGGGCATCTTCTACGTGGTCCCGGTCACCCAGACCATCGCCGGCCACATCTATCTGTGCGCCGGTGGTAACCCGACCACGACCGAGCAGTCCGGTGGGACGCTGGCAGCGAGCGGGCCGAGCACCGTGGCGTCGACGCCGAACCCGCTGGCCCCGACCGGGGTCGGCGCCGGCGGCTACACCATGACGGCCACGGCCCCGCCCGGCTACCAGCTGGTGGTCTGCGGCGGAACCTCGACCCCCAACGGCTCGGGGAGTCACGGCCACCGCGCCGGTCACGGTGCCGAGCGGTGGCGCCGGGGTGGGCATCTTCTACGTGGTCGCCACTCCCGCCGTGGTCACGGGTCCCGCAGGCACCACACCGGCGAGTTCTGGCAGCACGGGCGGCTCTTCACCGACCACCTCGGCCACGACGGCCTCATCCATCACCCCGGCTCTCGCCTTCACCGGAGCTCCCCTCTGGTGGGAGTGGCTGTTCGGCCTGTTACTGATCCTGTCGGGTTTCGCCATCGTGATGTTCGGTCGGCGGCACCATCGCCTCGGCGCAGGTTCGCTCGGCGTGGCGCAATCGCCCGGATGGCGAGCCCGTTCCTCGAATGGAGCAGCGGAACACCTGAGAGAGGCGGCAAAGCGGGGTTCGCCCGCCACTTGGACGAATCGGAACAACTGGGGTCCTCCGCGCTTTCGTTGAGCGAGACGAGCTCCCGGACTCAGCTGGCTTCCGGGCAGTTCAGGCGCTGCCGAACAAGAGCTGGCACACGGCGTCGGCTTCGACCACGTGGTCGTCGGAGGGATCCAGGAAACTGCGTCTCCGGCATTCCGGCGCGAGCACGAACATCGTCGGGCCGGGTCCGGTCAGGATGTAGCACAGGTGGACGGCTGGGACGTCGGGCACTGCGCCCTCTCGATGTCGAGGGACGATCGGTCCCTGGTCCCGCCGCCGCCCAGGGGGCGACCTCCGACCCGTCCAGCTGACCGGCCGCCGTGCACCGGCCGTCGCAGCCGGCGACGGGCGCACACGAGGGACGGACGGCAGAGAGACACCGCTAGCGTCGGATCCGGGTCGTGGACGCACGACGCCGCTCATCTCGGTGCGTCGACCGGGAAGTTCGGAGGAGCCATGAGCACGGAGCGAGCACACAGGCCACCCACCACGACAGATGCCGGCATCCCGGTTGCCAGTCAGGAACACTCGCTCACCGTCGGCCCCGACGGCCCCATCCTCTTGCAGGACTTCTACCTGATTGAGCAGATGGCGAATTTCAACCGGGAGCGCATCCCCGAACGCCAGCCCCACGCGAAAGGCGGAGGTGCGTTCGGCACCTTCGTCGTCACCGATGACGTGAGCCGCTTCACCAAGGCGGCCGTCTTCGGGCCCGGTGCCGAGACCGATCTGGTGATCCGCTTCTCGACGGTCGCGGGGGAGCGCGGCTCGCCGGACACCTGGCGGGACCCGCGCGGCTTCGCCATCAAGTTCTATACGAGCGAGGGCAACCTCGACATCGTCGGCAACAACACCCCGGTCTTCTTCATCCGCGATCCCATCAAGTTCCAGAACTTCATCCGGTCCCAGAAGCGTCTGGCCGCCAACAACCTGCGCGACCCGGACATGCAGTGGGACTTCTGGACGCTGTCGCCCGAGTCGGCTCATCAGGTGACCTGGCTGATGGGAGACCGAGGCATCCCAAGGTCGTGGCGCCACATGAACGGCTACTCCTCGCACACCTACATGTGGGTCAACGCGGCAGGACGAGCGCTTCTGGGTCAAGTACCACTTCAAGACGGACCAGGGCGTTGAGTTCCTCACGCAGGCCGACGCCGATCGGATCGCGGGAGAGGACGCTGACTACCACCAGCGCGACCTCTACGAGGCAATCGAAGGCGGCGACTTCCCGAGTTGGTCCCTCAAGATGCAGATCATGCCCTTCGAAGAGGCCAAGGACTACCGCTTCAACCCGTTCGACCTCACCAAGGTGTGGCCGCACGGCGACTACCCGCTCATCGACGTCGGGCGCCTCACGTTGAATCGCAACGTCACCGATTACCACACCGAGATTGAGCAGGCGGCGTTCCAGCCGAACAACACGGTCGCCGGCACCGGACTCTCGCCCGACAAGATGCTGCTTGCTCGCGGCTTCTCCTACGCCGACGCGCACCGGGCCCGCCTCGGTGTCAACTACCAGCAGATCCCGGTGAACCGGCCTCGATCCGAGGTGCGGAGCTATTCGAAGGACGGGGCCATGCGGGTCGACAACGTGACCGACCCCGTCTACTACCCGAATTCCTTTGAGGATGCGCCGGCCGCCGACGAGCACACCTATGCGGAGACAGCGGTGTGGGCCGCCGACGGCGAGATGGTGCGGGCCGCGTACACGCTGCACGCCGAGGATGACGACTTCGGTCAGCCCAATACGTTGATCAACCAGGTGATGGACGATGCAGCCCGAGATCGACTGGTCGAGACCGTGTCGGGCTTGCTCGCCGGCCTCCGCCGTGACGAGGTGCGAGAGCGAGCCTTTGCGTACTGGCGCAACATCGACAAGGCACTGGGCGACCGCATCGAGGCCGCCCTGCTGGGGAAGCGCGCCGACTGACAATCGGACCGGCCGGCGGCCGAGCGGCCCGCGCCCGCTGACCGGCGGCGCGGCGCGGACGAGTCAGGATGCCGGGAACTGCACCTGCTCGGCCATGGCCAGCAGGGAGGCCCGCTCGGAGGGGAGGAGGTAGCCGGTCGCGATGTCGCGGTTGAGGTCGGCGGTGTACGTGGCCACGTAGTGGGCCTTGGTGCCATAGGCGCTGGCCAGCATCTGCGCCGTGAAGGGCGTGGTCGAGCCGAACAAGGAGCAGATGACCGAGGTGCCCGCTGGCGCCGCGCCACTCAGTGTCGAGACCGGGACGTCGACAGCGGGTGTCCGCACGCCACCGATGACGTTGCCGTACTGGTCGAGCGCCAGTGTCGCTGGGTTGGTGCTCTTGAGGCGGAAGGGGGCGGGAGAGGGCGGCGGGGTCCCGTGCACGACCCAGCGGACAAAGTCGTCGAAGGCGGCTTGGACCACGACATGTTGGGGGCCGCTGTTGATCGCACTCGAGCAGCCCAGGACGCTCGAGGCCGCCCCGACCAGGTACGCGTCGGCGTGCGACGTCCCCGCCACCTCCCAGGTGCGGATGTCGCTGGTGTTCGGCTGCTGCGCTCCGGCGTAGCCGAGCTGAATGAGGTCCGTCTGCGTCTCGAACATGAACACCGGTACGTGCAGATCCGTGCGGATCCGGAGATTGGCCGGCGACGCGCTCGAGGTGATGGAGCTGCCGTTCAAAGAGGCCCCCGTACCTCCGCGGCTGTGGATGAAGATCCCGTCGAAGGGGTGGCCGTGGGGCTCGAGCGCGTCGGCAAACGTGGTCAAGTAGAAGGCGGACTGGGACTCCCCGACGGCAACGATGTGACGCGGGTGGAGGGAACCCAAGACGTGTGCGTTCGAGGAACGCAGCCCGAGGCCGATCTGGTCGAAGATGTCGAGCGCGTACTGATCTCCGGGGTGGTGCAGGCTGCCATAGCGCGCTCGGCTCTTGCTGGACGAGTCCCTTGCCGACGCTCGCGCCGGCGACCGACCCGAGGATCGGCGTGCCACCGTCGACGCCCAACTCCTGCGCCGAGACGCCGACGTAGGCGTCACCGGCATCCATCAATGCCGGGTTGAGGTAGTCCCAGTCGGGGGCGGACTCGCCCTCGGACTCGTTCATCCACTCGACGACGACCGTGCCGCTGAAGTGAGCCGGATTGGCGGGACGCCGCACGAGGATCCTGGTGTCGTAGGTGGCCGAGGCGGTGGGCGCGATGGTCCAGTCACCGTCGGCGGGGGCCGACGTGGCGTTGAAGGCATGCGCCGTTCCCGACGCGAAGTACTCCTGTTCCACATAGTCGTGCGCGGCCAGGTTGCTCGGGAGTGCGGTCTCGGGCTCAATGATGTGGCCCACGGTTTGCGGGCCGGCGAAGGTGGCGGCCGCGTCGTAGACGGAGGACGTGGCGGCACCGGCGTCGCCCGGCCCCGCGCCAGGCAGCACGCCCAGCACCGTGGCGGTCCCTGCGAGCGCCAGGCCACACGCAGCAACAGTCCAGCGTCGGGCCCAACTTGCTCCATGGTGCACGGCGTCCCTCCCCAGCTTTTCGGCTCGGCGCGAGCCATTCCCCCAAAGCGTGGGGATCGTAGGCGCGACTGTCCGTCTTGTCTCGTCGGTCTTGTCTCGTCGCAGCTCGTCAGGCTCGTCCAGGTTCCCCGGGGGTGCTGCGGGGCGGGTGAGAAGAACATCCGGCCTGCGCCGGCGAGCCGATAGCGTTGGCCGGCGAGCCGCCGCGCACGACAAATTCTGGGAGGGACTGTGCAGACCGAAGCCGCCATCTTGTGGGAGCGACCCGGAGAGTGGAGCGTCGAGCCCATTCAGCTCGATGAGCCGAAGGAGGGTGAGGTCCTCGTCGCGCTCGCCGCGTCGGGCATGTGCCACTCCGACGAGCACCTGGTGACCGGCGACATGCCGGTCCCGTTGCCGATGATCGGCGGCCACGAGGGTGCCGGCGTCATCGAGGAGGTCGGGCCGGGTGTGCACGACCTCAAGAAGGGGGATCACGTCGTGCTCGGGTTCGTGCCGGCTTGCGGCAAGTGCCCGTCGTGCGCCACCGGCCACTCCAACTTGTGCGACGTCGGCGCGGTGCTCATGCAGGGCCGCCAGATGGACGGCACGCTCCGCCATCATGCCAAGGACCAGGACATCCCGACCATGGTCTGCCTCGGCACCTTCGGGAAGCACACCGTGGTGAACCAGGCCTCGTGCGTGAAGATCCTCCCCGACTACCCGCTCGAGAAGGCCTGCTTGGTCGGGTGCGGCGTGACCACCGGCTGGGGCTCCGCGGTCTACGCCGCCGACGTTCGCCCGGGCGACTACGTCGCCGTGGTCGGTGTGGGCGGCATTGGTGCGTCCGCTATCCAAGGCGCCCGCCTCGCCGGTGCCGAGATGATCTTTGCCATCGACCCGGTTCCCCTCAAGCGCGAGCTCGCTCCCACGTTCGGCGCCACGCACGTCGCCGGCTCGGTCGAGGAGGCCACCGCACTCATCGCACAAGAGACGTGGGGGCACATGTGCGACAAGGTCGTCCTCGCCATGGGCGTCGGCCAGGGCTCCATGATGGACTCCTTCCTCGGCCTCACCGCCAAGCGCGGCCGCGTCGTCGTGACCAACATCCATCCCTTCGCCGAGATGGACGTCACGATGAACCTCATGCAGCTCACCATCTTGGAGAAGCAGGTGGTGGGCAGCATCTTCGGGTCGGCCAACATCCACTCGGACATCCCCAAGCTCCTCAAGCTCTACCGCGAGGGCAAGCTCGACCTCGACTCGATGATCACCACCACGTACAAGCTCGGTGACATCAACCAGGGCTACCAGGACATGCGCGACGGCAAGAACATCCGCGGCGTCTTGCTCTACGACAGCTAGACCCTCGCGCAGGGAAGCCGACCGGGTTGCTCCGCCGGAGCGGGCGTCCGCGGCCGCGGCCCTTCCGCCTCGGCCCTTGTCGAGTACCGCCTACGCGGCGATGCGCCGGCTGGGCGACCAGATGTCGGCGCACTCCTCGCACACCGACTCGGGCACCACCCCGACCCGCATGAGCAGCGCGAACACCTTGCACCCGAGGCACAGCCCGAGGGCCGACTCGAGGACGGCGGCCACACCGAGCAGACCGAGGACGACCTCAGCCGCGGTCCACTCGCCGCAGGCGGTGAGGACGAGGGCGGTGACCGAGAAGGCGACACCCATGCCCTGCGCGAAGCGCTTGGGCGGCCCGGGGACGAGACGCTCGGCCAGGCCGAGCCGCGGGGTGATGACCCGGGTGACCAGCTGTCCGAGCGGGCTGAAGCGGGGGCCGCTCAGCACGCGGGCCACGAAGCCGTAGGCGAGGACGATCGTGGCCCAGCGCAGGTCGAAGGCAAGGGTCAGGACGACCATGACGACCACGCCGCCGGCCACCAGACGGGCCGACACCTCGTTCACGGGGTTGGGGAACGAGAACAGCCGCCTGGACGCACGCGTGCGTTCACCCACCTCAGCGCTGGTGCTCACGTCCACCTCCCACAAGATCCGGTCCCTGCGAACTACTAAAGCCAGACCAGATTAGTCGGGATTCGGGCCTCCTCCAACGGGCGGCCCCGGGGATCAGGCCGGCGGGACGGGCTGGGGTGGGGGCGGGCCCACGTAGCGGGCCGCCGGCCGGATGAGCCGGTTGTGCGACGCCTGCTCCATGACGTGGGTGCTCCACCCGATGACGCGTCCCGCCGCGAAGGTCGGCGTGAACATCTCTCGTGGGATCCCACAGGTGTGCATGACCACGCCGGCGTAGAACTCGACGTTGGTGTAGAGGTGACGCCCGGGCTTCAACTCGGCGAGCACGTCGACGGTCGTGCGCTCGACCGACTGGGAGAATGCCACCAGCGGCCCGCCCAGCTGCTCGCTCACCGAACGCAACAAGAGCGAGCGAGGGTCGTCGGTCTTGTACACGCGGTGTCCGAAGCCCATGATGCGCTCGCCGTCCTCGATGGCCTTGCGGACATAGGCGTCAGCCTTCTCGGGCGTGCCGATCGCGTCGAGCATGTCGAGGGCTCGGCTGGGCGCACCGCCGTGCAGCGGGCCCGACAGCGCACCGATTCCGGCGACGATCGCCGCGGCCAGGTCAGCGCCCGTCGACGTCACGACGCGCGCCGTGAAGGTCGACGCATTGAACCCGTGGTCGATGGTGAGGATCATGTACTGCTCGATGGCCCGAGCGTGCAGTGCACTCGGCTCCTCGCCCGTCAGCATGTAGAGGTAGTTGGCTGCCAGGCCCAGAACGGGATGCGGCTCAATAGGCTCGTCGCCCTGGCGCAGGCG
This sequence comes from uncultured Acidimicrobiaceae bacterium, assembly GCA_963791995.1. Taxonomy (GTDB): domain Bacteria; phylum Actinomycetota; class Acidimicrobiia; order Acidimicrobiales; family RAAP-2; genus Bog-473. The sequence goes on along the minus strand of CAWBUQ010000019.1, from coordinate 431,604 downwards.
GTGGGCCGCCGCCAGGATCGTCGGGACCACGGCGCACAGGTCCAGGGCGTCCTCGTAGAGCTCGTCGTGGCCGATGTCGTGCGTCGGCCGCCAGCCCAGCTCGGCCCCGAGCAGCGAGACGGCGGTCCGCAGGACGTCGAGCGGCGCGCCCCGGCGCGCCAGCGCCGGCAGCAGGGTGCTCAGGCCCGGTGGCATCGTCCGGCGTTGCCGCACCGCCGCAGCGAACGCAGCCGCCTCGGCGGCGTCGGGCAGCTCGCCGCGGAAGAGGAGATGCCAGACGTCCTCGAGCGAGCGGGACTCGGCGAGGTCGACGGCCGAGTACTGGCGGTAGTGGTAGAAGCCTTGCTGCCCCCGGACGTCGCCGATGGTCGTCTCGGCCACCACCACGCCTTCGAGGCCGGCCGGCACCTCGCCGCTCGTCTCGGCGGCCGGACGGATGCGCGCCACGCCCATCAGGTCGCGCAACGACACGACTCCCACGCAACGGTCGCCGTCGACGACCGGCAGGTGACGGTAATGGTGCGAGGTCAGGCTGGCCCAGGCTGCGTCGACCCGCTCGTCGGGACCGAGCACGTCGGGGCGTGCCGTCATCCACAGCCGCACCAGCTCGTGCCCGGGTTCGCCGCCGGCCGCCGCTGCCCTCAGCAGGTCGCGTTCGGTCAGGATCCCGACGACCTTGCCGTCGTCGGTCACCACGACAGAGCCCGTCTCGGCGTCCTGCATCGCCTCGGCAGCCATGGCCAAGGTGTCGTCGGCGGTGCACGTCACCGCGGGGGAAGTCATCAGATCACGCACGGTTGTTTCCATGGCATCCACTATTGCGCGCCATCCCTGCGTTTGTAAACGTTGATCAAGTCAATGTAAAGTGTCCCGGCATATATGGGCCGGATGATCACCACCCACGAAGCAGCCCGCCGGCTCGGCGTGAAGATCCCCACCCTCTACGCCTACGTGAGCCGCGGGCTGTTGGAGTCGCACCGCGACCCGAGCCCGGGCCAGCGGGGCAGCCTCTTCGAACTGGACGACATCGAGGCGCTGGCGGCGCGCAGCCGGGGCGGTCGGGAGACCGCCACCCGGCTCGCCACCGTGACGACGAGTGTGACCAGGCTCGATCAGCACGAAGGCCCGATCTACCGCGGCCGGCCCGCGGTCGACTTGGCTCAGGACCTCACGTTCGAAGAGGTGGCCGAACTGCTCTGGCGGAACGAAGGCGGCGGCGACTGGCGCGCACCCGAGCTCGGACCGTGTCCCTTGCCGACCCCGTTCGACCGTATGCGCTGGGCACTGGTCGTCTGCGGCGCCACCGACCCGCTGCGCGCCGACGTGCGACCCGAGGCCGTGGCCCGGGCGGCCCGCCGCTGCGCGGCCGCGCTCACCGCCGCCGTTGCTCCGGCGCCGCCGAGGGAGGACCCCGATGCGCCGTTGGCCGTGCGCCTCGCGGCGCGCCTCGCCCCCGGGACCGATGCGTTCCTCGCGCCCGCCGTCAATGCCGCGCTGGTGCTCCTCGCCGATCACGAGCTGGCGACGTCCACCATGGCCGTGCGCATCGCCGCATCGGTGCGCGCCGACCCCTATGACGCACTGGCGGCCGGACTGGCCACCCTCGCCGGCCCCCTGCACGGTGGCGCCAGCCAGATGGCCTACGAGCTGCTCGCCGCGGCCGAGCGTGACGGGGCACCCCGCGCCCTGAACGACGCGCTGCGTGAACAGGGCCGCCTCCCCGGATTCGGGCACAGTGTGTACAAGGCGGGGGACCCGCGGTTCCCACCGCTGCTGGCCTTGGCCGAGCCCGTGTTGAGCGAGGAGCGACGCGCGCTCGTCCGCGAGATTCTCGACCTGGCGGCTGCGCACGACGTGCCGTTAGCCAACTGCGACTTGGCCTTGGCCGCGCTCAGCTGGGGAACCGGGATGCCCTCTGACACCGGTCGCAACCTCTTCGCCATCGCGCGGGTGGCCGGCTGGGCGGCGCACTACATGGAGGAATTGGCCGAGCAGCCCCTTCGCTTCCGAGCACGCGCCGTCTACAGCGTCTAGCGGCCGGCGAACGGCTCGCGCCCGAAGCCCTACCCCGTTCCGATGACGATTGCCGAGGGATGCCCGCCCAGGTGGATCGGCCGGCCGACCTGCCCCGTGGCCAGCGTCACGCCGACGATCGAGCCCGCTTGCTGGGTCACCCAGGCCGTCGACCCGTCCTCGCTGAGCGCGATGCCCTGTGCCGCGTCGGGCAGGTGCACCGGAGTGCCGGCTACCAGGCCGAGCGTGCTCACCGAGACGATGCTCGCGCCACCGCACACATAGACCGTCGACCCCGACGGGGCCACTGCCATCCCGGTCGGATTGAGGGGGAGGGGTGCCGGCGCGCCCGCGGTCAGCGTGGCCGGGTTGATGGGTGTGAGTGTCTGGTTCCCGAAGTTGCCCACCAGCACCTCCCCGGAGGCCGCGGCGACGGTCTGTGGCTCGGGCCCGACCGCGATGGGCTTCCCCGCCTGCATGGTGGCGGTGTTGATCGGCGTCACGGTGTTGCTCCCGAAATTCGCGACGAAGGCGGTCGCGGTGCCCGTCGGCGAGGCCACCACCGCGATGGCCACCGGCTGGGTACCGACCGTCACCGGCGTCCCGGCATGCCACGTGGCGAGGTCGACCGGGGTCACCGTGCCCGAGTCGAGGTTCGCCACCAGCGCGATGCCCTTGCCGTCCTTGCCACCGGGTGCCACCGCGACCGCATCGGGTTCGACGCCCACCACGGCGGAGTGCTCGACGTCGTGCGTGGCGGTGTCGATCTCGTGCAGCATGTCGTCGCCTTGCGTGACGACCAGCAGGCCTTTGCCGCCGGGGGTGTAGGCCAGTGCCGAGGGCAGGCTGCCGACGGTGACCTTGGGGGCGACGTGGCGCGTGGCCAGGGTGACTGGCGTGACCCCTGTGCCGGGCAGTGTCACCGACGCCCCCGTCGCCACCCAGGCGACGTTGTGCACCGAGGTGCTGCCCACCGGTTTGGAGCAGGCCGCCAGCAGCGGGACCAGCGTGCCGAGCGCGAGCAACAACGCGGCGCGCCGGCTCGTCGCCCTCATCGTGTGTTCACCCACGGGCACACGCCGCTCCGGCCGGCCGGTCCGTGGCGCGCCAGCCGCTAGCCTCGCCTTCGGGCCAGAAGTCCCCGGTGACGGGATCTTGGACGTAGCGGACCGGCGCCGGGGCCCCGCCGGCGATCGACCCCAACGCGTCGAGCAGTGCATCGACGTCGTCACCGGTGGTGCCGAGCCCGCAACTCGCCCGCACGGCTCCGGGGATGGCGCCCCGTTCGCCTCGCCGCACGGCCGCGCGCGCCTGTGCCATGCCCTCGGGCCCGATGCCGAGGAGGCGGATCAGGTAGGGGTGCGCGCAGAAGCAGCCGTGCCGCACCCCGATCCCGAACTCCGCGCTCAGGCGGGCCGCCACCAGGGCGTGGTGCATCCCCGAAACCGTGAAGGTCGCGACGGCGAGCCCGTCGGTGTCCCTGTCGCCGCCGGCACCGCCGGCACCCCCGGCACCCCCGGCACCACCCGCAGGGCCGCCCCGCGGCCCCAGGATCCGCACGCCGTCGATGGCACGCAGCCCGTCGAACAGGCGCGTCGCCAGGGCTGATTCGTGGGCTCCGATGCGCTCCCAGCCGATCCGCTCCAACTCGTCCATGGCTGCGCCGAAGGCCACGGCGCCGACCACGTTGGGGGAGCCGGCTTCCTCGCGCTCGGGGGGCTCGGTCCAGATCACTTCGTCGAGGTCGACGAGGTCCACCGCGCCGCCGCCCGCGAGAAACGGGTCCCCGGTCTCGAACGTCCGCCGCGGCCCGATCAGTGCGCCTGCGCCGTAGGGGGCGTAGAGCTTGTGCCCGCTGAAGGCGACGTAGTCCGGCTCGGGTGGCAAGGGGCGGTGTGGCGCCAGCTGCGCGGCGTCGAGCAGGACCGGGACACCGCGCTGGTGGGCCGCCGCGCAGATGGCGGCGACCGGCGGGATCCATCCGGTCACATTGGAGGCGCCGGTGAGCGCGAGAAGCGCCGGCGCCGGCCCCTCGTCAAGGACGCGGACCACGTCGTCGGTGCCGAAGGTGCCGTCAGGACCGCACTCGACCCAGCGCACCGAGCAGGCCCGCGACCAGGGCAAGAGGTTGGCGTGGTGTTCGACGACCGTGGTGACCACCACGTCGTCGGGGCCGAGGCGGAGGCGGTAGGCCAGATGGTTGATGGCTTCGGTGGTGTTGCGCACCAGCACGACGATGTCGTCGCCACCGGCGGGGCGTCCGGCGAAGCGGTGCACGGTGGCCCGCGCCTCCTCGTAGCCCTCGGTGGCCCGCCGCGACTTGTAGCCCGCACCGCGGTGCACGCTCGAGTACCAGGGCAAGAAGTCTCCAACCCGCTCTGCCACCAGTTCGAGCGCCGGTGTCGAAGCGGCACAGTCCAGGTCGCGGTAGGGGCGCTCGCTGCCGTCGAGGCAGGGCACCGGGATGTGGGCGCCGACGAGCGGTGCGAGCGCGCTGGTGGATTCCGTCGTCACGCCGTCACATTAGGGAGTGCGCTAGGACCCGGGCGCCACCGGAGTCAGCGACGGGCTGAGGTTCTCAGATGGCGAGGTCGTCGCCGCGCTGGCGTGCCGTGAGCACGGCGATGTCGTCGGACCGCCGTTCGTCCGCGGTCATGGCATCGATGATGTAGTCGGCGATGTGGCGGGGCTCGGTGCTCGGCGAGGTGCGCAACGACCACTCGAGCAGCTCGAGGCGCTTGTCGAGATGGGCGCCGCGGCGCTCGACCAGCCCGTCGGTGAACATGACGAGGCAGCCGTCACCGAGTTCGAAGTCGTAGTTCTTGTAGTGGCACGGCTGCACGCCCAGAGGGGGCCCGGGCGGCACCGGAAGCTCAATGGCCTGATCCGGGCCGACCTGGACGGGGGAGTGGTGGCCGGCGGATGAGAAGGTGACCACCCCGCTCGCCGTGTCGAGCACGCCGACGAGGGCGGTGGCGAGCCGCTCGTCCTCCCGGGACAGCGAGATCCGGTTGAGCCGCTCGAGGGCCAGACCCGGGTCTCTCTCCTCCAGCACCAGCATCCCGAGCGTATGGCGCAGGCGGCTCATGATCTTGGCGGCGCCGAGGTCGTGCCCCTCGACATCGCCCACCACGAATGCGACGAGGCCGTCGGCCAGCGGTACCACGTCGTACCAGTCGCCGCCGACCTCGTAGCCCACGGCGGCGGGGAGGTAGCGCGCCGCGACCTCCCAGCCGGTGATGTCGGGGATGGCGTCGGGCAGCAGGTTGCGTTGCAGATCGTGCGAAATGCGCCGTTCCCGGTCGTAGGCGCGGGCGTTGATCACCACCGAGCTCACCTGCTTGGCCAATTGTTCGGCCAGCCCGAGATCCTTCTCGGAGAAGCGGCGTCCCGAGCCGGCCGACACCAGGGACACGGTGCCGAGGACCTCTTGGTCGCGCCGCCGCAGCGGCACCGTCATGTACGAGGTGAAGCCGAGCATCTTGAGGATGGCGTAGTGGCGCTCGTCCCTGGTCGTCGCATGCAGGAACTCGTCCGGCATCTCGGCGCTCCACATGGACCGCCCGCTGTGCATCACCGCCATGGTCGGGTGATCGCTCTCGGGATCGGGCGGGTAGCGCGTGCGCAGTTCTTCGGCGAGCGAGCGCTTCGACGGGTCGGCGTGCCACGCCGCCATCCGGCGCATCTGCCCGTCCTCGTCGGCGATGTCGATGAGGCAGATGTCGGCCAGGACCGGCACGGCGACCTGGGCCAAGCGATTGACCATCTCGTGATAGTCGACGACCTCGGAGAGCACCTGGGTGGCCAGCAGGAGGAACTCGTTGCGCCGCCGGGCCTCGAGGAGCTCGTCGAGGAGGTGCTCGCGCTCGGCCGCCAGGGTCGACGTGTGGAGCAGCTCACCCAGGTGCCCGCCCACCGCGTCCATGAGCTCCACCGCCGAGGGGTCGCGCTCGCGCTGGTGCCGGCTCAGCATCTTGACGACGCCGATGCACGCTCCCCGGTACCGGATCGGGAATGCGTACGCGCTCTGCAATCCGTCCTTGGCCAGTGCATCGGTCTCGAAGCGCCAGTCGCTGCGCAGATCGGGCACCCACAGCGGCTCGCCGTGCTCAATCACCCACCGGGGCAATCCTTCGCTGCCGCTGCGGGGGTCGGCAGCCTTTTCCTGTGTGAAGGCGGGCGCGATCGTCGGGCTCCGCGTCCAGACGTGCCGGCACAGCAGGTCGTGGTCCGCCGAAAGCGCCCACAGCGTGGTGACGTCCCAGTCCAGTCGCCGTCCCAGCGTGGCCAGCAACCGCTCAGCCGGCGCGTCGTCCATCGGGGCGTCGACGAGAATCTCGAGCAGCTCACTCGTCAGCTCGGACCAGCGCTGCAGTTTGCGGTCGTCGTGGGGACGGAAAATGCCGACGACCACCGCTCCGGCGTAGGGATGATCGAAGATGCTCAGGACGAGCTCGGTGTCGACCTCCGAGCCGTCGGCACACTTGATGGCCGTGGTGAGCCTCCGGCCGACCAGCTCCTCGGCCTGGGCGCGGACGAAGTGGGCGAATCCCTCGTGGAAGGCCGCACCCAACGACTCGGGCACGAGGTCGAGGGCGGACCGGCCGACGAGAGAGCCGTGTGGCCATCCCATGAGCTCCTCGGCCGCCCGGTTGACGTAATGGATCTCGCCGTGTTCGTTCGTGGCGACCACGGCATCGCGTAACCCGTCGAGTACCGCGCGCACGCTGGGCGGAGGCCAGATGGCCCGCGCCGCTGTCGTGCCCGTGCCGCCTGGGGCCCCGACCCGTGTCGTGGCGGCCGGCGCGACCGCGGCGCCCGTGTCCGTCACCGGATCGCCGGCGGCGCGGCGCGCCGTCCACGACGCATCGTCGCTCGAGAACCTGCCGAGTCCGATGATGTCGCCCCGTGCGTCCGGCGGCGGCGTGAAAGGGGCGTCGAACCAGACCGTCTTGCCGGGCCGGCTGCGGTGCATCTCGATGCCCCACGCATCGGCCAGCGTGCGCACGATGTGCAGTCCGCGCCCGTGGGGCGTGTCCGTGCTCGGTTCGAGCGGCACGGGGTACCCCTCTGAGCCGTCGCTGACCCCGACCCGCACGTGCGTGGCGTCCGGTGCGACCGACACCGTCACGTCGAAGGGGGTGGAGGCATGGAGGACGGCGTTCGTCGCGAGCTCGGAGAGCATCAGCACGACGGCGTCCGCCCCCTCCAGGCACGGGGCTGGCAGGACTTCGAGAAGGAAGCGGCGGGCCTCGCCGACCGAGGCTGTGGCCGCGGGGAACCGCCGAGTGACCGACGCGCCGGCGTCGCGCGGTGGCCGTGGGCTCGGGCCCAGGCAGTATGGAGCTCTGCATAGCGGTTGCGGTAGTACTGCCCCCCACCTCGAACCCCTAAACGGTTCGGGGCACCCTTTTCCGCCCCTGCCACCTGCCTGCGACCCCGTCACGCTCGGAGGGCCCGCCGGGCGGCTACCCTGCCCGATCGTGGAGGAGCGCTACGAATCGGAGCTGGCCCGGTCCTCGTCGGTGCTCGACGGGGTCGATCGAGCCCTCGAGCGCCTGAGCGAGGGCACCTATGGGCAGTGCGAGACGTGCGGGGCGCCCATCGTCGAGGCCGACCTCGAGCGCGATCCCACCCGCAGTCTCTGCGAGCAGCACCTCCCCCTCGCCTAGCCGCCAACCGCCGGCGCCGCCGGCCCACCAGCCCTAGCCGGGAACCTTCAGCCCCTTGGCCGCGTCGAGCCGGGCCGCCACATCGGGCCAGTTGACGACGTTCCACAGTGCGGCGAAGAAGTCGGCCTTCACGTTCTTGTACTGCAGGTAGAAGGCGTGCTCCCAGGCGTCGAAGACGAGGAGCGGGACCGAGCCGTTGCCGACGTTGCCCTGGTGGTCGTAGACCTGCTCGATGATGAGCCGGCCGGCGAGGGGCTCGTAGGCCAGCACGCCCCAGCCCGAGCCCTGGATCGTCGACGTGGCCTGGGTGAAATGCGCCTTGAACTTGTCGAAGGAGCCGAAGTTCTCGTCGATGGCGGACCCGAGGGCGCCGTCGGGCTTGTCGCCACCGTCGGGGCTCTGGTTGTTCCAGAAGATGGAGTGCAAGACGTGGCCCGAGATGTGGAAGGCCAGCGTCTTTTCGAGGCCGACGATGGCGCCGAAGTCGTCCTTGTCGCGCGCCGCGGCCAGCTTCTCGAGCGTCTGGTTGGCGCCGGTGACGTAGGCGGCGTGGTGCTTGTCGTGATGGAGCTCCATGATCTGGGCCGACACGTGAGGCTCCAGCGCGGCGTAATCGTAGGGCAGGTCGGGGAGGCTGTACTCGGCCATGGCGATCTCCTCAGTCGTGGTCGTGTCCCTGGGATGGGCCGCTGTCGCAGCGGTGGTGCGTGCTGGACCATACCCGACGAGGCCGCGATCGGAACCGGGCTCAACAGCGATGCGAACAGGGAGTGCCAGGGCCGTGCGCGGGGTGGGCCGCCGCGTCGTTGCGGCGCCGGCCGCCGCGGCGGGACAACGCCGGCGCGCCCGGCCGGCAGTACGCTTGCAACAGTGAGCACGGACCCGAAAGACCGCTGGCTCGATCTCGGGTCCTTCATCCGTGAGCAGCGGGCGGGGGCCCGCCTCTCGCTCCGGCGCCTCTCGGAGTTGGCCGGCATCTCCAACCCGTATCTGAGCCAGATCGAGCGGGGGCTGCGCCGGCCCTCGGCGGAGATCCTCCAGCAGATCGCCAAGGCGCTGCGCATCTCGGCCGAGACGCTCTACGTCCAGGCCGGCATCCTCGAGGCGCCGACCGGCTCGCCCGACCTCACCCGCTCCATCCTGTCGGACCAGAGCATCAGCGAGGAGCAGAAGCAGGCGCTGGTGCGCATCTACCTCTCCTTCCGGCGTGAGTACGAGGACGAGCAGCGCGAACGGGGGCGGACCAGGACCCCACGCCGGGGACCGGCGCGCCCGAGGCCGCCGGGTCAGGTCCGAATCCGAGCGGTCCCGGTGACGCCGGCCGCGGCGACACCGGTGCCGAGACCCCCGCCGCCCCTGGCCGGGTCGCCACAGCCTGAGCCGCTGCCAGCCCCCTCCGGAGCGAAATTGCCGGTCACCGGTAGGCTCTGAGCGCCATGCGCCGGCTCGCCGTCTTGTCCCTGCACACCTCGCCGCTGGCCCAGCCGGGTACCGGCGACGGCGGCGGCATGAACGTCTACGTGCGCGAGCTGACCGCCGCCCTGGCCCGCTCGGATGTCGTGTGCGACGTCTTCACCAGGGCCTGGTCGGACGATCTGCCGCCCCTGGTCGATCTGGAACCGGGATTGCAGGTCCACCACGTCAAGGCCGGACCGCTCGACGTGGTGCCGAAGGAGGCCCTGCCCGGCGTGGTGGACGAATTCACCGCCGCCGTCCTCCAGCGTATGGCGGGCGCCGAGGGCCTGCCCTACACCTCGGTCCACGCCAACTACTGGCTCTCGGGGCTTTCGGGCCACGTGATCAAGCACGAGTTGAACCTGCCGCTCGTGTGCACCTTCCACACGCTCGACCGGGTGAAGGCCGAATCCATGCCCGAAGAGGTCGAGGCCGACATGCCGCACCGGCGCGCCGAGGCGGAGGCGTCCATCATCGAGTGCTCCGACGCCGTGCTGGCGTCGTGCAGCGTGGAGGCCGAGCAGATCGCCTCGCTCTACGGCGGTGAGCCGGGGCGCATCCGCATCGTGCCCCCGGGCGTCGATCATGCCTTCTTCGGCCCGGGCCACCGGCCCCAGGCGCGCCGGGCCCTCGGGTTGCCGCTCGACGGGCGCCTGTTGCTCTTCGTCGGCCGCATCCAGCCGCTCAAGTGCGCCGACGTGGCGATCGAGACGCTGGCCGAGTTGTCCGAGTCGGGTGGCGAGCCCTACCGCCTCGTCGTCGTGGGCGGGCCCAGTGGCCCTCACGGCGAGAAATCGCTGCACGGCCTCCACGACATCGCCGACGCACGCGGGGTGCGCGAACACGTGCACTTCATCGAGCCGCAGCCCCACGAGCTGTTGTCGTCGTACTACCGCGCCGCCGACGTGTGCCTCGTGCCCAGCCGTTCGGAGTCCTTCGGCCTCGTGGCCCTGGAGGCCGCCGCGTGCGGCACGCCTGTGGTGGCCTCGGCGGTCGGCGGGCTCACCACCTTGGTGGAAGAGGGCCACACGGGCTTCTTGGTCGAGGATCCCGACCCGGCCGCGTACGCCGCCGCCGTACGCCGCGTCTTCGGCGAGCCGCTGGCCGCCGAGCGTCTCTCGACGGCCTCGGTGCTCATGGCGCGGCGCTACACCTGGCGCGCCGCCGCCACGACGCTGGTGGAGCTGCACGACGAGCTGGCCGCGGGCCGCCTCGTCGAGTGCAGCTGAGCTGAGCGCGGCGGCGTCCGAGCCCGCGTCCCGTGCCCGTCGTCGATCTCCCTGAGGAAGACGAGATGGCCGCGGCGGTGGCCCGCATCGACGCCTGGGCCGAGCGCGAGTTGGCGGCCGGTGGCTTCCTGGTGGCTGCCGAGCGCCAGGAGGTGACCGACCGGACGGCCTCGTACCGCTGGTACCTGCGCTTCAAGGGTGAGGAGAAGGACTTCATCACGGTCTGGTTCACCCTCAAGCAGCGCACGTTGCACCACGAAGCCCAGTTCATGCCGGTGCCCGAGGCCAACCAGGCCGACGTCTACGCCTATTTGCTGCGGCGCAACGCCCATCTCTTCGGCATGTGGTTCGCGCTCGGCCCCGAGGATGCCGTGTACCTGGTGGGCAGGGTCCCGGCCCGGCTGGTCGACGACGACGAGCTCGACCGCATCGCCGGGTCCTCGGTCGTCTACACCGACGAGCACTTCCCGACGGCCATGACCCTCGGCTACCCCTCGACCTACCGGCGCCGACCTCGGCGCTGAGGCCCCGGGAGCGGGTCGGGGCCGGCCGTCCCTGCGCACGAGCCGTCCGGCGCACGCGACCCCTGGCTGGGCTCGGTATCGTCGGCGGCGTGTCGAGCCTGCTGATCGTCGGCGGCGGGAAGATGGGGGGCGCCCTCTTGGGCGGGCTCCTCGACAAGGGCGTCCTGGCGCCGGCCGACGTCACGGTGATCGAGCCGGTGGCCGAGCGCAGAGCCGAGCTCGAGGCGGCCAACCCTGGACTGCGTGCCGTGGGTGCCCCCGAGCCGGGGCTGCTCGAAGCCGCCGGCGACCGGCTGCCCGGGGTGCTGCTGGCGGTCAAGCCCGACACGGCGGAGGCGGCGTGCCGGGCGCTCACCGTGGCGCGCGTCGGTGTCCCTCGGGTCCTCTCCATCGTGGCCGGCATGCCCTGCCAGCGCCTCGAGATGGCCCTCGGCGGCGAGCCGGTGGTGATCCGCGCGATGCCCAACGTCGCCGCGCTGGTCGGCACCGGAGTCGCCGCGATGTCGGGCGGATCGTTCGCCACCTCGCACGACCTGGCCTGGGCGCACGACATCCTCTCCGCCGTCGGCACCGTGGTCCGCCTGCCCGAGCACCAACTCGATGCGGTGACCGGCCTGTCGGGATCGGGTCCGGCGTATTTCTTCTTGGTGGCCGAGGCGCTGATCGAAGCGGGGGTGCAGATGGGCCTCACCCGTGACGTGAGCCGGACCCTGGTGGTCGAGACGATGCGCGGCTCGGCCGCGCTGTTGAGCCAGACCGGGCGCGACCCCGAGTCGCTGCGGGCCGAGGTGACCTCGCCGGCGGGCACGACCGCCGCGGGCGTGCGCACACTCGAGGCGCGGGCCGTGCGATCGGCCTTCATGGAGGCGGTGGCGGCCGCCACGGAACGGTCTCGGCACCTCCAGCGCTGAGCGAGAACGAGCCCAGAGCCGTGTCCCTCCAACCCGTCCGGACCGTGTTCTTCCTCTCCGACTTCGGGACGGCCGACGAGTTCGTCGGTGTCGTGCACGCGGTCATTCAGACGCGTGCTCCGGGCACCACTGTCATCGACCTGACCCACCACATCCCGGCCTTCGACGTGCGAGCCGGCAGCCACACCCTCGTGCGCGCCGTGCCACATCTCGGCAGTGGCGTCGTCCTCGGCGTGGTCGATCCCGGCGTCGGCACCGCCCGGCGCGGGATCGCCCTGGCGGTCGAGCGCGCCACCGGCGGGACCATGTACTTCGTCGGGCCCGACAACGGGTTGCTCGTCGGCGCGGCCGAGCAGGCGGGCGAGGCACCCGTCGTCGCTGCGGTCGAGTTGACCCGTGAGCGCGAATCCTCCGACGGCGGAGCGACCTTCGACGGGCGGGACCTCTTCGGCCCGGCCGCCGCCGCGCTGTGCGCCGGCACCGCGCTCGCAGACTTGGGCGAACCGATCGACGCCGCGTCGTTGGTGCGCCTGGTGGGCGGCGTCGTCGAGCAGGGCCGGTTGCACGACGGGCGGTCCAGTTTGCGTGTCGAGGTCACCTGGGTGGACCACTTCGGCAACCTCCAGCTCGCCGCGACCGTGGCCGACGCGCGCGTCGCCGGGATCCCGGCCGAAGGGCGTATGGAACTGGTGGCACGCGTCGAGAGCGGGCGCGTCTCGCCCGACGGCCTGCCGCACTCGCTGGTGCCCGACGGGATCGTGCTCCGCTGTATCAACGTGTTCGGCGAGCTGGCCCAGGGCGAATTCGGCGTGCTGGTCGACTCCAACGGGCATCTGGCGGTCGTGGCGGGCCAGGCCTCGGCCGCACATTGGCTCAACGTGACCGCCGGGGAGCTCCTTGTCCTGGCCTGGTGACCTCTCGCCGGTTTGGTGCGGCCGGGAGCCTCCTCGGTACCATCCGACGTAATGAGCGACCGGCAACCCTCATCATCGAGGTTGCGCGCATCCGACCAGGCGGCGGCAGAGTCGCTGGCATCGGCCGCCGCGCAGAAGCGGATCCCCGAGGCGACGGTGCTGCGACTACCGATCTACCAGCGCATCCTGGGCGAACTGGTCCGCGCCGGCGAGCACACGGTGTCCTCGGAGCGACTGGCCGAGCTGGCGCGAGTCAACGCAGCCAAGGTGCGCAAGGACCTCTCGTTGCTCGGCTCCTTCGGCACCAGGGGATCGGGCTATGACCCCGACTTCCTGATTGCGCAGATCGACCGCGCGCTCGGGGTCGACGAGAACTGGTGCGTCGGCATCGTCGGCATCGGGAACCTCGGCCGTGCCCTGACCAATTCTGCGGGCTTCGCGTCGCGCGGCTGCCAGGTCACTGCTCTCTTCGACGTGGACCCCGGTGTGGTCGGTGAAGAGATCCGCGGCATCAAGGTGCGTCACATGGACGAGCTGGCGCAGCTGCGGCCGGCCGAGCGTCCCGACATCGGCGTCATCACCACGCCGGGCTGGGCCGCCCAGGGCGTGGCCGATCTCCTCATCCGCGCCGGCGTCACCTCCATCCTCAACTTCGCACCCCGGGTGCTCGCCGTCCCTCCGGGCATCTACCTTCGCTACGTCGACCTCTCCATTGAGCTCCAGGTGCTCGGTTTCTACCGAGCCCGGCGCGAGGAGCTCGAGCACGGCGGCGCCGCCGACGGGACCGCCACCGACGACGCCGCGCCGCTCGTGCGCTCGGTCGGCCTCTCACCCGGCTCGGAGCTGGCCTGAGCGTTTCGGGGCACGAAAAGGGCCGCCGACGAGGGTGACTGGCACGTTCGGCGCCCTGACCGGCACAATTGTGTTCCGACCCAGGAGGGAATCGTGTCCGTCGTCGTCGTAGGGCTCCAGCACACGCAGGCCCCCTTGCCCCTGCTCGAGGCAGCGGCGATCGGCGACGACGACCTGCACAAGGTGCTCGCCGCGCTCAACCACCGCCGCAACCTCCAAGAAGCCGTGGTCCTCTCGACCTGCCTGCGCACCGAGGTCTACGCCGTCGTCGACCGCTTCCACGACGCCGTGGCCGAGATCTACGACGTTCTCTCCGAGCATGCGGGCCGCTCGGTCGAGGAGCTGTCCGAACACGCCGTCATCCGCTTCGACGACGACGTGACCTCGCATCTCTTCGCCGTGACCTCGGGACTCGAGTCGGTGGTGACGGGCGAGACCGAGGTGGTCGGCCAGGTCCGCCACGCCTTCGAGCGCGCCCAGGAAGAGGGCACTTCGGGTCCGGTGCTCTCCGCTCTCTTCCGGCACGCGCTGCAGACGGGCAAGCGCGTCCGGACCGAGACGGCGATCTCCAAGGGCACGACGTCGTTCTCGTACGCCGCGGTGACCGTGGCGCGGGGCGAGGACCCCGCCGGGCTGCGCGGCGCGCGGGTCGTCGTGGTCGGCGCCGGCGAAATGGGCCTCGGTGTCTGCCGTGCGCTCGCCGACCTGACGCCGGCGGACGCGCCGCGCCGCGTCGTCGTAGTGAACCGCTCTGTGCGGCGGGCACGTGAGCTCGTCGAGCAGAGCACCGCAACGCCGTTCGAGATGCGCGCCGCCGCGCTCGACGACGTCGCCGCCGAGCTGGCCGATGCTGACGTCGTGTTGACGGCCGTGGCGGCAGAGGGACACGTGCTCAGGGAAGCGGCCTTCTCCTCGGTGTCCGAACCGCTGCTCGTCATCGACCTCGGGGTCCCGCGCAACGTCGATCCTGAGGTGGCCGCCCACGCGGGGGTCACGCTGCTCGACATGGACACGCTCGGCGCCCTAGTGGCGCGGGCGCTCGGTGACCGCGCCGAGGAATCGGTGGCCGCCCGGGCCATCATCGACGCCGAGGTGGAGCGGTTCCGCACCGCCAGTCGCCAACGAGGGGCGGCTCCGGTCATCGCCGCGCTGCGCGCCCGGCTCGAATCGCTGCGGGTGGCCGAGCTCGAGCGCCACCGCGCCCAGCTGGCCGACCTGAGCGAGGAGGAGTGGGACCAGGTGGACCAGACCACGCGCGCCGCGCTGGCCAAGATGCTCCACGAGCCCACCATGCTCTTGAAGGAGACCGCAGGCACGCCGCGTGGCGAGCGGCTCGTCGAGGCCCTGCGCATCCTCTTCGACCTGTAGTCGCGGCCATGGGATAGTCAGGCCGTGGGAACCGTCCGCCTGGCCACCCGAGGTTCGCCGCTCGCCTTGCGCCAGACCGACATCGTCGCCGAGCTGTTGCGACGCGTCCACACCGACCTCGAGGTCGAGCCCGTCGTCGTGCGCACCCGCGGCGATCGCGAGTCTGCCGTCTCGCTCGATGCCATCGGCGGCCAAGGTGTGTTCGTGGCCGAGGTCGAAGCGGCCGTGGCCGACGGCCGCGCCCATGTGGCGGTGCATTCGGCCAAGGACATGACCTCGACCATGCCCGAGCACCTGGTGCTGGCGGCGGTGCCCGAGCGTGCCGATCCCCGCGACGGGCTCGTGGGATGCACGTTGCGCGCGCTCCCCTCGGGCGCGCTGGTGGCGACGGGGTCGGCGCGTCGCCGCGCCCAACTGGCCTACCTGCGGCCGGACCTCGTCTTCACCGACCTGCGCGGCAACATGGCACGGCGCGTCGCGGTCGCCGAGGACGGGCGCGTCACCGCGGTCGTGGTGGCCGTGGCGGCTCTGGCCCGGCTCGGCTGGGAGGATCGCCTCAGCGACGTGGTCGACCCCATGGACCTCTTGCCCCAGGCCGGCCAGGGGGCGATCGCTCTGCAGTGCCGCGCCGACGACGACGAGACGCGCGCCCTGCTGGGCGCCATCGACCACGCGCCGAGCCACCGGGCCGTGCGCGCCGAGCGCGCCGTGCTGGCTGCGTTGGGGGGGAGTTGCACCGTGCCGGTGGCTGCCTACGCGGTGCCCGCCGAGAGCGCCGAGAGCGCCGAGAGCGCCGAGAAAGCCGAGCGCGTCTCGGGGACGCCGGCCTGCGGGTGAGCGGACTCGTGGCCAGCGGCGACGGACGCACCGTGATCCGCCTCGCTCGCGAGGGCGACGATCCCGAGCGCCTCGGCGCCGCGGTGGCGCGGGCGCTCCAAGAGGGTGGGGCGGGCGCCATCGACGGCCTCGACTTCGGCGCGCTCTCGTGACGGTCTATCTGGTCGGTGCCGGACCGGGAGACCCGGGCCTGCTCACACGCCGGGGCGCCGCCCTGGTGGCGCGGGCCGACGTGGTGCTGCACGACCGCCTCGTCAGCCCCGCCGTGCTCGACCTGGTTCCCGCCGCGGCCGAGTTGATCGATGTCGGCAAGGACCCCGACGGCAACGAAGGCGGGATCGGACCGACAGGAAGAGATCGCGCTGGCTGCTGGTCGAGCACGGGCGCCGAGCCGCCGTCGTGGTCCGGCTCAAGGGCGGTGACCCGTTCCTCTTCGGGCGGGGCGGGGAGGAAGCCGAGGCCTTGACCGCAGCGGGCATCGCCTGGGAGGTGGTGCCCGGAGTGACCTCCGCCTTCGGCGTCCCTGCGGCCGCCGGCATCCCGGTGACCCAGCGCGGGCTGGCGTCGTCGGTGACCGTGGTGACGGGCCGGGTGGGGGAGCCCGGGGCGTCGGGCGGCGCTGACGGACCGGACTGGGAGGCGCTGGCCCGTGCCGGCGGCACCTTGGTGATCCTCATGGGCATGACGACGCGCGCCGCCATCGCCGACGCGCTCATCCGTGCGGGGCGCGCGCCAGAGACGGCGGTGGCGGTGATCTCGCGGGGCACCACGCCGGGCCAACGCGTCGTCCGCACGAACCTGACCGGCCTCGGCGCGGTCGATCTCGGAGCGCCCGCCGTGATCGTGGTGGGACCGGTCGCCGCGTTGGGGCTGCCCGCAGACGGCAGTGCACCGGGGAGCCCGCTGGCCGGCCGCACCGTGGTCGTCACCCGTTCGGGCCGGCGGGCCGAGGGCCTCGTCGCTGCGCTCGAGCGGGCGGGTGCGCGCACGATCGAGCTGGCGTTGACCCGGCAGGTCGATGCGGCCGACGGCGGCGTGGCATTGCGTGCCGCCGCGGCCGTCGTGGGGCAATACGAGTGGGTCGTCCTCACATCGGTGAACGCCGTCGACCGCTTCATGGCAGAGCTGCGCGACGCCCGTGCGCTCGGGCACGCCCTGGTGGCCGCGGTCGGTCCGGTCACCGCCGACGCGCTGCGCCTCACCGGCGTCGAGCCCGACCTCGTGCCGGCCGAGCACAGTGCGCGGGGGCTGGTCGAGTCGTTCCCCGATCCGGACGTCGCCGGACGGCGCGTCCTGTTCCCGTGTGCGGACATCGCACCCGACACCATCGACGCCGGACTGGGCGAGAAGGGTTGGGCGGTGAGACGAGTCGAGGCCTACCGCACCGTGGCGCGCGCAGCACCCGAACCCGAGCTGCTCGAGCGGGTAAGCAACGCCGACGCGCTGACCCTGACGTCCACCTCGGCGGTCGACGCCTTCGTAGCGTTGCGGACGCCCGCCGGGGCCAGGCTGCACTCGCCGCCGCACGTCGTGTGCATCGGCCCCACCACCGCGGCGGCCGCCCGCGCCGCCGGCTTGGCCGGAGTCCACGAAGCGTGGGGCGCCTCCGCCGATGGCATCGTGGCCGAGCTGGTCGACCACTTCGGACACGCCGGCGGCGAGGCCTCGTAGGCTGGCGTGATGGCCGAGGTCACGTGGGGCATCCCCCACGCCACGTTTCCCGAGCGACGCCTGCGCCGGCTGCGTCGCACACCGGCCTTGCGCCGGCTGGTCGCCGAGGCCCGCCTCGGCGTCGACGACCTCGTGGCGCCCCTGTTCGTCCGCGCCGGCATCGACGCCCCTGTCCCCATCGCGTCCATGCCCGGCCAGGTGCAGCACACGGTCGACTCGCTCGTGGACGAGGCCAAGCGGCTCGTCTCCTTGGGCGTGCCCGGGGCGATCCTCTTCGGCGTCCCGGCCACCAAGGATGCCGAGGGGAGCGGCGCCTGGGACTCCGACGGCGTCGTGCAGGTCGCGCTGCGCGCCGTGCGCGACGCGTTGGGCGACGAGATCGTGTTGATGGCGGACCTCTGCCTCGACGAGTACACCGACCACGGGCATTGCGGCGTGCTCGGACCCTCGGGTGAGGTGCTCAACGACCGCACCCTCGAGCTGTACCGACGCGTAGCCCGCGCCCAGGCCGCCGCGGGCGCCGATGTCGTGGCGCCGAGCGGGATGATGGACGGACAGGTGGCCGCCATCCGCGAGACGCTCGACGAGGACGGTCACGACCACGTGGCGGTCCTGGCCTACGCGGCCAAGTACGCGTCGGCGCTCTACGGTCCCTTCCGCGACGCGGTCGACGTCTCCATCGCGGGCGGTGGCGACCGCCGGGCCTACCAGCAGGACGCGCGCAATGCACGCGAAGCGCTGGCCGAAGTGGAGCAGGACCTGGCCGAGGGTGCCGACATGGTCATGGTCAAGCCGGCCATGACCTCGCTCGACGTGCTGGCGACCGTGCGACCGCTCGTACAGGTCCCGTTGGCGGCGTACCACGTGAGCGGTGAGTACGCGATGGTCAAGGCGGCGGCCGCGGCAGGCTGGATCGACGGCGCCGCCGTGGCGCTCGAACAGCTGACGGTGCTCAAGCGCGCCGGAGCCGACTTCATCCTCACCTACTTCGCGGCAGAGGTGGCCGAGGCACTCGGTGGCTGAGGGCGCCTCCGGCGTCGAATGCGGCGTGGTTCGCCCGCGCCCGGCGCGTCATCCCCGGGGGCGTCGACTCGCCGGTCCGGTCGTTCGCTTCGGTCGGGGGGACGCCCTACACCGTCGCCTCGGGGGAGGGCGCCTACGTCGTTGACGTGGAGGGCACCCGCTACATCGACCTGGTGCAGTCCTACGGCGCCGTGTTGCTCGGCCACGCCCATCCGGCCGTGACGGAGGCGGTGGCCAAGGCGGCCGCGGCGGGCACGACGTTCGGCGCGCCGACGCCGGGAGAGGTGCTCCTCGCCGAGGCGATCTGCACGCGCGTCCCGGGGTGCGAGCAGGTCCGTCTGGTCTCGTCGGGCACCGAGGCGGCCATGAGCGCGGTGCGCCTGGCGCGTGGCCTGACC
The DNA here is from genome assembly GCA_963791995.1 of uncultured Acidimicrobiaceae bacterium. GTDB lineage: Bacteria > Actinomycetota > Acidimicrobiia > Acidimicrobiales > RAAP-2 > Bog-473. The sequence continues at coordinate 412,737 of CAWBUQ010000019.1, read as the reverse complement.
GGCCGCGACCGCGTGGTGAAGTTCGACGGCTGTTACCACGGACACTCCGACGGGCTGCTGGCCGGCGGGGGAAGCGGTGTGGCCATGCTCGGTCTTCCCGGCTCGGCGGGCGTGCCGGCGGGCGCGGTGGCCGAGACCGAGGTGGTCCCCTACAACGTGGTGCCGGCGCTCGACGAGCGCGTGGCCTGCGTCATCGTCGAAGCGGTCGCGGCCAACATGAATTTGGTGTCGCCGGTGCCCGGCTTCTTGGAGTCACTGCGCGCGGCGTGCGACGCCAGCGGTGCGCTGTTGATCTTCGACGAGGTGATCACCGGCTTTCGCATCGGGCCGGGCGGTGCCACGGCGTGGTCGGGCGTCACGCCGGACCTGTGGTGCTTCGGGAAGGTGATCGGCGGCGGCCTCCCCGTCGGGGCCTTCGGCGGCCCCGCCGCGCTGCTGGCCGAGCTGGCGCCGGCGGGTCCGGTGTACCAGGCCGGCACGCTGTCGGGGAATCCAGTGGCCACCGCGGCCGGTCTGGCCGTCTTGCGCGAGGTCGACGCGGCGGACTACGGCGCCCTGGCCGGGCGCGTGGCCGTCTTCGCCAAGGAGCTCGAGTCCGCCATCGCCAGCAGCGGGCTGTGGGCGGCCGTCCCGGTGGTCGGGACCCTGGCCGGGCTCTACGTGGCGCCCGCGGCGGATGCACCCCTCGCGCTGCCGACCGACTACGTGAGCGTGCGCGACCTGGTGGCCAACGAGGTCTACGGGGCCTTCTTCCACGCCATGCTGCGCCGCGGCGTGGCCCTCGCTCCCGGTCCCTACGAGGTGATGTTCCCGGGCCTGGCCCACGACGAGGCCGTGCTCACCGCCGTGGTCGAGGCGGCCGGCCAGGCGGCGGCGGAGGTGGCCGCCGAGCTGATCTGAGGGTGGGCTCGGCCCGCCCGATCGGAGGGCCGGGTCACCTCCGGTGAAACCGGGTCAACCCCGATCAAAAGGAGCGGATCACCGAGTCGGGTCCCATGACGATGACCGGGTCGAGCGCCGGGTTGAGCCAGTGCAGCACGGCATCGAGGTCGCCCAGCGGGAGCGAGACGCAGCCCTGGGTGGGCTCGCCGATGTCCGCTAGGAGCGCCACAACGGGCTTGGCAGCCAACCGGCGCTGAGATTGGCAGACTGAGGAGGTGGCTCCCGGGCGCGAGTGGCCGACGAACTTCGAGGCGATGCAGCGCGGTGAGGGGTGCCCGATGTGCGGGGCCAAGGCGGACGAAGACGGGTTCGGCGTGCGCATTGCGGCGGGGCGCTGGTCGGACGCCTACCTCGGCCGCTATCCGGTGCGCCCCGGCTATGCCTATGTCATCTGGAGCGGGCGCCACGTCGCCGAGCCGACCGAGCTGTCGCCGGAGGAGGCGGCGGGTTTCTGGTCCGAGGTGGCCGGCGTGGCGCGGGCGATCGACGAGCGGTACCGCCCGGCCAAGATGAACTGGCTGAGCCTCGGCAACGGCGTGCCGCACCTCCACGTGCACCTCGTCCCGCGCCCGCTCCAAGACGCCCGGGCGGGTGGGCCGGTCGACGCGGACGACTTCGAGCGGTCCCGCACGCCTGCTCTCGACGAGGAGCACCTGCGCGGCGAGGCCGCCGCGCTGCGTGACCTCCTCGCGGGCTGACCGCATGGATCTGCTGGCCCAAGGCCGGACGGCGGAGGTCTTCGCCTACGGAGAGGGGCGCGTGCTCAAACTGGACCGGCCCGAGTGGACCGGTCTCGCCACCTTCGAGGGCGAGGTCCTCGTGCGCCTGGCCGCGGCCGGCCTGCCGGTGGCACGGTCGCACGGCGCCGTGACCGTCGACGGGCGCACCGGGGTCGTGCTCGACCGCATCGACGGGCCGCCGTTGTCGAGCGTGCTCGAAGACCCTCGCACCGACCACGCCGAGCGCGGGCGTCTCGCCGCCCGTTTCGCCGCGCTGCAGGACGAGTTGAACGCGATGTCGCTCCCCGGCCTGCCTGATCTGGTGCCGCGCCTGCATGGCGAGATCGAGGCGGCGGTGCACGACGCGGGGCTTCGGGGCGAGCTCGTGGCCCTGCTCGCCGAGCTCGACGACGGCGGGCACGGGGTCTGCCATTTCGACTTCCACCCCGCCAACGTGTTGGTCGGACCCGAGGGCTGGGTCGTCATCGACTGGCTGACGGTGGCGAGCGGGCCGCCGACCGCCGACCTCGCACGGACCCTCGTCCTGTGGTCCATGTCCACGGGCCCCGCGGTGACCTCGTTCCTCCGCGCGGTCCGGCGCGAGAGCATCGCCCGGCGCGCCATCGCCGAGCAGTCGCTCGACGCCTGGGTGCGCGTCGTCGCCGGGGCCCGGGTGGCCGAAGGCTTCAGCGGTGAGGAAGCGGCGTGGTTGCGACGTGTCGCCGGTGGCTCGGAGCGCCTGTTCGTCTGAGCGCGGCACCCGCCGGGAAAGGCGGCGCCCTGGGTGCCCGGGGCTGCCGCGGTGTCAGGCAGCCGGGATTTCGAACCCGTCGCTGTCGGGGAGCACCCGCGAGATGAGCTCCATGGCGCGGTAGCCCAGCTCCGCCGGGCCGGCCGTGTCGGGCCGCATGAGGTTGGCCATGATGCGCAACAGCTGGTTCATCAGGAGTTCCGAGCGCATGCCCAGGCTGACGCACAAGCGCATGGCCTCGGGATGTGAGATCAGGTGGACGAACGCCCGCGCCACCTTGAAGTACGGGCCGTACGCCGCAGCCAGCTCGCGGTCGTACTCGGCCAGGGCGGCCTCGCCTCCGCCCGAGAGCGCCTGGCCGAGGGCGGCCGCCGCCAGGCGGCCCGTCTCGTACCCGTACGCGATGCCCTCGCCGTTGAAGGGGTTGATGGCACCGCTGGCGTCGCCGGCGATGAGGACGTTGGCACCCACCCGCGGCCCGACCGAGAGGCCCATCGGCAGCTTGCCGCCGGTCGGGGCCCCGAGGCTCGTCTCGGGGCGCAGGCCCCACGAGCCCGGGGCGTAGCCGACGAAGGCGTCCATGAGGTGGGACGTGTTCATGCCCTTCCAGCGCTGGTCGGTCGAGAGCAGGCCGACACCGACGTTGACCCGTCCGTCGCCCATGGGAAAGATCCAGCCGTAGCCCGGGACCACGTTGCCCTCGGCGTCGCGGATGTCGAGGTGCGACTCGATGAAGGGATCGTCGTGGCGCTCCGAGCTGTAGTAGCCGCGCAGGGCCATCCCCATGGGCAGCTCGCGCCGGCGCGTCGGTGCCGAGCATGCGGCCGATGCGCGAGTTCGAGCCGTCGGCGACCACGACATAGCGCGCCGAGATGATGTGGCCGGTCCCTGCGCCCTTCTCTTTCACCGAGACGCCGGTCAAGGCCGGCAGCGGGCGCTGCCGACGGGGCGGCCTCGTCGAGGACCGGCGCCGTGACCTCAGTCCCCTGGAGCAGCGTGGCGCCCGCGGCCTCGGCGTGCCCGGCCACCAGGCCGTCGAGGTCGTGGCGCGTGATCGTGTAGCCGTACCCGGGGAAATTGGGGTGCTCGGGCCACTGCATCTCCATGGAGTGGCCGAACCCGTAGGCCCGCAGGCCGGTGAAGCGATGCGCACCGGCCAGGGCGTCCTCGAGGCCCATGTCCGCCACCTGGCGCACCGCACGTGGCGTGAGGCCGTCGCCGCAGGTCTTCTCGCGAGGGAACTCCTTCTTCTCCACCACCACCACGTCCCACCCGGCCTCGGCGAGCCAGTAGGCGCACGACGAGCCGGCGGGGCCCGCACCCACGATCACCACGTCGTGGATCCGTTCGTGACGTCCGCCCCGCGGCCTGGACGCCGCGGCCGGGGCCTTCGGGGCTGCCGCCCTCTTGGCCGCCGCCTTCTTCGGCGCCGACTTGGTGGCCGCGGCCTTCTTGGCGGGCGTCTTCCTGCCCGGTGAAGCCTTCTTGGCGGGCGTCTTCTTGCCCGGTGCGGCCTTCTTGGCGGGCGGGTGCGCCGGTCCGCCCGGGGCGTCGTGCCCCGCCGGTTGCGGCCTGCCCGAAGCCGGGGTGGCGGCCTGGCCCGAAGCCTTCTTCGCCGCTCCGGCGGGCTTCTCGGGGGCGCCGGACGGTGGGGTGTCGTCGGAAGCCGTCACGAGGGCATCGTAGGTCCGCCGGCGGGGCCTCTGACCAGCGGCGCGGATGTGCTTGCGAAAGGGGTCACATGGTAGAAACGGATCACCGTGGACCAGTACCTCCCGATACTGATTTTGGGGCTGCTCGGCTTCGCCTTCACCGTGTTCTCGCTGGTGTCTTCGGCGATGCTGGCGCCGCGGAAGAAGCCGACGGCGGCCAAGCTCGCACCCTACGAGTGCGGCATCGTGCCGAACGTCGAGCCGCCGCAGCGTTTCCCGGTGCGCTTCTACCTGGTGTCGATGATCTTCATCATCTTCGACATCGAGATCGTCTTCCTCTACCCGTGGGCGGTCGTCTTCCACCAGATCGCGACGTTCGGTCTCATTGAGGTCATCGTGTTTGCCGCGGTGGTCTTCGTGTCCTTCCTCTACCTCGTCTCCAACGGCGCCCTGACCTGGGGTCCGCCCAAGACGTTGCAGTCGGGTATGCCGAGCCGCACCTCGGAATCGACCATCACCCGCATCAGCGGGGCCCGCCCGACCTCGGGTGAGGCGGCCTGACGTGGGATTCGAGGACCTCCAGCACAACTTCTTGACCGGCCGCATCGAGGACCTGGTCAAGTGGGCCCGCCGTAACAGCGTGTGGCCCGCCACCTTCGGGCTCGCGTGCTGCGCTATTGAGATGATGTCGGTGGGCGCGGCCGACTACGACATCAGTCGCCTCGGCATGGAGGTCTTCCGGGCGTCGCCGCGCCAGGCCGACCTGATGATCGTGGCGGGTCGCGTCTCGCAGAAGATGGCCCCCGTGCTGCGCCAGGTCTACGACCAGATGATGGAGCCCAAGTGGGTCATCTCCATGGGCGTGTGCGCATCGACGGGCGGGATGTTCAACAACTACGCCATCGTGCAGGGCGTCGACCAGATCGTGCCGGTCGACGTCTACGCCCCCGGCTGCCCTCCCTCGCCCGAGACCCTGCTCCACGCCATCTTGACTCTGCACGAGAAAATCCGCACCGGCCAGATCACTCGCCGCCCCGGGAGTTCCATCCCCGCCGGCGAGCAGGCGACCGGCGGTTGGGTGCCGAGCGTGCCCGACGCGGTGCGGGTGGCAACGCCGCGGTGAGCGAGCCGACCCCGACCGCGGTGGCGCCCGCGAGTGTGCTCCCAGACGTGCCGCGCCTGCCGGACCGGCTGGTGGACCAGCTCGCCTTCCCGACCCGCGAGACCTACAAAGCGATGGTGGCCGCGTTCCGCGACGCCGGGTTCGAGATGTGCGCCGACGTGTGCGCCGTCGACTATCTCACCCACCCCGGCCGCTCGCTGCCCGACGGGGTGACGCCAGAGCGCTTCGAGGTCGTGGTCAATCTCCTCTCCCTCTCGCTGCGCCAGCGCGTGCGCATCCGCGTGCAGGTCCCCGAGGCCGATCCGGTCATCGACAGCATCGTCGAGGTGTATCCCGGCGCCGACGCCATGGAGCGCGAGGCGTACGACCTGTTGGGGATCCTCTTCGCCGACCACCCCGACATGACCCGAATCCTCATGCCCGAGGACTGGGAGGGCCACCCGCTGCGCAAGGACTACGGCGTGGGCCGCGTCCCCGTGCAATTCAAAGAGGCGCCTGGTCCGCGATGAGCGAGCACGACGGCACGACGAGCACGACGAGCACGACGAGCAGGACGAAGGCGCCGACGACGGCTTCGGGCTGGAGGAGACCGAACGGGAGCACCGCGAGGCCGAGGAGCAGCGCTACTTCGTGGCCGAGACCTCCGAGGGCGCGCAGGAGCTCCTGCCCCGGGGCACGACCAGTGCGGGGGAGCTGCGCCAGGAGGTCGGGGCCGTGCTGCGCCTGCCCGAGGGCGGCTACGTCGACCCGGGCGACATCGACATCGAGCGGCGCGACGACCAGACGATGATCATCAACATGGGGCCCCAGCACCCCTCCACCCACGGCGTGCTGCGGCTCATGCTCGAGCTCGACGGCGAGACCGTGCTGCGCACCAAGCCGATCATCGGCTACCTGCACACCGGCATGGAGAAGACGGGTGAGGAGCTCACCTACGTGCAGGGCTCCACCAACGTCACCCGGATGGACTACCTGTCGCCGCTCAACAACGAGCTGGTCTTCTCGCTGGCGACCGAGGCGCTGCTCGGCGTGGAGCTCCCGCCACGCGCCACGTGGATCCGCATGCTCCTCTCCGAGCTCAACCGGGTGTCGTCGCACCTGATGTGGATGGCCACCAACGGCATGGACCTCGGCTCGACGTCCATGATGATCTACGGGTTCCGCGAGCGCGAGATGGTGCTCGGCTTCTTCGAGAAGACGACCGGCCTGCGCATGAACCACAACTACATCCGCCCCGGTGGCGTGGCGGCCGACCTGCCCGACGGGTGGGAGGAGGACATCGACGTCCTCTGCGAGACCATCCTCGAGCGCAGCTTCGAGTACGACGAGCTGCTGACCGGGCAGCCGATCTTCCGCGACCGCACCGAAGGCGTGGGCAACATCTCGGCCGAGGAGGCACTGGCCCTCTCGGTGACCGGTCCCATCCTGCGCTCGACCGGCGTGCCCTGGGACCTGCGGCGCTCCCTGCCCTACCTCGCCTACGACAAGCTCGACTTCGACGTCATCGTCGGCAGCTATGGCGACAACTTCGACCGCTACTCGGTCCGCCTGAACGAGATCCGCGAGTCGATCAAGATGATCCGCCAGATCGCGGAGATGATGCCGCCCGGCGATTACCGGGTGCAGGACCGCAAGGTCACCCCGCCTCCACGCGCCCGCATCGACGAGAGCATGGAGGCGCTGATCCACCACTTCAAGATCTTCACCGAGGGGTTCCGGGTGCCCGAGGGCGAGGTCTACGTGGCGATCGAGTCGCCCCGGGGCGAGCTGGGCTGCTACCTCGTCTCGGACGGCACGTCGAAGCCCTACCGCATGCACATCCGCGGGCCGAGTTTCGTCAATCTCCAGGCGCTGCCGCTGCTGCTGCGCGGCGGCCTCATGGCCGACGCCGTCGCCATCATCTCCTCGGTCGACCCCGTCATGGGCGAGGTGGACCGGTGAGCCACCTCCACGCGGACATCCGGGCCCGGGCCAGCGAGCTCGTGGCGCTCTACCCCGAGCCGCGTTCGGCGCTCATCCCGATCTGCCACCTGGCCCAGGAACAAGACGGCTGGCTCCGGCCCGAGGCCGTCTCCGAGATCGCCGAACTGTGCGGCGTCACGGCCGCCGAGGTCCAGGGCACGGCCAGCTTCTACGACATGTTGCACACCGAGCCGGTCGGCACCTACGTGCTGTCGGTGTGCACCAACATCGCCTGCCTCCTCGGCGGCGCGCTCGAGTTGCTCGAGCACGCCGAGTCGGTGCTGGGCGTGCGCGCCGGGGGGACGACGTCCGACGGCGTCTTCACGCTGCACGAGGCGGAGTGCCTGGCCGATTGCGACCGCACGGTCTGTGTGCAGGTCAACCACCGCTACGTCGGCGCCCAGTCGCCCGCCACCTTCGACGCGCTGGTCGAGGACCTGCGCGCCGGCCGGCTGGCCGACAGCGTGCCGCCCCACGGCACACTCGTGCGGGTCCGGCGCAGCGTCGGGCTCCAGGCCGACCGCGCCGAGGTGGCCACCGAGCGCGCCGCCATGGGAGAGGCCCACGCGGCGCGGGCTGCTGCGGCCGGCGACAGCGCGGGGGCGAAGTCCTGATGGCCATCACCGACGCGCCCAAGATCATCACGTCGCGCATGGGCTACGACGACTCGTTCACGCTGGAGCGCTACCTGGCCACCGGCGGCTACGAGGCCTTGCGCAAGGCGCTGACCATGACGCCCGAGGCGGTGGCCGCCGAGGTGGACGCGGCCAGCCTGCTCGGCCGGGGCGGCGCCGGCTTCCCGGCCGGGCGCAAGTGGTCGATGTTGCGCAAGAACCCCGTGACCTACCTGGTCATCAACGGGGACGAATCCGAGCCGGCCACCTTCAAGGACCACCTGCTCATCGAGGGCGACCCGCACCAGATCCTCGAGGGCGTCTTGATCTCCGCGTATGCGCTGCAGGTCAGCCAGGCCTTCATCTACCTGCGCGGCGAGTTCGCCCTCGGGCTCGAGCGCCTGCAGAGCGCGCTGAACGAGGCCTACGCCCACGGGGCGGTGGGGTCGAACATCTTCGGCTCCGGGTTCTCGGTCGACGTCGTCGTCCATCCCGGCGCCGGTGCCTACATCTGCGGCGAGGAGACGGCGCTGCTCGAGTCGCTCGAAGGCAAGCGCGGCTTCCCGCGGATCAAGCCGCCGAATTTCCCCGCTGCCATCGGGCTCTACGGCGAGCCGACCGTCGTCAACAACGTCGAGACGATGTCGAACATCCCCTGGATCGTCCTCAACGGCGGCGCCGCCTTCGCCGCGCTCGGGGCCGGCCGCTCCACCGGCACCCGGCTCTTCGCCCTGGCCGGCCACGTGCGCAAGCCGGGCGCCTACGAGCTCGAGATGGTCAAGACCACGTTCCGCGATCTCGATTTACGCGCCGGTGCTCGGTGGCGGCATCCGCGGTTCCAACACGCTCAAGGCCTTCATCCCCGGCGGCGTGTCCGCCCCGTGGTTCGGCCCCGACCAGGTCGACCTCCCCCTGGGTCAGGACGAGGTGGGCGACGCCGGCTCCATGCTCGGGTCGGGTTCGGTCGTGGTCATGGACTCGGCCAGCTGCATGGTGCGCGCCGCGTGGCGCATCACCAAGTTCTTCTCCCGTGAGTCCTGCGGCCAGTGCACGCCGTGTCGCGAAGGGTCGGGCTGGCTGGAGCGGATCATGTACCGAATTCGAGACCGGCGCCGGCCGCGAGGAAGATCTGGACCTCCTCATGGACCTGTGCGACAACATCTCTCCGGGCGTGGCCTGGCCGCCGCAGCAGACCACGATCTGCGTGCTCGGTCCGTCCATCCCCTCGTCCATCGCCTCGGGAATCCGCATGTTCCGCGACGAGTACTTGGTGCACGTGAAGGATGGGGGGTGCCCCTTTGACTGACACCGCCAAGACCGAGGCCGACGCAGCCAACGCGGATCAGCTCATCTTCACCCTCGACGGGCGCGAGGTCACGGCGACCAAGGGCGAGCTGTTGATTGCGGCGGCCGAGCGGGCCGGGACCTACATCCCGCGGTTTTGCTACCACCCGCGCATGGAGCCGGTCGGCATGTGCCGCATGTGCCTGGTCGACGTCGAAGGCCCGCGCGGCGCCACGCTCACCCCGGCCTGTTTCGTCGAGGTCGGCGACGGCATGGTGGTCGACACCGCCAACGACCGCGTCAAGAAGGCCCAGGACGGTGTCCTCGAGTTCCTGCTGGCCAACCATCCGCTCGACTGCCCGGTGTGCGACAAGGGCGGCGAGTGCCCGCTGCAGGACCAGACGCTGGCCTACGGGCCGGGCGAGAGCCGCTTCGTCGAGGAGAAGCGCCACTTCGAGAAGCCGATCGCCATCTCGGACCTGGTGCTGCTCGACCGCGAGCGCTGCATCCAGTGCGCGCGGTGCACCCGCTTCGCGGCCGAGGTGGCCGGCGAGGCGCAGATCGACTTCGCCGGCCGCGGCGAGAACGTCGAGGTGGCGACCTTCCCGACCGAGCCGTTCGAGTCCTACTTCAGCGGCAACACTGTGCAGATCTGTCCCGTCGGCGCGCTCACCGCGACGCCCTACCGCTTCACCGCCCGCCCCTGGGACCTCGACCAGGTCGAGTCCACCTGCACCGCGTGTTCGGTCGGTTGCCGGGTGGCCGTGCAGTCCTCGCAGAACCGCCTCACCCGCCTGCTCGGCATCGACTCGGACCCGGTCAACCACGGCTGGCTCTGCGACAAGGGACGCTTCAGTTACGAGGCGGTCAACGGCGACGAGGTCGATGCCGGCCCGCTGCCTTCCGAACTGGCCGACGAGGCTGTCGACGTCGCGCCGGCGACGGCATCGCAGGTGGTCAGCCTCGGTGTCAGCCGCGGCCAGTTCCTCGGCGAGGCGCGCGAGACCGGCCGCTTCGAGCACGGACGCCTGGTCGAGCCGCGTATCCGCAAGGAAGGTGAACTGGTCCCGGTCAGCTGGGGTGAAGCCCTGGCCGCGGCGGCGGCGGGGATCAGCGCCGCCCACCAGTCCGGGGGCGCCGGCGCGGTGGCCGTGATCGGCGGCGCCCGCCTCACAAACGAGTCCGCCTACGCCTGGGCCAAGCTGGCCAAGGGGGTCATCGGCACCGACTCGGTCGACGCCCAGCTCGGCGACGGCCTGCCGGCCGAGCTCGTGCTCGGCCTGCCCCGAGCCACCATCGACGAGGCCTGCGCGGCGCCCGTCCTCGTGACGCTGGCCGGCGACCTGCGCGAGGAGCTGCCGGTCCTCTTCCTCCGCCTGCGCGAGGCCATCGTCAACGGCGCGACGGCACTGGTCGAGATCTCCCCCGAGCCCACGCCGCTCAGCCCACTGGCCACGGCGGCCCTGCGCATCCGCCCCGGCGATGCGCCGGCCATGGCGCGCGCCGTCACCGGCGACGACGGCGCGGCCGGAGTCGGCGCGCTCGACTCGCACCACGAGGGTTCGGCGCAGTCGGCGGGCGCCCTCGAGACCGCACGCCGACTACTGGCCGAGCACCCCGGCGGCGAAGGGGTCGTGGTGGTGGCGGGCCGCCCCTCCTATGCCGAGTCGGGCGAGGTGGCGGCCGAGGCGCTGCGGGTCTTGGCGACCGCCTTGCCCAAGGCGACCTTCCTGCCGGCGCTGCGCCGGGGCAACGTGTTCGGCGCGCTCGACATGGGTCTGGCCCCGGGGATCCTGCCGGGGCGGGTCAGCCTCGATGCGGGGCGCGAGCGCTTCACCGCCGCCTGGGGCTCGGTGCCGGCAACGGCGGGCCTCGACACAGCGGACATCCTCGCCTCCATGGCCGGCGAGCGCGACGGCGACAGCCCGGCCGTGCGCGCGCTCGTGCTGCTGGGAGCGGACCCGCTCAGCGACTTCCCCGACCACGCGCTGGCCACAGCGGCGCTCGGAGCCGGACACTTCGTCGTGGCGGTGACCGGCCATCCATCTCAGTCCGTCGACGCGCACGCCGATGTCGTGCTGCCCTGCGCGGTGGCGAACGAGCGGGCGGGGACGACGACCAACATCGAGGGACGCGTCACCCGCCTCGGGCCCAAGCTCACGGCGCCGGGGTTCGCCTGGCCGGACTGGATGATCGCGGCCGAGCTCGCCGCTGCGCTGGGCGCCGACCTGGGCGTGACGAGCGTTAACGAGCTGGCGGACGAGCTCGAGGGCACAGCGCCCGCCTATGCCGGGCTCACCCAGGAGGTGCTGCACTCCGACGCCGCCCACGACGGCATCGTCGTGCCCGTCGGCCCGCACGACCACCACCCCGACGTGTCGCCCATCGACCCGATCGCGCTGCCCGGCGTCGAGTCGGTGGAACGCCAGGGCGCGCCACCCCGCGTCGGCACCGGCGGTCTGAGCCCCGCGCTCGGCGCGTGCGGCAACGCTGGGCAGCCCGCCGCCTCTGCTCTCGGGCGCCGGGAGCGACGAGGCCGAGCCCGTCCGGGTCCCCAAGCCGGACAACTACACGCTGCGCCTGGTGGCGGTCCGGCGCCTCTACGACGCGGGCAGCTCGGTCACCGGCTCGCCCTCGCTCACCCCGCTCGTCCAGGCGCTGGTGGCGCGGGCCAATCCCTACGACCTCGACCGGCTGGGCGCGGCGACGGGTGACCGCGTCAAGGTGCGTTCGGCCCGCGGCGAGCTGGTCCTCTCCGCTCGCTCCGACGAGGGCGTGCCCCGGGGCGTGGTGGCCATCGACTTCAACGTGCCCGGCGGCGAGAGCGCGCCGGGCAACGCCGCCGCCACCCTGATCGACAGCCGCCAGCTGGTGACCGACGTGCGACTGGAGTCGGTGTGATCGCCGCGCTCCTCACCGTCACCGCCCACGCGACGAACGCGATCCCGACCGCGCTGACGCACAGCGCGGACAACGGGAACGGCGACCCGCTCTTCTACTTCGGTCTCAACTGGCAGGTCTGGCTGATCCTCATCATCAAGTGCCTCGTCGCGTTCGTGGCGCTGCTGGTCGCCACCGCGCTGATGATCTGGTTCGAGCGCAAGGTTATTTCGGACATGCAGAGCCGGGTCGGTCCCAACCGCGCCGGCCCCTGGGGCCTCCTCCAGACGCTGGCCGACGGCACCAAGCTCGTGTTCAAGGAAGACCTGTTGCCGGACCGTGCCGACGCCTTCGTCTTCAAGCTGGCGCCGTATCTCTCGGTGGTCCCGGCCATCCTCATCTTCACGGTGGTGCCGGTGGGCGGCGTCATCACCATCGGCAGCCACACTTTCGAGTTGCAGGTGGCCGATCCGCCGATGGGCATCCTGCTCGTCCTGGCCATGTCGGGCATCGCGGTCTACGGAGTGATGCTCGCCGGCTGGTCGTCGGGCTCGAAGTACCCGCTGCTGGGTTCGGTGCGGGCCTCGGCTCAGGTGATCTCCTACGAGGCGGCGCTGGGCATGACCACCGTGATGGTGGTCCTGGTGACAGGCTCGCTGTCGACGCGGGCCATCGTGGCGTCACAGGCCGACGGATTCTGGAACTGGAACCTGATCCGCCTCGGCTTCTTGCCCTTCATCTTCTTCATGATCGCCATCACGGCCGAGCTGACCCGGCCGCCCTTCGACCTGACCGAGGCCGAACAGGAGCTGGTCGGCGGCTTCCACACCGAGTACTCGTCCATCCGCTTCGGCCTCTTCTTCCTGGCCGAGTTCATGAACACCATCACGATGTCGGCCATCGTGGTGACGCTGTTCTTCGGTGGCCCCAACGGCTACATCTTCCACATCCCCGGGGCCACCATCTACATGCCGATCATCTACTTCCTCTTGAAGACCGTGGCGTTCTGCTTCATTTACGTCTGGTTCCGCGCCGCCCTGCCGCGCCTGCGCTACGACCAGCTGATGGACCTGGGCTGGAAACGACTCATCCCCATGACCCTCGGCTGGCTGCTGCTCGTGGCAGGCATCATCGCCTGGGGCTGGGCCGGGCTCGTCCTGGTGCCCGTCGTCGTGCTGGCCTCGATACTCCTGCTGCGGGCCAACCACCTCGGGTCCGGACGCAGCGAGGAGGACGTGATCATCCCGGCGATCGGGGGCCGGGTCAGCCGGCCGCTGCGGCCGCCGCGGCTCGCTCCGGTTCCCGATCCGTCCCTCGGAGGTGATGCGTAGTGGGTGTCGGCGACGAGGTGAAGGAGCAGCTGTCGTTCCTGGGCGGTTTCAAGCTGACCTTCCAGCACCTGACCCGGCCCCGGGTCACGACGATGTACCCGGAGGACAAGAAGCCCAAGCAACCGCGCCAACACGGCCGTCACGTGCTCAACCGCTACGAGGACGGCATGGAGAAGTGCATCGGCTGCGAGCTCTGCGCCGGCGTGTGCCCGGCCGACTGTATTTACGTGCGCGGGCTCGACAACCCGCCCGACCACCCCGTCTCGCCGGGGGAACGCTACGGCTACGTCTACGAGATCAACTACCTGCGCTGCATCCATTGCGACATGTGCGTCGAGGCCTGCCCGACCGAGGCCATCACCGAGTCGAAGCTCTTCGAGTTCTCCTTCACCAACCGCTCAGACGCCATCTACACCAAGGAAGAGCTCGTCGTGAACGACGACGGCACTCCCAAGAAGCTCCCTTGGGAGGACTGGCGCGAGGGCGACGACCTGATGACGTCGGGCTGGATGCGCGCCACGTCGCCATCGGGGAGCGCCGCCTACGAGGGCGAAGTCCAGTGGGCCGGCGAGCTCGGGTACGGGGTGCGGGCGCCCGAGGGCGGCCAATCCGGCCGGCGCGACGACGAGGCCACCGGGACCAAGCCGCTGCGCGAGGTGTTCGAGTCGCACCTGCTCGACGAGGACATCCCGCTGGCCCATCGCGGCATGCAGGGGCGCATCTGGCGGGCCAAGAAGGGGGCGGAGCGCCACCGCAAGAAGCTCGACTACACCCGCGAGCACATGAAGAAGCTGCGGGCGACGCGCAAGGCGGCCAAGGCCGAGACGAAGGCGCACAAGGCCGAGGCGGAGGCACAAGAGGCCGCGGCGAGGGCACACGAGGTCGATCCCGAGAGGAGCGTCTGACCCGTGCCCCACGCCGCCCTGCTCCTCGCTTCGACGCGCGCGACCTGGCCCGACATCTTGGTCTTCGCGGCCGCGGCAGCGGTCATCCTGGTCGGCTCCGTCGGTGTCGTGACCTCGCGCAACCCGGTGCACGCGGCCCTCAGCCTCGTGATGACGCTCTTCGGGGTCGCCGTCCTCTTCATTGAGCAGGAGGCCGACTTCCTCGCCGCCGTCCAGATCATCGTCTACGCCGGCGCCATCGTCGTGCTCTTCCTCTTCGTCATCATGTTCCTCGGGGTGGACCGGGCCGAGGACGTCAACGTGGAGCCTCTGGTCGGGCAGCGGCCACTGGCTTTCATCTTCTCGGCCATCACGCTGGCGGGCGTGTTGGCCATGGCGGCCACGGCCCACTGGGTGACCGGCGCCCGCCAGGTGGTCGGGCCGATCCAGGGCCACGTGGCCGGGCCGAACTCGCCGGCGGGGGAGCCCGCCCAGCTGGGCAAGCAGCTCTTCACCACCTACCTGTTCGCCTTCGAGGCCACCGCGGCGCTTCTTGTCATCGCGGTGGTCGGCGCCGTCGTGCTGGCGCGGAGGCCGCCGTCGGAGCATGCGGACCAGGACGAGTCCGACAGCGAGCTGCCCGCATGAGCCTCTCGGGAGCCTGGTACCTCGGCCTGGCCGCCGTCGTCTTCACCATCGGCGCCATCGGCCTGCTGGTGCGGCGAAACGTCCTGATCATGTTCATGTGCATCGAGCTGATGCTCAACGCAGCGAACCTGACCTTCGTCACCTTCGCCCGCATGCTGGGTGACATCGGCGGCCAGGCGATCGTGTTCTTCGTGCTCGTGGTCGCGGCGGCCGAGGTCGTCGTCGGCCTCGGCATCGTGGTGACCAACTATCGCCGGCGCGCCACCACCGTGGCGGACGACCTGGACTCGTTGAAGGGCTAACCGGTGGTCCATCTCGCGTACCTCATGTTGCTGCTGCCTCTCGCGGGCTTCCTCTTCCTCGTGACGTTCGGGCGTCGTATCGGCGACCCGGTGGCGGGTTGGATCGGGACCGCGGCCGTCGGCGGCGCGTTCGTGATCGCCTGCATCGTGCTGGCCGGCCTCCTCGGCCTGCCCGACAACGGGCGGGTGGTGGTGGACAACTACTTCACCTGGTTCAGCGCGGGGGGCCTGTCGGTCCCCGTCGGCACGCTTGTGGACCCCTTGTCCATGACGATGTGCATGTTCATCACCTTCGTCAGCGCCTTCATCCACCTGTACTCCATCGGCTACATGAAGGACGACCGCGACTATTCGAAGTTCTTCATCTACCTGAACCTGTTCGTCTTCTCCATGCTCTTGTTGGTGTTGTCGGACAACTTGCTGCTCACCTTCGTGGGTTGGGAGGGCGTCGGCGTCTGCTCCTACTGGCTGGTGGCCTTCTGGTTCCAGCGTGAGTCGGCCGCCTCGGCCGGCAAGAAGGCCTTCCTCTACAACCGGATCGGTGACGCCGGCTTCCTCCTGGCCATCTTCCTCATCTTCGAGAAGACGGGCACGATCCAGTACGAGAGCGGGCCGGGCGGCGGCATCTTCGGGCAGCTCTCCCACCTCGACGGCGGCGCCGGGCTCGCCGCCGTCCTGCTCCTGTTCCTGGCCGCGGCGGGCAAGTCCGCCCAGATCCCGCTGTTCAACTGGCTCCCCGACGCCATGGAGGGCCCGACCCCGGTCTCGGCCCTCATCCACGCCGCCACCATGGTGACGGCGGGGGTCTACCTGCTGTGCCGGATGAACCCGTTGCTGCACGTGACGGCCACGGGGTCCGAGATCATCGCCACCATCGGCGCGGTGACCGCGTTCACCGCCGCCACCATCGCCTGCGCGCAGCAGGACATCAAGAAGGTCCTCGCCTTCTCGACCGTCTCGCAGATCGGCTACATGATCCTCGCCGTCGGCACGGGCGCCTACATCGCGGCCGTCTTCCTCATGGTGGCGCACGCCTTCTTCAAGGGCCTGCTCTTCTTGGGCGCCGGCTCCGTCATCCACGGACTCGAGGACGAACAGGACCTCAAACGGATGGGCGCGCTGCGCCGCTACATGAAGTGGACCACCGTCACGTTCACCATCGGTTTCCTGGCCATCGCGGGGATCCCGCCGCTGTCGGGCTTCTGGGCCAAGGGCGATGTGTTGGACAACACCTTCGCCCACTTCAAGCCGCTCTGGGTGATCGGGCTGATCACCGCCGTGCTGACGGCCTATTACATGAGCCGGCTCGAGGTCCTCGCCTTCGGGGGCAAGGAGCGCTTCGACAAGGTCGGCCCGCACGGGGAGCCCGCCCTGCACACGCCCCACGAATCGCCCTGGGTCATGCGCCTGCCGCTCGTCGTGCTCGCCTTCTTCGCCTTCTTCGCCGGCGCGCTCGACTTGCCGTGGGTCCACAGCGACAACCTGTCGAGCTTCCTGGCGCCCGTCTTCGCCGGCACGCTCTACAACGACCACCTCGGAGCGGGGCCGGAATGGGCGCTCGCCCTGGCCGACATCGCGGCCGCCTTCATCGGGGTGATCGTCGCCTGGTGGCTGTGGCGCGGTGACGAAGTCACCAAGCCGGCACTGGAGCCGGCGTTCCTGCAGCGGGTCTGGTACTGGGACGACTTCTACGACACGGTCATCGGGCGGCCGAGCCAGCGGCTGGCCACGTTCTTCGCCTGGGTGGTCGACGCCCGCATCATCGACGGGGCCGTCAACGGCTCCGCGCACCTGGCCAAGGCCACCGGCAACGCGGCCCGCAAGCTGCAGACGGGCTATGCCCGGAACTACGCGCTCGGGATCGCCATCGGCCTGGCCCTGATCATCGCCTTCATGCTGAGCCGGACGTGGTGGGGATGAGGCACTCCGTTCCATTCCTGACCCTGCTGGTCCTGGTGCCGGCCATCGGTGCCGCCGTGCTCGGGCTCTTCGGCCTCGACCGGGGCCTCGACCGGCGGCTCCATCGGGAGCTCTCCTACGTTCTGGCTCTCATCGCGTCGCTGGTGACGCTGGGCTTCTCCGTGGCGGTCCTCGTCGCCATGAAGGTGCACGACGGCGGGTACCAGCTGGTCTCGGATCACGAGTACACCGGCAGCACGCTCGGGGTCCACTGGTACCTCGGCGTGGACGGCATCTCCATCTTCTTGGTCCTGATGTCCGCGGTGCTGTTCCCCCTCGCCATCGTGCTCGGGCGCAACCGCGAGAACAGCCGGGTCTACTTCGCCTGGATCCTGCTGCTCGAAGCCGCGGTCATGGGCAGCTTCTTGTCGCTCGATCTCCTCGTCTTCTTCTTCATGTTCGAGCTCACGCTCGTGCCGGCCTACTTCATCATCGCCGGATGGGGCCATCAGCGGCGGGCCTACGCCGCCCTCAAGTTCTTCCTCTTCACCTTCCTCGGGTCGGCCTTCTTGCTGGTGGGCATCCTGGTGCTGGCGTTCATCCACGAGTCCCAGTTCCACTACCTGACGTTCTCGCTCGGCCCACTGATGCAGACCCACCTGTCGTCGTCGACCGAGATCCTTCTGTTCTTGGCCTTCACGGCGGCATTTGCGGTGAAGGCGCCGCTGTTCCCCTTGCACACGTGGTCACCCGACGCGTACACCGAGGCGCCCGAGGAGGGCTCGGTCCTGCTGGCCGGCGTGCTGGCCAAGTTGGGCACCTACGGCATCATCCGCTTCGACCTCAACCTGTTCCCGCAGGCCACACGGACCCTGGCGCCGCTGCTGTTGACCCTGGCGGTGATCGGCATCATCTACGGCGCCATCGTCGCCTGTGCCCAGCGCGACATGAAGCGCCTGGTGGCGTATTCCTCGCTGGCCCAGATCGGCTTCATTGCGCTGGGGACGATCGCCATCAGTTCCCAGGGCCTTGCCGGCGGCGTGCTGCTCATGTTGAACCACGGGCTGATCGTCGCCGCGCTGTTCATCCTCATCGGCTTCATCTACCAACGTCGCGGCACCTGGCAGACCGGCGAGATGCGCGGGCTGCAGAAGGCGGCGCCGATCCTGGCGGCCGTCTTCACCGTGGCCATGCTCGCTTCCATCGGGGTGCCCGGTCTCAACGGGTTCGTGAGCGAGTTCCTGGTCCTCTCCGGCACCTTCATCACACACCGCTGGTGGGCGGTGGTGGCCGTGCTCGGCGTGATCGTGGCCGCCATCTACCTGCTGTGGGCCTACCAGCAGGTCTTCCACGGCATGCCGCGCGACGCCGACGAGAAGACCAGCGACCTCGGCCTGCTCGAGAAGGCGATCGTCGCGCCTCTGATCATCCTCATCGTCTTCCTCGGCGTGTACCCCAAGCCGGTGCTCGACCGCATCAACCCGTCGGTCGACCAGCTCATCGCGCACGTCGACTCCAGCACGCACACCGCCCAGCCGCCGGTGGCCGTCAAGGGCGTCGAGGGGGTGGGCAAGTGATCGCCGTCCTGGGGGCCAGCGCCCACGTCGCCTCGAACTCCATCGCGGTCCCGCCCATCCGATGGCTGGCGATCCTGCCGCCCATCATCATGATCGGCGGCGCCGTCGTGCTGCTGGGCCTCTCCTCGCTGGTCCGCCGGCCACTGCGCGTCAGCGTGAGCACGATCGCCACGGTCGTGATCTCAGCCTCCGCCCTCGGTGTCGCGCTCTGGCAGTGGGCCGACGTCTCGGACCACGGCGCGCACACCTACATCAAACAGGCCGTCGTCATGGACGGGTTCAGCGTGCTCGTGACCATCCTGGTCGCCATCGCGATGTTGCTGAGCGCTCTGGTGGGCGACGGCTACCTGCGCCGCGAAGGCATGGACGGCGCCGAGTTCCACGTCTTGGCCATGGTGTCGGCGTCGGGCGCCATGTTGATGGCGATGGCCAACGACCTGATCATCGTCTTCCTCGGCCTCGAGATCCTTTCCATCGCGCTCTACGTCCTCACGGCCTTCAACTACCGGCGGGCCGCGTCGGGCGAGGCCGCGCTCAAGTACTTCATCCTCGGCGGATTCTCTTCGGCGATCTTCATCTATGGCGTGGCGCTCACCTACGGGGCGACGGGCTCGACCAACCTGACCCAGATCTCCGACTTCTTGTCCAAGAACGTGGTGCTGAGCAACGGCCTGCTGCTGGCGGGCCTGGCGCTGATGATCGTCGGCTTCGCGTTCAAGGTGGCGGCCGTGCCCTTCCACATGTGGACGCCCGACGTCTACCAGGGGGCGCCCTCGCCGGTGACCGGGTTCATGGCGGCCGTGGCCAAGGCGGGCGCCTTCGCTGCCATGCTGCGCGTGCTGCTCTCGTCCTTCGGCGTGGTGGAGTCGGACTGGCGCCCCATCGTCTACGGCCTGGCCGTGCTCTCCCTCCTGCTCGGCGCGTTCGTGGCCCTGCGCCAGCGCGACGTGAAGAGGATGTTGGCCTACTCGTCGATCAACCACGCCGGCTTCATCCTCCTGGGCGTGGCGGCGGGGACGGCCCGCGGGGTCTCGGCCTCGCTCTACTACCTCTTCGTGTACCTCTTCATGGTCATCGGCAGCTTCGCCGTCGTCACCCTGCTCGGCCGCGACGGTGACGCCGACCACGACCTGTCCCGTTACCGGGGCCTGGCCGGCCGCCAGCCGGTGCTGGCCCTCGTGTTCGCCGTGCTGCTGCTGGCGCAGGCGGGCGCACCCTTCACCACCGGGCTGTGGGCGAAGGTGCAAGTTGTCTTCGCCGCCGTCGAGGCCGGCGAGGTGCCGCTCGGTGTCATCGCCATGGTGTCGGCCGCGGTGGCCGCCTACTTCTACCTGCGGGTGGCCGTCCTCATGTACGCCAGCGGCGGGCTGGGCGAGGCCGAGGGCGGGACCGGCGGTTCGGCCGAGCTCGGTGCTGGCGACACGATGGTGGGCGGCGGGACGATCCAACCCGCGCCGTCCGGTCCGCCGACCCCGGCCTGGGCCACGCCTGGTGCGGTCTCGAGCGCCGTGACGACCTTGAACGACCAGATCCTGCTCGGCGAGGAGGAGCCGGCCGCCGACGCGCTCCCCGAGCCGGTGGCGGTCCCGGCGCTGAGCGCCCTGGCCATCGCCCTGTGCACGGCAGTGACGGTGCTCTTCGGCGTGTGGCCCCAGCCGCTGATCGATTTCGCCAATCACGCCACGCTGCTCTTCTTGCCCAAGTAGCGCGCGGGCGGGGACGTTCAGTCCGGATCGCCCTCCAGCTTGCCCCGCCGGATGGCCGACTCGAGCTGCGCGTGGTCGCGGTCGTTCTGGTCGGCGTAGCGGCGGGCGAAGCGGCGCAGGGCCTTGGTGAACTCGTCGCCCTTGCCCATGTAGGCGTCGATGGCGACGGGGTCGCCCGAGCGGGCGTGCGCCCGGGCCAGCGTGTTCCCACAGGCGGTGGCGAACTCGGCCAGCATCGGCGCGATGAGGTCGGTGGTCGGGATGATCTTCATGTCGCGGTACTGGCGCACGTAATAGTCACGGCCGTGGAGCGATCCCCAGCCCACGAAGATGTCGGTGGCGCTCTGCACCATCCGCTTGCCGGTGATGACGCGGGCGCCGTGATGGTCGTGTTTGCTCGGGTAGGTGTAGGTCTCGTAGACCGAACGCCCCGCCTGCTTGCACTGCAAGAACAGGGGATCGGCGCCCGAGCGGCCGGTGAAGAGCACCAGGTAGACGACCATGCCGACACTGCCCACGCCGACGACCTGGCGGACGACGTCGACGGGGGTGTAGCGGTCGAAGAGGGTGCGCCGGTCCTCTTGGAGGGTGTCGCGGTACTGGCCGAGCAGATACTCGACGATGTCGCCCTGCTCGCTGTCGTCGATGGTCACGCGCAGGGGTGGCTGCGCCGTGATGCGGGGTCGCCCGCGGGCCACGGTGGTGAGCTTGCGGAAGGCGCCGCGGCTGGTGCGGTTCTCCTTGCCCTTCTCGTACCAGACCTCGACCTGGCCGCGATCGGCGGTGTCGAAGTAGTCGATGAAGTGGTCGACCTTCATGCCGTCGTACCAGATGTCGATCTCGGGCATGGAGGCGTAGCGCCGCATGCGCCGGCGATAGGCGTCGACCGCGGCGGTGACGGCGACGTCCGACTTGCCCTGCTTGACCCCGTTCTGACGGGCGGCCACGACGATGCTGGCCGCCAAGCGCGCCACGTCCCACTCGAAAGGCCCGGGCAAGGTCTCGTCGAAGTCGCGCAGATCGAAGTTGAGGTTGCGCTCGGGGGTGGCCCACAGGCCGAAGTTGAGGACGTGCGCGTCGCCGCAGAGCTGGACCTGGATCCGGCTGTGCGGCCGCGACGCCAGGTCGGCCGCCATGACGGCGGCCGCGCCGCGGTCGAAATTCCATGGCGAGACGGCCATGCGCTGGTGGCGCAGCGGGATCAGGTCGCCGAGGCGGATTTCGTTCTGGGCCATGATCGTGTCGATCGGGTTGTGCCCGCGGGCGACCTCGTCCCAATCCCCGATGCCGGACCGGGGTGCGAGCACCCTGGCCTGGCGGCCGAACTCGCGGCGCTCGGCGCTCGTGGCGGCCAGGTCGTGTCTCGCCGCCACGGGGGTGGATGCAGTGTGGGCCTTGCTCACGCCGGCCGTCCTCTCTTTGCTCGGGCCTAGCTTTCCCCAGGTCGGCCGCTCCATGCCCGCGCTTGAGACCTGATGGTCGCCGGAGCACCGCACGTCCCCCGGCCCGGGGTGGGCTTCCTCGGGTGGGGACCCGCCACCGCCGGGACCAGGGATGGAGCGACAGGGAGCCCGAGCCGCCGGCGGGCTACGTGAACTCCTTGGCGTAGTCCACCGTGCGCCAGTGCTCGGGGGACATGCGGAACGCCACGTTGGTGGCGGCCTCCGCCTCGGTCGCAGCCAGGTACTGATCGCCGAACTCGGCACCGAGATAGCGGTGGGCGAGGGCCCGGCGCTCCGCAACGGTGACCGACTCGTCCTCGCTGAGCGGACCTTCGACGCTGACGTAGCGGTAGGGCGGCGCCTCGCTCTGCGCGCACAGCGAGAAGCGGCCCGCGGCGCGTAGCCGCTCTGCCTTGAGGCTGTCGCCGCCGGTGACGACGTCGAGCGTGCCACCGGGCTCATAGGCGTACCAGACGGGCACGGTGAGCGGACCCCTTCCCGGGTCGTCGACGCTCAGCACGCCGACGTGGACGCCGGAGAGGAAGGCCTCCCGTTCCGACGCGGTCATGGCGAGTGTCATGGGTTCCCTCCGTACCCGGCGTGGTGCGGCGGCCGTTCGTGTCGCTGTACCTCGGCCCAGCAGCGGTCGCAGCCCTCGCACGGTCCGTCGTCGCGGGCGTCGTGCACACCCGGATGGCCGCAGCGCGGGCAGCGCGGCACGTTCGAGGTGCCCGGCGTGTCCGTGCCCGAGGTGCTCACCACGCCGAGCATGTCACGGCCGCTTGGCCGTTGCCTCCGGGGTTCGCCGCGGACCTGTGTCGGGCGACCCGTCGGTCCGTGCCGGCGTCGCCGTCCCGTCCGTCCCGTTTGTCGCGATGGCCGGGCCGTCGGCATCGTCGCTCATGGCGGCGAGGACCTCCTCGGGCACGGCCGGCGCCGCCCGCTTGGCCGTCCCGGTCTGGAGCAGGCGGCCGATGACGGGGACCTCGGTCAATGATTCGGCCCGCATGATCTGGACGGCCACAGGGACGAATTGCTCGGCCGAGTCGAATACGATGTAGCGGGGGAGCCACGTCGGCTCGTATTTGGCGTTGAACCGCCACAGCGTCTCGATCTGCAGGACGCCCGAGAGGCGTCGCAGGGCCCAGCGCTCCACGCGCTGGGTGACGCCGTCACCGGTGTCCCCCTCGAGGATGGAGCGCATCGCCGCGAAGTTCAGGCTCAGCCCGCGCATGCCCTGATCCTTGAGGTGGGTGATCGTCGAGCACAGCGCGAAGTCGAGGAGCCCGTTGGGATGGTCGGCGGGGTCGCGGCGCATGAGGTCGAGGGAGTAGCCGCCGATGGCGGGGGAGGGCACGAACTGGCACATGGCCACGGGCGTGCCGTCGGGTCCGTAGACCACGGTGAGCAGCAGGCCCGTGTCGCGGGGGTCGAAGAGCCTCCCCAGCATCATGGAGAAGCCGCGTTCCTGCTCGCCACGGCGGCTCTTGGCCATGAGCTCGGCCATGTGAGCGGCGTCTTCGGGCTTCAGGCGAGCGGGGTCGAGGAACCGCACCGTGTAGCCGTTGCGTGCCACGCGGTTGACGGCCTGACGCAGCCCCTTCATCTTTCCGCCGTCGAGCGAGAACGTCCTGGGATCGACGACGGCCTCGTCTCCGATGTAGATGAAGCGCATCCCCGACGCCTGATAGGTCGGCAGCCACTCCTCGCTCGCACCCATGACCCCGAGACCCCAGCCGTTGCGGTCGACGTAGCGTCGGAAGGAGTCCCAGACGTGGGCCCGCTCGGAGAACGGTCCGATCGGATCGGGTGAGACCAGGCACACGCCGCCGAACACGGCATAGGCGACGACCGAGTCGCGGTGGAAGAACCACTGCTTGTCGTCACGCAGGGCGAAGTAGTCGAGCGTGCCCGTCCCGTGCCGCCGGACGATGTCACGGGCCCGGATCTCGGCGGCGCGCCGGCCTACGGCGGCGCGGCCCGACGACAGCCGCCGGTCCACGACGGGCCGGGTCAGCAGATACAGGGCGACCACGATGAGACTGATGCCCACGGCCAGGAGGCTGATGGAGGTGTAGCGGTCGATGGTCTTCGGGAAGACGACCCACCGCACGCCGACCATGCGTTCGGCCGATCCGAGCAGCACGTCGGGCCAGCCGGGGAGGGGGTGATGATGCACGCGCCCTGCGATCTCGACCGTGGCGAACCCTCCGAGGGTGGCGATCACGCCACCGACCGCCAAGATGACGAACGCGGTCACGATCGTGGCGGGCTCGCTCTGGGCCCGGAAGAGATCGCGCTGGACGATGAGCAGGGTCAGGACACCCACACATACGACGAGAGTGATGATGTCCGCCGCGTGCACCAGGTGCAGTGCCAGGGCGGCGACGAGCAACGCGACGGCCACCACCCACGAACGCCGCTGACCGCGCAGGATGCCCCGGGACAGCATGATCATGCCGATGCCGGCGATGGCGGTCAGCGCCCCTGCAGCCTGCACCACCGGGATCGGCAGGTACTGGGCGATCAGGTGCAGGTGTTCGCGTAGCGGCGTGGCGAAGGACGAGAGCAGGTCGATCGCCCCGGCCACGAACAGGGAGACGGCAGCGATGCGGCGGATGCGCCGCACCCGGACGCGGTCTGCCGCCACCTCGGGCGCGGGCGGCCACGATGCGCCGCTGGGCCAGCCGGCCGCCAGTTCGGGGTGGACCTCCGCCGCCCTGGAGTACCCCTTTATCACGACGTCCGCGGTCACCAGGCGCTCGCCCATCGTCGCCATCGGCAGATCGGCCTGCGCCAAGAGCAGGCGCACGTGCAACTCCGCGCCGGTCTCGATCTCGAGCGTCGACTCCTGTCGGTGGTGCAAGAAAGTGGGTGGCAGACCGAGCCGCCCGCGGTGCTCGCGGACCACCTCGGAGGTGGCACCGGGGCAGGCGAAGAAGCCCGTGTCGAGGTGGGTGAGCTCTGGGACGAGGGAGCCGCCTGCGATCACGCCCGAGGCGCCTGCTTCCACGGCCTGGCGTGTGGCGTCGAGGGCGTCGATTCCGTCGATCTCGAGTTGCGCGTGGGCGATGGGACTCGAACCCGGGTGCTCGCTCGCCCACGGAGCCGGAAGCCCGCCGCCGCCGAGGGCGCGCCAGATGCCCCGCGACGTGATGGTCACGACCACGGCCAGCACCGCCAAGAGCGCCACGGCGATCAGCACGGTGACGACGGCACGGGAGAACCAGGTCGCGGCATAGGCGCGCTGCAAGGCGTTCTGTTGGCGGGGCGAGCGGAATACGCGGCCGAGACCGTCGATCACGAAGTCGATGCGCAACAGCAATGCGATGGCGGCCAAGGCCACGGGAGGGGCCCACAAGAACCGGCGCAGCCGCCGGTACAGCAGTCGCGAGGTGAGGAAGCGCCGGGCCAGGCGAGGGTCGTCGAGGCGCTCCATCCCGTCGAGCCATGGCCGGTCCTCGGTCGGCGCGGTGTCGATGGGCGCGCTGGCGTCCGCGCGGAGCGAACCTGCACGCACCAGGACCGTCCGCGTCCCCGCTCCCGTTTCGCAGGCCAGGTCCACCGCGTCGTGGACCGCCACGCCGCGGGTCTCGAGGGCGCGCACCACGTCGGCATCGCACTCCGTCCCGGCCATCACGGCGACCGCCTGCGAGTCGGCTCGGGCGGCGAACGTCGCGAGCGCCTCGGTGAGCTCCGCGTGGGCGCGCAGCGCCTCGGCGGCATGCGTCAGGCCGGGCACGGTGAGCCGGCCGCAGAGCACGACGATGCCGGGACCCTGCCATTCCCCGAGCCGCCGGGCGACGCCGCGACAGGCAGCCCGCGAGCTGTCGGTCGGGACGGAGGGGAGCAGCAGGTCACCCACGACTTCGACCCGTCGGCCCAGCGCGACCGTGATGGTCGTGGCCTCCCGGACGTCAAGGCCGGGGTGCGCCGCAACGACCCCCTTGTCGACGTCAATTCCCATTCGTGACCATGGTGCCACCTCCAGGGGGCCGATCCCCTCCTCACATCGGTGGATCGCCTCGGCCGAAAGAGGGAGACAACCCCGTTAGGCTGGTCTTTCATGCCCGGTACGCAACCCAGCGGTGACCGGACGAATTGGACGTGGCGTGTCGCTGACGACGCGCAGCGACGGGCGGGACCGGCTGTGGTCTTCGACATCGACGGGGTGCTCTCCGATGCCGCCGGTCGCCAGCACTTCTTGGAAAGGGGTCGGCGGGACTGGACCGCCTTCTTCGAGGCGTGCGGCGACGACCCCGTCATCGAGGAGATCGCGCGGCTGCTCGAGCTGTTGGACCAGGGCCTGGCCGTGATCCTGCTGACAGGTCGTCCGTACCGCGTGCAGCCCCAGACCCTGGCCTGGCTGGCGCGCTACGGGTTGCGCTGGGACCTACTGGTCATGCGATCCCGGGGCGACTACGCGCAGGTGACGGAATTCAAACAGTCGGTCGTCCACGACCTGCGCGCCCATGGTTTCGACCTTCGCCTCGCCTTCGAGGACGACCCGTCCAATCACGCCATGTACGTCGCCGCCGGCGTCCCCTGCGTCTACATCCACTCCGGCTACTACGAGTAGGGGGGCGCCACGCCGGTTGCCCCTGACCCCGGCGTGTCCAGGCGACGCGTGGTGCGCCAGTGGTGAGCCCACCCGGTCGCCAGCGCGACGAGTGCGAGGAGCAGGACGGGGAGGTCGCCCCAGTGGTCGTAGGGGGTGAAGCCGCGTCGCAGCGCCACCGTCGCCAGCAGTACCTGGCGCTGCGCCGAGGCTGCTGCGTTGGACCACGACGCCACGCTGGGTCACCACGGCGCTGAACCCGGTGGGTGCGGCCTGCACGAGGTCGCGACCGGTCTCGACGGCCTGGATCCGCGCCGCCGCGATCTCCTGGGCCGGGACCTGCGAGGTGCTGTACGAGGAGGTGTTCGTCGGCACGACCAACAGCTGCGCACCGGCCCTGACGGACTCGTGGCTGCGGCCGGCGTAGAAGGTCTCGAAGGACACCAAGAGCCCGAGCGGGCCGGCCGGCGTGCGCATGAAGCCACTGCCGTGTCCGGGAATGGCGTCGGTGGGAACGCCCGACAGGTCGGCGAAGTGCGCGAAGAACGATCGGAGCGGGACGTACTCGCCGAAGGGGACGCGGTGGACCTTCTCGAAGGTGCCGACGACGTGGCCGTGCGGGCCCCAGGCCACCACCTCGTTGCGGAACGTCGACGGCGACGCGGGCTCGGTGACGCCGACGACCAATGTGGTGCGGAGCTCGCGCGCCAGGCGCGACAGTGCGGCGGCTTGGGATGAACCGGCCAGCGGGCGGTCGAGGGCGACGACGTCTTCGGGCCACACCACGAGATCGGGGCTGCGCCTCACCCCGGTGACCGCGTAGGTGGCCGCCAGTTGTGCCTCGTACACCGACGTCGGTGAGACCTGCTCCTTGCTGACGCCGCGCTGGCCGCCCCCTTGCACCAGCGCCACGCGCACCGAGCGAACGGGCGCGCCACCGTCGGGGACTACAGCACCGAGCACGGCCAGGGCGACCAGCCCGGCCACCATGACGCCGACGCCGACGAGAGAGGGACCGCTGTGGTGCCGCCACCGTCCCGCCGTCCATGCCGCCGCCGTGGCCAGGGCCACGCCGCCCGCCCACACACCCGCCGTGAGCAGGAGCGGACCACCCAGACGGGCCAGTTGGACCAGGGGCCCGCCCGCCTGTCCGAGGAAGACTCCGCCGAGCGGGACGCCGCCGAAGGGCCATGACATGCGGAGGGCCTCGACGAGCGTGTTGGCGCCGACGAACGCCGGTGCGCGTCCACGCCGCGGTGGCGTGAGGGCGGCCGCGGCGGCGAAGGAGAGCGCTTCGAACAGCACCAGCACCAGCGCGCCGTACCAGTTGAAGGCGCGGGCCCAGGCCAACCCGATCACGTCGCAGCCGAGGCCGGCCAGCCATCCCGACCAGATCCTGGTGCGCAGCCGCAGACCGGCCAGCCGCCAATAGAGCAGGGCTGCACCCACCAGACCGAGCGGCCACCACCCCCACGGCGGGAGCGAGAACGCGAGCAGGACGCCCGCCGCGACCGAGGGGGCGGCAACGCGGCCCCGTCGCGGCAGGCCGGTCACACCGAGCGCGTGCGCGGCGGCGCGCCCGCTGGCGATGCAGGCAGGGATGCCGACACCGTGGTACGCCGCGCCGGCCACCGCCAGCCCGCCGAGCCGGGCGATGGCTGCCTCCACCCCGGCCGTGCGCAGCAGGTGGTGCACGCGGTACTGGGGGAAGCTGTGCGGCCATCGCACCACCGAGGATTCGGCCGGATCGCCGGTGACCCCCAAGAGCGTGCCGAGTTCCTCCCACGCCCGCGCTGCGAGCTCGTCGTCGCTCCAGTCCTCCGCACGCGTGTCGTCAATGCGGCCGAGCGAGGCGCGCAGCAGCACTTCGCCCTCGCGGGCGAGGTGCTGCCACTTCCGGTCGAGGAAGGTGCACGCGGTCACGGACCACGGTGCGTCCTTTGATCGCCCGCCGCGCCGTGGCACGAGGAATCCGGTCCCGTGCACGGACGCGGGCATCGTGTCGGGGTCGGCGCGGAACGTCACCACGCTGACCGAGGCGTAGTCGATCGTCTGGAGCAGACCTGCCGCCTCGTCGTCGTGGGGACGTACGAGCGCAGCAGTGGCGTCCGCCGGTGTCGCCAGGACGACCGCATCCGCTTCGAGCACCCGGGCATCCGAGACCACGCGCCAGCCCTCCCCGGCCCGCTCGAGTGCGCGGACCGGCTCGGAGAGCGCCAGGTCGACACCACGCCCCGTGAGGCCGGCGCCGACCGCTTGCACCAGTGATCCCATGCCGTCGCGCAGCGACCAGAAGAGGGGCGGTCCGTCGGGAGCCGGCGGCGGCACCTCGGCACGGAGCGCGCGCATGAGGCTGCCCCTGCGCTGCGCCGCGGCCAGCAGCGGCGGGAAGACGGCCGCCGCGGACATGTCGTCGACAGACCCGGCGTGGATGCCCCCGATGAGCGGATCGGTCATCACGTCGACGACCCGCCGGCCGAGCTTCCGGGCGACCAGTGGTCCGATGGCCCGGTCCCCGATCGGTCCGCGCACGTCGGGCCGGGGCACCGAGCGCGTCGCAGGCCAAAGAGAGCTGCCCGC
Organism: uncultured Acidimicrobiaceae bacterium; assembly: GCA_963791995.1. Taxonomy (GTDB): domain Bacteria; phylum Actinomycetota; class Acidimicrobiia; order Acidimicrobiales; family RAAP-2; genus Bog-473. The sequence goes on along the minus strand of CAWBUQ010000019.1, from coordinate 383,883 downwards.
GCAGGCCCAGGATGCCCGATCGTGCGGAGGGCCAGAAGCGGGTGGGGATGCCGAGGGCCTGACCTTCGGGCAGGGCGCGCAACCGGCCTCGTGCCCACACCGAGGCCCCGCGGGCAGCGACGGGCATCAACGCGTCGCCCAGTCCGACCTCGTGGCACAGGTCGATGGCTTCGGTCCTGCGGCCGAGGAATCCGTCTGGGCCTATGTCGACCGCCCGCCCGCCGAGCGTGTGACTGCAGAGCGGACCTCCGAGGCGGGTCGACGCCTCCATGAGGATCACGGCGGGGGCGTCGGCGCGTGGTTCGGCGCCGCCCGTGAGTTGCCAGGCGGCAGCCAGCCCGCTGATCCCGCCGCCGACGACAACGACGCGGGTGGCACTGTCACCGCAGTCCGTCGGCGCGCAAGACAACGCCCGCCAGCACGGCAATGAAGCCGGGGTCGTCGTTCAACGAGGCAGTGCGCGCGTACGCGAGACCCGAGTCCGCCGCCACGGCGGCCACCTCGACGTCGAGGTCGTAGAGCACCTCGAGGTGGTCGGCCACGAAGCCGATCGGGCACACGACGACGGCGTCGGCCGCGCCCGCCGCGGCGAGCCGTCGCACCTCGTCGCGCACGTCGGGGCCGAGCCAGGGCTCGGGTGTGCGGCCGGCGCTCTGCCAGGCCACCACCCAGTCGGCGAGCCCTGCCGCCTCGGCCACCAGCCGGGCGGACTCCTCCAATTGTTCGGGGTAGGAGTCGCCCTCGTCCGAGATGCGGGCCGGGAGCGAGTGCGCCGTGAAGACGACTCGGATGCGCCCCGCGACCGTCTGGCATGCGCCGGCGACCCGCGCCGCCAGGAGGTCGATGAACCCCGCGTCGCTGTACCAGGGACCGACCGGGATGAAGGGCGTGGTGCCGACGGCGGCCGCGGCGCGGTCCAGGTACTCCTCGGAGCCGAGGGACGACCCGTGTGGGGTGAGGACGAGGCCGACCACGCGCTCGAGGCCGGCCCCGGCCAGGCCGACGACGGCCTCTTCAATGAGGGGGTCGACATGCTTGGCACCGAACGCCACGACGTAGCGTCCGTGCGCCCGGCGCTCGAGCTCGGCGCGCAGCGCGTCGACCTGTGCCTCCGTGCGCTCGGCCAACGGGGAGACACCGCCGATGGCGCGGTATCGGCCCTCCAACTCGGCGAGTTGCGCCGGCTCGGGCGGTCGCCCCCGGCGGATGCGCGTGTAAAAGGGCGCGATGTCCTCGGGGCGGGCCGGCGTGCCGTGCGCCATCACGAGGACACCTGTCGTCACGGACGCGCGGTCTCCGTGTGCACCAGCTCGACCACTGAGGCCAGGACGCCCGGGTCGGTCTCGGGGAGGACGCCGTGGCCGAGGTTGAACACGTGGCCGTGGCCCGTTGCGCTGCTCGCCGCGTCCGCGCTCGCCAGCACGCCTCGCGTCGCCTCTTCGACGACGGGCCACGGCGCGAGACACAGGGCGGGGTCGAGGTTCCCCTGGAGCGCGTGATGGGGGCCGACGCGCCGGCGAGCTTCAGCCAGCGGGACGCGCCAGTCCACGCCCACCACGGCGGGCCCGGCTGACGCCATGAGCGAGAGGAGCTCCCCGGTACCCACACCGAAGAGGATGGTCGGCACTCCGAGATCCGCCACCCCTTCGAGAACCGCACGCGTCGCGGGAAGGGCGAAACGCTCGTACTCGGCGGGAGCGAGCGAGCCGGCCCACGAGTCGAAGAGCTGCACGGCTTGGGCTCCGGCCGCCACCTGGTCGCGCAGCGACGCGATCGCCATGGCGGTCAGCTGGCTGGTGAGCTCGTCCCAGAGCGGCGGGTCGCCGTGCATCAGCGCCTTGACCGTGGCGAACGTGCGCGAAGGGCCGCCCTCGACCAGGTAGCTGGCCACGGTGAAGGGGGCCCCAGCGAAGCCGATGAGCGCGGTGCCCGACCCTGCCAGTTCCCGCCCGACCAGACGGAGGGTCTCTCCCACGTAGGGCGCGTCGACGTCCGGCTCGAAGGGTCGCAGCCGGGCCAGGTCGGCCTTGCTGCGGAAGGGCTCGGCGACGACAGGCCCCCGGCCCTGTTCCACGTCGACCCCGAACCCGATCGCATGGACGGGCACGACGATGTCGGAGAACACGATGGCGGCGTCGACCCCGTAGCGGCGCACCGGCTGCAGTGTCAGCTCGGCGGCGAGCGAGGCGTCGGCGATCGCCGAGAGGATGGACCCGGTGCCCCGGGCGGCCCGGTACTCGGGCAGTGCGCGCCCCGCCTGGCGCATGAACCACACCGGGGTGCGCGACACCGGTTCTGACAAGCAGGCGCGCACGAGCTCCGTGCGGGCAGCTGCCGGTGGGCTCACCCGGTCGGCTCTATCACCACGGCAGTGCCGTAGGCGCAGATCTCCGTCCAGTTGCCGCCCATCTCGGAGGTGTCGAAGCGCATGGCCACCACCGCGTTGCCGCCGCGGGCCTCCGCCTCGGCCACCATCTTGTCGATCACGTCCTGGCGGCTGATCTGGAGGTTCTTCGTCATGCCCTTGAGCTCACCCCCGGCCAGAGACTTGAACGCGGCGCCGAACTGGGAGCCGACGTTGCGCGAGCGGACCGTGAGACCGAAGACCTCACCCAGCACCGAGGTCACCTTGTAGCCCGGCACGTCGTTCATGGTGGAAATCAGCATCGCGATCCTTTCGGTCCGGCTCATCGTAGGCGTCCCCACCAGGGGGTCCACGGCGTCCCGGCCATGGCCGGGCGTCTAAACTGAACCGTTTCCCCGGAGGCACGGGCGAGAAAGGGGAGCGGTGCCCGAACATCCCGATCTGCAGGATGAGCAGGAGTTCCTCAACCGCGCCTACGACGGCCTGGAGTTCATGCGGGGCGAGGCCCGCCAGATGCTGCAGGGTGTGCTCGACCTCGGCCGGGGCGGCACCTTCCAGTCGTGCACCGAGCGCGACATCGTCGTGCGCACCAGCCTGGCCCGGCTCGAGCAGCTCGACATAGGGGACCAGGCCCTCTACTTCGGCCGCATCGACCGCCTGCCCGAGGTAGCCGACGACGCCGCCGCCGACGGCAGCGACCGGGGCGACGGCAGTGGCGAGTCCACGGGCGACCCCTCGGCCAACGGGCACCGGCGGAGCGACACCCCGCTGCTCGGCGAGTCCTTCCACATCGGCCGGCTGGCCGTCTCGGGCCCGGACCACGAGCCCCTCGTCGTCGACTGGCGTGCGCCGGTGGCCGAGCCGTTCTACCGGGCCACGGGCCTCGATCCCCAGGGCCTGGCCCGGCGCCGGCACCTGGCCGTCAGGGGCCGGACGGTGCTCGGGCTCGAGGACGAGTACTTCGTGTCCCCCGACGGCGGCGGCGTCCCGGCGACACCATCGGGCACCACGGCCGTCTCGGGGACGGGGGCCGACGCGGTGGACGAAGGCGAGCGCCTTCTCTCGGAGGGGTTGGTGCTGGGCGGCCCGGGCGCGTTGCTCTCGGCCCTCGGTCAGGCGCGCACCGGCCACATGGGCGACATCGTCGGGACGATCCAGCGCGAGCAGGACGAGATCATCCGTTCGCCGCTCGGCGGTGTCCTCGTCGTGCAGGGCGGACCGGGGACCGGCAAGACGGCGGTGGCGCTGCATCGTGCCGCCTACCTGCTCTACACGCACCGGTTCCCGCTCGAGCGCCAGGGCGTGCTCGTCGTCGGGCCCAACCCGCTGTTCCTCCGCTACATTGAGCAGGTCCTCCCGTCGCTGGGTGAAACGGGTGTGAGTTTGTCGACGGTGGCCGGGTTGGTGCCCGAGGTCCGTGTGCGCGGCGTGGACGACCAGGGCGCGGCGAAGCTCAAGGGCGACGTGCGCATGGTCAAGGTGTTGGCGCGTGCGGTGCGCACGCGCCAGCGACCGCTGCGCGACGACGTCGAGGTGCCATTCGGCGCCGGCGTCCTGCGGTTGCGCGCGCGGGCGACGGTGGACATCGTCACCATGGCCAAACGTCGGCCCGGGTCGCACAACGCGCGCCGGCGTTTCGTCGAGACGCAGGTGGTGCGCGCGCTGTCCGACGAACACCGCGCCCGGCTCGCCCGCGGTGGTGCACTGCCCGAGGACGACGCGTTGAGCGCCGACGAGCAGAACGACCTGGCGCAGCGCCTGCGTCGCGTCCCCGAGGTCGCCGAGGCACTCGACCGCATGTGGCCCCGGCTCTCGGCGCACGAGTTCCTCCACGATCTCTTCGGCGCACGCCCGCTGCTCGGCGCCGCCGGCAAGGGGATCCTGACCCCGGCCGAGGTGCAGCGCCTGTACCGGCCCCGCAGCGCCTCGCTCGAGGCGGTCGCCTGGACGGTGGGGGACACTGCGCTGATCGACGAGGTCAGAACGCTGCTCGGGCCCCGCCGCTCCCGACCGACCCGCGTCCGGGCCCAGCGCGCCGAGGAGGGGGCGGCTCCCGAATCCGGTTTCTGGCCCCAGGGGCTGGCGGCGTCGCCGCTGCCCGTCGGCACCTCGCTGAACGGATCCGAGGACGAGATCCGCAGCTTCGGGCACATCGTGGTGGACGAGGTGCAGGACCTCTCGCCGATGCAGCTGCGCATGCTGGCGCGCCGGTCGCTCTCGGGATCCATGACCGTGGTCGGCGATATCGCGCAGGCCACCGGGCCCTGGGCACCAGCGGGCTGGGACGACATCACCCGCCACCTCAGTCCACAACGCACACAGCGGCTCGTCGAGTTGACCGTGAGCTATCGCACCCCGGCCGAGGTCGTCGCGTTGGCATCGAAAGTCCTGGCGGTGGCCGCACCGGGCATTTCCGCCCCCCGACCCGTCCGCCAATCGGGCCAGGCGCCGCGCCTGGTGCCGGCGACCCGCGGCGATCTGTCGGGCACCGTCGTCCAGCTCGCACGCGAGGAGGTCGCCGCAGTGGCCCCGGGCCGGGTGGCCGTGCTCGTCCCCTCGGTGATGCTGCCCGAGCTGACCCGAGCGCTCGACGAGGCGGGCCTCGAACCGGTCGATCCGCGCGACCCTGCCGGCGACGGACTGGCCGCCGGCCTGGTGGTGCTCCCGGCGGACGAGACCAACGGCTTGGAGTTCGACTCGGTCATCGTGGTCGAGCCGTCGCTGGTGGCAGCGGTGGGCGACGACACGCCCGGTGAGGGTCCTCCCGTGGCCACCACACGGGGCCTGCGGACGCTCTACGTGGCTTTCACGAGACCAACGAAGCGGCTGGCCGTCGTCCATACCCAGCCGCTGCCCATCGACCTGGGCTGACCAGGGCATTCAAGCCGTCGGGGACCGCCGCGCACCCCAAGTTCGTTAGTTGGCGTGTCGCGCGCGCGGTCGACTAAAAAAGCCCTGTGACCCAGGCTGTCTCGGCGGAGCTCCCCTCGCCACAAGGGAAGATCGTCCACGACCGGCCGCCCATGCTGGCCGTGGGGGTCATGATCTGGCTCGGGTCCGAGCTGATGTTCTTCAGCGGGCTCTTCGCGGCCTTCTTCACGATCCGCGCCAACACCGTCGGGCCCTGGCCGCCGGCGGGAACCGAACTCGACACCCTCCGGGCCGGCATCTTCACCCTGGTGCTCGTGTCGTCCAGCTTCACGATGCAGTACGCCGTCTACCAGATCGAATGGCGACGCCGGCAGTCGGCCCGCATCTGGATCGTGTGGACCATCGTCCTCGGGACGGCCTTCCTCGGGAACCAGGTCTACGAGTGGCTGACCATCCCGACCCGCTGGTACACGAACTCCTACGGGTCGCTCTTCTTCATCATGTCCGGGCTGCACGGTCTGCACGTCTTCATCGGTCTCCTCGCCATGGTGTTCCTCCTCGGCCGCATGCGAGGCGACATCGGCGGTGACCCGGGCGAGCTCTCCGCCGTGCAGGGTGTCTCCTACTACTGGCACTTCGTCGATATCGTCTGGGTCGGGCTCTACAGTTGCCTGTTCCTGCTCAAGTAGGCATGCGAGGCGTACCCACACCAGTGACGAGGGCATTGCGCACCCAGATCCTCCTCCCCGCCGGCCTTCTCGCCGTGGCGGCGATGGCCTCGTTCGCAGTGTTGATCCCCGGAGCCGATGCGGGCGCGGCCGGACGCTCCGACGCCTCCCAGGTGACGGTCAACCCCTCGCAGGTGACGACGCGGGCCTGCGGCACGGTCAACGTCAAGGGCGTGACCGGCTCTGTGCACAACGCCGGGAACCCGTTCAAGAGCAGCAACCGGTTCTGCCTGAACGGCCACCTGATCTCCTACGGCAGCACCTACATCAACTACGCCAACCCGCCGCAGTCCTTCATCGACGCCGGCCGGCTGCTCTTCGCGCAGACCTGCTCGAGCTGCCACGGCAACGAGGCCAACGGCGTCGGTCCCGACGGGCAGGCGACCATCGGCCCCAACCTCCAAGGTGTCGGCGCCGCCACCGTGGACTTCTGGGTCAGCACCGGCCGCATGCCGGCCGCCGACCCCAAGGCCGTCGAGGCCGAGCGGCGGGCCACCCGTCTGACGCCGGCGCAGGCGCTCGAGCTGGCGGCGTGGGTGAACTCGCTGGACCCGTCGGTGCCCGCGGTGCCGTACCCGAACCTCAGGGGCACCGACCAGTCGCTCGGCCAGGACCTCTTCTCGCTCAATTGCGCCGCCTGTCACACGATTGAGGGAGCGGGCGACTCCCTCGCGTTCGGGACCAACGCGCCGTCGCTGCAGGTGAAGAACATCACGGCCCAGCAGGTGGTCGAGGCCATGCGCACCGGCCCGGCCAACATGCCGCGGTTCTCGGGCAACCTGACCGACCAGCAGGTGGCCGACATCACCTCCTACGTCACGGGCCGGCTGCAGCACCCCGACAACCCGGGCGGCTTCGGGCTCGGCGGCGTCGGCCCGGTGGCCGAGGGCTTCGTCGCCCTCCTCATCGGCGTCGGTGGCCTCGCCCTCATCTGCTTCTGGATCGGAGAGCGCTCGTGAGCGACGCCGACCACCAGCCGTCGCGCACCCGGGTGCCGATGCCCGTCGCCGCGCTGAGCGACCCGCACATGGGCGAGGCGGCGCGCCATCCGGAACGGACCGAGAAGATCATCTCGGCCATCTTCGTGCTGGCCATCATCTTCATCGCCCTCTTCGGCGCCGCCTACTGGCAGAACTGGAACCCCTGGATACTCGGCGGCACCATCGGGGTCGGGCTGTTCTTGTTGGGCTTCGGGCTCACGGCCTGGGGCAAGTACCTCATGCCCCAGGGCCCTTTCGTCGAGGAGCGTCACACGCTGGCCGGCACGCAGGAGGAGCGCGACGCCATGTCGGCTGCTCTGGTCGAGCGCACGACCGTGGTCGTCAAGCGGCGCAAGGTGCTCGGCGGCCTCTTCGCCACCGGCGCCGGGATCTTCGGCATCGTGGCGATCTTCCCGCTTGCTGCGCTCGCTCGGCCCGGTGCCCAAGGAATCCTTCGACGTGACGAGCTGGCGCCGCGGCAGCGTGCTGGTCGATGCGAGCGGGCGGCCGGTCACCAAGGACACCCTCGTCACGGGCGGGATCATGACCGTCTATCCCGAGCGACACCGTGCTAGTGAACGCCGGGCCCCAGCCCCAGATCACCGACGAGGGCCAGGCGGTCGACCAGACCGTGCTCATCCGGATCTCGGACCAGGACTTCACCACCCAGCCGGGCCGCGAGACCTGGGCTCCGGCGGGCTATCTCGCCTACTCCAAGGTCTGCACACACCTCGGGTGCCCGGTGGGCCTCTACGAGCAGGAGCTCGAGCTGCTGGTGTGTCCGTGCCACCAGTCGATGTTCAACGTGCGCAACGGGGCTGTGCCCCAGTTCGGCCCGGCGCCCCGCCCGCTGCCGCAGCTGGCCCTGATGTTCAACGATGACGGGAACCTGGCGGCCCAGGGGCCCTACGATCAGCCGGTCGGCCCCGGGTTCTGGGAGCGCTCATGAGCGACACCGCCGCCACCACCAAGCGCAGCCGGAAAGAGGCCATGGGCCCCTACGGCCCGGTCGGCAAGATCGTCGGCGAGCTCGACGACCGCCTGGGCGTGGCCAAGGGTGGCCGCGTCTTCCTCGACAAGATCTTCCCTGACCACTGGTCCTTCATGCTGGGTGAGATCTCGCTGTACTCGTTCGTCGTGCTGCTGGCGACCGGTGTCTTCTTGTCCCTCTACTTCGTGCCCTCCACGCAGCAGGTCATCTACCACGGCTCCTACAAGCCGCTGGACGGGCAGTGGGTGTCGGAGGCCTACCGCTCGACGGTGAGCATCTCCTTCGACGTCCGCGGTGGCCTGCTGGTGCGTCAGATGCACCACTGGGCGGCCGACATCTTCACCGGCTCGATCATCGTCCACATGGCGCGCATCTTCTTCACGGGCGCCTTCCGCAAGCCACGCGAGCTCAACTGGACGATCGGCCTCCTGATGCTGATCCTCGCCATCCTGGAGGGCTTCATCGGCTACTCGTTGCCCGACGACCTGATCTCGGGCACCGGGCTCCGCATCGGCTACTCCATCGCCGAGTCCATCCCGCTGGTCGGCAGCTACCTGGTGTCGTTCCTCTGGGGCGGCCCGTTCCCGGGCACCGGGATCATCATCCCGCGCTTCTTCATCATCCACGTCCTGATCATCCCGCTCGTCCTGATCGGGTTGCTCTCGGCGCACCTGGGCCTCTTGGTGCGCCAGAAGCACACCCAGTTCAAGGGCGAAGGACGGACCGAGCACAACGTCGTCGGCTCACCGATGTTCCCCACCTTCATGGCCAAGACCACGGGCTTCCTCTTCATGGTCCTGGCCGCATCGGCCCTGCTCGGTGCCTTCGCCCAGATCAACCCGATTTGGCAATTCGGCTCCTATGACGCGTCCAAGATCTCCTATGCCGTCCAGCCCGACTGGTACATGGGCTGGCTCGACGGCGCGCTGCGCATCATGCCCTCGTGGGAATTCATGGGTCTCGGCCATACCATCCCCTTCGAGGTCTTCCTGCCCGCGGTGGTGTTCCCGGGCCTGATCTTCACCATCTGCTTCGCCTGGCCCATGATCGAACGACGGTTCACGGGTGACAACGAGCTGCACAACCTGCTCGACCGGCCGCGCGACAGACCCAAGCGCACCGCCGCAGGCGCTGCCATGTTCTCGCTGCTCTTCACCCTGTTCGCGGCGAGCTCGACCGACGTCCTGGCCAACTTCTTCAAGGTCTCGCTGAACGCGACGCTCTGGTTCTTCCGGATCGCCATCTTCGTGGTCCCGATCATCACGGCGCTCGTCACGTACCAGCTCTGCCGAGAGATGCAGGGCGTGCACGGCATCGGCAAGCGCAAGCGCGCCTGTCATCGTGTCCCGCTCGGCCGAGGGCGAGTACTCCACGGTGCCCTCGGCCCCGCGCCCCGACGACGAGCACACCGAGCTCGACCCCGAGCCGGTGCCGACGCGCATCGACATCGAACCGCTCGCCAATGGTGGGCCCCGCGTGCCTGAGAGCTCGCCCACGGGCGTGCGCCAGGTCACGCGCTGAGCGGCACGACCCGCCCCGACCGGGTTCCTGCCCGCGACCTCTGGGTCGCCGCCGAGACCGTCCACGCGGTCACCTACTTCGCTCCGGCCTGTCGTGAGGCGCTGCGCGACGCCGGTCTGCGCGGCTTTTGGTCCGGGTATTTCGCGGCACGGGCGGCGCCGCTCGGCCGCGTCGGCGCCGGGCCCGTCACGGCCGCCTTCTTCAACTTCCATCCGGCCATGGTGGCCAAGGCCGTGCCGGGATGCTGGGAGGTGGTGTCGCCCGGGACGCTGTGCCGGGTGCGCGCCATCGCGGCGTCCGACGCGCTGAGCGAGCTCTGCGGCACGGGCGCCCGGTCCGACCTCGTCGCCGCCCTGCCGCTCCTCCGGCGCGCCGTGGCCGCGGCCGACAGCGCAGGCCGGATCATGGCGGGCGCCAACCGTGGACTCTGGCCCCGCATCGCGCCGGCGCTCGGGACAGGCGGGCTGGGCGAGGCGTGGCAGGCCGCCACCACCTTGCGCGAGCACCGGGGCGACGGGCACGTGGCCGCGCTCGTCAGCCGTGGCCTGCGCGGCATCGAGCCGCATCTGCTGGCTGCGGGCACCAAGGGGATCCCGGCGAAGCTGTTGCGGGACAACCGCGGCTTCAGCGAAGAGGAGTGGGCCGCCGCCGTGGCAGGGCTGGCCGGCCGCGGCCTGCTGCACGCTGACGGGCGTGCCAGCGACACCGGGCGCACCCTGCATGCCCAGGTGGAGGCGGTGACCGATCAGGTGGCCGAGATCGCGTACGCCGGGCTGAGCGACGCCGCTCTCGCCGACCTGCACGGGGCGCTCTCCGCCTGTGCGGCCGACGTCGCGGCGTCGGGCGTGCTGCCCTATCCCAACCCCATGGGCCTGCCCCGGGCCTGAGCACTCGATCCATCCGACCAGGACGCACGAGCGTCGGGTCGGGCGCACCCCCTACCATGCGAGACGGAACTCGGGGCGACACCGACCGTCCGCCGCCGCCGGCAGCGTTGCGGCCTGGCGACGATCACGTCCCGTGAAAGGAAGCCAACCGTGAAGACGATGACGTGCAGGCAACTGGGTGGTCCGTGCGACTTCGCGCACCACGGAGCGACCGCCGACGAAGTCATCAAGGCCCAAGACGGCCACCTCAAGGACATGGTGGACGGAGGCGACGAGGCGCACCAGGGCGCGCGCAAGGAGATGAAGGGCCGCTGGAAGCACCCCATCTCGGGCATGGGGTGGTACAAGCAGGCGAAGCGAGACTTCGCCGCCCTCCCCGAGGACTGAGGGCCCGCTCGAGAAGGGCGGTCGTCCGCTTCGCTCAGTCGCGGGGCGGGGGCCAGCCCGGGACCAGCCCGAGCTCCTTGCACAGCTTGCGCGACGAGACCATCTGTCCGGCGTAGCGCCCGGCGTCGGCGTCGTCGCCCAACCAGGCGGCCACCTCGCCGGCCACGTCGGGCGGCGCCGGGACGTGTCCGGCGCTCAGCAGGATCTTGTCGGTGCCCGCAGCCCGCATCGACTCGGTGAGGGTGAGGCCCGGTGCGATGGAGAAGGCCCAGATGCCGGCAGCGGCGAACTCGACGTGGCACATGTCGGTGACCCGGTGGAACGCGGCCTTGGCTGCCGCATAGGCCACACCCCACCCGCCCTGCCCCGCCGGCGCCGGCGGCGTGGTGAAGGCCGCCTCCGAGAGCATGTTGACCAGGCGGCCCTCGCCGCGTTCGAGCATCCCGGGCAGGACCAGCTGCGTGAGCAGGAGTGGATGGAGGTAGTCGCCGACCAGGCACCGCTCGGCCAGTTCGAGGGGAAGGTCCAAGATGCGGTCCATGGTCCCGGGTCCTTGGTAGATGGCGTTGTTGACCAGCACGTCGACCCGCCCGAACACCGTCAGGGCCGCCTCGGCCGCTCCCTCCACCGAGGCCCGTTCCATCAGGTCCATGGGCACGGCGACGCAGGTCCGGCCCAGCTCCTCGATGGCGGCCGCCGTCGAGTCGAGGCTCCCGGCGATCGCGACGGGCTCGTCGTGCACCAGGGCGCTGGACGCGTGCGCGCGCCCCTCGCCCTCGTGCACCGTGCGGGCAGTGATGACGACGTCGAACCCACGGCGGGCGAGTGCGAGGGCTGCACAGCGCCCGATGCCCCGGCTGGCACCGGTAACCGAGCGCGACTCTCGTGTCGGCGCCCATCTACATCATCCCTGCGATCTGGTGTCCGCCGTCGACGTGGAGCACCTGCCCGTTGACGTAGCACGCGGCGTCGCTGCAGAGGAACACGACCACCCGCGCGATGTCGTCGGGCGTGCCCAGGCGCCGCATCGGATTCGCCTCGGTCAGGCGACGCTGGACGTCGAGCGGCACCATGGCCGCGGCGGTCTCGGTCAGGATGAAGCCCGGGGCGATGGCGTTGGCGCGAATTCCGTCCCGCCCATAGCGGACGGCCAGGTGACGCGTGAGCTGGTTGAGCGCCGCCTTCGAGACGCCGTAGGCGACCCGGGTCGACTCGCCGATCGTGCTCGTCCCCGACGAGATGGTGACGATAGAGCCGCCGCCGCGCGCCGCCATGTGCGGAATGGCGGCGCGTGCGAGCAGCAGGGCCCCGCGCGCGATGGTCTCGATGACCCGCTCCCACACACCGAGGTCGACGCCGGCTGCGTCGGTGTCGAGGCGCGGATGGCTCCACGCCGCGTTGTGGTCGATGCCGTCGATGCCCCCGAACTCGGCAATGGCGCGCTCGACGAAGGAGTGGACCGATGCCTCGTCACGCACGTCGCAGCGGACGCCGATGGCCCGCCCGCCGCCCCGCCCGACCGCCTCGGCGACCGTTGCCGCCCCTTCCTCGTTGACGTCGCCGACGACGACGGCCGCCCCTTCGGCACCCAGGCGGGCGGCGGTGGCGCGGCCGATGTCAGAGGCACCTCCGCTGATCAGCACGACCTTGCCGTCGAGCTGGCCCGTCGGGGCGACCCCGGGCGATCGCTCCGGCAACACGACCTGGCGCAACGGGCGGGCCGGCGGGAAGGCCGAGGTCATGGCCTCATGGTAGGGCGGGCCGCCCCTCCCGATGGGGGCCGAGCGAATTGGGAGCAGTGGCAGGCGGCATGGCAGCATCGCGTTCATGCGCGTCCACCGCAGCTTTGCGTTCGTCGACGTGTCCGGCTTCACGGCGCTGACCGAGCTCGAGGGTGACGAGCGGGCAGTCGACGTGCTGACTGCCTTCCGGGCGTTGTTGCGCGACATCTGCGCGCGCCGCGGGGTGCGGATCGCCAAGTGGCTGGGCGACGGCGTCATGCTCGTGTGCGTCTCGACCCGTCCTCTGCTGGAGACGATCCTCGAGATCCACTACGTCGTGAGCGTGGTCTCGGGCCCGGTCGAGACCGTGTCCATCCGCTCCGGCCTCACCGCCGGCGAGGTCATCCTCATGGAGGGCGACGACTACATCGGCCATTCCGTCAACGTCGCCGCCCGCCTGTGCGACCAGGCGCCACCGGGTGAGGCCCTGGCCGCCCCGTCGGTGGTGGAGGAGTTGCCGAGTTGGGGCGTCGCGCGCTCCCAGACCGAGGTCGCCCTGCGCGGGGTCGGGAAGCCCGTGCCCGCGACCAGCATCACCATGGCTGCACCCGGGCCCGACGCCCTCTACGACCCCATCTGCGGCCTGCCGTTGAGCCACGACACCGCCGAGGAGATCGCCCACGACGTCCGGGGCTCGGTGGTGCTCTTCTGCTCCCCGGGGTGCGTGGACACCTGGCGGCGGCGGCCGGCCCGAGCCGGAGCCACCTGATCCGTCCGCCGGCCGATCAGGCGTCATCTGAGCGGCCACTACCTGGACATCCGCCGGCGCCCATGCGTGCGTCACGGGCCGCCCAGGTCTTGCCTGTTTGTCTCAACGGCGTGCCCACTCGCGCCGATACCGGAGGGGTCGACTGAGGACGGGCGGGAAGATCGCGCATGCGGGGCACTGCAGCACACGTGACGTCGAAGAGCATGGACGACTTCTGGCGGCGCTACGTCCAGATCGGCGTCCTCACCTACAGCCTCGGGGACCTGGTCGTGCTGGCCTACTCGCTCGCCACACCGCAGGGCCCGCACCGGTTGGCACTGATCATGCTCAGCTGTGTCAGCCTCCTGGCATCCGTCGGGCCTTTCCGGATCCTCGGCATGCGCCTCGTCTCGACGAGGTGGTCCAAGGACTTCTTCACGTCGTGGGCTGCGCTGACCTTCGGGTTCATCGCGATCGGTGCCGTGCTCGACGGGGGTGTGCGCAGCCCGATCTGTTACTTCTTGATCCTGCCCATGCTCTTCGCCGGGCTGGCCTACTCCGCCGGAACCGTCCTGTTGCTGGCCGGCGTCGGGCTGGCGACCACGTTGGTGATCTGCGGCATGACACCCGACATCAGCTGGTCGGGCGCGGCCTTCATCGGCATGGCCATCCTCATCGCCGGTGTGATCACGGCGGCGGCGGCGCTCAACCGTGACCGCCTCATGTCCCAACTCCTCGAGGCGGCCAGTATCGACGCTCTGACCGGATGCCTCAGCCGGCGTGCCTTCCAAGAGCGACTCGAGCACGAGGCGATGTGGGCCAGACGTCACGGCTCCACCTTCAGCCTGGTCGAGGTGGACGTCGACAACCTCAAGGAGCGCAACGACGCCAGCGGGCATTCCGCCGGTGACCGGGCGCTGTGCGGACTGGCCACGGTCTTGGCGGAGGTGGCGCGTGACTCCGACGTCGTGGGCCGCCTCGGCGGCGACGAGTTCGCCATGCTGTTGCACGAGGCGGATCCGTCCGAGGCGCTGACGGTGGCGTCGCGGCTGCACAATGCCCTGCACGAGGTGGTCAGCCAGGACGCCGTGACGGCCAGCGTGGGCGTCACGACCTGGCTCGGGGCCGACGATGCGGCCGAAGCGGTGCTCCAGCGCGCCGACGAGGCGCTCTACGTGGCCAAGCGGGGCGGCCGCGACCAGACAGCCCAGTGGGAGCCCGCGTCGAGCGAGGCCCAGGCCGGCCTGCTCTGGCTGGGCCGCCGCCCTCGCCACCAGCCGCCCGTGGCCGCCCGCGCCTGAGCGGCCATTCCCGGCGCCATGGTGGCGTTCAGAGGGGATGGGCGATCTGGAGGACGTTGCCGAAGGGGTCGCGGACCATGGCGCGCCGGTCCCCATAGGGCGTGTCGAACGGAGCCTCCAGCGCAGTGGCTCCGGCACGGACCGCCTCGTCGTAGGCCGCGTCGGCATCCTCGACGTAGAGGTAGAGGAACCCGGGGAAGGACTCGCGCTCTTCGGTTGACGAGACCATCACCACCGAGTCGCCCAGGCGGAGCTCCACCGGTCGCGCCGCTTCTGTCTCGCCGACCGCACCGAAGACGCGGCGAAAGAACTGGACGAGCCCCGCGACGTCGTCGACGACAAGCCGCGGGGTGACGCTGTGGTAGCCGGTTCGCGGTCGGCGGGTCACCCGGCCAGTCTCGCAGTCACGTGTCGCCGTGACGGTCGCCGTCGCCGTGGGCCCGGAGCGGACGCCAGGGCGAGCGACAGACCCGGAAGTGATCGTTCGGGTCTTGACATGTGACCAAAAGGTCACATATTGTAGGGGAGTGGATGAGGTGTTCAAGGCGCTGGCCGACCCCACCCGGCGGAGCTTGCTCGACGAGCTCTTCCGCCAGGACGGCCAGTCCTTGGGCACGTTGGAGGAGAGGTTCTCCATGTCCCGCTTCGGCGTGATGAAGCACCTCAAGGTGCTGGAGGAGGCCGGGCTGGTCGTCACGCGGCGGCGGGGCCGGGAGAAGCTCCACTTCCTCAACCCGGTGCCGATCCGGCTCATCCACGACCGCTGGGTCCACAAGTTCGCCGAGCCCTGGGTGGCTGGGCTGAGCGAAATCAAAGAGAGGTTGGAGACAGATGGAAAAGGTGTACGAGATCTTCATCAAGACGACGCCTGAGCGCCTGTGGGAGGCGATCATCGACCCCGAGATCCGGGCGAAGTACAACTTCGGCGCCGCGGTCAACTCGGAGTGGAAGGTGGGCTCGCCGATCAGCGTCGACGTGACCAAGCACGGCGTGCATCTCGGCGAGGGTGAGGTGCTCGAATACGACCCGCCGCGCCGCCTCGTGCACACCATGGTCGCGGTGTGGGATGACGAAGTGCGGGCTGAGGGCACGTCGCGGGTGACGTGGGAGGTCGAAGCGGTGGGGGACTCGTGTCACCTGACGCTGACCCACGACCAGATGCGGGACGGCGCCAACTCCCAGATCTACGGCGGGTGGCCGATGATCCTCTCGGGCCTGAAGACCTGGCTCGAGACGGGCGAGCTGCTGACCACGCCCGGCTCGCTCCTGTACGCATGACGGCGGGAGCCCCGGCCTCGGGCCTCATCGACGTGGGGAGCGTGGCCGTCCCGGTCACCGACCAGGACCGGGCCGTCGACTTCTACGTCGAGCGGCTCGGCTTCGAGGTCCGGCTCGACGTGCCCACGCCCGTGGGGCGATGGGTGCACGTGGCGGCCCACGGGGGCAGCGTCGCCCTCGCCCTGGTGGCCGCTCCCGAGGGCGCCACGACGGGGGTCGACACCGGCATCACGCTGGCCACCTCGGATGCGGAGGGCGACCATAGGGCGCTGACCGCGGCCGGCGTCGACGCCGACGAGGTCTTGCACTGGCCCGGCGCACCCGTGATGTTCGCCTTCAGGGATCAGGACGCCAACGTGCTCAAGATCATGGAGCAACCTGCGCAACGGTGAAGCCACGGGATCGCGGGCCCCGGGGCAGGGCCCGGCGCAGGTCGTGGCGTGCCCACCGGTGATCGGTGACAGCTGCAACGGCCGTCGGCGGACTGTGGCGTGGTGGAGGCGAAATTGACGACGGGTCCGCCGGCCGAGCCCTCCAGAGGCCGAGCCCCCCAGCCCCACGAGCCGCCAATGCGTCGGGACCAGCGACAGGTTCGTGCCGATGGTCCTGCCATGAAAGGACCTTTCTCCCTGCCCTCGGACGTCACGCGTTGTTTACCTTGCTCACCGTGGCGCCATACGACGAGGTCGGTCCCCATGGCGTCCTGGCACCCGGTGGGAACGGCGTCTGGCATCTGGTCGAGTCCCCGCTCGATCCGGTCGCCGCGTGCGGCCACGCCATGCCCTACGGCGCTCGGCTTCGACCGTGGTCCGAGGTGCCGCACGAGGACCGCTGCGAATCCTGTGTGGGCAAGGTCGCCACGTAGCGTTGGCCCGGCGGTGCCGGCGTCGGACCCGGGCTACGGACTCTTCGTGCCCGTCTCCTGGGCCTGCGCCGAGCCTGCTCCGATGGAGCGCAACCAACTGATCACATTCTCTCGTTGTGTCCCGAGGCCGGTTGCGGCGTCCAAAGCCGTCCCGTCGGCATAGTCGGGGACCCAGGCGAGATCGGCACCCGCACGCAACAGCCGCTCTGCGGCACGGCGTTGCCCAGCGCCGCAGGCGTGCCAAAAGCCCTGTGAGATCTCTTCTCGCGCCATCCCGGGCACCAAGAGGGTCTCCAAGGTGTCCAGCACGCCGAGAGCCGCGGCGTGCCAGACCTTTTCGATGTGGGCGCCGCGCGTCGCCAAGAGGCGAGCGACGTGCCAACACGCGTAGCCGATGGCGTTGTCGAGGGGGGTGCCGATGGAGCCGCCCGGCGTTTCGAGATCGGCGCCCCGGTCGATGAGCGCGGCCGCGACATCGACGTCGTCGCTGCTGGCGGCGTAGTGCAGCGGCGTCTCGGGCTTTCCGGGACCGGTCGTCGTGGCATCGGGATCGGCGCCGGCGTCCATCAAGAGGTGCACGAGGGTCGGCCCGTTGGGGAAGTAACCCGGCCAATCCGTGACCCAGTGCAGCGCGGTTCCACTCCTGCCCCGGGCCACGAACCTCGCCTTGGCCAGATCGGGTCTGTTCGAGAGAAGGCGCCTGACCGCGTCAACGTCACCGGCGTGCAGGGCCACACGCAGCTCACCCGCGGTCGGGTCATCTCCTTGGACGGTGACGGTCGCGGACGCGTCAGTCACGTCGGGTCACGGCTCCACCCGATGCCCCGCCGACGAGGCCGCGGCGACGGTCCCCGTTTGTTCGGCCCCGGTCCGGCGCGGCGGGCGCACACGGTCGTAGAGCGTCATGCCCAACGTGCCGAGTCCGAAGGCGGCCCCGAGTACGCACACACCACCCCAGCCGTGGGTGCCGTAGAGCGCGCCGGCCGTCACCGAGCCAACGGCGCCGCCCACGAAGTAACAGACCATGTAGGCGCTGTTGATGCGGCTGCGGGCGTCGGGACGCAGCGCGTAGATCACGGCCTGGTTGGTGATCTGCATGCCCTGGGTGCCGATGTCGAGCACCACGATGCCGGCGATCAGCGCGGCGAGCGAGGTGCGCCCGGCCCAGAGCAACGCGAACGAGGCGGTGAGCAAGAGCCCGGCCACGACCGTGGTGGCGGTGACGCGGGCAGAGTCGGCCAGCTTCCCCGCCAGGTTGGCGGCGAGGATGCCGCCCGCGCCCACCAGCCCGAACAACCCGATGACGGCATTGGAGTAGTGGTAGGGGCTGCCCGAGAGCAGGAAGGCGAGCGAGGTCCACAACACGCTGAACATGGCGAAGGCGCAGGCGCCGTGCCAGGCCCTGCGGCGCAGCACGGGCTCGGTGACGAGCAGCCGGAGTGAGGAGCCGACGAGGTTGGGGTAGCTGCGGTGCGGCCGGGCGCCTTCTGGGGGCAGGGCGCGCCAGAGCACGACGGCGAAGAAGAGCATCAGTCCGGCCGAGAGCCAGTAGATGGCCCGCCAGCCCGCCGCCTGGGCCACCAGGCCCGAGACGGTGCGGGCGAGCAGGATGCCGAGCAGCAGGCCGGTCATGATGCGGGCCACCACTCGTCCGCGTCGCGCTTCGGGCGCCAGGTCGGCGGCGAAGGGGATCATGACCTGGCCGGCCACGGAGACGGCGCCGACCCCGACCGAGCACAAGGCGAAGAACCAGAGGTTGGGCGCCAGGGCACAGGCGACGAGCGCGACCGCGGCCACGGCGAAGAGGCGCGTCACCAGGCCGCGCCGAGGGTGCAGGTCGCCCAGGGGGACGATGAGGAGCAGGCCGGCGGCGTAGCCGACCTGCGTGGCGGTGATGACCGAGGACGTGGCGCCGGGGCCGCTGTGGAAGGCACCAGCAACCTGGTGCAGCACCGGCTGCGCGTAGTACAGGTTGGCCACGATGGCGCCGGTCGCCACCGCGATGAGCGCCACCAGCGAGCGGGAGAGGCCCTGGGGAGGCGGCACCGGCGCCACGTCCGTGTCCCCGTTGGCACGCGGCGGCATGTCGGGGCCCCTGGTCGTGGCCATCAGGCCAGGCTACCGGCGACCTCCGCCGGCCCCGCCGGCCCGCGCCGGAGCCGACCCGGATGCTCGGACGTGCAGCGGGTGCGTCAGATGGTCGGGCGCGTCAGATGGTGCCGCCGCGCCGGCTCTCGGCGGTGACGCCGGTCAGCGCGGTGAGGATGAGCGGGACCCCGATGAAGGCCAGCCAGACGCCGAAGACCATCGAGAGCACGGTGACGAAGGCGCCCATGCCCATCACGAAGGGCCAGATGGACGAGCCGGGGAACGAGTCGACGCTGCCGGCCCCGTCGGCCATCTCGGCGTCCTCGCGGTCCTCGGGCCGCTCCCCGGCCGCGGGGATGTGGCCCCAGAAGAAGTACTTGTGGCCGTGGAAGCGCCGGTGCCAGAAGAAGTAATAGCTGCCCGGCAGGAAGCCGAGCAGCGTGGCGCCGAGCAGCATCATCCCGCCACCGTCGTCGTAGCCCCAGAACCAGTACCAGATGCCGATCCCACCGAAGAACGCCCCGAGGAAAAGCAGGAAGAGGGACTCGACCTTCATACGCCCGCCGTGACCTTTCCGTTCGTCTTGCCGTTGCCTTGTGTGCGCCGCCTTCCCGTGCGGGACCGTCAGCGCGTCAGGGTGGTTGTAGTCCCACGTCGGGCGCTCGGAGCGGATGGGCGGCAGGTGGGTGTAGTTGTGGTGCGGCGGCGGCGAGGTGGTGAACCACTCGAGCGTGTGGGCGTCCCAGGGATTGTTGCCCGCCGGGATCGGCTTGCGCCACGACACCACGAAGTTCCACAGCAAGAAGGCGAAGGACACCGCGATGATGAAGGCCCCGACGGTCGAGACGACGTTGTAGCTCTGCCACCCGAGGTTGGACGGGTACGAGGCCACGCGACGGGGCATGCCGAGCAGGCCGACGACGTACTGGGGCATGAAGGTGATCCAAAAGCCGATGAACATCAGCCAGAAGTGCCACTTGCCCAGGTTCTCGCGCAGCATGCGGCCGAACATCTTGGGATACCAGTAGTAGAGGCCGGCGAAGCCGGCGAACACGGCCGTCCCGAAGAGGACCTGATGGAAGTGGGCCACGACGAAGTAGGTGTCGTGGGTGGCGAAGTCGATCGGCGGCGAGGCCAGCATGATGCCGGTGACGCCGCCCATCAAGAAGGCGAAGAGGAACCCGATGCTGAAGAGCATGGGTGTGGTGAAAGTCAATTGGCCATGCCACATGGTGCCGATCCAGTTGAAGAACTTGATACCGGTCGGCACGGCGATGAGCAGGCTCAAGAAGGAGAAGAAGGGCAGCAATACCGCGCCGGTGGTGAACATGTGGTGCGCCCACACACCCGTCGACAGCGCGGCGATGGCCATGGTGGCGAAGACCATGCCCTTGTACCCGAAGACCGGCTTGCGCGAGAAGACCGGCAGGATCTCGGTCACGATCCCGAAGAAGGGAAGGGCGAGGATATAGACCTCGGGATGGCCGAAGAACCAGAAGAGGTTCTGCCATAACAGCGGTGAGCCACAACTCACCATTGGATGGCCGTTGACCAGGTGACAGCCCACTGCCGTATAGATGTGGGTGTTGAAGTGGCGGTCGCAGAAGAGCATCACCATCGCGGCCGTCAGCACCGGGAAGGCGATCAGGATCAGGATCCCCGTCACCAGCATGTTCCAGGTGAAGATTGGCATGCGGAACATGGTCATGCCCGGCGCGCGCAGGTAGAAGATGGTGGCGCACAGGTTCACGCCGGTGAAGATGGCGGAGAACCCGGTCAGCACCAGGGCCATGATCCACACGTCGGGACCGGCCCCCGGTGAGCTGGTCGCGCTCGACAACGGCGCGTAGGCCACCCAGCCGAACTGCGCGGCGCCCCCGGCGACGAAGAAGCCCAGGATCATCGTGATGGAGCCGGTCAGGTAGAGCCAGTAGCTGAGCGCGTTCGAGGCGAGGGAAGGCCATGTCGGGCGCGCCGATCTGCAGCGGCACGATGAAGTTGGCCAGGCCACCGAACGCGAACGGGCCGGCGAAGAGGTACAGCATCAAGCTGCCGTGCATGGTGAACAGCGCGTTGAACTGCGAGAAGCTCAGCAGCGACGAGTGCGGCGAGGTGAGCTGCAGCCGCATGAACAGCGCCATGATCCCCGAGATGTAGAAGATGGCGATGGCGGTGATCATGTAGCTGAGCCCGATGACCTTGTGGTCGGTCGAGGTCAGCCACTTCAAGATGCCCGACGGGCCGTGATCCTCGTGGCCAGCGTGCGCGTCGTGTCCGTCGGTCGGGACGACGTCTGGGACCTTGAGCCCGGTGTCGGTGGGATTGATGACGTCAGTCACCGTAGAGGTCACCTCCCGTGTTCCCCGTGTTGCCGGAGTTGCCCGAATTGCCAGAGTAGCTGGGTGCGGTCCCGTTGATGTTGGCGTGCACGCCCGAGGGCAGCTGCCCGATGGAGTTGGGATGCGCGCGCTGGAAGGCTCCCGTCGTCCGCAACCAGCCCTGATAGGCGGAGGGCGAGACGGAACGGACGTTGAAGAACATCAAGGAGTGATAGAGCCCGCACAGCTGGGTGCACTGGCCTCGATACACCCCGTTGTGCACCACGTTGAGGTCGAACGAGGTCCAATATCCCGGGCTGGCATACCGGCTGAAGTTGAACTCGGGGACGTAGAAGCCGTGCAGCACGTCGTAGGAGCGCAGGTAGACCCGCACCGTCTCGCCGGTCGGCACGACCATGGTGGGGGCGTCGGTGGTCTGGCCGATCACCTTGACCCCGTTGTCGTACTGGAACTCCCAGCCCCACTGGAAGGCGTAGACGTGGATCTCGGTGTAGGGGTGCGGCTCGACCGCGGTCACCTTGTTCTCGACCACGACGGTGGCGACGAAGAGGCCGATGACGATGAGGATCGGCGCAATCGTGTAGATGATCTCGGTGAGCGTGTGGTACTGGGTCTGCACCGGCATGGTGTCGGAGGCACCCGGCCGGCGCCGGTAGCGGAAGATCGCCCAGCAGATGAGCAAGAGGGTGAAGCCGCCGACGATCACGCCGGCGATGAAGAAGCCCTGCCACAGATGGAAGGTTGACTGGCCCTGCGTGGTGGCGCCCTTGTAGGCGCCGAAGGTGGGGAGCTGGCAGCCCGTGAGGAGGAGGCCCCCGAGGAGGATCCCGGCCAGGCCCAGCCGGCGTCGGGGACTCTTGGGGCGCTGAACAGGGATTTCGGGCGTGTCGGGAGGGACGCTGGTCAGCGACGAGTCCACGGCGCCGACATTATCGAACCCCGCCCGAAAACTGGAATTCGGTGCCGTGTCGCACCGGCATCGACGGCCCAGCTCAGGGTCAGTGCGCGTGGGGGTGCGGCTGGTCTCTCGTGCCCGACTCGGCCGACGCCCAGGTGAAGACGCCGCGGGCCATGGTCGAGGTGGCCCGGGCGGCCCGGGCGCTGAAGACCGCCTGGCGCGCCCGTTGGACACCCTCGTCGGCCGGGTCGGCCAGCCAGGCGTGCTCGACGAGATGGCCGGCCAGGCGGAGGGCCCCCTCGGTCCGCGCCGCCTCGGACTCGGGCGCGTCGCTCGCGGCCGCCAGCAACTCGAGGGCGCGCTCGGCCAGAGCCCCGGCCCCGCCGGCCAACGCGGCGAGTTCCGCGGCGAGGGCACGCTCGGGGGCAGGCTTCAAGGTGGCGGGATTGCCGTCCCACCAGCCCCCGTACTGTCGCCACACCGTGTGCACGATGAACTCGGGTTCGTCGTAGACGGGCTGGAGGAAGGGCCGCTCGGCCAGCGACGCGGGGACGCGCACGGTGTGGATGGCGTCGTCGAGGCGCCCTCCCGCGTTCATGACGGCCAGGGTCTGGTCGACCAGGGAGTCGAGCAGGTCGGCCGTGTCGCCGAGCGCCTGGCGGACCCGATCGGCTCCCATCACCGGGAAGCCGTGGCCGGGCAGCAGGAATTCGGCGTCGAGCTCGAGCATGCGGCGCAGGGCGTCGGCCCATTCGCGCGGGTAGCGCTGCACCTTCTGTGGGTTCCCCGCGTTGGGCGAGGCCCAGATGAACAGGTCGCCGCAGCAGAGCACGCGGCGATCGGCCTGCCAGGTGATGGTGTGGTCGTCGGTCTCGCCCTTTTCGTGGCGCAGGGCGAAGTCGACGCCACCGACCGAGACGTCCAGCGTGTCGTGATAGGTGCGGTCGGGGTAGCGGTACTCCGTGGGCCAGTTCAGGTCGGTGAAGCCGAACTGCCGGCGGTTGATGATGGTGTTGTAGCCGGCGGTGAAGATGTAGCGGTCGAAGCGGGCCGGCAGCGCGTGGTGCGCGATGACCTCGGGCGCCGCCCAGCCCTGCGCTCTGGCTTCCTCCTCCCACACAGGCACCCCGAAGACGTGGTCGATGTGCCCGTGGGAGTAGATGGCCGTGTTGAGGCGGTCCGCGCGCCAGGTGCGGATGTCGTCGTGAACCGCCTGGGCCAGCGGCGCGCTGCCGGTGTCGACGAGCAGCAGGCCGTCCCCGGTGGCGAAGCTCGAGACGTTGGCGAACGAGGGGCAGAAGCCGACGCCGTCGGTGATCTCGACGAAGCCACCCATGTGGTCGACCGGGTGGAAGGTCGAGGTGGAGAGCTCCCCGTTCCAGAGTCGCTCGGCGACGCGCAGGACGTCAGAGGCCATCGACCCCCCTCATGTGCCCGACCGTGTCCGGTGCCGGAGGGATCAGGCCCCGGAGGACTTCTCCTCGGAGGGCGCCGGCGTGTCCGATGCGGCGGAGGTGCCCTTGGCACCCTCGGCCTTCCCGTCCTTCATGCCCTCCTCGAACTGGTTCTTGGCCGAGCCGAGATTGCGGGCGAG
This sequence comes from uncultured Acidimicrobiaceae bacterium, assembly GCA_963791995.1. Taxonomy (GTDB): domain Bacteria; phylum Actinomycetota; class Acidimicrobiia; order Acidimicrobiales; family RAAP-2; genus Bog-473. The sequence continues at coordinate 360,321 of CAWBUQ010000019.1, read as the reverse complement.
CTTGGGGATGGCGGCTCCGCCGAAGAGGAGGACGACGAGCACGATGGCCACGATGAGCAGGTCTGGACCGAAAATGTCAGCGAGCATGAGGTTCTCCTTCACCCGGGTCCACGTGGCGGTGAACTAGGCCCCAGGTTAGACCCATTCCCACCCCGCGGTTCCGCAGGCGGGGTGTCGCCCGGGTATGCGGGGTGTCGCCTGGGGTATTCGGAGTCAGTCCGCCAACAGGATGCCCATGACCAGCGCCGCCACGCTGAAGGTGCCGGCCACGGAGCCCCACAGGGCCAGTTGGCCCTTGGAGGTCGCCCGCTGGTGCAAGAAGGCGCCCAGCCCGGCGACGAGCACCACCACGACCTTGGCCATGAGGACTGCCTTCCAGGCTGTGCTCTGCGCCGACCAGGTGACGGTGGTGACGTTCCAGATGCCGGTGACGATGAGCACCAGGTAGGCCGGCCACGCCAAGCGGGCGAATGCTCGCGCCAGGGTCTTGGGGGCGTCGGCGCCCAGACTGCGGGCAGGCCCGACCAGTCCCATCATGACGATCTGGCCCCCGACCCAGACGGTGGCCGCCAGGACGTGGAGGGTCAGGCGAACGGTGTCGAGGGCAGGCGCGAGCATCGGCTACTTGCCCTGCCAGTTGGGCGCGCGCTTCTCGGCGAACGCGACCGGTCCCTCCATGGCGTCGGCCGAGGTGAACACGATGCCCACGGCCTTCGCGTTGATCTTCCAACCCTCGTCCTCTGGGACCTGGGCGGCGTGCTTCAAGACGTGCTTGGACCAGCGCACCGCCAGAGGCGCGTTCGCCGCGATCCGCTGGGCCAGCGCGAGGGCCTCGTCGAGCAGCGCGGCGGCGGGCACGACCTTGTTCACCAGTCCGAGCGCGTAGGCCCGCTCGGCGTCGATGGAGTCCCCGGTCATGGCGAGCTCGAGGGCCACCGCCATGGGCAGCCGCTTGGGCATGCGGACGAGTCCGCCGGCCCCCGCGATCAGGCCGCGCTTGGCCTCGGGGATGCCGAAGGTGGCATGGTCGGCCGCCACGACGAGGTCGCACGAGAGCATGATCTCGAACCCGCCTGCCAGCGCGGACCCGTTGACCGCGGCGATGATCGGCTTGGGGAAGTCACGCTGGGTCAGCCCGCCAAAGCCCCCGCTGGCGCCCATGATGCTGCCTGCCTCGCCGCTGCTGAACGCCTTGAGGTCCATGCCGGCGCTGAAGGCCTTGTCGCCGCTGCCGGTGATCACCACCACCCAGCAGTCGGCGTCGACGGCCAGTTCGTCCATTGCTTCGGACATGGCGGTGCTGACGGCGCCGTTGATGGCATTGCGCGCCTCGGGCCGGTTGATCGTGAGGATCTCGACATTCCCGCGGCGCTCTCGCAGCACTTCGTCGGCCATGGTGCTCCCTTCGCTGGTGCCCCCGTCGCCGGCCCGTCGCCGGCCCGGACGCCGAGGATAGAGGCGGGGTCAGGCGAAGGGAATCTGGGATACCGTCGCCCTCGTCGGGCGGAGCCGCCGGCGTGCCGTCTCGCCCGGCGTCCGCCGCCGGGGCCGCGACGGCGAGCTGCACCCGCCTGCTGTAGAGCGCGGTGAACGCGAACAGGCCGCCGATGACACTGGCCGTGATGAAGGGGGAGACGGCGAGGAAGGTACCGGTCGTCAGCACGTCGGCCAGCGTGAGGCGGATGGAGGCCTCCACCACCAACCCGATGCCCCACACGACCGAGAGCACGCGGAAGGTGTGGCGTCCGATGGGGACCTCGTGCAGCCGGTCGAAGGCGGAGACCTTGTCGGGGTCCGAGCCGGCGGAGAGGTAGCGGCTGACGTAGAAGAGCGCGGGACGGTCGTGCGTGAAGATCGTCACGATGCAGGCGACGCCGAAGAGCGCGGTGAAGAAGGCGTCCCGCACCTTGAGCACGTAGGCGTTGCCTCCGAGCAACGTGGAGCTGAGCACGCCGATAGCGAAGCCGACCAGCACGATCGCGCCCACCACGTCGACCTTGCGCTGGCGCACGAACTGAAAGACGATCCAGGCGACCGAGAAGCACCCTGCGACGATCAGCCCGGCGGTGTCGGTCCGCACGTGGCTGCGTACCAAGAAGTAGACGCCGATCGGCAACGCGGCGCCGAATATCAAGCTCGGGATGTGCTCGCGGACCGAGGGGATGCCCGGTTCCCACCCTCCGAGGCCGCCCGAAGTGGCCGGTCCGGGCGACGACGAGGGCTCAGGCCCGGACGCGGAGGGCGGGGGCCTGCTGCCCCCCGGTTCCTCCGGCTGCATGGGCAAAAGGCTACCGCTGCCGCTCGCGGCGGCGGCCCGCGTAGCATTGGTCCTGTGAGCTTTCTGGTGCATGTGGTCGAGTTCCTGGTGATCGCGGGTGTGGTCGTCGGTCTCGCCTGCGCCGTCGCCTTCGTCCTGGCGCGCCGCTACGTGCGGCGGCGTTGGCGTTTCGTCCGCGGCCACGTCGCCACCAGGGGTGTGCTGGCCACCGCGGCGCTGGTCTCGGCGGGCCGGGAGCGCTACGGCACCCGGGCCACCCCCGAGGAACTCAGCCGCGGCTCAGCTGCCCGCGTGCGACGGCGCATGTGGGTCGCCGTCGAAGATGCCGAGGCGGCCGTCGAGCACGCGGGATCCCACGACGCGCCCGTGGCCGAGCTGCCCTCGGTGTGCCGGTCCTTGCGCACGGTCGCCGGCGAGCTCGACGCGTTGTTGCGTCTGGAGCGGCGATTGCCCCAAGGAGCTGCGCGCGCCGACGCCGTGCGCGGGCAGGTGGCCGAGGTGATCGGCGCCTCGCGCGACGTGCAGGCTGCTGCGTTGCGCGCCGGGAGCGATGCCACCGAGCCGCAGGTGCGGGCGCTCGTGCGCCACGCCCGCGACGAGGTCGACATCGTCTCGACCGCTCTGTCGCGCATGCGCTCGGTCGCCCAGCCCCACTGACCGGCACGGCGCCCTCGCCGGGCCTGCCAAGCTGAAGCGGATGCCACCGCCGCGTCGCGCCCGGGCCGAGCCGGCCAGCCTCCTCGGGGAGGGCTTTGCCGTCGGCGTGGCCACGTCGGGCTATCAGATCGAGGGCGGCTTCAACGGCCTGGACGAGCCGCACAACAACTGGTCGGGCTGGGAGGACACCGGCCGCGTCGAGCGATCCGGCATTGCCTGCGACTTCTGGCGCCACCCCACCGAGGCGCTCGACCGCGCCGCCGCCATCGGGTGCAACGCATTCCGACTGTCGGTGGAATGGGCCCGCCTCGAACCACGACCCGATTGCTACGACGACGCCGCGCTCGAGCGGTACGCCGAGATCCTCTCGCTGTGCGCGGCCCGGGGGCTCGAGCCCATCGTCACGCTCCATCACTTCACCCACCCCTGGTGGCTCGGTGAAGAGTTCTGGTTGCGTCCCGGATCACCCGACGTCTTCGCCCGCCACGTGGCGCGGATCCTCCCGGCGCTGGCGCCGCAGTGCCGTCGCTGGGTGACGATCAACGAGCCGAACATCGTCGTGTTGATGGGCTGGATCGAGGGCGCCAGCCCGCCCGGCCGGCGGATGGCGGTCTCCGATGCCTACTGCGCGCTCGACAACCTCCTGACCGCGCACGTCCTGGCGGCCGACGCCATCAGCGACACCCAACCCGAGGCCGAGGTGACGATGAACACGAGCTCCTCGTCTATCTACGAGCACGACCGCATGCTGCTCGACCTGCTCCAGCTGCGCGACGCCGACGTCGACCCGGCCGACGTCGACCGCTACGTCGACGAACGACGAGCCGTCCACGACGCCGCCTTCCCACCGCAGCACGCGGGCGAGCTGCTCATCCGCCGGTTCTTCGCGGCCGTGTCGCCCTACGGCACGGTGCGCGAACCGGGTCGGGGTGCGGCGTGGGGCCGGGTGCGCAACCGCACGCGCCGTGCCGTGCCCCGGCGCGTGGTCGACGCAGTGCACGCGGCGGCGCGGCCCCGGGGGATCGACAGCGTGGGCTTCGACTGGTACGACCCGGTGGCCAGCCACGCCATGCGGGTCCCCGGCCGCCGCACGCCCGCGGGGAAGCGCGAGTGGTCCATGGGCCGCGCCCTGTGGGACGTCGAGCCCGACCCGGCGCTCCTGCGGACGTGGTGCGCCACCGAGTCGGCGCTGCGCCCGGGCCTCCCGGTGTGGGTGGTGGAGAACGGGATGGCCACTCGGGTGCGTGACGGCCTCGCCCTGCCGCGTGCCGACGGCCTCGAGCGGCCCCGGTACGTGCGCGAGCACCTCGGTGCGGTCGCCGACGCGGTGGCCGACGGCGTGCCCGTACGCGGCTACCTGCACTGGTCCCTGGTCGACAACTACGAGTGGGGCACCTACGAGCCGCGCTTCGGACTCTTCGGCCTCGACCGCTCCGACCCGTTGCGGCCGCGCTGGCTCGACACCGACGCCGCGGGCAACGACGCCGCCGGGGAGTTCGCCCGGGTGGTGGCCGGCCTGCGGGCGGGCGATCGCTCCGTGCTCGACCCACCCCGCTGAGCCACCGAGGCGCAGCCGGTGGCCGCGTCAACGACCGGCCCACCCTGGTGGTCGATCGTCGAGGCCGACCGGACGGTTGACGGGGCCTGTCCTGGACCGAGGTCCACCTGCCGACGACGGTGGCCAGCCTGCGCGCACTGCGGGGATCGAGGCCGACGCGGACCGGACCGGTGTGTTGGCGTGCCGGCGGGTGGGGTCAGGCCGCCGCGTCCGAGTCCGGCGTGTCGGGCTCGGCGGACCCGATGAATTGCTTCTCCTTGCGCCGGTGCCGGATGATCGCGACCACGATGACGAGGACGATCAGGCCGAGCAGGATGTCGGACGCGATCCCGGTCGCCTTCTCCACGCGCTGGCCCACGAAGTAGCCGAGGAGGACGTAGAGGAGGCCCCAGCAGATGGCGCCCAGCGCGTTGGCCGGCAGGAAGATGCGATACGGCATCTTGGAGAGCCCGGCCAGGCCGGGGATGACGGCGCGCAGGAACGCGGTGAAGCGGCCGAGGAAGACCGCGAGAGCGCCGCGACGGCGGAGCTGGTCGAGCGCGCTATCGAGCCCCCGCTGTCGCTTCTTGAGCGGGCCGAGTTGGAGGAGGCTCCGTCCCCACTTGTCGCCGATGAAGTAGCCCACGGAGTCGCCGACGATGGCGCACAGGATCACGGTGAGGCTGATGCCCATGAGCGAGACGCCGCCCTTCGAGGCGAGGACACCGCCGAGGATGGCCGCGGTCTCGCCGGGGAAGACGAAGCCGAGCATGATCGCCGCCTCGGCGAAGACGAGCGCACCGACGAGGAGGTAGGCCTCCCAGCCGTGCAACGTGAGGAGCGGCTGCAGGATCTTGTCGATCACCGCTGAGTCCAGTGACGGCGCGAGCCCACGCGACGCCTGGCCCGCGACATACGGCGGCTAGTTGACGGCGCGCAGTGCGTACTCGCGCGGAGAGAGCTGACGCCAGCGGGCCTCGACCGAGGCCATGAACTCCTGGCCCCGCTGGAGATGGGTGAGGATGTCGGACTGGCCCTGGGGACGCGCCAGCATCCAGCTGTGCCCGCCGGGCACCCACAGGACCGGCGCCCGGGCGATGGAGGCGAACTCGAGCGCGGTCCGGCCGGGTGTGATGCGGTCGAAGCAGCCCCATTCGTTGAGGATCGGGATCTGCTGAGCCACCAGGTGGCGCACCTCGCTGCGCTGGTCGACGCCCATGAGCATGCTCCCGATGGGGAGGGTCTGGGCCACGGTGCGGATGTTCTGTCGCATGTCCGGCAGCACGGCGAGCACCGTCGAGTACATCCTCCCGATGGCGAGGTCGGGGAGGTCGAAGACGACCGCCGCGATCATGTCGACCATGGGCGCCACGTCGGGCAGGACGGGGGAGAGGAGCGCGGGGATCAGCCCGGTGCGGTCCTTCCACGCCGGGGTGCTCACGCCGTCGCGGTAGATCACGCCGAGCGTTCGGCGCGGGTGGTCGTGGGCGAACTGCACGGCGACCGCGCCGCCCATGGAGTGCCCGAGGAGCACGAGCGGACCGGCGTCGACCTTGTGCGCGATGGCCCTCACCTGGTTGGCCAGGCTCTCCATGGACACGTCCTGCCACTCGAGCGGGTCGCTGCCGCCGAAGCCGGGGAGACTCGGGTTGATGACGCGCCAGCCCAGTTGCTCGGCCAGCCGCGCGCTCTCGCGCCAGTACATGCCGCCGCCGGCGAAGTAGCCGTGGATGTTGACCGCCCAGATCGGCGGGCTCCCGGGGCCGTCGGGCCCGTGCGCGTTGACGTTGTCGGAGACGGCGAAGCGCAGGCGCCTGCCCTCCACCATCACCGAGCTGGGGACCATCCTGATGGTCGGGCTCTTGCGGATCTTGCGTGTGAACTGGTCGCGGATGAACCCGAGGCCGTGGGGCGCGTGGCCGGAGTCGACGAGCTCGACGGGGGAGGGTCCGTCGGAGGGGGCGACGATGGCGCCCGAGATCTGCAGCGAGTCGTCGGACTGGGGCGCCGCTTTCGATCTGAAAATCCGAACCGCCATGCGTTCTCCCGTCCCGCGCCGACCTGGTGCGTTCTCTCCCCTACCCGCATACCGCCCGGGCCCTGCAAATTCCACGGTATCCGACCGTGGGAGCCGTTGCGGTGCCACGGCGTGCACGCAGAGGCCCAGCCTGCGACGATGGTTGGATGCACGCTGACATCGTCATTCGGGGAGGCACGGTCATCGACGGCACGGGGACCGGTGGGACACCGGCCGACGTCGCCGTCTCGGGGGGCCGGATCAGCGCCATCGGCACCGGCCTGGAGGGGGACACGGTGCTCGACGCGTCGGGCCAGGTCGTCTGTCCCGGGTTCATCGACATCCACACCCACTACGACGCCCAGGTCTTCTGGGACCCCGATCTCACGCCCTCGTCCTTCCACGGTGTCACCTCCGTCATCGCGGGCAACTGCGGATTCTCCATCGCACCCATCCGGGCCGACGGCGTGTCGCTTTTGGCGCGGACGCTCCAGCACGTGGAGGACATGAGCTTCGACACGCTGTCCGCCGGCGTGCCCTGGGGCGACTTCGAGACCTTTCCGCAGTATCTCGACGCGGTGCAGGCGCGCGGCACCGCCCTCAACTACGGCTGCTACGTCGGACACACCGCAGTGCGGCTCTATGTGATGGGGGAGGACGCCTACGAGCGCCCGGCCACGCCCGACGAGATCGAGCTCATGCAGGCGGTGGTCGCCGACGCCATGGCGGGCGGCGCGGCCGGCTTCGCATCGAGCGCGTCGCCGACCCACAACGGCGACAGCGGCCGTCCCGTGCCCTCACGGGTGGCCGACCTGGCCGAGCTGCGGGCTCTGCTCCAGCCGGTCAAGGAGTGCGGCCGCGGTGTCGTGGCGCTCCTCCCCGGCGGCGTGTTCTCCAACGAAGAGGTGTTCGCCCTCCAGCGCGAGATCGGCCGGCCCTTCACCTGGACGGCGCTGCTCACCGTGAAGGGATACCCGTACCACGAGAAGGTCGTGGCCGAGCACGACGCCGCCTGGGCGGACGGGGTCGAGGTCTGGCCCCAGGTGTCGTGCCGACCCCTGGTGTTCCAGATGAACCTGTCCGAGCCCTTCACCTTGAACATGCGCCCGAGCTTCGCCGCCCTCATGGGCAAGACCAAGGACGAGCGCCTCGCCGCCTACCGCGATCCGGCGTGGCGCGCCTCGGCCTGGGACGACGTCAGTGGCAAGGCGGGCGGCTTCCCGCTCAACTGGGGCGCCATCTCGGTGGCCGAGTCGCGGGCGCACCCCGACCTGGCCGACCGTCCGGTCACGACCCTGGCCACCGAACGCGGCTGCACCCCGCTCGACGTGATGCTCGACGTCTCGCTGGACGACAACCTCGAGTCGCGCTTCTGGTCGGTGCTGGCCAACGACGACCCCGAGGCCATCGCGTGGCTGTTGCCGCGCGACAACGTGCTGCTCGGTCTGGCCGACTCGGGTGCCCACGTCTCGCAGCTCTGCGACGCCTGCTTCTCCACCGACCTGTTGGGAAACTGGGTGCGCGACAGGGGCGTCATGCCCATTGAGCGTGCCATCCACAAGCTGACCGGCGAGCCGGCCGCCGTCTACGGTCTGGCGGACCGGGGCACGGTCGAGGTGGGCAAGGCGGCCGACTTGTGCGTCTTCGATCCCGAGACGGTGGCGCCGGGGCCCTTGCGCCGGATTCGCGACTTCCCGGCCAACGGGGAGCGGCTGACGGCGGACGCACCGGTCGGCATGACGCACACGCTCGTGAACGGCGTTCCGATCCGTGTCGACGGGGCACCGTCCGCCGAGGGACTGGCGGCCCGGCCCGGGACGGTGCTGCGCGGCTGAGGGCGGCGCGGCAGGGCGGCGCGGCCGCCCTCGTCAGGTGACGTCGCGGCGGAACGTCGTGAAGTAGCCGATGGTCAGGGGGACGAGCCCCCAGAGCAGCATGACCAGGCCGCCCTGCCACCAGGTGAGGAGATGGAAGTTCGCGCCCCGGCCGCCGCCGCCGAAACCGCGTGCGATGTCGCCGGCCAGGGCCGCGCCGGCCGCATTGGGCAACCAGTTGAGGTCGTAGTGGAAGATGGCGCGGGCCAGCGCGATCAGGATGTTCTCGAGGATGAGCGTGCCGCCGATGGTCAGCAGGATGGCCGCGATCTGGTTCTTCACCAGGGTGCCGAAGCCGAGGCCGAAGAGCCCGAGCAGCACCGAGGAGAGCACCAGGCCCGGCACCACGGCCCCGATCTGGTCGGTCACCTGCGACGTGACCCCGCCGAGCGCGGCGTTCCACGGCAGGCCCACGGCGGCCACGGCCACCAGAGTCAGCAGCGCCAGGAGGATCGACCACACCGCGGTGGCCACGACCTTGGCGGTCAGCACCTGCGTGCGGATGGGACGCAGGACGAACGTCGTCGTCATGGTCTTGTGGCGGTACTCGCCGGTGACGCACAACACGCCCACGATCGGCGCCAGCACCTCAATGCCGAAGTAGCCCGCTCCGAGCAGCTCACGCCGCTGCTTGAGCGTCTGTGCGAAATAAAAGGTGTGCCCTGGGAAGCCGCCGGAGTTGGCGAACACGGCGAGGCAGAGCAGCACCGTCAGGGGGAAACCGATGACGAGCGTGACCCACACGCCCGGCATGGAGCGCATCTTGAGCAGCTCGGCCCGGATGGCGTTGGTCATACGCCCGGTGCCAGCTCGCCGAACCCGAGGCCCGAAGTGAGGGACAAGAACACCTGTTCGAGGTCGGCGCTCTCCGACGTCAGCTCGTAGAGGACGATCTGGTTGGTCGCCAGGAGCGGGCCGACCTGCTCGGGGGTGACGCCGTCGAGTGCCACCTGGTCGTGGCTGAGCCGTCGAAAAGCGATCTGCGCCGTCTCGAGCACGGCGCAGAGGCGGTCGGCTTCGGGTGAGCGCGCCTTCATCACCCCGCCCAGCCCGGCGGTGATCTGCTCGAGGGTGCCCTGCGCCTTGAGCTGGCCGAACGAGACGATGACGGCGTCGTCGATGGTCTGGGCCATCTCGGCGAGGAGGTGCGAGGAGACGAGCACGGTGCGTCCCTCCGCGGCGAAATAGCGCATGAAGTCGCGCAGCCAGGCGATGCCTTGGGGGTCGAGCCCGTTGGAGGGTTCGTCGAGGACGAGCACGTCGGGGTCGCCGACGAGTGCGGTGGCCAGCTCGAGCCGCTGGCGCATGCCCATGGAGAAGTTCCCGACCTTGCGCTTTGCGTCCGCGGTGAGCCCGACCAACTCGAGGACCTCGTCGGCCCGCTTGTCGTCGTGGCCGCCCGCGCGTGCCGCCATGCGCAGGTGTGTGCGCGCCCGGCGGGCCGGGTGGAAGCTGGTGGCCTCGAGGACCGCACCTACGGTGCCCGTGGGGTTCTCGAGATGCTGGTAGGTGGCGCCGCCGATGGTGGCGGTGCCCGCACTTGGGTGGACGAGGCCGAGCAGCATGCGCAGCGTGGTCGTCTTGCCCGACCCGTTGGGTCCGAGGAAGCCGGTCACCCGACCGGGGTGGACCGTGAAGGACAGGTCGTCGACGGCGCGCACCGTGCCGAAGTGTTTCGACAACCCTTTGAATTCGATGGGGAGGCCGCGGGTGGGGGTGCCGACGGTCATCCGGGCGACCCTAGCGCGGGCATCTCCGCCCGCTGTGGTCGCGCCGGGCCCGGAACGGGGGTTCGCTCACGCCGAGGTGCGGCGCTCGACGAGCTCGTCGGGCAGGAGCAGCCGCACGGAGACGGCCAGCTCGTCGTAGACCCGCGCCATGGTGGACCAGCCGTTGATCCAGCCGACGAGCGCGGAGTACCACACGTGTCCGATCATGCGGGCACGCTCGGACATGTCGGGGACCGGGACGTCGGCCTCGCCCATGGCCCGCGAGATGATCCCCTCCATCAACAGCGTGATCTGCTGCTGGCAGCCGACCGCGGCGGGGTCCGGCGACGAGAGTGACGTGAAGACGGCGGCGACCAGCTTGGGCTGGCGGCCCATGGCGCGCAGCGCGCGGTCGAGGACGTCGAGCACGCGGTCGGCGGGGTGGTCGCCGCGCGGCGGGTGCTGCCCGATGCGGGTGTCGAGCAGCTCGACCCAGTGCACGAGCGTGGCGGCCAGGAGGTGGTCCTTGCTCGTGAAGTAGCGGTACACCGTTCCCATGGCCACGTCGGCCCGCGCCGCCACGTCGCGCATCTGCACCGCCTCGTAGCCGCCCTCGAGACCCAGCGCCATGGCCGCGTCGATGACGCGCTGGCGCCTGGCCTGCTGGGCGCGAGTGAGCGGGCGGGTCAGCGTCTGCTCCATCCCAGACAGCGTATCCGCAGCGTCACCTGGGTCTTCAGGAACAGGGCCACTACGCTGGGCGCTCATGCCAGGCCAGCCATCCCGGGGCGAGGCCGCCGTCGTGCACCTCGAGGCCTACGCGGAGCAGGTCGAGACCACCGACGGGCGGGTCCCCGGCCAGCGCGGGCGCCTGACCCGCCAGCGCCTGCTCGACGCGACCGTCGAGTTGCTCTCCACCACGTCGTGGCGCTCGGTCAAGGTGACCGACATCGCCCGGCAGGCGCACACGTCACCGGCGACCTTCTACCAGTACTTCGCAAATGTCGAGCAGGCGATCCAGGTGTTGGCCGAGGGCATGGTCGAGGAGGCGGCCCAGCTGGCCGACCTGGTCGGCGGAGACTGGTCCGAGGAGGCGAGCTGGGACACCGCACTCACGGTCACCGAAGGCTTCCTCTCGTATTGGGAGGACAACCGCGCCGTCTTCCGGGTCGTGGACCTGGCGACCGAGGAGGGTGACGCGCAGCTGCGGGGCATCAGGGTGCGGGCGTTGAACGCGGTCACCGTGGCGCTGGCACAGGTCATCGCGGCCGCGTCGCCGTCGCCAGAAGCCGGACCCGGCGCGGCGACGTCGTCGCCGGCGGGCTCGGACCCCATGGCGGTGGCGGGGACGCTGGTCGCCATGTTCGCCAGCGTGTCGGCCCACCGCTACGGCTTCGAGTTCTGGGGCATCCGCACGCGCAACCTGATCGACACGCAGGCACGCATGCTGCACTGGGCGGTGACCGGGCGCCCGGCCCCCGAGCCCGAGATCCCGCGGCGCGAGGCGGCGCGGCCGCGCACGGGTCCGGTGCTGGGCGGTGCGGTGGCACGGCGCCGCAGCTGAGGTCTACCTGAGCGCGACGGGATTGAGCGGCGAGCCGAGCCCTGCCGTGAGCAGCAGGGGCGTGGCGTCGAGCAGGAACGTGTAGCGGCCGTCGCCGGCACACGCCTCGGCGAGTGCGTCGAGGACCCAGTTCTGTCCCTGCGTCATGCCCATCTCCACGAGGTGCAGCAGGTGGACGGGCAGGTAGGCCTCCTCGTACTGGCACGGGATGACCTCGAAGGGCAAGGTGTCGGTCGCGACGGCGGCGACGTCGCGGGCGTGGAACCACGCCGCCGTGTCGATGGTGAGCCCCGGCGAGGGGAAGGTGTAGGCGAGCAGGTCTCGCCGGCCGGGGGCGAGGTGCACCATCTGACCGGTGCGCACGAGAAGGATGTCGCCCGGCTCGACCGTGACGCCGGCGAGCTCGCAGGCGGCGTCGAGGTCGGCGGGCATGATCGCATGGCCGGGCTCGAGGACGTCACGCCCCAGTGCACGCGCCACGTCGAGCAGGATGCCGCGGCTCACGACGGTGCTGAGCCGGTGGATCCCACAGCGCGCCGCGCCGTCGGCCGACACCGACGACGCCGGGTACCCGTTGTAGATGACGCCGCCGTAGCTGGCGTGCGCCAGCGAGTCCCAGTGGGTGGCGCACTGGGTGGCCAGCGTGAGCACGTCCTCGCTGAAGCAGACCCAGTCGGGCTCCGCCGCGTTGACCGGCATGTTCACCTGGACCATGGCGCGGCGTCGGGTTGACCCGGCCCTCGATGAAGCCCATCTGGATCCCCTCGGCCTCCGAGAGGGGGAGGCCCAGCGCGAAGGGCTGGCCCGAGACGACCGAGGCTGCGCCTCGGCGCCGCGCCTCGGCGTCGACGAGATTCAGCGTGCCGATCTCGTCGTCGGGCCCCCATCGCCCCCAGTTGCGCACCCGGGCCGCCACCTCGGCGAACACGGCGGGAACAGGCACGGCGCGCACACTACCGCCGGGCGATCCCGAGGCCGGCGGGGGCCGACCGGTCAGCGCGGTTGTCCCCACCCCGGGCGAGGACGATACTGAGTCCGCGACGAACGGGTTCGCGCCGGACCTCAGGGAGGATTGACGATGTCGATGACGCGTGCGGCGGTGTGCACCGGGCTCAATGAGCCATGGAAGACCGAAGAGATCGAGCTCGACCCTCCACACGCCCGCGAGGTCCGGGTGAAGATGGTCTGGGCGGGCATGTGCCACTCCGACGAGCATCTCCGCACCGGTGACATCAGCCAGACGCCCGAGGTCCTCGAGATGATGGGCGTGAAGTCCATGTTCCCCGTCGTTGGCGGGCACGAGGGCTCGGGCATCGTGACCGAGGTCGGCGACAACGTGACCCAGGTGGCGCTGGGCGACCACGTGGCCGTTTCCTTCATCCCGTCCTGTGGGACCTGCCATTGGTGTGCATCGGGCCGCCAGAATCTCTGCGACCTCGGGATGATGACGCTGGCCGGGGGCATGATCAGCGACGGGACCTACCGCTACCACCTCGGGGGGAGAACGTGAACCGCATGGCCCAGCTCGGCACCTTTGCCGACGAGATGGTGTGCCACGAGAACTCGCTGGTCCGGCTCAACCCCTGGGACAACCTCAAGGCCGCCGCGCTGATCAGCTGCGGCATCGCCACCGGGTTCGGCTCGGCGGTGGACCGGGGCAAGGTCAAGCCAGGTGAGACGGTGGTCGTCGTGGGTTGTGGCGGTGTCGGATCCGGTGCGATCCAAGGAGCGCGCATCGCGGGTGCGCGTCACATCGTGGCGGTGGACCCGGTTCCCTTCAAGCTCGAGAAGGCCAAGGAGATCGGCGCGACGCACACCGCGGCCTCGTTGCTCGATGCGCAGATGATGCTGCCCGAGCTCACCATGGGCCGCAACGCCGACGTCGTGATCCTGACGCCGGGCGTGCTCAAGGGAGACCTCATCGCGGCAGCCTGCGCCTGCGGATCCAAGGATGCTCGCATCGTGGTGACGGCGATCGCGCCGTTCGACCAGATGGACGTCCAGCTGAACCTGTTCAACCTGGCCATGTTCAACCAGGCGGTGCTGGGCACGGTCTTCGGGTCCCAGAGCCCCCGGGTCCAGGTGCCCAACCTGCTCAACCTCTTCGAGACCGGTGAGCTCAAGATCGACGAGATCATCACGCAGGAGTACACGCTGGACCAGGTGCAGCAGGGCTACGAAGACCAGGCGGCCGGCACCATCATCCGCGGAGTCGTCAAGTTCGACGAGTGAGGCCGAGCCGGACCTCGGCGGCGCGTTCAGCCGCCGAGGTGCCGGCTGAACCCGTCGGGGATCACGAGGTCGTCGGGGTCAGCTGGTGGATGGACGCGTGGCCCATGCCGAGCAGGGCTGACTCGATGCCACCGCGCAGGATGTCGAGGACGTTCTCGACACCGGCCTGCCCGTTGGCCGCGAGGCCCCACAGGTAGGCCGCGGCCGATCATGACCGCCCTGGCGCCCAGCGCGACCGCCTTGACCACGTCGCTGCCGCGGCGGATGCCGCCGTCGAGGAGGACCTCGATCTGGTCACCCACCGCATCGGCCACCGCGGGCAGAGTGCGGATGGTCGCCGGCGTGCCGTCGAGATTGTTGCCGCCGTGGTTCGAGACCGAGATGGCGCTGACGCCGGCGTCGACGGCGCGCCTGGCGTCGTCCACCCGCGTCACGCCCTTGAGCATGAACGGGCCACCCCACTGCTCGCGGAGCCAGGCCACGTCCTCCCAGCTCGGTGGCGGGGTCTGCATCCACTGGCCGTACGCGCCGAAGAACGTCGGGCCCGACTGGCCTTTCGGGACCATGTTCGGGGTCGTGAGGTCCGGAGCCTTGCCGGTGCGGGCGAAGGAAAGGAACCAACGCGGGATGGGCCAGCGCCTCGGGGGCGAAGCGCAGCATGGTGCGCAGGTTCATCTTCTCGGGGATCGCCGGGCTGCCCCAGTCGCGTCCGTGGGAGAAGGACCAATCGAGCGTGGCGATGAGCCCGACGGCGCCCGCCGCACGCGCCCGCTCGATGCGCGCCTGCATCTCGTCGCGCGAGCCGATCCAGTACACCTGGAAGAAGGTCTGGGGGCAGGCGGCCACGACGTCTTCGATGGGCTTGCTGGCGAACGAGCTCAGGCCCATGGCGGTGCCGCGAGCCGCCACGGCCCGCGCCACGGCCACCTCGCCGTCGGGGTGGACGGCCTGCACGCCGGTCGGCGAGACGAGCACCGGGAACGAGATCTCCTGACCCATGACCTTGGTGACGAGGTCCCGGCTGTCGGCGAGACCGGCCACGTGCGGCGCGAAGCCCAGCTCGGCGAAGGCCGCCACGTTGTCCTTCGAGGGTGATGCCCCGCTCGGACCCGGCGATCAATGCCCCGTAGACGGACTTGGGCAGGCGCTTCTTGGCGCGCCGCTGCGCCTCGGCCACCGTCTCGAACCACTTGTTCGCCATACCGACCCTCTCGTGGTGCTCTGCCCCTTCCCACCTGCGGCAGGAGCATCGGCAACCGGGAAACCTTAGGCGAGCGGCGCCTGGGGTCAGGCCCGAGAGGGCAGCGGCACGCCGACGGGCGCCGTTGTTAGGGTCGCCCGCATGGCCGATCCAGAGGTCGCACCCCTGTCCGCAGAAGTGAAGGCGCAGCGTGCCGCCAGCTTCGGTACGGCCGCGGCGCACTACGAGCGCTACCGTCCCGGACCGCCCGCCGCGGCGGTCGAGTGGATCCTCCCGGCGCGTGTGCACACGGTCGTGGACCTCGGTGCCGGCACGGGCGCCCTGTCACGCCTCCTGGTCGAATGGGCCGACGACGTCGTGGCGGTCGAACCCGACGATGCGGATGCGCGCCGTCCTCGCCGACGCGGTGCCCGGTGTGCGCGCCGTCGAGGGACGTGGTGAGTCGATGCCGCTGCCCGACGCCAGCGCCGACGCCGTCGTGGCGTCATCGTCGTGGCACTGGGTCGACCCGCTGCCCGCGCTGCACGAAGTCGGCCGTGTGCTCGTCCCCGGCGGCGTCCTCGGGGCGATCTGGTCCGGTCCCGACCGTCGAGTCCTCCTTCATCGCCGAGGCCCAAACGATGCTGGCCGGTGTCGGGCCCTCGACCCTCGACGAAGACAGCCAGGCCGAGATGTCCGCCGCGTTGCACGACCGGGGGGCGCTCGCCTGGATCCTCGACATCCCCGAGGGGGTTCCCTTCGACCCGCCCGAGCACACCGTGCTCAAGTGGGACGTGGCCCTCAACGCGGAGGATCTGGTCGGACTGCTCGGCACCTTCAGCTGGGTGCTCCTGATGGAGGAGGACGCTCGCACCCGGCTCTTCGATTCGGCGCGGACTGCGCTGCACGACATGCTGGGTGACGACGACGACGCCACCGTCGAGGTCGGCTATCGAGCCGACGCGTGGCGAGCACGCCGGCACCGCTGAGCCCGTTGGTCGGCGCCGGCGCCGGCGCGCACGTGGACGCCCGTTCAGCCCTGCTGCAGGCCGTCCCAGGACCAGCGCGGTACCCCGCGGCCGGGCGGCACGACCGAATCGCGCGGTGCGAAGGACATGACATCGGCCACGGCCCAAGTCATGTAGTCGCGCAGCGCGCCTCGGAACTCGGTGTCGTCGGGCAGCGCCGCATCGTCGGCCGCCCGAACGAAACATTCGACGAATCGGCGTCCCAGGTCCTCTTCGGCCTCGGTCCGGGCGTGGAGCTCGAGCATGGAGGACGCGTCTCCACAGGTGCGCGTGTAGTCGTCGGGCCCTCCGAGTACCTCGGCCCAGTAGCGGGCGAGCCGCTCGACGTGATCGAACCGGCCCGGATGGGAGAACGGGTGATTGAGCACGGGATCGTCGAGGCAGCGCTGATGGTGCGCGGCTGCGAGCCGACGGAAGGCCCCCATGCCGCCGGCGTATTCATAGAGTGACGGGCGTGTCACGGTTCCAGCCTGGCACAACGAATGGGTGTGCCCGCCCGGCGGATGCGAGCGCATCGCACGTACTTCCTAACATGAACCAATGGCCTCAACGGTGCGCGCCGCCACCACCGACGACATCGCCGAGGTGCTTGCGTTCTGGCGCCGGGCGACCGAGTCCACGTCCACCGACTCGACCGGTGCGCTGGCGCGCCTGTTGGCGCGCGACCCCGGGGCCCTCATCGTCGCCGAGGCCGACGGCGCCATCGTGGGCTCGGTGGTGGCGGGTTGGGACGGGTGGCGCGGCTCGATCTACCGGCTGGCCGTGGCGCCCGGGCACCGCCGGGCCGGCCTCGGCGTTGCGTTGCTGCGGGCGGCCGAGGCGCGCCTGGCCGAGCTCGGAGCGACCCGGCTGCACGCGATCGTCGTCGGCGCCAACGAGCGGGCGGTGGCCTTCTGGGAGTCCTCGGAGTGGGAGCGCCAGGACGGGCAGCTGCGCTACGCCAGGGGCTGAGCGGGCCGGTCGAGGTCGTGGACCGTCGGCCGGCTGTAGAGGCGATCGATCTGCTCGGTCAGCGTCACGAGGGACGGCCGATAGCCGTCGTCGGTGTCCACCACGATCAACGGGCAGGCGAAGTCCAAGGGATCGAAGAGGTCGGCCTGCAGCTCTCGGACGAGCAGCAGGAGCTTGCGGAGCCGGGCGTCGCCGCACAGCGGGTCGGCACGCATGCGCCGCTCGAAGCGTTCGGGCGCGCAGGCGGATCGGCAGTGCACGTGGACCAATGAGGCAAACGGGGCGAGCCGCCGCGCCACGTCGGGCTCGCTGCGACCCCGGGCGAACGTGTGATCCGCCACGAAGCTCACACCCAGGCCGAGCCAGAGCTCCATCGTGCGATAGAAGGGCTCCAATCCGGGCACGCCGAGTTCCGTGGCGCGATCGAGCGTCCGCCAGGCGCCGTGCACGAGCCCGTCGTTGTGCAGGACGGGGAGATCGAGACGCGCACCGAGCAGGTTTGCCAGCGTGGACTTGCCGGCACCGGGTGCGCCACCGACGAGGACAGCAAGAGGCGGTCGGCCCGGTCGGCCCGGCACGGCGCGCACGCTACCTCTTCGTCCCCGGAGTGCCGAGTCGGTCACGAAGGGCGCGGGCGGACAACCAGGCCGTGCGCCATGACACCTTTGGCACGAGGGGGTCGGCCGTCCGCTCGCGGGCGCAGCCGGCCCAGACCCCGACGCCGTAGGCCGTGTCGTCGGCCATGTGAAGCGCCAGATATTGCGGCAGGTCGGCCTTCTCCGACCCTGCCGCCCAGTCGCGCAGTGCCGGCAGGAGCAGTGCGAGCGCCGCTGCCTTGCGAGTGCGGCGGAAGGCCAGCCCGACGACGAGGGCGGGGGACCATGCCCGCGCCAGGTTGCCGAGCGCCGGCATGAATGCCCGCGCCGTGCCGGTTCCCGCGATGCGGGTCGCCATGGTCACCGGGTCGCGCACCAGGCCCGACAAGCGGGAAGCGAGGATCGCCACCGATGCCGCCATCGTGGCCTGGGCCAGGGCGGGCCGCCGGGCCAGGGTCAGTGCCCACACCGCGAGCGACCACACCGACACCTCGACGGGATGCAGCGTTCCGGGATGGCGCCGGGAGAGCGACGCCGCGGTCGCACCGTAGAAGGCCGTGCGCGCCAGATGCGCACCGACGGTGGGCGGCCCCGCGTGGGCCACGATCGCCGCAGGGTCGTAGCGGACGTCCCAGCCCGCCTCGACCAGGCGCCAGACGAGGTCGACGTCCTCGCCGCCGCGCAACGCGGGGTCGAAGAGATCGGGACCGGCCGCCACGTCGCGGCGGACGAGGAGGGCCGCGCTCGGGACATAGGTGACACGGCTCCCCGGTCGGACCTGAGCGGCGTCGGGACCCTGGTCGAGCGACGACCGCCCTGCCTGGTACCGCGCCAGCGGTCCGTTCGGGTCGCCGGCAGGGACGATCCGTGGAGCCGCCGCCGCAACCAGCGCATCATCGAAGTGGCCGAGGAGCGGCTCGAGCCACCCCGGGGCCGGGACGCAGTCGGAGTCGACGAAGGCGACGATGTCACCGCGCTGGACGCTGGCAAGGCCGGCGTTGCGAGCGGCCGACGGACCGCGGTTGGAAGCGAGGCCCACGAACACCGCGCCGTGGCGCGCGACGATCTCTCGTGTCGTGCCCACGTCATCGGACGCGTCGTCAACCACGATGCAGTGCAACCCGGCCAGCGCGTGGAGCACCCGCTCGAGTTGCGCCGGCCGGTCACGCACCGGAATGACCACGCTCACGTCCTCCGCGCCGCCGGGTGGACGATGTGGGTCGGGGTGCGAACGCGCCGGCGGAGACGAGCCGTCGCGCCAGTCGTCGCTCCGCTGCGCTCCTGCCCACGGGCGCCCCGGCCCTCCAACGCGCAACGACGTCGACGCCTCGCTCGGAAATGCGGAACAGCCGCGGTGGGTGCCCCCCGAGCAGGACGGCGCCCCCGTCGAACTCCTCGGTCGAGGGATCAGCCGTGAGGACGAAGGAAGTGGGGATCGGTGTCCGGTCCGAGCTGCGGCGCAGCGCGGAACGGGGAGGGCACGCCGGGTGCGCTGGCTCTGGGCACTGCCCAATCTTGGCAGTCCGGAAGCGGGGATAGGCTGGGCCTTTGTCCAGAGGAGGTCCGGATGCTGGCTCAAGACCAAGACACCACCCAGGACGTCGAAGAGCAGTCCGAGGAGGACATCGTCGACGAGCTCCTGGTGGAAGAGGTCTCCATCGACGGGATGTGCGGCGTCTATTGAGCGTGGCAGAGGTACGGGCGGGCCACGAGCGCTTCGCGGTCGAGAGGGCATGGCGGCTCAGCGCCCAGGTCGCCTTGCGAGACGAGTCGTTCGGGGCGCTGGCCTATCACTACGGGAATCGCCGCCTCGTCTTCTTGAAGTCGAGGACGCTGGTGGCGTTGGTGTCGTCGCTGCACGAATTTCCCAGTGCGGCGGCCGCCATCGGCGCGCTCGTCCCCGAAGCACAGAAGGCGTCCTATGAGCGTGCGTTGGCGAGATTGGCGGCGTCCGAGGTGATCGATGCCGCTTGAACCCGCACCGCTGCCCCTGAAGGAACAGATTCAGCCGCGGCCTCGATGCGCCCATCTGCCTCACGTGGGAGCTGACCTACGCCTGCAACCTCGCCTGCGTGCACTGCTTGAGCTCGTCGGGGCGCCGTGACCCGAAGGAGCTCTCACCCGAAGAGGCCCGCGGCATCGTCGACCACCTCGTCGACATGCAGGTCTTCTACGTCAACATCGGCGGCGGCGAGCCGATGCTGCGTCCGGACTTCTTCGAACTGGTGTCGTATGCCGTCGAGCGCAAGGTCGGGGTGAAGTTCTCCACCAACGGCACCCGCATCACCCCCGCACGGGCCGAGCAGCTGGCCGCCGCTGGACTATCTGGACGTCCAGATCAGTCTCGACGGGGCCACCGCCTCGAGCAACGACGTGATCCGCGGCGAGGGCTCCTACGACGCGGCACGTGCGCGCCATGGACAACCTCGCCGCAGCGGGGTTCGGGCCGTTCAAGATCAGCGTGGTCGTGACCCGCCAGAACGTCGAGGAGCTGGACGCGCTCGCCGCCATCGCCGACGGCTACGGCGCGCAGCTCCGGCTGACCCGCTTGCGCCCGTCGGGCCGGGCCGTCGACTCGTGGGACGACCTCCATCCGACGTCGGCCCAGCAGCGGATGCTCTATCACTGGCTGCTCGAGCGACCCGGCGTCCTCACCGGCGACTCCTTCTTCCACCTCTCCGCGTTCGGCGAACCACTCGACGGGCTCAACCTGTGCGGAGCCGGCCGCGTCGTGTGCCTGATCGATCCCGTCGGTGACGTCTATGCCTGCCCCTTCGTGATCGACGGGCAATTCCTGGCGGGCAACGTCCGCGACGCCGGGGGTTTCCCGGCCGTCTGGCGTGCGTCGCCGCTCTTCGTGTCGCTGCGCGAGCCCCAGAGTGCCGGCGCGTGTGCGTCGTGCGGGTCGTTCGACGCCTGTCGCGGCGGGTGCATGGCGGCCAAGTTCTTCACCGGCCTGCCACTCGACGGTCCCGACCCCGAGTGTGTGCACGGCCACGGCGAGGCCGCGCTGGCGGCCCTGGACACGCGACCCCTGGCCGTGATCGGCCACTCGAAGATGGGTCGCGACGGGACGCCGCTGCCGGTGCCGACGCCGGTCCGCTTCCGCTCGCCGGCCAGGACCTGAACGCGATGGAGCTTGCCGGCGCCACCTGGCCCCAGGTGGAGGCGACCGCCGGGCACACCGTCTTGGCGGTCCCGGTCGGCTCCCTCGAGCAGCACGGGCCGCACCTGCCGCTCGACACCGACACCCGCATCGCCATGGCCGTGGCGTCAGGACTGGCCGATCGCTGTCGCGGTGTCGTCGTCGCTCCGGCCGTCGCGTACGGCGCCAGTGGCGAGCACGCCGGCTTCCCCGGCACCCTGCTGGTCGGCCACCACGTGCTGGCCGAGCTCTTGATCGAGCTGGTGCGTTCCGCCCGTTCCTCCTTTGCCGGGGTCGTGCTCGTCAGTGCGCACGGCGGAAACCGCGACGCCCTTGCGGCCGCTGAGCCGCGGCAGCACCGCAGAGGGTGACGACGTCGTGGTGTGGGAGGCGGCGGTAAGGGGCGGCGATGCGCACGCCGGGCGGACCGAGACGTCGCTGCTGTTGGCGATCGATCCATCCGCCGTGCACCTCGGATCGGCCGAAGCCGGGCGCCACCGAGCCCTTGGAGACACTCCTTCCCCGCCTGCGCAGTGTCGGGGTGCGACCGGTATCGTCCAACGGCGTGCTGGGTGATCCCGCAGGTGCGAGCAGTGAGGAGGGCCGTGCCCTGCTCGCGTCCATGGTGGACGACCTCGCTGGCGCCGTCACCTCGCAGTGGCCCGGCGGTGAGTCCGGTTGCGGTCGTCACCGGTGCAGCCCGGGGCATCGGCGCGGCCACGGTCGACAAGCTCGTGGCGGAGCGGGCTGGCAGGTGGTGGCGGTCGACCGTGTGCGCCGACGACCCTGCGCTCGACTACCCGCTGGCGACCAAGGCGGACCTCGAAGAGGTGGCAGCCGTCATGGTGAGTCAGTCCGTCGCGGTGGTGGGCGACGTCCGCATCACCGTCGGACATGCAGACGGCGGTCGGCGAGGCGCTCGAGCACTTCGGGGGCCTGCAGGCCGTCGTCGCCGCAGCGGGCGTCATCAGCGGCGGCCCGCCGCTCTGGGAGACGGCCGATGCCCAATGGGACGTGCTTTTCGACGTGAACGTGAACGGTGTCCGCAACCTGGCCGCGGCCGCCGTGCCCGCCCTGCTGGACGCGCCGGCGCCGCGGCATGGCCGCGTGGTGGCGGTGGCGTCCGCCGCAGGATTGTTGGGCCTGCGACGGCTGAGCGCCTACAGCGCGTCGAAGCACGCGGTCATCGGGCTGATGCGCTCGCTGGCCGCCGACCTCGCCGGGACCGGCATCACGGCCAACGCGGTGTGTCCCGGGCTCGACGCGAGGGCCCATGCTCGACGCCTCGGCTGCCGTCTACGGGATGAGCTCGCCCGAGGACTTCGCGCTCCCAGCAGCTGGTCGAGCGGCTGCTGCGACCCAGAAGAGCCGGCCGCGCTGATCGCCTGGCTGTGCGGGCCCGACGCCAGCGGCGTCACCGGAGCGGCGCTGCCCGTCGACGGCGGCTTGACGACTTCGTAGCGAGACGGGGGTGATCCGATGGCTGAGCCCGCGTGCACGCATCTCGACCAGATCGGCGACGTCGAGCCGCAGACCCCCAGCGGGTGTGGCGAATGCATGAAGGTGGGCGGCACGTGGGTCCACCTCCGCCTCTGCCTGGACTGTGGCGAGGTCAATTGCTGTGACTCGTCGCCCAACCAACACGCCACCAAGCACTTCCACGCGTCGGGACATCCCCTGGTCCAGTCGTTCCAGCCCGGTGAGGACTGGATCTGGTGCTACGTGGACGAGTTGGCGATGGAGCCCGGTTAGACGCTCTGGCCGTAGGTGGTGTCGCGCTGCTCGGTGCGCGACGACCCCACCGCCCGGACCGCCCTGGGCCAGGTCGGTCACCAGCGTCGGGAACGGTCGCCGCGCTGCCGGCGTGCACCGTCGCGTGCAGCGAGTCGGGCCGGTTCTGCCGGTCGAGGTACCAGCCCTGTTCGGCCAGCCGCTCGCCGACGGCGAAGATGTCGATCGCCTCGGGATCGACGGGCGCCGAACGCCATGACCGTGGCGGGCGGTTCGCCCCGCACCCCGAGCCCGTCGATGGCCTCGATGCCCGCCCGCAGCTGGCGTGCCGCGTCGTGGGCCGTCCGGGTGAGCTCGAGATAGCCCTGTGTCCGATGTGCATGAGCGCGGCCCAGGCGGCGGCGACCGGACCGGCGGGTCGCGTCCCCGCCATGGCGGTCGAGGCGTAGAACCCGCCGAGCCAGTCCGTCGTCACGAACAGCTGCTTCCTGGCCAGTTCGTGGGTGCGGTAGAGGATGACCGAGACCCCCTTGGACGCGTAGCCGTACTTGTGCACGTCGGCCGACATGGATGTCACGCCGGGGAGTCGGAAGTCGAACGGGACGTCCAGCCGACCCAGCTCGGTCAGGAAGGGGAGAAGGAAGCCTCCCATGCAGGCGTCGACGTGGCACAGGATGCCGCGCCTCTGCGGCCAGCGCCGCGATGTCGGCGATGGGGTCGATCACGCCCTGGGGATAGCTCGGCGCCGACCCGACGACCATGATCGTGTCGTCGGTGCAGGCGTCCGCCAGGACGTCGGCAGCGACCCGGTAGTCCGATCCGACAGGGACGCGGACGAGATCCACGTCGAAGTAGTCGGCGGCCTTGGTGAAGGCGGCATGGGCGCTCTCCGCCGGCCACGACGCTCGGGCGCACGATGCCGCGTTCCCGGCCGACGTCCCGGGCCGTCTTCACCGCCTGCAGCAAGCTCTCGGTACCGCCCGAGGTCAGGTAGCCCTCGACGGCGCCGCCGGAGCGGGGGTCGTCCGCGCCGAGCAGCGTGGCGGCGTTGCAGACGATGTCGTGCTGCATGACGCCGATGCTCGGAAAGGCCAGTACGTTCAGGCCGTTCTCGGCGCTGTAGAGGGCCAAGGCGTCGGACAGCAACTCGTGGACGTCGTCGCCGGCCGAGTAGACGAGGCTGAAGACACGGCCACCCCGCCAGTCCTGGTCGTCCTGCTTCATGCTGATCAGCCGCTGCATGACCTGGTCGCGGGGCAGGCCCTGCTCGGGCATCGGCGTATGCGGGAACGTGGCCACGCCGCGTTCTAGCCGAGCGGCGGGATGTGTGCGCCCCGACGGGCCCAGCTAGCTTGACCGCCGTGCCGGGGGGTCTCGTGTGAAGTTCGCCATCACCTTCGGGCGCATGCACCCTCGCCTGTGGGCGGAGGCCGCCGACGCGGCCGATCGTCTCGGCTTCGAGTCCGGCTGGCTGCCCGAGCACCTCGTGCTCCCGCGGCACATGGCGGGCTCGCCCTTCGAGGGCAGCCGAGCACCCGCCCGTACCGCCCGAGACCCAGCTCTTCGACCCGGGCTCGATGCTGTCGTTCCTTTGCGGCCCGCACGACGTCGCTCCGGCCTCGGGACCTACGTCTATCTCCTGGGACTGCGGCACCCCTTCATCACGGCCCGTGCCTTCGGCACGTTGGACTGGCTGTCGAATGGACGGGCGGTGATCGGCGCCGGCGCCGGCTGGCTCCGCTCGGAGTGGCAGGCGCTCGGGATCGACCCGGCCACCCGGGGTGCCCGGCTCGACGAGGCCATCGAGGTCTGCCGCCGCCTGTGGACCGAGGAGACCGTCGCCCACGACGGCCCCAACTTCCCCTTCGCCGAGGTGGCCTTCGAGCCCAAGCCGGTGCAGCGACCCATCCCGATCCACATCGGCGGGGAGTCGGCAGCCGCGCTGCGCCGGGCCGGGCGTCTCGGCGACGGCTGGATCGGCATGGGCGCACACGCCGCGTCTGGCCGCGGCCATGGCGGCCGTCATCGGCACGCACCGCGCCGGAAGCGGGCCGCCTCGATGCGCCTTCGAGGTCACCGTCGGGGGCGAGTGCGCCAGCGAGGACGACGTGGTGGCCTGGGAGAGCCGGGGTGGACCGGCTCATCGTGACCCCGTGGACCCGCACGGCCGAGGTGCTCGACGCCCTGGAGGAATTTCGCGTCCGGTTTCATCGCCCCGGGTTCACGAGCTCCAGATGATGGCCTGGGGTTCGGTGTAGGCCAGCAACCCGTAGTCGCCGCCGTCCCGGCCGACGCCCGACATCTTGAACCCGCCGAAGGGGGCGTCGTGGTTGCGCTGGGCCGTGTTGACGCCGACGTGGCCGGCCTGGAGGCGCTTGGCCACGCGCAGCGCCCGGGCTCCGTCCTTGGAGAAGACGTAGTCGTAGAGGCCGAACTCCGAGTCGTTGGCGATGGCGATGCCCTCCTCCTCGTCGTCGAAGGGGATCATCGTGATGACCGGACCGAAGATCTCCTCGCGGGCGACCCGCATGGTGTTGTCCCCGTGATGAGCGTCGGGGCGACGTAGTAGCCCACCGGGAGGTCGGCCGGCCGCTCGCCGCCGAGTGACGATCTCGCCGCCGTCCTCCTTCGCCGTCTGGATGTGCGCCTCGATCCGTGCCCCGCTGCGCCGCCGAGATGACCGGTCCGATGATGGTCGAGGTGTCCGTCGGGTCGCCCACCTTGAGGAAGCCCGCCATCTGCACCAGGCCGTCGCGCACCTGGTCGAAGACGCTGCGATGCACCACGGCCCGGGTCGGTGCCGTGCAGATCTGACCGGAGTGGAAGGACCACGTCGAACCGATGCAGCCGACCGCGGCCTTTACGTCGGCGTCCTCGAAGACCACGCAGGCACCCTTGCCGCCCAGCTCGAGCAGCGTGCGCTTCATGGTCCGGGCCGCCTTCTCGGCGATGGTCACGCCGACCTGGGTCGATCCGGTGAAGCTCACGCAGTCGACGTCGTCGGCGTCGACCAGCGCGGCGGAGGAGGCAGGTGTGTTCCCGTTGACCAAGTTGACCACGCCGGGCGGGAAGCCGACGTCGTTGAGGATGCGGACGAGCTCGACGATGGCCAGCGGATCCTGCGGCGCCGGCTTGACCACCACGGTGTTGCCGGCAGCGAGGGCCGGCGCGACCTTGCCCGCCATGTTGACCATCGGGAAGTTGTACGACGTGATGCACGCCACCACGCCGATCGGCCTGGCGGTTGACCATGCCGCCGATGATCCCGCCCGGCGCGAGCGGCGTCGCCTGGGCCGGCTTGCGGCAGCAGCGGCGTCTGGAGCACGGCACGGGGATCGCGGGCGTAGCGCTCGAAGCGGTCGGCGGCGACGGGCACCTGCATCCGCGAGCCGACGGTCGCCGTGGCGCCGGTCTCGGCGATGACCAGCGGCAGGAGCTCGGACGACTTGGCCCGGATGGCCGCCGCCGCCTCGCGCATGAGCGCGCTGCGGTCGTCGGCCGACCAGGCCGCCCATCCCGGCTGTGCCTCCTTGGCCGCGGCGGCAGCGGCCAGGGCGTCTGTCGGCGCTGGCGTTGGGTGCCTGGCCGACACTCCTCGGTGGCGGGGTTCACGATCTCGTAGGTGCCGTCGGACGGCGTCGACCCACTTGCCCCCGATGAGGAGTTGGTGCTCTTCGCGCGTGGTGGTCTCGGCCATGTGTGCTCCCAGGTCGGCGGTCTGGTGTGCCGGCGGATCTGACGGCGCGTCACATTCAAGCCCGCCCTGTCGCCGGTCGCCAAAGGCGCTGGCACGGCGGGTCGTCCTCCACTGGGCCGGGCGGGCACGCGTGGGGGCGCCGGCCCCGGTCGCGGCCGCGCCGTCCTCTCGAATCACAACGGACGCACACCTCTGCCGCGGTGGCGGGAGTGCGGGTCCCATTTATGACTTTCGTCACTTCGCAAGGCCGTAGGACCTGTGGGATTCTCTACATTGGAAACGTCCACGGGGGATGAACGGAGTCCGGTCATGAGTCGACCTGCCGATGCGGTGCCCGGCGCGGCGCGCCCTGGTTCCGACGGCCGCCACCCCAGCCTCCAACCGAGGCTCGAGGTCAGCCCGAGCGCTGGGCTCGAGGCGGCGCGGTCCGGCGCTGAGCCCGAGCGAGGCGATCTCGGGGATCGTGGGCGACTCGGTGCTGCGGCAGCGCAGACGTGCACGCGGGCTCGGGAGCGTCGTCGCATCGCCCGGCTCCGCCGGCTGGTGGCCGGCAGCGCGCTGGTGCTCGGGTGGATCGTCATCCGGCCGGGTCAGCGGGCACAGCATCTTCCCGACCGTCCACCTGCCCGCACTGGTTGGGCGGTGCCCTCCCCGTCATCATCATCGTCTTGATGCTCGGCGCCGTGATGGCGGCGCCCTTCCTCGGCGCCGGCCGCTCGCCGCACACGCTGATCCGGCCGGGTGAAACCGCGGTCGGCTTGGAGGACCTGGTCGGCATCGACCCGATCAAGGCGGAGGTCGTGCGCTCCATCAACCTCTTCCTGGCGCACCAGACCTTCCGCGACACCATGGGCGGCTCGGCGCGGCGCGGTGTCCTGTTCGAAGGGCCCGCCCGGCACCGGCAAGACGTTCGTGGCCAAGGCGATGGCCAAGGAGGCCAACGTCCCGTTCCTCTTCGTGTCCGCCTCGGCCTTCCAGTCGATGTACTACGGGCAGACCAACCGCAAGATCCGCTCCTTCTTCAAGCAGCTGCGCAAGCACGCCCACAAGGAGGGCGGCGCCATCGGGTTCATCGAGGAGATCGATGCCATCGGCGCATCACGGCGCGGCATGAGCGGGAGCGGCGCCACCGAGGGCGTGAGCGGTGTGGTCAACGAGCTGCTGGTGCAGCTGCAGTCCTTCGACACCCCGACCCGGGGTCAGCGGTTCGCATCCGCGTGGATCGACCTGGTCAACCGCTACCTGCCCGATGGCGGCAAGCTGCGCAAGCCGACCGTGGTGCCCGCCAACGTCCTCGTGGTCGGAGCGACCAACCGCAAGGACGACCTCGACCCGGCGCTGATCCGACCGGGCCGCTTCGACCGCAGTATCTACTTCGGGTTGCCCGGACGGCGGGCACGGGCCGACATCGTCGCCTACTACCTCGGCAAGAAGGCGCATGGCGCCGACCTCGACGAGCATGGCGCGGTCGACGTCGTTGCCGGCATGACCTTCGGCTACTCGCCCGCAGCGCTCGAGCGGCTCATGGACGAGTCGCTCGTCATCGCGCTCACCCACGGCCGCTCGGCCATGACCATGTCAGACGTCGCCGAGGCCAAGATGCTCGTCGAGCTCGGCCTCACCGACGAGACCATCTACACCCCCGACGAGCGCGAACGGGTGGCCACCCATGAGGCGGGGCACGCCACCGTCGCCTATTTCGTCGGTCAGACCCGGCAGCTCGACGTCCTCTCCATCGTCAAGCGGCGCGACTCGCTCGGCCTGCTCCAGCATTCCGACACCGAGGAGCGCTTCACCAAGAGCAGCGAGGAGTTGAACGCCCTGCTCCAGATCGCCATGGGCGGCATGGTGGCCGAGGAACAGTGGTTCGACGAGGTGTCGACCGGCCCGGCCTCCGACCTGGCCGCGGCCACGGCGATCGGCGCGCAGATGATCGGCGCCTGCGGCATGGGCAACTCGCTGATCTCGGTGGCGGCCGCCGGCAGCGGGTACCTCGCCGGGGGCCTGATCGACAAGGTCCTGGGCGACAAGGCCGCCCGGGCCGAGCTCGACGCGCTCCTGATGGGATCGTGCGATGCCGCCAAGACCATCGTGGCCGAGCACCCCGAGGTCGTCGAGGCGCTGCGCGACGCGCTCTTGGACCGTGACGAGCTGGTGGGCACGGAGATCACCGAGGTGATCGAAGCGGCCATGCAGCGGCGAGCCCAGGACACCGTGATCTCGTCGCTGCGCCGGCCGGCATCGTCCTCGGCCGCGGGTGCGGCGGCGGGTTCTGTGTCGGGTTCGACGCCGAGCTGAGGCGGATCCTCGTTATCCGGACGGCGGCGGGGCACCGCGCCGGAGCGCCCGTCGGCCCGCCGCCGAGCACCCGGAGCACGAGACGTCCGAGGCGCCCGGGCGGGCGCGCCCGTTGCGCGGCGCGCGCCTCGGCCTCGCGGTCCTTGGTGAGCGGGCCGCCCAGGCGCCAGTAGCGCCGCCCGCCGCCGGTGTACGCGACGTACTTGGGGACAGGAGGGAGCGGCCGTTTGGCCTTGCTCCGGCGCTTCTTCGTGGCCACGACCGCCAGTGTGCCAGTGCCCCCGGCCGGCTAGGACGCGATGGCGAGCGCGGCGGCGATGGCCGCTCCAGTGGCCGCGGCATTGAGGTAGGGCTCTGGCGCGTGCGCCCGGTGCCCGTTGTCGACGACGACGTCCTCGACGCGGCTCCCGAATCGCGCCGTCAACGAGGTGCCGCAGGCATGGTCGTTCATCGCCCGCACGTTCACCCAGCGTTGGACCCCGCCGGGCCATGCGCCCTTGCCGTCCACGGGAGACGGTTCGAGCGCGTCGAACACCATGGGCGCCGCCAGGGGCGAGCCCAGCGTCACGAAGGTGTGGACCGGCCACTGCGGATGGGCGGCGAGGGCCGAGTACGACACGACGGTTCCGAGCGAGTGGGCCACGAGGACCCGGGTCTCGGGACCGATCTCGGGTGCCAGGCGTTCCTGCAGCCGGTCGCGCAGGTCGGGCTCCGTCATCATCATGGTCACCATGTCGACCGTCCGGTCGAAGGCTGCCTCACCGACCATCTGGCTCAGCGCCGCCATGGCGTCGCCGCCGTCGAGCGTGGAGAGCGCCTCGGCCACGCCGGCGCGTGACTGCTCGAGCTGGCGGTCCTCGTCGCTGCCGGGATGGCGGCGGAACAGGTCGCCATAGAAGCAGACGGACAGGTCATCGGCTTCGAGCTCCACGCCGTGGTGCCACAGCCCGTCCCGGACGGCGGGCAGCCAGCGGGCCTTGAGTTCGTTCGGGCCCCACAACTCGTTGAAGGCCCCATGGACCAGGACGACGCGTGCCATGTCGCTCAGCCAGCCAGGTGCGCGGTGTCGTTGTAGATCCGCACGATCCATCGGTCGGGCGCGACAACGATCCTCGAGATCGACGCGTTGTCCGCGTTCAAGAAGGCGAAGGGAGCCGACGCAGAAGCCTGGGCGAGGATCTCGCCGATGGCGGCGCCGTGGCTGAAGACCAGCACGCGCCCGCCCGGATGCGCCGTGGCGATGCGGTCGACGGCGCGGCGCAGGCGGCCGCCGAAGGCGGCACGTGACTCGGCACCGGGGATCACATCCCAGCGCTGCTCGCGCCAGACCTGGTCGAACAGGGGGTCGCCGTCGCTCATTTTCAGCCGCAGGAGGCCGCCCTCCCACTCGCCGAGGAACACTTCGCGCAGATCGGCGTCGATCACCGGCGTCATCCCGGTGCGCGCCACCAGGGGCGCCGCCGTCTGTGCGGTCCGCTGCAAGGTGCTCACG
Source organism: uncultured Acidimicrobiaceae bacterium (assembly GCA_963791995.1). Classification (GTDB taxonomy): domain Bacteria; phylum Actinomycetota; class Acidimicrobiia; order Acidimicrobiales; family RAAP-2; genus Bog-473. The sequence goes on along the minus strand of CAWBUQ010000019.1, from coordinate 330,335 downwards.
TAGAGACCGTCGAAGGGCTCGGTGGCCAGGCGCTGGGCCACCAGCTCGGCCTGGTGCCGGCCGATGTCCGAGAGCGGCGGGTCGCCCTGTCCCTCGACCAGTTCGAACGTCTCACCCTCGACCGAGTCGGCCGACGCGCCGTGGCGGACCAAGAACAGCTCGGTGGAGCCGGCTGGGCCGGCGTAGGGCCGCTGGCTGAACGTGCGAGGCGCCGTCACGGCGCAGAGTGTAGGGAACGATCAGCGCGGCGCGGACAGTTCGGGAGGGTCGTCGTCCTCCACCACCTCCGCGTCAATGACGTTCGGGTCGTCGTGCGCCGGGGCACCACCCGCTGGTGGCTCCCAGCCACCTGGGGCACCGCCCGGAGTACGGAAGGTGGCGAAGAACGTGCCGGGGCCCTGGGTGAAATGGACCTGCAGCGGCCGGCCGGCGTCCGGACCGAGCTTGGCCCAGAGCGGCATGGCGCGCCGGTAGACGACGTAGTACTGCACGGCCAGGGTCAGTCCCAGGTACAAGAGGAAGCTCGCCCCTTCGAGGCCGGCCGCCCCGGCGTGGTCGCCACCGGCATCCCCGGCGAAGTGGATCAAGAGCGACACCAGCCACAGTCCCATCGTGAGTGCATTGCCCTGACGCAGCACCCAGCCGTCCCCCGCCCACACCCGCATGGAGAGGCCCCGCAACGCGCCGAACCCCAGCGCGCCGATGAGCAGGGTGCCGAGCACCCAGCCCCACGCTGTGCCCGAGACGTGGTGATCGTTCGCGTAGGAGAACATCTCGAAGAGGCCGATCACGCCGATGACGACGGGCAGCCTGGGCTGGAAGACCCGGGGCACCGGTCGGACTCTGACCTGGCGCAACAGGACGAGGATCAAGATGACCGCGCCGAGTGCGTACGAGAAGAACGACACCGCCGTCCACCCTATTGCCGCGGCCGGCTCAGTGGTTCAGCAGGGGTGCGACCTCCACGCCGAAGCGGGCCGCCTGCTCGCAGAACTCCTCGGCGCTCCGCGCCATGAAGCGCACCTGCAGGTGGTTCACACCCATCTCCACCAGATCCCTGAGCGAGGCCGCCACCTCCTCGCCGTTTCCTGTGAGGACCCAGCCCGGGAGGTCCCAGCCCGAGCCGCTCGGGGTCAGGTAGATCGGCTCGACGATGGTGCCGATGTCGATGGGGGCGCCGCCGCGGAGCTCTGCGCGCAGCTCGCGGAGCCGGGCGATCTGGCCGGGGAGGTCACGACGCCGCGTGCCCTGGGGCAACCAGCCGTCGCCGAAGGCGGCGGTGCGGCGGATGGCGGCGGGCGACGAGCCGCCGATCCAGATGGGGGGCCGGGGCTGGCGCACAGGGCGCGGCCCGAGCCCCATGTCGCGGGCGGGGAAGCGGGGCCCCGGCAGCTCGGGGTACTCGTCGGTGAAGCAGCGGGCGAGCGCGGAGACCGCCTCGTCGGTGTGGCGCCCGCGCTCGTCGAACCCACCGGTGAGGAGCTCGTACTCCTCTGGCACGTGCCCCGCGCCCACCCCCACGATCAGACGGCCACCGGAGAGCGCGTCGATGGTGGAGAGCTCCTTGGCCGCCCGCAGGGGATGGCGCTGGGCCAGGATCAGCACGTGGGAGAGCAGGTGCGTACGCGTCGTCAACGCGGCCAGCCACCCGAGCGTCGCCGTGGTGTCGTACCAGACGGTGCCCATGGCGTCGGCCAGTCGGCGCGGGATCGCGGTGTGGTCGCACACGCCGAGGTAGAAGAAGTCCGACTCGTCGGCCACGTGTGCGATCCGGGCCAACTCGACGGGTCCCGCCTCCTTCTCCCAGTCGGCGACGTAGAGCGTCGACTGGGACTGAATGGGCAGCTGCATGCCGTAGACGACCCGACCCTCGGGGACGGTGCGCACGACGTCGGTGGGGATCAGGGTGGTGTCGGTCATCGTGGGAACTCCGTTCGGGCGGCGTCGAATGGGTGGATCGCGCTCACGCCGGCACGCCGAGCGGGGGCGGGAGCGTCGAGCCCAGGGCTGAGGACAGCGTGTGCGTCGTGCCGAAGTCCCTCGCCAGCACGAGGGAGCGCTTGAGGTGAAGGTGGAGGGGCACCTCCCACGTGTAACCCACGCCGCCGTGCACCTGAATTGCCGCCCGGGCGTTGCGCACGGCGGCCTCGTCGGCCAGCAGCTTGGCGCCCGCTGCGGCACGCTGCATCCAGGCGAACGGCGTGGTGCCGGCCGCTGCTGCCTCGGCCGCCAAGACGTCGGGCGCGTCGGCGAGGCAGGCCGCGGCGTGGACGGCGGCTTTGGCCACCTCGGCGCGCACGAGCATGTCGGCGCACATGTGCTTGATCGCTTGGAAGCTGCCGATGGGCTTTCCGAACTGGTGCCGCTCCTTCGCGTAGGCGACCGCCAGGTCGAGTGTCTCGGCTGCGTGACCCACCTGCAGCGCACCGGTGAGGATGGCGCCGTCGCGGAAGAGGTGCTGGTCGGGGTCCTCCAGTCGCTCACCAGCGGGGAGTTGGGTCAGCTGCCAGAGCGGGGTGAGCGGATCGAGTGGAGCGGCGACCCGTTCTGCGGTGGGCGCGTCGCGGATCGTGGTCATCACGCCGCGTCCCCCACCGAGGCCACCGCCGGGAAGCCTGAACGCGGCGTCGAGGGAGGTGAGGTGCTCGACCAACCAGGGCGGTCCGCTCTCGCTGCCGCACACCGCCACGAACGCCCGGCCCTCGGCCGCCCCCGGTACCAGGTCCATGCCCGCGGCGAGGAACGTGCCGACGAGCGGCCCGGGCACCAGCGCCCGGCCCAGCTCCTCGAAGACCACGGTGGCGTCGGCCAGTCCGAGCCCGGTGCCGGCCGGCGCGGGGAGCGTGAGCGCGAAGACGCCGGTCTCGCCGAGGGCGGCCCAGTCCTCGGCGCTGATCGTCCGCTCCTCGCCCTCGCGGGCGCGGATGGACTCGAGGGGAAGGCGCCGGGCCAGCATGGTCCGGATCCCCTCGGCCAGTTCCCTTTCCGCCTCGCCCACGCGGAAGTCCATCAGCGTGTCCTCGGCAGGCCGAGGATGCGCTCGGCCACGATGTTGCGCTGCACCTGCGAGGTGCCTGCGGCGATGGTGAGGTTGATCGACTTGAACCAGTTGTGCACCTGTTCCGCGTTGCCGATCGGTGCGCCGTGACGCGTCAGTGGGTCGGCGGAGAGCGCCGCCGTGTCGAGCATCTCCATGGCCAGGTCGCCCAGCGCCTGCGCGTGCTCGGAAAAGGACAGCTTGAACACGGAGCCACCGATGCCGGGGACCCCGGTCTGGGCAGCTTCGGAGACGTTGCGCTTGGTCAGCGCCCACAAGGCGTCGAAGGCAGCCCGGAGGTGACCGATGCGGTGCGTCAGGCCACTGTGGTCGTCGCGGAACAGGTCGAGTCTGCGGCCGATGTCTGCGAGCTCGTCGAGCAGGCGCATCGCCTCGAGCAACTCGCCGACGAAGGCCGTGCCGCGTTCGAAGGACAGCGTCACCATGGTGACGCGCCAGCCGTCGTTCTCCTCGCCGACCCGGTTGGCCACCGGGATGCGCACCTCGTTGAGGAAGAGCTGCGCGAACTCAGTCGTGCCCTCAATGGTGCGGAGCGGCTGAATCTCAATGCCCGGCGAGTCCATCGGCATGATCAGCCAGGAAATGCCGCGGTTCCCCTCGTCGCCGGTGCGCACGAGCAGTTCGCAGAAGTTGGCCACCTCCGCATGCGAGGTCCAGATCTTCGAGCCGGTCACCACGTAGTCGTCCCCGTCACGCACCGCCCGGGTGCGCAGCGACGCCAGGTCGCTGCCCGCATCGGGTTCGCTGAAGCCCTGGCACCAGACCTCCTCGCCGCGCAGGATGGCCGGGAGGTAGCGCTCCCGCTGAGCCGGGCTGCCTTCGGCGATGATCGTCGGGCCTGCGTGCAGGAGGCCGACGAAGTTGACGCCGACGTACGGCGCGCCGGCCCGCTCGCACTCTTCCTTGAAGATCAGCTGCTCCACGGGTGACGAGCCGCGCCCGCCGCCCTCGGCCGGCCAGTCCACGCCGGCGTAGCCCGCGTGGAACAACCTGCGCTGCCAGGCCAGGTCGTAGGCCCGCCGGGCGGCCCAGTCGTCGTGGGCCGGTTGTGCGCCCACCGAGGGCACGGTGTCGGCGAGCCACCCCCGCAGCTCGCCGCGGAACGCTTGCTCCGACTCGGTGTAGCGCAGGTCCATGCGGTCAGCGGTGACGAGCCGGGAGCCTTCGGGGCCGGGTCAGGCCGCGAAGTCGAGGCCGAACAACTTGATCGTGTTGCCCCGCACGATCTTGCGCCGCTGCTCGTCGCTCAAGTCCGCCATCTGCTCCTCGGCGATCTCGCGGGTGCGTGGCCATGTCGAGTCCGAGTGCGGGTAGTCCGACTCGTACGTGATGTTGTCCTCGCCGATCTCGTCGACCGAGCGCAGCCCGTGGGCGTCGTCGAAGAAGCAGCCCCACACGTGGTCCTTGAAGTAGCTCGACGGCTTCTCGGGCACGATGTCGGCCACGCCGCCCCAGCCACGGTTGTCCTCCCAGACGCGGTCGGCCCGCTCCAAGATGTAGGGGATCCAGCCGATCTGGCCCTCCGAGTAGGCGACCTTGAGGTCCGGGAAGCGGACGAAGACGCCGCTGAAGAGAAAGTCGACCAGCGAGAAGGTGGCGTTGGTGTGCGTCAACGTCGAGCCCACCGCCGGCGGGGCGTCGGCTGACGTCGACGGCATCTTCGAGGAGGATCCGATGTGCATGTTGACGATGGTCTGCGTCTCGGCGCAGGCCCGGAAGAACGGGTCCCAGTAGTGGTCGGGGTCGTGCACGCTCGGGAGGCCCAAGAACGGGGGGATCTCGCTGAAGCACACGGCACGGACTCCGCGATCGGCGTTGCGCCGTACCTCGGCCGCCGCCAGCTCGGCGTCCCACAACGGGATCAGGCACAGAGGGATGAGCCGCCCGCCGGTGTCGGCGCACCACTCGTCGATCATCCAGTCGTTGTAGGCCCGCACGCACAGGAGACCGAGCTCCCGGTCCTTGGCCTCGGTGAAGGTCTGCCCGCAGAAGCGAGGAAAGGTCGGGAAGCAGAGCGCGGCCTCAACATGGTTGGCGTCCATGTCGTCGAGCCGTGGCTTGACCTCGTAGGAGCCCGGGCGCATGTCCTCGTACGTGACGCCCTTCATGGTGACCTCGTCGCGGGGCACGCCGACAGCCGAGTCCACCCGCAGGAGCGGGCGCTTGAGATCCTCGTAGTACCACCAGTCGACCGGGACACCCTTGGACCCCGGCTTCACTTTGAGCTGCCCACCGCGGAACTCGACCTCGGGCATCGGCGCCCGCACCACGCGGGGACCGACCTCGGCGTACTTGGACGGGAGGCGGTCCTGCCACACGTTGGGCGGCTCGACGACGTGGTCGTCGACCGAGATGATCATCGGCAGGGGCTCGGGCATGGCCTTCGAGCGTAGCCCGCACCTGACGGGGCGTCAGAAACGGGCGCCCGCCGTCGACCAGCTGCGCCTCAGGCGAACACCTCGGTGAAGAGGTCGAGCATGGCCTGCCACGAGCGCCGGTCGGTCCGCTCGTCATACGCGATGCCCGGCAGGTCGATGGTGGCGGCTCGCGGGTTCGTAAAGGAATGGACCGCCCCGCCGTAGACGACGAGCTCCCAATCCACACCGCCGGCCCGCATCTCCTGCTCGAACTCCCGTCGTTGCGCGTTGTCGACGATGGGGTCGTCGGCGCCGATGAGCGCCAGCACCTTGGCCGAGATGTTGACCGCGTCCTCGGGTCGCGCCGTGCCGAGCCCGGCGTGGAAGCCCACCGCTGCCTTGAGGTCCGCCCCACCCCGTGCCAGCTCGAAGGAGAGCGTCCCGCCGAAGCAGTAGCCGATGGCGGCCAGGTGCTCGGGGTCGGTGCGCTCCTCGCCGAGCAGCACGTCGAGACCGGCGGTGCCGATGGCGCGCACCCGCAACGGATCGGCGCGGAACTCGCCGATCCGGGCCATCATCTGGTCCCGGTCGCCCAGCGGCTGCCCGCCGCCGTGGTAGTCGAGGGCAAAGGCGACGTAGCCGAGCTCATCGGCCAGGCGGACGGCGCGTGCGCGTGCGTGGTCGTCGAGTCCGGGGCCCTCGTGGGACACGAGGACACCAGGACGCCGCCCCGTGCCTTCGGGAAGGGCCAGGGTGCCGATCATCGTGCGGCCGTCAGCTCCGTAGGAGATATCGCGGGTGGTTGCCATAGGCGCAACGTATCGGGCGCGGCCCGACGCCATACTGGGCCGATGCGGGGGAGAGCCGGCCAGTGCCTGCAAGTGGCATGTTCTGCTGCGCTCCTCGCGCTGGCGCTGGCGTCGTGCAGCTCGGGCCCGGCGAACACTTCGGCGAAGGGCCGGGGCGGATCGACGACCACATCCACCGGCGGGAACAGCGGACAATCGACGCCCACGACGGCCACGCCCGGCTCGACGCTGGCCCCCGTCGCGACCTCGGGCCCGCTCCAGGCAGGTTCGCCCATTGCGCTGCCCTTCTCGGGCGACCGCGTCACCGCGGCCGAGAGTCCCGACGGCGCCGTCTTCGTGGCGCCCCAGGATCCGACCAGCCCCGCGCCCGCCGTCGCCTGGGTGATCGACGGCAACGGGCCGGCAGCGGTCGCCGAGCACGTGGCGGAAGGGATTGCCGCGCTGGCTGCCGACGGGACGAACTTCTATGTGGCCACCTACTCCAACGTGTTCGCGTTCAACCGTGCCAGCGGGAACCAGGACGGGCAGTGGACGATGCCGACGGTGAACGCGTCCAACAGTTCCGATGCCGACCTCGTTGCGTTGGCCGCGGCGGGCGGCGCGGTGCTGGTGTCGGTGACCAAGGGCAATACCGTGAGCGTCTACCGGCTCAATCCGTCGTCGTCGTCGCGGCCGCGCCTGGTGCTGCGGGGACTGGGCGACGCCATCGGTCCCGACGGCTCCATCTACTACGAAGACACGAATCACCATCTGGCCGTGCGACGACCGAACGGATCCACCCTCACCGGCCCGGCTCTGGCGGACACGCCCAACGGTCTCGGCGGCGGGGTCCAGTATCTCGACGTGGTCGCGGGCGGCACGGTGTGGGTGAGCGAGCCCGCCGGCCAGGGACTCGATGCGCAGTACACGACGTACGACGCCACCACCCTGGCCACGATCGGCTCCTACAGCGGCTCGGTCACCAGCACCGTCGTCGACACAGCGGGCGGCCCGCTCGCGCTCGAGCAGGGCGGCGCCATCGCCACATGCCCGGCGTCGGCACAGGCCGCACCGTCGTCGTGCGTGGCGCGCATCGACCCGCACGGCGCAGCCAGCGACGCGGTCGTCGTGGGTGCCGCCGTGACGCTCCTGGGCCCGGCACCGGCCGTGGTCATCTCCGACACGACGACGGGGCAGTTCGACCTGGTGCGAGTTTCGTAGCGAGGCTGCGGGCCGACCACGGCGAAGCCCGGCGAAGGCGTGCTCAGTAGTGCATGGAGACGCCGCCGTTCGGGCTGAGCAGCTGCCCGGTCACGAAGCCGCTGGCGTCCGCGGCGAGATACAGCACGCAGTAGGCGATGTCAGACGTCTCGCCGACGCGCCGCAAGGGAGCCGACTTGGCCATCGGGGCAAGCACGGCCGCCTTGGTCTCCTCGTTTATCGTGCCGTCGGGATTCGTGTAATAGCGCGCCGTCATGTTCGTGGGCACGAAGCCCGGCGCGACGCAATTGACCCGCACGCCGTGTTTGCCCACCTCGAGCGCCATCGTCTGGGTGAGCTGGGCCACGCCGGCCTTGGTGATGGCATAGGGGCCGATGCCGGCGGCCGGTGCGAGCACCGCTGCCGAGGCCATGTTGACGATGGAGCCGCCGCCCTGGGCCACCATCGCCTTCCCAGCGGCCTGGCAGCCGTAGAGCACACCCTTGAGGTTGACCGCCACGATGCGGTCGAATTCATCCGGATCGACGTCGACGATGGTGCTGTCGATCATCATCCCGGCGACGTTGCACATCACATTGAGCCGGCCGTGCCGTGCGGTGACGTGACCGACCAGCGTGGCGATGGCGCCGGACACGGAGACGTCGAGCTCGGCACTCTCGGCACGTCCACCCGCACCCAGGATGCCGCTCGCCGTCTCGGCCGCGCCGGCGGCGTTGATGTCGGCACACACCACGGTGGCCCCGGCGCCGGCCAGCACCTCGGCGGTGCTGCGCCCGATGCCGCTCCCGGCACCGGTGACGAGCGCCACCCGCCCCGTCAGGTCGAACGCGTCGTGCACACTTCGGGCGGTTTCCACCGGCGCACTTTAGGCGACCTCACCGATGGTCAAGCCGAGACGCCCTCGATGGCGAGGAGCGCGCGCTTGGTCGTCAGACCGCCGCCGTAGCCGCCGATGCCGTTGCTGGCCAGTACCCGGTGGCACGGCACGATGATCGGGATCGGGTTGCGCCCGTTGGCCTGGCCGACCGCCCGCGGCCCGTTGGGCCGCCCGACCCGGCGGGCCAGCTCGCCGTAGCTGATGGTCTCGCCGTAGGGGATACGCGCCAGTTCCGACCACACGTCGCGCTGGAAAGGTGTGCCGTCGAGCTCCATCGGGATGTCGAACTCCCGGCGTTCGCCCGCGAAGTACTCCTCGAGCTGCGTCATGGCCTCCTTCAGCACCGGCGGCACGTCGTCGACGTCGTGGCGGCGGTGGCGATGCTCTTTCGGGAGCCACAGACCGATCAGCACGTCGCCGTCGCATTCGAGGACGAGCGTCCCGATCGGTGTCTCCATGGGCATGGTGGCGGTCGGGGAGGAGGTGGTCGTCATGCGGCACGTCCTTTCATCGGTGTGCTGTGTGCGGTTCGTTTCTGGGTCATGGGTACGGCGAGCGACCACAGGTGGGTCATGGCGTAGCTGCGCCACGGCCGCCACCGTTCGCTCGTTTCGGCGAGGGCGGCCGTTCCGTCCGGCAGGCCGATGGCGGCGGCGCCACGCCGAATGCCGAGATCGGTGGGCATGAAGGCATCGGGGTCGCGCAGGGCGCGCATCGCCACATACTCGGCCGTCCACGGCCCGATGCCAGGCAGGAGGACGAGCGACCGCCGCAATTCGTCCGGGTCGGCGCCGGGGTCGATGACGATGTCGCCATTGTCGACGGCCTCGGCCAACGCCTGGAGTGCGCGCCGCCGCCCGGCCGGCATGGCGAACGCGCCGGGGTCTCGTCGTGCGAGCTCGGCCAACGCTCCCGGTGTGGGGAACAGGTGGGTGACGCCGCTGTTGGGGCAGGGCAGACGGTCGCCGGCCGCCGCGACCAGGCGCCCGGCGACCGTCCGGGCTCCCGGCACCGAGACCTGCTGGCCGATGACGGCGCGGACGGCGAGCTCGAAGCCGTCGACCGCGCCGGGGACACGGCGCCCCGGATCACGTCCGACGAGCGGGCCAAGATCACGATCGTTGCCCAAGGCGTCCCAGATGGCGATCGGGTCGGCGTCGAGGTCGAGGAGTTGGCGACAGCGGGCGACCGCGGTCGTGAGGTCGCGGAGGTCCGAGAGGTCCAGATCACCCGCGACATACGCCGGTCCCGAGGGGCCCGCGTCGTCACCCGCGGGCGTGCTCAGGGTCACGACGCCGTGACCGTGCGGGAGCCGGAGGCTGCGGCGGTAGGAGGTGCCATCGAGCTGCTCGACGCCCGGGAGCGCGCGCGTCCCGAGGAACGCGAGGACCGAGGCCGGGTCGAAAGGCTGGCGGCATGGGAGGCGCAGGTGGATGGCTTGGGCGGCATCGCCGGCCGGACGACGCCCGTGCTTGGTCTTGCGCGAGCGAGTACGCAATCCGGTCGGTGTGTCGGCAAAGACCTGACGCACCGTCTCGTTGCACTGGCGCACGCTGGCGAACCCGGCGGCAAAGGCGACATGGGCCACGGTGAGGTCCGTCGTCTCGAGCAGGATGCGCGCGGTCTGGCTGCGCTGAGCCCGCGCCAGCGCGAGCGGGCCGGTGCCGACCTCTGCGGTGATGAGGCGGTTCAGTTGGCGCGTGCTGTAGCCCAGCCGCGCCGCGAGGCCTTCGACACCTTCGCGGTCGACGATCCCGTCGCGGATGAGCCGCATGGCGCGCGCAACGACGTCGGCGCGCACGTTCCATTCCGGTGAGCCGGGCGTCGCGTCGGGCCGGCAGCGCAGACAGGCCCGGAAGCCTGCTTGTTGTGCGGCGGCCGCGGTGGGGTAGAAGCGGATGTTCTCGCGCTTGGGGGTGCGGGCGGGACAGCTCGGCCGGCAATAGATACCGGTCGAGGTGACGGCGCAGAAGAACCACCCGTCGAAGCGCGGCATCCTTGCTCTGTGCGGCCTGATAACAGCGGTCCGGGTCCTCCATCACGGGTCACAGCGTGGCACGGGGGCGCGACAGGTTCTGGCGGAAATCGGACATTGCCATGGAGGGCCCGAGGCGGGTCCGTCGACGGCGTGGGGCCGAGCGTCGTCCGCGAGGGAGACACGGGGCGCCACGACTCGGGCCTTCAAGGCTCAGGTGAAACTCAGATTTGACCGCGAGAGCGAGCCGATCCGCGCAGTCGCGTCGTGGTTACGTTTCGGTGAAGTCGTTGCAATACTGCTTGCGGGGGTGCAACCCGCATGGGATATTGAGCGCTTGTAACGAGCGGTCGTCCGCTCAGGGGCCGGCATGTCGCGAGAGCGGATGGCGGGGGAGGAGTGGGGATGAAGCGAGCGATCGTCCTTGTCGCGGCTGCCGCTGCTGCCGTCGGCCTCGGTGCGTGCGGAGGCTCCTCTGGGGGGAGCGGCTCTTCGCCCAACGACGCGTTGGCCACGTTCGCCTCGGCGCTCGAGAGCGGCAATTGGTCGGGTGCCTGTGCCGTCGCCGAACCGAGCCAGCAGTCGTCCTGCAACAACTCACTGGGGAAGCTCGGTACCGAAAAGGTCTCGTTCAAGAATGTCACCTACACGGTCTCAGACGTCGGGTCCAGCACCGCCCAGGCGAAGATGACGTTCACGGCTTGCGCCGGTGGAGACTGCAAGAGCAGCACCACAACCGGGGAGATGGTCAAGCAGAACGGGAGCTGGTACATCTCGGACTCGTCCGGCACGCTGGGCGGGTCGGGCAACTCGGGCAACTCGGGCAACTCGGGCAACTCGGGCAACTCGGGCAACTCCGGGAGTTCGGGCAACTCCGGCAACAGCTGATCGAGGGGTCACAGGTCCGCGGGGGACGGACGTGAAAGGGAGGATCATGACCGACATCTCACCAAGTGCGGGTCCGACGGGTCAGATTCGATTCTGTTCGAAATGTGGAGCCAAAGGTGACGCAGCGTTCCAGTTCTGCACCGCGTGCGGCGCCGCAATGAGTGCTGCACCTGCGCCTGCCGCCACTCCGACACCGGTCCAGAGCGCGCCGGTACAGAGCGCGCCGGTCCAGGGCGCGCCGGTCCAGGGCGCGCCGGTCCAGGGCGCGCCGATACCAAGTGCGCCGGCACCGGCCGGGGCCGCACCGGGATGGGCACCTCCTCCTCCACCCCCGCCGCCAACCGCACAGCCCGGTATGCCGCCCGGAGCAGCGCCCCAAAACGCGCCGACGATCGGTCAGACCTTCGGATCCTTCAAGCAACAGATGAGCACGCAACAGTTCAAGCTCACGGCGACGTCGTGGCTGGCTTTGGTCGGCTCGGGAGTCGTTGTGATATCGGCGTTCTTTCCGTGGTGGTCAGCAAGCGACACGACACTCGGCATCACAACGACTGATACCGGATCACTCACCGGGGTCGGACGCTTCTTCGCCGTTGCCTTTGCGGTCGCCGTGGTGTCCCTGGCGTGGCCGGCGTTCGTCCAGATGGGCTTCACCCGCAAGCGCAAGATCGGCCTCACGGTGCTCGTTGCGATTCTGACACTCTTCGTCCTGTTGATCAGTGCCGCGGCTCCCGGCACAGCGCGAAACCAGGGGGACACGAACGCGACGATTGCCTTCGGTGCAGTCCTGTGTTGGGCCGGCGTGGTCGTCATCTGGGTCAGCGTCATCCGCATCTGGCGGTCGACGCGGGCCGTGCAGGGCGGCTGATCGCGGCTAGGCGGTCTTCGTGACTGCGTGCGCGAGCACCAGACGTCGGTGTGTGGCGGCGTCGCCCCAGGCCCGGGACAGGGCCCACGTCTGCTTCATGTAGAAGTGCAGGTCGCATTCCCAGGTGTACCCGATGGCGCCGTGGACCTGAAGGGCGACGCGGGCGGCCAGGTCGGCCGCGTCCGACGCCATCGCTTTGGCCATGGACGCGTCGTGCGAAAGCGTCGGTTGCGCTGTCGCCAGCGACCAGGCCGCGCGGTAGGTGGCGGGCCGCGCGAACTCGAGTGCGACCCGGGCGTTGGCCAGATGGTGCTTCACCGCCTGGAAGCTGCCGATGGGCTTGCCGAACTGATGGCGCTCCTTGGCGTAGTGCGCCGTCATCGTCAGCATGCGATCGGCCAGGCCGATCAGAACGGCGGCGGATCCCGCCGCGGCGCGATCCGCCAGCAGACCAGCGGCCGCTTCGGCGGCGACGCCGTACGCCAGGAGGGTGTCCGAGGACAGCGGCCAGTGCACGGTCGCCAGGTCGCGCACTGCGCTGAGCGCGGGGGTGGGCGTGGTGACGCACGAGGCCGACGGCACGGCGTGCAGTTGCCAGCCCGAGTCGTCGTCGCGGCAGGCCAGGAGCAGGATTCCCGCGTCGCCGCGCGCCGACGACACGAGGCGTGCGCAGCTTGCCGTCGGCCGAGACCTCGCTCGGTGAGACAACGCCGTGTGTCGTGACGTCGATGCCGCCGACGCCGACGACGGTGTCGTCCTGGACCAGGGCGCTCAGCGCGGCCGTGGCGGCCGGATCGGGAAGGAGTGCGGCCAGTGTCGGTGCGGCCAGCGCGGCCGTCTCGAGCAGGGGCTCGGGCAGGCACGCGTAGCCGGCCTCCTCGAGTACGCCGACGAGGTCGACGTCGTTCAAGCCGAGACCACCCGAGGTCTCGGGCACGACGAGCGTCGGCGCGCCCAGCTCGGACAGCACGGCCCAGCGATTCGCCGCTTGCTCGGCGCGGCCGGCGTCGTCGGCGAGGGCAAAGGCCCGCAGCGAGTCGGGTGTGCACTCCGCGTCAAGGACCAGCCGCACGCCCTGGCGCAGCTCGTCCTGTTGTTCGGAGAAACCGAAGTCCATTCCTGGTTCCCTCGCTTGCTTCAACGGGGCAGCCCGAGCAGGCGCTCGGCCACGACGTTGCGTTGGATCTCGTTGGTGCCGGCGTAGATCGGGCCGGCCAGCGAGAACAGGTAGCCGTCAAGCCAGTCGCTCGGGGCACCGGAATGGAGCACCTCCGCCTCGGTCCCGAGCAGATCGAGCGCCGCAGTGTGGATGGCCACGTCGGTCTCGGACCAAAAGATCTTGTTGCAGCTCGCCTCGGGCCCGACGGCGTGACCCCGCGACACTTTGGATGCCGTCCAGTAGGTGTGCAGTTGGTAGGCCTCCGCGTGCATGTGCGCCAGGGCCACCGCGTCGGCGGACGCCGGTGGGCCGCCGCGCGACGCGTAGAGCTGCACGAGGCGGTCGGCTGCACCGGTGTAGCGCGCCGGGCTGCGCAACGAGAGCCCGCGCTCGGAACCGGCGGTCGCCATGGCGACTGACCAGCCGGCCCCGACCTCGCCGAGGACCTGCTCTTCGGGTACCTCCACATTGTCGAAGAAGATTTCGGCGAAGCCCGTCTCACCGTCAATCTGGGGGATGGGGCGCACGGTGACGCCGGGCGAGTCCATGGCCACGAGGAAGTAGGTCAGGCCGCGGTGCCGCTCGGCCTCGGGATCGGTGCGGAAGATGCCGAAGCACCACTCGGCGAATGCGCCGCGACTGGCCCACGTCTTCTGCCCGTTGAGCACCCAGCCGTCGCCGGCCGCGTCGCGCGAGGCGCGCGAGCGGATGCCCGCCAGGTCGCTCCCTGCGTCGGGTTCGGACCAGCCCTGGCACCAGATCTCGTCGCCCGATGCCATGGGCGGGAGGAAGCGCGCCTTCTGCTCATCGGTGCCGTACTCGAGCATGGTGGGCGCGAGCAGGAAGATGCCGTTCTGGCTGACGCGCGTGGGCGCACGGGCGCGGTAGTACTCCTCCTCGAAGACGAGCCACTCGAAGATGCCAAGGTCGCGCCCGCCATATTCGGTCGGCCAGCTCACGACGGACCAGCGGTCCTCGTACATGGTGCGCTCCCAGGCGCGGTGGGACTCGAAGCCCTCGGCCGTATCGAGCGACGGCAGGGGGTCGGCCGGGACATGGGCGGCGAGCCAGGCCCGGGCCTCGGCCCGGAACGCCTCGTCCTTGGCGCTGAAGGTCAGGTCCATGGCGTTGCGAAATCTGGCACAGGGTCCGGACCCTTGCCAAGGTGGGCGCTCAGCCCGCCGTGCCCGGGTGCCGGTGGAGCACGAGCGTCTGCACGAAGAAGTCCACGATGAGCCGGATGATGGCGGCCTGTGACGGCACCTCGCCGGCGGTGTCGAACTCATGCCCGCCGTGCACGATCGTCACCAGCTGGCGTGGGTCGCCTTCGACGCCGAGGTACCAGGCGAGCTCCATGGACTGCTGCGGGTAGACGATTTCGTCGTTGTTGGAGTCGAAGATGAGGAAGGGCGGGTCATCCGGGGCGACATAGCTCACGGGGCTCGCCTTCTGCAGGTCGGCTCCGAGCTGCGAGGCGCGCACCGAGCCGAGCAACGAAATGAAGCTCTCGGCCACGAGCACGGCGTCGCCCTGGTCGCCCATGGTCAGCAGGTCGCTCGGCCCGGCCATGTCCACCACGGCTTGCACCGTGCTCGACTGGTCGTCGTAGGGACCGGCGTCCCAGCCGGCCGACCGGCCTGCCGTGCCGAGGAGCGCGACCAGGTGACCGCCTGCACTCTGGCCCCACGCGCCGATGTCGTCGGGGTCGACGTGGAGGTGGGCTGCATTGGCACGCAGCCAACGAATGGCGCACTTGACGTCCTCAATCTGGTCGGGCCAGTGCTCCCGAGGCCCGAGTCGGTAGTCGAGGCTCACCACGACGATGCCGGCGTCGGCCAGAGCCGGACCGACGGTGTTGATGATGAAGCCCCCGGTGCCGTAGTCGCCCGAGACCCACGAGCCCCCATGGACGTACACGGCGGCGGGTGCCGCGCCGTGCAGGGAGGCCGGCTCGGTGATGCGGGCCCGCTGGTGGTTGCAATACGTCAGCGTCACCTTCTCGCCGGCGACCAGGTCGGGAGCGGGCGGTGAGGCCGGGCCGGGCGCCGTGGCACCCCCAGGTGTATTCCCGCTGGTCGTCGTGGGGCCGGCGCTTGAGCAGGCGGCCAGCACGGCGGAGCCGAGCAGGCAGGCGATCGCGACCCCCCGGACTCGGCCCATGGCCCCCAATGTTGGTCCATCAGGGCCTCCATCTGGTCCGCCGTCGGGGCCACCGAGCGGTGTCGTCTGGCACCCGATCTGATTCGGCGTCAGAATTGGCGACCTGATGCCCAACGCCGTGATCGTCGACGCTGTCCGCACACCGATCGGGCGCCGGGGCGGCAAGCTCTCGGGCTGGCACGCCACCGACCTGGCCGCACAGCCGCTCGCCGCGCTCCTGGCCCGCAACGACCTGGATCCCGCGCTGGTGGAGGACGTGGTCATGGGTTGCACCATGACCGTGGGCGAGCAGGCGATGAACATCGCGCGGAACGCTGCGCTGGCCGCCGGATTCCCCGAGTCCGTGCCCGGGACGACGGTCGATCGCCAGTGCGGATCAGCCCAGCAGGCCATCCACTTCGCGGCCCAGGCCGTCATGGCCGGCGCCATGGACGTGGCCATCGGGGCCGGCGTGGAGTCGATGAGTCGCGTACCCATCGGCTCGACCACCGAGCCCGGTCCCGGCGATGCCTACGGACCGCTCTACTTGGAGCGCTTCGATTTGATCCACCAAGGCGAGTGCGCCGAGGAGATCGCCCGGCGCTGGAAGATCTCGCGCGTGGACATGGACGAGTTCGCCTTGCGCTCGCACCAACGTGCCGCCCGTGCCACCGATGAGGGTCGTTTCGAACGCGAGATCGTGCCGCTCGAGGCCCGGGTGCATCCCGACGTGCCGGGTGCCGCCGATGTGAGCGGCATGCTGACGGGCGACGAGGGCATCCGACGCGACACCTCGCTCGACAAGCTGGCCGCACTCAAGCCCGCGTTCTCCGAGACGGGCACCGTCACGGCGGGCACCTCGTCACAGATCTCCGACGGCGCGGCCGCTGTTCTCATCATGAGCGAGGAGCGAGCCTCGTCGTTGGGGCTGCGCCCCCGGGCCCGTTTTCACACATTCGCCGTGGCGGCCAACGACCCACAGATCATGCTGACCGCCCCGATTCCCGCCACCGAGCTCGTCTTGGCCAAGGCGAAGCTCGCACTCGACGACATGGACATCATTGAGATCAACGAGGCTTTCGCGTCGGTCGTGCTGGCGTGGGAGCGCGAGTTCGGGCCGGACATGGAGAAGGTCAACCCCAATGGAGGCGCCATCGCCATCGGGCACCCGACGGGCTGCTCGGGAGCCCGCCTCATGTCGACGCTGCTCAACGAGATGGAGCGCACCGGTGCTCGCTACGGGTTGCAGACCATGTGCGAGGGCGGAGGCCAAGCCAACGCCACCATCTTGGAGCGACTCGGCTGATGCCGGCGCGGCTGGCGGCCATGGAGGGCTGGTTCACGACGGGCGAGGACGGCGCGGCGCCCGCGCTGCTGGGCTCACGCTGCACCGTCTGCGGGACCTACGCCTTCCCCGCCGAGACGCTCTCGTGCCGTAATCCCGACTGCGACTCGACCTTCTTCGAGATCGTGGAGCTGTCGCGCCGCGGTCGCATCTGGTCCTACACCGACGCCCGCTACCAACCGCCCGCCCCCTATGTGGCCGCCGATCCGTACGTCCCTTTCTGCCTGGCCGCGGTGGAGCTGGCGGCGGAGAAGCTCGTCGTGATGGGCCAGGTGGTCGGTGGGGTCACGGTGGACGACCTCAGCGTGGGCGACGAGGTCGAACTGGTCGTGGACACGCTCTACAGCGAGGACGACACGGACTACCTGGTGTGGAAGTGGCGCCCGGCCAGCATGGAGCCCGTGATCCCGGGCTGGGAGGGCTGAGCGATGCCGGCCGGCGGTGACAAGAGAGTGGCGGTGCTGGGCGCCGGCATGCACGAGTGGGGCAAGTGGGGCCGCCCCTTCGTCGAGTACGGCCTGGCCGCGGCACGCGACGCCCTGGCCGACGCCGGGCTCGCATGGCGGGACATGCAGTTCGTCTCGGGGGCCGACACCATCCGCAACGGTTACCCCGGGTTCGTCTCGGGCGCCACCTTCGCCCAGGCCCTGGGGTGGACGGGAGCGAGGGTCTCGAGTGTCTACGCCGCGTGCGCCTCGGGCGCGGTGGCCATCGCCAACGCGCGGGCACAGATCCTGGCGGGGCTGTGCGACGTGGCACTGGTCGTCGGTGCCGACACCACGCCCAAGGGATTCTTCGCCCCGGTCGGTGGCGGCGATCGGAAGGACGACCCGGACTGGTTGCGTTTCCATCTCATGGGCGCCACCAACCCGACGTACTTCGCGCTGTACGCCGCGCCGGCGCATGGACCGCTTCGGCGCCACCGAGGAGGACTTCGCACAGGTCAAGGTGAAGAATGCGCGTCACGGACTGGCCAACCCCTATGCGCGCTACCGAAAGGAGGTGAGCGTCGAGGAGGTGCTCGGCTCCCCGATGGTCGCAGACCCGCTGCGGCTCCTCGAGATCTGCGCCACCTCTGACGGCGGGGCGGCACTCGTCCTCTCCTCCATGGAGTTCGCCCGCCGCCATGCCGGTGGCGCGGCACCCCTCGTCACCATCGACGCCGTGTCGACCGTGACACCCGCCTTCCCCAACACGGTGATCGAGATGCCCAACTTCGCGACCGACTCTGCAGTCGCGGCGACCGGTGCGGGCGCCCAGGCGGGGTTCCGCCCGTCCATCGCGGCGGCGGCGTACGCCGAGGCGGCGATCGGGCCCGAGGACGTGAGCCTGGCCGAGGTCTACGACCTCTCCGCCGCGCTCGAGCTCGACTGGTACGAGGACATCGGCCTGTGCGGCGAGGGCGAGGCCGAGAAGCTCTTGCGCGACGGTGCCACTGCACTGGGCGGGCGCGTCCCGGTCAACCCGTCGGGTGGCCTCTCGTGCTTCGGCGAGGCGATCCCGGCGCAGGCGATTGCGCAGGTGTGCGAGTGCGTGTGGCAGCTGCGCGGCACGGCGGCGGGCCACCAGGTCGAGGGCGCCAGGGTCGCCGTCACGGCAAACCAAGGTTTGTTCGGGCACGGGTCATCTGTCGTGCTCAGTCGTTGAAACCCGAGTAGCGCCATCGCTTAAACCCTGGTAGCCGACAAGTTCGGCCGCCATTGCCCGCATCGTGTGTGATCCGGGGCGAATGGGGTATTGGCTTGGTTGACGTCAAGCGCGGGCGTGGGCCTGTTTAGGCTGGCATGCGCGTGAGTCGTCTAACTGCAGGGTTGGAGCGGAACGAACCTGCGATTGGAGGATCCATTGCATGTTGGCCACTGATGCGACTGAGTTGCGCCAGGATCGGGAGCAGCGAAGAGGAGCAGAGAACGCAATGCCGGACCAGAAAGACGACCGGAGCGGGACCGGGTCCGATGAGGTGCTGAACGCCCTCGACGAACTGGAGTCCGTCTTGCGGGAGAACGCGGAGAGCGAGCGTCTCCTCTCTCAGCGCATCGCGGAGGTCCGACTCGCCCGCGAGAACGGCCGGGAATGGAAGGCGATCCTCGGAGACGAGGACGACCCGGGCACCGTGCAACTCGTGAGCACGATCCTGCGGCGTCAGTCGGAGGCGAGCGGGTACCTGCGTCGATCCTTGGTGGTCGCGCTCCGGGCGGAGGGACAGAGCATCCCGAGCATCGCCCACCTCTTCGGCGTCACGCACCAGCGGGTGTCGAACCTGCTGCGTCGTGTCGCGCAGGGGGCCGCAGCCGCCAACGGCGACTAGCGGTGCGCTGAGTTAGCGTTGGCCCGGGCCCGGGCCCGGGCCGGGTGCCGGCGTGCCGGCCCACCGCTTTAAGACGGCATCGGCGTCGCGCATGATGGCGCCGATGATGTCGGCGACAGGCGGCAACGACCCGATGACTCCGACCACCTGTCCGGTGGGCAGCACACCGACGTCGGTGCGTCCCTCGACCAGCGCGGCCTTGGTCATCACCGGCGCGTTGGCCGCCATGACGACCTGGGCCCAGGAGAGCTCGTTGCCCTCCTTCATGGCGCGGCCTTCGCGCAGCAACGACGCCATGGTGGCGCCCGTCTCCTGGCGGAAGCGGTAGGCGCTGCGGAGCGCCCTCGGCAGGGAGCGAAGCCATGACTGGGATTCGAGGTGGTCGACGAGGTCGGTGCGGACCACCCGCTGGGGCGCCCCGTCCACTTTGGTCGTGACCACCGTCCCGGTGACGGCTGTGCCCAGATAGAGGTCCTTGACCTCGTCGGGGACCCTGCTCTCGGCCGAGAGGAGGAAGCGGGTGCCCATGGCCACGCCGGCGGCTCCGTAGGCTAGGGCGGCCACCAGGCCCCGACCACTGAAGAATCCGCCGGCTCCGAGCACCAGCACGCGGTCACCCACCGCGTCGACGACTTCGGGCAGCAGCAACGTGGTGGGGACGGTGCCGGTGTGGCCGCCCCCCTCGGCCCCCTGGGCGATGACCGCGTCCACCCCCCATTCGGCCACCTTCTCGGCATGACGCCGGGCCCCCACGGTAGGCATCACGAAGAGGCCCGCCTCCTTGCAGCGGGACACGAGGGCCGGATTCGGGGCCTGGGCGAAGCTGGCCACCCGGGCTCCCGTCTCGATCATCAGCTCGATTCGTTCGCCCACATCGGCGACGTCGGTGCGCAGGTTGACGCCGAAGGGTGCCTGGGTCCGCGCGCGACCTCGGCGATGGCGGCGGCCAGCTGCTCGAGGGTCATGGTGGCCGAGGCCAAGATGCCCAGGCCTCCGGCCTCACAGGTGGCGGCCACGAGTCGCGGCCCGGCCACCCAGCCCATGCCGGTCTGCACGAGCGGAAAGCGCATGCCGATCCGATCGCACAGCGCCGTACGGAGCGCGGGGTGCAACGTCGCCGGGTCGGGGACGCCCGAGCCAGGGACGGCCGAGCCGGAGCCGGCTGTCGCGCTCAGGTCCTCACCTCGCGGTCACGTGCGGAGCCCGGGTCGAGAACCTCGCGGATAAGGGCGAGCTCCTCTGGCGTGGGCAACCGCGTCTCGCGGACTTCGGGCGGGATGGTCAGAGCGAACCCCGTGGCCGCCACGATGTCGTCGACGCTGACGCCGGGATGGTGCGACTGCAGCCGCATGGTGCGATCGCGGGTCTCGAAGTCGAACACCCCGAGATTCGACACGACGCGGCGAACATCGTGGAAGCGCGTGGCGCCGGGACCGGCAGCGATCGCCCGGGCGTAGCCGACACCGCACACGACGTCGACCTGCTCGACGAAGGTGCGCACCGTGTGGTCGGGCACCCAGTAGCTGGTGGGGTGATTCACCGAGTTGCCCGGCGCGCCACGTACGCCGACGAGCTGCACCTTCGGCTTGTCGTGGGGCCCCACGGCCGAGATGTTCTGGTTGCCGGCGCGGTCGATCTGGCTCGCCATCATCATGATGTGGCGCCGGCCCGACCACACGACGTCGAACACGCTGCGGTACGGCATGGCCGCCTCTCGTACGAGCTCACCCGGACGTGCCGCGATGGGCGGCGCACCCACCATCAAGGCGGCCTCGCCGTCGGTCAGGACGAGGTCCGGGGCGAAGGTGCGCTTGGCCAGCCGGGCGCCGAGGGCGGGGATGGTGCCGAAGGGGCTGACCATGATTTCGCCGGCGTTACGCCACGCGTCGGCGCAGGCAACGACACAGAACTCCGCTCTGGTGACGCCGCTGTCAATGGTGCCGGCGCTGCTCACGAGACCTGCCGCTCCTTCACACGCGCCTGGTACTCGTCCTCGCCGACGAACACGTAGCGGTGGGCGAACGCCTCCCACTCTGCCGGGTCGGACGCGGCCGCGGCGTATTCCTTCTGGAACGCCTCGTCGCGCCCGTAGTCGGGCGGATTGGCGGTGAAGTGCGCACCGCCCGGGGTCTCGGCCACGCCGTCGGTGAGCATGCGGTGGATGGGGACGCTGAGGAGCGGATGTCCGTCGGCGCCGAACGCGCCCTCTTCGACCACGCGCTCGGTCGTGACGAAGCGCCGCGCTGCGGCACCGAGGAAGAGGGCGTCGAAGAAGGGGTCGGGGCTGAGCACCTGCGCGTTGCCGGCGGTGTCGGCCCGGTTGGTGTGGACGATGGCGGCATCGAGATGCAGGGCCGGCATGGCGACGAGCTCGACGTCGGCATCGGCCAGATCGGCCAGGTAGGGGCTGGCCTCCCCGTAGGGCGAGCGAACCGTTCGCAGGTCGGGGTTGACGGTGAGCACGTCGGAGCCGAGGCCGGCGCGCGTCGGCAGGAACGGCACCCGCCAGGCGGCTGCTTGGAGGCCGAGGTAGAACATGCCCTCGTCCACCTCCATCACCTCGACTCGTCCGTGCTGGCGAGCGGTCCGCCAGTGGGGGTCGAGCGCGATGGAATCGAGCGTGACGAACCCGCACACAACTTTGCGCACCTTGCCGGTGGCGCAGAGCAGCCCCACGTCCGGCCCGCCGTAGGCGACGACGGTGAGGTCGCTGAGATCGGAACGGCAGATCGCCCGCACGACAGCCATCGGCTTGCGTCGCGAGCCCCAGCCGCCGATACCGACGGTCATGCCCGAGCGGAGCTCGCCGACGATGTCGTCGACACTGGTGCGCTTGTCGCTCATGGGCGTGGGTCCGCCGTGGTCACTTCGACGTGTCGGCGTCGCGCTTCTCGACGAAGGCCGCCCGTTGCTCGTCGGCCACGCCGCGCACGTGCAGCTCGTAGGTGAAGCCTTGTTCGAAGCGGTAGCTGCGCTTCACGTCGACGGGATCGATGCCGTTGAGGGACTCCTTGGCCCGGCGGATGATGGTCGGACTCTTGGTGGCGATCTCGCCGGCCAGCTCGAGCGCTGCCGCACGGAGGCGGTCCGGCGGCACCACCGCGGCCACCGACCCGTAGGAGGCGAGCTCGACGGCGGTGATCGGTGTCGCGGTGTAGACCATCTTGCGCATCGTGTGCTGGGGGACGAGACGGGCGAGGTGCGTGGCGGCTCCCGAGCGCGCCGCGGTCGACTTCGGGCAGTCCGAAGGTGGCGTCCTCGGACGCCACAACCATGTCGGCGTTGCCGGCCAACCCGATACCGCCCCCGAGGCAGAAGCCCTGGACGGCGGCGATCACCGGAACCTCGCAGTCATAGACGGCGGCGAAGGCGGCGTAACAGCCGCGGTTGACCCCGACGAGCGCCTCGTCACCCTTGGCGTTGATCTCCTTG
This sequence comes from uncultured Acidimicrobiaceae bacterium, assembly GCA_963791995.1. Lineage (GTDB taxonomy): Bacteria > Actinomycetota > Acidimicrobiia > Acidimicrobiales > RAAP-2 > Bog-473. The sequence goes on along the minus strand of CAWBUQ010000019.1, from coordinate 307,920 downwards.
ATGTCGACGCCGGCGCAGAAGCCGCGCCCGGTCGCCCGCAGGACGACGACCCGATTGGTGGCGACGCGGCCGGCCGCGGTCAACGCGTCGGCCAGGGCGAACCAGCCCGCCACGTCGAGCGCGTTGACCGGCGGGTGGTCGATGACCACCTCGGCGATGCCGTCGTGCTCTTGGACCACATCGATGGGCATTGGTGCGGACTCCTCGGTGGCTGCCTGACGCAGCGTCAGAAACCGCCCGGAACTTAGGCCAGGCTGCGGCGCCCGGCCAACACGGCGGTCGGGGTCGGGTCCGGCCGACGCCGGCGCACGCGGGGCTGCGGCGGGGGGCCGATGTCCGCCTCGAGGGTCGCCCGGCGGGTGGTGCCCTAGGGTTTGCGCAGTGACGCAACCGGTCTACGACTTCAGCGAGCGCGTCGTCGTGGTGACCGGCGGCTCGCGTGGCGTCGGGGCGGGTCTCGTCGCTGCCTTCGCGGGGGCAGGCGCACACGTGGTCACGTGCGGGCGGCACGAGGCCGAGGTCGACGGCGCCGTCTTCATGACGGCCGACGTCCGCAAACCGGCGGATGCGGAGCGGGTCGTGGCCAAGGCGGTCGAGCACTTCGGCCGGCTCGACGTGCTGATCAACAACGCCGGGGGTGCACCGCACGCGCTCGCGGCGGAGCAGTCGCCCCGCTTCGTCGAGGCAGTCATCGGCTTGAATCTGTTGGCCCCGTTGTGGTGCGCCCAGTCGGCCCACAAGGTGATGCACGTCCAGGAAGACGGTGGCTCCATCATCAACATCGCGAGTGTCTCCGCGCTGCGTCCCTCGGCCGGTGCATCGGCCTACGGCGCGGCGAAGGCCGGGCTGGTGAACCTCACGGCGACGCTCGCGGTCGAGTGGGCGCCCGAGGTGCGGGTGAACTGCGTCAGCGGCGGCCTGCTCGACACCGGTGCCGGCGACGACTTCTACGGAGTCCCCGGCGGGATGGAGCGGATGGCGGCCACCGTGCCGCTCGGCCGGATGGGCACGCCCGAGGACATCGCCGGCGCCTGCCTGTTCCTGGCCAGCTCCGCCGCCTCCTACATCAGCGGGGCCAATCTGGTCGTCCACGGCGGTGGCGAATTTCCCGCCTTCTCGCTCGCCCAGGAGCAGCCGTAGGCACGAACGGGCGTAGCGGCTCCCCGCACGCTGCAATTTCGAGATGGGTGTGGCGCCCTGAGGGCGCCGCCGCCAGGCACCGTTGACCCCTTCGATTAGGGGCGCAGTGGGGATCAGCTGCTAAACAAAGCGACCGTGAAAATGGCGGTCCCAACGGAGACCCGTTCTGGAGAGCGCCGTGTGGCCCTCGTGCCTGACGTGGTCAAGAAGCTCGTCGGCACCGGATGGGAGGTCTGCGTCCAATCCGGCGCCGGGACCGCGGCCGCGTTCAGCGACAAGGCCTACACGGAGGCCGGCGCCACGGTGGCCCCCGACGCTGCCGCCACCGTCTCGGGTGCGCAGCTGGTCGTGCGGGTCAACCCTCCGAGCGCCGAGGACGTAGCGGCACTCCCGCAGGGCGTCACGCTCTTGAGCTTCTTCGGAGTGGCCCAGTCAGAGGACGCCGTGCGCGCGCTGGCGGGCAAAGGCGCCACGGTGTTCAGCTTCGACCTGCTGCCCCGCATCAGCCGGGCCCAGAGCATGGACGCACTCAGCTCGCAGGCCACGGTGTCGGGCTACCGCGCCGGTTTGGCCGCGGCCGAGCATCTCGCCAAGTTCTTTCCCATGTTCATGACCGCGGCGGGCACGGTGCCTCCGGCCAAGGTGCTCGTGATGGGTGTCGGAGTCGCCGGGTTGCAGTCGATCGCCACGGCGCGCCGGCTCGGCGCCGTCGTCAAGGCCTACGACGTGCGCGCCGCGGCGAAGGAGGAAGCAGAGAGCCTCGGCGCGACCTTCCTCGACACCGGTGTTACCGCGGAGGGGGCCGGGGGTTACGCTCGCGAGCTGACCCCTGAGGAGCTCGACCGGCAGCGGGCCGCGCTCGCCGACGAGGTGGGCCGCTCCGACGTCGTCATCACCACGGCGGCCGTGCCGGGTCGCAGGGCCCCGGTGCTCTTGAGCACCGCGATGGTCGAAGGCATGGCCGAGGGAGCGGTCGTCATCGACATGGCGGCGGACCAAGGCGGCAACTGCGAACTGACCAAGGCAGGCGAGGTTTTGGACCACAACGGCGTGCACATCGTGGGCTTGGCCAATCCGCCGTCAGGCATGCCGACGCACGCCAGCTTCCTGTTTGCCCGCAACGTGGCGAACGTCCTCGCCCTGATGGCCCCCGAGGGCGCGCTGGCGCCGGACTGGGACGACGAGATCGTGGCCGGCATGTGCGTGCTGCGAGACGGCGCCGCCGTGGCGCCCGCCGCGGTCGAGCTGTTGGGCGGGACGGCCGGCGGGACACAAGGAGCGCAGTCGTGATGCATCTGCTGTTGGAGTCGACCCCAACCGGGTCGACCACCGGGATCGTCGAGTACCTGACGATCTTCGTCCTGGCGGCCTTCGTCGGCATTGAGGTCGTCTCCAAGGTCCCGAGCATCTTGCACACCCCGTTGATGTCGGGCTCCAACGCCATCCACGGCATCGTGCTGGTCGGCGCGATGACCATCATGGGCGAGGCCCACGGGACAGCCGAGGTCGTGCTCGGCTTCCTCGCCGTCTTCCTGGCCACGCTCAACGTCGTGGGCGGCTTCGTGGTGACCGACCGTATGCTCGAGATGTTCAAAGGCAGCCCCGGCGAGCGGGCGCGGCCGCAGGCCGCCAAGGCGGAGGACGCGGCGTCGCCGTCCGCGTCTGCGCCGCCCTCGACCTCTGAGCCGAGCGGGGACGCCACCTGATGCTGGCCGTCTCCTTCACGCTGACGACCGCGCGCGACCTGGCGTACCTCGTTGCCATCGCTGGCTTCATCTTCGCCCTGAAGGGCTTGAGCTCGCCCAAGCACGCACGCCGCGGCGAACTGGTCGGCGCCGCGGCCGCCACCCTCGCCATCGGCATGACCTTCACGCTGCCGTCGTTGCGGCACTCGGGCTGGAACCTCACGCTGACGATCATCGCCATGGTGCTCGGCGCGGCGATCGCGGTGCCGGTGGCCCGCCTCGTGAAGATGACCGCGATGCCCCAACTGGTGGCCGTCTTCAACGGCGTCGGCGGTGGCGCCGCCGCGCTCATCTCCATCGTCGAGCTGCTGCACCTGCACTCGCTCGGGCTCCAGCCCGCCGTCTACGTCACCGCCGAGGTCCTCATCGGCGTGCTCATCGGAGCGGTGTCGTTCTCGGGGAGCGCGATCGCGTTCATCAAGCTGCAGGAGCTGATCACCGGGCGCCCCATCACCTACCCGGGCCAGCAGGTCATCAACGCGCTGGTCGGCGCGGCCATCGGGGTCATGATCATCCTGGCGCTGGTCACCGGCAGCATCGTCTACGTCTGGGTCATCCTGGTGCTCGCGCTGGTGCTCGGCGTGATCTTCGTGCTCCCCATCGGTGGCGCCGACGTACCGGTACTGATCTCGCTGCTGAACTCATTCACCGGACTCGCCGTGGCGGCGTCGGGTTTCGTGCTCGACAGCGACCTCTTGATCGTGGCGGGCACCCTGGTCGGCGCCTCGGGCATCATCTTGACCAGGCTGATGAGCAGTGCCATGGGCCGGTCACTGCCCAACATCCTCTTCAGCGCCTTCGGTTCGGTCATCACGGCGACAGGCGGAGAGGAGGGCGACGCGGCGCGTCCTGTGCGCGCGGGCACGCCCGAGGACGTCGGTGTGCTGCTGGCCTACGCGCGCAAGGTCGTCATCATCCCGGGCTACGGCCTGGCCGTTGCCCAGGCCCAGCACACGGTGCGCGAGTTGGAGGAGGCCCTCAAGGCGCGCGGGGTAGAGACGTTCTTCGCCATCCACCCGGTCGCCGGTCGCATGCCCGGGCACATGAACGTGCTGTTGGCCGAGGCCAACGTGCCCTACGAGGACTTGAAGGAGATGGACGAGGCCAACCCCGAGATGGCCACCGCCGATGTCGCCCTCGTGGTGGGGGCCAACGACACGGTCAACCCGGCTGCCAAGTCGACCCCGGGCAGCCCCATTTACGGGATGCCGATCATCCACGCCGACGAGGCCGAGAACATCATCTTCCTCAAGCGCTCCATGCGGCCCGGCTTCGCCGGCATCGACAACGACCTCCTCTACGACCCCAAGACCACCATGCTCTTCGGGGACGCCAAGGACACCCTCCAGAAGCTGGTGGCGGCGGTCGCCGACGCCTGAGCCGCCGGCCCCACGGGGGCTGCAGCGGGCGTTTCAGCTCCGGCGCGGCCCGTCCCGCCGGCAGGGACCTCTCAAACCGTGAGGTTCACCCCTCGGGGCCCGTTCTCACACCAATGGTGCTGGCTGAGAAGCTGGCCCACCTCGTCAGGAGGACGGGCGGTCTGTCGGGGGTGGGGAGGGGAGCTGCGAGCGCGGTGGCTCGGGCCCGACCCTTCGCGCCCGTGATCGGCGCCTTCGCCTTCTGTTTCGCCGTGCTGCTTGCCGGGTTCGCCGTTTCGGTCGGCGGATCGGCCATCGCCTCGCCGCACGCCCGCCACGGGGCGCACAACCACATCGACGCCGACCTGGCGGACAACCCGGGCAACGCCGCACTGCGCCAGCTGGGCGCCACCGCGTCGATGCAGCTGGCGCCGGCTTCGGCCGCGCCCGCCGCGGCGGCGGCCGCGCTGACGAGCCAGGCGCCACTGGCGCCGCGGGAGAACTTCGCCTTCGCTCCCTACTGGACCTTGCCGCAGGCGCTGACCTTCGGCATCACCGGGCTGTCGACGCTGGCGTACTTCTCCATCGACGTGAACCCCAACGGCACGCTCGACGAGAGCGGTCCGGGTTGGAACGGCGTCGAGAGCCAGGACCTCGCCGATCTGATCACCCGTGCGCACGCGGCAGGCGAGCGGGTCGTGTTGACGGTGACCGACTTCGCACGGAGCTCGCTCGGCGCCCTGACATCGTCGCCGAACGCGCCGGCATCTCTGTCGTCAGCACTCATCCCCCTGCTGCAGGCGAAGTCGCTCGACGGCGTGAACTTCGACTTCGAGGGCGATGGCAGCGGCGACCAGTCCGGGCTCACCCACCTCATCACCTCGGTGTCGGGCGCGTTGCGGGCGACGGATCCGCACTGGCAGATCACGATGGACACCTACGCCTCGTCGGCCGGAGACCCCAACGGGTTCTACAACATTCCCGCGCTGGCCCCCGCCGTCGACGCGTTCTTCGTGATGGACTACGAGCTGAACCTCGCCGGCTCGCCGAGTGCTGCCTCCCCGCTGACCAGCGGCCAGTTCAGCAGTACGACCACGCTGGCCCAGTACACCGCGGCGGTCCCCGCCTCCAAGGTCATCCTCGGTGTCCCCTTCTTCGGTATCGACTGGCCCACCACCAATGGGACCATGGCGGCCAACGCGGCCGGCGGTGCAGCGGACATCGCGGATTCGCAGGCCCAGGGCAACGGACCGGAGTACTGGGACCCCGTCACCGACACGGCCTGGACGAGCTACCAGGCCGGCGGGCAATGGCACGAGTCGTACTACGAAGGTGAGAACGGCCTCTACGACGTGTCGCAGCTGGCCGCGCACGACGGCGTGCGCGGCGTGGGGATCTGGGCGCTCGGGATGGTCAACGACGACGCCCAGATGATCGCCACGCTCGACGGCATCTCGCCCGGCCCGCCCCCCGGTACCGGCCCGCAGTCGACGACGTCGAGCGCGCCCACCATGGCCATCCCGGCACCGAGCGGAGGTGGTAGTGGTGGTGGTACGCCGACGGCATCGCCCGCGTCGGCCGCCCCGAGCACCGCGGGTGCGAGCTCGGGCGGGAGCGGCGGGACGGTCGCCGGCCCTGCGGCCTCGGTGGCCGGCCCGGCGCAGACGACCACCACCACGGCAGTGTTCATCACCGGCCTGTACAACGGTGCGACGGTGGCCCTGACGCCGATCCCGGCGAGTCAGGTGCTCGGGCTGGTGCCGGCCGGCACGCTCAGCAACTTCGAGTCCGACGACGCGACCTACTCGTGCCTCAACGGCGCCTCGCTCAATGTCTACGACAACGTCAACGGAAAAGCGGTGGCGGAAGCGGTCACCCCGACGAACTGCATCGCGCAGGACTTCCAGCTGCCCTGAGCACCAGGTGAGAGCACCAGAGACCTGACCGTCTTATCCCACAGGCCGCCGGTAGCGTAAGGCGGGGCATGGGAGCAGGTTCGACGGACGACACGGCGGACGACGCAGCGACTGGCGAGGCCAGCCGGTTCCCGCTCGCCATCCGGTCCCAGCGTGTCTTCCAGATCGTGCTCGGCCTGTTCTGGGTCCTCGATGCCGCCCTCCAGTTCCAGCCCACCATGTTCGGCCGGAACTTCGTCGCCAGCTTCATCCTGCCCAACGCCCAGGGCCAGCCGTTCGTGTTGGGCGACTTCATCACCCACATGGGGAACTTCCTGGCGCCGGACATCGCCGCGTGGAACACATTCTTCGCGCTCATCCAGCTCTTCATCGGTGTGGGCCTGCTGTTCCGTCGGACGGTGCGTCCCGCGCTCGCCGTGTCGTTCGTCTGGGTGCTCGGCGTCTGGGTCATCGGCGAGGGCATGGGAATGCTCCTCACCGGGACCGCCTCCGCGCTGACCGGGGCGCCGGGCGCGGTCCTCCTCTACGGGCTGCTCGGGCTCATGGCCTGGCCGCGCGCCCAGAGGGCAGCCGATTGGAGCGACCGCCCTGTCGGGATCGCCTCCTCGGCATCGGCCTCGGGCATCGGCCGTTCCATCACCCCGCTCGCGGTCTGGGCCGGGTACTGGTGCCTGTCCGCTGTGCTGTTCCTGGTCCCCGACAACCGGACCACGACGTCGGCGCAGAGCGCCATCGCCGGCATGGCCGACAGTGCCCCGAGTTGGTACGCGTCATTCCTCACCCATTTGGCGAACCTGTTCTCGACCAGTGGTACCGAAACGGCCTGGATCCTCGCTGCCGTCTCGGTCGTCATAGGGCTCGGCCCGTTGGTCGCGCGCCGCCCGGGCTGGTTCCTCGGGGCCGGCGCGCTGGTCTCTTTCCTGTGGTGGATCGCGGGCCAGGGTCTCGTGGGCAACGTCTTCAGCGGCTCGGGTACCGATCCCAACACGGGGCCGATCGTGATCGTGCTGGCGGCGGCCATGGTGCCGACGGTGATCGCCGCCCGGGCGGAGTGGCGCTCACCCGCCGGCGAGATCCTGCGGCGGAGCCCCGCCGTGGCCGGACTGGGTATCGCAGCGCTCGGCGCTGCGCTGGCCCTGAGCGCGAGCTATCCGCCCGCGGCGCCCGAATCGAGCACGAGCGCCATGAGGGGGATGACGATGGCAGGAAGCGGGGGAGATGCCGCGGACGGCGCGGGCAACCAGTCGGCCACGACCAGCACGTGTCACGTCGAAGCGGGCTTCAAGATCGCTGGTCTCGATCTGGCCAACACGCCCTACATGGTGATGGGTGGCACCAACGCCATGAACATGAACGGGGCGGACGCCAGCGCGGCGGCCGGCTTCAACACGACGCAACCAAACTGGCACTACAGCGGACCGGCCCTGCCTCAGGCAGAGGCCCAGGCACTCCTGGCCGACGGCAACAACGGCCCCAACGACCTCACCATGGCGCTGAACGGCTGTGCCGCCAAGCTGACGGCGTCGCAGGCCGTCGGGGCCCAGCAATACGTGCAGCAGACGAGTGCGGCCGTGTCCCCTTACGCCACTCCCGCGGCGGCGATGGCTGCCGGTTATGAACCCGTCTCACCCACCGATTATCCCGTCGTCTATTACGTGAACCCCGAGGTCGCGGCGGCCAATGCCGCGGCGCACCGCTCACTCGATCCGACGCACGTCGATGGCCTCGTCTATGCCACCACTCCGTCGGGCCACGAGGTGTTGGCGGGGGCGATGTACATCTTGCCGTCCACCGTCACCACGGTCCCGATGCCCCACGGTGCGCTGGTGCAGTGGCACCGGCGCACCCAGGTGTGTGGGACGGGCACGACCTCACCCACGAGCCCGCTGGCGATCACCGGCGCCCCGCCGTGCCCGAGCGGCTCGGTCCGGCAGCCGACCCCGTACCTCTCCATGGTGTGGCAGGTCCCGGTGGCCGGAGGCCCGCTGGCCATTCAGCCGCCGGACGTCCAGATCGTCGAAGCGGCGATCATGCAGACACTGGGCACCTCGGCGACATCGAGCAGCACGTCTGGGTAGGGACTCAGGCCGGGCTCAGGCCGGGACTCAGCCTCAGATCTCAACCTCGGGGATGAGGTCCGAAGTGCGAAATCCACCTCCTGGGCGATCCGCCGGAGGGGATCCGTCAATAGCGTTGGGTCCATGGCGGCTTCTCCTGACATGCAGGCACGCGTGCTGGCATGGGCACGCATTGATTTCTCACCACAGCACCGCCCGCCGCAATGGTGGCGGGTCGCGGTGGCGTCCGTCCTTGCAATCGCGCTGTCCCTGGCCGCCGACGCAGCAATCGTGGCCGTCGGCACGAGGCTGTTCCCGGCCACCAAGGGCTACGTCCACTTCGCGTTCTCGGACTACGCCAAGCTGACGATCCTCGGCGTCCTGATCGCCTGCGCGGCATGGCCCGTGGTGGCACGCCTCTGCGCCGCGCCGCGCTGGCTCTTCTTCCGCCTGGCCATCGCCGTCACGCTTGTCCTCTTCCTGCCCGACGTCTACATCTGGCACCAGGGCCAGTCGGCTCAGGCGGTTGCAGTCCTGATGACGATGCACGTGGCGATCTCGCTGATCACGTACAACCTCCTCGTGCACGTGGCGCCGGTGCGCAGCGACCGCGATCGGCCCGGGTCGCGCCCGACGCAGGTGCCGAACCGGGCACGGAGCTGACCCGACCGGTCAGGTGGCGGGCGCGACGGCGTCCACCTCCGCCAGGACGTCGTCACTCAGACGCCAGGCGCCTGCGGCCACGTTGGTCGTGATCTGCTCGCGTCGGGTGGCGCCCGCAATGACCGAGGCGACGGCTGGGTGCGAGAGCAGCCAGCCGATGGCGAGGTCGAGGATGCTGTGCCCGTGCCGGGCAGCCAGGTCCTCGAGCGCGGCGACCGCGTCGAGCCGGTCGTCCGCCAGGTCCGACGCCGCATGCTCGCCCATGGTGGTGAGGCGGGCGCCTTCGGGCAGCGGCTCGCCGGCGCGGTACTTGCCACTCAGCAGCCCCTTGGCCAAGGGGAAGTAAGGCAGGAAGGCCAAGCCGGCGCGGTCGCACTCGTCGAGGACGCCGTCGGTCTCGGGTGAACGGTCCAAGACGTTGTACTGGTTCTGGACGCTGACGAAGCCCGGGGCGTCCGGGGGAGTCGCCACCGCCGCTTCCTCCAAGAGGGCCGCGCTGAAGTTGGAGCACCCGATCTCGCGCACCTTGCCCTCGGCGACCAGCTCACCGAGGACGCCGAGTGTCTCCGCGATCGGTGTCTTCGTGTCAGGTAGGTGCAGCTGGTACAGATCGATGCGGTCGGTGCCGAGCCGGGTCAGGCTGTCCTCGACGGCGGTCCGTACGTAGGCGGGCGAGGCACCTCCCTCGTGACCCTCGTAGGGGGCACCGAACTTGGTGGCCAGCACGATGTCGTCGCGCCGGGGGCCCAGGGCGGCGCCGAGATAGGACTCGCTCTTGGCACCCCCGTAGATGTCTGCGGTGTCGAAGAGGGTGATACCCGCGCTCGAGCGCGGCGGCGACCACGTCGGCAGTCTCGGCGCGCCCGATGCGGCCGCCGAAGTTGTTGCAGCCCAGTCCGACAACGCTGACGGTCAGCGATCCGATCCGGCGCGTCTCCATCGGCGACCTCCCTCGCGACGCTCCGGGGCGGCGAGAGTCCGGAGCCGGCAGTACTGTACCGGCGGGCCCCGGCTGGCGAGCCCGATGGCCCCACGAGTGCGAGGTGAGAGCGATGGCAGCAGGCGCAGTGGACGTGTCGGTGGCGGCGGCGCCGGACGAGGTGTGGGAAAAGGTGGGTGACTTCGCCGGCCTCAAGGAATTCTTCCCCGGCATCGACACCTTCCGGATCGAGGGCGACGACCGGATCATCGGGATGTTCGGCATGGAGATCCGCGAACGCCTGCTGGCCAAGGACGACGAGAACCGTGTCATCACCTACTCGGTCGTCGAGGGCGTCCCCGTCGACAGCCACACGGCCACCATCTCGGTGGAGCCGGACGGGGACGGATCCAAGGTGATCTGGGCGTACGACGTCCTCCCCGACGAGATGGCGCCCGTCTTCGGCGACACCTACAAGGCGGCATTGGCTTCGCTCGAGGGCGCGTTCTCCTAACGATCGCGGCGATCGGGCGGTGCGGGTCGCCCACCAGGGGAATGGGTGCCATCCGGGCTCGCTCGCCTACCCTGAGGCGGTGACCCGACGCGCGGCGGACGTGGGGGAGGAGAGCGCATCCCCGGTACCGGCACGGCCAGTGCCGCGCCCACTGACCGAGGATGTCCCGCGGATCTACCCGCGTCGGCTCCCGGAGCCGACACGCCGGGCCCTGCTCCGGCGGGGCCGGACCATCGCCAAGGTGGTCACCGTCCACTTCACGCCCACCGCACTGCGCCAGCTGCGGCACCTTCGGCACGGCGCGCTGCCCGCGGCGCAGCTGGCTCGACCCCTGCGCAAGAGCTTTCAGGATCTGGGCGGGACCTTCATGAAGTTCGGCCAGATCATCGCCTCGTCGCCGGGGATGTTCGGCGACGACGTCGCCGACGAGTTCCGGGCCTGCCTCGACACCGGGCCGGCGGTTCCCTTCACCGACGTGCGCCAACGCGTGGAAGAGGACCTCGGCCTTTCCCTGCGTGATGCCTTCACCGAATTCGACCCCGAGCCGATCGGCACCGCCTCGATCGCGGTGGTGCACCGGGCCAGGCTCTTGGACGGGCGAGTCGTGGCGGTCAAGGTGTTGCGGCCCGAGATCGAGCATGTCGTCGCCACCGATCTCGACCTCATGCAACCCCTGCTCGAAATTCTGGTGCGCCAGACCGGCGACCAGATGGCGGGCAACGTGTTGCAGCTCCTCGACGGGTTCCGTGTGCAGATCGGCGAGGAGATGGACCTGCGCAACGAGGCGCGCTCCCTCTTGCACTTCCGCCGACTGCAGAACGAGTTCGACCTCACGCTGATGGCCGTCCCCGAGCCACACGTGGACCTCTCCGGCCGCAACGTGCTGACCATGGAGTTCTTCGACGGCGTCCCCATCGACGACCTGGTCAAGGTGGCAGAGCTCGGGCACGATCCCTCACCGCTGGTCCAGGAGGTCATGCGCGCCTTCTTCCTCACCACGGTGCGTTGGGGCGCGTTCCACGGCGACGTACACGCCGGCAACATGATGTTGTTGCGCGACGGGCGTATCGGCGTCATCGATTGGGGCATCGTCGGCCGGCTCGACCCGTCCACGCACCGCTTCTTCATTGCGCTGCTCTCGGCCGCCATGGGCAACGAGGACGCGTGGCCCGTCGTAACCAAGCAGATCACCGACGTCTATGGGCCTGCCATCGGCATCGCCGTCGGGCTTTCGGGCGACGACCTCACGGCGTTCTTCCGCTCCGTACTGGAGCCGGCCCTGACCCGACCCTTCGGCGAGGTCAGCCTGGCCGGCATCCTGCAGACGATTCAGCTGCAGATGGCGCGGGCGCAGGGGATCGAGGCGCACCAGCGCAGCGTCCGGTCCATCGTGCGCCGCTTGCGCAGCCAGCGCAGAGTGCGACGCATGGCCGACGAGGCGGGAGGGCTGATGTCGGAGTTCGACCGCGGCACGTTCCTCCTGGCCAAGCAGCTCATGTACTTCGAGCGCTACGGGCGCATGTTCGTCTCGGAGGTCCCGATCCTCAACGACCGTGCCTTCCTCGAGCAGCTGCTGGCAGGCGTGGACATGACCAGCCTGGAGGGCTGAGGGGGCACAGAGCCACCTGGCACGAAAATGGAATCTGTTCTAGTTTCAGCCGGGTCCGGGCCTCTGGGCCCGCGGGACAGGGGAGGTGACATGGCAGACGAAGCCGAGATCTACACGGCCGACCACGTCTTGGAGTACCCCTACGTCCGCTCGGTCGGGCCGGTCGTGGGCGCCTTCTTGACCGGGCTGCGCGACGGCAAGGTCGTGGGGACCACGGGGAGCGGCGGCCGTGTCATCGTGCCGCCCACCGAGTACGACCCCGAGACCGGCGAGGAGACCTCGGGCCTGGTCGAGGTCGGGCCCGAGGGCACCGTGACCACCTGGTCCTGGGTGGCCAAGCCGCGACCCAAGCACCCGCTCCAGACGCCGTTCGCCTGGGTGCTGGTGCGCTTCGACGGCGCCGACACCTCGTTGCTGCACGTGCTTCCGGCGGCGGGGCCCGACGAGGTCGCCTCCGGCATGCGCGTACGCCCCCAGTTCGCGCCCGAGGCCGAGCGCGTCGGGCACGTCAAGGACATCAGCCACTTCGTGGCCGTCGGCGGTGCGTCATGAGCGAGCGCGAGCCGGTGACCATGATGGACGCGGCGACGCGCCTCGACTACGTGTTCACCGCCGGCGTCGCCATGAGCAAGAACCTGCACGGGTACGAGGAGGGCAAGTTCATCGGGCAGCGCTGCCCCAAATGCAAGAAGGTCTACATCCCGTCTCGGGGTTCGTGCCCGACCGACGGATTGCCGACCGACGAGATCGTCGAGCTGCCCAACACGGGGACCGTCACCACGTACTGCATCGTCAACGTGCCCTTCGCAGGCCAATCGATCGAGATTCCGTACATCTGTGGCCAAGTCCTCCTCGACGGGGCCAATCTCTCGTTCATGGGATTGCTCCAGGAGATACCCGATCGACGAGGTGCGTATGGGTCTGCGGGTGGAGGCGGTGTGGGTGCCACCCGAGGAGCTCGGGCCGACGTTGGCCTCGGTCAAGTACTTCCGCCCCACAGGCGAGCCCGACGCTGCGTACGAGAGCTACAAGGAGTACCTGTGAGCCAGTTCCCCGCGCTCACCTCGGGCCGCCGGCCCGTTGGCGTTGTGTCGTTCGCGCAGTACGACAACGTGCGGCGCGAGGACGCGCGCAACGAGGTGGAGATGCTGATGCCGGTGGTGGCCGACGTGTTCGGCAACATCGGCATCACCAAGGATGACGTGGGGTTCATCTGCTCGGGCTCAACGGACTACCTGATCGGCGGGCCGTTCTCCTTCGTCGCCGCTCTCGACGCCGTCGGCGTCTGGCCGCCCCGGGCTGAGTCCCACGTCGAGATGGACGGCGCCTGGGCGCTCTACGAGGCCTGGGTGCTGCTCCAAGAAGGTGAGATCGACGCCGCCCTCGTCTACTGCTTCGGACGTTCGTCGATGGGTGACCTCAGCCAGATTCTGTCCGTGCAGCTCGATCCGTACTACCTGGCCCCGCTGTGGCCCGACCCGACCTCGCTGGCCGCCCTCCAGGCGCAGGCGATGATCGATGCCGGCAAGGCCACCGAGGCCGACTTTGCCGCCGTGGCCAGTCGCTCCAGGCGTTCGGCCCTCGACAACCCCAAGGCCCAGGTCGCCTACGACCGCACACCCGAGCAGCTCCTGGCCGAAGACTACGAGGTGGCGCCGCTGCGGCGACACGCGCTGCCCCCGCTGACCGACGGCTGCGCAGCCATCGTGCTGGCGGCGGGCGACAAGGCCTACGAGTGGTGCGAGCGTCCAGCCTTCATCACCGGGATCGACCACCGGGTCGAAACGCACTCGGTCGGGGCCCGCGACCTCACCACGTCCCCATCCACCAAACTCGCCGGCGAGAAGGCCGGAGTGGAAGCCAAAAAGATCGATGTCGCCGAGCTGCACGCGCCGTACGCACACCAGGAGCTCATTCTGAGCGAAGCCCTCGGGCTGGGAGACGGTGTCGCCGTCAACCCCTCGGGTGGCGCGCTGGCGGCCAACCCGATGATGTCGGCCGGCCTCATCCGCATCGGGGAGGCGGCCAAGGCGGTCTGGTCCGGTGCGGCCGATCGTGCCGTGGCCCACGCCACATCGGGCCCATGTCTGCAACAGAACCTGGTCTGTGTCCTGGAGGGCATGTAATGGCGGAGCGCTGCGCAGTCATCGGGGTAGGCCAGACGGTGGCCAAGTCCAAGCGCGAGGACGTCTCCATCGCCGGCCTGGTCCGCGAGGCCGCACTGGCGGCGCTCGAGGACGCCGGCCTGACGTTCGCTGACATCGACGCCGTGGTGGTCGGCAAGGCGCCCGACATGTTCGAGGGCGTCATGATGCCCGAGCTGTACCTCGCGCCGGCGCTCGGCGCGGTCGGGAAACCGATGTTCCGAGTGCACACGGCAGGATCCGTCGGCGGCTCGACCGCCATCGTCGCCTCACACCTGGTGGCCTCGGGCATCCACGACAGGGTGCTGACCGTTGCCTTCGAGAAGCAGAGCGACTCCGACGCCATGTGGGCCCTCTCGGTGCCCCAGCCCTTTTCGGCCCCTCTGCTCGCCGGCGCCGGCGGCTACTTCGCGCCGATCATCCGGGCCTACATGTACCGCTCCGGCGCGCCGCGCGACATCGGCATGATGGTGGCGGTCAAGGACCGCCTGCACGCGCTGAAGAACCCCTACGCGCACCTCCATCTGCCCGACATCTCCATGCAGATGGTCGAGGACTCGATCATGTTGTGGGACCCGCTGCACTATCTCGAGTCGTGTCCGTCGTCGGACGGCGCTGCCGCGATGGTCATCGGCTCGGAGAAGGCGGCAGGTGCGGCCACGGCCTCGACGGGTCGTCCGCCGGCGTGGATCCACGGCATGGCCATGCGCTCGGAACCGACGATGTTCGCCGGGCGCGACCAGGTCAACCCTCAGGCCAGCCGCGACTGCGCCGCCGACCTCTACCGCCAGGCCGGCATCACGAACCCGCGCAAGGACTTCGACATGGCCGAGGTCTACGTGCCCTTCAGTTGGTACGAGCCGATGTGGCTGGAGAGCCTCGGCTTCTGTGACGAGGGCGACGGCTGGAAACTCACCCAGTCGGGGGCGACGTCGATGATCGAGGATGGCGACATCCCGTGGAACTGTTCGGGTGGCGTGCTGTCGTCCAACCCCATCGGCGCATCGGGGATGCTGCGCTTCCTCGAGACCGCGCTCCAGGTGCGCGGGCTAGCCGGCGAGCACCAGGTGGCCGACGCCCGCCGCGCCCTAGGCCAGGCCTACGGTGGTGGCTCCCAATTCTTCGCCATGTGGGTCGTCAGCGCCGACCCGCCCTGAGGTGAAGGGCCCTGCCGATAGGCTCGGCGGAGCCAAGCCAGCCCTGACCAGGAGGTATCCGTGAAGGTCGTCGTGGACTTCGACGAGTGTGCCAGCAACGCCGTGTGCATGGGCATCCTGCCCGAGGTCTTCGAGGTGCGCGACGACGGGTACCTCTACGTTCTCAACGAGCATCCCCCCGAGGAATTCCGCGAGCGTTTGCGTGAAGCGGTCAACGGATGTCCGACCGGCGCCATCTCCATTGAGGAAGACTGACGCCCGACACCGCACTGCGCACCCCCTGGCCGGTGGCCCGGGCGGCGCGCCAGCCGATGAGCAACAGCACATGAGCGGCAGCAGATGAGTCGGCCCACCACACCGCCACGGGCGCGCTTTGCCCCGTCGCCCACGGGGTACTTCCACGTCGGCAGTGCCCGTGCCGCACTCTTCAACTGGCTCTTCGTGCGCCAGCACAACGGGACGTTCATCCTGCGGATCGAAGACACCGACGAACTGCGCAACCGGCCGGAGTGGACCGACGGGATCGTCGGCGCCTTGGACTGGCTCGGCATGGCGCCAGACGAGGGGCCGTATTTCCAGTCCGCACAAGCAGACGTGCACGCGGCCGCCATTGAGGCCCTGTGGGCCAGCGGCGCGCTGTATGCCTGCGGGTGCACCCGTGAGGAGATAGACGCGCGGACCAAGGCGCGCGCCGCGGCGGGCGATCCGACGCCGGGGTACGACGGTCACTGCCGCGATCTCGGCCTGCCCCGAGGGGAAGGCCGGGCCCTGCGCTTCCGCACGCCCGACGAGGGCGTGGTGCGGGTCGACGACGTGGTGCGCGGCGAGGTCAAGTTCCCGCTGCGCGCTCTCGAGGACTTCATCTGCGTCAAGGGGAACGGCAAGCCGCTCTTCGTGCTTGCCAACGCGGTGGACGACCGCACCATGACCATCAGTCACGTGATCCGGGGCGAAGACCAGCTCCCGACCACGCCGCGCCAGATCATGCTGTGGGGCGCGTTGAACGCCGCCGAGTCCACGGACTTGGCCCTGCCCGCCTACGCCCACCTGCCGCTGCTCGTCAACGAGGCGGGCAAGAAGCTATCCAAGCGCCGCGATCCGGTGGCGGTGGAGATGTACCGCGAGCAGGGCTACCTGCCCGAGGCATTCCGCAACTATCTCGCCCTGCTCGGTTGGAGCCCAGGGGAAGAAGAGATCGTGCCGCTCGACGTCCTGCTCGAGCGCTTCCGTCTCGAAGACGTGCAGCGCTCACCGGCGTTCTTCGACGTCAAGAAGCTGGCCCACATCGACGGCGTGTACATCCGCGCCCTGGGGGTGGACGACTTCATCGCCGAGTCGCGGCCGTGGGTCGATCCGGTGGCGGGTGAGTGGGCCCCAGGTTCGTGGCGTGACCCCGACACGGGCGCTCCGGCGACCGAGCCACCGCCATGGGAACCCGGGCGCTTCGAGCCCGACGTCTTCGCCGAAGTGGCAGGGGTGACCCAGGAGCGGGTCACGGTGCTCGGCGAGATACCGGAGCTGGTCGACTTCCTCTTCCTGCCCGACGCACCTGACGACCCCGACAGCTGGCAGAAAGCAGTGGCGGGTGACGAGTTGGCGCCGCAGATCCTGGCAGCCGCGCTGGGCGCGTACGAGACATGCTCGTGGGACTCCGCCTCGCTGCACGAGGCCACGCTGGAGCTGGCCGAAGCGGCCGGGCGCAAGCTGGCGAAGGCGCAGGCACCCATCCGGGTCGCAGTGATGGGCAGGACGCGGGGCCTACCCCTTTTCGACTCGTTGGCTGTGCTCGGTCGCGACGAGACGCGCAGGCGCATTGAGGTCGCACTCGCCCGCCTCGAGCGCGCTGCTTGATGCTCTTCGCCCCGCTGCGCTGGGCGCTGCGCATCGGGGTGCTGGTGGTCGCGGCCGTCGTCTTGTACTTCGGCGTCACCCTCGTGCAGGTCTGGCTCACCTCGCGCCAGTACGACCCCCACCCGGCGGGGGCGATCTTGGTCATGGGCGCGGCGCAGGATGACTGCACGCCGACCCTGGACCTCCAAGCGCGGCTCCATCAGGCTCTGACGTTGTATCAGCAGGGGTACGCACACCTCATCATGCTGACAGGCGGAAAGCAGCCAGGAGACAGGTGCACCGAGGCGGAATCAGGTGCCATGTACCTCGAGAAGGAAGGCGTCCCCGCCAGCGCCATCCTCGAGGTCGGCGGCAACGACAGCTACGAGAACATTCAGGACGCCGTACCTGCGCTCGACGCCCACAAGGTGCGGACGGTACTGGTGACCACTGACCCATTCCACGAGGACCGCTCCATGGCGATCGCCTCGAACTTCTCGCTCTCACCGTCGCCCACCCCCACCCAGTCCTCTCCTATTTCGGGGTGGTCGACCGTGCCCTACTTCTTGAAGGAGGCGGTGGGGGTCGGTCTGGGCCGGGTCATCGGTTTCAACCACCTGGAGTGGCTGCACGACGCTTGAGCGAGGTGCGGAGCCCGCGTCCGTCAGCTGGTCGTGGTCGTTGCGCCCGCCGGCGGTGCCTTGAACGAGATGTGGACCACCGTCCCGAGGCCCTGGGCGGTACCGACACCGATGACGCAGACGAGGTGTCCGGCGGTCCCGCAATATCCGTCGCCAACGATGCCCGCGAGCACGTGGTAGTGGGCGGTGGCGGTTCCGTTCTTCCCCACCTTGAGGGTGATGGCGCGGGTGATGTCACAGTGGGGCGTGTCAGTGGTCACATCGAGATGGCCCTGTACCGCAGACGTGCATTGGGTGGCGAACCAGGTCTGGGACTTGCCCTGGTACGTCTTGACCAGGCCTTTGGCCGTGATGGTCACGGACTTCCCGCTCACCAGATTCGCCGACGGGGTGATCTTGACCGAGACGGACGCGGCGCCGGCGCCTGCAGCCCCCAGCACGACGCTCCGCACGGTGAGAGCACCCAGGACACCTATGGCCGCCCACATCCGCTTCATGAACCCGACCTCCGAAGATCTCCCGCCCCGGGGGTGCCCGGGCGCAGCATCATTCCACTGGCAAGGCCCTGAATCAACGCGCCCGGCCAGGTCATGCGGACGACCGACCGTGGCGGGAGGCTCGGCTAATCTGAACGTCCACCTATTCGGGGGTGGTGTAATCGGCAACACGACTGGTTCTGGTCCAGTTATTGAGGGTTCGAGTCCTTCCCCCCGAGCACCGGCGGGCTCCAGGGACGACTTGGAGACCTCCGCTCGGCCCCATCGTCTAGAGGCCTAGGACACCACCCTCTCAAGGTGGCGACACGGGTTCGAATCCCGTTGGGGCTGCAAAGTAAGACCAGTTCAGATGGTATCGATAAGCCAGAAGGACGTGGCCCGAGCCGGCGAGACGATCATCGTGCCGCCCGGGGCCCCTCATTCCGAAGGCAACACCGGCGCGGTCGACATCGAGGGGCTGGTCGAACTACGGCCGGCTCTGCGGACCAAGGAGTTCCACGAAGCCCTCGCGGGGCTGGTCAACGATGGCAGGACGACGTCTCGAGGCGCACCGAAGAACCCCCTGCAGCTCGGGGCGACCTTCTGGCACTTCCGCCACGAGAGCCGGGCCACGTCGCCACCCATTTGGACTCAGAACGTGTTCCTTCCGCCCCTGGCCGTCCTCGCGAGAGTCTTCGGCGTCCAGCCCTACTACGAGCGCTGGGACAGCCGAACAGGCTGAACACGCCGAGCGCTTGGCGCCGACAAACAACCCGGCGAAGCGAGCGACGCGTGCACTACCACCCCTCTCGAAAATGGCCGGCCACATAGAGACACACACATGCACCTTCGGTGCTCGCCGCCCCTCGCTCGCCGGCGCCGTACAGGCGGGACGCACCCGCACCTCAGCCGACTACGGCGCATCCAAGCCGGCCCGGGGGGCCGGCAAACTCCATTGTGTCCAGGTGCACTTCCGGGCCTCCACGGGACGGCTCCGACCCGTGGGGCGCCTCGGCTTCGCCGCCCTTGACCGCCCTTGTTGTCACGGAGTTGGCCACAAAGATTTCAAGGAGTTCCAGCTGTGGACGTTCTTGTGGACGTCCACAGCCCAACGTGACCTCCATGAATACCTCCATACGTACGCCACAGACACCTGACGATCGCCTCGTCTACACCGTGGCCGAGGCCGGTGAGCTGCTCGGGACTCCCGGGCTTCGCCCACGAGCTGGTCACGGCGAAGATGAACGGAGTTGGATTCAAAAGGGAACTGGGACCCTGGTCATCGGGCCACAAGAACCGGAATTGAGCGAGGACAAAGCGCTGAAGGTCCACGAGGTGGGCACCAATGTCATGGATAGCCCTACCAAGGTCGGTCACGACCAGGTGGGGGGCTCCCAGCCCTGCGTGGTCCACTCCGGCTTGTCCTCTTCTAGCTAGCTTTTAGCGAGCGATCTCAGACCCACCGCCATCGTCGCGGTGCGCTCACGGTTGTCGACCTCCAGCGTGGTCTGAGTTCGCTCGCGGCGGGGCGATCTGGTTCTTCTTGAATCGGTTCCGGGCCGGCGAAGCCGGCCCTGTGCCCACTCCAAGCGGCGACACGAAGGTCCCCATAACGTCCTCCCCTGTCACATAACTGCTGATCGACCGCGGCAACGGTCGGAGAGGAGGCCGCCATGGGGACCGTGGCCAGGCTACTGGACGAGCACGTCAGTTTTCGCTGCGCATCGGTGGACCGCATCGGCGTCCGGGGTTACATCCCGGGAATCCAATACGAGGGCGGGGTGCTCAAGTTCCTGCTCAACCGGGGAGGAACCATCCCGTCTCCGGCCCTGTTGAACCACAACCGTGAGCGGCTCCTCTCCGAGCTCGAGGTGCTCGAAGAGAGCACCGGCGTGCCCACCGTGCGCTTCAAGGCAGGAGAGTCCAAAGAGGACCTCGCCCGGCCCCTTCAAGACGAGGCGGCAACGACAGGTCGATGGGGATTGGTGCTCGTCGGCAAGGCTCAGGAACGGACGTCGGTCTGGCGCGGCTACGTCGACGACACCTATCCCGGGCATCGCACCAGCCATCCCCACATGGTCTGGCGTCGCCAGTCCTCGGTGCCCGACCACTGGTATTTCTATTTCGCCGATCCCGAGTGGGGGCCGGCCTTCGTCAAGGTCTGCTCCTACGCGCCCTATCCACTGTGGTGCTGCGCCAACGGACACGAGTGGGCCAAGTGCCAGCTGGCCAAGGCCGGGATCGGCTTCGAGGCCCTCGACAACGGGCTGCGCTCCGTCGAAGACCCCGCCGCTGCGCACCGCATCTGTGCCCGTCTCGGCGCCGGTCATCTGCGCGGACTCCTGGCGCGCATGATGGCCGTCGTCCCCGATCCTCTCTGTGCTCATGACCGCGCCGCCGGGTTCGAGTGGTCCTACTCGCTCGCCCAGTTCGAGGTCTCCGACACAGCGGTGTTCGACCAGCCCCGCCGGGCCCGGGCCTGGTTCGAGGCCGCCATCGGCGACCACCTCGACCTCGGTCGTCCCGAGAGGGTCTCCCTGCTCGTCGACCGCAAGGTGCTCAGCGGCGCCAGGTGCAAGACCCCAGGACGTTTCGTCACCGAGGTCATCACCCGCGACACCGCCCCTCAGCTCCAGATCCACTACAAATCGTCGAAGGCCAAGGCCTATCTGAAGGAAGGGAGGGCTCTGCGCGTCGAGACCACGGTCAACAACGCCAGCGACTTCGCACTGCACAAGACGCTGAGCGCCGAGAACTGGAACGCATGCGCCGCGCCGGGGCCGATACCAACGCCCGCTTCTTGGCCACCCTCGGCGAAGGGCGTCCAGGGCTTCCCGACCCCGCCACCCTCGAGTCGATCGTGCTCCCGAGCGTCCACGACGGCCAACGCGCACCGGGCCTGCGCTTCGGAGACCCCCGGACAATGGCCTTGCTCGGCTCCATCGCCGCCTTCGCCCACGTCATCGGTGGTCTGACCAACAAGTCACTGCGTGCCCAGATGAGCGCCCATTGGAGGCCGGACTACTCCTCGGCCCAAGCGTCCTATGACCTGCGACGCCTCCGCCTCAAGGGCCTCATCGAACGAGTGGACGGGACCAACACCTACCGAGTCACCTCGCACGGGCTCCGTGTCAGCGCCTTCTTCACGCAGCTCGCCACCCGCGTCGTCGTTCCTGCTCTGACAGACCTGGCCGACCTGGCGCGACCCTGTCCACCGGCACCACGCCCACTCGTCGCCGCGTGGAGAACCTACGAAGGCGAGCTCGACAAGGCCGTCCGAACAGCTCGCCTTGCGGCCTGACCCAAAACTTGCCTCATCTGTTCCGGATCAGACTGTCAAGTGGGTCTAGCTTCTCGATCCCTCGCTGAAGGTCCACGAGGTGGGCACCGATGCCATGGATAGCCATACCAAGGTCGAGGTGAACGTTCCTTGCTCGACGGACCCTCTATGCCGTGTATCCAGACCGGACATCGAGCGGATAAGTCCGCCAATCTGTGAGATGAGGGCGCCGCTGGCGAGACGTAGGGAGAGTTGATCTCTCACGTCTCGGGATCAGGGCCGTGGCGAACGTCTTCGCATTGTCGCCCATGTCAACAACGCTGCAGGCAGTCAGATCTTGGACGGCCGTTGGCACCGATTGCGTGAAAAGTGTCGGACTAGCGCCGTGGTCACAACCGTGAGGCCGATCAGCCCGCAACAACGCACCAAGTACTTTCGCTGCCGAGATTTCTGTCGGGCCTCCCATAATCGCAGCTTTACTGTGCTGCCATCAGGCGCCGTGTGTGATCCCAGGAAACTGGGATGTCTCTGAGTGTCGAGGATGAAAGTCATCGGAATGGTTGCGAGTGATTCACGAGTGGAAATCGTAGAAGCGACAGTTTGCCGCCAGCTGAGTGCCAGCCAACATTCTCCGACATCACGATACGGAGTAACCCGATGTCGGTGTCAAACGACACACACGTCGAAGGTCTTTGCGTTCTCGACTCTGCATCGAGGAACTACCAGACTGACGGGATCAAACGGCATCGAGTGGCCCCCACATAGGTTCGGTAGGTCGGCAGCGTGCGCGTGAGCAACTGTTCCTCCGCAGAGATGCGTACGACTTGGAGCGCGATGACCACACATGCGCCGATCACCAGAGTGAGATGCATGGCCACCATCACGATTCCCGCAGTCATCAGCAACTCAGCCAGATACATCGGATGACGGACCAGTCGATATGGTCCAGTCACAACCAGTCGACGACTCTCAGGACCGAATGAAAAGTTCGTTCCCAGTTCGAGTGCGGCCGCCAGAGCGAGAAGCACCCCTCCGAGGGTTATCACGGCGGCAGCCTCGGCAATCAGCGTCGGCACCCGCAGGAGCAGAGGCCCCGCGGGAGCCAGTTCACCAAGGATGACTAGGAGGAACGACGCCATCACCGCCGTTCCTCGAATGAGCGAGCGCCCATCGCGATCAAATGGCTGCTCTCGGAGGAGAACCGCGACGACGAGAATCGACAGGAAAGCGGCGTAGAGAATCGCCCTCGCGAATCCGGCGATAATCAACCAGCTGGGATGTGCGAGGGCGGTTCTCCCGTCGGCCAAGAGCGCAGTGAGCTGCCACACCATGAGACTCATCAGAGAGGCCGCCGGGAGCAGTCGAGCAGGAACCCAGCGCCAGGTCGCTCCCGACCGCTGTCTCCTGAATGCCCCCCCGTCACCTTGGCGCCTCTGCGTTGAACGTGAGCTCGGGCTACGATCAACCGTGTTCCGAGATGGGTGGCCGACCCGGCAGTGTCAGCCACCCGGGCATGATCGACTGTGCTCGCAGACGTGGACTGCACCGCGGTCAGCGACTCCCAGCTATGCGTACTCGCAGCAACGTCATCCGCCCGTGGCACCCCCCGGAACGCCAGCGCCGAGGGTTCCCAGTCCGGCAAAGCCTCCAGAGGACACGCCGGCCTGGGTGGCCGAGACGGACGACGCGCTAACGGTCCCGTTCTTGGCTTTCGTGCCCTGCACGGTCACGCTGTCACCGGGCTGAAGGCTCGACAGGGAAGACTTGGCGTTCCGATTGACAGTCGTGTTCGATGTCACGGTGACCGCCACCAACTTCCCGCTGGAATCAGTCACGTAGAGCGTGTTCCCGACGATATCGGTGACGGTTCCCGAGGTGGCGTTCGACGGAAGCCCGGGGAACCCACCGGACCGCCCGCACTGCGCGCTCCGGGCAACCCTCCGGATCCAAAGGGTGACCCACTGCCAAAGGGTGATGTTGCAGACGCCGCGCTCGAAGAGTGGCGCTGGAGGTAGGCGCCGCCCCAGAGGCCAATCGACACCACGAGCAGGACCAGCAGAACGGCCATGAGCCACGGGACCCGGAAGCCCTTGGCCGGTCCCCGGCTCGGCCATTCGCTCTCCTCGTCCTCGAAGAGAGCGTCGACGTCGCCGGCACCACGTTTGGACCCTCCTGTGAGCGGGATCTGCGAGGTGGGGTCGATGTGGAGTTCTTGGGTGGGAGAGACCGGGTCGAGCTCCGTCTCAATATCAGCCATGGCTATTCTCCTTCATCTACTCGTGCCTGAGGGCATCGATGGGGCGCAAGGAGGCCGCTCGGAACGCGGGATACAGGCCGGCGAAGACCCCCACCAGAGCGCGACGCCAAAGGCCAGGGGGATCGAGTACGTCGCCAGCACCGGTTGCACGCCGTCGATCCGGAATCGGACGATGAAGAGTCCTGCGAGAACCCCCAGGACGCCACCGAGCAGCGAGATGACGACGGCCTCGATCAAGAACTGGCCGAGCACCACCGATTTGGGGGCCCCGATCGCCTTGCGAATGCCGATCTCACGCGTGCGCTCGGTGACGGTGACCAACATGATGTTCATCACGCCGATCGCTCCGACCAACAAGGACACGGCTGCGACCCACCCGAGGAGCGCCGTGAAGGTCTTCGAGCTCGACGTTGCCGTCGAGAGCAGGCTGGCCTGGTTCAACACGCTGAAGGGGAGGTTGGAAACCGTAGTGTCGTTCTGGGCGGCCAAGACACTCTCCACCTCGCTTTGGGCCAGGCTGAGCGTCGCCGAGGACTTCCCTTGGACCAAGAGCTGTGAGAACGATTGCGATTCGCCGGTCAACTGATCCTGAACAGCCGTGTAGGGGGCGATGGCGACCGCATCACCATTGCTCAGGCCGCTGCTGCCCTTCGAGGCCAACAAGCCGATGACCGTGAACTCCGACGATCCGAGCTGGACCTGCTTGCCCAGCGGGTTCGAGCCGGTGGCGAACAGGCTGCTGGCGGTCGACGAGCCGAGATCGATGACCAAGGCATGCGCCTTCACGTCAGCGCTCGAAATGGACCGACCCGATTGAACGGTGTAGTTCGATGCCGGAAGGTAAGAGGGCGTCGACCCGATCACCGACGTCGTCGCACTCGCTCCATCATAGGTGGCGGTCTCGCTGGTGGTTATGACCGGCGAGACAGATTCCACGTCGGGCGCGCTGTTCGGATCGGAGATCAGTTTGACGTCGGTCTGCGTCAAGACGGCGTTGCGCGACTTGGTTCCCGTCTGCGAGGTGCCACCGCCGAATCCTCCGCCGCTGAAGACCGTCAAGGTATTGGTGCCCAAGCGATTGATCGAGTTGGCGACCGCTTGGGATGAACCGGTCCCCACCGCCAACAACACGATCACCGCGGCCACCCCGATGAGCACCCCCAGCATCGTGAGCAAGGATCGCAACTTGTTCGAGTTGATGCCGCGTAGCGCCATGAGGGCATTGGCGAAAACGCTCACGGCCGACCCGCCAACGCACTCAAGCCTTCCGCCTGGCGCGCGTGAGCCAGGTGGGACTCATGGGGGTGTGCCGGCGTCTGGTGGTAGTCCTGTGTGATGACGCCGTCGCGCAGGCGGACAACCCGAGTCGCATAGGCCGCAATGTCCTCTTCGTGGGTGATCATCACCACGGTCCGGCCTTGGGCATGCAAACTGGCAAATGCCGACATCACGTCCACGCTCGATTTGGAGTCGAGGTTTCCGGTCGGTTCGTCAGCGAGGATCAAGGACGGATCGGTGACGATGGCGCGGGCAACGGCGACTCGCTGCTGTTGGCCACCGGACATCTCGTTGGGAAAGTGGCCCATCCGATCGGAGAGCCCGACCGATTCGAGCGCGCCTTCGGCGTGATGGCGCCGCTCCTTGGCCGGCACACCCGCATAGGCCATCGGGAGCTCCACGTTGGCGATGGCCGACATGGTGGGGAGAAGGTTGAATCCCTGGAAGACGAACCCGATCTTGCGATTGCGGATGCGGGACAACTCGCGATCATCGAGGTCGCGGATGTTCACGCCATCGAGGCGGTAGTGCCCGCTGGTCGGCACGTCGAGGCACCCGATGATGTTCATGAGCGTCGACTTCCCAGAGCCCGATGCCCCCATGATGGCGACGAACTCTCCTCTTGAGACACTGAGCGAAACGCCTCGCGTCGCGTACACATCGTTGCCGCCCATGACATAGCGCTTGACGATGTCGGACAGCGCGATGACCGGCCACCTTTGCGGCGACCCGTCCGGACCCATGCGGGTGTCCCTCGCCACTACGGGGCCCCTCCACCGAAGCCGCCGCCGCGGGAACCCGCCGCCCCGCCGCCCGTCAAGCTCGAGCCACTCGAGCTTGCACTCACGCTCGCCGTTGGCTCGACCACTGTCTGACCTTCGTGCAGGCCGCTCGCGATCTCGGTGTAGCTGCTGCCCACCAGCCCGAGGGTGACCCGGGTAACTGTCTGGACGCCCTTGGACAGGACCTTGACCGTCGAGGTACTGCCCGTGGTGGTGATGGCCGCGCTCGGCAGCTGGAGGACGTCGTTGGCGGTCTGGACGATGACGGCGACCTGGGCGGTCATGCCCTCTTTGACCGTCGAGGGAGGATCATGAGCGCCACGGTGACCGGATAGGTGACCACGTTGCTCACGACCGACGACGTCGGTGACACGGCGGTGACGACCCCACTGACCTCGGTGCTCGAGAGGGCCGACAGCGTGATCGTCGCCGGTTGGCCCACTGCGATCTTCGTGGCGTCGGCCTCGGCGAAGTTGGCCACCACTTCGAGGCTGCCCAGGCTCTCGATGGTGATGAAGGTCGACGACGAGCCCGAGCTGGAGGACGAACCGGTCCCAGAACTCGCAGACGATCCCGTGCTACCCGTCGAACCCGAACCGGTGCTTCGACGATCCGGTCGAACCCGAACCGGTGCCTGCCGATCCGGTCGAACCCGAAGCCGGCGCTCGCCGACGAACCGGTGCGCCCGTCGAACCCGAACCGGGGATCCGCTCGAACCCGAACCGGTGCTCGATGAGCGCAAGAGCTGTCGTGACCCCGAGGTTGTCGACCCCGATCCTCCGACCGTCTCGCCGACCGAACCGTTTACCGCAGTCACGGTTCCAGTGATCGAGGCCCGCAGCGTGGTATTGGCCAGAGCCTTGGTGTCCGCGGTGACTGTCACCTGATCCTGGGCGACCGTGGCCTCGTCCTGTGAGATCGTGGCCGACGTGACCACCATGTTCGCCTGGTTCGACTGGACTGTGAGTTGTTGAGCCGCAATGGTCGACCGGTCCTTGGCCACGGCCTGTTGATACGAGATGATGTTGGCCTGGTCGGTCACGCAGGAGCTCTGGGCGGTGGTGAAGGCAACGCTGACGCCCGTGGTGGTTCCGGCCGAGTTGGCTGCGACGAGCTCGAAGAGGTAGGTCGTGTTGGGGCTGAGCCCCGTCACCACCGCCGACACGTTCGTCGGGCTCGTTCCAGAGCCAGCGCTGGTCGTGGACGTCGACGCGCCGAACGAGGTCGATGTGCCATAGGAGAAGGAGTAGGTGGTCGAGCCGCCGTTGGGCGTCACGGTGCCGCCGAGCGTCGCCGCCGTCGTGCCGATCGCGCTGGCCGATCCTGTGCTCACCGATGGGGCCGAGACCGAGGAGTCTGCGGGGATCGCCGCAGCGTTCGTGGTCGACGTGGTGCCCCCACCTGCGGTCCCTCCAGTCCCCCGTCCCAGTAGTTCCTGTCCCAGCTGACGAGGAACTCGAGGCAGGACATCCCAGGGCCTGGTCAGCGCTGAGGGCGGACTGTGCGGTCGCCAAGCTCGTCTGGTCGGCGGTCAATTGGTTTTGATCGTTGGTCAATTGTTGCTGCGAGGACACCAAAGTGGCCTGGTTCTGAGCTTGCTGCGCCGGAGTGCCTCCGGCCTGATCATGAGCCAGAGTGGTCTGCGCAGTGGCCAAGGAGGCCTCAGCAGACTTGAGATTGGCCTGGGCCTGAGCCGGATCGATGGTTGCCAGTACCTCACCCGCTGTCACCTGGTCCCCGACATTGACGTTGAGTGACGTGAGGGTCCCGCTGGAGTCGAAGTTGTCGCTCGCCGACGTCACCGACGACGTATTGCCTGACGCGGACACGCTCTCTTGGACGGTGCCTTTCGTGACCGTGACTGTTCGCGCCACGCCCGGGGCCGCCGATGACGTGCCGTAAATCGAGTACAGCGCGATGCTTGCCACGACGGCTACCGCCAGGGCGAGCGCTGAATAGCCGATAATTTTGCGACGTGAGCGGGGGCCGCGGTCGTCAGACATGGGAGTCCTTTCAATGAGTCAGAGAGTCGAGAGGGGTTGTCCAGGCGTGAGCCCCTCAGCCAGAACCCCCCGACGTCGTGCCCGTTCCCGTCGGGAGCAAGGCCTTGCAGGCGGACTGGGCGGCCTGATAGGTGGGCGAAGAGGTGTCGACGGTGTTCGGGGTCGACGTGCTCGAATCCGGCGTGACCGATGGCACGGTCACGCCATGGAGCTTCATGCAGTTGCGGTAGGCGGCGAACGCCGTGCTGGAGGATCCATCGGCTGCTCCCGGGAACCCGCCCTTTGGCTGCAGACTGGCGCATTGCTTGAGTGCGGCCTGGGCTTTCGAATTGCCGCCGAAGCCGCCGGATCCGCCAAAACTCGGCGGCGCGCCACCGGAGCCTCCAGAACTCGGCGGCGTGCCACCGGAGAAGCCCGACGGCGGACCGCCGCTCGATCCTCCTCGGGTGGGCAACTTCAGCCCGTGCTTGGACAGGCACGCTTGGAAGGCCGAGAGCGACTTTGCGCTCGACGGCTTGTGCTTGGTGGCCGTCCGCAGCGTTGCCGCACCGCTGGTGCCGTTGGTCGTGAGGGCGAAGGGGGACACGAGGCAGAGGGCGGAGAGTCCGAAGAGTGCGCCCACGTGTAGCACTCGAGCTGATGTGCCGCGACGAGAGAGGCGAGTGGTGTTCATAGAGAGTGAGTGTGACAAGTGGGTCTGTGACGTCGATCCAGGAATCTCGCGGGTTTCCTGAAGGCATCAGGGCAATGCCGGCCGCCGGATAGCGGGCGCCGCTTTCGGGCATCGGGTCTCGACTAGGACCCATGGTTGAGCGTGGAAGTCGATCGTCGATGTGGACGGACACGACGCGCGTGCATCGGATACACAGGAACCTTTCAGGAAACCTCAATCTTCTGAGGCCACACTGCAGCGATGCGTCCACGGATTCTGGTGGTCGAAGACGAGGAAAACGTCGCCTTCGTGGTTCGCACTGCGCTACGTCTGGCCGGCTATGCGACGGTTGAGACCACTAGCGGGCGAGACGCGCTCCAAGTGGTCTGCGCCGAAGAGGCCTTCGACCTGATCGTTCTCGACGTCATGCTGCCCGATCTCGATGGATTCGAAGTATGTCGACGCCTGCGATTCGACGCCTCTGACATCCCGGTGATCTTTCTCACGGCTTCTGACACAGTCGAGGATCGAGTCCGCGGCTTGAGCATTGGGGGCGATGACTACCTCACCAAGCCCTTCAGCGTCGAGGAACTCGTCGCCAGGGTCGAGGCGATCCTGCGCCGCTCGGGAAAGTCGTCCGAGTCGCAGATCCTCGTCTGCCGAGATCTGATCCTCGATAACGAAGCACACCAGGTATCGCGGGGGGGAAGACCGTCGAGCTTTCCTTGACCGAATACAAACTGCTCCGGTTTCTGATGCGCAACGCCGGTCACGTGATGACTCGGGCGCAGATCCTCGATCACGTCTGGAGCTACGACTTCAATGGTGAGTCGACGGTGGTCGAGACGTACATCTCGCTTCTGCGTCGGAAGATCGACGCAGAGCCACCTCATTTGATCCACACGGTGCGCGGAGTTGGGTACCGCCTGAACGCCCGCTAATCGACATGACACTTCGACGCCGCCTCTACCTCGCGGCAGGAATTTTGGTGGCGATCGTGTCCCTCTTGGGTGTGTTGCTTCTCCGATCAGTTGAGACCACTGGGGTTGACCAGATCGACCAGCAGCTTAGGACCGCGCTTCCAGTAGTCATCTCCCTTGACCCTCCAACCAAGGCCCCCGGCCTGCCACAGCCGTCTCCGTCGCGGCTTCCGGACAACAACAGTCGCATCAGCGCGTTCTATGTGGCCACGATCTCAAAGAGCCATCGAACCGTGCTCTTCAACCCGCTCAATGGGGGTGGGGCATCACCACAAGTCCCGAGCGTCGCCACCGCGGTGGGCAGCAAGGTCGTCAAAATCTCGACAGTCGGGTCTCTTTCAGGGTCTGCGCGGTGGCGAGCGGTGCTCATCTCATCTCCGAGCGAGCATCGCGAGCTCATGGTGGCGGCGTCCCTTGCTCAAGTCGACGCGACGGCCAAGCGCCTGCGCCTGGCCGTCATAGCGGCGGGCCTCGTTGTCCTCGCTGTTCTGATCGCCGCCGCAGTCTGGGTCGTGCGATTGGGCTTGCGGCCTATCGCCGATGTGACCGAGGCGGCCGACGCCATTGCGGCTGGGGATAGGACGCGCCGAGTCGCTGGGCCTGAGGGAGGGACCGAAGCGGCGCACCTCGCGGGCCTTCAACCTCATGCTCGATGAGCAGCAATCACTTGAATCACGTCTGCGCCAATTTGTGGCGGACGCCTCACATGAGCTGCGGACACCGGTTTCGGTGATTCTTGGCGTCAGCGACCTCTGGCGGCAGGGGGAGCTCCGAAGCGGTGAGGCTCGTGATGACGCCATGCGCCGGATCGGTCAATCGGGAGCACGGATGGCCGGCCTCGTGGAGGATCTCTTGCTTTTGGCGCGCCTCGATGAAGGCAGATCGCTCAGCTCGGGCCTAGTGGATCTCTCCGAACTTATTGGTGCCGTCGTAGATGACGTGTCAGCGACGCATCCTCTACGCACGGTTTGCGTCGATGCTCCTGGTCCGATCATGGTGGAAGGCGAAGAAGCCTCCTTGCGTCAGGTCATAGTCAACCTCGTCACGAATTCGCTGACCTACACGCCGCCCACGGCGATGATCACTGTGCGCGCTGCATCGATGGGGGACAAGGTTGTACTCGAAGTCGCAGACTCTGGACCTGGCATGAGTCCGAATGATGCGAGCAAAGCCTTCGATCGCTTTTGGCGGGCAGAGGCTAGTAGGACCCGTCCGGGGAGTGGCCTTGGCCTTTCCATCGTGGCGGGCATCGTCGCCGCGCACAATGGAGAGGTCATTCTGACATCGGACATCAACCGCGGCACTGAAGTCCGCGTGGTGCTGCCTTCGACACAAAGAACATGATCTATGCAGTGACCCGAAGATTGCCCGAAGGTCCGTGGGATCCCACGAAAATCCCGTGCGTCCAGCAGCTCGGGGCGCCGTGCCTGCAAAGGAGCAGCCATGACATAACCGAGCGAAAAGCTCACGACGACCAGCCGGTGGAAGGGATCCGTGCAATCCGGTCAGTGGGATCCGCATTCCGGCAGCTGGGTCAAGAGCCCAGCTGACCCCGAACGGGCGTAGGCATCGATGGAGCGGGCCGTCTGGTGGAGGTTCCGTGCCTCGGTCGCCGGCCACCGCCAATTTCGGCGCAGACGTGGAACGTTTCAGAATGCAATGACCGGATCTTCGTGTGGCATCACGCCCACGGCAAAGAACCGGACTACGAGGTCACTCAGTAGCGAGACGATGGTGCAGCGTGGACGCCATGGCGGGTCAACAAGTCCCGGGTCAGGGTCGGGCTCCAAGATCTGACGGAGAACATTATCGACCGGTCACACTTTCCGAGCGTGCACGACATGGTGCCGCCGGAAAACGATCATTTTGAGGTTTTCTTTCGATGGACCGACGATGGTCGTTGATCAGTACATCAACGTCACCGCTGTGGCCAATGAGGGCTTCGAGGTGCACGCCGTCACGACGACGTGCGGACCGGGGATCGTCGCGATCGAAGGTTCGAGAAGGGCCACTCGACATGCTCACGTACATCACGCAGACCCCGGTGGATCAGGAGATGAGTGAGATCGTCATCAACTTCTCGATGGAGGCGCTCGAGGATGACGCGCTGACTGCGAAGGTGGCAGAGCTCAACGACCAGATCACGAATCTCCAGTTCACCCAAGACGTGCCGATCTGGGAGAACAAGACGTACCGGGACCGACCGCCACTCACCCGAGTAGACGGACCCGTGGCGGAATATCGCCGCTGGTTCCGGCAGTTCTACTCGGGCATGAGTCCATCACGACAGCACGCTCACGACCAGAATCGTGGTCGCATTTGACCGCGGCGGGCCGCGTCACAAGAACCTCGATCAAATGGAAAGCCATGGGAGCTTCCGACTGAGAAGCCCGCACTGTCCCCAATTGATGATGCCGCCCTAGGACGGCCCTGAAGTAAGGGCTTCGCACAGCATCACGATGGAACCGTGTCGCCGTGGCAACGCCGACTTGCCTATTACGCGTCGACTCTCCGTATGGAGCAGCGGCTCGGGAACGGGCCTCTCAGCCAGAGAGAGCGGAGAAACTCGCCGCCAGAGCGGGGCCCCAGGGTGCTCAGAGGGCCTCTACGGCCCCGCCACGTTCCATCGCGCACCGTCATGATCGAGTCCGAGCACGGCCAGTCGAGCCCAGTTGATGGCACCGGCCCGGGTGTCGACGTCGGTGCGGATCCGTTGGCGTCCCCTCACCCGTGCGTTGCGGCCACCCCAGGCACGGCGAGCGAAGTGGGAGATCTTGCGTTCGACCTTGGGGCGATCAGCCCGATAGCGCGCCTGCCATTCGTTGGCCCGCTGTCGGACCCGCGCCACTTGGAGGAGGTCCTCGTGACGGCCGATGGCGATGGTGCGTCCCGCACGTGACTTGGTGCATGCCCGGCGCAGCGGGCAGTCCTTGCAGTGGACCTTGAACGATGCCCGTCCACCGCCGTCGCGGGTGGGGTTGGTCGCGACGCGCTGCCCGGCCGGGCAGGTCACGCTCTGCGTCTCGAGGTCGACGCGGAAGCGGTCCTTGGTGAACAGGCCCGTGGCGTTGCGCACCGGGGGCACCTTGGCCACCACCTCGAAGCCGGCTTCGGCCAGGGTCGCTCGGGTGGCCCCGTCGGCATAGGCCGAGTCGCCGAGGATCTCGGGCTTGTCGTCCTCGTCGGCCAATCCTTCGAGCAGGTCGCCCACCGCGTCGCGGTCGGGCGTATTGGCCGCGGTGACGGCCACCTCGTCGATGAGCTCGGAGTCGGGATCGATCGAGAGGTCGGTCTTGTAGCCGTCGAAGCGCCGGTTACGCGACTTGTGGCCGTGGCGGGCCTCGGGGTCGACGGTCGAGATGACCCGGTCCTTGGCCACCTTGTGCACGATGCGGAAGACCCCGTCGTCACCCTTCTCGACGTCTTGACCGGCGACGAGGGCCAACAATTCGGCCGCGGCGTGGGCCTGGGTGGGAAGGGTCTCACCGTCGATGGCGCCGAGCGCGGCCAGGGCGTCACGCACCAGGGCGTCGACGAGGGCCTCTCGGGCCGCCTTGTCGTCCCAGTCGCACGGAGGCTTGCCGACGCTGGCGTACTCGTCGTCGCGCACCAAGACGGCGCGGACCGCCTCGGCCAAGGGGCTGGCGGCCCCATCGAGGGCCATCAGCAGCTTGCGGACGGCGGCGCGTAGCTGGGTGACGGTGTCTTGGGTGGCCACGGCGTCATGGAGCGGGGTCGAGTCGAGGACGCGGGCCCGGCCCTTCATCGCCCCGGCCTCTTTGGCCACCACCTTGGTGTCTTCGAAGAGGCGCCGGGGACGATCAGAAGCCCGCAGGCGGTTGCGTTGACCAACCAGTGAGGTCGGATGGAAGCCCACGTAGCCGGCGTCGACCCCGGCGGCCGCCTGCCAGCGCAGGTCGAAGCTGAGCCGGTCGACCGCTTCGGCGTCGCTCAAGCCCTCGAAGGCCTGGAGGAGCATCACCGTCGCCATGACCCGGGCCACGATGGTCGGTCGTCCCCTCACGGACTCCGAGTACAGATCGGCGAAGTAGTCGTCGCCGAAGAGCTGCTGTCCGTGGTCGGCCAACAGCCGGTAGATCGAACCCTCCTTCAGCCGATCTCCGAGGATCTCCCTCGCATTCTCGAAGCGCTGCTGGACCTTTGACCGACCGAGTGCCATGCCCCAAATTCTTGCCGAACGGTCCACAAATCGCGAGCCTTTCGGTGCGATTACTTCAGGGCCGTCCTAGGGGAAGCCAGCGAGCGCCCCTGTTCAAGAGGGGAGAAGGCGCTCAGCCCATTGGAAACTCTTCCGGTTCGCCCGGAGAGCCTTGACGTCTCAAAAGGCGAAGATGCCGCCGTCGGATGCCACCTCCCAATATCCGCCGCCTCCAGGCGTCACTGCCATCCCCACGATTGGCCTGTTGAGCGGCTGACCGCCCATGGAGCCGTAGAAGTTGGCGCCGGGACCGAAGGCGAAGATCCCGCCGTCGGAGGCCACCTCGTAGTAGCCCCCTTGGGGGTGCCGGCGATGCCCGACGATGGGCTTGTTGAGCGGCTGACCGCCCATTGAGCCGTAGAAATTGGCGCCGGGACCGAAGGCGAAGATCCCGCCGTCGGATGCCACCTCGTAGTAGCCCCCTTGGGGAGTCGCCGGCGATGCCCACGACGGGCTTGTTGAGTGGCTTGACCGCCCATGGAGCCGTAGAAGTTGGCGCCGGGACCGAAGGCGAAGATCCCGCCGTCGGAGGCCACCTCGTAGTAGCCCCCCGCCGGCGTCACCGCGATGCCCACGATGGGCTTGTTGAGTGGCTTGCCGCCCATGGAGCCGTAGAACTTGGCGCCGGGACCGAAGGCGAAGATCCCGCCGTCGGAGGCCACCTCGTAGTAGCCCCCCGTCCGGCGTTACCGCGATGCCCACGATGGGCTTGTTGAGTGGCCTGCCACCCATGGAGCCGTAGAAGTTGGCGCCGGGACCGAAGGCGAAGATCCCGCCGTCGGAGGCCACCTCGTAGTAGCCCCCGAGGGGAACGCCCGCGATGCCGACGATGGGCTCATTGAGCGGATGACCACCCATGGAGCCGTAGAACTGCGCGTTGCCCGGCACCGGCAAGGTGATCGGCGCAACGAAGAGTTGGCGTGCGGCCCCACACGCATAGTTCGTACAGCCCGCCGAACCGCCTTGCCATGCGGCGTAATCGATCCACGTGTTACCTCCGGCGTCGGTGAAGAGAGCCCCGCCACCAGGTCCCAGGACAGACCCGTACGAGGTGAGAATCTGATTCGGAAAGTCACAAGGACCCGTCGGACCTGCACAGGTGGCCAGTCCTTGGGAGTAGTTAGGCGTGGTGTAGACACCCGCCGAGAAGAGGAGGTCGTAGAGTCCGTTGGACTCGAGCATCGAAGGATCCTCGACCGTGGCCTCCCAAGGATATGCGACGGTGTTGTTGGTCAATAGCAAACTCGGCGATGTGCCGGCGGCGAATCCGGTCCCGGCCGCGTTCAACTGCTGCGACCAGATAAAGGCCGGACTCGCCGAGGACCCATCGTTCTGCTTCCATAGGAGGTACGCGACGCCGGTGCTCGGGTCGACGAAGGGATCGGGGTCGATCGAACCATTCGCCTGACACAACAGCGGGCCGTTCCCTACATCATTGAAGGAGACGCTCGTGGGTGAAATCGATGGCGCCGTGGCTGCTGCCAAACAGTCATAGCCGGTGCTGCCGGCGTGGCCGGACTGGGCGGCGTCGTAGAACATCACCCAATGTCCGGCGTAGTTGAACACACCCGGAGACGTCTGAGTGTTCGCCGATTCCCACGAGGAGGGACTGGGAAGTGCAGTCGAACCAGAACACGAGTTCGTGTAGGGGTGATACCCCGAGTTGGGAGAGGACGAGACCAACGCTGCGAGGTAGTTCCCCAGTGCGTTGCCTGTCGTGAAGGCGTAGTACGTCCCTCCGGAATATACGACTTGAGGGTCGGCGGCGTCGCCGCTTCCGGCGTGGTTGTAGGCCGGAGTCCCGGTCCCGCATGCTGGCGGGATGAATGCCGGGGAACTCGGCGCCTGGACCGCTGTATGCGGCACGGCGGCCGACCCGACCCCGCTCGCCGTCCATTGGGTCGCGACGAGCGCCACGGCGGCGACGAGGCCAACGGATACGACCGCCCTACTCAGTCGAGCCAGCCATTGATTGCGCACGGTTCGGTGACAGCGCCAAACGAGATGACGGCTGGTCATGGGATTCCCCCCTGTCGCATCGGGACCGGACGAGTCATTGAGCCCCTAAGAATGCGTGGCATACCTGAGCCTTGTCGAACCTTGCTGCTGTGACCCCGGTTGCCTGAGCCCCTTGATCGCACCCGATGGCGTCAGTTGTCGGGGCAGTCGGGGGTCGGGACGGTGGCTGGCAGTCGCTCTCTCGTCGGAGACACGCTTCGGATGAGCCGGCGAACCCGAATGCTTTCCCTGGATTCGCCAGCTGAGACTAGTCGGCAAGGCCTCACTCCGGGCTCGACGACGACGGGTGATGAGTTGGTCGAAGACAATCCCGGTGGCCCGCACGCGGGTTGGTCGCTCCACCCACCTGACCGTCGCCGACCCCTCATTTGCCACTTCTGCCGGGGTCTCAGCTCCACGCCGGGCTCGCGAAGGGAGAGAACGTCACCGGCGCGCACGGTGATGTTCGCGAATGTCGGCGGACAAAGCTTCCACAGACAGTTGTGGCTCGTTAACACTTCGGCCTGGAAGGCGGACAGGTCGGGCGTTGATGTGAGACGTGGCCACGAGGTGGGTCGCCGACTGGTTGACCTGCGCCGATTGGCAAACCAAGACCGTGACACCCGCACGTGTGCCCGCAGATCTGTTCAAAAGGCAGCCTCGACGGTGGAGTGTTAACACCGCTCGGTGTTAACACTCCATTCGGTGTTAACACACGACATTTGGCCACGAGTCACACGGACACCGGGGACGTGAAACGGATTTTGTGAAGCTGCTCCTCCGCCGTGTGAGGACGTGTCACCGAAATCGAAATTGGAGAGGTTCCTGCCGGAAACGTCCAATCAACTCGATGTGACTTCTTGGACAGCGGCGGTGGATTTCAGCGACCGGCGAATTCGCATTTTCCAAATGGTCCCGAAGGATTTACAGTCACGACAGGGAGTAGGACCAGAACCTATTGAGGGGGCCCTTGGCGGTAGGGCAGGAGAGAATCAATGGGCAAGGTTCGGGTGGTGGGAGGCGGGGGTCTACGACTTCCTGACGTAAGTCGGCTTCTCAGGCTTCCAGTAAGTGTGCGGAGCATCGCGTCGGCGGCGACCGTCGGATTTGTGCTCTTGATCCTCTGCGCACTGCAGAGCCCATCGGCAGCGGCCGGCGAGGTCTGTCCGGCACCGCCGGCACTCACGACGACGGTGGTCGCCCCGATGAACGCCACCGTGGGGAATTTCGTGGAACGACACGGCCACGGTCACGGGCACCCAGACGGGGGGTGCACCGACGGGGTCGGTCGCCTTCACCTTGTGCACCGAGACCGAACCTTCGACGCCCTGCACGGGCGGGATCCCGGTCGGCACCGTCACAACGCCGACGACGGTCGGCGACGTCTCGACGTTCACCCTGCCGCCCGCAGACGCCCAGACTCCGACGAGTCCGGGGACCTACTGCTACAACGCCGCCTATACGGCGACGGCTGGGGGCAGCTACTCGTCGGTGTGGCAGCAGAGCGACAGCGAGTGCTTCACGGTCTGCCCGGGCCAAGCGGCCACGCCGGCACTCACGACGACGGTGGTCGCCCCGATGAACGCCACCGTGGGGAATTTCGTGGAACGACACGGCCACGGTCACGGGCACCCAGACGGGGGGTGCACCGACGGGGTCGGTCGCCTTCACCTTGTGCACCGAGACCGAACCTTCGACGCCCTGCACGGGCGGGATCCCGGTCGGCACCGTCACAACGCCGACGACGGTCGGCGACGTCTCGACGTTCACCCTGCCGCCCGCAGACGCCCAGACTCCGACGAGTCCGGGGACCTACTGCTACAACGCCGCCTATACGGCAACGGCTGGGGGCAGCTACTCGTCGGTGTGGCAGCAGAGCGACAGCGAGTGCTTCACGGTCTGCCCGGGCCAAGCGGCCACGCCGGCACTCACGACGACGGTGGTCGCCCCGATGAACGCCACCGTGGGGAATTCGTGGAACGACACGGCCACGGTCACGGGCACCCAGACGGGGGGTGCACCGACGGGGTCGGTCGCCTTCACCTTGTGCACCGAGACCGAACCTTCGACGCCCTGCACGGGCGGGATCCCGGTCGGCACCGTCACAACGCCGACGACGGTCGGCGACGTCTCGACGTTCACCCTGCCGCCCGCAGACGCCCAGACTCCGACGAGTCCGGGGACCTACTGCTACAACGCCGCCTATACGGCAACGGCTGGGGGCAGCTACTCGTCGGTGTGGCAGCAGAGCGACAGCGAGTGCTTCAGTGTGACGCTGGGACCCTCGGTGACGACGACGCAGCAGTCGACGTCCACCGCCGGCTCGGGCTCCATCGTCCTGGGCGGGCCGGTCACCGACACGGCCACCGTGACGGGCAGCACGACAGAGGGAGCGCCCAGTGGCACCGTCACCTTCTTCGAGTGCGGTCCGACGAGTTCGACCAGCACATGCACCGGCGGCACCCAGGTGGGCATGCCGGTGACATTGGGTTCATCGGCGGGAGATACCTCGAGCGCCACGTCGACACCGTTTACAGCCTCGACAGCCGGGACCTACTGCTTCGCGGCGCTGTACAACCCTGACAGTGGCTCCAACTACACGAGCTCAAGCGACAACGTGAGCGGAGTTGCCCAAGCAAACGAGTGCTTTCTCGTGATCGCGGTCGTCACCACGCCAACAACCCCATCGCCATCGCCATCGCCGACGCCGACGCCGACGCCGACACCAACGCCCGTCCCGCCGGTCAGCACAGCACCTACCGCCACCGTGTCGACCCTTGCATTTACGGGTGCTGACCTGTCAACGCTGCTGGCATCGGGTATCGCCTTCCTCGGCTTCGGCGCTTCTCTGGTGCTGATCCCGCGCTGGCGGTCAAGAAGGGCGTCACGCTGACAGCAGGCCAAGCGGCCAGTCGTCGGAAGAAGTCGCGTTGACCTTCGGGTCGCCCGGATTGTTGCAAGCCGAGGGGCGGTAACGTTGGGACGTGGGGCTCAGGGCTCCTTGACCGATCGATGGGGGTTGGTCAGGGACAGAGGTACCACCGACGCCGGTGTCGCCTGCCGTGCGGCTGGTCGGCGGACCAGCCTCCCTGGGTAACGTCGGCTTTCGGAGCGCGCGGGATGTTGGCCCGTGGGAGGGTTTCCCTTTCGGGACTCCGCTCCCGCGTGCCATCGCGTCCAGTTGATGGCGAATTGTGCGGCCCGTCGAGTCTCCCAGTGCCTTCCCAGGTACTCTGTCCTGGGGCCTGAAACTGGCGGGGATGGTTCCAGAGAAGCGGGCGCATCATGGCAACGACCAAGCTGAAGGCGGAAGTGCAGGCGGCGCGTCCCTCGGGCGCGACGGACGACTTCGAGGCGAGTCGCGGCGCCTGGCGGACCAAATCGAGAGTCGATCGGTACCGAGACTCTCAGGGGTGGGTCGACGCCGGCGAGCAGGCGGGCATCGTCTTTGTCGCAGATGAGGTGCGGAACGCGCCGGTCCTCGATCTCGGGGTCGGCGCCGGGCGCACCACGCCACTTCTGCGCTTGCTCACCGCTGACTATGTCGGGGTGGACTGGTCTCCGGAGATGGCCGAAGCCTGTCGTCAGCAGTATCCAGGACTCGACTTCCGCCAGGGTGATGCCTGCCACCTCGCAGACTTCGCAGATCGGTCCTTCAAATTCGTATTCTTCAGCTTCAACGGGATCGACTACAACGACCACCAAAAGCGGCAAGAGGCGTTCCGTGAGATCGCTCGCGTCCTCGTCGATGACGGAATCTTTGCGTACTCGACCTTCTCGAAGGATGGTCCGCTCTTTCACGACCGCCCCTGGCACGAGAGCTCGTGGATCGCCAGCGAGTCGCCATTCCGAGCGGTTGCCAACTCGGTGATCGGATTGCCGCACCGCGTGGCCGCCTTTCGCGAGCGGTATTCGACTTGGTCGCAAAGTCACAAGCTCGCCGAGGACCACGGCGCGTGGGCGACTGCGCCGGTCGCGCACGTGGATTACGCCCTTGTGCACTTCACGACGGTCGAGCACGAGCGCCAGTTGCTCGCTGACGCAGGGTTTTCGGTGTCGGCGATGTTCTCCACGGACGGCCGG
Organism: uncultured Acidimicrobiaceae bacterium; assembly: GCA_963791995.1. Lineage (GTDB taxonomy): Bacteria > Actinomycetota > Acidimicrobiia > Acidimicrobiales > RAAP-2 > Bog-473. The sequence goes on along the minus strand of CAWBUQ010000019.1, from coordinate 268,219 downwards.
CCGATCCTCGACGGCGCATCGGTTGGATCGACCCCGTGGATCTTCGTCGTCGCGCGGAAGCAGTAGCGAGTCGCCAAACACCAGAGATGGCCGGACGGCATCCCCACACATTTAGGTGGACATCGCGGTCCCCATCTCGAGGATGGTCTTCAGGCTGGACAAAACCGCGGGCCAGCCTTCTGAGATTCCCAGGAGTACGGGGCTGCCGGGCGAAAATCCGTCGTGGGTGACGATCAGCTTCGTCACATCGCGTCCTACGGGCTCGATGTCGTAGGTCACTTTGGACCGGGGTCCGGCCCGCCAGGCATCGGCGGTTGCCTGGTCCATCCCGACCTCGGCCGCCCATTCCGGCGTGAACGAGTGCCACATGTACACGAGCCGGCCGTGCGGCTCGGACTCGAGGATCACTTGTTCGGGGTCGCTCACGACCAAGCGGACTTCGGGGTGTTCGAGATCCCAGGTCGAGCCCTTCTTCCAATCTGATCGGAACGTCTTCTCGCCAGCCCGATGGTGCCGCCAGTACAGCCTCGTCACCTCCGGCTCGGTGAGGCCCCTCCAGATCCGCTTCGGGAGAAGCGTGGATGTAGATGGTGTAGGAGAAACTCGTTGTCTGATCGATCTGTGCAGTCATTGGCGTACTCCAATCATCTCTTCGAATTGGGTGGATGGGAATTTTCAATCTCCGCAGGCGACGGCGACATCCGACGCCCGGGGGAGTCGCACCGTCTCTGGCCGCCGAGTCCGGATGACGACGAGTGCCACAGGAATCGCGACGAGCGCACTGAGCCCAGAGACCGCGAGTGCGACGTGTAGCCCTCCGGCGAGCGCAGCGGCGTTGGAAGCGCCGTTCCGGACGAGCGTGTGGAACTGGGAGGCGGCGAGGGAGGAGGCGACGGCCACGCCTATGGCACCGCCAACGTTCTGAGAGGTGCTGAGCAGACCCGAAGCGACCCCGGCGTCGCCCGCGGCCACGCCGGAGAGCCCACCGATGGAAACCGGAACGAATGTAAATGCGGTGCCGATGCCGCCAAGCAAGAAGGGTCCGGCCAGATTGGCCCAGAAGCTGCCGTGTGAGGGGGCCCGACTGGCCCAGAGAATGGCAGTTCCGATGAGCGTCATCCCGAAGACCATGACGGGCTTGGGCGAGTTCTTCGTCACGGCCTTCTGGGAGAGCCCGCTGAAGGAAATGGCTGCCGACGTGGCCGAAGCAATCATCCAAGCTGCCCCTGTGGCAAGGGCGGAGTAGCCGAGCACCTGTTGCATGTACAGCGTGCCCAAGAACACGAAGGTCAAGAAACTCGTCCCGAGCAAGAAGCCCACCGCGTTCGATCCGGCGACGGTCTTCAGGCGGAACAGACGCAAGGGGAGGAGCGGGGCCTCGACCCTGGTTTCGATGACGAAAAAGCCAACGAACAGCGCCGTGCCGGCGAAGAGCAAGGCTACGGTCCGGGTCGCCGTCCAGCCGACCTGAGGCGCCTCGGAGACGGCATACACGTACATCAGGAGCGCAGCGGTGATCGACACTGCTCCGAACACGTCGAAGCGCCGGCGAGCGTTGCCCAAGCGACTCTCGGGCACCACCCTGGGGGCCAGTATCAATGCGCCGACGCCGATCGGGACGTTGAAGAAGAAGATGTACTGCCATCCGACGTAGGTGGTGAGGATTCCGCCGGCGAGGAGCCCGACCGTGCCGCCCAACGCCCCGACGCCGCCCCAGATGCCGAGCGCCTTGTTGCGCTCCGCTCCTTCCGAGAACATGTTCGTCACGATCGACAACGCGGCCGGGAGCACGAGCGCGGCACCGAATCCCTGCAGACCCCGCATCACGATCATGAAGGTGTCGGAGGACGCCATTCCGCCGCCGAGAGAAGCGACGGTGAAGACGGCCAGGCCGGTCATGAGCACGCGGCGCCGGCCGAGGATGTCAGCCGCGCGGCCACCGAGGAGGACGAATCCTGCGAAGGTGAGCCCGTACGCGGTCACCACCCACTGCAGATCGGCCTCGGGGAAGTGCAACGCTCGCCCAATGGTCGGGAGGGCGACGTTGACGATGGTGAAGTCCACGATGGTCATGAAGTACGCCAGCAACAGCAGGGCGAAGGCCCGCCAGTGCCGGTCCACTGACTTCGCCCGTTGGACCGGTTCGGGCTGGGAGCCTGGCTCAGGAACGGCGGTCGCCGTGGTCGGAGCGGCCGTCTTCTTCGTGAGCAGGGCGGTTGGCATGGTCATCCTCCTTCGTGTCAATGTGCAACCAAAGGTAGCGCGTTTTGACCGAAAGAGCAACCGAAAGTTGCATATTGGTCTCTGACGTGCTACTATGAGTTGCAGTTCGTATCCAAGGATCAGACCCAAGAAATGGAGCAAAGACCGATGCCAGGCTTAGCGATCGAGCGGGAAGTGGTGATCGAGGCTCCGGCCGATGTGGTGTGGCGCACCATCACCGAGCCCGACCAGATGAGCCAGTGGTTCGCCGACCGGGTCGATCTCGTCGTCGAACCGGGTGCCCACGGTTACATGGAGTTCGGGGACCAAGGAGGCCCGGTCGTCGTGGAGACAGTCGATCCGCCGACGTGCTTCTCGTTCCGCTGGAACCATCCCTGCGACGAGGAGCCCGTGATCGGTAACTCGATGCTCGTCGAATTCACGCTGACGCCTGAGGGCGAGGAGAGGACCCGACTACGAGTCATTGAGAGCGGTCACGAGGTCCGTGACTGGCCGGAGGCGGAGAAGCAGCGCTATGCGGACGAGCACCGACAAGGTTGGGGCGAGTTCTTCGATCGACTCGTCCGCGCCCTTGGCGAGTAGGGTTCATGACGACGCACGCCGATGACGAACTGTGGTCGGCTATCGGCGATCCGTCTCGCCGACGTGTGCTCGATCTCATCGTCACCAACGGAGAAGTCAGCGCGAGCTGGTTGGCGCGCGCAGGTGCCCTTCACGCGCCAGGCGGTCTCAAAGCATCTCGGGGTCCTCGAAGATGCCGGGTTGGTCAGCCGGCGCAAGCAGGGAAGAGAAGTGCTTTACCGCGTGGACGCGGGGCGGGTCGACGAGGCCGCACGTGCGATGACCGATCTCGCCATTCAGTGGGACCGACGCCTCGCTGCGATCAAACGGCTCGCCGAAGCAGCACACGCTGAATCCAAGAAACAGGTCCAGTAGAGGACTCCAACGCTGGCGGGCTCCGTCAGGCCGCCCGCCGTCCAAGTTCGCCGTCGCAACAGAATGCTCACAACGACTTCACGGATGGACGGTCAGGTCATCGGAACGTCCTGCCGCAAGTCGCGACCACTGCGCTATGGGGTCGTCCGGCTGGCCACAGCGACATCGGCATTGGTGTCCATACGGGTGGACCATCGGCGGTTCCCGTGATGGTGCACTCTTGAGGCCAACCCGGAGGAGAATCCCCCCACCATTCCTGGCGTCCGTAGGCCGTGAGATCCATGAGGGCGTAGTTGTAGTCCATCTCCTCGACCCCGCGGGCAGTTGTCCAGTGGGTCTCAAAGACCCGGTCTGCTTCGCGGACTTAGCACACGATGTGCATCCTGCCGATGTGGCGACCTATCGAGTAGTTCCTCGAGGGAGGTTTGGGCCGAATACCACGGCACGATCCAGCCCATGGACTCGCGGTATCGACCGCGTTCGTCGTACGATCCTTGACAGAGCACCGCAAAGCTGATGCTCCGCGAATGCAGGTATGACAACTCTGTCACCTGGGTTGTCACCCACGTGCAACCTTCACACTGCTCGAAGGCAGGGTGGCCACCGTGTGAAAGTAGTACGCGATAAGCATCCGGCGCCTTCGAAGGCGTCGAGCAGGGTGAGCGATCCCTCAGGCCCAATCAACTCCAGCGTTGGCGTCTATTTCAACCAATGGGGAGCCGCCGTCGCGCTGCAGCGATCGCATCGCCCTCACGGGTGTGCTGCTTCTCTCGGGCCCGCCAAACGGTCAGCTCCTCTTCGAATGTCCGCCGGTCGAAAACGACAGGGAGTGCCGGGGCGTCGGTTCCTCCGGCACGAGCTGGTTCATCTGCCATCAATGGCTCCTTTTATGGAGACGGAGGTGGTGCCGCAGCCGTGAGGGCTTCGCGAAGTTGGGCGAACTGCAGCCCTTGCGCGGCATCCTTTGGTACGTAGCCGAGCTGTCCCATGTCGATGATGAATTCGGTGGCTGCTGCTACCCCGTTCTTGAACAGAGCGTCTTGTTGAGTCTTGTCGAGATCGAATTGTGTGGCAGTGATTCCGTCGTTGTCGATGAAGATCGTCCGGGCCGCCGTCGCTGACTCAATGGCGTAGACATCCCATTCGTTCATCATGGTCTGCACGCAGGCAGTGGCGAGTCCAAGCGTGTGCGCGCAGGCGGTGGTCGGTCCGGAATCGGCGTCAAAACTGTTGAGTTTGATGCCGATGGTCGGCCATCGAGGCGGCTTACCGTCGATACGATCGAAAGCTGTGATGGGAAAGTTTCGGAGCATTCCGCCGTCGACCCAGGTGACCGTGCCGCCCGCATAGCGCCGCGCACCCGTACGGCCACCTGGCATCGGAACGTTCACCGTCGCCTCGGACGCGTCGAACTTGAAGGGCTCAAAGAAGAAGGGGATGGACATCGAGGCCCTGACGGCGTCCGCAACGGTCATGGTGTCAGGCTGCTTGCCGTAACGGTTGCAATCCCAGGGCAAGCGCGCGAGGACTCGCCGAGTGACGTCAGAGGTATGCACGAGCAGGCGGTACTGGCGCTCAATCGGAAGGCTCATACCCGGGTCGTCTTCCTGGGTGATCCGGAGCTTGCGAAAGATCTCGGCATCGAGCTCTTTCAAGATCGGCCCGAGCCAGTCGTAGAGGTAGGTTCCCGGATAGAGGCCCATGCGGGTGAGCAAGATTGAGAAGTCGGCAGTCAGCTCACCGACTCGGTGATCGATCCGATCCAAGACCTCGTGGATCTTGCCCTCGGGCATGAACTTCACGAACTCCATGGTGTCGAGGTAACGCTTGAGTTCGATCATCGGTCTCCCGCGCTGGACGATTGCAGCGATCAGAGTGGCAGCAATGGCGCCGGCGCTTGTACCGGCCACTCGCTGGATCTTGTAGCCGGCCTCATCGAGCACCAACACAGCTCCAACGAGCGCGATCCCTTTGACGCCACCTCCTTCGAGCGCGAGATCGCACCTCAGCTCTGGCGCACCGGGAGGAGCGTGTCCGTCTTCGGTCCTCCAATGATCGAGGTTGAGCAAGCGCTTGGCAGCGTCCTCGAACTGGCTCTGCAGCTCGGGGCTGCGCTCATACCCTCTGGTCGCTGCGGGGTCGATCGAGACGTGGTCAATGATTGATTGGTCCACAGCTCCTCACTTCCTGTCGCGAGTGTCCCGCCTCGACTCGACTGATCCTCTGTACACATGACGGTACGCCGCTAATGGGTCGTCGTCCCGAATATTCTGCTGGTTCGCTACGGAAATGGGCGCAGGCTCGCCCGTTCGCCGCTCCGAGCAGGACGCTTGGAGAGCGGAGAGTGCCTTGCTGCTGACAGTACCGACAGCTGTGCGGTTCGAGGCACCGCAGCCACCCGGGGATTTACAGCAGAAGCGCGGATCTCCGAGGACTCCTCATGGGTGTTCGTTCTCCGTGACCGTTTGAGGGGTGGCGCCGGCTCGGCGGGCCCAGCCGACACCGGCGCAACCCGTTGGGCCAAAGTGGGTGGATTCTCGGGCAACCGGCCGAGGACTCTTGCGTGAGTCCGCTCGGCGTTAGAAGATTGTCGAGTCAGCTCGTCGCCGCCCGAGATGATGATCTCGTGAGGATCGTCTCGGTCGTCGGGCAGCTCCTGCTCGCAGTCGTTCGTGAAAGAGGTCACCACGCCTACCGACATGTCCCCACCGGACCGTGCGCTCGCCGATTTCAACGGGATCTTGAGCGAGGTCATCGACGTGGTGCAAGACGTCAAGCAGGCGTACCGAAAAGTCTCCTTCAGCAACGCCATGCACGGCGAACTCGAGCGGCTCTTCGAGGATCTCAAGACATGGGCGGCTCTTCTGATGGCAGAGGACGAGCTCCTGGGCACGTCGCCTCTCAGTTCGATGCCGAGCGTGGCCGGCCGGACGCCAGCAAATCTCTGGCCGGGTGACCCCACAGACGAAGAGGTTCGCCGAACGATCCTCGACCATCTTGATCAGCTGTCGGCCGACCTCGAGGTGGCGTACGAAGAACAAGACGATGAGGACGCGCGAGTCCTCCTGGGCAACATTCAAGAGGGGCTGATGAGCCATGTCCGGACCGTGTGCGACCTCTGATCCGACCGTTCGTTCACCTGAGAGCCTGATCCAGGCCTCTCCGGACGCGGCTAGGCGCGCTGAAGCTCGTTCTCGAACGCCACCCTGTCGAAGAGCAGCGTCGAATCGATCGGGCTGCCGTTGAGCCATGCCGCCGGCGTCCCCTGCGGATCTTCTCTTTGGAAGACCGCCTCTCGTCTCAGTACCCATTTCTCATATCGGGAACGTCGTACTCCCGAGACGAATGCGGAGTCGGTCAGTCCGCAGCGTGCGCCGAGACGCAGGAGGTCGTCGGTCGTAAAGCCCCCTGATCCCTCCGGAGGCTGTGCGCCGAAGAGCGCCTGGCGCAGTTCGTCGAAGCGGCCGGATTCTGCGGCAAGGGCGAGCGCGTTGTCCGCTCGCACCGACTCGGGGCCCAAGAAGCAGCGCATCCGATATTCGACTGCCAGCTCGCCGGCCTCCACGGCGGTCGTGATCAGGTGTCCGTTGACCTCTTCGAATTGCCGGCAGTAGGGGCATTGCGGATCCTCGAAGAGGACCATGGCGTGCGCGGCGTCGGCGTTGCCGACGATGACTCCACCCTCGGGGGTGTGGCCCGAGGGTTCAGCGACTGGTTCGGCCGGTGGCATCGGATCAACCTCATTTCTGAGTCGGAAAGGTCAGGTGTTTCCACCGTGTCCCGAGACGGCATGGCCATTCGCTGTCAGGACCACGTCGACGTTGCCGCGGGTTGCGTTGGAGTACGGGCAGACCTCATGTGCAGCGGCCACGATCGAAACGGCGCGGTCGGGTTCGTCGATCCCCGCAAGCGTGACATGGAGTTCGACGGCCACGTTGAATCCCCGGTTCTCGGTCGTGATAAGGCTGACGCGTGAATCGATGGAGACCGCTCCGAGTTCGGCACGTTCACGCCGTCCCACGACGCCGAGAGCTCCCTCGAAGCAGGCGGCGTAGCCCACGGCGAAGAGCTGCTCGGGGTTCGTGCCTCCGCCGTCTCCACCCATTTCGACGGGCGTGCGCAACTGAACGTCCAGCGCCCCGTCACTGGTCACACCGTGCCCCTGGTCTCGCCCGCCCACGACATGGGCCCGGGCCGTGTACAGCGACTTGGCCATTGCCGGCTCCTCTCAAACGTCCCTTCCCGAACGCTATCGGCTTGGCTCTTTCGACCCCACAGACGCGGCAATACCATCGCTGCTACGCCCTGATCCTGGCGTGGCTCTGACTCTCGGTATTGCGTCAAGCGGCCGAGGCTGGCTTTCAAACGTGCGTGACACCGAAACCGCCCTTCCACCCAAGAAGGGCTGATAGCCGACGAGCATCAAAAAAGGCCGATAGCGGACGGGCATCAAGAGGTGCACACTGCAATTGGTGACTTCGTTGACCACCGTATGTGGGACGGAGCGACTCGGCCCGGAGTCTCCGTCCGTCGGCACCCCAAGAATCGGCATGTCCCTTCGTCGGTCGGTTCTCCCGCACACCCGCAACGACTGTGTCCACGACAGCCTGGGCAAAGCGGTCGCTCAGTGGGAGATGCGACTGCAAGAGCCGGTGGTAGGCGGCTCCGTAGACCAGGTCGAGGACGACTTCTGGGTCCGCTTCGGGCGAGATCTCGCCTCGCTCAATGGCCCGATCGACCATGGTGCGGTGTCGCGCTCGAACCGGAGTGATGAAGCGCTCTCGCCAGACCGCGGCCAGCTCCGGGTCACGCTGAACTTCGCCGATCAGTCCCACCAGGGTGCGGCCTTTGACGGTCCCCTTGACGACGCGGATCCAGGAGCGCAAAGCAGCAAGGAGGTCCCCCCGCAGGGATCCGGTGTCAGGACTGGGCTGCCGGGCCAGGAAGTCGGCCGAGAAGGCTTCGAAGACCAGCGTGCCCTTGGTCGGCCATCGCCGGTAAATCGTGGTCTTGCTCGCCCCCGCTCGTTGTGCGACCTCGTCGATGGTCAGGTCGACCAAGCCGCGCTCTTCGAGGATCTCGTTGGCCGCATCGAGGATGGCCTGATGGGCGCGCTCGCTGCGGGGTCGCCCCCGGGGGGCGGACGGTGGGCAGCGCGGACCGGTCACAGGGTTGACACCCTACCACAATTTAAATACGATACGTATCGTACCTATATTTCGGCGCTGAAAGGAACCATCAGAAGGAGGACACAATGAGACACACGATCTTGGGCAAGAGCGGACTCGAGGTTTCACGAATCACGTTCGGCACCTGGCAGCTCGGTGGCGACTGGGGACCGACGGACACCGCCTCGGCGACGGATGCCATCCGGCGGGCGGCCAACAGCGGCGTGACCTTCTTCGACACGGCGCAGGGCTACGGGTTCGGTCAGTCCGAGCAGCTCCTGGCAGCCGCTCTGCGTGATTTCCCACACGACGGGTACGTCATCGCGACCAAGGGTGGGCTGCGACCCGAGGGCGCCGGCCTCGTGCGAGATGCAGGCGCGGCATGGATCCGAGAGGGCGTCGAGGCGAGCCTGCGGGCGTTGGACACCAACTACGTGGATCTGTACCAGGTCCACTGGCCCGATCCGGCGACACCGTTCGAGGAGACGGCGGATCAGCTGGCAAAGCTCGTCGCCGACGGCAAAGTGAGGCATGTCGGGGTTTCGAACTTCGACGTGGACCAGATGGAGGCGTTCGACCGCGACGCTGCCCGTCGAAACGCTGCAGCCGCCCTACCACTTGTTCCGTCGAGAGATCGAAGCCGAGGTACTGCCCTACACCACGGCCAAGGACATCGGCGTCTTGGTCTACGGTCCGCTGGCGCACGGGTTGCTGAGCGGGAACCTGACGCAAGAGACGGCGTTCGACTCCCAAGACTGGCGGTCGAAGAGCCCGGTCTTCCACGGCCAGTCGTTCGAGCGCAATCTCCGTGCCGTCGATCGACTTCGGCAGCTGGCGAACGAAGAGCTCGGTGTCACGCTGGCGCAGCTGGCTGTCGCGTGGGTGCTGCACAACCGGGCCGTCCACGTGGCCATCGTCGGGACCCGCGACCCCGAGCACGTCGACGAGGCGTTGGCCGCGGCCGACATCGATCTCGACGACGACGTGATGCAGCGAATCGACCGGATCATGACCGTGGCCGTCCCGGTGGGCGGCCCTTCCCCCGAAGGCATGTGAAGGGGAGCGCGGACATGACTGCCCGGATCCAACGTGACAAGCGGAGCCCGCTGCCACCGCGTGGCGGTGATCGGGACCGGCACGATGGGTGCGGCGATGGCGACCCGCCTCCTCGGCGCCGGAATAGACGTGGATGTGTGGTCCAGGCATGCGGCATCGACTCTCCCGTTGGTGGCGGGTGGCGCAACGTCCCACGACGAAGCGTCTGACGCGGTGGCGCACGCCGATGTGGTGATCACCATGCTCCCGACCGCCCAGATCACGGCTGACGTGATGATCGGACAGGGCGTGCTTGGTGCCATGCCCTCAGGGTCTACGTGGGTGCAGATGGCCACCATCGGCGCCGAAGCAGCCGAGCATCTCACGACGGAGACGCGGACCAGGCGACCGGGCATCTCGTTCGTGGACGCACCGGTGTCGGTGCAGAGTGCGAGGGAGCTCTACGAGCGTCAGGTCCACACGGAGGCCGCCGAAATCCGGTCGGTGCCCGACGAAGAGCAAGAGGAGCTCACGCTCATCTACGAGGCCAAGGGTCTGCCCCCGGCAGAGGCGGAACAGGTGGCAGCGCGCCTTATGGCCAACGAGCAAGAGGCGCTCGACGCCATGACACGCGAGGAGTTGGGATTGGACCCCAGCACGCTCGGCGGGTCGCCGTACTCGGCCGGCGCCTCGTCGTTGGCCCTGTTCGCCCTGGGGGTAGTCGTCCCCCTTGTCCCGTTCTTCTTTGCCAGCGGCACCGTGGCGGTGGTGGGTTCGATCGCGGCTGCCGCCGCCGGCCTGTTCGCCATCGGCGCGCTGATCCCGTTGCTGACGGGGCGAGGTCCCGTTTTCTCGGGCACGAGGCAGCTCGTCTTCGGGCTCCTCGCAGCGGGCCTGACCTTCGGGCTCGGCCATCTGATAGGTCTGGCCATCACCTGACCGGCGGTACCGAAGAAAGGGCGTGTGGACATGAGCACATTCCTCGTCGAAGTGCGGGACACCTTGGTACCGGGCCGGGCGGGCCCCTACGGCCCGCTGCCGCCTCTCCTCGTCGCCATGACCCTCGTGACCGGTCTGGTCGACGCGTTCAGCTACCTGGCCCTGGGGCACGTGTTCGTTGCGAACATGACGGGAAACGTCGTCTTCTTGGGCTTTGCCGTTGCGGGCGCACACGGTTTCTCGGTCTCTGCATCACTCGTCGCACTGCTGTCCTTCGTCGTCGGATCGGTCATCGGCGGCCGGATCATCGGGCGCTACGGCCATCACCGAGGGCGTCACCTCGCCCTTTCGATGGCCGCCGAGTCCGTCTTTCTGGCCGTGGCGGTGGTGCTTGCACTCTGGAGCTCCAACTCGCCGCAGCATGGATTTCGCTATGGGCTGATCGTGGTCCTCAGTCTCGCCACCGGCATTCAAAACGCCAGCATCCGCAAACTGGCGGTGCCAGACCTGACGACGACGGTGTTGACCATGACCGTGACCGGGATCGGGGCGGACAGTACGGTCGGCGGGGGCAAGGGCTCCAAGTCGGGCCGGCGCCTGATCGCAGTCGCCGCCATGTTCATCGGAGCCCTGCTGGGAGCGGCGTTGGTCCTCCACGTCCGGATCGTCGTTCCTCTGGCCATCGCGCTCGTCGTCATCGTGCTGGTCGCACTCACGGCCTACGAGGAGGGCAAGGGTGATCCGGCGTGGACAGCGGTCGAAGCCTGATGCATGTCCGTCTCGTCACATGTCGAGCGCGTAGATCAGATCGACGATCGCCTGGTAGTACTCGGACCCGATCGACTCGTCCGAGTTGTAGCAGATGAAGGCGAGGGGCATGTTGTCGAGATCTCGTCCGCTGACCATCTCGGCCAGATGATCGCCGATGTGACGACGGGCCGTGAAGAGGTCGCGGCTTCGCAGCACGGACTCGACCCGGTCCAGCTCGCTGGGCGTTCGGACGTTGAAGGTGATGGTGCGGAGGCCGAGCGACTGCTGCCCGTGTCGGACATGGACCCCCCGCGTTTCTCGGAGGATCAAAACGATTGATTCGGATGATGTCCCGCCGAGCACTGCAATCGCGTCGTCGTGGAGGATCTCGCCGAAGGATCCGAGTTCGCGGTAGAACTCGACGGACCGCTCGAGTTCGGCCACAGAGATGAGCGTGGAGCGGATGGCCCACGGCGATGGGATGTGATCAGCGGACATGGAGTCCTCTGTTTTTTGACATGAAGATGGGCTTACGTGAGGGACGCATCGAAGATGTTCTCGATCGAATGTTTGAGCGCGGCGTCGAACTCGTGTTGGCTCTGATGGACCGACAATCCTTCGGTGAGAGCACGCGAGAAGCTGGCGATCACGCCGTGGTTGGCCGACAAGAGGTCGTCCGCCACCTTGCGGTCGTACCCGCCCGAGAGTGCCAGCACCCTGAGAACTCTGGGGTGGTCGACCAAGTCGGCGTAGAAGTCATCGACGTAGGGCAACGAAATCTTGATGATGACGTGCTGCTCGGGTTCGAGTCGGGACAACTGGTCCAAGATGTTCTCCTTCAGCAGGCTCTCCGCGGCGCCCTTCTCGTTACTGTGAATGTCGACTTCGGGCTCGACGATCGGCACCAGATCAGCCGCCATGATCTGCGTCGCCAGCTCGAACTGCTGATCGACGACCGCTTTGACGCCATCGTGGTTGGCGCGCGTGATGAACGAGCGCATCTTGGTCCCGAACGCCCCCTTCTCCCTGGCACGCGAGAGGAGGGGAGCGAGGCCGCCTATCTGATTCATCAGCTGAACGCCGTTCTGTTCGGCGGCCAACCCCTTGTCCACTTTCAAGAAAGGGACGACGTGCTTCACGTCCCAGAGGAAGGACATCGAGTTATGTCCGCCGATCTCCCGATCCATGGTGTCCTCGAACAGGATGGCGCCGATGATGTCCTCGCCGTCGAAGCTGGGGCTCTGAATGATCCGGCTTCGCATGGCGTGCATCAACGAGAACATCTCGTCGTCGTCGGAGTACTGGTCCTCGTCGATCCCGTAGAGCCTGAGCGCCTTCGGAGTGCTGCCACCGCTTTGGTCCAAAGCTGCAATGAAGCCTTGCCCGACCTTCATCTGCTGGAACTGTGCGTCGTTCACCAGCCCTCCGATCCTGCCGTTCGTCATGACGGGCCTGTCGCCGCAACTGAGGTGTTGGCCGTCGGCACCCAGCACATCGCAGAGCGAGAAGCGGTGGGTCAGCCATGGAGCGTGTCCCACAAAGTGTGCAACGCGCGGCCGACGAGATCAACGGCCAGCCGGGCGCCGTCAGCGCCCTCTGGCTCAGCGCCCTCTGGCGCCCTCTGTCCGCTCGCCCGTCAGAACGGACCCGACAGGTCGCCGAGGGCGTCCGTGAGGCGGAGGTTCTCCGAGTAGTCGACCGGGCAGGTGACGACGGACACCGTGTCGGCGGACAGGGCCTCGGTGAGCATGGGGAGGAGATCGCCCGCGGCGCTCACCCGGTAGCCACGGGCCCCGAAGCTCTCGGCGTAGGCCACGAAGTCGGGGTTGGTGAATCCGACCTCGACGTGATGACCGAGCTCCATGTCCATCTTCCAGCCGATCAGGCCGTAGGCGTCGTCCTCCCAGATGAGAACTGTCAAGGGGATCCGCTCCCGCAGAGCCGTCTCGATCTCCTGCGAATTCATCAAAAAGGCCCCGTCGCCGACGGCGGCCAGCACTTTGCGATCGGGCTCGGCCAGCTTGGCGCCGATCGCGCCGGGCAGCGCGAAGGCCATCGTCGAGAGCCCGTTGGAGATCAGGCAGGTGTTCGGCTCGAAGGTCGGGTAGAGGCGGGCCATCCACATCTTCACGGCGCCGGTGTCGGCGAGCACGATGTCGGAGCGGCCGAGCGCCGCCCGTGTGTCCACGACGACGCGCTGCGGCTTGAGCGGAAAGCTGTCGTCGGCGGCACCTTGAGCCAGCTCGTCAGCCAGGAGCTGGCGGATCTTCGCACCTCGAGATCCCTGGGCGAAGTTGCGCGTGGTGGCGTCGCCCAGGGCGGCCAGTGTGCTCGTGATGTCGGCCTGGATCCCCACCTCGACGTCGTACCGAGCGTCCACTTCGGCTGGCACGCGGCTCACGTGGATGATCTGCTTGTCGCCGTCGGGGTTGATCCGGACAGGGTCGAACTCTTGGAGTTCGTATCCGACACTCACAATGACGTCGGCATCGTCGAAACCGAAATTGACGTAGTCGTGGCTCATGAACCCGACGGCGCCGAGGGAATGTGGATGATCGTCGGGGAACACCCCTTTGCCGTGAAACGTGGTCGCCACAGGGAGCTCGAGCGATTCGGAGAAGCGCAACAGCGCATCGGCCGCGCCCGCCCGGGCAGCTCCGTGCCCAGCCAGAATGATGGGGCGTTTGCTTGCATCGAGCACCGCGGCGGCGCGCGCGATCTGGCTGGGTGAGGGCTCGTCGGCACGGGGTGTGTTGACGTCGAGCGGGACGAGCCGATCGGGGACGAAGGCGTCTTCGACATCCTCTGGCACACCGAGGTAGACGGATCCCGGTCGTTCGGTCTGGGCCAGCTTGAATGCCTTCCGGATCATCTCGGGGATGGAACCCGGACTCAGGATCAACTCGGACCACTTCGTCACCGGCGCGAACATGGAGACCAGGTCGACGCTCTGGTGCGATTCCTTGTAGATCCGGTTCAGCCCCACTTGAGCCGAGAGGGCGAGGAGAGGCGTGCTGTTGGTGTAGGCGTCGGCTGTCCCCAAGAGCAGGTTGATGGCACCGGGCCCCAGAGTGGCGACGCACACGCCGGCCCTTCCGGTCAGCCGTCCATGGATCTCGGCCATGAACGACGCTGCTTGCTCGTGGCGGACGAGGACGTAGCGAATGGTGGATCGGGACAAGGCATCGGTGAGGTAGATGTTCTCCTCGCCGGGGATGCCGAACACGCATGTGACGCCTTCGTGCTCGAGGCAGTGGACGAGGAGCTCAGCGGCGCGCCGTCGACCTTCAGCCACGCCAGGGAGCGTACGCCGCGATCCGCAGTCCTTGTAATTGGATAACCGCGACCTCCAGCAGCACGTACGCCTTCTCGGTCAACTCGGCAGCTTCGGCCTCGAACGCGGTGTCCTGAGCCTTTGCGAGCAACTTGGCCGCTAACCCGAGATTGCTTCGGTCCATGCCGTCGTGATTCTACGCGGTGCTGGGCGACGTCACGGACCTACTTCAATACCCAGGTACCGCTCGAACACATCCTCTCCTCGGAGGTCGGCGGCGGGCCCTGAGAACACGATCTGGCCTCGGTTCATGAGGTACACGGTGTCGGCGAGCTCGAGGGCACGCGTCACGTACTGCTCGACCAGCAGCAAGGAGGTGCCGGTCACCACGATCTGGGACAGTGCCTCGAAGACCTGGTCGACGAGCAACGGCGACAACCCGAGGGACGCCTCGTCGACGACGACGATCCGCGGACTTGTCAGATAGGCCCTGACCAGGGAGAGCATCTGTTGTTCGCCACCGCTCAAGCTTCCGGCCTGCTGCCCGAGCCGGGTGGCCAACGATGGGAATTGGTCTGCGACTTTTTGAATGCTCTCTTTTTCCTTCCCCTTGGGTGAGTGCAGGACGATGTTCTCCTTGACGGTCAGGGAAGGGAAGATCCCGTTGCCCTCCGGCACGTGGCAGAGCCCACGCCGCGCCATGGCGTAGGGCTTCTTGCCCGTCACGTCCTCTCCGCCGAGCATCACCTGACCTCGCATCGGCTTGATCAGCCCAGACGCAGTGCGCAGCGTCGTCGTCTTCCCGGCGCCATTTGGCCCAAGGAGCGCCACCACCTTGGAGTCCGGCACGGAGAGGGTGACATCGCGCAGGACCACCGTCTCGCCGTACCCGGCTGTCACTCCGTTGAGCTCAAGCACCGCTTGCTCCCATGCACCGAGCCGTGTGGCCGCTCGGGACAGCGTGGCTCTCGGAGCCGAGGTAGGCACTGCGCACCACCGGGCTGGCGAGCATCTCGGCGGGGGTTCCTTCGAAGACGAGTTGGCCGAAGTCCAGGACGTAGATGTTCTCGCAGACCTGACGCACCAGTGCCATGTCGTGCTCGACCAGCAAGATGCCAAGGCCGCGATCAGCGACGGCCGCGGCCAGGATTTCGCCGAACCGTCTCGTCTCGGCACCGTCGAGACCCGATGACGGCTCGTCGAGGAGCAACATGTCGAACGGCCCTGCGAGCACGCGCGCCAGCTCGACCATTCGGCGCTGACCGACCGGGAGCAGGCCCGCCTGGAGGTTCGTCAACGGTCCGATCCCGGTCAGCTCAACGGCATCGTCGACGGCCTTTCGCACCGTTGCGCGCTGGGAGGCGCCGCTGATCAGCTGGCGCACCGGGTTGGCTCCGGCCAGTGATGCTTCGCGACCCAGGGCGACGTTCTCCCGCACGGTCAAGGAAGAGAACAGCTCGACCCGCTGGAACGATCGACCCAGGCCGTATCGGGACCGTCCGGCCGGCCCGAGGGACGTGACGTCCCTGTTGTGGAGAATGATCCGGCCGGTGGTCGGCTTCACCAAACCCGAGCACGCATTGAACGTCGTCGTCTTCCCGGCCCCATTGGGGCCCACCAACCCGGTGATGCGCGCCATCGGGGCGGTGAGGCTCACCTTCTGGACCGCCGAGACACCACCGAAGCGCACCGAGAGCCCGCGGACTTCGAGTCCTGCGACCTCCGGTTCGCTCGTGGCAGCCGCCACCGTGAGCTGGGAGTCTTGGCGGGCTGCGTCTTCTTCGGCAACGGCGGCCTGGGCCACGGCCTGGCGCACCTGTTCTTCGGTCACCGCGTGCTCCGGCTGGCGGCCGCCGAGGCGATCGAGGAATTGGCGGACCCGCAGCGGCACGGCGACAGCGCGTTGGGAGAAGACGGCATAGGCGGCCGCCATGACGCCGAACAAGATCTGGAGGTACGTGGTCACGTTGTTCGCCGTGTAGTAGCCCGGAATGATCGACACTCCAAGGGCGGCAATGAGCGCGTACCAGGGTTCTCCCCCTATGGCGATGACGACCAACGCCACGTACACGAGAGACTGGAACGGGTCGTAGTTGCTTCCGACCGCGTAATGGAATTCGATCGCGGTCAGGGCGCCGGCGAGGCTCGCGAATGCCGCCGTGATGCAGAAGATCAACACCTTGATGACGTTGGTCGTGGCACCTTGGGTCTCGAGTGCCAACGGCGAGTCAGCCAGGGCACCGAGGAGCCGACCCATCCGGCTGCGTTGGATCGCAATGATGACGATCGTGCTCAGCACGGCCGCCAGCAGGAGCACGAAGTAGAAGCCTTTGTCCGACGCCAGCGAGAGACCGAACACGCTCATCTGCGGGCGCGGAGCCGGAATGCCCGCTGTCGTGAGTCCGAACATCAAGTTGGTCGAATAGAAGAGGTACTGCAACAGAATCCCGAAGCCCAGTGTGGCCAGCGCCAAGAACAAACCGGACAGTCGGATGGCGGGGATCGACACGATGGCCCCGACCGGCACGGCGATCAACGTGGCGAAGACAAGCGCCAGCAGCCAGGGCAAGTGATAGCTGTCAGCGAAATGCCCGAACGCCGCCGCCCCGACCGCGGCGAACGAAAGGTGGCACAGCGAGATCTGACCCGAGACGCGCACGAGCAAACCGAGCGAGAGCAGCAGGATCGCGTCCGCCAGGAAGCTCGCCCAGATCGCCAGGTGGTCGCCCACCAAGTTGGGAACGAGGCACAACACGACGAGTCCTACCGCAAACACGACGAGGCGGACCCGCCAGGGCGCGTACCACGCCTTGCGAACAGGGAGCGTGGTGACGACCCGACGTTCCGCCAGGCGTGACTTGGGCGTGACGACCAGCGCGACGAACAGGACGATGAACGGGATCGCCGGGGGCAGCCCGCTCAACCAGCTGACGGAGACGGCGTACTTGGTCGCCAGTGACCCGGCGATGCCGATGAACAGGCCGCCGGCGAAGGTCAGCGGAAGGCTGGAGAAGTAGCCGATGGCCGCCGCCCCGAAGGCATAGACGACGAGCGTCGAGATGATCACGGCGTTCAGGCTCAGGCCGGGCGCGAGCAGCAAGCCCGCCATGGAGCAGAACATCATGCTGATGATCCAGGCCCAGCGCCGCACCCGTATGGGGTTCTCGCCGGTCATTGACAAGAGGTCGGGGTTGTCGACGACGCCGCGCATGGCGAAGCCCATCCGGACGTAGCGGAAGAAGTAATAGAGGATCGCCGTCGCAATGACGGAGATGATCGTCACCGTGATCTGGTCCCACCCGACGTTCACTCCGAGGATCGGCACGGTCGCCGTGGGCAGGAAGGAGGGAAAGTTCACCTCGTTGTTGCCGTACCAGAGCTCGCCAACTCCCAGGACGATCAGCAAGAGTCCGACGGTGGCAACCACCTTCAGCGTCGCACCCACCTGCTCGAGGGCACGCCCGAGAAGTTCCATGATCAGCCCCTCGGCGGGGCCGAGGACCAGGACGCACAGCGCGGCCGCCAGGCCCCAGGGCCAGCCGTGTTCGTCGTGGAGCCAGTAGAAGACGAACACCGTCAGAGCCGCAACGGCCCCGTAGGCGAGATTGAAGATGCCCGAGGTCTTGTAGGCGAGCACGAGACCGACGCCGGCCAGGCCGTACACGGCCCCGGTGGCGAGGCCAATGACGATGAAGGGCAAGAAGTCCTGCACGGGTCAGCCCGTCACCGCTGGCAGGCAGGACCGGTGCACGTCGCCGGCCACCCGTCCATGTCACTCATGACCCGCATGGTCACCCCCCGTCCTCCATGAACAGGTTCACCTCCCCGGATAGCAGTACTCGTAGCCGATTGCGTTCGACCGCGCCACTCCTTTGGTCGCCCGGTACTCCCGACGAGGCGCCAGGACGCCCTCCAAATCGCGAGAGAGATCGATATAGTCCGGGACGCTAACAACAGGGCCGAGAGCCCAGGGGGGAGTGCACGTGCGACGACGCGTGAAGAAGGTGACGGGGGCGCTCGCGGCAATGTCGCTCGCCGTGGCGGGTGCGGTGAGCGTTGTCGTGATGCCGGCGAGTCAGGCAGAAGCCGCGGCGTCGACCAGCACGGTCACCATCGCCGATCTGTGTAGCTGCACGGGTCCGGAGGCCTCCTCCATCAGTCAGACCACCGACACGATGCAGGCATGGGCGTCCTGGGTCAACGGCCACGGTGGCCTGGCCGGGCATCAGGTTCACCTCGTCGTTCTCGACGACGGGTACAGCGCCGCCAAGGCCTTGGCGAACGCCCAGACCGCCGTCAGCCAAGACCACGCTGCCGCCATCTTCGACAACAGCGACGAAGACCCGTCCTTTGCTTCGGTCGTCAAGGGTGCAAACGTGCCGGTGCTCGGCGGGCAGGAGACCGATTCAGGCTGGCAGAATTCCGACTTCTTCCCAGCCGGTGCGACCTTCAACTACACGAACTCAGTCGGGGCCATCATCGCCAAGAGCGCCGGCGTGAAGAAGGAGGCGGCGCTCTACTGCGTCGAGGTCAACATCTGTGCCGAGTCGGTCCACCAGGGCGAGAAGGTGGCATCGCACTACGGCATCCAGTACACCTACACGGCGGGCATCGGGTTCGCCGCCCCCAACTACACCGCGCAGTGCCTGGCGGCCAAGGAGTCTGGCGCAACCGCAATGACCGTGGGAGATGCCTCGTCGGTGGTCGAACACGTCGTCCAGGACTGCGCGACCCAGAACTACACGCCGCGCGAGCTCTCGAGCGATGGAACGGTGGCGATTGCCTGGCTCAAGATCCCGGCATTCAACGGCAACATCGACACCCAGTCGGACTACCTCTGGTTCGTCCACAACGCGACCACGGCGACGATGTACTCCGCGCTCAACAAGTACGCTCCGCAGGTCGCCAGCGGCCCGAACTTTGGTGAGATCGTGTTGCAGTCCTGGGCGGACGGCGCGCTCTTGCAGGCCGCCGTCCAGGCCGCCAAGGCCACCTCGACCACGCCGATCACCTCAGCGCTCATCCTGAAGGGCCTGTACGGGCTGCCCTCGAACGAGACGCTTGGCGGCCTTTCGCCGGCGCTGCACTTCGTCAAGGGCCAGCCGGCCAACAACAGCTGCTTCTTCGAGATGGGCATCCAGAACGGCAAGTTCTTGGTGCTGCACGGCGGCACACCGACGTGTGCGCCGCTGGTCAAGGCGGGAACGCTCCCCACGACGCACTGAGCCCGATCGGGCCTACGCCGCACGCTCGACAACGCCCTCTCGACCTCCAAGACTGCACCGTGGGATCGCTTGTGCGAGCGAGCACAAGCACGCGGGCCTGCGGGGAAGCCGACGCCACGGGCGACCCGGCAAAGGGCGACGCGTAACCGGAAGCTTCTCTCACTACAGTGACCCGCATCCCGGGGGGGATGCTCCGCACACTGACGAACGGGGGCGGCATGCGAGTGAGAGACGGATACAAGGCGCTGATGGTGACGGCGACACTGATGGGATTCGCGTTCATCGGCGCCACTACCTTGGCCCCGGCCGGCATTGTCGGAGCCGCATCATCGGCGAGTAGCACGCCGGGAGTGACGTCGAATTCCATCACGGTCGGGTCGATCTCGACCCAGACGGGGACGCTGGCATCGAATTTCTCGTCGCTGATCCAAGGCGAGAAGGCGTACTTCGCACACGTCAACGCCCAAGGGGGCGTGAACGGTCGCAAGATCGACTACAAGTACCAGCTCGACGACGGGGGCAACCCCACGACGTTCAATCAACTGGCCAACACGTTGATCAACCAGGATCACGTGTTCGCGGTGACCGGCGTGGGGACTGCCTTCTTCTCCCCGAACCTCTTCGTGGAGTCGGGCATCCCGACCTACGGGTACAACGTCACGGGTAACTGGGTCCCGCAAGCCAACCTCTTCGCCGCCGGTGGGTCCGTGCAGTACTACCCAGCTGGCGCGCCCGCGGTCGCGTACCTGGCCCGTCAGACACATTCGACGTCCATCGCGGTCGTTGCCTACAACGTCGCCGCATCTGCCGATGCCTGCCAATCATCCGAAAACGCTCTGGAGGCAGCCGGCTACAAAGTGAGCTACTCCGATCTCAAGGTTGCCTATCCCGGCTCGACGGTGGCCACCGATGTCCAGCGGATGAAGCAGGCCGGATCGGACTTCGTTGTCAGCTGCATGGATGTGCAGGGCAACGTCACCATGGCCCGTGCGATCAAGCAGTACGGAGTGCACATGACGCAGTTGTGGCTCAACGGCAACGACCAGTCCACGTTGAACCAGAACGAGAGCCTCATGCAGAACGTGTACTTCTCCATCGCCCACGTTCCTTTCACCGCCCCGCAATCGGAGTACCCGGGCCTCAAGACGTACGAGACGGTGATGAAGAAGTACGAGCCGAACTACGTCGACGACGAGCTCGCCATCCAAGGCTGGGAATCCGCCGCTCTCTTCGTGCAGGGGGTGAAGATGGCCGGGAACGATCTCACGCAGGCCAACGTCATCAAGGCGGACAATTCCCTGACTTCGTTCACAGCGGGGGGATTGACGGCGCCGACCAATTGGAAGGACGCCGGCCACACCGGCCACGCGCCGCCGTATTGCAGCGCCTACATCAAGGTTTCGGGGGACAAGTACGTCCCAACCTTGAACGAGGGAAAGAACGTCTTCGTGTGCTTCGAGTCCATCGACCCGAAGAAGAACCCGGTGTACCCGTTGCCGGCCGGTACGCCGGCTCCTTCCTGATCGACTCAACTTCGGGCCGGCGAGCGGTCGGGGGGTCCGCGTCGCGCTGCGTTCGGTCTAGAAAGAGGCGATGCTCAGAAGCGGTCTGCGACTCGGACGGCGAATCGGCCCATTCGAGGGCCGGCTCAGTGACGAACTGGTCCGGAAATTCACCGAAACGACGAGGGATCGCTCCAGCCTCGTCCGCTCCGCTGATGTGGTTCCGCCTGCCGCCGCCGTGACGCTGTTGTGGCCCGCGCAGGAAGCAGGCCGGGCTGAGCTCGTCCCCGCCGAGTTCCAGTCGCAGGCGACCGGAGGTGTCCACGGTGGCCACGACCTCGTTCTCCGCCGCCCCATCCATCCCGGTGAGCCGCTCCAGACGTGGGTCGAAGGTCGTGCAGCTCGCTCGACGGGGTCGAACACCGTCATCACCCTGCGCTACGTCACGACGGACTCGCGAAATGAGCTCGTCGCCGAACAGCTCTGGAGCACCGTCTGGCTCGGTGTCACATGCCGGGATGTCGGAGAGCCGCCGCCCGGGTCACGCCTTTCCCGACGGCGCGCGCGATCGGCACGTCGGATCGTGGAGGATCGAGGCCGACGGCGACATGGCCGATCGGTACGCGGAGCTCTCGGGCGACTGGTCCGCCCATCACTTCGATGCCGAGGCCGCTCGACGAAGTGGCGCCGACGGGCCGTTCCTGCACGGGTTCTGCACCATGGCGCTGTGCGCCAGAGCTTTCTCCGAAGTGGTCGTCGGCGCCGAACCCTCTCGCGTCAGTCGGATCGCTCTGCGCTTTGTGCAGCCTGTGCTCCTGGGCCGGAGCCTCACGGTCCACTTCTACGATGCCGGCGAGCTGGGGTACGGCTTCGAGGCCGATGTCCAGGGTGTCCAGGTCGTTGCGCAGGGACGGGCGTCTCTGCGTTGACCTCAGACGAAGAGGACGACGCCCGCGGTCACCGTCACCTTCGCCAGCAGGCGCTATTTCTGGCTGTCGCCGACCAGGCCTCGCGCCACGAACTCGACGGCGACCTCGAGCAGACGATCATCGACCACCTCTGGTTGCGTGACCCGGAGCAGACTGATGCCTCGAAAGAGGACCTCAATGATGCGCGCCACTCGCTCCGGATCCTCAATGGCGTCTATTCCGTCGCGCTCCCTTTCTGATCGCAGCAGGTTTGCCAGCGTCTCGACGGCCTCGTCGTCGATCGCAGCGAGGCGCGCCCTCGCTTCAGGGTTCCGGGCCGCGTAGAGCCAGAACTCCTGATGAAGCAGGGCGGTATTGGGCGCATGGCGACTCTCGTCCTGAATCAGCGCCACGAAATCGTTGAGTCGATCGGCGGGCGGGATCGAGGAGGCCGCGAGTGTCTCGACGACCAGTTCCATCTCGCGCTCGTAGTTGGACTTGAACAGGGCCAGGAAGAGATCGTCCTTGCTCTCGAAATTCGAGTAGACGGCGCCCTTCGAGAACCCGGCGATCTTTGCCACCTCGTCGAGCGTCGCCCCGTGGAAGCCCTTTTCGGCGAAGACCACGGCGGCCGCGGCCAAGAGGTGCTCACGGGTGAGCTGACGCCGGCGGTCCTGAGTGAGGGGCTCGAGGGGCATGGTTGTGCTACCAGCCAGAATAGTAGATACTCAAGAGTATGTTGGCTACCTACCAGAATGTCCAGCGTTCGGAACCAGGTCGAGCCGGCGGAGAGCTGGCTATCGAGACAACCGGCCTGGCCAGGCGCTTTGCCGGCAACGAGGCGGTTGCGGGCCTGGACCTGCGCATCCGGGCCGGGGAGATCTACGGTTTCCTGGGCCCCAACGGGGCGGGAAAGTCCACCGTGGTGCGGATGCTCTGCACGCTGCTCCGGCCGAGCGCGGGTTCCGCGGTCGTGGCGGGCCACGACGTCACCGAACAGCCGCTCGAGGTGAGGCGGCGTATCGGCGTGGCGCTGCAGGACGCGGCACTCGATGACGGACAGACGGGGCGCGAGCTCCTCGTGCTCCAAGGGCGGCTCTACGGGCTGTCGGCGGCCCAGATGCGGAACCGTCTGGCCGAGGTACTCGACCTGGTCGACATCGGCTCGGCGATCGATCGCAGGGTCAAGACCTATTCGGGAGGCATGAAGCGACGGTTGGACCTGGCTGCGTCCTTGGTCCACGACCCCGAAGTGCTGTTCTTGGACGAGCCGACGACGGGACTCGACCCGCACAGTCGTTTCACCGTCTGGTCGGAGGTCCGCCGCTTGAACGAGGACCTGTCGATGACGATCTTTCTCACCACCCAGTACCTCGAAGAAGCCGACGAACTGGCGCACAGAGTCGGGATCCTCTCGGCAGGCCGCCTGGTTGCCGAGGGTGCACCGTCGGAGCTGAAGCGATCGCTGGGTGGGGAAGTAGTGGTGGTCGACGTCGAGGGGCACGACGACGCGGTGTTCGCGAGGCTGGCCGCGCTCGACCTGGTGGACGACGTCAGGACCACGGATGGCCATCTTGCGATCTCCACAACCGATGGCCCCGCTGCCATTGTGCCGATCGCCGAGGTTCTGGGCCGAGCCAACCTTGGTGTCCGGAGCCTCACCCTCACCTCGCCGACCCTCGACGACGTCTACATGGCGTTGACCGGGTCCGCGCTCGAGTCGGAGCCGTTCACGGCGCGGGTGGCGTGGTGACCCCGGCGCTCCCTGCCCGATCCGGGGTGCTCCGTGAGGTCGCCTTGGTGGCCGGGCGGGCATTACGTCAGGTCAGCCGTGAACCGACGTCGATCCTGCCAGCGGTGTTCGTGCCCGCCTTCTTCTACGCGGTCAACCTGGGCGCCCTGGAGCGGCTGGCGAGTTCGGGTCTTGACTACAAGGCATTCCTCCTCCCCATGGCGATTGCTTTTGCGGTCACGGGGATGTCCCGGGCACCGGCGCTGGTGGCGGACATCCAGGGCGGCTATTTCGACCGGCTCTGCCTCACCCCGATCCGGCGCAGCGCCTTGCTGATCGGCCTGATGGTGGCTGACATCGTCGTGATCATCTTGTTGTGCGTGCCGGTTCTCGCTCTTGGGTACGGCGTCGGTGTTCGATTCGCCACGGGTCTTCCGGGCGTCTTGACGTTCATCGGGTTCTCTGCCCTCTGGGGCCTGGCGTTCACCGGTTTCCCCTATGCCGTCGCGTTGCGCACGGGCAGTGCGGCCGCGGTCAATGCGTGCTTCGTGGTCTTCTTCCCGCTGTTCTTCCTCACCGACGCCGTCGTGCCGAAGGCCCTCTTGACCGGTTGGTTCTCTGTCATCGCCACGTACAACCCTGTGACGTATCTGCTGGGTGCCCTCCGGAGCCTCGTCAGCAGTGGATGGCAGGCCGGACCGTTGCTCGAAGGCCTCGCTGCCCTTGCCGGCCTCGGCGCTGTGGGCATGGCGCTGGCGGCGAGCGGCCTCCGGGCGCGGATCCGGTCGGTCGAATAGGTCCTCGGGCTCTTCACACTCGCATCGTCGATCCGTCACCCGGTGACCTGAGTTCTGACTGACGTGCGTGTCAGGTTCTGGCTATATTCCGCCTACCGGGGATGCGGTCACCAGCGCTCCGGTCAGAATCCGAACCGAATCGGGGGATGCGCAATGGGGTCCGTGGGGAACGAGCGGGGGAGTTCGAACAGGGCGGCCAGGCGCTCACGCCGGCGACCGCGTCGAATGCGCGCCGGCATCATCGCCCTCGGGGTCGCCGGAGTGGTGGTGGCGCCGATGGCCCAGACACTGGCGAGCAGCGGCCCGGCCGCGGCGGCGCCTTCGAACGCGGACCCCAACGGTGTCTTGAAGATCGGGTTCGACCTGAACAACGAATTCAGCAACGACTTCGCGCCGGCGACCGAGCAGAACGACTGCTCGTTCACGGTGACGTCGAACATCTACCAGTCGATGGGAGTACCGGGGAACAGCGCGGTCACCGGTGGTGTCGCCTCGAGCTGGACCATCTCGAACAACGGCTCGACCATCACCTACCACATCCGTCCCGGACTCGAGTTCTCCAATGGCCAGCCCGTGACGTCCGCCGACGTGGCGGCCAGTTTGAACCACACCAAGACGAGCCCGCTTCGGTCGTCCCTCTTCGCCATCTCCAACATCCAGACGCCGGATGCCTCGACGGTGGTCGTCAACCTCAGCAAGCCCACCGCCGGCGACTTCTTGTGGGCGTCGAGCTACATCGACGGGCAGATCTACCCGTCCAACGCGATCTCGACGCAGTCGAGCCAGCCGGTCGGCTCGGGGCCCTACGTCCTGAAGAGCTACCGGCAGGGATCGTCGATCGTGCTGGCGAAGAACCCCAAGTACTGGGACTCGAAGGCCTACCCACTCGGAGGGATCGACTTCACCCAGGTGACGCAGGGTCCCGAAGCGGCCACCGCGTTGACGTCGGGCGCCGTCGACATGATCGAGGTCGAGCCCGAGAACTATCCCCAGCTCAAGGACGACGCCAATGTCGGGATCTCGGTCACCAAGTCCTACGACTACATGGCCATGGAGCTTCGCCAGAACACCGGGCCCTTCGCCAACGAGAAGGTGCGGTCGGCCTTGGAATACGCCGTCGATCGGGCCGCGCTGAACAAGGTCGTCTTCGACGGGTTGGGCGAGGCGGCATACCAGCCCGTGCCGTCGTGGTCGCCGGGGTACTCCAAGTCGCTCGGGGTCGCCGACCCCTACAGCCCGAGCAAGGCCAAGTCCATGCTCAAGGCCGCCGGCTACCCCAACGGCGTGAAGTTCACCCTGATCATTCCCTCTGGTGACGCCACCTACGCCCGCGCCGCCGCTCTGCTCCAGCAGGAGCTCGCCTCCTCGGGGTTCACGGCGAACCTGCAGCAGATCCCTGGTGCCGACTTCCTCACCGACGTCTACATCAAGAAGCAGGGAGACGCCGTCCTGACCGAGGAGCTCAGCAACGGGCCGGACTTGACGAACACCTTCGAGGCGCTCTTCGAGTCCTCCGGTTTCGTGGCCAACGCGCTCGGCTCGGTCAACCCGCAACTGACCCCGCTGATCGTGCAGGCCAACGCATCTCTCAGCCCGAGCCTGCAGGGACCGCTGATGCAGCAGATCGACAAGCAAGTCATCCAACAGGGCCTGTTGGTCCCGCTTGTCTTCATGCCGTCGATCGTGGCGTACAACAAGAACCGGGTCGGCGGAAACGTTGTCGCTCCCATCGGGCAATGCCGCTCGGACCTGGCCGGCATCTACATCAAGAAGTAGCCGCACCGTCGTGAATGCGGGCGGGGACAGCTGGCCGGCCGGCGATGTGCTGCGGCGTCGGACCTCGCTGAGCTAGCGGGCGACGATGGCGTCCGGTGGTGGGTCCCTGCTGACGTTTGTCGCCCGCCGTCTGCTCATCACCGTCCTGCTGCTGTTCCTGATCTCCCTAGGCGTCTATTCGCTGATCCTCATCATTCCGGGCAACCCGGCGATCGCCCTGGCCGGAGGCACCAAGGCGACGCCGGCTGAAATTGCCAAGATCTCGGCCCAGCTCCACCTCAACGAGGGCTTCTTCGCCCAGTACTGGAACTGGCTGCGGGCCGCGCTGCACGGGGACCTGGGCAACTCGCTGTTCAACAACGAGACGGTGGCGTCGGGCATCGCCGCCCGCTTCCCGGTCACGCTCAGCGTGGCGGTGGGCGGGATGGTCGTCGCCATCCTGATCGGGCTCCCGGCCGGGATCATCTCCGGGTTGCATCAGAACACGGCCCGCGACCGCGCCGTCACGGTGGGATCGAGCCTCGCCGTTGCCATCCCCGACTTCTGGCTGGCGATGATCTTGGTGATCGTCTTCGCGGTCAAGCTGTCGTGGCTGCCCGCCCTCGGCTACACGCCGTTCGCCCAATCACCGATGGAATGGTTCCAGGATCTGCTGCTGCCGTGGCTCGCGCTCGGCATCGGCGGCTCGGCGGTGATCGCACGCCAGGTGCGTGGGGCTCTCATCGACACCCTGGACCAGGACTACATGCGCACGGCTGTCGCCAAGGGCCTCAGCCCGAGCATGGTCGTGGGGAAGCACGCCCTCAAGAACGCGCTCAGCCCGGCCGTGACCGTGATCGGCATCCAATTCGGATACCTGCTCGGCGGCACGTTGATCATTGAGCAAATCTTCTCCCTGCCGGGACTGGGCACCTACATCATCCAGGCCATCAACGACAAGGACATCCCCGAAATCCAGGGGGTGGTCCTGGTGGTGGCGACTGCTTTCGTCCTCATCAATCTCGTCGTCGACATCGTCTATGCCTACTTGAACCCCAAAGTGCGGCTGTCGTGAGGGCGTCGAGATGAGCACGTGGAGCCCACCGGGGGCCGGCGACCCGTTCGTCGGACTGACCGACATTCCCGAGACGGGGGACAGCCCCGACGAACTGCCCGAGCGGCGTCCCGGCTTCTGGCTGCGCTTCCTCCACCAGCGCTGGGCCATCGCAGGTCTGGTCTTCCTCTTGGTCGTGATCGTCGCGGCCATCTTCGCCCCGCTGATCGCCCCGCACCCGCCGGATGCCCAGGACATCAACGCCATCAATGCGGGGCCGTCCTTCTCGCACTGGCTCGGCACCGACGATCTCGGGCGCGACATCCTGAGCCGACTCATCTGGGGTGCCCGCATCTCGTTGCGGGCCGCATTCGAGATCGTCGGTCTTGCCGCCGTCGTCGCCATCCCTCTCGGTCTCATCGCGGGTTTCTTCCGGGGAGCGGTGGACTCGGTGATCATGCGGACCATGGACGCCCTCTTCTCCTTTCCTCCGCTCGTCCTGGCGTTGACCGTGGCCGCATTGCTGGGTGCTGACATCAACGACGCCGCCATTGCCATCGCCATCGTGTTCGTGCCGAGCTTCGTTCGATTGCTCCGTGGCGAGGTGATCGCAGTCCGTGAGGAGGCGTACATCGAATCGGCCCGGAGCCTCGGTGCGACGTCCAAGCGGCTCGTGGCGCGCCATGTTCTGCCAAATGTGGCCTCGCCCATCATCATTCAGCTGGCGCTGGCGCTGGGCTTCGCCCTCCTGACCGAAGCCGGCCTGAGCTTTCTCGGAATCGGTGAGCAGCCGCCCATCCCGAGCTGGGGCGGGATGCTCCAAGAAGGCTTCCAGTTCATCAACTCAGCGCCGTGGGCGGTCATCTTCCCCGGTGTCGCCATCATGCTCACCGTCCTGGCCTTCAACCTGGTTGCCGACGGATTGCGGGACTCGTTGGGTCGGGAGCGGCCGTCGGGCAGCGGGCTGGTCGGTGCCACGAGGGAGGGCCGGCGCAGGTTGCTCCCCCGGCCGAGCACGCCGGATCAAGGGGTGGTCGAGACTCCCGCGACCGAACCCGAGACAGCGCTCTTGCGCGTCGAAGGGCTCCGGATCGAGTTCCTCACCCGACAGGAGTGGCTGCCGGTCATGGAGGACGCCAGCTTCACGCTGCAGCGAGGCAAGACCCTGGGCCTTGTGGGCGAGAGCGGCTCGGGCAAGACGGTCACGGCCCTCGCCGTCATGGGTCTCCTCCCCCCACGAGTGTCCCGAGTCTCGGGTTCGATCCGCTTCGAACGCCAGGAGCTGACCACACTGAGCCAGGCCGGCATGCGCAAGCTCCGGGGGAACGACATCGCCATGATCTTCCAAGAGCCCATGACGAGTTTGAACCCGGCGTTCACCGTGGGCAACCAGATCGCCGAGCAGGTTCGCACGCACCGCGGAATCAGCCGCGCCGAGTCGGCGAAGATCGCCGTCGAGATGCTCGACCGGGTGGAGATCCCGCATGCGGCCACCCGAGCGGAGGACTATCCGTACGCATTCTCGGGTGGCATGCGCCAGCGGGTCATGATCGCCATGGCGCTGTCGTGCTCGCCCAAGCTCTTGATCGCTGACGAGCCCACCACGGCGCTCGATGTCACCACGCAGGCGCAGATCATCGAGCTCTTGCACACGCTCCAGGGCGAAGCAGACATGGCGATGATCTTCGTCACGCACGACCTGGGGGTGATCGTGGACGTGGCTGACGACGTCGTCGTCATGTACGCCGGTCAGATCGTCGAACAGCGAGCGTCCTCGAGTCTCTTCGCCCGTCCGCGTCATCCCTACACCGAGGCACTGCTTCACTCGATCCCACAGCTCACGCCGAGGGGAGAGCCGCTCCATGCGATCCCGGGCATGGTGCCGCGTCCCGACCAATTCCCCGAGGGCTGCCGGTTTGCCCCCCGCTGCTCGTACGCGCTCGACGCATGCACAGTGGCGCCCGTGCTCATGCGGGCACCCTCCATGACGGATGGCGAAACCTCCGGACTCGCTGCAGAGGGTGGGCCGGCCGTCGGGATGGCCCGCTGCGTCCGACAGGACGAGCTCGCTCTGTCCGGCCCTCCGACGGACCTGCACCCAAGCACGACGCCGGACCTCGTGGACGGAACCGGTCCCTCCGAGGAGTCCGGAGGAGCGGTGCTCGAGGTCACCGGCCTCGTCAAGGATTTCCCGCTGCGGAGCGGCGTACTGCGACGGATCAACGGATCGGTCCGGGCGGTGGACCAGGTCGACATGCGCATCAGCGCGGGGACGACCCTCGGCCTTGTCGGCGAGAGCGGCTCGGGCAAGTCGACCCTGGCCCGATTGGTCCTGCGCCTCATCGACCCCACGGCCGGGAAGCTCGTCGTTGACGGCGTGGACATCACGTCGCTGCGGGGGCCGACCCTTCGTCGACATCGAGAATCGATGCAGCTGGTCTTCCAGGATCCCTATTCCTCGCTCGATCCCCGCCAGAGCATCGCCGACATCGTCGGCGAGCCCTTGGCGATCCACACCTCGCTCGGTAGGGCCCAACGCGAACAGCGGGTCGTGCAGCTCCTGTCGCAGGTAGGACTCGGATCGCACGTCCTGTCACGCCAGCCGCACGAGTTCTCCGGCGGTCAACGCCAACGCATCGCCATCGCCCGGGCGCTGGCACTCGAGCCGCGGCTCTTGGTGTGCGACGAGCCGGTTAGCGCCCTCGACGTGTCCACGCAGTCGCAGGTCATCAACTTGCTGACCGAGTTGCAGCACGAATTGGGCGTCGCCTACCTCTTCATCGCGCACGACCTGTCGGTCGTTCGTCACATCAGTGACCGGATCGCCGTGATGTACCTGGGTCAGATTGTCGAGGAGGGCAACGCCGACGAGGTGTACGAGCGGCCGACGCATCCGTACACGGCCGCATTGCTCTCTTCGATTCCCATCCCCGACCCGTCCCGTCAGCACGAGCGCACGCGCGTCCTGCTGCGGGGCGAGGTCGGCGAGCCCGTGGGTGGCGAGCAGGGGTGCCGGTTCCGCGCCCGTTGCCCCTTCGCCATGGCGGTATGTGCCGACGTCGAGCCGGAGCCCTACCAGACCTCGGCCGGGACCACGGTGCGCTGTCACCTGCACACCGATGGCCCGGCTCTGGCGGGCCGCACCGTCCAGATGCTGAGCGAGCCGGTCCAATAGCCGGGACTCGGACGCCGGCGGCCGCGGCGGTGCGGCGGGCGTCATAGGGTCACGTTCACCAGGTTCTCGAGACACGGACACGTGAGGCATGAAGGACACCGATACCCACACAGAATCACTCGTTGGGCAGCTGAGCGCCCGACGGTCGGAGCAGATGGTCGCGGAGGTCGAGGAGGTCGCACTCCGCCTCTTCGAACAGCGCGGGTTCGGCGAGGTGACGGTTGAGGAGATCGCCGGTGCCGCCGGCATCTCGGCGCGGACGTTCTACCGCTACTTCCCTTCCAAAGAGGACATTCTGCAGGTGCAGATCGATCGGCGCAGCGCCGCGCTGCGTGCCGCGCTGGCTGTTCGTCCCGAGACCGAGCAGCCCGTGCTGTCGTTGCGATTCGCTCTCGAGGACGTGTTGGCGCGGGAGGACCAAGAGCGAATTCGTCTCTGGACGAACGTCATCATCGCGACGCCCAATGTCCTGCGGGGGGTCTACGGGGGCATTCAGCTGAAATCGCAGGGCGTGATGGCCGAGTTCTTCGCCGCCCGGCTCGGGCTCCCAGTCGATGGACTCGTCCCCACCGTGCTTGCCGCTGCCGCGGGGGGTGTCGTCCAAGCCGCCCAGACTCGGTGGTTCTTCCATGGTGGAGACCTCGCCGCCACCGTGTCTCGGGGGCTTCGGGTGCTCGAGGTGGGCACCGGAACCGATGAGAAGGGGTGGGCCAAGGCCTTGACCAGCGCCGAGTGGCCGGCCGCGGCGGGCTGACGCAAGCGCCCCGGGCCTCGTTGACGTAATACGCCAACGTTGGCAGACTCTGCCAACGTTGTGTGTTCGGAAGGTCCTGAACCGGGGGAGGGTCCAGTGCAGATCAGGCGTTTTCGGCTGGCGGCTGTCTGGTCGCCGCGGTCACGTTGGGGTTCCTTCTCTCGGTCCTGGTAGCTCCTGTGGTGTCGCCGGGTCCGGCGGGCGCTGCGATCGACAACTCGGTTCCGACGCCGTCGGTCCAGGGCCCGGTCCTGCCGAGCAGCGGGATCTCGTACCTCGGTTCCACGCTCTTTGCGCCCTCGACGGTCGGGTACGAGCAGTCCGAATTCTTCCTGTCCGGAACGGCCACCGCTTATGCGAGTAGCACGCCGTTGGCGAAGGACGGTCGGTGGCACGTGAGTCCCGAGACCACGGCGCCCTACACGACTCGAATCGTCGTCTACCGGCCGACGGATGCAGCCCGATTCGACGGGACCGTCGTCGTGGAGTGGCTCAACGTGACCGGAGGTATCGACGCCCCGGCGGCGTGGCTGAACGCCCACGACGAGATGATCCGGGAGGGCATGGCTTTCGTCGGCGTCGACGCCCAGGCGGGTGGAATCAACGGCGAGGCGGGTTCGATTGCCACGGCGGACGGCGTAGGGGGCATCAAGCAGACAGACTCGGCGCGGTACGGATCGCTCAATCACCCTGGCGACAGCTTCTCCTACAGCATCTACCAGCAGGCCGGTCAGGCCATTCGCAAGGACGCATCCGACATCCTCGGCGGGCTGACGCCGAAGAGGGTGATCGCCCTTGGCGAGTCCCAGTCCGCCTTCCGTCTCGTGACCTACATCGATGCCCTCCAGCCGTCTTCCCCCGGGATCTACGACGCGTACTTCGTGTACAGCCGAGGCGGCGACGGGGCGGATCTGTCGCAGGCACCGCAGCGGACGATCACCACGCCGACGCCGACGTACATCCGTACCGACCTCCATGTACCGGTCTTCATGTTCGAGACGGAGTCAGACCTCCTCGGCTTGGGCTATCTGGCGGCTCGACAACCCCCGACCAATGACATCCGGGAATGGGAGACAGCCGGAACCGCGCACGACGACACCTATGGGCTCTTGTACGCTCGGACAGATACCGGGAGCGGAACCGCCAACTCGGATGCGTTCGCCTCGATGCTGAACCCTCCGAAGGATCCCATTCCTGGCATCGTGGACTGCGATGCTCCGATCAACGCGGGATCGCACACCTACGAGCTCCGGGCTGCCCTCTTTGCCGTGAATCGTTGGCTCGCCACGGGACATCCGCCTCCGCAGTCGCCCCGTCTCGAGGTCGATCCGACCGACCACCATGTATTCCGAACGGATGCCAACGGCAACGCACTCGGCGGCATCCGCTCTCCAGAGGTGGCCGCCCCGGTGGCCAAGCTGTCAGGGGTTGGGCAACCGGGTTCGTCTTCCGTACCGGCGAATGCGGGCGCGGACACCTCGACCGTGTCCGGTCAGGCGCTCTGCGGGATCTTCGGTACGACGGTGCCGCTCTCCTCGTCGAAGTTGGGTTCCCTGTATCCGACCCACGCCAGCTTCGTTCAAAAGTGGGACAAGGCAACGACTTCGGAGGTCGAGCAGGGCTACCTCCTCCCGGCTGATGCCGATGCCCTCGACAAGATCGCGGCACAGTCGACCGTCGGAGGCTGAGCACCGAGACGGCCATTTCGGCGATGCAGGGCTGGGCCGCTCAGGTCGGCTGCAGCCAAAGCTTCGGCACCGTACTATTGCGCCATGAAGGCGCAAGAGCTTGCTGGGAAGGTGGCGGTCGTAACCGGGGGGGCCGGTGGCATCGGTGAGGCCACGGCCCAACTGCTCGTGGCCGAAGGTGCGAGGGTCGTAATCGGGGACATCGACGCCGATCGGGGTCAAGAGGTCGCCCTTCAGATCGGCGAGGACGCTGCCTTCTGGCGCACCGACGTGAGCGATGCGGAACAGGTGCAGGGACTCGTCGATTTCGCGGTCGATCATTTCGGCGGCCTCGACATCATGTTCAACAATGCCGGCATCGGGACTCCGCTCAAGCGATTCTTGCCCGACGACCTCAGTGATTTTTCTCGCATCATGAGCGTGAACCTCTTCGGTGTCATCGCCGGCGCGCAGCGAGCAGCGCGCCACATGAAGGACAATGGCGGCGGCTGCATCATCAACAACGCGTCCATCGCAGCAATCAACGCGGGTGCCGGGATGATCTCGTACCGGGCGTCCAAGGCGGCGGTGGCCCATGTCACCAAGTGCCTGGCCATCGATCTGGCTCCCTACGGCATCCGGGTCAACTGCCTCACGCCGGCCCACATCCGCACAGGCATCACGACGTACGAGATGGGCCCGGTCCTGCGTTACATGCAGCCGCTGGAACGCCAAGCGCAGCCCGAAGACGTCGCCAACGCGGTGGTCTTCCTCGCCAGCGACCGGGCCGCGCAGGTGACGGGGGTCGTGCTCCCGGTCGACGGCGGCACGACGGCCGGGCCGCCGCTGGCGCAGACGAAGTTGATCATGTCCACGGCGAAACCGCCTGAGGAGGCCCCTCCGGCGACGCCGTGACCCCCGGAGCCGGATCAGCGGCTTGAGTGCTCAGCTGGCAACGGCGAAGTCGAGGTAGAGGCGTTGGAGCCCTCGGAGAAAGAACGTCGGTAGGTACTCGTAGCGCCGTTGGTCGACCGGACCGTGGTGCTCCTCGGAGATGGAGATGTCCGACGTGCGGTCGAGGAACTGGTTGATCGTGACCCGGCCCTCGGCGCGGGCGAGGGGCGCGCCGGCACAGGTATGGATGCCGTGCCCGAAGGCAATGTGTTGGCGAGCGTTTCCACGGTCGATGTCGAACTCGTAGGGGTTCGTGAACACCCGGGGGTCGCGGTTGCACGCGCCCGGCACCAGCATGATCGTGGTGCCAGCGGGGATCTCCACCCCGGCGAGCTCTGTCCGGACACGTGCCATCCGGAATTGGGTTCGGAGCGGGCTCTCCAAACGCAAGGTCTCCTCAATGAAGTTCGGGATCCGCGCCCGGTCTTCGCGGACGAGGCGCTGGAGATCGGGACGCTCACCGAGCATGCGCAGCGCGAAGGAGAGGAGCCGCACGGTCGTCTCCTGGCCGCCGGCAAAGAGATTGGCGGCCAGGAGGGCGGCGTCGCTCACCTCGGGAGTCGAGCCGTCGGGGAAGGTCGCAGTGGCCAAACCACCCAGGACGTCGTTCCGCGGCTCGCGACGGCGGTCTTCGATGTACTCCGAGAACCGCTCGTAGAGGAACTCCAACGGTTTGTGGCTGACGTCCTGGTGTGCGGTCGACAGTCGTTGGCGGAAGAGCGAGTGGTCGGACTCGGGCACGCCTTCGAGATCGGCGATCACGGTCAGGGTGAACGGTTCTGCGTACGCGCCGACCATCTCACAGGACCCGTCGGCGATGAACCCGTCGATGAGGCGGTTGGCGTACTGCCACATGAAGTCCTCGTTCTCCTTCAGCCGCTTGGGCGTGATGAGGCGCAGCAAGAGGTGGCGGTGGGCCGTGTGCGTGGGCGGATCGAACGCGGGGAGCTGGTCGCTGAAGGGCAGTTCGTTGCGGCAGCGCACGATGATCTCACTGATGTCGTCCCCCTGGAAGGGTTCGGACAGCTTCACGAAGTTTCCGCTCACGACGTTGCACGATGAGTACGTCCCCGACGGGGAGTCGTCCGCCGGGAACGAGGCGGGGTCGGCGTAGATCGTCATCGCCTCGGGGTGACCCGTGATCATGAACACGCCGTGGCGGGGATCCCGCCATACCGGACCCTGCGCCCGCACCCAGTCGAAATAGGGATAGGGGTCATCCTGGACGGATCGATCGCTGAAGAAATTGACATCTTCGAACTCACTCATCGGGAACCTCGATACGCTCGATCACTGGCCAGAACGGTGCGTCGTTGCGGCGTGCCGCGCCGCCAGGTACCCGAACACCATCGTGTTGGCGATACTTGCCCCCGGCCCGAGGTAGTGGCGGCCCATCACGGTGGCGGTGCCGTTCCCGGTCGCGTAGAGACCCTCGATCGGCCGATCTTCCCGGTCGACGACCCGTGCGTCCTCATCGGTGACGAGTCCGCCGCAGGTACCGATGTCGCCGGGTACGACCTGGACTCCGTAGTACGGGGGCTCGTCGATCGGGCCGAGGCACGGGTGCACCCGCCGGTTCGGATCGCCCAGCGCTTTGTTGTACGCGGAGTCACCCCGGCCATACTCGGGATCGACGCCGTTCTTGGCGTTCTCGTTGAAGCGTTCGACTGTTTCGGCGAGGCCAGCAGGATCGATGCCGCACATCCGGGCAAGATCGTCAAGGGTCCAGGCCTGCTTCAGCATCCCGCTGGTCAACAGCTTTCGCGGGAACCGGCCTGGGCGCGAGCGCAGGTGCGCGTAGCGCTTCCGGTAGCGGTCGTCGAAAATCAGCCAGCACGGGACGGCCCGGCTTGTCTTGTCCCGGGCGTACATCTCCTTGCCGACTTCCATGTACGAGTTCGATTCGTTGACGAACCGCTCTCCAGCCGCGTCGACGTAGATCGTGCGTGGCCGCTGGCGGGCCTGGTCCAAGGTGGATTGCCCGAAGCGTCCGGTCCGAGGAGAGGGCAGCCACCAGGCTTCGTCCATGAGGTCGGTCTTGGCGCCAAGCTGCATGGCCATCTGGAGGACCTCGCCGGTGTCGCCGGGGTTCGCAATCGACCAGCGCCCGCTGTTCGGCTGCTCCCCTCCGAACTCCTGTCGCATCTCGGGGTTGTGGGCGAAACCCCCCGAAGCCAGCAGGACTCCCTGACGGGCGCGTATGTACACCGGTGCCCCGTCCCGAAGTGTGCGCACGCCGGCAACCCGCCCGTTCTCGAGGATCAGTTCTTCGAGGGGTGCTTCGGTCCAGACCGAGACGCCGCCGGTGATCGCCGCAGACAGCATCTGAGCGATGAGTGACGCGCCGTTGGTGAGCAACGACTGGCCACGGAGGCGCCCTGCGGCAGTCCTCAGGACGACGCGCGCCGACACCGAGAAAGCACTGAGACTCCTGTTGTAGTGCGACAGCGACCGGGCTTCGTTCGTCATGACCGCCAGGCCGAGGCTTTGCGCCAGACCAGGTTGCAGTTTGCCGAGCCAGTCGCCCAGCGCACGACCGTCGTACGGCACGGGCTCGATCCCGCGACCGAGGTCGTGGCCACCCTTCGCACTCGAGTAGTAATCGCTGTAGCCACGGCAATAGAGGAAGCGCACGCCACGCTGCTGGAGAAACGTGATCATCTCGGGAGCAGCCGAGAGGAAGGCATGTCGGCGTTCGAACGAGGAAGCCGGTCCGACGTTGCCGACGACGGCTTCGAAGTGGGCCATCGCGTCCTCGTAGGAGTCCGGCACCCCCTCGGTCTCCATGACGGGGTTGTTGGGGACCCAGACGATCCCGCCCGACATGCAGGTCGAGCCACCGATCCGGTCCTGCTTCTCGAGCACCAGGACGCTCGCTCCCGAGTCAGCCGCGGTCAGTGCCGCCACCATGCCGCCGCCCCCGGACCCGACGGTCACGAAATCGACGGTGTCGTCCCAAGTCGTCATGTCGCGACCACTCCGACCTCCCCCAGAGCTGCTCGAGTTTCGAAGCAAGCTAGCAGGGTCCATTGACGATTGCTACGGAGCCGAAGTAATCTGGAGTGATCCGTTGCAGAGCGAAGCGGGGGAGATGACAGGAAACTCGACGAGGTTGACCTATCCGCCCGACGGTCTGGGCGCCCCCAAGGACCGTCGTCCGGGCCCCGTCCTGGACCTCGGGCTTCCGGCCGGGACGGAAGTCTTCTCGGCCGACGATCACATTTCGCTCGCGGAGGACATCTTCTACGAGCGCTTTCCCGACACCATGAAGGACCGCGCGCCGCGGGTCATGAATGTCGACGGTGGATGGGTGATCGGCATGGACGGGAAATCGATCTTGGTGCCCGAGTTCATTGAGGTGCTGACGCAGTACGATCCCGTCTCGGGATCGCACACGGGAGACGTCGAGGCGCGTCTCGCCGCCCTCGATTCGGAAGGCGTCTCCAAGGAGCTGGTCTTCCCCAATGCGATCCTCGCTTTGTTCGGCTGGCCGGACAGAGAGGTTCGTGAGCTCTGTTTCCGGATTTACAACGAGCACATTGCCGAGGTCCAGGAGCGTTCGAAGGATCGGATCTTCGGAGTGGGACTGATCAATTGGTGGGATGCCGACGGAGCTCGGAGGACGGTCAACGAGCTGAAGGCGCTCGGGCTGAAGACATTCCTCATGCCGCTCTCGCCTGGCAAGGACCTGGAGAAACGCCCGATCGACTACGCGAGCACCGCGATGGAAGGCGTGTGGGATGCGATCGAGGAAGCCCAGGTCCCAGTCTCGCATCACATCGGCGAGAACCCACCTTCGACTCCGAACGAGTTCAACGCGGTCAGCATCGGGATGCTCCAGTCCGTCGCCCCCTTCCGAGACGCATTCGGCAAGTACATCTTCGGGGGGATCCTCGATCGCCACCCCGGACTCCGAGTGGGCTGGTTCGAAGGCGGGATCAACTGGGTGCCATCAGCCCTGCAGGATGCCGAGCACATCGCCGCATCGTTCCAGCACCTCTCCAACTTGAAGATCGAGCACCAGCCGACGTACTACTGGGACAACCACATGTTCGCCTCGTTCATGGTCGACCGGCTGGGGTTGGCCTTGCTGGCCCGGATCGGCATTGAGCGAGTGATGTGGTCAACCGACTTCCCGCACAACGAGAGCACCTACGGGTACAGCACGCAATCGCTGGCCGAAGTCGTGGACGCCGTGGGGGCCGAGCCGGCAGCGGCGATCGTCGGCGGCAATATCAAGCGTTTCCTCGGACTGGACGGCGAATGCCTGCCGGGCTGATGTCATCGGCCCCCGCCACGCTCATCCCACCCAGGCCCGACATGGCCCGGATGCAACATGAGCGAGGATCGCGGATTCGTTCCGCTCTGCGTGATCAGGGGATCGATGTACTCGTCTTGCTCGGAAACACCAACGTCGCCTACGCGACCGGAGCGATCTGGCCGCTGGCCGATTCGGGTCGAGCGAACTTCGAGCAGCCGGTGGCGGTCGTCCTCGCCGATGACGAGTGGCCGCACCTGTTCTCGCCACTGCGCGAGGACGACGGGCTCAGAGTTCGGGTGCCCGTCGATCACCTCCACGGTCCCGCCTACCTCGATTTCGACGAGGGCGTCGAACTCTTTGCGTCTCAGCTCGCTGGACTCGTGCCGGCGCACCCCGTGATCGCCCTGGACGAGTGGACCAACGCCCTGCGTCGAGAGAGGTCGATCTTCTTCGCGCCCGATGCACCAGTCGACGGGGGGCGGGTGATCAGCAAGGCCAAGGCGACGAAGACCGAGGACGAGCTGTCCTGCATGCGCGAGGGCCTGCGGATCACCGAGCGTGCCATTGCCGAGGTGCAGGCCCGGGTTGCGCCCGGCGTCCGGCAAACGGATCTGACCGCGACGTTCCTGCGGACGATCTTCGATGCGGGGGCGGACGCGAACGTCCTCGATCCGATTTGGCAGGTGATGCCGTCGCGCATCGCTGACGGGCCGTGGACCACGACGGGCGATCTCGCCTGTCCACTCCTCTCCACCGAGCGCGAGCTCGTCGAGGGTGACGTGTTGTGGGTCGACACGGGCATCAGTTACGCGGGATTTCATTCCGACTTCGGACGGACTTGGGTGGTCGGGCGCGAGCCCGATTCGCGGCAACGGGCGCAATTCGAGCGTTGGCGATCGATCATGGGGGCGGTGCTCGACGTCACCCGCGCCGGGGCAACGGCGGCGGAGCTCACGGGCGCCGCGATCGAGGCCGCCGGCGGTGTCAAACCGTGGATGCCGCACTTCTACCTCGGACACGGTCTTGGCATCGACAGCGCCGAGATGCCGTATGTGGGAAGCGACATCGGTGAGGCCTTCGACGCCACGCTGGTGCTGGCGGCCGGCATGGTCCTGGTGCTCGAACCGATCGTCTGGGAAGACGGTGCAGCGGGCTACCGCTCCGAGGAGGTGCTGCTCATCACCGACGATGGGTGGGAGCCCATGACCGACTACCCCTACGATCCCTTCTGAGGCGCTCGTGACGGTCGTCGAGGTCCTTCCCGATGACGCCGCCCTGCGGTTGGCACGCCGGGAGCGAGTCCTCGCGGCGATGGAGGCCGACGGCATTGATGTGCTCGTTGTCGGGCGAGAAGCGAACGCCCGCTATGTGTCGGGAGCGCCGCGGCTGTGGA
Source organism: uncultured Acidimicrobiaceae bacterium (assembly GCA_963791995.1). Classification (GTDB taxonomy): domain Bacteria; phylum Actinomycetota; class Acidimicrobiia; order Acidimicrobiales; family RAAP-2; genus Bog-473. Next base: position 228,717 of record CAWBUQ010000019.1, on the reverse strand, counting down.
CCGCGGGCTCGCGGGCCTTCGGCCCGGGCTGCGTGCTGGTGGGTTCGACCCGGGTCGTTCATCTGCTGAGTACGTGGGACGAGGGCATCCCCGAAGAGATCCCCCACGAGAACCTCTACGGCATTTCCTTCAACGCGATGAGTTTCCTGGAGGCACTCCAGAGGATCGACGGTGCCGCCGGGCGCGCGCACCGTTGCCACCGACGGCCTCACCCCTTCCGCCGCCCAGCTCCTGGCGAAGGCTTTCCCGTCGGCCGATCTCGTCGACGGCGAGCCGATGCTTCGCCGTGTGCGCTCCGTCAAGACGCCCGAAGAGGTCGACGCCATCCGTGCGGCTGTCCGTATCGCCGAAGGCGCGCTCGATCGGGCCGAGGCGGCGCTCGAACCAGGGATCACGGAACGCCAGCTCACCGGCATCTTCATGGAGGCCATGGCTGCCGCAGGCGTGACCACACCCGCATCGCAGGACGTCGCGTGGATCACGTCGCGTGAGCACCCGTGGCACCGGGCCACCCGGGACGTGCCGGCCGAGCCTGGAGACCTGGTGGCGTTCGAGGCCGGGGTGATCCGCGCCGGCTACGTCGGGGAGGTGGGCCGGACCCGAGCGGTCGGTGGTGCCGCCGCGATCGACCCCGGGTTGTCCGGTCCCTGGGACGACCTGTGGGATCGACTCGTGGATGCATGCCGACCGGGGGCTCCCCAGACCGGCCTCCTCAATGCATACGGCGCGGTGGGGATCGCGCCACCCCCCATGCCCGTCGCACGCGGACTTGGACTCGGCTTCGATCTCCCGCTCGTCACCCATGCCCTGCCGGGCGCGGCGACCGGGCTGCACTTCGAGGCAGGCATGGTTCTTGCACTGACGGCCTACGTGTGGAAAGAAGGTCGAGGTGCCGTGTACGGCCAGGAACCGGTGCTCATCACCCCGACCGGACCTGAACTGTTGTCCACCGACTGCACTCGCGAGGCAAGGAGCCTACTGACGTGACCGATGTCGATGTCCCTTCGCCGGAGGAGATCATCCTCTACGAAAAGGATCCCAGTACCCGGATCGCGACGATCACCCTGAACCGCCCCGATCAGCTCAACATCCCCACGATCGCGGCCCGCCGGCGGTACGCGGACCTGTTGTTCAAGGCGAGTATCGACGACGACGTCAAAGTGCTCATCGTGCGTGGTGTCGGCGATCACCTCGGAACCGGCGCCGATCTGGACGAATTGATGGCGAAGCAGGCCGAGGGCTTGGCGTTGCAAGAGGAATTCGGCCTCGAGGACGACGACGATGTCACCATGCCCAGCGCGCGTTCGTACCGGGCGGGTGCATCGCTCCTGCACTGGTACGGGAACACGAGATCTGGATGCCGCACGTTGCAGGACTTCAAGAAGATCAGCATCCTCGAGGTCAAGGGTTATTGCTACGGCTGGCACTTCTACCAGGCCGCGGACGCAGACCTGGTGATCTCCTCCGACGATGCGCTGTTCGGACACCCCGCGTTTCGCTACGTCGGCTACGCCCCGCGCATGTGGCAGTGGGCGATGATGATGGGGCTCCGGAAGTTCCAAGAGATGGTGTTCACCGGCCGCCCGTTCACGGCGGAGCAGATGTACGAGTGCAACTTCGTCAACAGCGTTGTGCCTCGGGATCAGCTCGAAGCCGAGGTCGACAAGTACGCCTTGGCATGTGCACGCACGCGGCCCACGGACACCGTCTTCATGCAGAAGGTCTTCTTCGAGGTGATGAAGCAGCACCAAGGGGAGTACATGGGCAGCCTCCTCAGCGCGTGGCTCGAGTCCATGGGCGGACTGCTGCGCAACGACGAGGACGGCCGGCGCGCAACCCTGAGCAATGAGACGATGGACGCGGGTCTCAACCTTGCCGTCAAGGACAACGACAGCCAGTTCCCGCCAGAATGGCGACTCAGCCGGTCCGGTCGTCGGCGCCCCGAAACCGACTGATCGTGATGGACTCCCAGAAGGTCGCACCCGAGGGTGCGCCCTCGGCCACCCCCCTGAGCGGACTCCGCGTCGTCGATCTCACCACATGGATCGGGGGCGCGTACTGCACGAAGCTGCTGGCCGACGGCGGCGCCGACGTCGTGAAGGTCGAGGCGCCCGAGGGCGATCCGCTGCGGCGGTGGTCGGCTTCGGGTGCGGCGATCTCACCGAATGCCGACGGGGCCCTCTTCAACTTCCTCGGCACGTCCAAGCAGAGCGTGGTCGTCGACGGCGACGATGAGCCGGCGCTCGCAGCCGTGCACGGGTTGCTCGCTTCGGCCGACGCAGTCGTGTGGTCGCCTGGTTCTCAGGTGGCGGACGACGCAACGCTCGCACCGCCCGAAATCCTCCGCCGACACCCGCACCTGGTCGTCGCGTCGATCACACCGTTCGGACTCGACGGGCCGTGGAGTGACAAGGCCGCCACCGAGTTCACCCTGCAGGCATGGTCGGGAGGGATCGTCGGTCTGGCGCGCGGAAGACCCGAGCGGGCACCGGTGTTCGTCGGCGGTCAGATCGGTGAGTGGCTCTCTGGACTCTTCGCCGCGATCGGCACCCTGGCCGCGCTGCGGCGGCATGGCTCGGAGGGGGAGCTCATCGACGTGTCGATGCTCGAGGCGTTGGCCATGTGCCTGACGTACTATCCGGTGACCTTCAACGACCAGCTGGGCCGCCCGATGCGAAAGCGTCGTTTCGTGCCGACGCCGGGTGTCGGGGCTGCACGTGACGGCCTCGTCGGGCTCGGGTGCGGCACCGGGCAGCAGTGGCTCGATTTCTGCGTCATGGTCGAGCATCCCGAATGGATGGAGGATCCCAAGCTGTTCCTCGACCGGACCGCGTTGGCGCCGACCATCGACGCATGGGTCGCGGCTCGCTCCGTTGACGAGGTGCTCGACTCTGCGTCGGCGTTTCGGATCCCCAACGCACCGATCGCCAATGGCGTCGAACATTGCGACCTTCGAGCACTTCCGCGCGCCGGGGGACGTTCGTCGGCAATCCGCGGGACGGCGCCACCAATCCGCGGCCGCCTTTCCGGCTGGGGTCTGCATCTCTCCGGCCTCCGGAGCCGGCGCCCCGGCTGGGATCCGCACTCGATCGAAGGAGTCTGCGCGGGACGAGGCCCCCGAGGTTCCTCGCTTCCCGAAGCGGACAGGTTTCTCGGACGAACTCCCGTTCCAAGGCTTGCGCGTGTTGGACATGACCGCCTACTGGGCGGGTCCGCTGGCCGGCCATGTGCTGGCCCTCCTTGGAGCGGAGGTGATCCACCTCGAGTCGCCGAGCCGGCCTGACGGTGCTCGTCTCATCGGCGGTGTGCCGCAGACGGAGGATCAGTTCTGGGAGCGAGGGCCGATCTTCGCCGCGCTCAACACCAACAAGAAGAGCATGACCGTCGACCTCGGCACCCAGCGCGGCATCGATCTCGTCCGCCGCCTCGTCGCCACATGCGATGTGGTCATCGAGAACTACACGCCGCGGGTCCTCGAGCAGCTGGGTCTCGACTACGAGACGCTCCGGGCCGATCGGTCCGGATCTCGTCATGGTCCGAATGCCCGGGTTCGGGCTCGAGGGGCCGTGGCGCGATCTGGCGGCGTTCGCCTTTGTGATCGAGGACGCATCGGGGCTCACTTGGCTGACGGGCCATCCTGATCTGCTCCCCTTCGAGCCGTACTGCGTCGGCGACCCCAACGCCGGGCTGCACGCCCTCTTCGGCCTGATGCTCGCACTCGAGCACCGTGAGCGGACGGGCGAAGGTGGGCTCGTCGAGGTCGCGATGGTCGAGGCCGCGCGCCAACGTCGCAGCGGAGCAGGTGATCGAGTTCTCCGCCTACGGCGCGCTCCTCGGCGCGCGGGGAACCGGGGTCCGTGTGCGGCCCCGCAGAACCTGTACCAGGCTGCAGGACCCGACGATTTCGGCCGCGACGATTCCTGGGTCGCGATCGCAGTGGCCACCGACGAGCAATGGCTCTCGCTCCGGCACGCCATAGGGGATCCGGAGTGGGCCGCCGATCCGGCACTCACGACCGCGGCGGGGCGCGTGCACGAGCACGACCGGATCGACGCCTTCTTGCAGGAGTGGTGCCGCGCCCGGTCCGCGGACGACGTCGTCCAGCGCCTGTGGGCCGTCGGCGTGCCCGTCGGGAAGGTGATGCAACCGCACAAGCAGCCCGATCTGCCACAGCTCGCCTCGCGCGATTTCTTCGAGGAGGTCTCGCATCCGGTGACTGGAACGCTCCCGCTACAGCACGCTGCCGATGCGCTTCTCCCGCGGACCGGGACGGCTCCACGCCCGGCACGCGCCGCTTCTCGGTGAGCACACGGAGGAGCTGCTTGGATCAGCTCGGCCTCGCCCGATCGGACATCGACGCGCTCGAAGCGCGGAAGGGATCATCGGTGGCTGGCTCGCCCGCAGGCGTAAGAGCGCACCGCCCGGGTGCCGTATCCTTCCGGCATGGGCTTCGAGGCCGCTCCGTTCGACGTCGTCGAAGCTTCCCGGCGGGTCTGGCTGGAGCGCTGGGAGCCTGAGGCGGCCTCCGGCATGGCGGTGTACACCTCCATCCTCCGCTCGTACCAGCTCCTCAACGACCAGGTGACCGAGGTGATGCGGAGCCACGACCTCACCTTCGCCCGGTACGAGGTGCTGGCCTGGTTGGCCACGGACCCGGAATCGGCCCTGACCCTGAGCTGGATCAGCAAGACGCTCCGCATCCCTCCCGCCACCGTCACGAACATCATCGACCGGCTCGAGGACGAGAAGCTCGTCCGCCGCGTGCCGCACCCCTCGGATGCCCGGACCACGCTCGCCGTGATCACGGCGCGGGGACGCAGGGTCGCCACTGGACGCGACGGATGACCTGAACGCCACGGTCTACGAGCGCATCGGGCTGTCCGAGCGGCAACGGTCCCAGCTCATCGACTTGCTCGCCGATCTGCGCGTCAGTGGGAACGAGTTCGACGTCGAACGATCGAACGAGGTCATCGAGGAGCTCGGATCCCGTGAGGCACGCAAGGCCGGCGCGTAGTTGTCGGCGATTGGACGGTCTCCGGCCCGCTAGAGCCCCTCGGCGGTTCGCAGACGGACGCCGATCATCGGCCACCGCGTCCTCGACCAGGCCGATCGCCCAGGTGACGGCCTCGATCGCCTGATCGCTCGGTCCATCTCCCAGTCCGAGGCGAGCCGTTCGTACGTCGCCACGCTCCAGATGACGTCGAGCAGCAGCAGCCACGGTGTAACGGTCCGACTCGGGCCACTGCCCGGTCCTCTCGCTCGAGCGCATCGAAGAGCGCTCCTCTCTGGCGGAGATTCGCATCGGCCAGCGTCGGGTCGAGCGGAGGTTTCGGTCGGATCGGATAGGAGGAGACGTGAGCGAAGATGCGGGCGGCGATGTCCGCGACGTCTTCGAGTCGCATCCCGTCGAGGTCGATGCCCGCCTTCTGCTCCAGGCGATGCATGACGGCGTCACGCAGGCCCTGCTCGTTACCGAAGTAGCGGTAGACCGTTCGCTCGTTGACCCCCGCCTCGTCGGCGACGCCACGGATGGTGAGAGCCCGCCAGTCGCGGACAGAGGAGCTCGCGAGGAGCCGGCAGCCCGCCGCGACGATCCGCTCACGGGTCTCGACAGCCTGCTGGCGACGCAGCGGGCTGTCGTAGTGGCGGGCGCTCTCGTGCGAGCGAGACCGGCATCGTTCCCGGCGACCTGACTTATCGGATGCACGGCGGGAAGCGTCTCCCAGCCCCGCACGGTCGAGGTCGGGGACAGCCGCGCATTGTCCATGTCGATGTCCCATTCGGGAAACCGCGTCAGCACCTCGTCGAGGGCGATGCACCCCTCCAGGCGGGCCAGGGCCGCACCCATGCAGAGGTGGATGCCGTTCCCGAAGGTCAGGTGACGGCCGTCGTTCCGATGGATGTCGAAGGCGTCCCCGTCGGGAAAGCGGCGATCGTCCCGGTTGGCCGAGCCCAGAAGGAAGAGCATCACGCTTCCGGCCGGGACAGTGCGTACCGAGCACGGTGAGGTCCTCCCGCGCGACGCACCGGCCCACGTGGGGCGCCGGGGACTCGAAGCGAAGGACCTCTTCGATGGCGTTCGCGATCAGCGAGCGGTCCTTGACGAGCTCGGCCCGCTGATCGGGATGATCGGCCAGACACCTTCGCGGTCCACCCGATGAGACGCGGTCGTCGTCTCGTTCCCTGCGCCGGCGAGCACCTCGAGGTACGTCGAGCAGCTCGTTCCGGGTCAGCTTCCGGACGGTCCCGGTCTCGTCGGTGAATTCGACGTTGAGGAGCTCGGTCATGATGTCGTCGGAGGGATGCTCGGCTCGCCAGTCGACGTAGTCGGCGAACATCGCTCCGGTCACGAAGTTCTCGGTGACCTTCATCGGCTCACCCTCGTTGGTGCGCAGGTTGGCGTCGACGTGGTCGCGGACGGCTTCCTGGTCGCTCTCGGGGATGCCGAGCAGCATGCTGATGACGCGCATCGGCATCTGCGCACCCGAGGTCGGCGATGAAGTCGAAGCCGCCGGAGCCGACGAGGGGATCGAGGCTGTGGGCGCAGAACTCACGGATCTTCGGCTCGAGCTCGGCCACCCGACGCGGCGTGAAGGCGCGCGACAGGAGGCGGCGATGGATGGTGTGGGTCGGCGGGTCCTCGAAGATGATGACGCCGGGTGGGATGTCGATGTCCGCCTTGATGACCTCGAGGATGGCGCCCTTGCCCGAGATGTAGGTCTGGGCGTCGAGGAGCCCCTTCTCGACGTCCTCGAACCGGCTGACCGCGAAGAAGTCGTGGGTGTCGTTGTAGTAGATCGGCGCTTCCTCGCGGAGCCGCCGGTAGACGGGATACGGGTCGGCGTTGATCTCGACGCTGTACTGGTCGTAGTAGACGTCGCTCACGAGTGCCTCCACGAGCAGATGGCGAAGTTCGTGTCAGACTACGACATGAATCCTCGGCGGGTCAAGGTGCTCCAGCTCATCGGCTCAGCGGCGCGGCGGTCGACTCACGTGGTACTGGTCGGGCGGAAGGCTGGCGGCGGGAACGCCGGTCGCGATGGGGTGGAACCCCGGTGAGCCCGAGGTCTTCGGAAGGGGCCCAACGAACGGGTTGAGCGGCTCTTGGAGTGGTGGCGGGTGCTTGAAGGGCGGCTGCCGGCTGAAGGTGAAGAACTCGAGCATGTCCGCTGCGTTGGCGTCTCGATACGTCATGGCCGGCAGGTTCCACTTCGTCTCCACGAACTTGAGCAGACTGGTGTGGTCGTGCACCACGTGCGAGACGAAGTTCCGCTTGGCGAACGGCGAGATCACGACGCAGGGCACCCGAAAGCCGGTGTAGTCGTAGGCGCCCGGCTGGTCGGGAGGCACGGTGATCTCGGGAGGGACGTCGTCGGGACGCACAGCCGGCTGGGGCGGCACGTGGTCGTACCACCCACCGTGTTCGTCGTAGACCAGGAACATCGCCGGTTCGGACCAATTGGGTGATTCCAAGACTGCTCCGATGATACGTGCGGCGAACGCTTCTCCGATGGAGATGTCACCGTCCTCTTCGGAGTAGTTCGTATAGGGATCGACGAGCGAGAACTGAGGAAGCTGTCCAGCGGCGGCGTCGGTGAGGAACTCGTTGATCGGGGCCATTCGGCCGTCGGTGAGATTGTCGCTGTACTCGGGGAGGAAGAGAGCTGCAGTCGGCACGTCGGGGAAGTAGTCCTTCCAGCTGATCTTGTAGCTGTCGAGCCGGTCGAAGACCGTCCCGTTCGGCGCATCCTTGGACGAGATGCCGGTGCTGTTCGTCGCCACGTCGCCCAACGCGGTGGCCGCGATCAGAAAGCGGCGGTTGGGATACGTCTGTGCCATCACGGAGCAGAAATACCGATCACCGATCGGGAACTGCGAGGCAAGCGAGTAGTAGAAGGGAAGTTGCTCGCGGGTGAAGTGTCCCATGGATGCCGGACCGCACGTGCGGGCGAAGCCCATGTTGGTGCCCTCCGTCCCAACACAGGTGGGAGGCGTTCCAATCCTGCCCGATCTTGGAGTCCTCCGGCACGGCGGTGTTCGGCATGGGGTACGAGAGGATGTAGCCGCCATCGGGTGCCGGGTTGTAGTTGAGGGGAGAGCCGTCGCGCGCCACCTTGAGTCCGTCGCCGCGACCCAGGCGTCCGAGGTGGTCGTCGAAGGAGTGGTTTTCCATCATCAAGATGACGACGTGTTCGATCTCGGGGATGGTGTCGGTCCCGGCCGCGAGGTGCGGGTGAGGGATGCTGTCAGGTCGTCGCAGTGACCCTTTCGCCGCCAAGAATTCGCGAAGGGGGCTCGATCGCCCTCCTGCGGCTCCGACACGACTCGCGGATCCGAGCCCGGCAATCGCCGCTCCCGCCGTCGCCGCGCCACCCAACAAGGTCCTGCGGCCGAATCTTTGACCATCACCCATCGGCCGTCACGGTATAGGCCTTCGTCCGCAGGCGTTCGGTCGTCCCTGAGCAAGCGGCTGAGCAGGAGGTCGTCTCAGGCGAGTGTTCTGCGGGCCGCCTCGGCGCGCATGCCGTCGAGAATCATCGCGAGGAGCCTGGCCGTCTGCTCGGGCGAGATGCTCGAGTTGGTACAGACCGGAGTCACGAGTTGCATGACGTCGGCGCCGTCAATGTCGGGGCGGACGGCCCCGGCCTCCTTGGCCCGATCAATCACCAGATTGAACGATGACTCGATGAGCTCGCGCGCTTGTGACCTGAATCCCGGCTTCTTCTCAAAAGCCTGATGGAGCTCGGTCAGCAGCGCCTGCTTGGTCTGCGCGTACCGAACGAACGCGTCGAAGAAGGCGTCCACCGCGGCGGCCGGTTCGAGCTCGGCAACGACGCGCTGCGCAGTCGCCCACAGCTCCTCGACGTCCGTCTGATAGACCGCCTCGACGACGTCGAGTCGGGTGGGGAAGTGGCGGTAGAGCGTGCCGACGCCGACGCCGGCTCTCTTGGCGATGGCCTCCAGGGAGGCACCGGCGCCCTGTTCCGAGAAGACGTCTCTCGCCGCCGCGACGAGAAGCTCGCGATTGCGCCGGGCGTCGGCGCGCTTGGGTCGCGCCTCGTCCATAGAGGCGCCCTCTGAGGGGCCGTCGGGCCTGACCGCGCTGGCTTTTTGCATAGCCACTTTTTCTCCCCAAGGGGTTGCTAAACGGAGGTACCCTCCGTATAATAAACGGAGGAACCTTCCACTTCCAGAGTACCAGCGGAAAGGTCGTAGTCAATGCCCCAATCCTCCCTTGTCCCGACGCGCCCCGGTGCCGCCCAATCCCGGCCTGCGGCGCACGTTTCCCCAGGTCCGCACGCCTCTCCTTCGGTTCCTCGTGGCGCTTCGATCCTGCTGGCGGTGATCCTCACCGCCCAACTGATGGTGGTGCTCGATGCCACCATCGTGAATGTCGCGCTTCCGCACATCCAGCGGAGTCTGGGCTTCTCGAGCAGCGCACTCTCGTGGGTCATCAACGCCTACATCCTCACCTTTGGAGGGTTCCTGCTCCTCGGCGCACGGGCGGGTGACCTCTTCGGGCGCCGTCGGGTGTTCCTGCTCGGCATCGCCATCTTCACGCTGAGCTCGCTCGTCGGTGGCCTGGCTGTGAGCGGGTGGGCGCTCCTCGGTGCCCGCGCCGTACAGGGCATCGGTGCCGCGTTGGCTGCGCCGTGCGCCCTCTCCCTCCTCACGACGAGCTTTCCCGAGGGACCCCAACGGGTTCGTGCCATTGGCCTCTACACCACGGTGTCGGCTGCCGGCGGCGCCACCGGGCTGGTGGCCGGTGGGCTGCTCACTCAGTTGGTCTCGTGGCGATGGGTCATGTTCGTCAACGTCCCGATCGGGCTGGCCGTCTGGCTCGTCGGTCGCGTCGTCCTCGTGGAGACCGAGCGTCAAAACGGTCACTTCGACCTGATCGGCGCACTGACGTGCACCGTCGGCGTGACGGGCGTCGTGCTGGGACTGGTCGAAGCCGGGTCCATGGGTTGGACGAGCCCCGTGACCCTGGTGGCGCTGCTCGGCGGCGTGGCCGTGTTCGTCCTATTTCCTCCACCACGAGAGTCGCGTGTCCGAGCCGATCCTCCCCCTCCGCCTGCTGGCTCACGCAACGCGCAATTCGGCCAACGTGTCGCGCGCGCTGCTCTATGCCGGCTTCTACGGGCTCTTCTACTTCATGGCCCAGTTCCTCCAGGACGTCCAGGGGTACAGCCCCCTGCGCGCCGGCCTCGCGTTCCTGCCCATGCCGGTGTCCGTCTTCCTCGCCTCTCAGCTCACCAGCCGGGTCCTGCTTCGCCGCATGCCGCAGAAAGCGGTCATGATCCTCGGGAATGCGATCGCCATCGTTGGTCTGGTGCTCGCGACCCGCGTGGGAGCGACGTCGACCTATTCGCAGATCGTGCTCAGCCTCGTGCTGATCGGCGCCGGAAGCGGCATGACCCTCGTGGCGCTGACGTCAGCGTCGCTGGCCGACGTGGAGCCCGAGATCGCCGGTGCCGCATCGGGCCTGGTCAATGTGTCGCAGCAGTTGGGTGCGGCCGTCGGCCTGGCCGTCCTGGTGACCGTGTTCAACTCGCTGGCCGGACACGGTCAGCTCGTCCCCGGTGCGACGGCCGCCGCCTCGGTCCACTCCCTCGACGACGTCTTCGGCGTGGCCGCTGTGTTCGCCCTCGGGGCGCTGGCAACCGTGGTGTTCGGAGTGCGGCGGCCCGCGACCGCCGCACAGGGTGTGATCGAGTCCGTGCCCGAGGTCCCGCACGACGTGCAGGAGCCGGCGTTCGCCGTGCCGTTGACCGAGGCTCTCTCTGCGGAGGCATCGATCGGCGGCCCCTGCGGCGAGTGCGAGATACTGATACTCTCGCAATAGTTATGGAAACACAAGGAATGTCGCAGCAGCTCCCGGCGCCCGGGATCGGCACTCCGGTGGCGATGCACGAGCTGAGCCGGAACCGCCGCATTGGGATCCTGCTCATCTGTTCCATGAGCCTGCTGATCGTCGGACTCGACGTGACGATCGTGAACGTCGCGCTGCCATCGATCGGGCGGGAGCTCAATGCGTCGGTCTCTGGGCTGCAGTGGGTGGTGGACGCGTACACGCTCGTGTTGGCCAGTCTCTTGATGCTGTCCGGCTCCACCGCTGATCGGCTCGGACGTCGGCGCACGTTCGTGATCGGGCTCTCGGTCTTCGCATCCGGGTCGCTGCTGTGCAGCCTTGCCCCGAGCCTCGGCCTGCTCATCGTGTTCCGCATGCTCCAGGCCGTCGGGGGTTCGATGCTCAACCCGGTCGCCATGTCCATCATCACCAACACCTTCACGGATCCGAGGGAGCGTGCCCAGGCGGTGGGGGTGTGGGGGGCGGTGGTCGGCATCTCCATGGCTCTCGGGCCGATCGTCGGTGGATTGCTCGTGTCATCGGCCGGGTGGCGGTCCATCTTTTGGATCAACATCCCCGTGGGCCTCGTCGCCATCGTGCTGGCGCTGCGCTACATCCCCGAATCGAAGGCACCGCGGGCCCGGCGGTTCGATCCGATCGGTCAGGTGTTCATGATCGTGCTCTTTGCCACTCTGACGTTCGGCATCATCGAGGCGCCGAGCCGGGGGTGGAGCTCCCCGCTCATCATCGCGGCGTTCTGCCTCGCTGCGGGTTCCCTCATCGGTCTGCTCCTGTACGAACCGCGTCGTCGCGACCCCCTCATTGATTTCCGCTTCTTCCGGTCGATCCCGTTCGCGTCGGCCACCGTCACCGCAGTGGCTGCCTTTGCCGCCCTCGGCGGATTCCTCTTCCTCAACACGCTCTACCTCCAAGAGGTGCGGGGGCTCTCTCCGCTGCAGGCCGGCTTGGACACCCTGCCCATGGCAGCGATGACCGTCATTGCCTCTCCCATCTCTGGTCGGCTGGTCGGTCATCGCGGTGCGCGCATACCGCTCGTGATCTCGGGAATCGCCCTTCTGACCGCCTGTGTCATGCTCACCGGGATCGATCCGGTGACGCCTTTCACCTGGCTGTTTGCGGCATACGTCGTCTTCGGGATCGGCTTCGGCCTGGTGAACGCACCCATCACCAACGCTGCGGTTTCGGGCATGCCGCGGGCGCAGGCCGGCGTGGCATCAGCCATCGCGTCGACCTCCCGCCAACTCGGTCAGACGCTGGGCGTGGCCATTGTCGGCGCGCTGGTCGTCACGTCTCAGGTGAAAGGCGCATCGGCCGGCCCGAGTTTCGCGTCCGCGAGCCACGCCGGGTGGTGGACCCTCGCCGGGTGCGGGGCAGTTGTCCTCGTGCTCGGGGTGGTGGCCACGTCGCGGCGAGCGCTCGAGTCAGCACGAAGAACCGCGGCGGAGTTGAACCCCGAAGTTCTCGTGTCGGCCCAGAGGGCGATCTGATGGTGAAGGCAACCCGAGGGTCGGGCATGGTCGCACCGTTGCCAGAAGTCGCTCGGGCTGCACGGGATGCATGGTCTGTCATGTGTGACCTGGTCCTCCACAACGTGCGCCGCCGTGAGGCCTCGGAGGCATTGGGAATGAGCTTCGGGAGGATCAGGGCCGTTCGCCGGCTGGCCCGCCAGCCCATGGGGATGTCGGAGCTGGCGTCGGACCTGGGGATCGAGGCGCCATATGCGACCGTCGTCGTCGACGACTTGGAAGCCCAGGGGCTCGTGCGCCGGCTTCCCCACCCGGTCGATCGGCGCGCCAAGGTGGTCGAAGCCACCCGCAAGGGGAAGGACCTGGCGCGCCGGGCCGACACGATCCTCGGGACCCCGCCGCCGGCGCTCGACGCCTTGAGCCGCAAAGACCTCGAGACGCTGCTGAGCGTGCTCGGCAAGATCCCAACAGGGGAGTCGTAACCGCTCGGCACGACCCCGAAGCCCGGGTGACCTACCTTTCGGATGTGGCCAGCAGAGGGACAGGAGCACGCCCATGAGGACCCCGGCAGAACTCTTCGACCTGAGCAGCAAGGTGGCCGTCGTGACCGGCGGCGGCCGGGGCATGGGGCGTGGCATCGCAGAGGGGCTCGCCGCGGCCGGCGCCGACGTGGTGATCGCCAGCCGCAAGCTGCAGAACCTCGAGGCAGCTGCTGGTGAGATCGAGGCTGCCACGGGACGGCGAATCGTCCCCCTCGCCTGCCATGTTGGACGATGGCAGGACTGTGACCACCTCGTCGACGAGGTGCACAGCGCGTTCGGGCGATGCGACGTGCTGGTCAACAACGCGGGCATGTCGCCCGCGTACGACCGCCTCACGTCGGTGACCGAGGACCTCTACGACAAGGTGCACGCGACCAATGCCAGAGGCCCGTTCCGGCTCAGTGTGCTGATGGGGGAGCGGATGGCGGCCGGAGAGGGAGGTTCGATCATCAACATCTCGTCGGTCGGCTCGTTGCGCCCATCTCCCGTCGATCTGCCCTACGCCATGGCCAAGGCGGCACTCAATGCGCTCACCCTTGCGTTGGCCGGCGAATGGGCCCCGAAGGTGCGAGCCAATCTGATCCTGCCGAGCGCGACCGAGACGGATATGAACGCGATGTGGCCGGCCGAGACGAAGAGCCGCATCGCGGAGTCGAACCCGATGCAGCGCCTCGGCCGGCCCGAGGACGTCGCAGGGGTCTGTGTCTTCTTGGCCAGCGACGCCGCCAGCTACGTGAACGGTGCCCAGGTCGCCGTCGACGGGGGCCTGTACCGCGCCTTGTGAGGCGCACCCTCGAGGCCGCCCGGGAGTTCGTCCCCGGCGCGGCCCTCAGGGCGCGGTCAGATACCGGTCGATGATCCGGTGCATGTGCAAGATGTTCTTCTCCTGTCGGCGGTTGAGCCTGAGGGGAGGACCACCTCGGGACTTCATCCCGATCTGCACGTGAGCCATGTTGGCGTAGTCCTGGTTGGTGATCTCTCCCCAGTCCCGCTCGGACCACTCGGGGAAGAACCGTCGCTGCGCCCGTTTTGGCGGTGCCCCCTCCTGCGGCCACTGGAGAAACCATGTGTCCTTGATGCAACTGTCCGGGTCCTGCCCGTTGGGTCGGACCCGGAAGAGGATGGCGATGCCCGGATAGATCGGCCCGACCATGTTGGGAAAGAAGAAGACATCGTCGGCACTCGCCAGCTGGTCGTCGGCGAATTCCTCCACGGCGACGCCCCGGGCCGCCAGCAACGTGCGGCGGCCCTTCTGGTAGTGGCTGAGCATGGTCTCGCCGTCCAGAGACGACGCGCGGATCTCCTCCACCAGGGCCTGCTCGTCGCGATAGAAGAGACCGCCGAGACCCCGAATGAAGTTCTCGAGGATCTCGCCCTCGTCGTACTGGCCGGGTGAGAGTCCGAGCCGCGGACTCGGACGTAGTTGCCGCCGCGCGTTGGGCAGGCGTCCGTAGTGCGAGTGGATGCCGAGCGGTTCGTATTCGAGGCTGACGTCGTCGGTCCAGGGCAAGAGCTGGGGATGCGTCCCTTGGACGTGATAGCCCTCGTTGAACGCATCGACGGCCACCTTCCAGTTGGCCGGAAGCACGGTCGAGAGATAGGTCCGCAGACGCAGGCGATCAAGGTGGTACGGCGCCAGCAAGGTCGGCAGTGGATCGAGGTAGTCGAGGAGTGCCGGCGCCGCCGGATCGAGGCACACCCAGACGAAGCCACCCCAGCGATCGGAGCGAACCGTCTCGAGGCCGGTCCCGGGCGGAATCGGGTCGAACTCCTCCTCGTCCACGACGTCGACAAGGGTGCCGTCGAGGTCGTAGCGCCAGGCGTGGTACCGGCAACGCATGCAGGCGTCGGGAAATGCACCGGAGCCGTCGGCCAGCCTCGTCCCACGGTGCAGGCAGGTGTTGTGAAAGGCGTTGATCGTGTCCGGGGCAGAGCGCACGACCAGGATCGACTGGTCTCCGATCACGTACTCGCAGTACTCGCCGACCTCGGCGATCTCCTCTTCACGGCACGCCACCTGCCAGACGTGGGACCACAGGTGCTCGAACTCGAGCGCCGCAAAATCGGGACTCGTGTATCGGGCGCGGGACAGCGCCGTCCTCGGCGATCAAGACGCTGTCGAGATCCATGTCGCCGCTCTCCTCCGATTCGACAACGTGCCCGCAGGCGGGCACGGGCTGACTCCCGGTGTGGCCATGCTACGGCGAACCGACACCGAGAGAACCGGAGACGACAATGGCGCGGTCGCTTAGGGTGTCGTTCCGATGTCTGGTGAACCGGCCAAAGCGGGAGGGGAGCGGGGCACCCCGTCGCTCCCGGCCTCCGATGCGCCGACCTCTGTCGCCTTTGCTCCGCCGCTTGCCGAGGTTCCCCTGCCCGCACCGAACGTGGGCGCGCTGCTCCGGCGCAACGCGGAGCACGGCGGCGATCGACCGGCGCTGCGTTTCGGTGACCGGATCTGGTCCCATGGAGAGTTGCTGGCCGAGGCGGAGCGTTTCGCCGCGCTGTACCGCGCCCGTCTGGACCCAGGGCGTCCGCCGCATGTCGGTGTCCTGTTGGACAACACGCCCGACTATGTTTTTGCGCTCTGCGGTGCCGGTCTCGCCGGAGTGGCCGTGGCCGGTCTCAACTACACGCGTCACGGCGAGCACCTCGCCCGCGACGTGGTGCACACGGACGCGCAGCTGGTCATCACGGAGCCCCGTCATCAGCTGCAGCTGGAGGACGCCATCGGTGGTCTCGAGCTACCGGGTGGCGTCCTCGTATCCGAGCGCTTCGTCGACGGCGACGATCCGGCGCCGGCGGGCGAGCTGCTCGGCCCGACTCTCGACGCCGCCTGGAGCCAGGAGGGAGGAGAGGACGGCGCGGTCGACCCGGACTGTGACGCCCGACATCCTGTGGGCGCTGTTGTTCACCTCTGGTACGTCTGCAGCCCCCAAGGCCGTGCGGTGCACCCAGCGGCGGCTGCTGACCACCGGCAACCGCATGTCGATGATGCTCGAGCTCGAGCCCGAGCGATGTCGGCTATGCCGCCATGCCCCTGTTTCACACCAACTCGTTGATGTCCGGTCTGGCGGCGGCGCTGGTGGGTGGTGCGTCGCTCTCCCTGGCGCGTCGCTTCAGTGCATCGCGCTTCCTGAGCGACGTGCGTCGCTACGGGGTCACCTGGTTCAACTACACCGGCAAGTTGCTCACGTATTTGCTGGCGACACCTCCCCTGGCTCGATGACGCCGACAACACCATCCGCGTCGCGTTCGGCAACGAAGGATCACCGCACGTGGTGGAACAGGCGGCCGCGAGGTTCGGCATGCGGATCATCGACGTCTTCGGATCGACGGAGGGGGCCATCGCGCTCGACCGGACCGGGAACCGTCCGAGCGGATCCATCGGCCGTCTGCGTCAGGGGATCATGGTGGTCGACGAGCATGGACGCGAGGCACCCCGCGCCGTGTTCGACGTCGGCGGCCGTCTCGTCAACGCCGACGAGTGTGTCGGCGAGATCGTCAACACGCTCGGCGTCGGCCCTTTCGAGGGGTACTACCGCAACGAAGAGGCCATGCGCGAGACGACTCGCAACGGGTGGTACTGGAGCGGCGACCTGGGCTACGTCGACGAAGACGGATGGGTGTTCTTTGCCGGCCGGACGTCTGACTGGCTGCGCGTCGACGGAGAGAACTTTCCGGCCGCGCCGATCGAAACGATCGTCAGCCGCCATCCCGACGTGCTGCTGGCATCGGTCTACGGGGTTCCCGACGCGGACTCGGGCGACCAGGTGATGCTGGCCCTTGTCCTGCGGGAGGGCGCCGGCTTCGACGCGCTCGAGTTTGCGTCCTGGCTCGACGGCCAGGCCGACCTCAGCCCGAAATGGCAGCCGAGGTTCGTCCGGTTGTCGGGGGCTCTCCCGAGCACGCCGACGAACAAGGTCCTCACCCGCACCCTGGTGCACGAGAAGTTCCGCGCCGACCGGGTCCATGGCGACCCGGTGTTCCGTCGCGGCCGAGGCGACGCGTCGTTCTTGCCGTTCACACCAGCCGACGAATCGGCACTCCGTCGCTCCTTCGAGGCGAACGGCCGCGCGACTGCGTGGGACCTCTAACCCTCTGAGGTCGGCGGGCCGGTGGGGTCGTACTCGGACTGCTGGTCGCCGCCAGCTTCGGGAGCGGGGACTTCCTCGGCGGGCTCGCTTCGCGCCGGGCGCAGACGATCGCCGTCCTCTCGGTGGCCCAGGCCGCGTGGGCCTGCTGGTCGCCTTCACCGGTCTGGCTCCGATCGCGGCCGGCTAGAGCGGCGGCCGCCCCCGTCAGTCGCCCACGCCAGCCGCGGCTGGGCAGACACACCAATTGCGTGCCTGCGCGGACCGTGGTCAGTGCGCGCTGATGACGCGCCAGATCTCGGCGGTGGCGTCGACTTCGAACGATGTGCGTCCGAGAAACCGCCGGAGCCGAAACGGCAGGCGCGAGCCGGGCCAGGTGTGCCCGGCGCCTGCACACACCCAGAGGGTCACCCCAACCGGGCTGTCGTCCGGCCCGTAGGAGATCCGCGTGAGCGAGGGCGAGATCTCGTTCGCGCCGGGGCTCGGGCGAGAGCCCGTTGGCCCGGGCGGCGGCGGCAGCGGGCACGCCTTCGTCCCATCTGGCCGTCCGCTTCCTGCGTAGGGATTGATCCGGTCGTCGGTGCCATGGAAGGCGACGACACGAACCCCATGCGCGAGCGCACCAGCGGGCGGTGCGCGCAGGCCGGCCACGGCCCCGAGCACGGCGGTATCGGGTCGCCTGGACGCCAGCAGCCCCGCCATGCGCGCGCCCGCCGACATGCCGGTGAGGTACAGCCGTGCCGACGTGGGTCCGAACGCCACTCTGAGATGTTCGATCGCCGCATCCAAGAAGTCGAGATCTCCGGACAGATCCCAGCCCCAGCCCGGGCCGGCTCGGCGCCCGCCTTGGGGAAACGCCACCACTGCACCCTGATCCGTCCACGGGGCCATCCGGCTCAGTCGAATTTGTTCCTCGGGCCCGGACCGGCTGCCGTGCAGGCTGAGCACGACCAGCGACGCGGCGCCGGTGGGTTCGGCAACGAGCATGCGACGCCGCGTGCCCGCGACATCGAGGAGACGTGTCGTCACTCGCACGAGCCGCAGCTAGTGCCGGGAGCGCCGCCGCCCATTGCCCGCAGCGGTCACCTTGGCGCCCGACCGTGCACGATTCTGCTGACCGCTTCGCGGGCTACGCCTGCCGGAGCGGGCGTCGATCCGTGACGGGTAATGTCACCTCGACCCACCCGACGATCGACGCAGAAACTGGAGACGGAGCCTATGGGGAGCGAGGGATTGCACGAGCCGGCTGAGCTCCTCGGGGAGGCGACGATCGATCGCCACCGGGCGTTCACGTCCCTGATCGAGGAGCTCGAGGCCGTCGACTGGTACGACCAGCGGGTGCACGCCACGAACGACTCGAGCCTGGCGGACATCCTGGCCCACAACCGCGACGAGGAGAAGGAGCATGCCTCCATGACCCTCGAATGGCTGCGCCGGCGTGACCCCGCGCTCGATGCGCATCTGCGCACGTATTTGTTCACGACCGAACCGGTGACCGAGGTCGAGACAGGAGGCGGAGGCGGGCGATGGCCCCGCCCCGGCACCTCAGGGTCGCTGACCATCGGGAGCCTGAAGGGAAGCGAGTTATGAACCACCTGTACCGAGAGCTTGCACCGGTTTCCGACGACGCCTGGGAACAGATAGAGGACGAGGCCAAGAGCCGGCTCGTCACGCTACCTGGCCGCCCGCAAGTTGGTCGATCTGGAGGGTCCCCACGGGTGGGACCACTCGGCCACCGACCTGGGCCGGGTCGGCGAGGTGGCCAGCCCGGCCGAAGGCGTCAGCGCGGCGCAGCGCCGAGTGCTGCCGTTGGTCGAACTGCGCGCAGAGTTCAACGTGTCGCGAGAGGAGCTCGACGACGCCGACCGCGGCGCCGGAGACATTGAACTGCCAGAGCTCGACGAGGCCGTGCGCCAGATCGCGCTGGCCGAGAACGTCAGCGTCTTCCACGGGTACGCCGCGGCGGGGATCCTCGGGATCACCGAGCGCAGCTCGCACCCGCCCCTCACCATCGAAGAGGACATGGAGCACTACCCCACGCTGGTGGCCATGGCGGCCGACGTGCTGCGCCAGGCGGGGATCGGCGGCCCGTACGGGCTGGCCATGTGCCCCGAGATCTACACCGGGATCGTCGAGAGCACCGAGCACGGGGGCCACTTGCTGCTCGACCACCTCAGGCAGATTCTCGGAGGGCCGCTCGTGTGGGCGCCCGGCGTCGAGGGCGGCATCGTGCTCAGCCTGCGAGGTGGCGACTTCGTCCTCGACAGCGGGCAGGACCTCTCCATCGGCTATCTGTCGCACGACGCGCGAGACGGTCCGTCTCTACATCGAGGAGAGTTTCAGCTTTCGGGTGCACGAGCCCGACGCCGCGGTCACCCTGCAGCGCAAGAGCTGATCCGGCGGCACGGGCCGTTCAGGACGTCGCCGGCGAGATGCCGTCGGCCGAGACGGGTGCGGCGCGCCGGCGCAACCCCGCGTAGGCGCCGCCCGCCGCCAGCAGCAGGGCCAGTGCACAGGTCGCGATGGCGATGCCGTACCCGTGGAGGAACGCGCTGGTCGCGGACTGGCCGGCCTGGCTCCCCAGCTTCGTCGTGACGCCCCCGACTTCTCCGCTGCTGACCTTCGGGGTGAGGCCACTGGCCGTGGCCTGCGCGCCGGCGGGCGCGCGATGTCGGACGTCCATGCGTTGGCGGCGGCCCGGATGCCCAGGAACCCCACGAAACCGAGCCCGACCGAGGTGCCGACCTGGCGGCTCGCGTTCAATATGCCGGCGGCCACGCCCGACGTCCCTGTTGGCACCGTGCGCATGGCGACGTTGGTGATGCCTGGAACGAGTGTTCCATAGCCCGCGCCGAGGAGGACGTAGCCGGCGGTGGCGAGCACGAACGATGTCGACGTCGTCACCCGGCTGAGGAGGGCGACGCCGGCCGCGGCGACGAGGCACCCCGTCACCACCACGGGTCCGCTCGAGAATCGGCGCTGCAGGCGACCCGACAACTGGGCCATCACGATGAACGGCACGTTCATCAAGAGCCAGGAGAGCCCGGTGTGCAGGGCGGACCACCCCTTGACGTCCTGGAAGAGCAAGGTCACGAAGAACATCACGCTGGCCAGTGCCATGTAGGCGAGGAAGTAGACGGCGCACGAGGTGCGGAAACCCGTGTCGCGCAGGAGCGCTGGGGGCGACATTGAGGATGCGCAGTGGTGTTCCCACCAGACGAATGCGGCCAGCAGGACCATGCCGGCCAGGATCGGCCCGTACACCACGGGCGAGGAGAAGGCGCGGTCAGCCGCCTCAATGAAGCCGAAGGTGACAGCGAAGAGGCCGGTGGCGGACAGCGTGATGCCGACCACGTCGAGGTGCCGCGCCACCGGGTTCGCGGGACTCGCTCACGCCGACGATCGCCGCCACCAGCCCGACGGCACCGATCGGCACGTTGACCCAGAACACGCTGGACCAGTCCGAGACGCCGATCAGGATCCCGCCGATCACCGGACCCAGGCCGAACCCGAGGCCGGCGATGGCCGCCCAGATCCCGATGGCGCCCGCCCTGGTGTCGACCGGGTAGGCCTCCGAGAGAATGGACAGCGTCAACGCCGACATGACGGCGCCTCCGACCCCTTGGAGCACGCGGAAGGCGATGAGGGCGCCGGCGTCGGAGGACAACGCGCAGGCGGCTGACGCCAGGGTGAAGACGACGAGCCCGATGAGGAAGACCCTCTTGCGGCCGTAGCGGTCGCCGAGGGTGCCGCCGAGCGGGATCAGCGTGGCCAGGGTCAGCGCATAGGCGCTCACGACCCACTCGAGAAGCCCCACGTTCATGTGCAGGTCGCTCTGAATGGACGGCAGCGCGATGTTGACGATGGTGATGTCCAGCAGGATCATCCCTTGCGAGATGCACATCGCCCAGAGCGTCAGGCGCTGTCGCCGCCGTGTCTCTTGCACCGTGTCCCAGTCTGGCGTGCGCGACGCCCAGCGTCACCGGACGCGGTGTCGTGTCCGCCGGCCCGACGGCCGGCGCGCGACGGGTGGTCCGCCGCGCCGGCCGCCGTCGAGCGGTGGCGGCTCAGCCCGTCGACGACAGGCTCTTGGGCGGGACCGAGGTCGGTCCCGTGTACTTGTGGATCGGACCGGATCCGGGGCTCGTCACCTCCACCGGGCCGACCGGGACGCCCCCGATCCAGCTCCCGGTCGGCGTGACCGCGGCGGCCGGCCGAGCTCTCCAGCTTCACGACCTCTTCACCCTCGAAGCCGAAATGCACCGAGCTCGAGTACGAGAGGGGCACGAAGCCCGGCGTGACGAAGCTCTTGCCGTGCTGGTCGATGGCGTCATCAGGCTCTGACGCGTCAGGTTCTTGCCGGCTTTCTGCAGCGCCTGGACGAAGGTGTAGGCGAGCGCCATGCCGTATTGGGTGTTCCCGTCGAGGCCCGACTTGGCGTAGAGCGAGGGGGCGTACTGCTGGAGGATCTTCTTCTCCGTCTGCACCCACGGGTTCGACGTCTCGGACTCGGGCGCGAAATACGCCGTGGTGATGACCCCGTTCAAGAGCCCGGCCGCGGCCGTCGCTTCTGCGGCCGAATCCGCCGCCCTTCTGGGTGAACGAGGAGAGCAGCGGTCCAACCGTCGGCGAGTCGGCGCCGACGCTGTCGACGACGTACTGGGGCTGCGAAGCCGATCGCCGCCGCGGGCAGCATGGCGAGGGCCGTGGCTGCCGGGATGGTGGCGAGGACCACCACCTGCGCGCCGGCGGCCTTGAGGGCGGCCACCTGGTTGGACAGCGGGCCCGAGAGGGTGGCCGCGTCATAGGTCTGGCGGGAGACCACCGAGGATGCCGGGATCTCCATGTCGAGGCCCTTGACCACGTCCTGACCGAACTCGTCGTCCTGGGAGAGATAGCCGATCTTCTTGCCGGCGAAGTTGGCCTTGATGTACGCGCCGAGGATCTTCCCGTCGACCGTGTACGGCGGCTGCCAGCCGAGGCTGTAGGGGTACTTCGGGTTGCTCCAGCAATTGCAGCCCGACTCGATGAAGAGTTGTGGGACCTTCTGCTGGTTCAAGAACCCCTGCACCGCCGACTGGGTGGGCGTCCCCAGCGACCCGACGTCGGCGAAGACGTTGTCCTGCAGCACCAGTTTGCGCGTCAGGGTCGCGGTGTTCGCCGGGTTGTACCCGTCGTCGAGATACGCTGAAGTGGATCTTGCGGCCGTCGACACCACCGTGGGCGTTGACGCCGTCGAACAACGCGTTCATCGCCGGCGCGATCTCGTCGTATCCCGGTGCGGCCGGCCCCGTCAGCGGAACCGTGGCGCCGATGGTGATCGACGTCGAGGTCACCCCCGGGGTGCTCTCCGCCTGCGCCGTCGCCGGCAGCAGTGTCACCCCTGCCATCAGCACCACAGACCCCGCAACGAAGGCCCGGACCCATGTACCCAGCGCCCCCGGGTACCACAGCCGGCCCCCCGCCGCGGTCTCCTCACTCGTCGTGACATCGTTCCTCCTTCTCGTTGGTGTTGCCTTTCGCTCTACGTCACCTGTCGACGTCGGGCGAGCGCTGCCGCACTCGGGTGCCGGCGCCCCGCCCTGTCTGCGGCCGGCGGGCCCACAGCCAGCGCAGCCCGCCCTGGATCCCGTTCGGTGCCGCCAGCATCGCCACGATCAGCACGAGGCCGAAGATGATGGTGGCCAGGTACGCGTTCGCCCCGCTGCCCAGGCTGAAGTCCGAGGACAGCGACGTCGACCACTGCGGCAGGTAGACGAGGAGGATCCCGCCCCACACCATGCCGACCAGTGTCCCGGTGCCGCCGAGCACCATGGCGGCCAGCAACTGGATCGAGAGCGTCAGCGGGAACTCGCCGGTGTTCACCACGCCGGTCGAGAGTCCGAGGAGCGCGCCGCCCAGGCCCGCGCACGCCGGCGCTGATGGCGAAGGCGATGACCTTGGTGCGTGCGACGTGCATCCCCGCCAGCGAGGCGGCGATCTCGTCGTCGCGCACGGCCCGGAAGGCTGCGTCCGTAGCGGCTCCAGAGCAGATTGGCCAGCAGCACCATGACGATGAGCGCGGCCAGCAGCTGGATCTGGGCCAGCCACTCTTCGGCACTGAGCGAGCCGGGCGCCGTGGGCACGCTCGTCGTGAGCCCCTGGTCCCCGCCGAACGTCTCGGGCCATTTGTCGGCGATGGACGGCACGGCCAGGGCGAACAACAGCGTCATGCCCGCGAGGTACGGCCCCTTCAGCGCGGGTGGCGGGGAGGCCGATGACCATGCCCGCCGCCGCGGCAACGCCGCTGCCGACGCCGCGAGCTCCAGCACGAAGTTGCCGGCCGTGTGGTCATCAGGAGCGCCATGGTGTAAGCGCCTACCGCCATGAAGCCGCCGTGGCCGAGGGAGATCTGTCCGTTGACGCCGGTGAGCAGGCTGAGACCGACCAGTGCGACGACGTACGAGGCGATCTCGCCGACCTGGTAGTCGTTGTAGGTGCTGAGCCGGAGCGTGAGCTCGTAGAGGACGGCAGCCGCCACGAGTGCGCACAGCAGGTGGCGCACGAGCGGCTGGCGCGGTGGCCGCAGCAGTCCGGCACGAACGAGGTGCTGCTCCACCTCAGACCCTCCGCGCCGGCGGGCGGGCGAAGATGCCCTTCGGGCCGTGCCATGAGGGCGACCATCAAGAGTGCCAACGCGCCGAGTGGCTCGAGGCCCGATCCGAGGTACCCGCCGACGTAGGAGATGCACAGCCCCGAGATGAGCCCGCCGACCAGCGCGCCCACCGGGCTCTCGAGGCCCGCCGATGACCGCCGCGGTGAAGCCGTACACGAGGATCAGGTCCATGTAGTACGGGCTGAACGAGCTGGTCGGCGCCACCAGCAGCCCGGCCAGCGAGCCCGCCACCCCGGCGAGTCCCCAGCCCAAGGTGAGCATCAGCCCGACCCGCACGCCGAGTAGCCGCGCCGATCTCGCGGGCGAAGGCGGTCGCCCGCATGCGCAGGCCGAGTCGCGGTGTAGCGGAAGAGCACCAGCATGCCGGCCATGAGGGCCAGCACGGCGACGAGGATGAACACGTCGAAATGCGAGAACGCGATGGTCGTGGTCCCGATCCGGAGTCCGCTCTGGGAGAAGGCAGCCGGGAAAGCCGCGGCTGGCGTTGCCGTAGATCGCGCCCGCCAGTCCCTCGAACACGACGAGAAGCCCGATGGTGACGATGACCGGGTTCAGCTCCGACTTGCCGTGGAGGGGCCGGATCAGGACGCGCTCGGTCGCGGCGCCGATGGCGAAGCCCACGATCAACACGAGGATGAAGGCCCACCAGTACCCGAGACCGCGCGAGAGCAGGCTGAAGGCGATGAACGTGGTGAGCATCCCCGCCGCGCCCTGTGCGAAGTTGATGATGCGTGTCGCGCGATAGATCAGCACCAGTGCGAGTGCGAGCGCGGCGTAGATCATCCCGTTGGCGATCCCGTCGAGCGTGTAGTCGAAGAACAGGCTCATCGCACTAGAACCCGAGATAGTGGTGACGCAGGGCGTCGTCGGCGGCCACGATCCGCGGCGTCGTCGGAGACGACCACCTGGCCGAGGTTCAAGATGACGGCATGATGCGAGACGGAGAGCGCGCTGCGCGGCGTTCTGCTCGACGAGGACGACGGTGATGTCCTTGCGCTCCGTCTGGTCCCTCAGCAACGCCATCAGCTGCGCCGTCACCATGGGAGCGAGACCCAGACTCGGTTCGTCGAGCAGGAGGAGGCGCGGGCGCGCGAATCGAGAGCCCGGCCGAGCACCAGCATCTGGCGCTCGCCGCCCGAGAGGGTGGATGCATGGCGGTGCCGGAAACCCTCGAGGCGGGGGAAGAGCTCGTACGCCTCGGCGATGGCGCCTGGCGCTCGTGCCCCCGCAGGCACCAAAACGTGGCCAGCCGCAGGTTCTCCTCGACGGTGAGCTCCTCGATGACGCCGCGCCCTTCGGGCACGTGCGCGATACCCATGCGTGCGATGGACTCGACGCTGCGGCCGACCAGCGGGTCGCCGTCGAAGCGCACCGAGCCGGCCCCTGGTTCCGCACCAGCCCCGAGATCGTGCGCAGCAGTGTCGTCTTGCCGGCTCCGTTGGCGCCGAGGACCGCGGTCACCGCACCGGGTGCGGCGTCGAAGGACACCGAGCGCAGGGCCCGCACGGCACCGTAGGAGACGCTGAGGTCGCGGACCTCAAGCACCGCCGCCCCCCTCCTCGTCGTGCGCCTCTTCTGTCACTGCGGGCGTCGTCGGCGCCGACTCGTGCACCTCGTCGCCGAGGTACGCGCTGGCGACGTCGGGGTTCGAGCGGATGGCGTCGGGCGATCCCTGCGCGATCACCTGTCCGAAGTTGAGGACGACGATGCGGTCGCACACCGACATCACCAGGTCCATGTGGTGCTCGACGAGCAGCACGGCCATGCGTTCGGTCAGGCCGCGGATCCGGCGGCCGAGCGCCTCCATCTCGCTCTCGGAGAGCCCGCTGGCCGGCTCGTCCAACAAGAGCAGTCGTGGCTCGGCCATGAGGGCGCGTGCGAGGGCCGTCGCTTCTGGATCGCGTAGGGCAACGACGCCGGCAGGCGGTGGGCGTACGTCGCCGGCACCGAGCTCGTCGAGCACCTGCATGGCCCGGGCACCGACCCGCCGCTCCTCGCGGCTCGAGCGCCAGATGCCGAGGAACGACGACACGATGTCGCTCCTGAGTCCCCGGCTCGGCGCCCAGCATGACGTTCTCGTGCACAGTCAGGCCGGCGCAGAGCCCGACGCCCTGCAGGGTGCGGGCGATGCCGAGCCGCGCAAGGTCGTGCGGTCGGTGCCGTCGCAGCACCGTGCCCTCGTAGGTCGATGGTGCCCCTGTTCGGGTGGACGAACCCGCTGATGACGTTGAAGAGGGTCGTCTTCCCCGCGCCGTTGGGCCCGATGACACCGACGACCTCGCCCTCGTCACCGACATGGAGACGTCGTCGAGCGCCAGCACCCCGCCGAAGCCGACGGTGATCCCCTCGACCCGCAACAGCGGTGTCGTCACGACCCTGGGCGCGTCCGCTCCGTCACTCGGTGCGGCCGCGGCCTCCAGGAGTCGGGGCCACCCGCCGGCCCTTACCCAGCGCAGGGAGGCGTGTGATCCCCTTGCGGCGCGCGCTCTGCGAGCGGTCATGCCAACCATGCCCCCCGGCATCGTCGGCGACGTTACAGCGTCCGACACGAGAATGCCCGAGAACTGCAAGGAGATGACAGAGTGCTGGCCGGAGGCTCGTGATCCGATTCACATCGCCCCCCGGCGCTGCCGCGGTCGGCGCGGCGGCCGGCGCCGTTCCGCTGGAGCGCACGTGTCGCCGGGACCGTTCCGCTCAGATGTAGTCGCTGTGGCGCATGTACACCAGCGCCCCCCAGCCCCAGAGGGGCGGGAGGTAGGCCGTGCAGAAGCGCTCGATGAAGACGGCGGCCACGGCCTGGTCCTGGGGAACGCCCGCCGCGGTGAGCCCGGCGATCATTCCGACCTCGATCACCCCGGCGCCGCCCGGCACCGGGCGCCGCGCCGCCGATCATGGCCGACAAGGTCAGCACCACGATCAGGGTGGCGAAGCTGACGTGCGCGCCGACGGAGTGCAACGAGGCGCCGAGGCAGAAGCGCGATGAGCAGCTGGCTGCCCAGAGCTGCCGCCGAGGACGTAGACGACCTTGCGCGGCTCGACCGCGATCGCCTTGACGTCCTTCCAGATCGTGACCAGGTGCGGCCGGGCCTTCTCCGTGGCCAGGCGCCGCACGCTTGGGCACGAGCGTGACGACGGCCAGGACGATGGCGATGACCAGGATCACGATGATGATCAGCCAGACGATGTCCGCGTTGCTCGCCATTGTCCGCTCGGCGCGTGGAAGTCGCCGGCGGCGAAGGGCAGGCACACCAAGAAGAGCAGACCCTTGACCACCCAGCTGGCCGAGCCCGGCGATGGCCCCCGAGCTGATGGCCTGGGGCACGTCGAGCCCTTGACGTTGGAAGAAGCGCACCCGGACGCGAAGACGGCGGCATCGCCGCCGACGAACGAGGTGAAGATGTTGGAGGTCTCGAGCGACGACGACAGCGCCCGAAGGCGATGGTGCCGATGACTGCGCCGGTGAGTGGCCCACGCGCCGGTGACCACCGGGAGCTGGCCGAGCACGAAGGCGGCCGCGACCCAGCCCCACGCCGCGCCCCGGATGACTTCGAAGCGAACCTGCGCGCGTCGCTCAGCACGCCGATGATGAGCCAGAGTCCGACCAGGCTGCCGATGACCATCAAGAGGTTGGGCCAGCTGATGCGCTTCGACTCCACCAGCTTGGGCACTTCGACGCCGGCCGCCGTCGCCAGCGCCTCGCGCAAGCGTCCGCAGGAAGCCCCTTCTGCGTGCGGGCCATGCGCTCGGTCTCGGGGTCGAGGGTGGAACGCTGCAGACGGGTGAGCACGGCCTGGATCGTCTCGGTGTCGAGCACCCGGCAGGTGGCGGCGACCGTGCGCTCGACGCCGACGACGACGCCGACCGCTGCCACGGCGGCCGCCGCGTCGCGTTCGGTGCGCGTCGGGCGGAGCCGAGGACGAGGCCCGCCGGAAGTCGCGCAGCAGCGCCCCCGATTCGGTGCGCACCGACCGTCTCGGGGCTGAGCGCCCCGTGCGCGATCCCGGCGCCGCGCAGCGTCAGCACGGCGCGCAGGAAGTCGTCGACCATCTCGTCGCTGACCGATCTCGCGCCAGTTCGAGCCGAGGCGCGTGCCCTCGGGCAGCCGCGTCACGAGTGCGGCGTCGCGGCTGGGGCCGCACCGCCCGGCCGCGACCACCTCGGGGACCCGCACGCCGGCGTGGTCCGGCCAGGAAGGTGAGGTACGCCTCGTGCTCGACCTGTTGGAGGCGGTTGATGACGAGCGTCGGGCCCGAGTCGCGGTAGATGCAGAAGCGCCAGACCTTGCTCAGCCATTGCGCGTCGGCGGCGTCCCGGCCGTACACGGCCAGCTCGAGCGGGCTCGCCGTCGGCGTCGCGTGCCGGCGAAGGCGGCCACGCCCCACTCCTGGCGGTCCATGGAGGCGAGGTCGCGCACTCCACGACCGCAGGTCGCGCACGGCGTCGGTCACCTCGGTCGCCGATGGGAGCCCGTTCGGCGTGCCGAGGACGAGGTGGCAGGCCGCCGCGGTGCCCCAGCCCGATCACGATGGCGGCGAGGACGCCGAGCGGGCAGGCCGTAGCCGCCGACGACGGCACACAGCGCGGCGATCGCCGACGCCGAGGCGACCAGGCGGTGCATCGGCCGGCTCAGGTAGGGGAGTCCGGCCAGAGCCACGGCGGTGGCGATTGCCAGCTGGAGGATGGGGAAGCGCGGATCGAAGCCCGACAGCGCGGCCACCGGCGTCGCGCCCGGCGCTGGCCCCGAGCAACCAGTACGAGAAGAGGCAGATCACGATGCGTGGCCACGCCGGCGAGGGCCATCTGTCGCACCGCGGTCAGCTTCGGCACCAGGAGTCCGACGAGCACGAGCGTGACGGTGACCCCGATCGAACCGAGGAACCACAGCGCGGTGATCAGCCAGCGGACGCCGTTGGGGGCAGGCGTGAGCAGCTGGGCGACGTGGATCTCCACGGAGGTGTTGGCGTCTGGCCAGCGCGGCGACGACGACGATCAGCAGCGACGGCCAGCCCGACCCGCACCGCGTCGGAGGCCCGCCGCCTCGTCGTGCCTCCGCCGTGGGGGCCGAGGACGAGCGAGCGCGCCCGCTGGCCCCACGGTGCGTAATGGCGCTCGCCCGGTCTCGGGGCCGTCGTGACGGGGTGTGTCTCGTCGCCCGACCGCCCCATGACCTTCATGGGAGGGCGACCGTACTGCGCCGGCCTCCGTCGTCCCGCCACCCCGGCTGCCTCGGCCGCGCCATCACCCGACATCTTGGTCGCGTGGGCGTCCCCCGACCCGCTCCTTTGACCCTGGACCAGCGATTCCGGGACATTTACATGAAATACGATTGACTTAGTCAGGAATAGCCGGTAGTCTCGGCGGATGGCTCCGGCCGCCACGTCCCGCGGGACACGCCCGCACGTTGTCGCTGCTCCGGTGGCGCCCGTTCCGCCCGCTGACGTGGCCTCGGTCGACCCCGTGACGGTGGCACGCCGCCTCGCGCCGTCCCTGCGCTGGCCTGGGGCATCGGTCGTCGGTGAACGGCAGTGGAGGCTGATCGCCAGTACGCCGGACTTCGATGCCTGGCTCATCGCCTGGCCGCCCGGTGGCCAGGTGGCCCTACACGACCACGGGACGTCGGCGGGCGCCGTGAGCGTCATCGACGGCGCCCTGACCGAGGCGATTCCCTGGCGCGACGACGCCGGCCGGCTCTGCCTCACCAGCCGGGAGCTCCACGGCGGGACGACGCTCGGCTTCGCGCGGGGACATGTGCACGACGTCACCAACCAATCAGGCCGGCACACGCTCAGCCTGCACGTCTACAGTCCGACGCTGACCCACATGACCCGGTACGACCTCACCCCCGGCGGCCTGGTGGCCCGCGGCGTGTCCTGGACCGCCGCCGGCGAGGCCCTCGACGTGGACGCACGGGCCGCACACAGCGGCAGGTGACGACGAGGTGAGCGGTCGCACGGTCGACGAGCTGCTGGCAGCGGCCCGCAGTCGGATCGACCGGATCGACCCCGAACACCTCGAGACGCTCGACGCCGCCGGAGCGCTCGTCATCGACATCCGGCCCGAACGCCAGCGGGCCGAGGAGGGCGACCTCGGCTTCGGTGTGGTGATCGAGCGCAACGTGCTCGAGTGGCGGCTCGATCCGGCCAGCGGCCATACGCTGCCCGAGGTCCGGGGTCACGACCAGCAGGTCATCGTCGTGTGCTCGGAGGGGTATGCCTCGAGCCTCGCCGCAGCTACGCTCCGCGAGCTGGGCTTTTCGCGGGCGGCCGACCTGGCCGGAGGCTATCGAGCGTGGGACGAGTGGCGGAGCGGGCGAGATGGCTGAAGCGCGCCGCAGCCGCGCCGCCGAGACGGCCGGCCGGCAGCAGGCGGCCACAGGCCACGAGGGCCAGCGCCTGTGCGGGGCCGGTGACGGTGGTACCCGAGCCCGCTGACCAGTCGAGGTCGTCGGCTTGGAGGGTCACGCCGGAGAGGTCCACGCCGAAGAGGTTCGGCCTGTCGGACGCGGCAACGATGCCGAGGACCCGCACGATGACGCGCTCTGGGACCACTCGGGCCAGCGGTATCGCCTCGGTGATGTCGAGCTGGTGGATGACGCAGTGGGTCAAGGCACCCGACCCACCACCACCGGGCGGCTGCCAGCCGTGCAGCGTGGGCGAGCGGAGACCGGCCACCAGTTCGGCCGCGGCGAGCGCGCCGTCACGCGCTGCCACCGTGTTCGACAGCGCCGTGAAGTCGCCGCCGGCGGCGTCGAGCTCGGCCATGAATGCGGGGCCGTCGTAGCGCACCGGCATGGTCATGTGCGCCACGACCTCGCGGGTGCGCCAGCCCTCGCACAGCGAAGGCGCGTCCCACACGTCGTCGGGGGCAGCCTCGAGAAGATCGGCCAGGGCGGTGTACTCCTCGCCCACCATCGCCTGCATCGTTGCGTCGTCGTTCTCCATCATCGCTTCATGCTCCGTTCTTGCCGTGCCCGGCACCGTCGTGCGTCCTGACGATCCCGGCGAGATACGCCGCGAAGCAGTCGAGGGAGGAGAGGAACCCGGCCTGCGCCTCCTCGGTAGCCATGGGCGCCGGCACGCGGAGCTGGTGGATGCGCACCTCGGTGCGGTTCGGCCCCAGCGCCACGAACTCCGAGGTCACCTGCATACCTGAGCCCGGGTCGGTCCACACCAGCAGCTCGGGTGGCCGCACCTCGACATAGACGGCATGCGTCGGGTACTCGGTCCCGTCGGCGTCGTTGACCATCACTGTCTCGAACGTGCCGCCTGGCCGGGCGTCGACGACGATGCGGTCGCGCGGTGCGCTGACGCCGGTCGGACCCCAGAAGTGGGTGAGGTGGTCGGGGTCGATCATGCAGTCGAAGACGAGCTGGCGCGGCGCGTCGAAGATGCGTGTGAAGCGGAGCTCGTGGGACGGTGCGTGCGTCATCTGGTCTTCCTTTTCGTTGGTCGTGAACTCTCTCGCTGGAGGTCGCGCAGATGCGTGTCGAGCTTGTCGAAGCGCTGCTCCCAGATGCGCCGGTGCTCGTCGATCCAGTCGAGGGCTCCGTCCAGCGCGTCGACCTCGAGGTGACACGGGCGGAACTGGGCGTCCCGGCGCCGCGAGATCAGTCCGCTGCGCTCGAGCACCTTGAGGTGCTTGGAGATGCCCGGCAGCGACATGGTGAACGGGGCGGCGAGCTCGTTGACCGTGGCGTCGCCCTGCGCCAGGCGGCTCACGATGGCCCGCCTGGTCGGGTCGGCCAGTGCGGCGAACGCCGCATCGAGCCGGTCCTCGGTCATCGCCGCTGTCGGTGCCATCGCTGAATTAAACCAAAAGGTTAGTTAACTGTCAAGTGAAATACTGCGACGTGTCGGGACGCCGAGCGACGCGCCGCGCCCTTGCGGTCCTCGCCCTGGCGCGCTCCCGATAGAACGATCGGGAGAAACGTGAACGCGGGAAGAGAGGAAGGCCGCGCGTGCTGCTCCAGGTGATCACGGGGACGACCCGCCGAGGCCGGTTCAGCGAGCGGGTGGCGGCGTGGGCCGTCGGCCGTCTCCACCAGCACGGTGGGTTCGAGGTGGAAGCGATCGACCTGCGCGACCATCCGTTGCCCTTCTTCGACAACGAGACCCCGCCTGCCCGTGCCGACGGGGTCTACGAACACGAGGCGGTGGTGCGCTTCGGCGCCACCGTGGCCCGCGCCGACGGCTTCGTCATCCTCACTGGCGAGTACAACCACGGCTATCCGGCTGTGCTCAAGAACGCCATGGACTCCACGTTCGTGGAGTGGCGGCGCAAGCCCATCTCGTTCGTGGGCTGGGGCAACGTCGGCGGCGCCCGGGCCATTGAGCAGCTGCGCCAGGTGGCGGTGGAGTTCGAGATGGCACCCCTGCGCTGGGCCGTCCACATCCTGCCCGACATCCTCGTCCCGCTGCTCCGTTCCGAGAACCCCGACGACCTCGCGTTGCTGGCGCCGCTCGATCCGCGCCTCACGATGCTCGCTGACGACATGGCCTGGTGGATGCGCGCGCTCGCGACGGCGTGGGCCGGCGGGTAGACCGGAGTCATGGACGACCCGCTCGGCCCGCTACGGGCCTCCGTCACCAGACTGCACGAGCTCGTGGAGGGCTCGAGGCCTCCCAACTCGAGGCCCCGTCGTACGATCCGGGGTGGGCCATCGCGGCCGTGCTGTCGCATCTCGGCTCGGGCTCGGTCGTCATGCAGCGGCGCCTGCAGGACGCGCTGGCCGGCACCGAGATGCCCGACGACTTCGCCCCCGGCGTCTGGGACGAGTGGAACGCCAAGGCGCCGCGGGCCCAGGCGGACGACGCCATCGTCGAGGACGATCGCCTGCTCGGGGCGTTCGACGCGGTGCCCGGCGACGAGCGGGCAGGCGTCGCCTTCTCGTTCGGCCCGGTCACCGTCGACTTCGACGAGATGGTGGCGGCCCGCCTGAACGAGCACGCCTTCCACACCTGGGACATCGAGGTGGCGTTCGATCCGGCCGCAACCATCCCGCCCGACGCCACGGCGGTCGTCGTCGACAACCTCGGCCTGATCGCCCGCTTCACCGCCAGGCCCAGCGGCGACGAGCGCGAGATCCGTGTGCGCACGAGCGACCCCGTGCGCCACTTCACCGTCCGCCTGACCCCGACACCGCCGAGCTGCTGGCGGGCGACGCCGGCGTCACGCCCGACCTGGAGCTGCCCGCCGAGTCCTTCTGCCGCCTGGTCTACGGCCGGCTGGACCCCGACCACAGCCCCGCGGTGAGCGCCAACGGCGAGGTGCTCGACGTGTTGCGCCGGGTCTTCCCGGGCCCGTAACCGGGCCTCGGCGTGCCGCGAGGCCGCGCACGACGTGGCAGGCCGGCCAGCGCACGGGCCCGTGTCGCCGACGCGATGGCCCGAGGCGAGGAGCACGAGCAGGATCTTGACCCGCTGCGTCGGCGCGTCGGTCAGCGCGTAGTTCAGCTGGTACCCCGGCAGCTCGAGATGGGTGAGCGGCCACGAGACCGAGGTGAGCCGGCGCATGGCGTCGCCGCGCCAGCCCCGTGCCGGGCAGCGGGAAGAGTTCCGCCGGCGTGCTCCACGCCGGCCCGTCGTGCCAGTGCGAGCGCGGCGCCGACGACGGTCGCGCACCGCACGGCGTCGGCGCGGGCGCGGCACGCGCTCCCAGTCGACCGGCGCACCGCGCTGGGCCGGCGTCGCCCACGATCATGGCCAGGTCGGCGATCCAGACCAGGCGGACGAATCCGTGGTGCGGCTTGCCGGCGTGAGCCGACAGCACGACGAGCTCGTCGTCCAGCGGGAGTCCGAAGGCCGGCGTCCCCGCGACCTCGAGCGGCTGGCGCCTGGCCCAGAGCACCTCGGGATCGAGCGCGGTGACGTGCTGGGAGCCGCCTTCGAGTCCGTAGTGGAGCTCGAGGACCAGCGACGGCACGTCGTCGTGGGCGAGCACGGTGTCGTAGCGGTCGGCGCCGCCGGGGCGGACCACCCGCCACCCCGCGGCGCGCAGCGCGTCGAGCGCGCGCCCGTGGTCGGCGTGCGGGAGCAGGAGGTCGATGTCCTCCATCGGCCGCAGCCCCGGCTTCGGGGTAGCGGGCGGCCACCGCCGGCCCCTTGAAGACGACCGGTTCGAGCCCGGCCTCGGTCAGGGGGCGCACCGCCAGCGCCACGGCGTGGGGGAGGAGGAGGAGCGCCTCCATGTTGAGGGCGTCGGCCATCCCCCCGAGCACGGCGCGCTCGGGCCCGAGTTCGTCCCGCGCTGCCGGCGGCGCCGAGCGCCCGCCACAGCAGCGGTCCGATCCGGTGGTCGGCTGCCGCGGCGACGGCCAGGTTCGTGTCGGCGCCACCGGCGAGGGCACGCCGCACCCGGCCGGATCGGGATCACGGCGGCAGGCCTCCCAGAGCAGCCTGGCCGTGGCCTCGGTGCTCGACGGCGCCACGGTGGGCCCGGTGGTGGCCGCCGACAACGGCGCCTTTCCACGCATGGGCTCATCATGCCGCCTCCGCCCTGGCGGGGCGGGCCCGACCGCCGGCCGACTCGGGCGAGCCGCACCGCTGACACCGTCATTGCAAAATTCCCAGGGCCCCGGCGGTAAGAAACGCCGATGTCGCCCGTTACCCAGACACCGGAGGGCGAGAGGCGAGTCAGGAGCGGGCGGTCGATGCACAGCGAACACACAACGGGAGAGACCGCATCTCCCTCTGCACGTGACGGACGGCCGGACGGGCTCGCCCGCGGCTCTCGCGGCGCCAGGCCATCGGGCGCATGTCTGCCGTGGCCACCGCCGGCGCCGCCGCCTGGGTGGTGCCCGAGATCCTCACGGCCAAGCCGGCGTCGGGTGCCAGCCTGTCGGCCAGTGTGGGCAACAGCGGTACCGGCGCCTCGGTCGGGGTGAGCACGAGTGCCGGGACCACCGGGACCGGGGATCCGGGCACCGGGGCGTCGGTCACCGGCACGGGCAGCGCCAGCCCGAGCACGCTGGCGTCCGCGTCACCGAACACGCTCGCCTTCACGGGTCTCGACATCCAGCGCGATGCCGCGGTCGGCGCGGCGCTGGTCGCCGGCGGCTGGGCCATGCACCACTGGGCCAGCCGGACCCCCGAGCCCGCAGTCGCGGCGGACGCGCCGGCCCGGGCGGCCCGCACGCGCGGCAAGCACGTGGCGGGGAGCGCGGGCCCGGACAACTGACCGTGGGCGACGGGGCCGTGTGGGCACACCACACATCTCGCCTGCGGGCCCTGTCGTATCGGTTCGCGGTGCGATGCGACGACGAGGCATTGGGGCGCCGGGCCGACGCGATGCTGGCCGGCCTCCGAGAGCCGGTGTCCGGGAGTGGACCCGCACACCCTCGGGTCCCCGTCGTGCCTCCATCTCCCGGACACGCGTGCCATTGGTACTCGCTGTGCTCGTCTCCGGGGGCGACGTCGAGCGGTGCCGTCGACGTCTGGCGTGACGACGAGCTGCTCGCGTCGGCCCAGCGGCCGGGCGACGCCCTGGGCTGGGTGGTCTGGGACGTGAACCGTTCCGCGGCGGAGTCGAGCGGCGAGCATCTGCTCTTCCACGCCGGCGCGCTGGAGGCACACGGGGCCGGTGTGCTTCTTCCGGGCCCGTCGGGATCGGGCAAGTCGACCCTCACCGCCGCCCTGGCGCGTGGCGGGCTCGGCTATCTCAGCGACGAGCTGGTCGCGGTCGACCTGGCGAGCGGGTTCCTGCTGCCCTACGCCAAGCCCGTCACGGTGAAGGCCGGCAGTTTCGGTGTCCTGGCCGATCTGGCGCCTGAGCACGGCAGGCGGCGTCGATGCGCTGGAGTGGCAGGTGCCGGTGGGAGAGGGCAGCGCACTGGGTCTCGGTCGTGCGTGCATGCCCACCGTGGTGGTGGTGCCGCGTTACGACGCGGGCGCCGAGACGGCGCTCAGCACATTGTCGGACACCGAAGCGTTCTTCTCCCTGGCCCTCAACGCGGTGAACCTCGTGCCACACGGTGCGGCCGGGACGGCCGCTCTGGGCGCCCTGGCGGCGCGGTGCACCTGCGTGGCGCTCACGATGTCGGACCTCGACGTCGCCTGCCGCCTGGTGGTGTCGTTGCTCGAGGCGCTCGGGTCCGCGGCGCAGGGTCGAAATGATGCCCTGGGCGCGCCCCTTCTCGAGATGTGCGGGCATGCCCGCTGACTGGCCGGCCGGGGAGATCCGGCCCCGGCGACGTGACGGTGCGTCGGCCGTCGAGCTGGACGACAACGTCGCCCTCTACGACGACGTCGGCCAGCTCCTCATCCTCCTCAACACCAGCGCGGCGGCGGTCTGGGAGCTCTGTGACGGCGAGACGACGGTGGACGACATGGTGCAGACCTTGGCCGAGGCCCACGGCGAGGATGCCACGGTGATCGCCGGGGACGTGCGCCGGACCGTGCGCAAGCTGGCCGACCTCGGGCTCGTGCTCGACCTGGCCGACATCGACATCGACGACGACACTGGCGACGAGGAAGACGACGACGACGAGGACGAAGCGGCCGGGGCCTGAGGCGCGCCTGAGTTGCCTCCCGAGGGCGGGCTTGTGGAGGATGGGGCGTGGCCATCACGCATTTGGCAGCCGACATTCCCCCCGA
The DNA here is from genome assembly GCA_963791995.1 of uncultured Acidimicrobiaceae bacterium. Classification (GTDB taxonomy): domain Bacteria; phylum Actinomycetota; class Acidimicrobiia; order Acidimicrobiales; family RAAP-2; genus Bog-473. Next base: position 192,497 of record CAWBUQ010000019.1, on the reverse strand, counting down.
GGAGGTGGCGGCGATCGTCGGTCGGGACGGCGCGGTCATCGTCGACGGCGTGGCCGACGCGGCCCAGCTCGATCGCATTGAGACCGAGTTGCGTCCCTACCTCAACGCCACGCCCACCGGGCCCGACGACTTCAGCGGGACGACGACGAGAAGAACAGGCTCGCTCATCGCACGGTCGCCCGCGTGCCGCGACCTCGTGATGCACCCGCTCGCGCTGGGGACGGCGCGCCTCTTCCTCGGGCACGCCACGAACATCCAGCTGCACCTGACACAGGCCATCGCCATCGGCCCGGGCGAGACGCCACAGCCGATCCACCGCGACCAGTGGGCGTTCGATTTCTTTCCCTTCCCGCAGGGCTACGAGGTCCAGTGCAACACGATTTGGGCCCTGACCGACTTCACGGAGGAGAACGGGGCCACGCGGGTGGTGGTGGGGAGCAACAGCCAGCCGGACGGCACCGCGTACGGGCCGGACGACTCCGACGCGGCCGAGATGGCGCGCGGCTCGGTGCTCTTCTACTCGGGCAGCGTCTACCACGGAGGCGGGGCGAACCGCTCCGACGCCACCCGGATCGGCCTCAACATCACCTACAACGTGGCCTGGCTCCGGCAGGAGGAGAACCAGTACCTCTCGGTGCCCCGCGAGGTGGCGACGACGTTGCCCACCGAGCTGCTCCGGCTCATGGGTTACGACCGCGGCGCCTATGCCCTCGGCTACATCGACGACCTGCGCGATCCGATCGAAGCGGTTCGCCCGGGTCTCGGCTCCACCGGCTTCGGGGTCAGCGCGTAGCAGCCCCGATCGGGCGGTCGGGCGGGCCCTGCGGTCGATTCCGTCCTCCATGCTGCGGCCGACGGGTGCTCCGTCACGTGCACCGTCGCGTGATGCTCGCGTTGCATCCCCGGTGCGATCATTCGATTCACAGGGAGGCACAACTACCGTGGGTGGCGTGCCAGTCGAGATCCAAGAAGCCAAGGCGGACGACTACGACGAACTGTTCGCCGCGTTCAGCCGGATTGTGGGCGCGGGCGAGGGATTCCCGCAGCTTCATCCCGTCACACGCGAGGACTTCGACGACTACTGGATCGCCCACTCCTCCGCGGTCTCGGTGGCCCGCTTCGGTGGGTACCTGATCGGCGCCTATTACATCAAGCCCAACTACGTGGGCCGGGCCGCCCACATCGCCAACGCCGGCTACTTCGTGCTCGGCCCGTATCGCAGCACGGGCGTGGGCCGGACCCTCGTCGAGCACTCGCTCCACGCGGCGCGTCGGCTTGGCTTCGACGCCATGCAGTACAACCTGGTCTTCGAGTCCAACGCAGCACGAGCCATGTACGTCAAGCTCGGTTTCGAAGAGGTGGGACGGATTCCTCGAGCCGTCGATGACGAGGACGCCATCATCTACTGGCGCAGCCTCGAGGACATCGACGTCGGCGACGGTGCTTCGGTGAGGCACGCGTGAGCGGCGACGTCTCGGTGCAACGCCATGACGAGCACGTCGGTGTCGTCACCCTGCGCCGCCCGCCCGACAATTACTTCGACACTGCGCTGATCGACTCCGTGGGAGCCGCGTACGACGAGCTCGACGCCTCCGGCTGGTGCAGGTCGATCGTCCTCGCCGCCGAGGGGAAGCACTTCTGCGCCGGCCTCGACTTCTCGTCCAATCCCAACCAGGACATCGCGGCGCTCTACCGGGCCGCGCTCCGGCTGTTCGCGGCGCCGTTGCCCGTCGTGGCCGCCGTGCAGGGCGCGGCGATCGGTGGCGGGTTCGGATTGGCCCTGTCGGCCGACTTCCGAGTCGCCAGCGCGTCCAGCCGATTCAGCGCGAATTTCGCCCGGCTCGGATTCCACCACGGCTTCGCACTGACGGTCACCCTGCCGGCCACGGTCGGCCGGCAGGCCGCGGCCGACCTGCTGCTCACCGGTCGGCGCGTCGGAGGCGAGGAGGCCAAGGCGCTCGGTCTGTGCGACCGGCTCAGCGAGCCCGACGAACTGCTGGCCGACGCGCTCGACTACGCCGGAGAGCTGGCCGCCTCGGGGCCGCTGGCGGTGCGCGCCATCCGGGCCACATTGCGCCGCGGTCTGGTGGAGCAGGCCGAGCTGGCCATGGAGCACGAGTACGCCGAGCAACTGCGCCTGGCTGCGACAGCGGACTTCCGCGAGGGAATACGTGCCGCCGCGGCGCGCCGTACCGCCCGGTTCCAAGGCGAATGAGCGTGCGTGCGCCGGGCAGGCACGAGTTGAACACCGACTTCACCTGGACGGATCATCACGGTCCGTTCCGCGTCGTCACCGGCGAGCAGGCGCGCCAGTATGACGAGCGCGGGTTCTTCGTCCTGGAGGACGCGCTGGGCGCGGCCGAGGTGGCGGCGTTGACCGAGGCCATCGACCCGTTCGAAGCGCACCAAGAAGAGGCGCTGCGCGCCATGGAGGGCGGCCGCTTCTTCATCGCGCGAGCCGACGAGATCACCTTCACCACCCACCTGGTGCTGCAGTCCGAGTTGGCGCGCACCTTCACGTCGTCGACGCTCTTCGCCGACCTGTGTTCCGATCTCATCGGGCCCGACGTCCGCCTCTACTGGGACCAGGCCGTCTACAAGAAGCCCGGGACCGAGTCGCCCTTCCCCTGGCACCAGGACAACGGCTACGCCTTCGTCGAACCCCAGCAGTACCTCACCTGTTGGGTCGCCCTGACCGACGCCAGCGAGGACAATGGCTGTCCGTGGGTGGTGCCCGGCCTCCACCGCACGGGCACCTTGACCCACGAGTACTCCGACATCGGCTTCGTGTGCCTGCGCGATCCGGTCGAGGCGATCGCGGTGCCGGCCCGGGCCGGCAGCATCGTCGTCTTCTCGTCGCTGACGCCGCATTCGACGGGTCCCAACAGCACCGACGCCGTGCGCAAGGCCTACATCGTGCAGTTCGCACCGAGCGGTGCCGAGGTGATCCGCGCCCAGCCGGGCGGGCCCACCGTGCGTGTGCCCGCCGACGCCGAGGGACGCCAGTACGAGGTGCTGCGCGGCGGGGAACGCGTCAGCCACTAGGTCCTGGCGTGGCGCCCCGCCGCCCCACCCCGAGCGCGCGGACAGCGGCCAGGGCCTCGGTGGCGCCGCCGGCCCTGTGGTGCCGGGCCCAGCGCCAGCGTGCGCCGCACCGTGGTGTGGGCAGGCGGCTCGCCGCGCCGTGGCTTCGCTGCTCGTTGTTCGTCATGTGCTGCCTCCTCCGAGTCGTGCTGCTGTCGCTGGTGTTCTGTGCTGCACGTCACAGTGCGCCGCGGCCGTGTGGACGGGCTGCGGCGGCGCTGGGTCCCCCCGCAGAGTCCGCATCGGCGCCGAAGGGACCCTGATCGGACGCACTAGGGTGAACCTCGGTTCGCCGACTCGACCGGAAGGGGGCTTCCATGACACACACTGCGCCAGTGCGGGACTGGGCGACCGACTTCGACGTCATGGACCCGCAGTACCTGACCGACCCCTTCAGCATCTGGGACGAGTTGCGCCAGACCTGCCCGATCGCCCACACCGATCGGCGCAAGAGCAGCTGGATGCCCCTGCGCTACGAGGACATCACCGCCATCGCGCACGACATCGCGCATTTCAGCTCGCTCAAGGTGGCCGTCATCCCCGGTGACGAGGACGAGGATCCGCCCGACTTCGACGGGCCCAACCTCGAGTACGGCCTCCCGCCCATCTCCGCCGATCCGCCCCTGCACACGTGGACCCGCCGGCTGCTCCTGCCCTGGTTCTCGCACACACGGGTCGACAGCTACGTCCCGATGACCCGCGACCTGTGCCGTGGACTGCTCGACGGCTTCGCCGCCGAGGGTCGGGCCGACGCCGCCACCGACTACGCCCAGCAGATCCCGGTCCGGGTGATCGCCCGCATCCTCGGCGTACCGGCCGACCTGTCGGACACCTTCACCGGCTGGGTGCGCGACGTCCTCGAGTTCGCCGACGACGCCGAGCGGCGCCAACGCGGCGCCGAAGGACTGCTCAACTTCTTCCTCGCCCACCTCGAGGAGCGCCGGGCCGACCCCGGCGACGACCTGCTCAGCGAGCTGCTCGCCACCGAGGTGGACGGCGCCCCCGTCGACGACGGGATCATCCTCGGGATGGCCGCGCTCGTCCTCATCGCCGGGGTGGACACCACCTGGAGCGCCATCGGCTCGTCGCTGTGGCACCTGGCCACCCACGCCGAGGACCGCCGCCGCCTGGTGGCCGACCCCGGGTTGATGCCGACCGCGGTCGAGGAACTGTTGCGGGCCTATGCCCCGGTCACCATGGCGCGCGAGGTCACCGAGGACATTGAGTACGCGGGCTGCCCGATGAAGGCCGGGGACAAGGTCCTGATGAACTTCCCGGCGGCCAACCGAGACCCCGAGGCATTCGAGCACCCCGAGGTCGTGCAACTCGACCGCACCCACAACCGGCACGTCGCGTTCGGCTCGGGCATCCATCGCTGTGCCGGCTCCAATCTGGCTCGCATGGAGCTCCAGGTGGCGCTGGAAGAGTGGCTCACCCGAATTCCCGAGTTCTCCCTTGCCGAGGGCAAGGAGATCAGCTGGGCCGGCGGACAGGTCCGCGGCCCCCGAGTCCTTCCGGTGGTGTTCTGATGAAGATCCGCGTCGACCCCGACAAGTGCCAGGGCCACGCTCGCTGTTACGGCCTCGCTCCCGAGATCTTCGACGTCGACGACTACGGGCAGGCGTCGGTGATCCTCGACGAGGTGCCGCCGGAGCTCGAAGAGAAGGCGCGGCTGGCTGTGGCCAACTGTCCCGAGTACGCCATCGAGATCATCAGCGAATAGCCCGGCGGGGCCGGTGATGGCGGGCGCACCCATCCTTCCCGACGCGCCGGCGTGGTTCTCCCGCGCCGTGTCGGTTCCCCACGGTGGCGACACGGTGGACGTCGACGGCTGCGCCATCCATTACCTCTCGTGGGGTGCACGCGGCCGTGGCGGCCTCGTCTTCGTCCACGGCGGCGGCGCGCACGCCCATTGGTGGACGCCACTCGCCGCGACCTTCGCCGGGCAATTCCGTGTGGCGGCCATCGACCTGTCGGGCCACGGGGACAGCGGGCACCGCGAGCGCTACACCCCCGAGCAGTGGGCCGACGAGGTGATGGCGGTGGCCGCCAGCGCGGGGATCGACGGATTGCCGGTGCTCATCGGGCACTCCATGGGCGGGTTCGTGACGATGGTCACCGCGGCGCGTCATTCCTCGGCCCTGGCCGGCGTCATCGTGTGCGACTCGCCGGTGGCCGAAGTCGATCCCGAGATCAGTGCCTACCACCTTCGTGAAGCATTCGGCCGCCCCCGCACCTACCCGAGCGTGAAGGACGCGGTCGACCGCTTCCGCACCGTGCCCGCCCAGGAGCACTATCTCGACTACGTCATGGACTTCGTGGCCCGTCACTCGCTCAAGGCGGTCGACGGCGGGTGGCAGTGGAAGTTCGACCGCAGGATCTTCGAGCAATTCGGCGGGGGCGTGCGGTCCATCGCGTTGCCCTACCTCGAACAGGTCGACTGCCGGCTGGCGCTCTTGCGGTCCGAGTGCGGCCTGGTCACGCCCGAGATCGGTGCCTTCATGTACGAGAAGCTCGGGCGGGTGACGCCGGTCATCGAGATACCAGAGGCCGGCCACCACGCCATGCTGGACCAGCCCTTGTTGTTGCTCACGGCCCTGCGCACGCTGCTGGCCGACTGGGACCACTCGGAGCCGCACCGCCGCTGAGTCGGGCGGCACGGCTCCGGGGCCCTTAGACCGTGACGAGCGACAGAGGCTCGGGCTCGGTGCCGTCGCCCCCAGCGTCGACCGCGCTGATGAGCTCTCCGGCCCCCTCCGTGGTGCTGCGGGCCCGGCGGATCAGGAAGAAGGCCGCAGCAGCGGCGGCAGCGAGCACGATGGCGCTGAACTCGAAGGCCGTCGTGTAGCCGTGGATGGAGCCGGCGGCGAGCGAGGCCGCCGACGTCCCGTGCACCGCGATGTACGACGCAGTGGCCGTGGTGGCGATGGTGTTGATCAGCGCGGCACCCATGGAGCTGCCGGTCTGCTGCGTAGCGTTCACCAACGCACTGGCGACGCCGGCGTCCTCGGGGTGCACGCCGAGCAGCGCCGTGCTGGACATGGCCACGAACGACATGCCCATGCCCAGGCTGACGATGACCTCGGCCGGCAGGACCGTCACGAAGTACGACGAGTTGACGTCGAGCGTGGTGAAGAGGCCTAGCCCGGCGGCCGCCATCAGCAATCCGAAGGTCATCACCGCGCGGGGACCGAAGCGGGGCAGGAAGCGGCTGGCCGAGGTTGCGCCGGCGATGATCCCGAGCGAGAACGGCACGAAGGCGAACCCGCTCTTCATGGCCGAGTAGTGCAGCGTGCCCTGGAAGTAGTACGTCAGCGACAAGAACGTGCCGAGCATGGCCGTGCCGACGAGCAAGGAGGCCAGGAACGACCCGCCCCGGTTGCGCTCGAGCACGACGCGCAGCGGGAGGAGCGGGTGCGCCGCCCGGCGCTCGATCAGCACGAAGGCGACCAGGAGGACACCGGCGATACCGAAGAGCGAGAGGGTGACCGATGAGCTCCACCCGTCCGAGCCCGCCTTGGTGAAGGCGTAGACGAGGGCGAGCAGACCGCCGGTGACGGTGACTGCGCCCGGCAGGTCGTAGCCGTGGTTGGCCGGACTGCGGCTCTCGCGGACGACGCCCAGTGCAGCGACGGCGGCGATGACGGCGATCGGCACGTTGATGAGCAGCGTCCAGCGCCACGAGGCGAACTCGGTGAGGAAGCCACCGAGGATGAGGCCGATGGCCGCCCCGGCGCCGGCGATACCGCCGTAGACGGCGAACGCGCGGGCACGCTCCTTGGGCTCGGTGAAAGCCACGGTGAGGAGCGAGAGGGCCGCGGGCGCCATGATGGCGGCGAAGGCGCCCTGCAGCGCGCGAGCGCTGAAGAGCATGGCGGCGTTCTGAGCCAGGCCCCCCAACGCGGAGGCAGCGGCGAACCCGATGAGGCTCACCACGAACATCCGCTTGCGGCCGAAGTAGTCGGCGATCCGACCGCCCAAGAGGAGGAGGCCGGCGAAGGACAGGGTGTACGCCGTCAGCATCCACTCGCGGTTGACGGTCGAGATGTGGAGTGCCCGCTGGGCCGAGGGCAGCGCGATGATCACCACCGAGGCGTCCAGCACGACCATCAGCTGGGCGACAGCAATCACGGCCAGGGCGCGGAAGCGCTTGGGGTCGGCGGCCGGCTCGGCAGCCAGCTCGATCTCCGAGGTGCTCGAGGTCATGGCGTCTCCTCCGTGGGTGGGTTGTACTCGGGTTGGGGAACCGAACCAGATCCCCCGGATCCGCTGGTCCCGGGCCCGTTCCCCCCGTGTCGTCGGGAAGAAGGGTCTGGCTTCCGTCGCCTGGATGGCTTACAATCGGAGTCGGAGTTCTGGTTCCGGTTACACTATACGGAACTAAGGTTCCGTTTGTCAACCGGGGAGGAAGATTTTCCATGGGCCTGACCGCTCAGGGATCGACGCCGCCGGCATCGGGCCACGAGCCCGAGGCCGAGGTCGGCCCACGCCCGCTACGGGCCGATGCGGCGCGCAACCGGGCCCGCATTCTCGACGCGGCCGAGACGGTGTTCGCCGCCGAGGGGATCGAGGTGCCCGTCGATCTCATTGCGGAGAAGGCGGGCGTCGGAGTGGGGACGCTCTACCGACACTTCCCGACGAAGGAGAAGCTCTGCGAGGCCATTCTTCTCGAGCGCCTGGCGTCACTCACGACCGACGCCCAGGCGCTGGCCGACGCCGAAGATCCGGCGGCGGCCTTCTTCGGCTTCTTGAGTCACGTCGGCGAGCAGGCCTCGGCCAAGCGCGACCTCATCGTGGCGGTGATGGGTGCGGGGGTCGCCTTCGACCTCGCCGCATCCGAGGTGAAGGAAGGGTTGCTCGCCGCCGTCGAGGTGTTGTTGCGCCGAGCCCAAGACGTCGGCGCGGTGCGCCCCGATGTGACGGCCTCCGCGGTCATGGCCCTCGTCAGCGGGACCTGTCAGGCCGCCGCGGCACATGGCGCGGCCCCCTCGGCCGACCTGCTCTGCATCGTGTGCGACGGCCTGCGCCCCCAAGGCGGCTGAGCCGCACCTCCCGGCTCCACGGCTCAGCGGCTGGTGCGGGCGCGCTGCATCTCGCCCCAGGCGTCGATCGGGCTGTGCAATGAGAGCCCGCCGTCACACTCGAGCACCTGGCCGGTCACCCAGCCCATGGCGTGCACGCCCAGGATGACCTCGGCGATGTCCTCGGCCTGACCGAGCCGGCCGAGCGACGTGCGCCCCGCCACGCCGGCCAGCCAGGTCGACCCGTCGACGGTGGCCGCCCGTCCGCTCCCGAGCATCGGTGTGCTGGTCACCCCGGGCGCCACCGCATTGACGCGCACCCCGAGCGGCCCCCATTCGGCCGCCGCCACCTGCACCAACATGGAGAGCGCCGCCTTCGACGCGCAGTAGAGGCCCATGTTGCGATCGACCAGCCGGGCGCTGACGCTCGAGACTGCGACGAGGGAACTCGGTCCACCGCGCGCATGCATGGCGTCGACCCAGGCCCGCATGCACAGCCACGGCCCGCGCGGATTGACGTGCATGACGTGGTCGAAGTCGCCGGCGGGCGTCTCGGCCAGCAGGCCCGCGTGCCCGACGCCGGCCGTGATGGTGAGCTCGGTGGGAACGCCCCAGCGGGCTCGGGTGGCGCCGACGGCCTCGTCGATCTCGTCGGGTTCGGTGACGTCACAGGTCACGTCGTGGTGGCCGGCGATGTCCCAGGTCACCGTCGGGACGCCGCGGGCCCGGTACGCCTCGGCCAGGGCCGCGCCGATGCCCGAGCCGCCCCCGACGACCACTGCGAGTGCGTCGACCTCGCTCATGTGCCTCCCTTCGCTCCCGCCCGGGCCAGACCGTACCCGCCCCGCGGTGACAAACTCGTGGCCCGTCCAAGTCCGGAGGTCCCGTGGCGCAGATCCACCACTCAGCGATCGTCACGCGTGACCTCGAGGCCAGCCTGCGCTTCTGGCGAGACGGACTTGGGCTCGCCGTCTTGATGGACCATTCCTTCGAAGGCCCGTGGCCGGCGCTCTTCGGCGCCGCCACCACCACGTTGCGTTCCGTGTTCCTGGGCGAGGCGGGCCAACCCGACAGCGGAATCGTCGAGCTGGTGGAGACCGAAGGGTCTGCACCACCCGTCGACGGCGGAAACGGACCCGCCCAGGGCTTCTTCCTCCTGTCCCTCTACACCGACCTCGATGCCGCCTTGGCGCGTCTGGCCGAGTTGGGTGTGGGCGGGACGCCCATCGTCGAGGCGGTCGGGCCGGTCCGCCTGGCGGTGGTGTCCGACCCCAACGGCGTGAAGGTCGAGCTGATGGACGACGCGGCGCGCCGGGGCATGGCCACGTTGCCGGGGGGCGGGTCGTGAGCGAGGCCGAGCAGCAGTACACGATGAAGGAGTGCGAGCGCGTATGAAGGCAGCGGTCTATTACGAGACGGGAGCACCCGATGTCTTCCGCTACGAAGACGTCCCCGATCCGGTCGTCGGCCGGGGCGACATCCTGATCGACGTCGAGGCGATCAGTATCGAGGGCGGCGACACGCTCAATCGCCTGGGCGGCGACTTCGGGCAGGCGCCGCACATCGTGGGGTATCAGTGTGCGGGCACCGTGGCGCAGGTGGGCCCGGACGTGCGCGGTTTCGCAGTCGGGGACCGCGCCGTGACCGTCGGTGTCGACGGGTCCCACGCCGAGCGCCGCGCCACGGGCGAAGCGTTCGCGTGGAAGATCCCAGACGGTGCGCGGACCGATGACGCGGCCTGCGTCCCGGTGCCCTTCGGCACGGCCGACGACTGCCTCTTCGAGTTCGGGCGCCTGCAGGCGGGGGAGACCGCGCTCATTCAAGCCGGGGCCGGCGGCGTCGGGATCGCGGCGATCCAGATGGCCAAACGGGCGGGCGCCCGGGTCCTCGCCACGGCGTCGAGCGACGCGCGGCTCGAACGCCTGAAGGAGCTGGGACTCGACGAGGGCATCAACTACGCGGCCCACGACTTCGTCGCCGAAGCCCGACGGCTGACCGACGGCCGCGGCGTCGACGTGATCGTGGACTCGGTGGGCGGGCGCACCCTCCAGGGCAGCATCAACGCCCTCGCCTACCGGGGACGATGCGTGACGGTCGGCGATGCCGGGCGCGCACCGGCCGAGCGACTCGACATCTCGACCATGCGGGGGAACAACCAGACGCTGTCGGGCTACTTCCTCGGTGCCGAACTGCTGATGGCACCCCGGGCCCATGCCATGATCGCCCGCCACCTCGAGGACGTCGCCCGTGGCGAACTCCGGGTCGTGATCGACCGCACCTTCCCGCTGTCCGACGCGGCGGGGGCACACGCCTACATCGAGAGCCGGCAGGCCTTCGGGCGCGTCCTCCTCGTGCCCTAACTCCGCCACTTCGGGGCCGACCACCGCAGGGTCGCCCGGAGGCCACGATCCCGGGCCACCCGGTCGGACCCTTTTGAGCAGGGCGTCTCCGGCTCACCCACCTTCCACTTGCCATACGCCACAAATGCGTTAGTCTTGACTAACATGTCAGCGAGTGACCGTGACGAAGACAGCGCCCGACCTGCTGGCCGTCATGGCCGAGCCGAACCGCCGTCGCCTCTTGGAGCTCCTGCGGGACGGCGAGCGCACGGTCACCGAGCTGGCGGGGCACTTCAGCGTCACCCGTCCCGCCATCTCCCAGCATCTGGGCGTGCTCGCGGCAGCGGGGCTGGTGGAGGTCCGACAGGACGGCCGGTTCCGCCGGTACCGCGTGGACCCGGCCGGCCTGGCGGCGCTGCGCAGCACCCTCGACTCGTTCTGGACGACCGAGCTCGAACTCCTCGCAGCCGACGCCGCCGCCTCACCTCAGCAGATCCCCGAGAAAGGAAACCCCCAATGACGATTGAGAAGTCAGTCCTCGTCCCGCTCGGAGCCGACGAGACGTTCGCATTGCTGACAGAGCCCGAGCGCCTGCGGCGCTGGCAGGCGGTCTCGGCGCGGGTCGATCTCCGCGCCGGCGGCGAGTACCGCTGGACGGTGGTGCCCGGCGCCAACGCCAGCGGCACGTTCGTCGAGGTCGAGCCGGGCAGGCGCATCGTCTTCACATGGGGATGGGAGGGCAACGACTCGCTGGCGCCCGGCTCGACGACCATCACCGTGACGCTCGAGCCCGCTGTGGGCGGGACGACCGTGCGCCTGGTGCACGAGGGACTGACGCCCGAACAAGAGGTGGGTCACAACGAGGGCTGGGACCACTTCATGGAACGGCTCGAGGCGGCCGGACGCAACGGCGAGGCCGGGCTCGACCCCTGGCTCCAGCGCGACGAGTGGGACCAGCTCGGTGCGGCCGAGGCATCGCTGGCGGTGTGCAGCCTCGTGCTGCGCGCCATGGGTCCCGGCGACGGCAAGGCGCAGACGCCGTGTGCCAAGTACGACGTCGACCAGTTGACCGAGCACCTGGCCGGCTCACTGGTCGGCCTCGGCGGATGCGTGGGAGTCACCGTGGCACCGGACCCCGACGTCGAGCGCGAGGTCCGTATCGCCGACCTGGCCCAGCCGGTGCTCGAGGGCTGGCGGCGCCGCGGGATCGAGGGCACGGTGACGCTCGGTCACGGGGAGATCCCCGCGGAGGTGGCATCGCGCATCTTGTCGATGGAGCTGCTCGTACACGCCTGGGACTTCGCGCAGGCCACCGGACAGGAGCTGCCGCACCTCGACGGCCTCGGCACCTACGTCCTTGGTCTGGCCAAGGACGGGCTCATTGCGCCGGCGCTGCGCGACGGCGACAACTTCGGCGACGAGATCACCCTCGGCGACGGGGCCGACCCCATGGACCAGCTCGTGGCGTACACGGGTCGCCAACCCGTCCGGGGCTAGCGCGTCAGATCGGGGCGGACACGGACCAACCCAGACTGGCAAGATCAGGTCGTGTCGACCAAGGGGGGCGTCCCTCTCGAGGGTCCCGGCCCGTTGTGCCCGGCGTGCCGGGAGCCATTGCGGGCGAACCTGCAGAGCGAACGCCTCGAGGCGGGGGAGTCCTCGGGGAACGGCGTGGGCGCACCGGCGTCGGTCCTCTACTGCGGGTCGTGCGGTCTCACTCTGCACGTCGAGCTCGCACGGCCGGTGCCGGCGGCCTTCGCGGGAGAGGTGCCCGTCGCTGAACCGGCCGATCCGAACACGCTCGAGGGTCTCTTTCAGCTTCGGTGCCGGGACCTCATCGCCCAGATACGAGAGTTGGGGTTCGAACCGCACGTCTGGGTTGACATGATCAACGACCTCGGGGCCACCGGCGCCGCCAAGGCACTTCTCGCGACGCGGACGCCGCTGGTCGCGACACCCTGGCTCGCCAGTCGGGATCGATCCGACCTCACGCTCGAGCACGAGATCTCCGAGCTCAGGTGGGCGGATCTTTTCGACGAGGACGAGCGCGCCGAGGCCGCTCGTCGGTTGACGGTCGCGCTGGGGTGACCGCCGGATCCTTCAGCTTGCGAACTGGTTCAGCCACGGAGCAGTTGCCGCCAGCAGCTCGTCGGTCATGGCGACGATGTGCTCGTAGGGCAGTCGGCCGGCCATCTGGTCGGTGAGCATGGCCTCGAGCACCAGCGTCCGATCGCCGGTGAGGGCGGCCTCGACCGTCAGCTCCTGCGAGTGCACGATGCGTCGCAGGCATTCGCCCAGGACCGATCCCACGTGCACGCGATCACGCGGCGTCACCCCTGATCCACTCACCACACCCATGCACTCCAGGACGGGTCCATGATTCAGACCCTCGACCTGGCCGGTATTCGGGACGTTCACCGGGATGGATCGCTCGTTCCCAGAGACGATGGCATCGAGGAGGGGGGCGACGAGTTCCCCCGAGGACCACGGCGGAAGATCCGGCGATGCAATGAGCGCGGCCAGTTCTGCCTCGTCTTCCTCCTTGTCCGCCCGATGGCCGTCCATGCCGTAGTGGTGCACGCACCACTCGGCACCAAACCCGCTCGCCTCGGTGACGAACCATGGGAAGAATTCGGCGACATGCGTGTCGGAGGCTCCCGGGAGGATTCCGAATTGTCGAAGGAGCTCGAACTTGAGGCGGTTGTTGGCCACAACGTCGCCCTTCGTCCATTTTTCCCCGGTCGACACCTTGCGCCAGTGACTGCCTGCAGGAGGATCCATCCAGATCGGGTCGGCGAGGTCCGTGACGGGCTGGTCCATCAACGACCGCAGCATCGCGAAGCCGTCGGAACCGCCAATGCGCAGCGCCGTGACCAGGGGAAGGTGATTGACGCCGCCGACCACGGGATCGACCTCGTGCATCCCCACATCGAAGAGCAGGCTCATGGCCCAGGTCAGACCCACGAGCTCGTTGCACAAGCCGACCGTCGACACCGTCGTCTCGCGGGTCACCGCACGACACAGCGCGGTGAGGGGATTGCTCACGTTCACCAACAGGGCATCGGGGCAGTGGCGCTCCATGGTCCGGGCGATGCCAAGTGCAACCGGCACGCTCCGCAGTGCGCGGCGATGCCACCGGGACCGACGCTGTCACCGACGGGTTGGGGCAGGCCGAAGCGTTCGGGAATCTCGAGGTCGTGTCGCATCGCGCCGAAGCCGCCCACCGAGAACCCGGTGATCACGAATTGGGCGCCGTCGAGCGCAGCCTCGAGTTCGGTGGTGGCGGTTGTCCGCAGACCCGAAGCACCGAGCGCGGCGATGTGGTCGGCCACTTGTCGTACCGGGGGCAGGCTGTCGGGGTCGGTGTCCATCAACACGACCCGGCTCTCGGCCAGGGACGGCGTGTTGACGAAGTCCAGGAGCAGGCGGGGCGTCCAGTGGGCGCTCCCACCGCCGATGATGGCAATTCGCGGTGTCATGTCCCCTCCGACCTCACCGTTGTTCTCGCTGACTAGGAGCGTCACCGTACCCTACGGCCATCGCACATCTGAAGTGTGCGGCGTCGCGGCTCGGCGCGGTCTGCGGAGTCCAGGTGTCGCCGTTCGACGCTGCTGCTCGCGTCAGCGCCGGCGCGGAAGGAGCGCGCCGATGATCCAGAAGAGGGGCAAGAAGATCCCGATGAGGAACATCACCCAATGTCCCTTCCGAATCGACACGATGCCCAGGGTTATCAAGAGGACGAAATAGAGGACCGCCCACAGCCCGATGAAGCCGCCACTCGTGACGTCGGCCAGTACCCGCATGGTGGGCTCCTCTCCTGCCTGGGCGTTGCCAGCGTGAAAAGGCTACTTCTCCAAGGACTCACGGCGTGAGCCGAATGAGCCCGGCACTCGTCGGCTGAAAGCCGCACGAGTCGATGTAGAAGGACTCGAGGTCCTCGTCGAAATCGACGTGAAGCCACTCGCAGCCGGCTTTCTGGCATTCGGCACGAACCACCTCAATCATGTGGGTCCCGATCCCGCGATGGCGCTGTTCGAGAGGGACCATCAGGTCCTGCACCCATGCATGCGCCATGCCGTCCCAGGGCACATTGACGAAGCCGACCAGGTCTCGACCATCTCGGACGGCTACCCAACCGAGGCTGTGCGTGCGCAGCACGTCTTCCCAGTTCCATTCGTCATCGGTGTAGAGCCGAGTCCGGAAAGCGTCGGCGTGCAGCGCATTGACCTCGGCGCTCTGGAACGAGCCCCGCCATTGGTAGCTCAGAGGCATTCAAGAAGGGTATTCATGCGCCGTCGTCCCCCGCTAACTATGGCAGCGGTCGTTCCAGGGCTGTTGACCATCGGCGTTGTAGAGCGCGATGGCGAGATCGTCCTGCTCGGCCGGTGTCGCCTGATTCGGGGGGACGTTGACGAGCTGCGGCATGCCGCCCAGGTTGGCCGCTTCGTTCCATGTCGACTGGCTGAATTGGAAACCGCCCATGTACTGGCCCCCCGGCGAGACGGCGCCGTAGTTGCCGCCTGATTCGGCCTGCAGGACGCACTGGAGGAACGGAGGGAGTGACGGATCCCCGGTGGGCGCACTAGAGGTGCCCCCGAGCACCACCGTGGGCGTAGCTGAAGAAGGCGCAGGTTGCGTCGTGTGCGTTGTGCTCGTCGTACTTCGGCTTGCTGCGGCCTGTGCGGCTTGTGCGGCCTGGACCGCCGCGGCCGCGGCCCTCGCTTGTGCCGCCTGTTGCTGGGCCACCGCGACCACGAGCTGGCCCGTGATCTCTGACTGTTTGGACGCGAGCTCGACCTCGGTCTGGTGTGCACTATTGGTCAACCCGGCTTCCTGATTGGTGGTTGCCTGGTCCCGTGCCTGTTGCTGCACAAGCGTGGCCCGTTCGGCGCGCAATCCGTTCTCGTCCGTGTGCAACGTGTCGATGGTCGTGGTGATATCACCGCTCACCACGCTCTCGTACTCGGCTGTGGCGATCGCCTTGGTCTGGTTCACTTCGAACGGGGCCGGAGTTCCGTCGACCTCCGAGCCCGAGTTGACGTACGCCGACACCGCCTCGCTCTGGAGCCGGCTGCGATCTCGTCCCACTCGGCTGATGTCGGCTTGGATTTGATTCTCAGTCGATCCGATCTCCGCCTTGTCGCGATCGACCTTGGCGACGTCAACGGCGTATTGCTGTTGATACGTGCTGATCTGGAGTTGCTCCAGCACGAGATCCTGAGTGATCTGGGTCGCTTGCGCCTTGAGGTCGGACACCTGATCGGCCGCGACCGGTCCTTGAGGCACGACGATCGTTGCCGTCGCTACAGAGGCGACAGTCAGGCTCACCAACCCCGCTCCGATACCCGCGAGTCTCCGTACTCGGAATCGGAGACCTGGCTTGGGCGTCGGCCAGTTTCCGACACCGATCACGAGGAAGAGATTAGTTGCATCCGTTGCGAAGCCTCAATGGCGCCTCTCTACGTCGTTCGGTGTGCCTAGGGAGCCGTCTCAGGGCGAGATCGACGCGTCGCGACGACTCATGAGATCCCTCTGGCGCCCCCTCCGCTCAATGACACGTGCGTGGCTCCGGGCTGTCGTGCCGTGACCCGGCACCCTCGCGTTCGAGTTCTCCGTTCGGCCCCGTCCGAGACTCTCAGCGGTAACGTCGGCGAGCGATGAACGGCGAACCGGCGCAGCAGGTCGAAGTGGCCCGCCTTGTTCTCGAAGCGCGGAAGGAGCTCTACGGAGACGCAGATCCCGCAACGCTCGACGCGATGCTCCACTTGGCGAGGGCACTGCGAGGAACGGAGTCATACCGCGAGGCCGAGTCACTCTTGAGAAGCGCGTTGGCGACCCAGGCTCACTCCGCTGACTCAGACGACGACTGGACGGCTCGCACAGAGTTCGATCTGGCGATCGTGCTCGATCGGCTCGGAGAGAACGACGCAGCGAGACGTCTCTGGGAGAAGGTCCTCGGAACATCTGACCGAACGCGTGGCCCCGACAGCGATCTCTCCCTTCGAGCGGCCGTCAACTTGGCCATCACCTTGAGAAAGCTCCATCGCTATGGGGACGAGTTTCCCATCAGAGTCCGTATCCTCGAATCGACGAGAAGATCGCCCGGACCCCAGCATGTGGACACCTATCGATCCATGATCGACTTGGCCCAGACTCATCGGGGCCTCGGGAACCACGAGATGGCGCTGAGCCTGTTTACAGAGGCCGTCTCCGGCCTCGAAGAGTTGGAGGCAGAACCAAGGACCATCCTCTACCAGAAGTGGGCGATCGCGTCGGAGTTGATGGCTCTCAAGAGACATGAGGAAGCGTCGCTGATGTTCGATCAGGTCGTCGCCGGCGCGATTGATCAACTCGATCCGGAGGACCCGCTTCGAATGAGTGCGCTCCGGCAGCAACGCGCCTATCGACTCGTCGGCCGGTTCTCAGGTTTGGGCAAAAAGTTCCGTAAGCAGGGACGGCCGAAGTCATAAGGAGTGCTCAAGCCGGGCGGACGGGGCAGATTCGACCGACGAGAGCGATTCGGACCCGGCAACCCGGAGTGTCCGAATCGGGCTGATGGCGTGAACTGTGCGATCCTTCAGTCCGATGACGCCAGAACAATTCCTCAATCGCTGCAAGGTGATCTGCCACGTCGGTCCTGCTGGCGTCTGGGAGCAAATCGTCAGGCATGGGTTCCGGACGGCCGAGGAACTGATCTTGGAGGCCGATCTCAACCAGGAGGACCGCCAAGCTCTGCTGTCAACACCTCGCCGAGAGTCAGTTCGTCTGCGTGTCCGAGGCGAGGATGTGACGCTGCGGGACCAGGAACCGCTCTTCGCCCGCAAGGATCTCAGTTCCATTTTGGACAAGGGACTCGACGTGAGCGGCTGGATCCACCTCTTGAACGAGCGCGTGTACTTCTTCACCGATGAGACGTCGATGCAGAAGCTTCTGGACAAATACGTCCAGAAGGATGGAGCGCAAGACGTGATTTGGCTTTCCCCCCTGAAGTTCCTCGAGGCGGCCGGGCTTCGTCTCGAGCTCACGAGCCAGAACACGGGCGCGATCGCCCGGCGGAGCAGCACACAGAAGACGGCGGATGCGTTCGCCCCACTCTGGCGTTTTACCGACCGCAAGCCCGCTGAAGCGACGATCCTCGGTGGACTCGACGATCTCTCGCCGGTGTTCCGTGCTGAGCGGTGCTTCCAAGACGGCCGCCGCGAGCTGTTGACGTAGCGGCGCATCGGCTACTTGGAACGGTGGTTTCATCGCCGATGCGGAAGGCGGGCGCGTAATCTTGGGTATGTCCGATGAGGACCACGTCGCAACTGCCCGAGCGGTCTATGACGTGGCGGCGCCGAGGTACGTCGAGTTCGTCGGCACGGAGGTCAGTCCAGCGACAGAAGGCCCGATCGATCGGTCGCTTCTCGCGGTACTTGTCGAGCTGATCAAGAGGCAAGCCGTCCGGCGGGTCGCCGACATCGGATGCGGCCCAGGGCGAGTGGCGGCATTCATGGCGGCACGCGGCCTCGATGTCGTCGGTGTGGATGTCTCCCAGGCGATGCTCGCTACCGCCCGGACCGCACATCCGGACATTGCGTTCGAGGAGGGTCAGCTCGATGCGCTTCCGATTGAGACGGGGGTGCTCGCTGGCGCCGTGTGCTGGTACTCGATCATCTACACGCCGCCCGATCGGCTCGTCGAGGCATTCGGCGAACTGCGACGAGTCTTGATGCCGGAGGGATACCTACTTCTCGGCTTTCAAGCGGAGGCTGAGCCCGTACGCCGAGAGGACGCACAAGGCACACATCTGCCGCTCACGAGCTACAGGCACAGTGTGCAAGAAGTTCGCGACCGCCTGGAACAAAGCGGCTTCGAAATCTACGCCACGGTTCTCAGAGCGCCTGAACTGGAAGACGAAACCACCCCCCAGGGGTTTGTCATGGCCCGTCGACCTCGTTCCTAGAGTGGAGTACCGCTGCTGTGGATGAATGGGGCGCGCCGCTCTACGGCGACCCATGTCGGGACTGCGGGTTTTCCTGGTCCGCCGGGCAAACCGGCTCAATCCGGCTGATGTGCAGCCTTCCTGATTCGATCGACGAGCTGCTCAGGGGCGCAACTGGGGCGGAGCGACTCCCGGATCTCGAGTGGAATGTCTCCGCTTACGTCTCCCACATGACGGATAACACCCGGATTTGGGCCGAACGGCTTGTTGCGGTGGCTCGGGGTGCCGACGCGCGCGTCGTCCCATACGACCCCGATTTGCTCGCCGAGTCCAGGCACTACAACGACGTCGCTCTCTACGGAGCCACGTGGTCCTTTCGCATCGCGGTGGATAATTGGCTCAACGCTGTGGAGGAGGCAGATCCTGCCGGAGTCGTCATGCTCCACTCCGAACGTGGGGCGATGGAACTCTCCGATGTCGTTGCCTCAAACGTTCACGATGCCTTCCACCACCGATGGGATCTGACGAGGATTCTTCACAAATGCTGAATGAGTGCCTCTCCGGGGATTTGCCGATTCGCCCCGGCACCACCCCCCCCGGGCGCTGAGGGATGATGTCCCTGTGGAAGGCCAGATCCAGCATGTCTCGATTCACGGTCACGACATGGCGTATCGCATGGAAGGGAGAGGGCCCGCACTCCTCCTTCTCCACGGAATCGCCGGTAGTTCCCGGAGCTGGCGGGACGTAATACCCCTCCTGGTCGATCGCTTCACCGTGATTGCGCCAGACTTCATGGGTCACGGTCTGTCCGAAAAACCCGTCGGGGATTATTCGCTGGGTGCGTTCGCCAGTGGGATCCGTGATCTTCTCGAGATCCTCGACATCGACCGAGCAACGGTCGTCGGCCAGTCGTTCGGCGGTGGGGTCGCCATGCAGCTTGCCTACCAGCATCCCGAGCTTTGCGAGCGTCTCGTGCTCGTAGACAGTGGCGGCCTCGGTAGAGAAGTGAGCTGGATCCTTCGATTCTTGACGTTGCCGGCGAGCGAGTACGTGATGCCGTTCATCTTTCCGGGGTTCGTTCGTGACTGGGGAGACAGCCTGTTGCGGTCGATCAACGATCGCGGCATCCATCTGGGTCGGTTCACCGAGATGTGGAGCGCGTACGCATCGCTGGCGGAGACAGAAAACCGTCAGGCGTTCGCCCGCACCATCAGATCCGTCATCGACCCCGGTGGCCAGACGGTGAGCGCGATGGATCGTCTCTACCTCGCTTCGCCCATGCCGACGTTGATCATCTGGGGGGACCGGGATGACATCATCCCCGTGAGCCATGCACATGCTGCGCACCAAGCCATTCCTGGCAGCCGACTGGTGATCATTGAGGGCGTTGGCCACTTCCCTCAGATCGAGGCACCGGAGCAGTTCGTCGCTGCGCTGGTCGACTTCGTCGAGACGACAACACCCGCTCGCCTCGGCGCCCGGGACCGCCAGCGGATGCTCAAAGAGCGATCAGACCCATCCCAGCACTAGCCGTCGTGTCTGGTTTGCAGGATGGATCCTCTCGCCTTGTGACCGGGAATCAAGAGGATCAACCTCCATTGCAGGAGGCGGTAACGTTCGGCCGTGGTGCAGGCAAAGGGCTCATCCCCGGCCACCTATCCCGGAGGCGGAATACCCGCTCTCGTCCTCGCCATCGCGTTCGTCGCCGCTGGCCTCTACATGGTCGAAGTCGGACGCGTGATGTGGACCGATTCCCACAATCCACGGACCGTCGCACAGATCGACTCCCGCCGATGCTGGACCAGCACTGGCTCCGACGGAAGCGAGAATCTCTGCGACCTCGTCGTGACGTACAGAGCAGGGGACAAGACGGTCGCGACGAGGATGAAAGCAGTCGATGCGGGCGGCATCCATCGCGACAAGATCACGGTTTCCTATAGCCCGGGCGATGTCAGTGACGTTTCGGGACCCGAGAACGACTCCCAAACAGCCTTCATGGCATGGGGCGGTGCGATCTTGTTGATTGGCTTCGGTGGGTGGCTCATCCGCGCCGTCCTCCGTCAGCGCTCGCATGGTGGGCAGAAGGGTCGCCCCCTCCACGTGCGCCAGCCACCTTCGCGCCCCCTTACCGAGGAGGGTCTCCTCAAGGCCGACGACTGCCCCTGAGCCGCGAACTGGTACACGCTGCTGAGGCATGATTGGTCGATGACCACATGGCGGGATACAGCATCGGCCCAGGCCCAGGCCGATCTGGACGGGCTGCTGAACGCACTCCTTCCATTCGCCCAACAGGAGCTCGAGAAGCTGGGCGAGTTCTTCCCGTTTGGAGCGATCGTCACGGAGGATGGAGTGACCAGGCTCCTTGGTGCCGATGCGATGCAGGGTGAGCGCCCCGATCGCGCCAGCATCATCTCGACGTTGCTGGCGGAGGCACAGAACAGGCGAGACGAGCTCCGAGCGGTGGGGATTTGCAGCGACGTCCAAGCGGCTGGCTCGGATGCCATACGAGTGGAACTGGAGCATTCCGAGGGCGTCGCTATGGCGGTGCTGCTTCCCTATTCGAAGAAGCGCTTTGGGCGGGGCTTCGAGTATGCGGCGTTACAGGGAGGGGTCGCCACCAATCGAGTGTGGACTGCCTAGAAGGAACGGCGGTTCACGTCCCGTGAGGGCGAACCGTCCCTTCGTTCCGACGCTCTGGTGCGGTACGAGCCGTCAGGACCGGTGGGTCGACGACCGGGCGTGGATCGTGTCGTGGATGAGCATGAACCGCATCGACCAGAGCCCAGGATTCGGCTTGGGAAGCTCGTGTCGGGACCGGAAGAACCCTGCCAACGTGACGGCGGCACATGTGAGCCAGATGGTTACCCCGGCGGCCAAGACCCACGGCGTGGATCCCGACAACATCACGATGAGCCCTGCAACGGCGACCAACAGCCCGACGTACCCCACTCGGAGGGCCCAGACAGCCGTCCTCCAAGATCCGTCGTCTTGCAACTCTGTTGGCAACTCCATTCCAGAGATTCTTCCACGGTTGCGTTCTCACCTTTTCGGCGAAATTGAACGGGGAAGCGGACAACTAGAGCGCCCCGCGCACCGCGTAGCGGTGCATTGTGACGCCCTGGTCGAATAATCGCTGTTCCAAGAGGTCGAGTTCGAGGGGTTGGTCGAGCGCGTCGAAGAGCGGGCGGCCGGTGCCGAGCACGACCGGGTGTGTGAAGAGAAGTAGTTCGTCGAGCAGGTGCGCCCTCAGTAGCTGTGTGGCGAGGGTCGCGCCGCCGACACCGATGTCGCCGTCCGTCTCTCGGCGCAGCACAGCGAGCTGTTCGATCGCGTCGTTGTCACCGCCGATGATGCGCGTGTTGTGTTGCGCCGTCGTTCGCGTACGCGAGACGAGCACTTTGGGGATGTCCGTCCAGATCTCGCCGAATTCGCGCAAGAAGCCGGGGAGCGACTCGTCCGTGCGAGCGTTCGGCCAGAAGGGATCCATCATCTCGTAGACGATGCGGCCCTCGACCATCATCGACAACGCGCGTGCGCGAGCATTGAGCTCGCGATGCAGCGGCTCGCCGAGGCGCACCCAGCTGGGGCCCTCGATGTCACTGTGTTCACCCGCCTCGCGCTCGATGAAGAGATCGAGCGAAACGTTCATCCAGTACACGAACCGGCCGGACATGAGCACTCCTTCTGCCTTAGCTTCTCCTGGTGAGACGATACCGACCGGGGAGAGCCGGATGTTTGGCCACGAAGGAGTTCGCATGCTTGACGACCCCGGCAGTTTGGCAAGCCAACACCGGCAGGTTTGCGAGGCGTTCGGCGAGCAGGTCCGGGCGGTCGGTGATCGCTGGCACGCATCGTCGCCGTGCAGTGAGTGGGACGCCAGAGGCGTCCTGGAGCACGTCATTGGATTACGGCAACGAGTGCTGCACTCGACCAACTCATGATCCGACCAGGTCTCGTTGACGGCGTGATCGATGTTCCTGCCGTCGGAAGCAATCCGCCAACCCAGATTGATGCCCCTCGACTCCTCCCCGCGTTGTCCCTCGATGTCATGATCCACGCGTGGGATCTCGGCGGGCTGGAGGTCACGAAGTCACTCTTGATGGCAATCTGTGCCGCATGTTCTTGGAGAGTCTGCCCTCCGACGACGCGTTCCTCTCGGGAACAGGCATGTATGCCAGTCCGCAACCGGTGCCCACCGGATCAGATGCTCGAGCCACACTGCTCGCCCGGCTGGGTCGTGATCCACGCTGGAGCCCCAGGGCATAGGTCGCCCTCTGCTGCCGAACGGGGACACCGTTGCCCGGTTCGACTCCCTAGGATCGGCTCAGCGTCAAGGATCGATATTCGAGGAAATCAAGGACCGAGAGACAGCCCCCTTGAACCCAGACCAGTCGGCCCAACTGCTGCACGTACTGAAGTCCCACCTCAACGACCCCGAAGCAGCGTTCTTGTCGTGGCCGAAGCGACTCAGCGGCGGGGTTTTCTCAGAGGTGTACGGATTCAGTCTGGGTAGCGAGGGGAGCCGTCGGCAAATGGTCTTGCGCCTCTATGCCGCTGGCACCGACCCCATTCAGCCCAGGCTCGAACAGGCCGTGCAAGACGGCCTCGCCGATGCGCGTTTTCCGGCGCCACGCGTCATCGTGGCGGACAGCGATCCGGACCGGCTCGGCAGCATGTTCGTGGTAATGGAACGCCTTCCCGGTCGTGGATTTCTGCGTGGCGTTCGCCCGGACCAATTCGTTCCCGACTTCCCAAAGCTCTGCCTGCGGTGGCCAAAGGTTCTCTTGGAAGTCGCAGAACGACTTCACCAGGTTGATCCCGCGCCGGTGCTTGCGGCAGCAGCGAGGGGTGGGATCCAAACGAAACAACTCACGGTGCGCAGGCACATCGAGTCCGTCAGGGCCAACTTCGAAGCGTTCGGTGGCGATCACACAAAGGATGCTCTGGCCTGGTTGAGCGGCAACGAACCAAGCCCTGTTCACGTCCCATCGATCATCCACGGTGACTTGTGGCCTGCCAACGTCTTGATGCAACGGGGTCGTATCACCGGCCTGGTCGATTGGACGAGGGCGGGAGTTGGTGACCCCGCACTCGACCTGGGCTACGCGTGCGCCGGCCTGGCGATGATGCCGGCCCCGCTACCTCCGCCACCACCGATACGTCACGGCATCCACGCGGCAGGCATGAACCTGGCGCGGCGAATCAGAGAGCAGTACTGCGAAAGAACCCAAACGACTGCGGAGCGCATTGAATTCTACGAGGCGCTGCGCTGCCTTGTGGAACTCTCCGCCGTCCTTCCGTATCGTCACCGCTCGAAAGGCAGCAGCGCGGCAGGGCGAAGACCGCCGTGGGACAGGGGGGTGAGAGCCCTCGTTCGCCATTTTGAGAGGATGAGCGGTGTGCACATCGCGCTTGAATGAGCCGCATATCCGTGGGCCCCACCGACCCAAGGTCCCCAGAGATGCGGCTGCTCAGGAGCGTCTCACCATCTCGGTGAAGTGGGGCACCCCAACGCCCAGCGCCCAAACATTCTGAGAAATGCTGTCACCCAATAGCCGGGTTGCGGCATCTGATGGGTGTGGAGGAGGCGGATGCTGAGGTCTATCGAAAACACGCTGACGACCTCATCCGGTTCGCCACGGGTCTCGTCGGACCCAGCGATGCCTCGGACATCGTGTCGGAAGCGTTTCTTAGTTGCCTCAACTCAGCAAGATGGACAACAGTTCACGAGAAGCGTTCGTACCTCTACCCAGCGTGTACAACAAAGCCGCTGAATTTCATCGCACTTCGAGACGCCGCAGGTCAAGAGAGACGCTCGTAGCATCCCATCGACCGACCCCCGGCCCCCCGATGTCTCCACATTGCTGTTAGACGGCGAAACAGAAAGCGGGCGGGGGCCCCACCGAACCACTTTTACCCACTGCTGATTCGGCGACCTCGACGTAGTACTCCACACACGCAGGCTGATCCTCGACGAAGCCGGTGAGACCTTCGGCGGCGGCCAGTCCGTTTTGCTGCCCACTGACGACATCGCTCACCACGGGTATCGCGACCGAATCAAGTGTTGCATTGCCGGTTCCCACGGTCATCGTGATGATTACGGCGCCATCGGTGTTGTAACTGTCCGCGAAGGTCAGGTAATCGCAGAACTGTGTCTGTTCGGGAACTCGGGCGTCCCGGTGATCAGCCCCGTCGAGGACAGGGACAATCCGCTCGGCAGCCCTCCGACGTAGCCCGCCGACGGACATGGGCCATTGACGTTGGCCGCTCCATAGTCAGGAGGTGAGGCGCTCGTCGCAGGTGAGCCAGCGTTGTTCTGAAGCTGATAGGAGTACGCCTGTCCGACGATGCCTTGCGGTGGCTGTGCCGCTTGCGCAGCACCCCGGCTCGTCGCTGCCGACACCGGTGTCGTGGTCGCCGCGACCAGCCCGAGGGGGGCAGAGTGGCAACCACCAGCATGGCGGCAGTGCTGCGTCGACGGGTCCGAGGGTTGGCGGATGGACCATCTGGCATGGAAGTCCTCTTCCGTATGCCCCTCCGAGGAGGCAACAGCCGGCAACCGTTGTTCTTACGTGGTGGGGGAGGCGAAGTCCGTGGCGACTGCGAGGACAGTGGATCGAGCTCGCCCTCTGCCCCATCGGTCCCTCAGGTCGCCCCGCGCCAGCGACGCTCGAAGGGCAGCCGCCAGGTGCGCGGCGCGATGAGGTCGTTGATCTCGGGCGGGCCCCAGCCGCCCCTTTCGTAGGGCTGGACCGGGGGTGGGTTCTCGAGCAGCGGTGTCGAGACCTCCCACAGGCGCTCAATTCCTTCGGCCGTGTTGAAGAGCGTGTGGTCGCCCACCATGGCGTCGTGAATGAGTCGCTCGTAGGCC
Source organism: uncultured Acidimicrobiaceae bacterium (assembly GCA_963791995.1). Lineage (GTDB taxonomy): Bacteria > Actinomycetota > Acidimicrobiia > Acidimicrobiales > RAAP-2 > Bog-473. The sequence goes on along the minus strand of CAWBUQ010000019.1, from coordinate 167,258 downwards.
TCGAGGACGTCGGCGTCCTGGCCCGTCTCGTGCAGGGCGAACTGCAGGCTGAGCTTCTCGAGCTTCATGCCGGGTCCGGGTTTCTTTCCGTAGAAGGACAGCGAGAGCTTGGAGGAATCGGCCAGATCGAAGGTGAGGTGGTCGGGACCCTGGCTGCCCACTCCCGAGCCGGCGGGGAACATCGACTTGGGCGGCTCGCGGAAGGCGATGGAGATGATGCGCTCGCCGCTCCCCATCTCCTTGCCCGTGCGCAAGAAGAAGGGCACGCCGGCCCAGCGCCAGTTGTCGATCTCGCAGCGCAGCGCCACGAAGGTCTCGGTGTCCGAGTCGGGGGCCACGCCCTCGAGGTCGCGGTACCCGTCGTACTGTCCCCGCACCACCTGGGTCACGTCGAGCGGGCGCAAGGAGCGGAACACCTTGTTCTTCTCCTCGCCGATGGAGGAGGCTTCGAGCGATGTCGGCGGCTCCATCGCCATGAACCCGAGGATCTGGAAGAGGTGGGTCACCACCATGTCCTTGAAGGCGCCGGTGGCTTCGTAGAAGCTGACGCGGTCGTCGACCGACAGCGTCTCGGGCACGTCGATCTGCACGTGATCGATGTGGTCGCGGTTCCAGATGGGCTCGAAGAGACCGTTGGCGAAGCGGAACGCCAAGATGTTCTGCGCCGCCTCCTTCCCGAGGAAGTGGTCGATGCGGAAGATCTGCTCCTCGTCGAAGACCTGGTGCAGCATGTCGTTGAGTGCCACGGCACTCGCCAGGTCGGTGCCGAACGGCTTCTCGAGGATCACCCGCGACCGCTCGACCAGCTTGGCGTCGGCCAGCAACTGGATGATGTCGCGGTCTGCTGCCGGCGGGATGCTCAGGTAGTGAAGCCGGCGGACGTCGTCGCCGATCTCGGCTTCGATGTTGCCGACGTGCTCGGCGAAGGTCTGCGGCCCGACCGCGGTCGAGACGAAGGTCAGCCGTCGCTCGAAGTTGGCCCACTGCCCGAGCGAGATCTTGCCCGAGGTGTAGCGGTCGCAGGCCTCACGGGCGAGATGGCGGAAGTCCTCGTCGCTCAGGTCCCGGGTCGAGCTCCCGACGACGCGGTACTCGGGCATCATCCCCGACATGGAGAGGTGGAGCAGGCCGGGCAGGAGCTTGCGCGCCGCCAGGTCGCCGGTCGCCCCGAAAAGGACGATGACGTGTGGATCGATCTGGGAGGCCGGAGCGGCAGAGCTCGACGGTTTCGCTACGGTCGATGACCTCGGTCATCGGGCTGGTCGCCATTCGTTGAGCTCGGACACGTTGGCGCCCATGATCTTGGGCACCGACTCGGGCGGGAGCTTCTGCAGCTCGGTCACCCAGTCGGTGGGCTCGGGCAGGCCTTCGACGTGGGGCCAGTCCGAACCGAAGATCACGCGGTCGTCACCGACCAGGTCGACGATCTCGCCGACGTCGTCCTCCCAGAACGGGTTGATCCACACGTGGCGCCGGAAGGTGACGACCGGATCTTCGCTGAAGTAGCCGGGCATCCGTCGCGTCGTGGTCGCCAGTTTGCGAAAGAGCGGTGCGAGGAACTCTGAGCCGTTCTCGACTGACGCCACACGCACATTGGGGAACCGCTCGAAGAGCTTCTCGAGAACGAGGGTGGCTAAGAAGTCGTGGGCCGCCCGCTCAATGGCGAACATCTTGATGCTCGGACGCTGGCGTTGACCGCCGGCCTTGAAGGAGGCGGAGAATCCGTCGACCGCGTAGCCGTTCGAGGACAGCCCGGCGTCGCCGGCGTGGACGACGACCGTGATGCCGGCCTCGTTCACCCTGGCCCAGAACGGATCGAAGACGTCGGAGGCAGGGGAGAGGGGGCCGTCGGCCGTCGTCGGTGCCGCCGCCCGCATGACCACGGTGCGAGCGCCCTGGCCGAGCGCCCACTCGAGCTCGTGGACCGCTTCGTCCACGTCGGCCAGTGTGATGTAGGGGGAGGCGAAGATCCGGTCCTGATACGCCATGCCCCAGTCTTCGGCGAGCCAGCGGTTGAAGGCACGGAAGAGAAGCACGACTGCTTCGGGGTCCTGCTTCAACGTCTCCTCGTAGAGCATGCCGAGGGTCGGAAAGAGCCAGACCTGCGCCAGCCCTTGGGCGTCCATCGTCGCCAGGCGTGCATCGCGGTCGCGGTACTCGGGGCGGATGGGCTCGGACTTCCCCATGAGCTCGTGCATGGGCCGCCCGTCGGGATTCCCGCGGAAGAAGTCGACCAACGCGCCGGCAGGCGCGATCGGGTTGAAGGTCGGGTTGGTGACGGCGCGGCTCACCCGGCCACCCAGCGCGTGGTAACGGCGTCCACCTATCTCGACCCACTCAATGACCCGGGGCCCGAGTGCCGGATCGAGGTGCCGGGTGAACGCATCGAGCGCCTCGTAGTAGTGGTTGTCGGCGTCGAAGACCGGGGAATCGACAGCGTGCATGGTCAGCCTTCCGCGAGCGGCGAACGCAACACCCTGACTCTACGTGCTCGGCCTGGGCGGTCCCGCCGCGGTGTGCGCGGTTCCCTCGGGGTCCACCGCCCAGGGCGGTGCGACGCCCCAGCGCTCACCGAAGACCAGCTCGGGGAGCGGCCGGCGCCGTACCGGGCCGTGCCGTCCGTGCGGCCGGCCGATCGTGATGGTGGCCATCATCGCCACTTCGTCGGGGATGTGCAGCAACGCCCGCAACTCGCCCTCCGCCGCGAACTGCCAGCCGGTCATCACGCCTCCGTAGCCGAGGGCCCGTGCCGCCAGGAGCAGGTTCTGGCATGCCGGGTAGATCGAGGCGCCGTCACTGGCAGCCGAGTGGTCGCGGTAGGGCACGTAGCAGGCGAGGATCAGCACCGGGACCGACTCGTAGCTGTCGACGTAGTGCTGCATGGTCTGCGCCATGCGCGCCTTGGGCGAGCCGGCCTCGGTGCCCGACCCGCGGTCGTAGCCGTCCGCCTCGCGCTTGGCGGCCCAGAACCGACGCGCCCCGACACCGATGAGTCGTTTGGCCTCCTGGGCAACAGGCCCGTCGCTCAGCACGACGAAGCGGAACGGCTGGCGGTTCGAGCCGCTCGGGGCCCTGGTGGCGGCAAAGAGGATGTCGCGTAACGCGTCTGCCGGGACGGGCTCGTCGGTGTAGTGCCGGATGGCGCGGGTGCTCAGCAGGCCCTCGTAGAGCGAGATCTCGTCGCGCGGGTCGGCTGCCACGGCGGCGACCCTACCAACGCACTTCGACCGCCAGGCCGTGCCTACCCCGCTGCCGGCACCCGGTCGACCAGTTCGGCATAGAGCTGGGGACGGCGTTCGTCCTCGAACAGGGCGGCCGTGCCTTCGCGTCGGCGGGCCAGGTGGAGATCGATCCGGTGCACCAAGAGCTCGGCGGCCGGCGCACCGCCGGGGAGCGCCGTGCTGGCCTCGGCGACCACGGTACCCGTCGGCGCCACGATCCGACTCTGTCCGAGCAGGGTCCAGGTCGCATGGGATCCCGCCTGGTTCGCCTGCACCCACCACTGGCCGTTGGCCAACGCCCACGCCGGATGGAGGAGATCCCAGGCCGGTGCCCGTTCGACCTCGGCGGCCGCCGGCGCGACGACGAGGCGCGCCCCGCGCAGCGCCAAGGCGCGTGCGACCTCGGGGATGTCAGCCTCGAACCCCACGACCAGGCCGACGCGCCCGAGCATCGGATCGTCGAACGCGGTGAGGCGGTCGCCTGCGCTGAACACGGCGCGCTCGAGCGTGACCGGGTACAGGTGGGTCTTGCGGTGCCAGGCGGCCAGCTCGCCCCGTTGGTTGAAGGCGAGGACGGTGTCGTAGAGCGCGCCGTCGTCCAGTTCGGGCACGCTGCCGGCAACGAGGAAGAGATCGTGTCGACGGGCGGCCTCGCCGAGCGCCCGGGCCCGCGGCCCGTCCCGGGTCTCGGCGCCGCGTCGCGCGTCGTCGGGCAGGGTCTCGGGGTCGTAACCGCAGGACCACAGCTCAGGGAGCACCAGGAGCTGCACACCCTGGGCCGCGGCAGCGTCGACCATGCCGAGGGCCACCGCTAAGTTGGTGGCGTCGTCGCCGGGGACCGGGAGCCACTGGGCTACCCCGACCAGGAGGTCCCGCTTCATGACCCGCCCACCTGGCTCACCGATCGCCGCTCCAGACCGTCGCTGACATACGCGTCCACGTCGAAGGGTACGGCGGCAACGTTCGGGCACGGTTTCCCGGTTGTGAATGGACTGTTACAAGCAGCCCAGGAGAGAGAGCCCTCAGTCCCGGCGTCTCGCCATCAGCGTGACCAACTCGTAGAGCACGTGGGCGGCGGCCACCGCCGTGATCTCGGACTGGTCGTAGGCGGGGCAGACCTCCACGACGTCCGCCCCGACGATGTGCGCGGGCGCCAGGCCCCGCAGCAGCGTCAAGAGCTCGCGGCTGGTGAGGCCCCCCGCTTCGGGTGTGCCGGTCCCCGGCGCGTGAGCCGGGTCGAGCACGTCGATGTCGACCGACACGTAGACGGGTGCGTCGCCCACCCTCGCCAGCATCCGCGCCACCACCGAGGCCAGTCCATCGGCGACGTCGTCGGTGGTCAGCTGGGCGAAGCCCATGCCGGTGTCGTCGCGCAGGTCGGCATCGCTGTAGAGCGGGCCGCGCAGCCCGACGTGGACGCTGCGCTCCTGGAGGAGCAGCCCCTCCTCCCACGCCCGCCGGAAGGGTGTGCCGTGTGTGAAGCGCTGCCCGAAGTAGGTGTCCCAGGTGTCGAGATGCGCGTCGAAGTGCACCAGGGCCAGGGGCCCGTGCCGCTCGGCCGTGGCGCGCAGCAGCGGCAGCGCGATGGTGTGGTCCCCGCCGACGGCGACCAGGTGGCCGCCTCCGTGGAGCAGGGCGCGCGCACCCGCCTCGATCTGTACCACGGCCTCTTCGGTGCTGAAGGGTGTGCAGGCGATGTCCCCGGCGTCGACCACCTGGGCCAGTTCGAAGGGCAGCGAGTCCTGGGCGGGGTTGTAGGGCCGCAGCAGGCGCGAGCCCTGGCGCACGGCCGCCGGCCCGAACCGGGCACCCGGGCGATAGCTCGTGCCACCGTCGAAGGGGACGCCGACCACGCCGATGTCCCAGTCCGCCACGGCGTCGGCCGTGGGCAACCGGGCGAACGTGGCCAAGCCGGCGAACCGCGGGGTCACCGTGGCGTCGGCCGGCCCCACCTTGTCGCCCGCGGCCGCGGCCGCCATCAGTCGTCGATGGCCTGGTAGACCAGCGCGCGCAGCTGGGCGCGGAATGGGTACGCGACCGAGGGGAACAGCTGGGTCATGAAGACGACGAAGAGGTCCTCGACCGGATCGACCCAGAACGCGGTGCTGGCGGCACCGCCCCAGTAGAACTCGCCGCCCGATCCGGCCATGGCGGTGGCGGCGGGGCCAAGTCCTACTGCGAAGCCGAGGCCGAAGCCGACGCCGTCGAACCCCGCCTCGCCGAACCCGCCGACGGCCATGTCCGCCAGGGTGGCCCCGCCGGGGAAGTGGTTGACCGTCATCAGGTCGATGGTCTTGCGGCCGAGGATCCGTCGCCCACCGAGGTGCCCGCCATTGGCCAGCATTTGGCAGAAAGCGACGTAGTCGTGCGTGGTGGAGACGAGGCCGCCGGCACCCGAGAGGTACGAGTGCGGCGCCAGGATCCCGTTGGCGAAGGGACCTTCCATGAGGCGCGGCGTCGTGCCGGGCTGGTACTGGTAGCAGGCGGCGAGGCGGGGCTGCTGGTCCTCGGGCACGTAGAAGCCGGTGTCGATCATGCCGAGCGGCTCGAAGATCTCTTGTCGGAGGTACTCGTCGAAGCGCAGGCCCGAGAGGATCTCGACCAGCCGGCCCACGATGTCGGTGGAGAGCCCGTAGTTCCAGTGCGTCCCGGGGTGGAACTTCAACGGGTGCTGGGCGAGGAGCGCGGTCACGCTCTCGAGCGTCTGCCCGTGCCCTAGTGCGCGACGCGCCTCGGCAAAGGAGGCGTCGATCGGGTTGTCGGGGAAGAGGGCACCCGGCAGGCCGGTGGTGTGCATGAGGACGTCGCGCATGTTCATCGGGCGCTGGGGCTTGACCAGGGTGACAGTGTCCTCGTGCGACTCGCCCACCTGCAGCGTCCTCCACTCGGGGATGTAGCGGTGCACCGGGTCGAGCAACTGGAACATGCCGCGTTCGTAGAGCTGCATCAGGGCGACCGAAGCAATGGGCTTGGTCATGGAATAGATCCGGAAGATCGCGTCCTCGGCCATCGGGACGTTCCGCTCGCGGTCCATCAGACCCATCGATCGGGAGTAGGCGATGTGGCCGCCGCGCGCCACCGTGATCTGGCAGCCGGCGATCTTCCCGTCGTCGACGTAATTGGGCCCGAAGTGCTCGGTGATGCGTTCGAGCCTGGCCTCGCTCATCCCGGCTGCATCCGGTTCGACCTTCATGCCCACCTCTCTTCTGCGCCCCGGCCCGGAGCGGCCGCTCCCGGCCCGCCGATGGACCCGCGACAGATCAACCGGCCCGCGACCGACCCTACGCCTCCACCTGCTTCTTTTTCTTCTGCTCGCGCAGGTAGGACGCCGTCCCCTCCAAGAACGCAGCGACGTCCTTCTCCTTGTTGGCGGTGACACCGTGGAACCACTCGGGCACGTAGACCTGGGCGGCGCCCGACTCGAGGCCCGCCAGGATGGCGTCCACGGCGACCGAGACCGGCTCGGCCGCGACCGGCAGATCGGGGACGTCGTTGTCGGGGAGGGTGAACAGTTCGGTGTCGATGACCCCGGGGTAGACCACCATCACCTTGATGCCGTCCTCCCACAGGTCGACGGCCATCGCCTCGGAGAAGGCGGTCAATGCCGCCTTGGAGGCATCGTAGGCCGCCTCGCCCGGGGCGCTCAGCTTGGCCGCGATGGACGAGATGTTGACGATGGTCCCCGAGCCGCGGGCCAGCATCTGGGGCAGCAGGTCGTAGGTCAGGCGCATCGGCGACAGGTAGTTGACGTGCATGACCGCCGTGATGGTGTCGATGTCGAGGGCGGTGACGTGTCGGCGTTTGGGGATGCCGGCGTTGTTGACCAGGAGATCGACCCCTCCGAAGGCGTCCATCACGTCGAGCGCCAACTTGTCCACCGCGTCGGGGTCGGCCAGGTTGACCACCCACATCCTGCTGTCGGGGGAGCACTCCATGCACTGCCCGACCACCTCGGAGAGCTTCTCGGCCCGCCGGGCGCAGATGCCGACGATCGCACCGCGCTTGGCCAGTGCGACCGCCAGTCCGGCGCCGATGCCCGACGAGCCCCCCGTGACCAGCGTGCGGCACCCCTTGAGGTCCAAGGCCATCTTCCACCCACTTTCGATCAGGAGCCGGACCAGTGCAGTCCAGCCTGACTCCGCCCGGCCGCGACTCACATTACGCATTGCCGGTGCCGAAGGGCCATTGACGGATTGTTGACACTCTCGGTGCTCGCGTTCACGTTCCTTTGACAACCATCGCGCCACGATGGCTCGCATGGCTGACTTCCTCGCAATCCTGGGTTTCGTCGCGTTCGTCGCGGCGTTCCTGGGACTCATTTGGTGCCTGGAGCGGGTATGACCTGGGTCCAGGGGCTCCTGCTCGGCATCTCCGTCGTGATGTTCATCTACCTGGGCGTTGCGATGTTCAAGCCCGAGAGGTTCTGACGTGGGCTTCTTCTGGACCATCGTCCTCCTGATCGTCACCCTGGCTCTCGCTTGGCGGTTCCTGGGCGCGTACATGGCAGCCGTCTTCGACGGCCGCGTCACCTTCCTGGCCTGGCTGGAACGACCGTTCTACCGGCTCCTCGGGACCAGCCCCGACAAGGAGCAGACCTGGAAGCGCTACGCCGGATCGACCGTCATCTTCTCTGGGGTCTTCCTCGTCGTCGGCTACATCCTCATGCGGATCCAGGGGTCGCTGCCGCTCAACCCGCAGCATTTCGGGGGTGTGACGCAGGCGCTCGACTTCAACACGATCGTCTCGTTCATGACGAACACGAACTGGCAGAACTACGGCGGCGAGACGACGATGTCGTACTTCACGCAGATCGGTGTGCTCACCGTGCAGCAGTTCGTGAGCGCCGCGGTGGGGATTGCGGTGGCGATCGCGGTGACCCGGGGGTTCTCGCGGCGCAACTCACCCACCATCGGCAACTTCTGGGTCGACATGACTCGCTGCAGCCTCTACATCCTCCTCCCCATCGCCTTCCTGGCCGGCATCGTGATGGTTGCCTCGGGCGCGGTGCAGACCCTCGCCGGCCCCGCGTGCGTCCACAACACGATCAACGGCGTCTCTCAATGCGTTGCGCGGGGTCCCGCCGGCTTCATGGGGCCGATCATGCAGCTGGGGACCAACGGCGGCGGGTTCTTCAACGTCGACTTGGGTCATCCCCTTGAGAACCCGACGGCGCTCACCAATTTCATCTACATCTGGTTGACCCTCTCCATCCCGTTCGCGCTGACGTACACCTTCGGCAAGATGGTGGGGAGCATCCGCCACGGCGTCGCCCTGTTGATCGCCATGGTGCTGATCTTCGGCACCTGGGTCGGCTTCACCTCCTACGCCGAGCACCAGAACAACCCCGCAGTGGCTGCAGCGGGCGTGCATTCCACCGTGGGTAACACGGAAGGGAAGAATTCGTATTTCGGCGACACGACCAGCGCGCTGTTCAACGTCTCGATGACCCAGACCTCCGACGGCGCCGTGGACAGTTCCACCGACTCGTACAACCCGATGGGTGGCTTCGGCCCGATGACCGGCATGATGCTCGGTGAGGTCACACCAGGCGGGACGGGCAGCGGTCTCTACACCCTTCTCATCTACGCCGTGATAGCCGTGTTCATCGGTGGCCTCATGATCGGGCGAACACCCGAGTACCTGGGTAAGAAGATCCAGGCCCGGGAGGTGAAGCTGGCGGGCCTGGCCGCCGTAGTGATGCCGGTCGCCGTGCTCGCGATCACGGCCATCGCAGTGTCGCTCCATGCCGGGCGGGCCGGCCCGCTCAACGCCGGTCCCCACGGGTTCTCCGAGATCCTCTATGGCCTCACGTCGCAGGGCAACAACAACGGGTCGGCCATGGCCGGTCTGACCGGGAACACGGCCTTCTACAACACGATCGGTGCCATCGACATGCTGATCGGCCGCTTCGGGATCATGATCCCGGCCCTCGCGCTCGGAGGTGCGTTGGCGGCCAAGAACACTGTGCCCGCCTCGCTTGGGACCTTCCGCACCGACAATGGCATGTTCGTCGGCCTGACCGTCGGCGTCATCATCATCATCGGCGGTCTCACCTTCTTCCCCGCCGTCTCGCTCGGCCCAATCGTCGAGCAGCTGAGCCACGGAAAGTTCTTCTAATGACCACAATCACCACACCGACGCAGGCAGAACCGAGCGGCATGCCGCACGGCGTCGCCGGCTCCCGGAGCCTCTTCGACCGGGAGGTCATGGGGCGAGCGCTCATCGACGCCTTCAAGAAGCTCGACCCCCGGGTGCAGATCAAGAATCCCGTCATGTTCGTGGTGCTCGTCGGCACCATTGTGACGCTGATTGAATCGATCGCGCATCCCGGAAAGTTCGACTGGTCCATCACTATCTGGCTCTTCCTCACGGTGATCTTCGCGAACTTCGCCGAGGCCATGGCAGAAGGACGCGGCAAGGCCCAGGCCGACACTCTGCGGCGGATGCGGGCCGAGACCGAAGCGCGCCGCCTGGGACCGGGCGGAACAGAGGAAAGAGTGGCGGCTTCGGATCTCGCCAAAGGTGACCTGGTGGTCTGCGAGGCGGGTGACCTGATCCCCTCCGATGGCGAGATCGTCGAAGGTATTGCGTCAGTCGATGAGTCGGCCATTACGGGCGAGTCAGCGCCGGTCATCCGCGAGTCCGGAGGCGATCGCTCCGCCGTCACCGGAGGTACCAAAGTACTGTCCGACCGGATCGTCGTACGCATTACAGCCGAGCGCGGGCACACCTTCTTGGACCGCATGATCACGCTCGTGGAAGGTGCAAACCGCCAGAAGACGCCGAATGAAATCGCGTTGACCATCCTGCTCGCGGTGCTCACCATCGTGTTCATCCCGGTGGTGGTCACGCTGCAGGCGTTCGGCCATTACTCGGGAGCGACGGTGTCGGTCGTCATCCTCGTGTCACTGCTGGTCTGCCTGATCCCGACCACGATCGGAGCGCTCCTCTCGGCCATCGGCATCGCCGGGATGGACCGCCTGGTACAGCGCAACGTGCTCGCTATGAGCGGTCGCGCTGTCGAGGCGGCGGGTGACGTGCAGACGCTTCTGCTCGACAAGACTGGGACCATCACGCTGGGCAACCGGATGGCTTCGGCTTTCTACCCCGCGCACGGGCACACCGAGGAGGAGGTGGCCGACGCCGCCCAGCTGGCGTCGCTGGCTGACGAGACTCCCGAAGGCAGGTCCATCGTTGTCCTGGCCAAGGAGCGCTTCGGCATCCGTGAGCGTGAGCTGTCGGGCTCGCACCAGTTCGTCCCCTTCTCGGCCACGACCAGGATGTCCGGGCTCGACATGGACGGTCGTCAGATCCGCAAGGGTGCCGCAGAATCGGTGCGCAACTGGGTCGTCGAGCAAGGAGGCACGCCGCCCGACGGACTCCAGGAGATCGTCGACCGGATCGCCCGGGCCGGCTCGACCCCGCTGGTCGTGGCGGACGGCCCGGTCATCCTGGGGGTGATCGAGCTCAAGGACGTGGTGAAGACCGGCATCCGCGAGAAGTTCGACGACATGCGGCAGATGGGGATCCGCACGGTCATGATCACTGGCGACAACCCACTCACCGCCGCGGCCATCGCGCAGGAAGCGGGCGTCGACGACTTCCTGGCCGAGGCGACGCCCGAAGCAAAGCTCGACTTGATCCGGCACGAGCAGGAGGGCGGGAAGCTCGTCGCCATGACTGGCGACGGCACGAACGACGCGCCTGCACTGGCACAGGCCGACGTCGGCGTAGCGATGAACACGGGAACGACGGCGGCCAAGGAAGCCGGGAACATGGTCGACCTCGATTCCAATCCCACCAAGCTGATCGACGTCGTCGAGATCGGCAAGCAGTTGCTCATCACCCGGGGTTCGCTCACGACGTTCTCCATTGCCAACGACGTGGCCAAGTACTTCGCCATCATCCCGGCGCTTTTCGTAACCACCTACCCACAGCTCAACTCGCTCAACGTCATGAAACTGCACAGTCCGGAGAGCGCGGTGCTCTCGGCGGTGATCTTCAACGCCCTGGTCATCGTGGCGCTCATCCCGTTGGCGCTTCGGGGCGTCCGGTTCAGGGCGGCGTCTGCTGCCGCGATCCTGCGCCGCAACGTGTTGATCTACGGCATTGGAGGAATCATCGTCCCCTTCATCTTCATCAAGCTCATCGACCTCATCCTGGTCGCCCTACACGCCTACTGATTCGCGAGATCCCATGATCACGAACATTCGTCGCTCCATCGTCACCGTCGTCGTCTTCACGGTCTTCTTCGGCTTCCTGTACGCGTTCGCCGGAACCGGGGTCGCCCAGGCCTTCTTCCGGGGTCAGGCAGACGGCTCCCTCACCGCGAACGGTTCGAGGCTCATCGGCCAGGACTGGTCGCAGACTCGCTGCCCCGGTCATCCCCTGGGCAGTTGTGTGTTCCAGGGGCGTCCAGACAACCTTGGGCCTTATGCCGGGTCGTCGAGTCCGGTCGCGGCAGGGGGGGACAACCCGCTGGAGGCCAACAACATTCCGGGCAAGCCAAATGTGCTGAACCCCGGCGAGTCCTCGACGACCAACCTCGGGCCGCGCTCGAAGACCCTCCTGCAGAACACCCAGAAGCTGGTCGCATATTGGAAGTCGCGGGGTGTCGACCCCACGCCCGACCTGGTGACCACGTCGGGAAGCGGTCTGGACCCCGACATCACTCCGCAGGACGCGTTCGCTGAGATCCCGATGGTCGCGAGGGCGACGCACATCGCGCCCTCCCGGTTGCGGACCCTCATCGACCAAAACACGCAGGGCATGCCGTTGGGCTTCCTGGGGTCCCCCTTCGTGAACGTGCTACAGCTGAACGAGGCGCTCGCCAAACTCACGTCGACGTGACCCGGGATATTTCGTCCGCTGTCCCGAGACAGCGGACGACGGTGCGGGGCAGGATCACGTCGGTGACCGCCTACGAGCGACCCTGGGTGGCGACCGACGTCGAGGTCGACGACGGCACTGGCATGCCCGTCCTGCGTTTCATGGGACGTTCGGGGGTGCAGCGCATGGCGCCGGGACACCGCATCACCGCTGAGGGCACCCCCGGACTCAGCGGCGGCGCGCTCGTCATGCTCAACCCGGTCTACTCGTTCGACGACCGCGATTGAGCGTCCGGCATGAGTTGGTAGCCGACGCCCGGAATGTTTCGAAGGATGTGACCGTCGTCGTCCCCGAGCTTCTTGCGCAATCGGTGGGTGTAGACCCGCACATAGTTGGACTCGGCGCCGTAACCCGCTCCCCACACGTCCTTCAGGATCATGTGGTGCGTGCAGACCTTCCCGGCGTGGCGCGCCAGGTAGGCAAGCAGCTCGAACTCGCGAGCGGTGAGGTGCAGCGCGTTACCGCGGAAGGCCGCCATATGGTGGACCACGTCGATCTCCAACTCGCCCACCCGCAGGACCTGAGCTCCGTAGCCTCCTTCGCCACGGGCGGCCACGCCGTGGCGAAGGGCCACACGCAGACGCGCCTCGAGCTCGGCCATACCGAATGGCTTTGTGACGAAGTCGTCCGCGCCCGAATCGAGTGCTTCGACCTTGCGCCGCTCGTCGCCGTAGGCCGAGAGCACCAGGATGGGTACCTTCGAGAACTCCCGGATTCGCCGGCACACCTCAACACCATCGAGATCAGGCAGTCCGAGGTCGAGGATCACCAGATCGGGCACCCCGAGCGCGACCTGGTTCACCGCATCGGTCCCGGTTCGCGCGGTGAGGACCTCGTCGCCGCGCGCCGTCAGCCCGATTCGCAGGGCCTTGAGCAGGGAGGGGTCGTCGTCGACCACGAGCACCTTGATCATTTTTGCGCTCAGGCCGGCGCGGGCACGACGGCCTCGCACGGAACGGTGAAGATGATTCGCGTGCCACGGGCAACGTCCGGATCGATCCAGATGAGACCCCCATGCGCCTCGACAAAGGCTTTGGCGATGGCAAGCCCCAAGCCGGCCCTGCCGCCGCCCCCCATCTGGCTGAACATCTCGAACACGCGTTCACGATCCTCGCGAGGCACGCCGGGCCCCTCGTCTTTCACCGCGATCTCAACCTGGGAGGTGGAGCCCGTGATGGTGTCCGATGACCAGGGGCGGGCCGTGACCTCGATGACGGTGTGCTCGGGCGCGAGGCGTCCCGCGTTCTCGAGCACGTTCGCGAGCACCTGGCTGATCAGCACGTGGTCGATGTGCAGGAGGGGCAGGTCGTCGGGTGCGTCCGCGACGACGCGGTCCGGCGAAAGGAGGCCACCAAGGGCCGCCAGAGCTTCCGCGACGAGCTCGTCGAACGTGATGAAACTCGGCCGAAGCTCGAGCGCGCCGGACTCGATGCGGGTCATGTCGAGCAGATTGGTCACCAGGCGGGCCAGTCGGTCCGCCTGCAGCTCAATCAGCTCGAGTAGCTCGGCCTGGTCAGCATCCGCGAGACGCGCGCCCGGCTGGCGAAGGCTTGACACCGCCGTCTTGATGGAGGCGAGGGGGGTGCGCAGGTCGTGGGAGGCCGCGCCGAGGAGCGCGTTACGCCAGCGGTCGATCTCCTCGAGAAGCCTCGTGCGCAGCACTTGCTCGTGCAACTGCGACCGGTCCAGCGCCAGCGCCGCCTGGTTGGCGAAGGTGCCCAGCAGGTTGCGGCCCCCCTCGGCCAGCGCGACATCTTGGAGGACGAGCAAACCGACGGCGCGATGACTGACCGCGAGGGCCACCGAGACGCGGTGTGGTGCAGGCCCTCCTTCGAGCCCGAGGGAGACGGCGTGACCGCCGCCCCCAGTGACCGATGCCGCCTCAGCGGCGCTGAGTGGCTCACCTGCGGTCGCTGCCACTTGCAATACCTCGCCCGGTCCGAGCGCGTCGCGTCCGCCCGCGGGCAACACGAGCGCCGTCCAGCGCGGCGTGAAGACCCCTTGGACGCTCTCGACGATCTGCGTCAACAGTGCCGGGAGTGGCACGTCACCGATCAGCGCCTGCGACAGCCCGTAGAGACGTCTCGCCTCCGCGGCCCGGCGGTCCGCCTCCTGGCGAAGGCGCCGGAGCTGCGCCACTACTTGGGCCACGATGAGTACGACCGCGACGTAGACCCCCAGCGTGATCCAATTCCTGGGGCGAACGGACGGTGAACGTGTCGTAGGGCGGAAGGAAGAACCAGTCGTAGACCACGAAGCCCGCAACGGCGCCGACGGCGCCCGGCCAGAACCCGCCGATGACGGTGCCGACCACCGCGGGTACGACGAACAGCAATGCCGGCATGGCGATGCTGAGATGGGGGCGGAAGGGGAGCAGGATGGCGAGCAGGATGGCGAGGCCGGCAAGCGTCGCAACGACGCCCAGGACCGAGCGCTGGTACGTTCCCCTCGGAGCCAGGCTGCCTTTCATCACGTCCGTCACAGCTTCCCGTTGGCCGACGAAGTGTCGGCATTCGAGTGTACAGACGTAATTGGGTATCCAAGCGAGCCGAGGAAGACATGAGTTCACCGGGTGACGACGAGGGAGTCAGGCCGACCGGGCGCTTCCGCGTCTATCTGGGCGCGGCGGCCGGCGTCGGCAAGACGTGCGCGATGCTCGACGAAGGATGGCGCCGGTTCCAGCGCGGTACCGATGTCGTGGTGGGCTACGTCGAGACGCACAAGCGGACCTACACGATGGAGCAGATCCGAGACCTCCCCGTTTTGCCACGCAGTCAGGTCCACTACCGCGACGCGGAGTGGGAGGAGATGGACCTCGACGCGGTGCTGGAACGCAAGCCCGAGGTGGTGCTCATCGACGAGCTGGCCCATACCAACGTGCCGGGCTCGGGCCGGCACGAGAAGCGTTGGGAGGACGTCCTCGAGATCCTCGAGGCCGGCATTGCGGTGATCTCCACGGTCAACATCCAGCACATTGAGTCGCTGGCTGACGCGGTCGAGCGGATCACCGGTGTCGGCGTGCGCGAGCGGGTGCCCGACTGGGTGGTGCGCAAGGCGGACCAGATCGAGCTGATCGACTCATCGGCCGACCAGCTCCGCCGCCGCATGCTGCACGGCAATATCTACCCCGAAGCGAAGGTGCCCGCCGCGCTCAACGGTTTCTTCCGCGCCGAGAACCTGGCGGCGCTGCGTGAGCTGTCGTTGCGCTTCGTGGCGGACGAGACGGAAGAGGAGATCCTCGAGTACCTGCGCTCCAAGGGTGTCGCGGGCGAGCTGTGGGAGACGACCGAGCGCATCATGGTCGCTGTCACGGGCGCGCCGGGCAACGCGTCCGTGATCCGGCGAGCTGCCCGGATCGCGGCTCGGCTCAAGGCGCCGCTCGTCGCGATCCACGTCGTCTCGAGCGATGCCGATGTCACGGGTGGGAGCACCGCCGAGCTCGAAGAGCTGGCGGCGGCGGTCGGTGGTACTTGGCAGCGCGTCGAAGGCGACGACGTGGCCAAGACAATCTTTGCCGCCGCCGTCGAGCAGCAGATCACCCAGCTCGTCGTCGGTACCTCCCGTCTGACACGGTGGCAATCGATCACCCGGGGATCGGTTATTCAGCAGCTCCTGCGTATGGCGTCGGAGAACGACATCGACGTGCACGTCATAGCCCGCCGCGACGTCGCGAACGGTCGCCCGCCCGCCGAGGACGACGGTTAGGCGGTGGCGTGGAGGTCGTCGCGCGCGGCGTCGGCCGCGAGCGAGGCTGCCGCCTGCATGCACTTGTTGAGATGGGCCAACTCCTTGGCTCGCCGGGGGTCACGCGCCAGGTACTTGGCCACCGCGACGGCATCGGCCGAGCCATCAGGCTTGCTCAGCCCGAAGACCGCCTGGTCGACGATGTGCTCGTCGGGCCGGTCGCTGATACCTCGGTAGACCGACCACTCGACGCCGCGCTCTTCGCAGACTTCGGCCACCCCCGCAGCCTCCATGTCGACCGCGCCGAACCCGCGCGCCAGGATCGGCTTCCAGACGTCGTCGTCGTCGAAGAGACCGTCGGTGGTCATGAGCCCTCCCTCGGCGCGACGAGGGGGCAAGGGGTGGGTGTTGAATTGCGGCCCGTCGGGGTACAGCTGCACGCAGCTCGGCACCATGAGCGATCCCACGGGCAGCGCTGGGTCCAGGCCTCCCGCGATCCCGATCACCATGACGTGGTCGACGGGTCCGGTGGCGAGCGCCCGCTCTGTGGCCTCTCGGCTCAACGCGGGACCCATGCCGGTGACGAGCGCGCCGACCGACCACGCACCCACGGTGCCGGCATGCGAGAAGACGGCGTCGTCGGACGTCGGTATCAGCCCGAACGACTTCACGACCGCCTTGAGTTCGGGCTGCATTGGAGCGAGCACCGCCACTCGCTTGGTCGAAGTCGTCACCGCACCATCATGCCGGATGTCTCGCTAGCGTGGCCGGGCCCGCCTGCGGGCCCCACCAAGAGACGGACCGGGTCCGACCGGGACGACGAGAGGAGAGCCATGCCCAGTGCCGAACAGGTCGTTCGTGATTTCTGCGCCGCCGCCAGCACCCGCGACCGTGAGGTGCTGCGGGGCTACTTCTCCGACGACATCGTGTACCACAACATCCCGATGGAGCCGGCGGTGGGGATCGAGGCCACCATGGCGGTGATCGACATGTTCATCGGGATGTGCGAGGCGCTCGACTTCGAGGTCCACCACCTCGCCAGCGACGGTTCCACCGTGCTGACGGAGCGAACCGACCACTTCACGATGAAGGGGAAGTCCGCCCCCCTGCCCGTCATGGGCGCCTTCCACGTCGTAGACGGGAAGATCACCGCGTGGCGGGACTACTTCGACATGGCGCAAGTGACGGCCATCTTCGAAGCGGGGTAAGGCGGACAAGGCCTCGTAGTAGAGCGGACAAGCCCTAGTAGCTGTGGCACTGCCCCGGTGCGTCGGGCGGTCCGCCGATGTACTCGGCTTCCCAGGCCAGCTGGACCGACAGCGGGGCGCTGCCCGCGGTCGGATAGCCGTCGAAGCCGTGCCATTCGCGGATGCCGAAGTAGCCCGAGACCGGGTCGTCGCGCCCACCTTCTTCGCAGATTGCCGTCGCCATCCAGGTGGCCGGCATGGTGTTCGCCGCCACCGCCTTGAGATAGGCCACCTCCTGGAGGTAGCTCTGGACCGCGTGGGCTTGGACCGCGTTTGCGAACGACACCATCTGCGCGACCTGGTGGGCGCGGTCGTAGGACATCAGGTTCATCTTGAGGTCCTGGGTTCGGTGCTGACTGGCCGCCGCATGGCGGGCTCCCGGTGCCGAAGCCGCCGGAGTGCTGCTGAATACGGAAAGTAGTAGTGCTGGAATGATCATGACGGCCACCGCCGTCGCGAGTGCAATGCGAGTCCGCACGGCACCTCCCTTCGTCGGGCGCGTCTCGAGCGCGCCTGGCTCTGCTCGGTGTGGGCGGGCTCCGGCCTTTGCATTCGCGCCCCGAACGGCGAGCGGGAAGGCGTCGTCCGTTCTGACTCGTCGCCGCAGGGTGTGCGGCCGGTTGTGTACAGCCCCTTTGGGTTTCTGGCTCGGTGATGTCCTCAGTTCCAGGGGTCCCGGCGCGCCGGGTCCCACGACGGTTCGATCTTCAGGTCCTCAGAGCCCGCAGACGGAGCGGGTGGTCCACGGCTCCCAGCCCCGTTGGGCATAGAGCTCGAGTGCTGCAGAGTCCTGCACTGACGGCGGGTAGGCCTGCGCGGGGGACGGCAGACCGGTCAGCGCGTGCCACGTCGAGAACTCGAACTGATACGCACCTCCGCCACCTTCGGCGTAATTGTTCCCCGATTCGTGCGCGCGTATGCACGCCCAGTCAGCCGTATTGGTGCTGGTCGCGTCGGACCCACCGCTCTGTGCAACGGCCGGAGCGGGTGCCGCGGGCGGTGCGCAGGCGTCACAGCCGTGGCCGCCACCCGTGCGCGAGCAGCGGCAGCAGCTGCCGCCGCGGCCTGCTGCTGGAGGAGGCCGCGGAAAAAGCTCTGCTTCTCGAGGGTCTGATAGAAGTTGACTTCTCGGAGGTAGGACTCCTGCTGGGACACGGAGATGGCGTTGTAGTAGTCGGCTAGTTTCGCAACGTCCTGGGCCTGGGCGTAGGACATCACTTTGAAGTCGATCTTTTCGACCCGGTGTTGGCCGATCGCTTCGTGGCGGGTCACCCGCGCCGATGCGGCGGGAGTCCCGTTGAACAATGTGAGAAGTAGTACTGGTACGGCGACGATGACGGTCGCCGTCGTCGCGAGTGCAATGCGGATCCGCACGGCACCTCCCTTCGTCAAGACGCGCGTTGGCGCGCCAAGGCTCTGCTCGGTGGAGGGCGGGGTCCGGCCTTTTGCATTCGCGCCCCGAACGGCGTGCGGGAAGGCACCGTCCGTTCTGGCTCGTCGCCGCAGGGTGTGCGGCCGGTGGTGTACAGCCCCTGGGGTTGCTTCGGGTGGGTTTCCTCAATTCGGGACCCGGGGGAATCGGCCTGCGGTCAGGCGCGTCGGGACCTACTCAATCTGAACGGTTCAGACCGGAGCCCCTTCCCCTATGCAGCCTGCTCTGTGACCGCGGCATGCACCCGAAAGGCGGATCTGACTTTTCGAAGGAGCAACTTAGCAGCCGCCCCTATAGAACCCTTGTTCGGGATCCGGCGGGGCCTCTGAACTGGGGGTTTACCCATTCTCCTTGTGAGTGCAATCACAAAGCACCTGGTCAGGAAGCCCCATTTGGCTCAATAATAAAGCTTAAAAAGTTCGCAATTTTCAGAAAAAGCCCCTGACCAGTAGGAACGTCCCAACTCACAAGTGCTGAAGAACTGCCATCGGGTCCCTGCGGCACAGGCTGGCCTCTGCATAGGGTCCGGTCCCGGAATGATCACGGCCAGGAGGTCACGCGTGCCAGAGAGCGTCACCGTCAACGAGCACGACCGTTACACGGTGGCAGGTCTGCTGCGATATTTGGCCCACGTGCAACCGGACGCCGAGATGCTCGTTGAGGGCGCGCAGCGCCGCACCTGGCGCGACGAATACGCGATGGCATGCACGGTCGCGCAGGCTGCCCGTCGCGACGGGCTTATCGTCGGCGACCGCATCGCGTTCTTGGACCGCAACGGCATCGCCTACTTCGACTTCCTCTTCGGTGGTGCCTTCGTCGGTGCCGTGAACGTTGCGGTCAATTGGCGCCTATCGCCGATCGAGATGGCAGCGATCATTGATGACGCTGCTGCACCGATATTGACGATCCACTCGGACTATCTGCCCGCGCTGGCCGCGATGGAGAGCGAACTGCCCGCAGTGCGGACCATCGTCGTGTTGGGCGACGCTTCTGTGATGTGCAGCGACCGCCGTGCAGTGACGTTCGAGAACTGGGTCGAAGGCTGCCGGCCCGAGGACCCCGGACACGTCGGTGGTCCAGACGAGGTCAGCATGCAGCTCTACACCTCGGGCACTACCGGGTTGCCCAAGGGTGTGATGCTCACAAACGCCAACCTCGCCACCGCGGTCGGTGAAGCCGGCGAGACGTTCAGCATCACCGACGACACGGTGAGCCTTGTGGCCATGCCGCTGTTCCATATCGGCGGATCGGGGTGGGCGCTGTGCGCGATGTCGCGGGGTGGGCGCTCGGTGATCCTGCGAGACGTCGACCCGGCGCTCCTCCTGACACTGATAGAGACCGAACGCATCACCGAGATGTTCGTCGTCCCGGCCGTGCTCATGTTGTTGCTGGCGACCCCGTCATTGGCGACAACGGACCTCTCGAGCCTGCGCCTCATCTTCTATGGCGCGTCGCCCATTTCTGAGGATGTCCTGGTGAAATGCTTGGCCGCATTCGGCTGCGCCTTCTGCCAGGTCTACGGCATGACCGAGACCACCGGTGCCATTACCGCCCTGCGCTTCGAGGACCACGATCCTGACGGCCCGCGGCGCGGCCTCCTCCGCTCTGCGGGGAGGCCCCATCGCTCGGTGGACTTGCGGATCATCGATCCCGCGACCGGCGCCGAGGCGGAACTGGGCGCAGTGGGCGAGGTGTGGACCCGGTCGCCGTACAACATGGCGGGATATTGGGCCAAGCCTTCTGAGACCGAGGCGACCATTGACGCCGCAGGCTGGCTGCGCACCGGCGACGCCGGCTACTTCGACGCCGAGGGTTACCTCTATCTGCACGACCGCATCAAGGACATGGTCGTAAGCGGGGGAGAGAACGTCTACCCGGCCGAGGTCGAAAATGTCCTGCTGGCCCACCCCTCGGTCGTCGACGCGGCCGTCATCGGTGTCCCCGACGAGCGGTGGGGCGAGACCGTCAAGGCCATCGTGGTACTCCGGCCCGGGGCGACACTCGACGCCTCCGCCATCATCGCCCACTGCAGGGACAACCTGGCCCACTACAAGTGTCCGACCTCGGTCGACACCATTGATGCCTTGCCCCGGAATCCCTCAGGCAAGATTCTCAAGCGCGAACTGCGCGCGCCGTATTGGGCCGGCAAGGAGCGGGCGATCAACTGAAGCGGCGTGTTACCTGCGGTCACCCTTGCGCTCCTCCGTCGCGCTGTGCACGGCGTCCTTGACCTTCTCGCCCGCCTGCTTGAGGTGTCCCACGACTTGCTCGGCCTTCCCCTCGGTCTCCAAGTCCTTGTCACCAGTGACCCGTCCGACGACGTCTTTCGCCTTGCCCCGCACCGTTTCCGAGGTGTTGCGGGCCTTGTCCTCGATTGCCATGGTGTCCTCCATTGTTCGCGTCTCAGCGGTCCTTACCCGAACAATCAGGAGTCAATCGGCCACCATTCTTCGCGCAGACTTCATGCGCGCGTCGGCTAGGGATCGCACCGTCGCACGCCGCGTCTACTCAACATGTCAACGCGGCGTGCGTCAACGCGCGTGTACGTCAACCGAACGTGAAGTCGTAGGCCTCGACGCCCGGTGACACCGTCAATGTGAGGACGCCGTTTTGGAGCACCGAACCGGAAAGGAGCGTGTAGAGCTTGGGGATCCCGCCGACGTTCTCCGTCGTCAGGTGCTTCCCGTTGACAGAGACGCCCACTGTGCCGCTGCCGCTCATCACCAGATAGATGTCGTCCGCGGTGAACTGCATCGCGAGTATCGCGTTGGCGCCGGCCGTCGCCTCCTCTGAGTGCACCGTCCAGGTACCGCCGAAGGCCAGGCTGTTCGAGGCAATCGACGAAGGCGGGTGGTAGTCGATCGCCTTGTCGTCGACCACCGAGGTGCCAACCTCGTTGTCGAGGCGCTCGTAGCCGACATAGCTCTCGGGCGTGATGGTGTTGGTCGGGGTCTTGTCCGGCACGTCTGTTCTCGGAGGCAAATCGGACACGCCGTCGGCCGAGAGCAGCATCCGGATGTTGCTCTCCATTTGACCGTAGCCGCCCTCGCCGAAATCGTACGCACGGACCACTCCCGTGGGGTCGATGAGATATTCGGCCGGCCAGTACTCGTTGTTGTAGGCATCCCACGTCGCCAGGTTGTCGTCGACAGCCACGGGATAGTCGATGCCAAGGCTGCTCGAAGCGTTCTCGACGTTCGAGACGACGTGCTCGAAGGCGAACTCAGGCGAGGAGACGCCCACGACGACCAAACCGTCCTTTTTGTAGTCGTTGTACCAACCTTCGACGTGGGGCAGTGCGCGCTGGCAGTTGATGCACGAATAGGTCCAGAAGTCCACCAGTACGACCTTGCCGCGGAGCTGGCTCAGGGTCAGCGGATTGTTGCCCGGCGTGTTGAACCATGCGGTGATTCCGGTGAAGTTCGGGGCTCGGCCGAGTGCCGGGAGGTCCGTCTTGCTGGCCATGAACACGTGCGTTCTCGGCGGCGCTGTCGAGCCCGGAGTGCGCGAGGTGCTCGACGTCGTTGTGGAGCCGTTGGCGGTGCTCGTCGTGGTCGTGCCGGCCGCCAGATGGCCGCTCACCGTGTTGCCGGCGTCGGTGACCGAGCACGTGGCCTTCTTACCCTCGAGCTTGGCGTTGGCCGCTGCGAACTGGTTCTGGTGCTCGCCGCTCAGCTCGCGCAGCTGGGTGCAGGCCGAATTGCTCGACTCAATGTGGTCTTCGAGGGCTGTGGTGTACCCGGGCACGTCGCGTTGGAGCCCGCCGAGCCAGTTGAAGGCCAACGCGAGCGTGGCCACGCCGAGCAACACGCCCGCCACCTTGCGCACGGCCGGCAGGTGTTGGCGCAGGGAGGTCCAGCTCGTCGTGGCCCGTTGCGCCACGAAGGCGAGCACCAGAAGCGGCACGGTGATACCGATCGCGTAGAACAGGGTCACGAACAGGGCGGAGAACCCCACGTGGTTGTGCTCTCCGGCCACGGAGATGGCGGTGAGCACAGGACCCGCGCAGGGTGCGAACACCGGGCCGAGGCTCAGGCCGAGGAGGAAGCCGCCCCCCTCCGAGGCGTAGCGCGACGAGCCGAGGTGGACGAACGGGCGTTCAATGACAGCTCCGATGGGCGGGATCATCAGGCCGACGGAGATCGCGGCCAGCAGCCCGATGCCCAACCAGAACAAGAGATCGCCGGGCAGGTGGAGGAAGCTCAAGACGGTCGTCGCGAACAGGACGGTGAGGCTGAAGCTCAGGACCAGCCCGGCGATGATGACGAAGGGGCGGGAGCGCGATCCGGTGGAGCCGCCGGCGACGACCACCGGGATGACCGGGACGATGCACGGCGAGAGACCGGTGATCAATCCGCCGAGGAAGGCGATGAGGAGCAGCTCACCCACGGTGGTCGCTCCGCTTCGTGCGGTCGCTCGGCACTGGCGCTCCTTCGGGACGGTCCCTGTGTGGCGACGCTACCGGCCGGCGGAACCCACGGGGGGTCGCCCCGGTTGGTATGACGGTCGGCTCACCACATTGCAGACTGTGCAACGGTGATCAACGAGAACTGGATCTACCTCGGGACCGCGATCGGGGCCCTGGGCGCCCTGGTCTATCTGCGCGACACGCTGCGGGGGACGACGAAGCCGAATCGGGTGACCTGGCTGCTCTGGGCCTTCGCCCCCCTCCTGGCGGCCGGAGTCGAGTTCCACGAGGGGGTCGGGTTGCGTGCGCTCCCCACCCTCATGGTCGGGTTCATGCCCCTGCTCATCTTCCTCGCCTCCTTTCACAATTCCTCCTCTGTGTGGAAGGTCAGGCGGATCGACTACGCGTGCGGCGCCATGTCCGTGGTCGGCACCATCGTGTGGTTCGCGACCCAGAACGGGGTCCTCGCCATCTCTGCCGCCATGGCGGCGGACTTTCTGGCCGGGGTGCCGACGTTGATGAAGAGCTGGACGCATCCAGAAACCGAGACGATCCACTCGTACATCGGGGCGGTCATCAGTATGGGGATCGTGTTGCTCACCATCACCCAGTGGACCTTCGATGTGGCCGCCTTCGCCATCTTCATCGTCATCATGGGGTCGGTCGAGGTCGTCCTGATCGGGCTCGAGCCCGGGCCGCGCCTGCGGCGGGCGCGGCACCTGGCCCCACTCGCCGAAGCGAGATCGTCGACGTAGCGCGGGGACGACGGCCGCAGTCACATGGGGCATGGCGGCCCGGCTCCTGGTAGGAAGGCCATGAACACCTCTTCGAAGGGAGCAGTCCGTGCCCACCGCCCACGTCAACGGGATCGACATCGAGTACGCGACGGAGGGCGACCCCTCGGATCCGCCACTCCTGCTCGTCATGGGACTCGGGGGACAGCTCACCGCGTGGCCCGACGGCTTCGTGCGCGGGCTGCGCGATCGTGGCTTCTTCATCGTTCGCTTCGACAACCGGGACTGCGGGCTGTCGACCAAGTGGGAGGGTCTGCCCGACGTCCTGGCCCTGTTCACGGGCGACCCTTCTTCCGCTCCCTACCGCGTAGAGGACATGGCCGACGATGCGGCCGCCCTCCTGGAACATCTGGGTATGACGACGGCGCATGTCGTGGGCGTCTCCATGGGCGGCATGATCACGCAGGCTCTCGTCATCAACCATGCCGAGCACTTCGTGTCCGCCGCGTCCATCATGTCGACGACAGGCGATCGGACGGTCGGCGCACCGACCGCCGAGGCGATGACGGCGCTCTTGCGGCCGCCGGCGACAAGCCGCGACGAGGCCATTGAGGCGAGCGTCGCGGGCAGCCAGGTCATCGGCTCACCGAAGTACCCGACCGATGTTGGGACGTTGCGGGAGCGGGCGGCTGCCGCCTATGACCGCTCCTATTGCCCTGAGGGCACCGTGCGGCAGCTGGCCGCCATCCTTGCATCACCGGATCGCACCGGAGGTCTGCGATCGGCCGAGATGCCCTTCCTCGTGGTCCACGGAGAGGACGATCCGTTGGTGACGCTCAGTGGGGGACAGGCCACTGCGGCCGCGGTGCCCGGTGCCAAACTGATCACGATCCCGGGAATGGGACACGACCTCCCTGAGGCGTTGTGGGCAGAGATCACCGACGCCATCGTCGCAAACACTGAGCTCGCCGCGCCCTGAGCGCGGCGCGACGTGGCGGCGCTCAGCGGTCGAGCTTGTTTGCCTTCGCCACCGACGCCAGCCACGCTGCGCTCGGCTTGGGGTTTCGCCTGAAGGTCTCCATGTCGACGCCCACGATGCCGAAGCGCGGCTTGTAGCCGAGCGCCCACTCGAAATTGTCGAGCAGCGACCAGTAGGTGTACCCGCGGACGTCGACGCCGGCCGACATGGCGTCGAGCACACCCTCGAGGGCTTGGCGGACGTAGTCGATGCGCTGCTCGTCGTCGGTCGTGCCGATGCCGTTCTCCGTGACCGCGAGGGGGACGGCGCCGGCGGTGTAGTCCCATGCTCGCCGCAGGCAGTTGCCCAGCGACGCCGGGTAGAACTCGTAACCCATGTCCAGCACGGGGACGCCGTCCTCGTACCCGGCCCAGCCATTGGGGCCGATCAGCATGCGGGTGTAGACCTGCACGCCGAGGAAGTCGTCGCCGCCGGTGGCGTCGAGGAACACATCCTCGGAGTGATGCCGGATGCTCTCGAGCTTTTCCTCGCCGCCCGGGGCGAGCTGGTAGTCGGTCATGGAGAGCGTGAGACCGACGGGCACGCCCGGCGCCGCTGCTCTGATGGCGTCCACCGCGACGCGGTGGGCGGTGGCCAGACGGGTCGACACAGTTCGCGAGAGCTCGACGTCGGTCTTGCCCGGCGGGAACATGCCGGCGTGCCAGCCCATGGTGGCCACCATGTTGGGTTCGTTGATGGTGCACGCCGACGCCATGACGTCGCCCAGAGCTTCCGCCACGATGGAGCAGAATCGACCGAAGCGTTCGACGGCGGCGTCGGACTCCCAGCCACCCTGAGCGGTGAGCCATTGCGGCGTCGTGAAGTGGTGGAACGTCACGACGGGGTCCACACCGCGCTGGCGCAGGCCCAGGCACTGGCGGCGATAGTGGTCCAGCGCGGCACGGGAAATCTCGCCGTCCGCCGGCTCGATGCGGCTCCACTCGACCGAGAAGCGGTAGCTGTCGAGCCCCATGGCCGCGACCAGGTCGGCATCTTCCTCCCAGCGGTTCCACGAGTCACAGCAATCGCCGGACGACTCGACGCAGCCCGAGCCCTCGGTGTGCTCGAAGGCCCACCAGTCGTTGTTCGTGTTGCCGCCCTCGATCTGGTGTGCCGCCGTGGCCGTCCCCCACGCGAAGCCGTCGGGGAACGCACGACCCGGTTCCGTCCCAGCCATCGTCGCTTCCTCCCCTGAATCTGGCCCCGTGAGCGGCACGGTATCGTTCCCTGACGATGACGTCACATTCCTCGCCGATGACTGACGTCCCCGATTCGG
This sequence comes from uncultured Acidimicrobiaceae bacterium, assembly GCA_963791995.1. Classification (GTDB taxonomy): domain Bacteria; phylum Actinomycetota; class Acidimicrobiia; order Acidimicrobiales; family RAAP-2; genus Bog-473. Next base: position 141,349 of record CAWBUQ010000019.1, on the reverse strand, counting down.
AGCGGACCCGGCCCAATGAGCCGGACCAGGAGCCGGGGGCCACACCACCAGCACCGATGGTCGAAGCGCACGGCCTCGTCAAGCGCTTCGGAGACTTCATCGCGGTCGATCACGTGGACTTCACGATTCCAAAGGGGGAGTCGTTCGGGTTCCTCGGCCCCAACGGAGCCGGCAAGACATCGACCATGCGGATGATCTCGTGCATCAGCCCGCTCTCGGGGGGCACCCTGCGCGTGCTCGGGATGGACCCGGCCACCGACGGTGCACGTATCCGCGCCCGGATGGGCCTCGTGCCCCAGGAGGACTCGCTCGACCTGGAGCTGACGGTCCTCGACAACCTGATGATCTACGGGCGCTACTTCGACATGCCCAAGAAGGTGATCCGCGAGCGTGCCGACCAACTGCTCGAATTCGCCCAGCTCACCGAGCGCGCCCACGACAGGGTCGATCCGCTTTCGGGCGGGATGAAGCGGCGGCTGACGATCGCCAGGGCGCTCATCTCAGACCCGGACCTCCTCATCCTCGACGAGCCCACGACCGGCCTCGACCCCCAGGCCCGGCACCTGTTGTGGGACCGGCTGTACAGGCTCAAGCAGGACGGGGTGACCCTGGTGATCACCACGCACTACATGGACGAGGCCGAACAACTCTGTGACCGCCTGGTCGTGATGGACAAGGGTCGTTTCGCGGCGGAGGGAACCCCACGGCAGCTGATCGAGACATTCTCCACCAAGGAGGTCGTCGAGCTGCGCTTCGCGCCGGGCCAACACGAAGAGGTGGCGCCGTCGCTCACCGACCTGGCCGAGCGCCAAGAGGTGCTGCCGGACCGGATCCTGCTCTACACCGACGATGGCGACGCTGCGCTGGCCGAGGTCGCACGGATGGGCCACGTGGCGCAGAGCACGCTTGTGCGCCGCTCGACGCTGGAAGACGTGTTCCTGCGGCTGACCGGCCGCACGTTGGTCGACTGAGCCGTGACGGCGGTCGGCGGCGCGAGCGCGCCCGGCTCGGCCTCGTTCCGCCTCGCGGACGGGGCACTCGATCGCCGCATGGCGACGCCGAAGTGGTGGCGCGCCGCCGCCTATTGGGCCTATCAGTACAAGCGGACGTGGCGCAGCTCGGTGGTGACCAGCTTCCTGATCCCCGTGCTCTATCTCGCGGCGATGGGAATCGCGCTCGGATCACTCATCGACAAGCACTCCCACGGTGTGGACGGTGTGACCTACGTGGCTTTCCTGGCGCCGGGGCTGCTGGCGGGCACCTGCATGCAGATCGGTACCAACGACGCCACGTACCCGGTGATGGGCGCGATCAAGTGGATGCGCACGTACCAGGCGCAGCTGGCCGCACCGCTCGGGGTCTACGACGTGCTGCTCGGCCACTTGGCCTGGATCGCGGCGCGTCTGGCCATCGTCGTCACGATCTATCTCGCGGTGATGGCGGCCTTCGGCGTCGTCTATTCCCCGTGGGCGATCGTGGCGTTGCCGGCGGCCGTCCTGACCGGCCTGGCCTTTGCCGCGCCGGTGAGCGCGTTCGCCGCCACCCAGGACAAGGACTCGTCCTTCTCGACGCTGTACCGATTCGCCATCATCCCGATGTTCTTGTTCTCCGGGACGTTCTTCCCGATCTCGCAGCTGCCGGCCTGGCTGCAGGCAGTGGCCTACGCGACCCCGCTGTATCACGGCGTTGCGCTCTGTCGTGATCTGACGTTGGGCCAGGTCGGTTGGGCGGACCTGGGACACGCGGCGTACCTCGTCGCCCTGTGTGCGGTTGGCTACGCGGCGGGGCGGCGCACCTTCGCCCGCAAGCTGGTGGTGTGAGGCGATGACGACATCTTCGACCACGACCGACGTACTCGACCAGCGGACGCCGGGAGTCGCGCTCCGCATCACGCCGCTCGCGTTTCTGGGCGGTCGCCACGCCACGCGGGTTCTCGAGCGCAACATCTTGGTCTACCGACGCTCGTGGATCTTCATCGTGTCCGGTTTCTTCGAGCCGCTCTTCTACCTTCTCTCCATCGGCGTCGGCCTTTCCCATCTGGTGGGACCGATCAACGTCGACGGTCGCGAGATCCCTTACACCGCGTTCGTCGCACCGGGCCTGCTGGCTTCGTCGGCCATGAACGGCGCGATGCTCGACTCGACCTTCCTGGTGTTCTTCAAGCTCAAGATCGCCAAGACTTACGACGCCATGTTGGCGACGCCGCTCGGCGTCGGCGACGTCGCAATCGGCGAGCTCAGCTGGTGCGTGCTACGCGGGACCCTGTATTCGGGCGCGTTCCTCGCCATCATGGCGATCCTCGGGTACATCGTCTCGCCCTGGGCCATTTTGTGCTGGCCGGCTGCCGTGCTGATCAGCCTGGCCTTCGCCTCGGCCGGCATGGCCGGGACGACCTACATGCGGACCTGGCAGGACTTCGACATGGTCTCGCTCGCCTTCATCCCGCTCTTCCTCTTCTCTGCCACCTTCTACCCGCTCAGTGTGTATCCCGGATGGCTGCAGGCGGTGGTTCGCTGCACCCCGCTCTACCAGGGTGTCGTTCTGGTCCGCGCGGCCGACCTCGGCATCTGGAGCTGGACCCTCCTGGCCCATGTCGCCTACCTCGTCGCGATGGCGGTGGCGGGGGTCGCCATCACGAGGCGCCGGCTCGGGCTGCTGCTTTTGCCGTGACCGGGCGGCTCGGTCGCCCGGTACCGTGGTGCCGATTTCCCGAGGGGGCAGGACCCGAGTGCCAGAGGACAGGACGCAATGAACATCGTGGTGAGCAACGTCAAGGGTGGCGTCGGCAAAACGACGACGTCGATCTACCTGGCGGCAGTGGCCGCGGGCCGGAACCGGGGGCTTGTCACCCTCGTCGACGCCGACCCACAGGGCTCGACGGCGGAGTGGTACGAGGCCGACCCGATTGAGGGCGTGGACCTCATTGAGGGACCTTCGGTGCGCACCGTGACCAAGGCAATGAATCGGGATGACGGCATCGTCGTGGTCGACACGCCCCCCGGCGAGGGCAACGTGGTACAGGCCGCATTGGGCCGCGCCGACGCCGTCGTGATCCCGACCCGCGCCGGAGGGGTCGAACCCAACCGGGTTGTCACCACGCTCGAGATGACCCCCCGGAACATCCCGGCCGGCGTGGTCATCTGCTCGGCGCGGCTCGGAACCAACGATCTCGAGGCGACGATCCAATGGTGGGACGAGCTGAAGGTGCCGGTCTGGGGCATCGTGCCCGAGCGGGTCTCCATCGCGAGCGGCCCGGCCGCAGCCCTGTCCGGTGAGGGCTTGGAGCACTACACCAAGGTGTTTCGCAAACTCTCCAAGGCGCGCTGAGGGCACGAGGGGATGCCTGGCGCCGCGTTAGCGGGCGGGCGATGTCTGCAGGGCGGCGTGGTAACGGCTCTCGATCCAGGCTATCGGCGTCTTGCCGTGCAGTTGCCCGATGAGCTCGGCGAGGAACCACTTGCGCACCGCGACGCTGGTCGCTGATGCCGGCAGCGTGAGGAGGCGCTGTGAGAGGCCGAACTCGTCGGCTTCGTCGAGCATCGAATCGTAGAACTCGCAGGCGACGACGGCCGACTGGGGTAGATCCAGGGTCCAGTCGAAGAACTCGACCCGGTTGTCCACGGCCTGCTGCCACATTTCGTCCATCCCCGGGCCCAAGCCGTTGAAGCGGGATCCGATCTCAGAGACAAGGGCAGAGAGGCGATCGGGTAACGCAGGCGCGTCGAATGCTCTGCCGCCCCGCTCCTTCATCAGACGGAGCTCGCGGAAAAGAGCCTCGTACTCCTCGCTCGACTTCTGCATGAGGAGGACGGGGATACCGATGAGGCGCACCGCCACCTCGGGGGTACCGCTGCTGTCCCCGTGGACGTCGGAGTGCGTGATGCCGGTCAGATCGAAGCGGAAGCTGCCGTCGGACATACTCGTCGGGCGAACCGGATAATCAACCGGCAACTCGAACCAGACGATCTTCCCACCGTCGACCGCCTGAATGCCCCAGTTCGACGCCAGCGTGTCGAACAAAGTGAGGCCGCGCCCGGTGGCGGCGTCCTGGCCGTAGTCCTTGATGGCCGGGAAGGTCGGGCTACCGTCGGCGACGTCGATCCGGATGCGATCGGCAAGGAGGTGCAACGTGACGCACATCGGGGTCGCCGCGTGGAGCACAGCGTTCGTCACCAGTTCCGATGTCAGCAGTGCGGCACATCCCGAGACGTCGGACGGAAGATCGCGCAGGTGCGCGCTGACCCAGTGCCGGGCGAGCGGCGTACTTTCCACGACGGGTTCCAGGTGCAGCGTCGACATGCCATCCCGTGACGTACCCAGGGACTCGTCGGTTATGCGCCCGTTGTTGACACTGGCGTAGTTGAGGCACAGCACGACGAGATCGTCGGTCCGCTCGTCCGCACTCAGCATCGACGCGAAGGTGGCCGCGGGACGGTCGGGCCAACCGGAGCGCGCAATGTCCGTTGCCGTTCTCGCGAGGCGTTCCATGCCGTCGGTGATGATCTCCCCGCGGCGTTCGATGAGCCCGTCCGAGTACATCACGATCGAGTCGCCGCGTTCGAGCACCAACTCGTCACGCGGCCTCGGTGCGCCGTTGAGGCCGGCGGCGATGAGCAGCGAGCGCTGCATGGGACAGAAGGTGGCCGTGCCGTCGGCGCGCACAACGAGGGGAGGCGGATGACCGGCATTGCTCAAGACCACGCGTCCTGTGGAGATCGTGATGGTCCCCACGACCGCCGTCACGACCCGGTCCTCAATGAGCGCGTCGAAGAAACCGTCGAGCGAAGAGAGGACCTCGGTGGGCGACAGGCCCGAGACGGCGTAGGCCCGGATTGCGCTTCGCACCTGGCCCATCAACGCCGCAGCCGGGGCGCCCTTCCCCATGACGTCGCCCACGCTGAAGAAGACGGTGTCGTCGCCCAACTCGAAGACGTCGTACCAGTCGCCACCGGCGTAGGTGCCGGCGACGCCGGCGCGGTATTCGGCGTCGAGCACAAGACCACCGACTTCGGGCAAGAAGTCGGGCAGGACCGCTCGCTGGAGTACTTCGGCGACGACGTGCTCGCGTTGGAAACGTGTTGCATTCGACAGTGCGACGCCGGCCCGGCTTGCCACCTCGGTGGCCAACGACACGTCGTCGGCCTCGAAGAACCGGCCGGGACCGTCGATGAAAGTCATGACGCCGATGACTTCGCCGTTGGCGGTCAGGGGGACCGACAGCGCGGTCCAGACGTCCTCTGATTCGGTGTCCTCGATGGCGGTGTCGAGCGGGGCCAGCTGGGTTCGTCCGGTCCGGAAGGCAACGGCGGCGGGAACGTCCGACGAGAAAGCGATGCGCCCCCAGTCTGCGCCGCCGTGACCGGGCACGCGTGTGCCGGCCCTCGCGTCGCGTACGTCGAGGCGGACGAGCCCGTCCTCATGCGGCACGTGCACGATGCACGTGTCGGCTAGCCGGCCTTCCACGAGGCTCATCGTTCGCCGGATGACCGTCGTCGGCTCCAAGCTCGAGCTGAGAAGGCGCGTGACCTCCGAGAGGAGGGACAGCCGTTCACGCCCGGCTTCAGCGGCGCGCAGTGCCTCTCGCTCGTGCTCGAACACCTGGGCGCGCTCGAGCGCTTGCGCGGTCAGTCCGGCCAACGTGAAGAGGAATCGCAGTTCTGGTTCTCCCGGCTCGGGTTGCGCCGCAAATGCGAGGGACAACACGCCCAGCGGACCGATGCTCCCGATCAGTGGTTCGGTGACGACGATCACCGGGTCAACCAGTTTCTCCAGCTCGTGCGGTACGAGCTCGACCTCGATGTCCTCGCTGCTCTGTGTCGAAGAAACGCTCACCAGCTCGGTGTGACCGCTCGAGAAGCACGAGCCGGCGCGGCTTCCGTCCACCGGCACCGTGCCGCTCGACAGCAGTGCCGGATGCCCGCTGCTGGCCAGGCACGACAGCGCGCGGTCGCCGGCAGTCGGAATACGCACCACGGCCGACTGTGCACCGAGTGCTCGCCGGGCCTCCGCCAGCGCGGCATGAGCCACATCGCCCGGTGTCGTTGCCGCGGCGAGAGCCGAACTGAGCCGGTGCAGGTGCTCGGTACGCTCGAGATTGACGAACTCGGTCAAGGTCAAGCGGGCGCGCTCGACGGCCTGCGCCCCGGCGCCGGTGATCGTGAAGAGGAAGCTCCGGTCGGGCTCGGAGATCTCGCGATCCTCGTTCCAGTGCACGACGACTGCGCCGATGGTGTGGTCCGACACCCGGAGCGGGATGACGGCAAGGGTCTGGAACCGGCTTGACCGGAGCGGTTCGTAGAGGTCCGGGCGTTGGCGGCGAAGGTCTTCGAGCGATTCTGCGAACATGGCGACGTTCTGCCCCAGCACCGGGCCATCGGGCTGCAGGGTCGTCAGCACGCCGTCACTCGATTCACCGGGGTCGTAGCCGAAGCGCCGCAACGTGCGGAGCTGCCCACGCTCGTTGAGCAGGGCAAACGTGGCGGCGTCGACCTGGAGTTCGTCGCGCAGCGTGGCGAACACGGCGTCCGCAACCTGCGCAGGGTCCGCTGCGGTGGCCAAGGCTCGCGCCATCGCCTGCATGCGCTGGGCCGTTTCGGCCGCCACCCGGCGTCGGCGCTCGTTCCTCGTCTCGGTTCGCGCGGTCCACAGCAAGACGTTGCGCTTGCCCCGCAGGTACGAAATCCACATGGCAAGAGCCGTGGCGGCAAGCTGGGTCACCACGCGAAGGGTGTGGTTCAGTTCCCCATAGCTGTGCGGAGGCGTGCTGATGATCGAGCGCGAAGAAAGCCGCAAAGAGGCCGACGAGCGCGACTCGTGACGGCCGGGCGAAGGCAGCGGCGATGAATGGCCCGATGGCGAGCAGGCCGACGACGGACACGTTCCCGCCGAAGACCACAAAGAGGATGGCGACGGCGAAGACCCAGACGAGCGCGATGAGGGTGGCGACCGCCTCGGCGCGGTCGGGGCGCTCGATGCGGCGTTTGACTTGAAGGTCGTCGTCTCCTGGCTCTGGCACTCGTGTCTCCCCGGGCCCAGGCGTCGGGCTCGCTCTCGAAACGCTATTCCTCTTGCCGGTCCGCGCCAGGTTTGACCCGCCCGTCACCGGGGTTGTACCTGGCCGATTCCTACCCCCGTGTTGAGCAGGGGAAACTCAGCGTAGACCCAGGAGGTTTAGGTTCTACATGGCTCGGCTATAAAACGCACTGGCCAATCGCCATTGCAGCATGCCCGCGATCGGCTCGGGGCGGCACGACGTCACTGCGTACGACGGGTCACCAACCATTACACGCAGCAGCCAGGAGTTCGGAGTGGATCAGGAGTTTCAGATTCAGGAGCGAGCGGGCGCCTCGGCTCCCGTGATCGCAGTCAGTGGGGAGATCGACGTGGCCACCGCGCCGCAGCTACGGGAGTCCCTCCACCGCGTCATTGCGCAGGGCCAGTCGACGGTCGTGCTCGACCTCTTGGGCGTGACGTTCTTGGACTCAACTGCCCTGGGTGTGCTCGTCGGTGCGCTCAAGCGGTGTCGGGAACTCGGTGGCGACCTCCACATTGTCGTGAGCGATCCGCGCATCATGAAGATCTTCGAGATCACGGGTCTCACCAACGTGTTCACCATTGCCGACTCACTCCAGGACGCGGGTGCTTGAAATGACCGAGACGCCCGATTCGCTCCGGACTGGCGACCGCATCGAACTGAGCTTTCCCGCACGCGGCGACCTCATCGTGCTGGCGAGGCTGGTCACGAGTGCAATCTCCGCTCGAGCCGGCTTCGACATCGAGGAACTCGAGGATCTCCGATTGGCCGTCGGCGAGCTCTGCCTGCTCACGTTGCAGGGCAGCGATGCCCATTCTGGTGATCTGTGCCTGGAGCTGACCGTCCTGGGCGATGCGATCGGTGTGACGTCCACGCTCGAGCGGGCCTCGGCGGCCGGCGGGTCCGGCGAGGCCGACTGGGAGGGAAGCGCGCAGCTCAGCCAGCAGATCCTCGACGCCTTGGTCGACGAGCATGGCCGGGAGAGCCAAGACGGCCAGGTGCGCGGCATGGATGCGCAAGCGCCGTGGGGGGCATGCCGGGTGACGGTGGGCCGGGCACGGGAACCCCAGCCCCACACTGACGCACCGGGAGACGACGAGGAGGGTTCGCTCGACCCAGTGGCCCGGGAAGAGCTGATCACCGCCAACCTCGGGTTGGCGCAGCAGTTGGCGCGGCGCTTCTTGCACCGTGGCGAGCCCCTGGACGACCTGGTGCAGGTGGCCTCCGTCGCCCTCGTGAAATCGGTCGACCGCTTCGACCCGAACGCGGCGTGGACTTCGCCGCGTTCGCCACCCGGACGATTATCGGCGAGCTCAAACGCCATTTCAGGGACAAGGGTTGGGCAGTGCGAGCGAGCCGCCGGGTCCAAGAGCTCTACCTCGAGCTCGGCCACGCCACCGCATCGCTTTCGCAGCAGCTGGGCCGGAATCCGACCGTGGCGGAGCTGGCCGAGGCGACCGGCGCGTCCGAGGAAGCCGTCATTGAGGCGATCGAAGCCGGCCAGGGCTACCGGGCCGCCTCGATCGACGCATCGGAGAGCGAAGAGGATCCGCTCTCGGCGCGCCTCGGGGAGCACGACGACAACTACGACTCGGTCGAGGATCGTGTCCTCCTAGGCCCGGCGTTGGCCACCCTGCCGCAGCGGGAACAGTCAATCCTCAAGATGCGCTTCGTCGACGGGCTCACGCAGTCCGAGATCGCCGCCGCGGTCGGCGTGAGCCAGATGCACGTGTCCCGGTTGCTTTCTTCCAGCCTCCAGAAGCTGCGCGAGGGGATCGGCCAGGCAGACATCCGCCGGAACTGAGGAGACGTTTTCGGGCACGAAGTGCCCCCTGTGTCTCCGATCTCAGCCTGGGAACCTGCAGGAACGGCACCTGAGAGACGAGTTCCGCCAAAACCCTGGCGAAATCCGTCGCGCCGTGAGTATCGTGCGGGCCACAAATCCTGCTGTCGATGGAGGGGAGAGAGCGCCATGGTTCATCTCGATGCGACAGTGGCTCGTGAGAAGGACATTGGCGAGAAGGGCCTGAAAGGGGGAGCTCTCGGGCTCGTTTCGTCAGTCGTAGTCGGGGTGGCCTCGACCGCGCCTGCCTACAGCCTGGCCGCCACGCTCGGGTTCGTGGTGATCGCGATCAACGGCCTGCAGGCGCCGATCATCACGATCCTGGCCTTCGTTCCGATGCTCTTCATCTCCTATGGCTACAAGGAGATGAACTACGCCGACCCCGACTGCGGCACCACCTTCACTTGGGCGACTCGTGCCTTTGGACCGAAGACAGGCTGGCTCGGGGGGTGGGGGATCGTTGCGGCCGACATCCTGGTCATGGCAAGCCTGGCCCAGGTCGCCGGTCAATACGTCTTCCTCCTCTTCAATGCGGACGGGATCGGGTCGAATGCAGCCAGCGGCTGGGTCCTGCTGGTCGGCATCGCGTGGATCATCGTCATGACGGCGATCTGTTACGTCGGGATCGAGATATCGGCCAATATGCAGAAAGCGCTGCTCGGGATCGAGCTCACGATCCTGTTCCTGTTCTCGATCGTCGCTCTGGTGAAGGTGGCATCGGGAAACGCGCCTCCTGGCCATTTGGTCCCGAGTGCCGATTGGTTCAACCCCTTCCACAACTTCCAATTCACGGGGTTCATGGTGGGGTTCACCCTCATGCTCTTCATTTACTGGGGCTGGGATACCTCGGTCTCAGTCAACGAGGAGACGAAGGACTCGCACCGCATACCGGGACGCGCGGCTGTGCTCTCCACCGTCATTCTCCTTGTCACGTACGCCATCGTGGTGATGGCGTCCCAGTCCTATGCGGGGATCGGCACCAAGGGTATCGGTCTCGGTAACTCGGCCAACGAAAATGACGTCATCTACGTCCTGGGCGGCTCCGTCTTCGGCACTTCGGGCATCGGATCGGTGTTGGTGCACCTGTTGCTTCTGATGGTGCTGAGCTCGGCGGCTGCCTCGACACAGACCACGATTCTGCCCACGGCCCGCACGACGTTGTCGATGGCGGTCTACAAGGCGATACCCTCGGCCTTCGAGTCGCGTTCACAAGCGTTTCCTCACGCCGACAGTGTCGACTGTGGCCATGGGCGGGATCTCGATCGTGCTGTATGTGGCCATGAACTACCTCTCGAGCGGGAGCAACATAATCGTGGACTCGGTCACCGCGTTGGGCGTGATGATCGCGTTCTACTACGGCCTGACCGGGTTCGCCTGCGTCTGGTACTACCGCAAGCAGCTGACCGAAAGCAGCCGCAGCCTTTGGCTCCGAGGGGTTCTGCCACTCCTGGGAGGACTCATCCTGTGGTTCGCCATGTTCTGGTCCCTCTGGCACGACTGGATAGACCCGACAGACACCAGCAGTACCTCGTGGACTTTCCCCGGCACGCACCGCGTCATCGGCGGCGTCTTCACGCTCGACGTCGCTGCCATCGTGCTCGGCATCGTCCTGATGCTCATCATGTGGGCCGTCCGCCCCGCCTTTTTCCGAGGCGAGGTGTTGAACCGAGACACCCCGACTCGTGTGCCCGAAGAGCTCGGCACACCGGTCGGGCTCTTCGGGATCGACGAGAGCACGTCGCCGCCCTAATCGCACGGCACGCGGAGAGGAGCGCCGTCCCGCCCGCGTCCTGATCCGATCGGCCAAGTGATTCCGCTAGACCAGTTGGCGCACGGAATCCCGCTAGACCGAGGTTGGAGGCGCCATGACCAAAAGACTGGAAGGAACTGTCACCCTCGTGACCGGGGCGAGCAGCGGCATCGGCGAGGCCACCGCGCTCACGCTCGCCGAAGAGGGCGCGGCCCTGGCCCTGGTCGCACGCCGGCGAGACCGCCTCGAAGCGCTGGCCGAGCGCATCGGCAGCACGACCGCGACGCTCGTGGTCGAAGCCGACATCACCGACCGGGCCCAGGCGGAGAAGGCAGTCGCGACGGCGGTTGCCGAGCTCGGCCGCCTCGACACCTTGGTCAACAACGCCGGCGTCATGCTCCTCGGGCCCATCGTCGGTGCTCCAGTGGAGGAGTGGGAGCGCATGGTCCACCTCAACCTGTTGGGCCTCTTGTACTGCACCCATGCGGCGTTGCCGCACCTTCTTTCCGCCGCCGAGTCGGAGCCTCGCTCGGTGGCCGACGTCGTGAACATCAGCTCGGTGGCGGGTCGCGTGGCGCGGCTCGAACAGCGGCGTCTACAACGCCACCAAACACGGAGTGGGCGCGTTCAGCGAATCGCTGCGCCAGGAGGTGACGGCGCGCCACGTCCGGGTCACCCTCATCGAACCGGGGGCCACAGCGACGGAGTTGGCGTTCCACAACCGTGCCGAAATCCTCGAGGGTATGGCGCAGACATTCGGAGGGATCGAGATCATGCAGGCCGAGGACATCGCCGAGGCGATCCGCTATGCGGTGACGCAACCGCGCCGGGTGGCCGTGAACGAGATCCTGGTGCGCCCGACCGAGCAGGAGCGCTGACATCGAACGCGTCGTCGTGGGTGGTTGCTCGGGCTCGGGGAAGACGACCTTGGCTCGCTCCCCCGCCACCGAGTTGGGTGCGCCCCACGTCGAGCTCGACTCCATCTATCACCAGCCCGACTGGACGCCCCTCGAAGACGACGAGTTCCGCGCCAGGGTGGACAAGGCCACCTCCGAAGTCAGGTGGGTGGTCGACGGTAATTATTCGGCCATCTGGGAGATCGTCTGGAACCAGCGCCGACACGGTGGTGTGGTTCGATCTGCCCTATGTGACGGTCTTGGGTCGAACGATCCGCCGAACGCTGCGGCGGACCCTGACCCGAGAAGAGCTCTGGAACGGCAACCGGGAGCCGCTCTCGAATCTGTGGTCACTGAACCCGGAGAAATCGATCATCGTGTGGACCGCCACGCGCCACAAGGTGTACCGGCAGCGTTACGCGGACGCCTCAGTGAGCCCGAAATGGGGCCGCCTGCGCTTCGTGCGCTTGCGCTCCCAGGGTGAGGCGAACGGATTCCTGGCGGGAGTACGGGCCAGCGCGACGACGCAGGAGGGCTGACATGGATCTCGAGCTCGGCGGCAAGGTCGCCCTGATCACCGGCGGCACCGACGGCTTGGGCCTGGCGCTGGCCAAGCGCCTGGCCGCCGAGGGGCCGTCGGTCGCGGTCTGTGGCCGCGACGAAGAACGCGTGCGGGCCGCGGCGGCGTCGATCGAGGACGCCGGTGGAGGAGAGGTGTTGGCACAGCGGCCGACGTGAGCCGGCTCGAGGACCTCACTTGCTGGCCGATGCCGTGGTGGCGCGGTGGGGGCGGATCGACGCGGTGGTGCACAACGCCGGGCGCGCCTCTGGAGGACCGATCGAGACGATCGACGACGACACCTGGGAATACGACGTGCAGCTCAAGCTCATGGCGGCGGTGCGCCTCACTCGCGCTCGTCCTCCCGCAGCTGCGAGCCAGCTCGGGGTTCGATCCTCTTCACGTTGGCCTTGTCGGCCAAGGCACCCGGTGGCTCGAGCGAGCCGAGTTCGGTGAACCGAGCGGCGGGCATGGCCCTCATGAAGGCTCTCTCCAAAGAACTGGCATCCGACGGCATCAGGGTCAACGCAATTCTCATCGGCTTGATCGAGAGTGGGCAGTGGGTGCGAGCCGCCGCCGCCTCGAAGACCGATCTGACTGCGTTCTACGAGAAGTTCAGCCACGGACGCCGGCATTCCGCTCGGCCGCTTCGGGAGGGCGGACGAGTTCGCCGACCTTGGCATCCTTCGTGCTGTCCGCCCGGGCGTCATACCTGAGCGGGGCGGCCATCAACCTCGACGGCGGGTCTGTCGCCCGCCGTCTGAACCCCTACTGTTGTAACCCTTGGTCTCGGTGGCGTCTCCGGTTCCAGCCGTGCTCGAGACCGACCGCATACCCGTCGATCATGTCGATGCGGGTCAGGGCGTCGACATGAGCCTGCCCGTCACCGCCCCACTTGGCGGCTGGCGGCCCGCCGTGCCGACAAGGTGTCCTCGGCCACGACGAACACGACCTCATGGTCCTCGCCCATGCGGCCGGGGCCCAGCTCGCCCCCGAAGATAGGCAGCGAAGAGATGCACGGCGGCAGCGTAGCGACTACGAAGGTGCATGAGTCCGAACGGAATTGCACGATCGCCACCATCGTCGTCACCGGCGTGACCGGCCAAGTCGCCGCGTCCGCTGGCGACGGCACTGGCCCGCACCAACCGGGTCATCGGCGCCGCGCGGTTCACCGACGCGGCGGCTCGGAGCGAACTCGAGGCAGCCGGCGTCGAGTGCGTGTCCGTCGACCTGGCATCAGGCGATGTCGGCGGTCTGCCCACCGGACGCGGACTATGTCCTGAACTTCGCGGTGGCCAAGACCAACGACTGGCAATACGACCTGGCGGCGAACAGCGGCGGGCTGGCCCATCTGATGGAGCATCACCAGCGGGCCCGGGCCTTCTTGCACTGCTCGTCCACCGCGGTCTACAAGCCCGATGGCCATCGTGTCTTCGACGAGGGCGGCCCCTCGGCGACAACCACGGGGTCTGGCCGTTCCTCCGGACGTACAGCATCTGCAAGATCGCGGCCGAGGGTACGGCGCGCTGGGCGGCCGCAGCGCTTCGAGCTTCCGACGACCATCGCCCGGCTTGTCCGTCCCGTACGGCGACAACGGCGGCTGGCCGGCCATCCACCTGCACATGATGCTGTCGGGGCACGCCATCCCTGTTCATGTCGACGCCCCGAGCGTGTACCACCCGCTGCATGCCGACGACATCCTTGCGATGGTCCCTCGTTTGCTTGCTGCGGCCGCCATCCCAGCGGTGACGGTCAACTGGGGCGGGAGCGAGCCGTCAGCATCGAGGAGTGGTGCACCTTCCTGGCCGGATTGCGGGCACCGAGGCGCGCTTCGAGCCGACTGAGCAGACGATCGACAGCGTGCAGATCGACACGACGCGTATGCACGAGATGGCGGGGAGGACGACGGTGCCCTGGCGCGTCGGGCATGCGCCGCATGGCGAAGGCCCTGCATCCCGACCGGGTGGCGTGACCTCGCTCCACTTCGTGCGCCTGCGACCCGGAAGAGCCGCCGGCCGCCGACCTCCTCGCCGCAATGCGGCTGGAGCTGAACGATGTCCTACGAGAGCCCAGCCGCCTGGACAATCCGCCCCTCGCGCCCGACGGAGCTGCGTCCTCCCGGCGGGTCCTATCTCGTCGGCTACGAAGGGGGACAGGCGGTGGCGGGAGGCGGTGTGCGCACGCCTCGGCGACGGCGTGGCCGAGATCAAGCGCATGTATGTGCGTCCCGAGTCCCGCTCGCGCGGCGTGGCCCGTTCGCTGCTGGCCGCACTGGAGGAGAGCGGCGCGGGCGTTCGGGTATGCGGTGGTGCGCCTCGACACGGGTCCCAGGCAGGTCCACGCTTTGACGCTGTACCGCTCGGCCGGGTACGTGGAGATCCCGCCCTACAACGACAATCCGTTTGCCTGTTTCTGGGGGGAGAAGGCCCTCTGACGTGAGCACCGCCGGCGACGGTGTGCGTCCCAGTGGCGCATGGCCTGAGCCGTCAGGCTCGCCGGCGTCGGGCCTGGAGTCGCGGCCCAGACCAGGCGCCCTGCAGTGCGAAGCCGCCCCAGGCGACGACCCGTGCTGTCCGCCGGACCGTCGTTGCGACTGGAGCCGGCGTCCATCGCCATCTGCACGTTGGCGGGGAAGACGGCGGCCAGTACCGGCAACACTGGACAGCGGAGCCCAGCGGGTGCGCCGGAGCAGCCCGGCGGCGCAGACCAATTCGGCCGACGCCGCTCACGTAGATCAGGTTCTGATGGTGCGCTCGGGAATCGCGCGGCATGATCGCCGCGAAGGTCACTGCGGGCGCACGAGGTGCACGATCCCGCTCCCGCTGAAGATGGCCGCCAGAAAGGTCGGGGCTCGACTCCGGAGTCGGCTCACGCTCGGGACTGTACTGTGGCGGCGTGGGAACACAAGTGACGATCGTGGGCGGGGGCAGCTATCAGTGGGGGCCGGAGCTGATGGCCGACCTCTTCGGCACGCCGGCGCTCGCCGGCATGCACCTCGTGCTCGAGGACATCGACCCGGACCGCTTGCCGAAGATGGAAGCTCTGGCGCACAAGCTCAACGCACGCCATGGAGGCCAAGGCCACGATCGCCGACGACCACCGATCTGGCGGCGGCGCTGGACGGCGCCGATTTCGTCATCGTGTGCATCTCGACCGGTGGGTTCCGGTCCATGGCGGTCGACCTGGACGTCCCGGCGGCGCACGGCATCACGCAGACCGTGGGCGACACGGTCGGGCCCGGTGGGCATCAACCGGGCCCTCCGCAACATCCCGGTCCTGGTCGGCATCGGCAAGGCGATGGAGGAGCACTGCCCCGACGCATGGCTGTTCAACATCACGAACCCCATGACCTGCTCTGACCCGGTCCGTCTGTCGGGAGACCTCCATCAAGACCGTGGGGCTCTGCCACGAGGTCGGCAACTTCTGCATGGATCTGGCCATCGCGCATGGGCCGGCCGTTCGAGGCGGTGTCGGCCTCCGTGACCGGCATCAACCACTTCCCGGTGGTGACCTCGCTCGACGTCGACGGCGCGGGACGGCCTCGAGGTGCTGCGTGAGCTCACCGAAGAGGTCGGGGGTCTGGCCTCGCTGGCGCCTACCCGGGGCGCCCGGAGGCCGAGAAGTTCTCCAAGCTCGACTTCGCAGCAGCGGCACCTGTTCAAGCTGACGCTGCTCGACCGTTGGGGCACCTTTCCCGCCGCCGGCGACCGGCATATCGCCGAGTTCGTGTCCTTCGCGTTGACGCCCCAGTCGGACTGGGGCGCGACCTACAACATCGCCCTGAGCCCCATCTCGCGGCGAGAGGAGCACCAGGCCGGGTACGTCGCCGACGTGGACGCGTGGCTCGCCGGGACGAAGGACCTGCAGACCTGGCAGTCGGGCGAACTGCCCTCGCCCATGATCCAGGCCATGCTGACGGGGACCCTTTCGAGGCGCCGGTCAACATTCCGAACACCGGTCAGGGCGTCGGCCTCCCGCCCGACGCAGTCCTCGAATCGATCTGCGTGATCGACGCCGATGGCATTCGCGGGCGCGACCGGTCACGCTCCTGTCCCGCCCTACGACGAGATCGTGCGGCGCCACGTGGCCACGCAGGAGCTGACGGTCGAGGCAGCCTTGCGCGGCGACCGTGCCCTGGCCGGCGAGGCATTCGCCTTGGACCCCCTGGCCGGCCGTGGCGACCTGCTGGACATGGAGGTCATGGTCGAGGAGCTGCTCGTCGGCACGGCGGAGTGGCTTCCCCAGTTCGCGTAGACGCCGCCGGCGCCCGAGACGTCTGGAGGAATCACGCATGCGCATTGGGTTCATCGGGCTTGGCGCCATGGGCTTGCCCATGGCCGGCCATCTCGTCACGGCGGGTCACGACGTCACGGTGGCCTCGCGCAGCCAGGGACCGATCGAAATGGCGGTGTCGCAGGGGGCCCGCGAGGGGGCATCGCCGCAGGCGGTCGCCGAGGCGTCGGAGGTGACATTCCTGTGCGTCCCCAACTCGCCCGAAGTGATCGAGGTCGTCGACGACATGCTGCCGGTGCTCGGCAAGGGCAAGACCGTGGTCGACTGCTCGACCATCGACCCGGAGGTGGAGCGGGCGCAGCACGCCAGGGTCGCGGAGACCGGAGCCCGCTACCTCGACGCGCCCCTGTCCGGCGGGACGGCCGGCGCCCAGAAGGGCACGCTCACGCTCATGGTGGGTGGCGATGCCGCCGTGCTGGCGGACACCGAGCCGGCGATGGACCCCTTCGCCGGGCTCGTCGTCCACGTCGGCGGACCTGGCATGGGCCAGGTCGTCAAGCTGTGCAACAACCTCATCTACGCAGCACAGATGACCGCCACCGCCGAGGCCACCGCGATGGCGGTGAAATCCGGCGTCGACATGGCCAAGCTGCTCGAGGTGCTCACGCATGCGACGGGTGACTGCGTCGCGGTGCGGACCCGTCTCCCGGTGGCCGGCGTCGTCGCCCGACAGCCCCGCATCCAACGGGTGGCAGCCCGGCTTCATGACCGACCTGATGGCCAAGGACCTCGACCTGGCCATGGCCTACGCGGCGCGCACGGGCGTCCCGGTCTCGACCACCGCGGCGGCCCGCCAACTCCTGACGGCCGCCAGCGCCGCCGGGTACGGCCGAGAAGACTTCTCAGCGGTGGCCAAGGTCGTCCTGGCGATGGCCGACGCCGGATGAGCACGCCGGCCCCGCTCCCGACCCCGGCACTCATCCTGGCGGCCGACCACCGCGCCCGTGCCGTACTGACGACGGAGAACTGGGCCGAGTTCTTCGGCTCGCTGGCAAAGGCGTTGCCCTTCTGCGACGGCATCCTCGCGACAGCGCAGCCCTTGGAGGGTCTGGCCGACGCCGGGTCATCTCACCGCGCTCCATCGGACGTACCTCTCCATCAATCGCACCGGGCTGGCGGGATCGGCCTTCGAGCTCGACGACCGCCTCGTCGCCAGCGTCTGCCGTGCCGCCTCCGACGGCTGGACCGGCGTCAAGCACATGACTCGTATCGACATGGACGATCCGGTGACGGCGTCGGCCCTCGAGTTGCTGGGACAGGTGCTCGAACAGTCGCGGGCAGCGGATCTGGAGGCACTGATCGAGCCGTTGCTGTGGAGCGACGGCCGGATCCGCCGCGATACCGACGCCGTTGTGTTGGCGGCGGTCGTGGCACACGACATGGGCGCGCCGGTGATCAAGGTCCCGGTCCCGGCAGTGAGCCCTGGAGCGGAGCGCCGACGGGCGGTGGCCCGCGTGGTGGCCAGTGTCGGCGTCCCCGTGCTCTTCTTGGGCGGTCCGCGCAGCGACGGGGGCCGCGACCGCGTGCTCGACGAGGTGCGTGACGTCATGGAGGGCGGTGGTGCCGGAATGGCGATGGGCCGCACCGTCTACCAGGATCCCGACCCGGCGGAGATGGCGGGCCTCGTCGACGCGCTCGTGCACGGCACATGATCCTGACGATCGATTTCGGCACAACGGTGACGAAAGTCGGACTCTGGGGTGAGAGGGCATCGTCGCACTGGCGCGTTCGGAGCTGACCACGACGCATCCCCAGGTGGGCTGGGCCGAGCAAGATCCGCTGCGCTGGTGGACGAGCCTGGTCATCGCGTGTGCCGAGGCCCGCGCCCAGGCGCCGCAGGCGTTCAACGAGGTCGAGGTCGTGTCCTGTTCGGGGCGCGCGGCAGACCTTCGTCCCCATGACCGCGCAGGGTGAGCCGATCGGCAAGGGGATCTTGTGGTCCGACCACCGGGCCGCCGCTGAGGCGCGGATCTTGGCGGAACGGATGGGAGGCGACGACATCAATCGCGCCCGGACGGGGATTCCGCTCGATGCCGGTGCCGTGGCGGCCAAGCTGGCTTGGCTGGCCTCCAACGAGCCCGCCCGGCTCGAGGCGGCCGACCTGATCCTGTCCCCGCGGGACTTCATCGTGCTCCGGATGACCGACCAGGTGGTCACCGACGCCACCTTCGCCTCGCGCAGCGGCCTCTACGACTTCGACGGCAACGCAGTCCGGGAGCTTGCGGGTCCCGCCCTCGGCAAGCTGCCGAGCGTGGTCCCCTCCGATACCGTCATCGGGCAGCTGAAGTCGGTCCCTGCAGCCGAGCTCGGGCTGCGGCCTGGTGTCCCGGTGGTCATCGGTGCCGGTGACCGCCAGTGCGAAGTGCTCGGATCGGGCTCGTCGGAGGATCACCCCATGGTGAGCTGGGGCACCACCGGCAATGTGTCGGTTCCGGTCCACGAGCGCCCCGTTCCCTCGCCGGCGGGCGCGGTGGTCACTCGCGCGGCCGACGGGGGCTGGCTCCTCGAAGGCGGCCTCTCGGCGGCGGGCTCGTTCCTGGCCTGGTTGGGCCGGATGCTCGACCGCACCCCCGACGAGCTGGCCCGTTTGGCCGGCGAGAGCCCGGCGGGCGCCCGCGGGGTGGTGGCGGTGCCGTGGCTCGACGGCGCCCGTGCCCCCTGGTGGCGCGACGACGCCAGAGCGGGGTTCGTCGGCTTGGGCGCCGCACACGGGCCGAGTGACCTGGCCCGAGCCGTCATGGAGTCGGTGGCGTGGGACGTGTTGCGCGTCATGGAGGTGGTCACGGTGGGCCGGCTCGGCGGTTCGTCGGCCGGCGGCGTGACCCTCGGGGGTGCCGGTTCGGGACTCCCGGTCTGGGTCGGCGTGTTGACCGCCGTGCTGGGCGTGCCGGCCATCCGGCACCGTTCGGGCGAGGCCGCGTCCGCCGGCGCAGCGCTGTTGGCGGGACGGGCGCTCGGCATGGGGATGACGCTCGATCAACTCGACCCGGTGCAAGCCGTGATCGAACCCGATGCAGAGGCGGTCGAGATCTACCGTGGTCTGCGTCCTCGGGTCGACCACGTTGCCCTTGCCCTCATTGCCGCCACCGACTCGCTTCCCGACGCCGCCCGCAGCCCCGCTTTCTGAGTCTCTCCGTGCACGTCGACCTCGCCTACGGACGTCACGGGATATCCGTCGAGGTCCCCGCAAGCGCCGAGGTGGTCGTCCCCGTCGATGAGGGGGCCTTGCCCGACGAGGCGGCCGCCATCGTGGCCGCGCTCCGGTCCCCGCTGGCGGGCCCGCCTCTCGCCGATCGGGTCCGCACGGGCGACCATGTGGCCGTCGTCTTCCCGGACCTGACCCGGCCCATGCCGAATCGCACCGTCCTTCCTCCGCTGCTCGCCGAGCTGGCGCGTGCGGGCGTGCCCGACGATCACATCACGCTCCTGTGCGCGACCGGGACGCACCGGCAGGCGTCTCCTGCGGAAATGGAAGAGCTGATCGGCGCCGACGTGCTCGCCCGGTACGCGCTGGTCGACCACGACGCCACGTCGGACGCCCATCTGCCTGTCGGAGAGGTGGACGGGACGCCGATCCTCCTTCAGCGTGAGTACGTCGAGGCCGATGTCCGCATCGTCACCGGGTTCGTGGAGCCGCACTTCTTCGCGGGTTTCAGTGGTGGACCCAAGGGCGTGTGCCCGGGCCTGGCGGCGACCGAGACGATCCTCGAGGCGCACCACCCGCGCCGTATCGCCGATGCGCGATCCACCTTCGTGACGCGGGAGGGCAACCCCGTCCACGACTTCGTCCGCGCCGCGGCGGCCCTGGCGCCGCCAGACCTGTCGGTCGACGTCGCCATCAACCGGGCGCGACGGGTGACGGCGGTCTTCGCCGGGCCTCTCCCTGAAGCGCACGACGCCGCCTGTGCGCACGTCCAGGCATCGGCCGTCCGTCGGGTTGACGCACCGTTCGATCTCGTCGTCTCGACGAATGGGGGCTATCCGCTCGACCGCAACCTGTACCAGTCGGTCAAAGGCATGGCGGCCGCCGATCGCATCGTGCGCGACGAGGGGATCGTGGTCATGGCCGCAGCGTGTGAGGACGGTGTCCCCCGGGGTGGCGCGTTCGCCCGGTTGCTGGCGGACGCGACGACGCCGGCCGAGCTCATCGGCGGGCAGAGCGGACCCGAACTGGACCGATGGCAGGCCCAGGTTCTGGGCCGGCTGCTGGCGCGGGCCGAGATCCAGCTCTACAGCGACGGTCTCGACGACGCCACCATCGCGAGCGCACTTTTGACGCCGGCGCCGGATCTCGACGCCGCAGTGGAGGCGGCCCTCGGACGCCTCGGCCCCGGTGCGCGGGTCGCTGTGATCCCCGAGGGACCGCTGACGGTCGCCACCGTGGGGGCGTCGGGCTGAGGAACCGGCCCCGGCGTTCTGATCGCCCCTACCTGACGTAGGTGTCAGGGATAGAGTCCCCCGAATGGCTGACGACCCCCTCTTCGACTTCGCGGTCCCCGAGGACCTGCTGAAGGAGGCGGTGTCACAGGTCAGTGATCCCGACGTGGTGGCCGACCTGGCGGTCATGCCGGGCACCGGCGAGGGCAAGCCCCCTCCGCTCATCGGCATCTTGAAGCATTCGGGATACGCCCCCCTGGTGCTCCTCACCGCAGCGGCGCTGGTCCCGGGCACCTTCGGGAACGGCATCAACCTCATCGGTGCCAATCTGAAGACCTCGTTCCACATGTCCAACGCGTCGCTCGGCGCCGTGGCCTTCATCGCGCAGGTGTCCCAGCTCCTGTGGGCGGTTCCGCTGGCGGTGTGGGCCGACCGGGGGAGCCGCAAGGTGGTGGCGGCTGTGGCCCTGCTCATCTTCGCCGGCTTCGGTTCCCTCATGGCGCTGTCGCCCAATGTCTGGTGGTTCGCCTTCTTGTACCTGGCTGCCTCCGTCGGCACCGGAGTGAACAACACGGTCCACAATTCGTACCTCTCCGACGCCTACCCGACGGAGGGGCGCGGGCGCATCTTCAGCTGGCACAACCTCTCGGACCCGCTGTCGCAGACCGTGGGCATCTTGATCTTCGGCTTCGTGGTGACGATCGCACACGACTGGCGCTATGGCCTGCTCGTCGCCCTCGCCGGGATACCGCTCGGGTTCGCGCTGTTCACGTTGCACGAGCCCGAGAAGGGGGCCAACGAGAGCAGCCACATCCTCAAGGCGTCGGGGATGGACCTGCATTCCCAGCAGGAAACGGCGCCCCGGGTCCTGCTCGGCTCGGCCGTCACCCGGTTGTTGCGCATCCGTTCCCTCTACTACGAGCTGGTCGCCGTGGCCATCTTGGGCTTTGCCGGCACGGGCGCCCCGCTCTTCGGCAACCTGTTCTTCATCGACAAGTTCCACCTCGACACGGCCTCTCGCAGCGAGGTGTACGCCATCATCGGCCTGGCCGCGTTCTTGGGGTTACCCCTGGCCTACGTCTTCGGCGACCGTTACTTCCGCAAGGCGCCGCAGCGTCCGCTCGTCATTGCCGGCTTCTGCATCACGGCCTACGGGGGCCTCTTCGTGCTGTCCCTCTACGTGCCCCAGCTCTGGCTGTGCGTGACCCTGCAGTTCCTGGCCACCGCGGCGGTGTCGCCGCTCGCCATCTGCATCTTCTTGACGCTCGCCGCCACGGCACCGCCCGAGATGCGAACGATCTGCTTCGCCATGTTCGGGGTCTATTCCCTGGTCTTCGGCGGGTTCACCGGATCGGTCCTGCTGGGTGCGGTGTCCGATGCCATCGGCGGCCTGCACGGCATCATCGCCTCTCTCACCTTGATATTCCCGGTGTGCGCCGTCGGGGGGTTGCTCTTGGTGATCGGCTCACGCAGCGTGCGGCGCGATATCACGCTGGTCATTGAGGACGTGATCGAGCGATACACCGAAGGCAAACGGCGCCAGGCTGGTGGTTCCATCCCCGCCCTCCAGGTCCACAACCTCGACTTCTTCTACGACACGAACCAGGTGCTCTTCGACGTCAACCTCGAGATCGAAGAAGGCGACATGGTGGCGCTCCTGGGCACCAACGGGGCGGGCAAGTCGACCCTGTTGCGCGCCATCTCGGGACTGGCGCATCCGCATCGTGGGGTGATCCGGGTGTACGGCATGAACTCGACCTACCTGGAGCCCGAACAGATCATCGACGAAGGTGTGGCGCTCCTCGTCGGCGGCAAGATGACTTTTTCGGGCCTGAGCGTCCGGGACAACCTGCGCATCGGCGGGCACACGTTGCGCGGTGACAAGGTGAAGGCGGTCCGTGCCTACGACGAGGCACTCGAGGTGTTCCCCGAGCTCGCCCAGCGGCTGGACCAGCCGGCAGGCACGCTCTCGGGCGGCGAGCAGCAGATGCTGGCTCTGTCGCGCGTGATGATGACCGCGCCCCGGCTCCTGATGATCGACGAGCTCGCGCTCGGGCTCGCGCCCATGACGGTCGAGCGCCTCATGGGAATGGTGCGCCGCATCAACGAGTCCGGCACCACCGTGATCCTGGTGGAGCAGAGCCTCAATCGTGCGCTCAGCCTGGCCGATCGCTGCTTCTTCATGGAGCGCGGCCAGATCAGGTTCGACGGGCCGACATCGGAGCTCATGGCCCGCGACGACCTGCTGCGTCCCGTCTTCCTGGGCACTGCGGCCGCGGGGTTGGCGTAGGAAGCGTGCTGGCCACCTTCTCGGCGCCGAACTTCGTCCTGGTTCAGGGGCTCTTCTACGGTCTGGGCTACGGGCTGCTCGCCCTCGGGCTCGTGCTCGTCTACCGCACGAACCGGGTCCTGAACTTCGCGCAAGGCCAGATCGGGGTCATCGCCGCTGTCTTCTTGGTCAAGCTCACCGCGGACTTCAAGTTCAACTACTGGTTCGCGCTGGTGCTCTCCATCGCCTTGGCCGCCTTCGTCGGCGCGATGTCCGAGCTGATTCTGCGACGCCTCTTCAGCCGTCCCCGCGTGCTGGTCATGGTGGCCACCATCGGACTGAGCTACGTCCTGCTGGCCCTGACGGCGCTGCCGTTCATCCGGCCCTCCAACCTGTACAAACCCGTGCCGGTGCCCTTCGACCTGTCGATCACTCTCGGGCCTGTCATCATCACGCCGACGGAGGTGCTCACGCTCATCGTGGCACCGCTCGTCACCATCGCCCTCGTGCTGGCGGTGCGCTTCACGTCGTGGGGCCTGTCCATGCGAGCCATGTCGGAGAACGCCGACTCGGCGCGGCTCTCGGGCGTGTGGATCCGGCGCACCTCCACCTTGACGTGGACGGTCGCCGGCGCGCTGTCGGCTTTCACCGCCATCCTCAACGCGCCAAACCAGACGAGCGCATTCACGCAAGCCCTCTCGCCCGACCTGCTGCTCTACGCCCTCACCGCCGCGCTGATCGGCGCCATGATCAATCTCACGGCGGCGTTCATCGCCGGGATCGGGATGGGCGTCTTCCTCGAGCTCCTGGCGTGGAACGTGCCCTCGCCGGCCAAACAGCAGCTCTTGATCTTCATCGTCGTGATGCTGGTGCTCTTGATCCGGGTCGGTGCGCTGCGCAAGGGCGCCCGCACGGGGGACCGCAGCACCTGGGCCCACGGTGCGGTCACCACGATGCGCTCCGGGGCCGACCAGCTGCGCCGGCGCGTGTCCGTCTCGGGCATGTGGTTCGCCGTCATTGCCGCCATCGCGCTGCCGTTCGTGCTCTCCGTCGGCAACAACGTGCTGTTCAGTCAGATCTGCATCTATTCGGTCATCGCCCTGTCTCTGACCATGCTCACGGGTTGGGCGGGACAGGTGTCTCTCGGCCAGTTCGGACTGGTGGCCGTCGGCACCCTCGTGGCCGTGCACCTCGGCACGTCGGTACCGCTCCCGCTGGTGATGCTCTACGGCGGCGCGGTGACCGCGCTGGTCGCCATCCTCGTCGGCCTGCCGGCACTGCGCATGCCCGGACTCTTTCTGGCCGTGACCACGTTGGCCTTCGCCATCTTCATGCAGAACGCCGTCCTGGCCACACCGTGCATCACCGTGCCGGGCCTCAACAAGACGCTCTGCACCGGCCTGCCCAACCCCGCCTACACCCTCGTCAACCGGCCGAGCCTGTTCGGCATCAGCCTGGCCAGCCAACGCTCCTTTGCCTGGTTCTCACTCGGCGTGTTGCTCCTGTCCATCTACATGGTTCGCATCTGGCGCGACAAGGGCGTGGCGCGGCGACTGGTCGCCGTGCGCGACAACGAGCTCACCGCGGCGGCCATGGGCATCCCGATCCTGCGCACGAAGCTGCTCGCCTTCGGGCTGTCGGGCTTCATGGCCGGCTATGCCGGCGTGTGCTTCGCCTTCGCGACCCAGCAGCTCAACAACACAGACATCACGTTCGACCCGACGACCTCGTTCGTGATCATCTCCATGGTCGTGATCGGCGGCCTGGGCTCCATTCCCGGGGCCATCCTCGGCGCCCTCTACCTCGAGGGGTTGCCGGCCATCTTCGGCGCCAACCAGACCATCCAATTCATCACGAGCGGTCTCGGACTCATCTTGTTCATCCTCTACCTGCCAGGGGGCTTGGCCGAGGTCCTGCATCGCAGCGGTGACCTCGTGACGATGGGAATCCGGGCTGCGCAGGAGCGACTGACGGCGCATCGGGCAGGCCCGCCCGTCGCGCCGACCTCGACGGTGGGCGACATCGCACCGTCTCTCGTCGGGGACGGAGCGGACAAATGACCGCGGTCACGGCGACGAACGGCACGATGGCACCGGCGCGTCACCCGGCCCACCTCAGCGTGGAGGACCTCAGCGTGCGCTTCGGCGGCATCCATGCGCTCAACGGCGTCACCTTCGAGGCCGAGCCGGGCGCCATCGTGGGGTTGATCGGGGCCAACGGTTCGGGCAAGACGACCACGCTCGACGTGATCTCGGGCCTCGTGGGGCCCCAGGCCGGGACGGTGCGTCTCGACGGCACCGACCTGGCTGAATACCTGCCGGAGGAGCGCCTGGGCGTGGGGATGGTCCGTTCGTTCCAGGATTGCCGCCTGTTCCCCGAGCTGACCGTCCTCGACGTCCTGCTGCTCAGCGAGGACGCCCGTGACGAGGTGTCGGTGCTCCCGACCACGTTGCGGCTGCCCTGGGCCAGACGGTCCGAGCGCCGCAAGCTCAAGGCGGTCGACGAGGTGATCGCCGCCTTCGGCCTCGAGCGCTTCCGGCACCACCGGACGTCGGAGCTGTCCACCGGCACCCGCCGGGTCGTGGACCTGGCCTCGATCGTGCTCGCCAAGCCCCGGATCCTGCTCCTCGACGAGCCCACCGCGGGCATCGCCCAGCGCGAGGCCGAGGCATTCATCCCGCTGCTGCGGCGCCTGCACCAGGTGGCCGACACCACCATCGTCCTCGTCGAGCACGACGTGCCTCTGGTCTTCGAGCTGTGCTCGGCCGTCGTCGTCATGGAGCTCGGACGGGTGGTGGCGGCCGGACCGCCTGAAGTGATCCGCGCTGACCCGAAGGCGCTGGCGGCGTACCTTGGTGCAAGCGACGAAGCGCTGATGGCATCAGGGCCTCTCGCGGGGGATGGTGGCGGCACAGGCGGTGGAACGAGCGGTGACGCTGGGGAACGCACCGAGGGAGAGTGACCATGGAGGCGAGTTTGGACGTATCCGCGCACCGGGGGGCATGGCGCCCATGGGCGCCGCTGGGCCGGTCCTGGCGGCGTTTTCGGCGCCGCCCCAAGGCCATGCAGGTCCGCACGGCCCTCATCGTGGTGGCCATCGTGGCCGGGCTCGTGGCCTGGCTGGTGCTGGCGCCCTCGGGCACGCCGGGAGGCGCGGGTTCCGCCGGCGCGGCCGAGCCTGCACTGCACTCGAGCAGCAGCGCGACGCCGCCGAGCCAGGCGGACACCTCTGACCGCGGCGTGTCCAAGACGGAGATCAACGTCGTCTTCCCAGTCGTCGCCATCAACAGCGAGGCGGGGAAGCTGGGGTTCGCAGAGGACAAGGAGTACAACGAGCAGTCCGCCGCCATCAACCTCTACGTGAACCAGATCAACAACGCCGGCGGTATCAACGGGCGCAAGATCAATCCGATGATCGTCACCTTCGACCCGACGAACGACGCCAACATGCAGTCGCTGTGCCAACAGTGGACGCAGGGAAACCCGCCTGTGTTCGCCGTGATCGACGGGATCGGGACCTGGGAGGGGGACAACCAGCTGTGCGTGGCCCAGCAGGGCAAGACGCCGCTGCTCAGCGCGTGGTCCACGACGACCAACTGGACCAACCTGGGCTCGCCATACTTGTGGTGGACCGGTGCCGACATGTCGCCGGTGCTGGCGGCGACCGTGCAGTGGGGACTGAACTCGGGCCGTCTCGGCCACGGCAAGAAGGTCGGTATCGTCGTGTCCGACCAGGCCGCCGACCAGGCCGCGCTGAACGACTACCTGCTGCCGGACCTCAAGAAAGCGGGCATCACGCCCGAGGTCGACACTGTCGCGGGCAACCCCGACGAGACGTCGACCACCAACTCGGAGGCACAGCTGGCCGTCGAGCGCCTCAAGTCGGCAGGCGTGCAGTCGGTCTTCCCGCTGCTCCCCGAGAACGCCTTCTTCCCCTACCTCGCGGCCGAGGCGTCCCAGCAGTACGTCCCCCAACTCCTCCTCAGCGACTACCAGTCGACGATCGAGGTCGCCCTCGGTCTCATCCCGACCCCCTACGAGAAGGAGCTCGACGGTCAAGAGGGCGTGACCACCGAGACGCTGGGTGGCTTCGACGATGCCAGGCCAGAGAGCCAGGGCGGCTACGACCCCGGCGTGCGCTCGTGTTACTCGACGTGGCACACGTACCACCCCAAGCCGATCCCGGGTACCACGAGCTTCTACATCGAGGAGCAGGGTCCGATCCAGGCGTGGTGCGGGGCCATCCGCCTCTTCGCCACCGCGGCGAAGAGCGCCGGGCCCAACCTGAACCGGCGCACCTTCGCCGAAGCGATGTCCAAGATCACCAACTACCCCGGCACGCTCTCGCCGGTCTGGAGCTTCGGGCCCGACAAGTTCTACGGGCCGACGCAGTACCAGGTGGTCAAGATCCACAACAACGTGCCGCCATCGTCGCAGTGCAAGCTCAAGACGAACCACAAGCCCCAAGGCACGTGCTGGGTGACGGTGCAGCCGTTCAAGGCGCTGCCGGGAGCCGGCTCGTAGGGCACGCGGAGCAGGCCGCAACGCCCGGCGCGGGTCGCTGGCGGCCTGACCCGGGGTCAGGCGATGGCGGTCGGCGTCGGCGGGCGCCCCTGCATGATGTCGTCGAAATGGGCGGCGATGGCGGGCATCAGATCGTCGTGCGTGAGGATGTAGAAGGTGTCGGTCCGCACCGCGTCGAGGACGCGCCGCGCCACCGTGTCGGCCGGGATGCCGGCGTCCACCATCTCCTGTACGGCGGTGCGCAGCTCGGCCGCGCCGGCCACCTCGCGATCGGGAGCCCAGGCCGGCCGGTTGCGGTCCGACTCGGCGATGCGGGTCTGGACGAATCCGGGGCAGAGCACCGACACGCCCACCGGAGCCGCCGCGGCTTGCAGGTCTTTGAAGAGTGTCTCCGAGATGGCGACCACAGCGTGCTTGGTGGCGTTGTAGGGCCCGAGGAACGCCGCCGAGGCCAGGCCGGCGATGGAGGCGGTGTTCACGACATGGCCCTCGCCCTGCTCAACGAGCAGCGGCACGAAGGTGGCCACCCCGTGGATCGACGCCCCACAGGTTCACACCCAGGATCCAGCGCCAGTCCTCCTCGGTGACCTCCCAGATGGGGCCACCGAGCCCGACGCCGGCATTGTTGTGCACCAGGTGCACCGAGCCGAAGCGGTCGAGGGCGGCGTCGCGCAGCGCCCGGACCGACGCGGCGTCGGCCACGTCGGTCACGACCCCGATCGCCTCGGCGCCCCGTCCGGTGAGTTCGCTCTCGGCCTCCTTGAGGGGCCCTTCCTCAATATCGGCGACGACGACCCGCATCCCCTCGGCCGCAGCGGCCTGCGCCACTGCCTTGCCGATGCCACTCGCCCCGCCCGTGATGACGGCCACCTTGCCCCGCAGGTTCTCCATGCGCCCTCCCGTTCAGTCCGCCCAGCGAGTCAACCATGCCCCGGGGCGCCCGGCCAACGTCGCGCCGGTGTCTCCGTCGTGGTCGGGCTCATGGCGTTCGGTCTTCCCACAAGGCCGACCCGGGCGGCCCGTCGGTCAGCCGCGCCATGACCAGTGCGGCGCATTCGGCGGGCGTACGGGCCTCTGTGTCGATCTCGAGGTCGTAGCGGTGCCCGGCGTGCACCGCCTCCTGCCAGCGTTCGACGGCCACGATCTGCTCGTCGCTCGCGTCCTCCTTGGTCTGCCCCCACGTGGCGGCGCGGCGTTCCCAGATCACGGCGAGGGGGCAGTGGACACCGACGAAGAGGACCGGGAGCCCGGTCAGCCGGCGGGCGGCCTCGGCACGGAGGTGGAGCGGTGAGGTGTACTCGTCGTGGAGGCCGAGGTCGGCCACGACGTTGAGACCGGCGCGTGCGTGCGAGCCGATGGAGCCGAACAAGCCCGCCGCCAGGGCTGCCACCACGCGCTTCGAGGTCCGGACGCTCCCCGCCCGGCCGCAGTCCCAGGCCCGGCAGGAAGCGCTCGGGCGTCGCCCCAACGGACGCGTCGACCCCGAGGGTGACCCAGACCCCCTCCGCCTGGTCCACCAGGGCCCGGGCGACCGACGTTTTCCCTGACTCGGGGCGCTCCGTTGAGGATCACGATCTGGCCCGCTACGGGCTCGGGAGGCAAGGGGAGAAATGGGGGTAGTTGTCTAAAGATTGCGGCCGGATTTTCCGACAACGCTAGTGGCGGAACCATCGACTGGACGGCTGGCGGGCTGCCCACACGGTGGCTCGAATCAGACGGCGAATCGAAGGGACCGGAGCTTATGGTTACCGAGGAAGAGTGGCAGGGAGAAGTCGCGAAGGCGAGGCGTCTCCGCTTCATCGCTCCCGCCGCAGGTCTTGTCGTCCTGGGCTTCCTGGTCGTGCCGGCGCTGCTGGTCGGAAACACCGTCGCACCGGGTATCTGGCGCGTGCTGACGACGATCGGCGTCCTGCTCGGACTGATGATCCCGCTGATCGCGGTCATCGTCGAAGTCGCCGACCGCCAGCAGCGCAAGACCGACCAGAAGGTGATGACCCTGACCGCCGAGCTGACCGATGCGATTCAGGCGGCGGACCAAGAGAGCCTGATCCGTGAAGCGCAAGTGCACCGCCAGCGCTTCGAAAGCCGGCTGGCCAACGCGCTGGACATGGCCGAGGGCGAGCCCGAGGTCATCGACGTGATCGAGCGTTCCTTCGCCGCAGTCCTCCCGGATGCTCCGGCTGAACTCCTGCTCGCCGACAACAGCCACGCCCACCTGATGCGCATGGCCGGGGTCGGCCCCGGGGGAGAGCCACCGTGCTGCAGCGTCGACTCACCCGATCGGTGCCCTGCGGCGCGTCGGGCCCAGGTCCAGGTCTTCGCTGACAGCGACGACCTGGACGCCTGTCCCAAGTTGCGGGCGCGGCCCCAGGGCCGCCTGTCCGCCATGTGCGTGCCCGTCTCCATCATGGGCCGCACCGTCGGGGTCATCCACGCCACTGGTGAGCCGGGGGCCGAGGTGGCGGAAAGCCAGCGGCAGGATCTCACGACGTTGGCCAAGCTCTCGGGGGCGCGGATCGGACTGCTCCGCGTGATGGCCGAGACGCAGCTCCAGGCCTCGACCGACACCCTGACGGGGCTCCTCAACCGCCGCTCCTTCTCAGAGCAGGTTGCGAGCATCCCCCAGCTCATGCACCCGGTTGCCATGGCGATGGCCGACCTGGACCACTTCAAGAGGCTGAACGACACCTATGGGCACGAGACCGGCGACCGGGCCCTGCGACTCTTCGCCCGGGTCCTGCGCGACTCGCTGCGGGCAAGCGACGTGGTCTCACGCTACGGCGGCGAGGAATTCGCCATCGCGTTCCCGGACTGCACCGCCATTGACGCCATGCGGGCCCTCGACACGGTGCGTTCCCAGCTCGACGCGGCCATTACGGTCGGCGGGCTGCCCAAGTTCACCGCCAGCTTCGGTATCACCGACACCGAGCCGGGCGAAGAGCTGGCTGCGTCACTGCGCCGGGCCGACGATGCCCTGCTGGTGGCCAAGCGCCAGGGCCGTGACCGTGTCGTCCTCCACGATCCTCTCCTCAACGCCGGAATCGCCGCCGTGGCCGACGCCGCCTCGGAGAGCAACGGCAACGGGCACGGCAATGGCAACGGGCACGGGCACAATGAGGAGGTCGCCGTCGCGGCGGACGACCAGCCGCTCATCACCGACTCCACCCTGACGCGGTCACGGGCGTACGAATTCGACGCCGAGCGAGGACTAGGAGAGGTCGTCGCCTGGTTCTCACCGGAGCGGGTTAGAGCTGCGAGAAGGTCCCCGCCTGCACCATCACCAAGATCCCGACGGCGCAGAGCAGCACCGGCACGGCGACGGAGCCGGCGCGGTTCATCAGCGAGCGCGCCGTGGGGTGGCGCCCAGCCCACAGCACGAGGAGCGTCACCGCGACCTCGCCGAGCGTGAAGACCACGACCACGGCGGCGACCCGGGTCCCACCGCCGACGCGGAAGAGCGGGATGTAGACCGCCAGGTTGTCGCCACCGGCGGCGATGGTGACCAGCGCGGCGGCAATCAGACCGCGGCCGACCGCCCGCTCGGTGAGCCGACCGGACCGCTGCGCCGGGCTCTCCGGCGTGACCGCGGCACCAGCGCCGCCTCCGCTGCCCGGCGCGGCCGTACTGTCGGCGTGCCGGCGCCGCAGACCGAGCAGCCCCCTGAGGCCGATGGCGAGGGGCACCAGGCCGAGCAGACCGACGACCGCCGCCGAGAACTCGAAGAGCAACACTGCAGCGGCAGCCGAGACGGCTACCAGCACGCAGAAGCCAAGGACCTGCCCCGTCGCGATCCGGTGGGCCCGCGCCAACGGCGCGCCTGCCACCATGGCAGTCGTCACGACGCAGTTGTCGACGTTGGTCCCGGCGAATGCTGCCACGGCGATACCGATGTCGGCCGCCACGCCGGCCGCCGCCACGAGGGCCAGGGTGCTCAGCCGCCGGGCAGCGGCATCGCCGGCCCGAAGGGCTTGTCGCCTCGCAGCGTCACGCGATGGGCATAGCGGGCGGCCGAGCCGTAGTCGTCGAGGGCGTAGTGCAGGGTGGCCCGGTTGTCCCAGAAGGCCACCGAACCGGCCCGCCAGCGGAAGCGGCAGGTGTACTCCGGCTTGATGCAGTGGTTGTAGAGCATCTCGAGCACGGCGTTGCTCTCGTTGTCGGAAAGACCGAAGATCGAGCGGGTGAACTGGCGGTTCACGAAGAGCCCGTTGCGACCCGTCTCGGGATGCGTGCGTACGACGGGGTGCAGCGCGGGCAGCAGCTTCTCGCGCCAGGTGCCGTCCCACTCGTAGCCGCCCCGTTCGGCGACGTCAGCGGCGAACCACGGGTCGTGGTGGATGGCGATCAACTTGTCGCACATCTCGCGGACGGCCGGCGCCAGGCCGTCGTACGCGTCCTGCAGGCTGGCCCACATGGTGTCGCCCCCGACATCGGGTGCCTCGAGCATGTAGAGGATGGAGCCCATCGCCGGCGTCTCGAGGAAGGTGACGTCGGTGTGCCACCAGCTGGCCCGGTCGACCTTGCCGTCGATCGCCAGGACCTCGGGGCTCTCGTCGATGGAAGGCAGGACCGGGTGGGCCTCGGTCACCGTCCCGAACTGGCGGGCGAAGTCGGCCTGCTGCTCGGCGGTCAGCGACTGGTCCCGGAAGAAGATGACGTGGTGGGTGTTGAGAGCGTCCCGCACGGCGCTGACGGCCTCTGGTGACAGCGGTGCCGCAATGTCCACGCCCCCGATCTCGGCGCCGATGGTGGGGGAGATGCGGGTGCACGCTGACAGAAGTGGCGAGGGTCACGGGGCAATTGCTGCCCGAGTGCGTGCCTGGCCTCAATCCCAGCGGATCATCCGTGGCCAGATCAGGGAGGCATTGGGTGGGTCGGCCACACGCCTACATTGACGCAGCATCGTCCGTGCCGAGAAGCGGGCGAAAGAGAAAGGGCCGACATGAGCAACGAGACCGGGGACACAGCCGACACCGCGGGCCTGGTCCTGTCCCCGCCGGCCCGCAATTACTCGCCGTGGTACCAGTGGATGGTCCGCCTGGCCGAGACGACGCATGAGGACCCGCTCCCCGAAGGGGACCCCGCGGCGATCCCCGCCTGGGTCGAGCGGAGCCGGGGCCGTCTCCACGATCTCCTCGGGCCCGAGCCGGCGCCGGTCCCCCTCAACGTCGAGACGCTCGAGTCGGTCGAGTGCGAGGGCTACCGCCGGGACAAGATCGTGTTCGACACCGAGGACACCATGTCGGTGCCGGCCTACCTGCTGGTGCCCGACACGCGGCGGGACCAGCCCCCCGGCGCGGCCGTTCTCGCCTGCCACGGCCACGGGCCCGGCAAGACCCAGGTGGTGGGGCTGGAGCACACCGCCATGCCCAACGCCGACTACGCGCTCCAGTTGGCACGCCGGGGCTATGTCGTCCTCGCGCCGGATCTTCGCTGCTTCGGCGAGCGGTTGGACTGGAACCCCGACGACCACTACGCCTGCGACACGAACCTGGTCCACGCCGCCATGGCCGGCTGGAACCCGCTGGCACAGAACATCTGGGACCTGCGGCGCTCGCTCGACGTGCTGGGCGAACATCCCCTCGTCGACCCGGCTCGGCTCGGCATGGTCGGCATCTCCTACGGCGGCACGGTGACCCTCTTCACCGCGGCGGTCGACGAGCGGGTCGCTGCGTGCGTGGTGAGCGGCTACTTCTCGTCGTGGGCGGTGAGCCACCGGATGCCGTGGAACATGTGCGGCTCCCAGATCATGTTCGGCATGCTGGGCCGGCTCGAGCACGAGGATCTGGGCGCCCTGGTGGCGCCGCGCCCGATGCTGATCGAGTCCGGCACCGACGACGACCTCTTCCCGGTGGCCGCCGCGACCGAGTCGGTGCGCCGTGTCCGTCTCGTCTACGACCAGCTGGGCGCCGGCGACCGCCTCGAGCACGATGTCTTTGCCGGCGGGCACCAGTGGCACGGCACCGAGGCTTTGCCGTTCCTCGACCGCTGGCTCGACCACGAACCCTCGCCTCGCGCCTGAGGCAGCGGCGCGGTCGCCGTCAGTCGGCGCTCGTCGTTCTCGTCGCGCTCGTCGCGGACCTCGCCGGCGTGGCGCAGGACCTGGTCGAACGAGGCGTCGTCCACCGCGCCGCCGTCAGCACCCACCTTCGACGCATCGTGGGTCGTCCTCGTCGGATCTCCGTCGTCAGCGGGGATGTGGCGCGACAACCCCGGACGCCGGTGCGTTCTGCTCCGCTCCCGCTTCGAGCGCACTAGAGAAAGCCGCGCATGACCGTCGCAAACGTGGGTGCAGGGACGACATGGCCTGCACCGTCCTTGGCGGTCGGAACCGACAAGGTCTTGGTGGTGGCTGCGTCCATGAGGGTGAGAACGGCCGACACGGGGGTCCCGGGGCCGAGATACACATGCGAAGCGACCTGCTCGAGCAGCGACGTCGTCCCGGTTGGGTTCGTGATCAACGACGTCACCGAGAGCTTGCCCGTCGCCAGCCGCCCCAAGTTCGACGACGGCTCGACCATGTGGAGGTCGACGCCCACGTAGTGCGACA
This sequence comes from uncultured Acidimicrobiaceae bacterium, assembly GCA_963791995.1. Taxonomy (GTDB): domain Bacteria; phylum Actinomycetota; class Acidimicrobiia; order Acidimicrobiales; family RAAP-2; genus Bog-473. The sequence goes on along the minus strand of CAWBUQ010000019.1, from coordinate 107,258 downwards.
CCGGGATGCCGATGCTGTTCAACCCGGCGATGATGGCGGCGGGAGCGTGCACGTTGAGCGCGTCGATCGCGGTCGAACCGCCGCTGCGCAGCGGAAGGGACAGGGTCTTGGGGATCTGCAAGACGTTGGTGCGGCCGTCGGCCTGGTGGAAGACGAAGATCTGCTCGCTGTGGTCGGGGCCTTCGACGATGGCGAGCAGATCGTTCTTCCCCTTGGCCAGCAGCGATGCGGGGAGGCCGATGTGGTGCACGGCATGGTCGATGCGATAGAGGCTGACACCGATCCACGTTGCTGCCAGCAGGACGAAGGCGGCGAGAAGGGATCCGGCGATCACGAGAACCCGCTTGAGGACACGGCGGCCGCCACGGCGCGACGAGCTGTCCCGAGCGACCGGGCCGACCCGGCGCGTGGTGATCGCGATCGTCACAGCCCCCTCCGTCCAACCCCCCGCACCAAACCTACGGATCCGTCATTGCCTCGCCGTTGCCCGGCGGGTTCGATGTGGTTGCCGGAGCTTCAGTCGGCCAGGAGCCGCGCCGATTCGGGGTCGAGATGGATGGTGGCGTGGGAGATGGTGCGCAGTGCGGATGCCGGACACGAGGTCGCGACCGGTCCCGTGAGGGCCGCCCGCACGGGTTCCGCCTTGCGCGCCTCGGGGACGATGGCGAGCACCCGGCCGGCCCGCAGCAGCGCCGGGATCGTCACCGTGATGGCGTGGGCCGGCACGTCGGCCAGGCCGGGGAAGTGGCCTTCGTTCACCTGCTGCATGCGACAGGCGGTGTCGAGCTCGACCACCTTGACATCGAGCGGATCCTCGAAGTCGGCCACCGGCGGGTCGTTGAAGGCGAGGTGCCCGTTCTCCCCGATCCCGAGGCAGCACAGGTCGAGGGGTTCGTCCCGCAGCAACCCGGCGTAGCGGCGGCACTCCTCTTCGGGGTCGCCCAGGCCTTGTACGTAGTGGGCGGCCTTGGGATGGGCCGGGTCGACGATCCGTTCGCGGATCCAGCGCTGGAAGCCGGCAGGATGGTCGGGGCCAACGCCGACGTATTCGTCCATGTGGAAGACCACCGTCTCGGACCACGGGACGCCGTCGGTCTCCTCGATCAACGTGCGCACGAAGGCCAGCTGGGAGTTGCCGGTCGCGAACATCGCGTGAGCGACCCCGCGGGCGTCGACGGCTGCCCGCATGACGGCGAGGGCCTCGTCCGCCGCGGCCCTCGCCATGGCGGACACGTCGGCGTGGACCTGCACGGTCGCGGCGTCGACGATTCGGATTCCTGGTCGCACGCCGGTCAGCATGCCAGGTGCGGCTCGGCCAGACTGGACACGTGCGCGTGGTGGAGCTCCCGGGTCCGGCTCACATGGAAGCGGCATGGAAGGCGGTGCGCCAGTATCTCTCCGTCACGCCCGTCGTCGGGACACCACAGCTCGGAGCGGCCGTGGCGGCCAAGCTCGAGACGCTCCAGCCAACCGGCTCGTTCAAGGTGCGAGGCGGCCTCGCCGCGGTGGCCGCCACGCTCGAGGCAGAGCCGGGCCGAGCCGTCGTCGCCTCGTCGGCCGGCAACCACGGGCTCGGCCTCGCCTACGCGGCGTCCAAGCTCGGTGCCCAGGTGACCGTCGTGGTGCCGACCGGGGCGTCGGCGGCCAAGGTGGCGGCGCTGCAGCACTTCGACGTCCGCCTCGTGCTGCACGGCGAGGGCTACCGCGACGCCGAGACGTACGCGCTCGAGTTGGCCGACCGTGACGGGAGCCGGTACGTCTCGCCCTACAACGACCCCGACGTCATTGCCGGCCAAGCCACCGTGGCGCGCGAGCTCTTGGAGCAGGTGCCCACCCTCGGTTCCGTCGTCGTTCCCTGCGGTGGCGGGGGACTGCTCGCCGGCGTGACCCTCGGCTCTGGAGGGAAGCGGCGTGCGCGTGATCGGCGTGGAGTCGGAGGCCTCTCCCTCCATGAGCACGGCCTTGGCGGCAGGGGGCATCGTGTCGATCGACGTCGAGCCCACCGTCGCCGACGGCCTGGCCGGGAATCTCGAACCCGGGGCGGTCACGGTGGGTGTCGCGCTCGAGCACGGCGTCGAGGTGCGCACCGTGAGCGAGGCCGATATCCGCTCGGCCATGGCGTTCTCGGCCACCAAGATGGGCCTTGTCCTCGAAGGGGCCGGCGCGGTGGGCGTGGCCGCATTGCGCGCTCGGGGTCGTGGCGCCCGACGGGAGGGGCGAGACGGTCGTGCTGCTGACCGGGCGCAACGTGGCGCCCAAGCTCCTCTCGGAGGTGCTCCATTCCTGAGGTCGAGGCCAACGGGGCGGTCCTGAGCTACGACGTGACGGGCAACGGAGAGCCGTTGCTCCTCGTCGCCGGCTGCGGACAGCCCGCCGCCGCGTGGCACGTGTCTCTCGTGCCGCCCCTGGTCGCCGCCGGCTTCACCGTGGTGACGTACGACAACCGCGGCGTGGCGCCGTCCTCCTCGCCGCCCTCTCCCTACAGCGTCGACGGAATGACCGACGATGCCGTGGCGCTGCTGGACCATCTCGGCTGGACCGGGCCGGTGTGCGTGGCCGGGCACTCCATGGGCGGGTGGATCGCCGAGACGCTCGTGCTCGACCACCCCGAGCGGGTCAAGGCCGCTGCGCTGATGGGCAGCGCCAACAAGCCGACGGCGTGGGAGATCGCGATCACCACGGTGGAGCGCGACCTGGCCCGGCTCGACTACGACCTGCCACGCCTCTTCTATGCCACCGAGACACTGCGCTACCTGCCGATCGCCGACATCCAGGACTCCGAGACCGTCAGCACCTGGCTGTCGATGATCGCCGACCTGCCGCCCTGGCCCAACCCGGGCCGTCTCGGCCAGCACGAGGCGGCATTGGCGTGGTCGACCGACCCCGCCCGCACGACGCGTTGGCCCGAGGCGCGCGTCCCGTGCCTCGTCGTGGCCTTCGAACACGACGTCGACTCACCGCCGCGCTACGCGCGCGAGGCCGCGGCCGCCATCCCCCGATGCGAGTACCGCGAGGTGGCCGGCGCGGGCCACCTCGGGTTCATGACCCATGCCGGCGAGGTCGCCGGGTTCCTCGAGGAGTTCTTCGCCGGCTGGTCGGACTAACCCCGTGGGCCTGATCGAGGTCCGCGCACGAACCACGCGTGCTGGGGGCCCTACCGACGTCCCGCTGAACGGGCACCCCTCACCCCGCTCAAGGGGGCTCTCCAACCACTCGATGGCGATGGGTCCGAACCCCTGGGTCCGCCTCAGCGCGGTGGCCGCGGCGTGTCCCAGTCGATGGTCACGCCGGCCGCCGCGTCGGCGTGGCTCTCGAGCCAGTGACGGGCGAAGGGACACCACGGGACGATGGTCAGCCCTTCGGACGCGGCCCGGCGCACGGCGGCCCGGACCAGCTGACCTCCGACGCCGCGACCTTCCCAGGCGTCTGGAACCTCGGTGTGGATCAGGACGAGCCGCTTCCCGTTGAGGTGGTACTCCAGCTCGGCGGCGCCGTCACTGCCGCGGACGACGAAGCGGCTCTCGGCCGCGACGTCGTCGACCTCGATCCCGTCGGCGGGGCTGGTCATGGCTGCTCCTCCCGTACGCGTCCGCTGCGCGTGATCGGGCGTCACCCTAGGGGTGTAGAAGATGGACATGAGCGGGCCGCTCGCAACCGAGGACGCCACCTCGACCGGCGAGCCTGTTCCGGCGGCGGGCGGGCCGGTGATCGAGCTGGCGCCGGGCCGGATCACCCAGGTGGGCTCGCTGCCCGTGCGGCGTGTCCTGCCGCATCGGCCTCGGCGCACCGTCGGGTCCTGGTGCTTCGTCGACCACGTCGGGCCGGTTCCGCTGGACGGCGCCGAAGAGGTGGGCATCGGGCCGCATCCGCACCTGGGCCTCCAGACGGTGACGTGGTTGGTCTCGGGCGAGCTGGTACATCTCGACAGTCTCGGCTCCGAGCAGCCCATCCGCCCCGGGCAGCTCAACTTGATGACGGCGGGTCATGGCGTGGCCCACGCCGAGGAGGATCGGGGACGGGCCCGCGAACTGCAGGGCGTGCAGCTGTGGGTGGCCCAACCCGAGGCAACCCGTGACGGCGCCGCCGCCTTCGAGCACCACGCCGAGCTGCCGCGCCGCGAGCTCGACGGCGCCACCGCGACGGTGCTGGTGGGCTCCCTCGCCGGCGCCTCGTCGCCGGCCCGGCGCGACACCGATCACATGGGGGCCGAACTGGTACTCCGACCGCCGGGCGCAACCGTGCCGCTGCGACCCGACTACGAGCACGCGCTGGTCGTGCTCGAGGGCCGCGTCACCGTGCGCGGCGGCGGTGATGACACGGTGGTCGAGCCCGGTGTCCTGGCCTACCTGGGCTCGGGCCGTGACGAGTGTGCCCTCGGCGCCGACGAACCCGCCCGCGCCCTGCTGCTCGGCGGGGTCCCCTTCCCCGAGCCCGTGCTGATGTGGTGGAACTTCGTGGCCCGCAGCCGCGACGAGGTGTCAGAGGCCCGGCGAGAGTGGACGGCCGGCGACGAGCGCTTCGGCACCGTGCACTCCAGCCTCGGTCGGATCGAGGTCGGCCGGCCGCCCTGGGAGTGATCGCGGCAGAGGCCACCAGTCGCCGGCCTACCATTCCCCCCAGCCCGGAGGGCTCACGGTGCCGGTGATGCCCCGGGGGTCCACCGGCGAGCGGGTGGCGCCCGCCTCGTACACGGCGAAGCACAACCGCAGCACGTCGGTGGCCTCGGCTGCGGTCATGGCGGCGTCGGTTCCCTCGAGAAGCGAGCTGACGAAATGCTGTGACGAGCGCACGAAGCCGGTGCCCCAGTCGGCATCGATGTCGGTGAACTCCGTGGTCTTGCGCTCCTGGGGCGTGCCGGTGAACAGCATCACGGGTGCGAGGTCGAGCATCTCGCCGGTCGCCCGGGTCACCCACAGCTGGCCCTCGTCGCCGGTGATCTCGAAGAACTCGTCGGCGCCGTAGTACGACGAACGCATGTAGAAGCTCGGCGAGTACTGCACCTCCATCATGCCGAGCACGTCGGGGTCCTCGTACTCGAAGATGACCGCACAAGGCTCGAAGAAGAGGTCGCGCCGGCGCACGACGGCCTGGACCGAGGTGATGTCGAGGTCGAGGAGCCACAGCGCCATGGCGTACTTGTGCACCATGTCGTCGAAGAGGTGTCCGCCCGGGCTGCGCTTGTCGAGGCGCCAGCCGTAGCCTTCGGGACGCAGCGCCGCCTGGAAGTCCGAGTCGGTCTGACCGACAAGGGTGCGGATGCGGAGCGAGGTCGGCTTGCCGATGGCGCCGTCGGCCACCAGCCGCTTGGCCAGCTCGAGGGGTGGGTAGTGGACGAAGCACTCGCTGATGCGCAGCGTCTTCCCGGAGCGGTCGGCGGCGGCCTGCATCTCGAGCGCGTCCTCGACGGAGTTGGCGACGGGCTTTTGGACCGAGACGTGCTTGCCGGCGTCGAGTGCGGCGATGACGTGATCGTGGTGGAGGTGCGTCGGTGTGAGGATCTCGAGGGCGTCGATGGAATCGTCCGCCAGCATGTCTGCCAGATCGGAATAGAAGGACTCGGCCCCCCACTCCTTGGCAGCCTGACGGCCGATCTCCTCGTCGGTGTCGCAGACCGCCACCACGTCGCAGCGGGGATCTTCGAGGTACCCCTTCACGTTCATGACGGCGATGTTCCCCGCGCCGAGCACGCCCAGACGAACCCTCTCCATGACTTCCTCCCGTTCGCCAAACGGCGCGCCGCCTACGCGCCGGACCCGAATGCCCCTCCGTCCCGGGCCGTGGAGATCTGATTGTCGTCGTAGCCCAGCACCGAGCGCAAGACGTCCTCGGTGTGCTGGCCGACGGTGGGGGCTTTTGCCGGCGGTGGCAGCGATTCACCGACGAAGTGCAGCGGGGTGAAGAGCTGATCGGCACCGACGTCCGACGCCGGCAGCAGTGGGAAGCGGTCGGCGAACTGGGGGTCCTCGAGCAGCGTCTTGGGTGTGTTCACCGGCGCGATCGGCGTGTTGACTCGCCCTCCCAACTCGAGCCATTCCTCGGCCGTCTTGGTGCGGAAGATGTCGCGCAGCTCGCGCCGCAACTCGCGGTTGCCCCGGGCGTGGTCGGCGTACTTGGAGCCCGGCCAGCGCTCGAAGAGGTCCATGCGGTCGACGCCCTCGCAGAAGTTCTTCCAGAAAGCCTGTTCCGAGGCCATGAAGAGGACGTGACGCCCGTCGGCCGCCTCGTAGACCTGGTAGCGCACCCCCTCGATCATCCCTGCGGTTCCCGGGGCACGGCGCTCGTAGTCGTCGGACTTGTTGCCGGTCACCTCTGACTGTGGCCGCTCGTAGGCGCGCCAGGTCTCCGAGCGGTACCAGTCCATCGCCGCGGCCGCGTCGGACTGGGCCAAATCGATGTAGGCGCTGTCGCCGGTCTCGCGGGCCCGGATGACGGCGGCCAGGATCCCGAGCGCGCCGTACAGCGGCGCCGCGTTGATCCCGATGGAGACGTGCTCGGGGATGTAGGTGAAGCCCTCCTCGTCGGTGGCGACGTTGACGATGCCGGCCCACGTGTCGTAGGCCACCCCGTGGCTGGGGTAGTCGCGGTAGGGGCCGGTCATGCCGTAGCCCGAGATGGTGCAGAAGACGACCTTGGGGTTGAGGACGCGCAAGTCGTCGTAGCCGACGCCGCGACGCGGCCAGCGCGCCCGGCCGCATGGCCTCGATCACGACGTCGGCGTCCGTCGCCAGCTCCTTGAAGATGGCCACGCCCGCCTCGGTGCGCAGGTCGAGGACGAGCGAGCGCTTGCCCCGGTTGAGATGCAGGTGCATGAGCGACGTGCCCTCCACGATGGGCCACGTCATTTCGCGGATGTAGTCGCCGGCGGGCGGCTCCACCTTGATGACGTCCGCGCCCAGGTCGACCAGGGCAGTCGTGATGGCCGCCGGACCGAGGGCGGAGCACTCGATGATCCTCATGCCGTGCAGGGGTGGCGTCGTCGCCATCGGACCTCCTGTCGTCGAAGGCCGGATCGTAGTGGCCGCCGCCCCGGGCACCGTCGGCCCACCCTGGTCATACTGGAGCGATGGAGCCCGACGCCCTCGATGACGCCCTGACCGTCCTCGCGGCCACGGCACCCGTCTACGGACCGCTCGGATTGGCCAATCACGGACCCATGGCCGCCGAAGCGCTGGCCCACCTGGGCCGTGACGACGCCATCGCGGAGTGGGTGGCGCGCTACGCCAAGCGGCTCGACGCGGCACCGGCACCGGCGGCCCGCCCGCTGTCCGAAGCCGAATGGCAGGACGCGCTCGGCCAAGAGGCGCGCTACCCCGAGTGGCTCGCGCTCTTCGAACGTGAGGTGGCCGACCGGCCAACGGCCGCGGTGGTGGGGGAGTGGGCGCCCCGCCTGCTACCCGGCACCGTGGGTGCGGCGACGCACGGCCTCATCCGCACCGCGCACGCGGTGCGCGGCCTCGCCGCCGCCGACACGCCGCCGCGGCGACTCGAGGTGGCGAGCGCGCTGGCCTTTTGGGCCTCGAGCTACGAGGAGTTGCCCGGCCCGCCTTTGCTCATCGGCCACGAGGGCGTGGCCCAGGCGCTGGCCGATCTGCCCTACCTTCCCGAGGACGCGCCGGCCGCGGTGCTCATCAGCGACCGCGTGGCCGCCGTCGCCGACATCGCGGACGAGTTCGAACAGGCCGTGGCCTCGCTCGGTTGGACCGGTGGAGCGATCGAGCTGCTCGACCAGCTGGCCGTCGGTGGCGCGACCGCCTATCTGCGCAACGCCGACGACGGTGGAGCCTTCGGCCTCCTGCACGCCGTCACCTCGCCGTTGGCGTGCGAGCTCGTGCTGCCGTGGCTGGCCGACGAGGATCGCGCCGCCGCCCTGGGGTACGCCTGGCAGGCCGCGGCGGCCTTGCACGTCGCCTACGACACGGACCGCACCACGACGGTGACCGAGCAGCCGGTGCCCGACCGTGAGGACCTCGTCGAGCGCGCGCTGGAGTCGGGCGACGAGCACGCCATCAAGCTCTGCGAGGCCGCACTGCGCGCCTTCGAGCGCACCGCTGAACCCGCACTGCTCCTGGCGGCCGCCGACGCCGCCGATCGCCTCTGAACTTCTGATCCTCTGAACTGCGACGGGAGGCGCCGAGCGGGTGCTCACACCCGTGGGTAGCCTCGGCCCCCATGGACTACCGCACGCTCGGCCGGACCGGCATCAAGGTCAGCCCCCTGTGCCTGGGGGCGATGATGTTCGGCTCCTTCGGCAACACCGACCACGACGACAGCATCCGTATCATCCACGCTGCGCTCGATGCCGGCATCAACTTCGTCGACACCGCCGACGTCTATTCCTTCGGCGAGTCCGAAGAGATCGTCGGCAAGGCGCTGGCCCAGACCAAGCGCCACCGCGTCGTGCTGGCCACCAAGGTCCACGGGCAGATGGGACGCGACCCCAACGCGCAGGGCAACTCGCGCCGCTGGATCATGTCCGAGTGCGACAACAGCCTGCGCCGTCTGGGCGTCGACTACATCGACCTCTACCAGATTCACCGGCCTTCTCCCGAGACCGACGTCGACGAGACGCTCGGCGCGCTGACCGATCTCGTGCGCATGGGGAAGATCCGTTACTTCGGTAGCTCCACCTTCCCGGCCCACGAGATCGTCGAGGCGCAGTGGGTGGCCGAGCGCCGGGCTCGCGAGCGTTTCGTCACCGAGCAGCCCCCGTACTCCATCCTCGTGCGCAGCATTGAGAAGGACGTGCTGCCGACGTGCCAGAAGTACGGGATGGGCGTGCTGTCGTGGAGCCCGTTGGCGGGCGGGTGGCTCTCGGGTGCCTTCGGTTCGGGCAAGGAGAACACCAGCCGCCGGGCGGCCGCGCTGCCGCACCACTACGACATGGAGATCCCGGGCAACCGGGCCAAGCTCGAGGCGGTCGACCAACTGAGCGCGCTGGCCGACGAGTCCGGGCTCACCCTCATTGAGCTGGCCCTCGGGTTCGTGACCGAGCACCCGGGCATCACCTGCCCGATCATCGGGCCGCGCACCATGGAGCACCTGCAGTCGCAACTCCCCGTGCTCGAGTTGCGACTCAGCTCCGACGTCCTCGACCGTATTGACGAGATCGTGCCGCCGGGCACCGACCTCAACGACACCGACGTGGGCTGGGTGCCCGCCGCCATCGCCGACGCCTCGCTGCGCCGGCGGGCGCGGTAGCGATCCTCATGACCCACCTTCGCCCCCTCTTCCCGACCGCATGGGGCCACCGCGCTGGCGGTCAGGCGTCGTTCCCGTGGTGGGCGGACGCGCTCTTTGCCGTCGTCGCCCTGATGGTCCTGATCACGCTCGTCTGGCTCACGGTCGAGATCGTTCGATGGGCCATGGCCAGGGGCAGGCGCGACGAACACCCGGTCACCAGCGCGCCGCCGCAGCCCTGACCCGACGGGCCGGCTCCACCGCCGGGCTCAGTCCGTGGCCCGCTCGTAGGTGCACAGCAGCACGCCGGTGGTGGTGGGTGTGCAGTCGACCAGACGGAGGCGGAGCGGGTGCTCGGTGCCTCGAAAGAGCCGGGTGCCGGTCCCGAGGACGAGCGGGTGGATGAACACGTGGTAGACGTCGATCAGGTCGTGCGCAATGAGGGTCTGCACGAGGTTGCCGCTTCCCAGCACGGTGATGAAGCCGTCGCCCTCCTCCTTGAGCGCCCGGATCTCCTCGACCACGTTGCCGGCGATGATGTGCGATCCGGTCCACTCGACCTGGCGGAGCGACCTGGTCACGACGTACTTCGGCGTAGCGTTCAGGCTGGCGGCGATCGGGTTGTCGTCGGGTTCGTGGGGCCAGTGCGCCGCCATGTGCTCGTAGGTCTTGCGACCGAAGAGATAGGCCGAGGTCTGGCCGATGCCCTGTCCGGCCTGCCGGCCGAGCACCTCGTCGCCGTAGGGAGCCCCCCAGCCGCCGTACTCGAACCCGCCCTCGCGGTCCTCGTCGGGTCCACCCAGACCCTGCATCACACCGTCGAGGGTGACGAACTCGACGACGCCCAGCTGGCGCATTACGCGGAGGCGTCCTTGAGGCCGCCGATCCCGAGGGACCCGTCGGTGAAGGGGTGTTCGTCGTCCGAAGCGGCCGCCGGCGACTCCGCCGGATCCGCTTCGGCAGAGTCCGCGCCGCCCTCGTCCGCGCCGCCCTCGTCGCCCGGCAGGGCAGGGGGGTCGTCGAGGAAGTCAGCGGTGGGCACGAAGAACAAGGAGCCGGTGATCGCGGTGGAGAAGTCGAGGATCCGGTCGTGGTTGCCCGGCGGGTCCCCGAGGAACATGTGCTGGAGCATCAGCTCGGTCACCGACGGCGTCGCGGCGTAGCCGATGAAGTACGTCCCGAACTCCCCGGCACCGAGCGACCCGAAGGGCATGTTCTCCCGCAGGATCTGACGCTGGGTCCCGTCCGCTTCCACGATGGTGTTCAGCGCCACATGCGAGTTGGACGGCTTGACCTCGTCGTCCATCTCGACGTTGGAGAGCTTGGCCCGCCCGACGACGCGCTCTTGTTCTTCGACGCTCAGCGAGTTCCACGCGGCCATGTCGTGCAGATACCTCTGGACGATCACGTAGCTCCCGCCGGCGAACGGCGGATCCTCGGACCCGATGGTCACCGCCGCATCGGCGGCCGGCCCGGTCGGGTTCTCGCTCCCGTCGACGAAACCGAGCAGATCCCGCTCGTCGAAGTACCTGAACCCGTGCACCTCGTCCACCACCGTGGCCACGCCGGCCAGCCGGTCGACGACGAGGGAGGCCAACTCCCAGCACAGGTCCATGGTCGCGGCCCTGATGTGGAACAAGAGGTCGCCTGGCGTGGCCACGGCACGGTGCCGGTCACCGTCGAGGGCCTCGAAGGGGTGGAGCTCACGTGGTCGGGGGCCCCTGAAAAGGCGATCCCACGCCGCCGATCCGATCCCGACCACCACGGCCAGCCCACCGGACAGGGCACGAAAGCCCACCGTCCGGGCCAGTCCGGAGAGGTCGGCCAACAGGTCTTGGACCACGGGCTCACCGCCTTCGTCGACGGTGAGGACGAGCACGACGGCGCTCGCGGTGAGCGGCGTCAGCACGGGTTGGGCGACTGAGGCCGACGTGGCGGCTACCGGATCTTGTGAGACGGTCGCCATAGACGTTCTCCCGTGTGTCCCTTTCGGTGCGATCCGACGGTGCCGGGGTGGCGGGCGCCGGCCGGGAAAGAGCGTAGCGGCGGGAGCAAGCGCGACCCCTAGACCGACTTTCGGAATTCGACTCCCTCGCCGAGCAGGCGCGTGGTCTCGCCGATGTCGTTCACCGGGATTATCTCAAAATCCAAGTAGGTCCCGAACTTCGCCGGGGCTTCAGCGAGGGAGTCCGGATTGTCGGTCTCGACGACCGCAAAGCCGCCCGTGCCGTCGAGGCGACCCAAGAACTGGTGAAACGTTTCGTCAGAGGGCGGCGACCACTTCCCGAAGACCTCGAGCGTGCGAGCTGCCGCAGCCTCGTTGTCAGCGGCCGATGCGCCGCTCCGCGTCTTCCACGTCACTACGAATTTCATCGACGACTCCTCTCGGGTCATGTCTTCGTGACGCGGTCTGGTCTAGCACTGCGTCGGTGCGTTGCCAACCGGTATTGCAAATGTCTTCGGATCGCTCAGAAACCCCTAGGGTTCCTCGGCGTCCGCGCCGTCCGCCGCGTCCGCGCCGCCTGCGTCGACGAATCGCTTCAGCGCGCGGAGGTAGCCACCGGTGCCGCCTTTCTGCATGCCTCTCCCGATCGGGCCCGACAAGCGGACGAGGAGCTCGGCCGGGCGGGAGAACGCTTCGATTTCGAAGACGACCGTCTGGTCCGGTGAGATGGTGATGACGAAGGCCTCCTCACCCTGCTCGGGATGGCCGGGCAGCGTCCCGTAGGCGAATCCCCATCGGGTCTGTCCGTCAATCACGCTCACGATCCGACACGGCGCCGCCAGGGCCATCAGGGGTGTCCCCAGGGTCACGACAACGGTGACGCCCGTGCGGATCTCCTGGTCCTCGGGAAAGACGCGCATGCCGGGGAGGGTGTGAGCTGCCCAGGACTTGAGGCCGTGCACGGCTCGTACGAACGTGGCAGGTCCGGTGCCGAGCACCACTTCGTAGTGATCGTGGTGAAACCCCTCGGGATGTTTTCCGGCCAGGGTCACTCCGATTTCGCGGTAGGTCGGCTCGGCCTGTTCGAGGGATTTCACCATCGATTGCATGGCCGCCGAGTCCGACGGCCGGACGAACCTCATGGCCCGTTGTTATCAGCTGGGGCCCCAGCAGTGGTTCGCCTTCACCGACCGGATGTGCCCGGCCGGCGTTCCGACGAAGGGGACAAGAAACGGCCCCCCGAAGGGAGCCGTTTCTTGTTTCCCGAGTTGCTCCTACCGCCTGAATGTGCCAAAAGGCGAAACCCCTACCACCGATAAAAGCGGTGACTTCCAGCGCCCTCGCCCCGACCAATAGCAAAGCCGACCAGCCACAAAACTAGAAATATGGCAGCCGCGATCCACAAGAGATGTACCGCAAATCCCGCTCCGAAAAGGATCAAGACGAGCAGCAATGCAAGAATCAAAACCATGACAATATCCTCCTGATATATGAAGCCCCGAGCGTGCCTGACCTAGTACGTCGAGTCGACCCGACGTACAACGTTCCCCTGGCCATCGTCCACGACCGTTCGCCTGCGGCGGGTGTTCGCCGCCACCATGACGACGACTGAGACGACAGCGCCGACAACGCCGACAATCATCAAGATCCAACCCACTTTGTTGACGTTAAAGCCGTGTTGGTAGGGCTCGGTGACGGCCCAATCGAGAATCGCCCCCACTGCAAAAACGATGATGCTGACAACCAGTCCTCCGGCTCCAATCACGAGAAGCCCCTTTCGTTTGCTGCAATGGCTGTACCCGCCGAAGTTTGCCCGAAAACCTGACAGGCGGATTTGCAGGGTTCACGTGGAATTTCTCTTGCCGGGAAGTTGCTGACCCAGCTGATCCACAGGTTGGGAGACGTGCGGACGCTGTTCCTCTACACGGAGCGACGTCGGATACACGGAGCGACGCGGAGCTAAGCCGGGTTAGACGGGGAGCTGACACACACTGCGCACCGCGGCACCGGCGCGACGCCCGACGTCGACCGGGTCGAGGGCATCGAGGTCGTCCGAGAACACCTCGACCCCCACCGGCGCCACCGCTGCGATGCTGCGCAGGTCTGCCATGAGCGTGCCCAGCGCCAGTTCGCCGTCGCCGGGCAGGAGCCGCTGGTGCAGCGTGGCGTGCATCGGGTCCGCTTCGGGTGCCGACGGCGCGTCGCAGAGCTGGAGCCCGGTCACCCGTGCACCCGGGATGGCGCACAACGAGCGGCTGGCCGAGCCGCTGCGGAAGTAATGCCAGGCATCGAGCGCCAGCCCGCCGTTGGACCGGCCGGCAGCCTCGACGATGGACCAGGCCGTCTCGAGGTCGGGGATCTTCGACCAGGGCAGGAACTCGAGCTGCACGAGGAGGCCCCGCTCAGCGGCGCGGTCGCAGAGGGCGGCGAAGGCTGCCGCGGCGTCGTCGAGCGACCAGGTGCCCCCGAAGACGTCGACCGCGTTGACCGAGTGGGCACCGATCGCCTCGGCCACGGCGAAGAGCTCGTCCTCGCCGAACGCGAAGATGCGCTCGGTGTCGAGCTCGGGCGGGATGCGCACGTCGCCCGCGCCCGGGGTCCACCACCACGCCGGGTCGACTTCTGCGACGGCCAGCCCGTGATCACCGAGCATCGCCACCACGTCGGCGTCGCTCCAACCCTCGTCCCGGGCGTCGCGGTAGTCGCGGCCCCACATGGAGATGGCGCTGAAACCGCCGGCACGCGCCGCATCGAGGCGTTCGCGGAAGGTGATGCCACGGCGCAGGGTGCCCGAGCACAAGACCGTGTCGGCCGGGCCGAGCGTCATGACGGACCGGTCCGCTGGCCCTGGTGCCGGCAGGGACCGGCGGGCGAGGTGGTCACTATGGTTGGCTCCGTGCCCGAGAACGGTACCGGACCCGGCTCCGGACCTCACGAGGTCGTCGCTGCCCGTGCCTAGGTTGGTCCTGCGCGGCGCCACCGTTCTCGACGCCGATGGCGTGCGACCGCGCAGCACGGTCGTCGTCGAAGAGCGGCGCATCGCCACCGTCCGTTCCGGGGTCGACACCGACTCCGACGGCGTCGAGACGACCCCCGAGGACCGGGTGGTCGATCTCGGGGGACGTACCCTCATGCCCGGCCTGGTGAGCAGCCATTTCCACGCCACCTACCACGAGCTCGGGTCGAAGACGGCGCCCTTCGGGCTGGAGGAACCGCCGGCGCTCCAGGCCGTGCGCGCCGCCCACCACCTCGAGCTCGCTCTGCGCTGCGGCTTCACCGGCGTCGTCAGCGCCGGCGCACCGTTCGCCATCGACGCCTCCATGAAGGCCGCCATCGCCGAGGGCCTGTTTCCCGGTCCTCGCCTGATGGCCGGGAGCCGGGACGTCAGCACCACGGGCCACGCCGGCGACAAGAGCTTCCCGTGGTACTGGGACGTCGGCGCCCGCGGGGCCATCGCCCGCTCCGACGGCCCCGACGAGTTCCGCCGGGCGGTGCGCGAGGAGATCAAGCAGGGCGCCGAGATCATCAAGATGTTCGTCACGGGCGGGCACGGCACGGTCGCGCCGAGCGAGCGGATCGAGATGAGCCGGGCCGAGCTCACGGCCGGCATCGAGGCGGCCCACGAGCGCGGCGCCCTTGTGCGGGGCCACATCGCCAACGCCGATGCCATCCACATGGCGCTCGATGCCGGCATCGACGTCGTCGACCACGGTGACGGGCTCGACGAGATGGCCATTGAGCGCATGGTCGAGCTGGGCACCTTCCTCGTCCCGAGCCAGCTCTTCCCGGCCCGTTTCGCCGAGTTGATGGGAGGCGGCGGCCTCGGGTTCAGCGCCGCCATGGCCGAGGACATCGAGCGGTCGATGGCGATCCTGCCCCGGGCCAACGCGGCCGGCGTGAAGCTGCTGTGCGGCGATGACTACGGGGCCATCGGCCTGCCGCACGGCCACTACGCCGACGAGCTCGAGTTCTACGTGAAGGAGGCCGGGATCCCCGCACTCGACGTGATCCGCTGGGCCACCCGCAACGGCGCAGAGCTCATGGGCCGCGGGCACGAGCTCGGCGCGGTACGCGAGGGCTACCTGGCCGACCTGGTGGTCGTCGACGGCGACCCCCTGGCCGACATCGGTGTCCTGCAGGACCAGTCGCGCGATTCTGGCCGTCGTGAAGGGAGGCACCGGTGGTGAAGGACGCATTGGCGTGATCATCATCGCCGGCTCCATGAGCTTCGACCCGGCCGACCGCGTCGACGTCCTCGCCAGCCTGACGAGGTCACCGAGGCCAGCCGGCGCGACGCCGGGTGTGTCGAGTACTTCTGGTCCGAGGATCTCCACGCGCCCAACACGTTCCGCTTCTTCGAGTGCTGGGAGTCACAGCAGCACTTCGACGCGCACCTGGCGCAACCGCACGAGGCGGCCTTCGCCGAGCGCAACTTGAGCCGCATGACCGGCGCGACCGCCACGTCCTACGAGGCGAAGCCGGCGATCCTGCCGGCCTCCCCGGGCTAGTCGGTCAGTCCGGGGATGGTGAGGACGGTTCGAGCGGCGGCACCGGCACCGTCATCGCCGGCGCCTCGGTCCCGCCGTCGATCTCGAACACCTTGCCGGTGACCCAGGAGGCGGCGTCCGAGACCAGGTAGACGACGGCACAGGCGATGTCCTCGGGCTCGCCCGGACGGCGCCATCGGGGTCCCGGCGAGGAACTGGCTCCGCAAGGTGTCGTCGGTGAGCACGATCTCGAGCGACCGCGTGGCCACGCCACCGACGTCGAGTGCGTTGAGGCGCACCCGCGGCGCCAGCTCCGGTGCCATGTTGCGGGTGAGCCGGTCGAGCGCCGCCTTGACGGCGCCGTAGGCCGCGAAGCTCGTCTGGGTCATGCTGGCCGAGCGCGACGAGATGTTCACCACCGCGCCGGAGCCCGTCGTGTCCACCATGGCGCGGGCCGCCAGCTTGGTCAGCGTGAACGGGGCGGTGACGTTGAAGTGGAAGGCCCGCTCCAAGAACCCGGCACTGGTGTCGAGCGCGGCGCGAGGCATGGCGCCGCCGGCGTTGTTGACGGCGATGTCGAGCCGGCCGAATTCTGCGACAGCGGCGTCGACCAGGTGTCCGAGCTGGTCGAGCTCCAAGACGTCGGTCGGGACCACAAGGGCGCGCCGCCCGGCCTGCTCGACCAGGCTCGCCGCCTCGGCCAGATCGGACTCGGTGCGCGCGGCCAGCACGACGTCGGCGCCGGCCTGGGCCAGGCCGACGGCGATGCCCCGTCCGATGCCGAGCCCGGCACCGGTGACGATGGCCACCCGGTCGTCGAGGCGGAACCGGTCGAGGATCACGCCGTGGCCCGCCCCCGGCGCAGGGACGCGGCAGCGCGTCCCGCCACCAGCGGCATGTCGAGGTACGTCCGGAGTCCCGGCTCGGCCGCGCACACGTAGGGCACCGCGTTGACGCAGTGCATGGCCGTCGCCACGATGCCGCGGTTGCGTTCGAGTCCCGACTCGATGGAGGCGGGGTGCAGTTTGCGGAACGAGACCAGGCAGTCGGGGTCGCCGGTGATCTCGACCTCGAAGTGCTCCCCGTCGGGTCCGAAGCGCCAGGGCGGGTCCAGGTGCTCCTCGCCCATCAGCCAGTTGACCGCGGCGGTGACCACCGGCTCGCCGTCGACCAGTCCTTCCCAGCGGAAGCGCTGGGCCGCCACCAGTCCGGGTTCGATCGGCCCGATGGGGGAGTCGATCGGCTCCGTGGCGACAGCCATGTCGTGCGTCGTGCGCAGTTCGGGGTCGAGGGCGAAGCCGAGCTCGTCGGCCACCATGTGCACCGATTGGCGGAAACCGGCTCCGAGCGCCTCGGCCATGATGCTCTTGCGTGACTCGTCGGGTGTCTTGCCGAAGAGCATCCAGTCGCGGATGACGTCGGGGGCGCCGTAGGTGCGGATGTCGGAGAACTCCTCGGCGCGCACCCGCGTGATGGACGCCGACAGTGCCGAGACCATCAGCGGGAAGCGCTCGGTGATGCCGCCGGGGTGGATGCCCGTGCCGTGCAACGTGACCCCGGCGCGTCCGGCACACGGTGTCGAGCGCGGTGCGCTCCTCGGCGGGCGGGTAGAACCAACCGAGCGGTGTGACCAGGTTCTTGCCGGACTCGAGGATCCGGACCACGGTGTCGGTGTCGGCGAAGATCGGGCTGTACACGACGCAGTCGGCATCGAGCGCCAGCAACGCGTCGATGTCACGGCTCGCCGCGATCCCGATCGGCTCCCGTCCGATCAGGGTGCCGACGTCCTGGCCGTCCTTGTGCTCGGAGTGGACCCAGCAGCCGGCCAGCTCGAGGTCGGGATGGTCCAAGACGCCTTCGATTGCTGCCCGGCCGACGTTGCCGGTCGCCCACTGAATCACTCGGTACGTCACGGTCCACCCCCACGGTGCGCTGAGCGGTCCACCCTAGACAGGGGGGCAATGATCGGGCCTTTTCGGGTCATGCCGCCGCCACCTCGACCTCTGCGGCGAGGACGACCGGCAGGTTGAGCGGGAGCGTGGCGGCACCGATGGCGGTGCGGGCGTGCCGACCGGCCTCAGGTCCGTAGAGCTCGACGATCAGCGCGGAGGCCGGGTTGACGACCGCGGTGGTGTCGCCGTACCCGGGCTCGGCGTTGACGTGACCGGCCAGGCTCAACCAGGCGGTGATCCGGTCGAGGTCGCCCAGCACGGACTTGAGGCTGGCCAGCATGGCCAAGGTGGCCAGCCGGGCCGCGTGCTGGGCCCCTTCGAGGGACACCTGGGTGGGGACCCTCCCGAACGGTCCGGCCGGCGTGCCGTCTACGTGCAGCGGCCCGTGGCCCGAGACGTAGGCCCGTTCGTGACGCAGTCGCACCCAGGCGAAGGGGATCTCCACCCTCGGGGGCAGGACGGCGGGCGCGGGCAGGACGAGGCCGAGAGCCTGGAGCCGGGATTCGATCTTCATGTCCGACACACTGCTCCACGGCACCGTCGCGCGCATCTCGGGAATCCCCACAGCGAGGCGCCACTCGTATGCTGGCCCGATGGTCGGCCTGCCCCACGACGCTCTTCGGCGCGCGGGCGGAGAGGCCACCGCCGCCACGCCCATCGACGCCAGACGGAGGAACCAGTGACACGAGCCGACGAGAACCGCGCCCTGATCGAGGGGTTCTGGGAGGACCTCTATAACCAGGACCTTGCCGCGGCAGCGGCCAGGTTCACACCGGCGGGCGAGTACACCGACGTCGCCACGCCCGCCGACGACGTGGCCCGCGGGGCGGACGAGATCGTCAGGCGGCTCACGCTGGCCTGGGGCAGGGTCTCAGAGATCCGGGACGAGCGGCTCCATCTCGTCGCCGGCGACGATGTCGTCATGACCGAGCACATCGAGACCTGGGTCTGGCCCTCGGGTGAGTCCTTCGGTCTCCCGGTGACCACCGTGCACCAGGTCGAGGGCGGCAGGATCGCCCGGTGGACCGATTACTGGGACCTCGGCCTGCTAATGGGCGCGGCCCCGCAGTGGTGGATCGAGCATGTCATGCAGGGCTGGAAGTAGGACGGTCCAGATCGTGTGACGAAGCGGCCGGCTCGCGACGGGACTCGGCCGTCAGCCGATCGAAGAAGGGGAGCGCGAACCACAGCACTGCGAAGCTGCCCGTCGTCGCGGCCGCCAGGACAGCGACGAACCACGTCAGACCGACCACCAACAACACGAGCCACACGGCGCACGAGATGGCCAGCGCGACCGTCACGAGGCCGAGCAGTGCCTGCACGTTGGCGATCTTGAGCAGCCGTTCCTTCTCGTGGCGCCGGAACACCCAGCGGTGATAGGCGACGGGACTGACGAGGAGCGCCGTCGAGACGGCGGCGCACAGCAGGCTGGCCCTGTACAGATTGCGCTCGGTGTCGTCGAGAATCGTGAACCGGACCGTGAACGGCAGCGACAAGAGGAAACCGAAGAGGACCTGGATCCCGAGCCCGGCGACCCGTAGCTCTTGGAGCAGGTCGGCGAGGTTGCGGTTGTAGCGCTCGCCCTCGGACTCAGCGGCTGTCGTCATCGCGCCGTCCGCTCAGCAGGACTAGACGCGTGCTTCCTTGGACGCCGGGGGCGGGAGCTTCTCGTTCACCTTCTCCACGACCTCAGTCACGCCTTCGTTGGCGGCACTCTTGGTCCGCTCCACCGCGTCGTCGACCTCGGGACGGTTTCGAAGTGCTCGCACCTTGTCCTCGAGTTCACGGTACGGCCCCGACCCCGCCCTCGATCCGAGGATGAAACCGACGCCCAGGCCGATCACAAATGTCACCTTCTTCATCGTCTGACCTCACTCGCCTCTGCGGCTCTGCCGCGTCAAGGCTTCCTTACCCACCGCACCGTGTCCCAAGCAGGAGCGCGGAACGTTTTTCGCGCTGCCCTTCGGGTATTGCCCTCGGCGGCAGTCGCGTTCGGACATGAAGGAGTTGGTCATGCCACAAACTGCGTGGAGCGCCAAACGAGAGCGCCAGTACAAGCACATCAAGGCCGGCCTCGAGGATCGTGGCGACTCCGAAAAGGAAGCTGAAGAGATCGCAGCGAGGACGGTGAACAAGGAGCGGGCTCGCGCCGGCGAGTCAAGTCGCGCCAGTTCGACCTCCACCGAGGACATCTCGTCGGGGCGCCGGGGCGGCCTGCGCTCACACCGGGGCGCCGGGGGACGGACGCGGGATCAGCTCTACGCAGAGGCCCAGCGCAAGGGGATAGAGGGACGTTCGAAAATGAACAAGGCTCAGCTCGAGCGCGCCGTCGGCCGCTGACGGCGACGCGGTCGGTCATCCGACGCGGGTTTCCCGCGGCGCCGGGACCCGGGTCACCGTTCGACCGAGGTCGGCACACGCCGCCGCGAACCAGCGAGCGTCGCGAAGGGCACACCCATTCGTGTCGTTGTTGAAGAAGCAGAACATGTCATCTTCGTCGCGCCACTGTGCCCTCAGGCGGTGCGCCCACCCTTCGAGCTCGCGGCGCTTGTAGCAGCTGCGGGGCCGGCTCGTGCCGTGGTGAAAGCGGACGTAGGCCCAGTCCGCGGTGTGCCAGAACGGCTCGGGAGTGGTGACCGTGCCGCCGTCGGCCACGCAGAGAGCGGCCCTCCGGCTCTTGAGGACCGACCGCACCTCGTCGACGAACCAGCTCGGATGACGTGGCTCGACGGCGACTCGGACTGCGCGACCGAAGGTCGCCAGGACGCCGTCGAGCCGTTCGGGGTCGGCCTTCATCGTGGGCGGAAGTTGGAGCAGGATCGGTCCCAGTCTCGAGCCGAGACCCGACGCCCGTTCCATCAGCCGTGCCACCGGCTCGGCCGGGTCTTGCAAGCGCCGGACGTGTGTCAGGTATCGGCTAGCTTTCACCGCGACCACGAAATCGGGAGGCGTGACGTCCCGCCAGTGCTCGAACGTGGCCCGCTCGGGCAGTCGGTAGAAGGCGTTGTTCACCTCCACCGCGGCGAACCTCTCGGCGTAGAACGCCAGCCAACGCCCCGTGCCGGTCCCGGGCGGGTAGAACCGCGGCCGCCAGTCGGCGTAGTGCCAGCCCGAGGTTCCGACGACGACCGGCACGTCAGCTCCTTCCCGCGTCACGCGAGCTATGCCCGCCGGCGAGGCGGCCCAACCGGGCTGGTGCCCATGTTTCGCTGCCGCGGACACTGGTAACCCCCAGAATATGGCCCGCTACGGCTACACCATGATGTGCGAACAGTCGGGCCCCAAGGCTCTGGTCGACGACGTGGTCGCGGCCGAATCGGTCGGCTTCGAGTTCGCCGTGATCTCGGACCACTACTTCCCATGGCTCGACGCCATGGGGCACTCGCCCTATGCGTGGTCGGTGCTCGGCGCCGCCGCGCATGTTACGAGCGAGATCGACCTCATGACGTACGTCACGTCCCCGATCAAGCGCTATCACCCGGCCGTGGTGGCCCAGAAGGCGGCCACCGTCGCGCTGTTGTCCGATGGTCGCTTCACCCTCGGGTTGGGCGCGGGCGAGAACCTCAACGAGCATGTCACGGGAGGAGGGTGGCCGCCTGTCAACGTCCGTCACGCCATGCTCGAAGAGGCTGTCGAAATCATCAGAGCGCTCTTCGGCGGCGACTACGTCTCGTACCGCGGCGCACACTTCGAAGTCGACTCGGCCAAGTTGTGGGACATGCCGCCAGCACCGCCGCCGATCGCGCTGGCCGCCTCGGGCCCTCAGTCGTGCCGCCTGGCCGCCTCGCTCGGCGACGCCCTCGTCGCCGTGCAACCCGACGCCGCGCTCGTCGCGCAATTCACCGACCAGGGCGGCTCGGGCAAGCGGGTCGTCGGGCAGCTCCCGCTCTGCTACGACGAGGACCGCAACCGGGCCATTGAGCGGGCGCACACGATGTTCCGTTGGTTCGACGGGGGCTGGAAGGTGAATGCCGAGCTGCCGGGGACCGAGGCCTTTGCGGCCGCGTCGAAGTACGTCCGTCCGAAGGACGTGGCGAAGTCGATCCCCTGCGGGTCCGACGTCGACGAGGTGGTCGACGCGGCCCGTGCGTTCACTGACGCCGGGTTCACCGACGTGGCATTGATCCAGATCGGCGGAGACGATCAGCGGTCCTTCCTGCGATGGGCGGACCAAGCACTGCTCCCCGCTCTGCGGGGCTGACGGAAAGGACGGAACGAATGACGAAGCCACTCACGCAGGCGACGGTCCTCTTCCTCGTCGCCAACGAAGGCGTCGAAGAGGTCGAGCTCACCCGGCCCTGGCAGGCTGTCGAAGAAGCGGGCGGCCGGCCCGTGCTCGTCGCACCGGAGGCGGGGACCGTACAAGCCTTCAACCACCTCGACAAGGGCGCACGCTTCGAGGCCGAACGCGCCACGGCCGACCTGGACGTCGGGGCCGTCGCCGGCATCGTCCTTCCCGGCGGCGTGGCCAATCCGGACCAGCTCCGTACCGACGAGCACGCGGTCCGCTTCGTCGCGTCGTGCTTCGAAGCCCGAAAGCCCGCCGCGGTCATCTGCCACGGCCCGTGGACACTGGTCGAGGCGGATGTCGTGCGGGGTCGCACGCTGACGTCGTGGCCCAGCCTCAAGACCGATATTCGCAACGCCGGAGGCCGGTGGGTCGACGAGCAGGTGGTGGTCTGCACGGACGGGCCCAATACCCTCGTCACGAGCCGCAAGCCGGACGACCTGGACGCGTTCTGTGCGGCCATGGTCCAGACCTTCGCGCTGGAACCGGCCCCCAAGTAGCGCCGCCAGCACCGCTCCGCCGCCGGCCGGCACGGGGATCCAGACCCTTTACACGCGCTCCTGCGTCGGCATCACCTGGCGCGCCGGCACCGGGTACGACGGCATGGTGTTGTCGATCTCGAGGATCTGGGGCTCGGTGCAGCCCAACGCCTCGACGTCGGCCATCTGGTCCTTCGATGTGCTGGGCAGCTTCGGGACCGTGGCGTCGCGCTTGCTCATGTGCAACGTGGACGTGAGGTCGCCCGCCGTCTTGCGGCGCCAGGCCGAGATGTTGGGTGCCTTCACGCCGAAGCGCTCCTCCAAGAAGCGGAGCTGGGAGGTGTGGTCGAAGACCTGTGAGGCCACGTGACCGCCGCGGCTGAACGGCGAGAGCACCAGCATCGGGACGCGGAAGCCCATGCCGACCGGTCCGGCGAAGCCGCCGGCGTCGCCCGGCAGCGGCGAGACGGTGACCGATTCGCCGGGCGTGCCGTTCGGCGCCACTGGCGGCGGCACGTGGTCGAAGAAGCCGTCGTTCTCGTCGTACATGTGGAACAGGACGGTCTTGGACCAGACCTCGGGGTTCGACACCAGGGCCGAGAGGACCTGGCTGGTGTACCACTCGCCGAGGGCAGGCGGCGACGACGGGTGCTCGTCGTAGCCGACGGGCGGGATGAGCCAGCTGACCGCGGGCAGCGTCCCCGCCCGGATGTCGCTCACGAAGTCGTTCGGGTACTGCGGCAGGAAGGCCTTTTGGTACAGCGCCGATTGCGGGTTCTGGTACTGGCTGAAGTAGGGGAGGATGGCGTCGCTGAGGATGCCGTGTTGCTGGAAGAACGTCTCGGTGTAGATGGTGCCCACCGGGTTGTAGACCTTCCAGCTCACCCCGGCGTCCTCGAGCACCTCGGGCATGGTGTCCCAGTGCACGCTGTAGACGGCGTCGGCCGCCTCGTTGGTGATGAGCACCGGGCCGCCCGCCGCGCCCGTCGGGTCGATGGTGCCCGAGAGCGACATGAGCCGGTTCGGGTGCGTCGGCCCGAGTACCGAGCAGTGGTAGTTGTCGCAGATGGTGAACGCGTCGGCCAGCGCGTAATAGAAAGGGAGGTCGGCGCGCGTGTAGTAGCCCATGGTGAACTCACCTTGGGTCGGGTCCCTGGAACTGCGTGCTGGTGTGCGTCGACACGAAGGCGCCGTTGGTGCCCTTGTCCCAACTCAGGTGCTCGCCCGGCCAGCTGTGGTCGAGGTCCTGGGTGCACTCGCCGATGCCCGACTTCGAGTCGAGATGGAAGGGGAGGAGCGTCTTGTCGCGGCCGCCGGGCCAGGCTTGGGCGAAGTTCCCGAGCGAGCCGTGCGGGTGGTCGTTGAAGCCGCGCACGCCCCCCAATGTCCCGTAGTAGTGGTCGAAGGACCGGTTCTCCTGCATCAGGAACACGACGTGTTCGATGGCGCCGAGGTCCGACCCCGCCGGTTTGGTCCGTGCCGCCAGCTGCGCCATGGCGGCGCCCGCCCCCTCGCCCCGGCTGGCCGCCGCCAGCACGGCTGCGCCGCCCGCGGCCAGCGCGGCCTGCAGCATGGTGCGGCGGGTGAAGCGCGCCCGGTCGAGGCTCATCGTTGCTCCCTCACGTGTCGTCCCCTCACGTGGGCCCCCCAGCCCCCTGTCCTCCAGCACCGGCCGACCAGCGCAGCAGACCGGTCCTCCCCGTCGCCCCTACGCGTCCCTCACACGGACTCGATGAGCGTTGGATCGTTGTTGCGCACGTTACCGATACGCGGCCCGACGGGGTGGTGCACCACCGTGCCGGCCGGGGGCGGGCGCAGCATGGCGCGCAGCTCCTCGCTGTCCTCGTTGGTCGGGTCGAGCCACAGGTCGAAGGCTGCCGGGTCCAAGATCACCGGCATGCGGTCGTGGATGCCGTCCATGTCGGCCCCGCCCGGGGCGGTGATGACGGTGCAGCTGCGCAGGTAGGGGGTGCCGTGGGCGCGCCCTTGGGACGCCAGCGCTCGGCCAGCCCGGCGAAGGCCATCGGCGCGCCGTCGGCCCGGGTGAAGTAGTGGGGCTGCTTGGCGCCGGTCTTGGTCTTGCGCCACTCGTAGAACCCGTCGGCGGGGACGATGATGCGCCGCTCCCGGAACGCATCGCGGAAGGAGGCCCTGGTGGTGACCGTCTCGCTGCGCGCGTTGAAGAGCCGGCTGCCCGACTTGGCGTCCTTGGACCACCACGGGACGAGGCCCCAGCGAAACGACATGAGCACTCGCTCGGGCGGTGCTTCGCCGGCGTCTTCGCGCGCGTCGCCGCCCTGCTCCGCCGGAGCCGGGCGCGGCGGCCGGTCCCGCACCCCGAGGACCTGGTCGGTGGGGGCGACGTTCCAGCTCGGCTGGTACCCGGGCTCGGTCTCCTCCTCCAGCGTGGCGCCGAAGTAGCGGGCGATCTTCGCCGGCGGGGTGTAGAGGGCGAAGCGTCCGCACATGCGGGCAGCATTGCCCCTCCCGGACCCTTCTTCGACGCAGTGGTCTCTGACCTGGCCTTTTGCCTCCCCGAGCAGAACACACACGGGCTCTGTAATGTGCGAACATATGTTCGCTTTCTGCAGCCCGGGAATCGCCGTCTCCCCGTTCTCGGGAACCCCGGGAGCTCCCCGCCGGGCTTGGCCGACCGGGTCCGGCCCGTCACGCCGGTGGCCGGGCGGACCCTGCCGGTGCCGCCACCCCTGGCCCCGCTCTTCCCGGGCGGCGTCCTGCGCCGCGGGACGACCACCACCGTGAGCGGGCCTCCTGGCCACGGGGCCACCACGCTCGCACTCTCCTTGCTGGCCGCGGCCTCGACCGCCGGGAGCTGGTGCGCCGCGGTCGGCCTGCCCGACCCGGGCGTGGTGGCGGCCGCCGACCTCGGACTGGATCTGCGCCGCGTCGTCTTCGTGCCCCATCCCGGCAGCGGATGGGCCGAGGCGGCCGGCGATCTCCTCTCGGGCGTCGACGCCGTTCGTGGTGCGACCGCCGGGCCGGGCCCGCCTGACCGCGGCGCGCCACCTGCGCGCCCGGGCCCGCGAGCGCCAGGCCGCATTGGTGGTCCTGCTCGAGCGCACCGGCGCCTGGCCCGAGGGTGGCGACCTCGCACTCTCGGTGGGTGCGGGGGTGTGGGAGGGCGTCGGGCAGGGCCACGGCCACCTCGCGCGGCCGCCGGGCCGAGGTGCGCGTCAGCGGGCGCCGCGCCGCCGGCCGGGCCACCGAGTGCTCGCTGTGGCTCCCCGCCGGCACCGGCGCGGTGGCGTTGCGACGCGGACGGGACGAGGACGCGGACACGGACACGAACGCGGAAGCCGCAGGCGGGCGGGGGGATCAGGGGAGTGGGGAGAACGAGCAGGACGAGGAGAAGCACAAGCAAAAGGAACGGGCCGCCGGGCGGGATCGGCCCCGACGTCGGGCCGGAGGCGGCCTGAACGGCGTGGTGGAGAAGAAGGCGTGGAACGGTTGGTCGTCATCTGGTGCCCCGGGCTCCTCGAGGAAGGGGCGCGGGGAGAGGAGGCGCGGCGCTTTGCCCGCGTTGTGGCGCGCGCGGGCGAGCTCTGCCCCTGGGTCCATCCCGTCCGGCTCGGGGTCTGCGCGCTGCCGGCGCGCGGGCCCGCCCGCTTCTTCGGCGGCGAGGAAGCCGTCGCGGCCCTCCTGGCCGAACGGGTCGACGAGGATGCCGACGTCGGCGTGGCCGACGGGCTCTTCGCCGCGGTCCTGGCCGCACGCGTCCGAGCTGATCGTCCCTCCCGGCACCACCGCGAGCTTTCTCGCGCCCTGGTCGGTGGCCACGCTGGCGCGGCCCGGACCTCGCCGTCACCTTGCAGCGGCTGGGGATCACCACGCTTGGGCCAGTTCGCCGCGCTGCCCGCGGCGAGCGTGTCGGACCGCTTCGGCGCCGACGCCGCCGCCTGCCACGCGGTGGCCCGGGGCGAGAGCGGTGAGCTGGCCGGGCTGCGCGACCGCGCCATTGAGCGGCGGCTGCGGGTGGCGCGGGGTGAGGATCCCGACCGCGGCGACGCGCCGCCCCCGCCGGCGCAGCCCAGTTTCTTCGGCGGCACGTCGGAGGCCGACCTGCCGCGCGGCGCGAGCCGTCGTCAGGGTGCAGGAGCGCCTCGGGATCGAGGCGGTGCTGCTGGGCCGGGTCCAAGGCGGGCGCGACCCGGCCGGTCAGTCGGTGCTGGTCCCCTGGGGCAGTCCCGACGCGGGTGCCCCGGGTCCAACGTCGGGCCCTGCGTCGGGTCCGGCCGCCGCGCCCTGGCCGGGACGGGTGCCGCCGCCCGCGCCGAGCGACGTGCTGCGCGCACCGCCGCGCGCCGAGCTGGTCGACGCCGAGGGGAACGCCATGGTGGTGAGCGGGAGCGGGCTGCTCACCGCACCGATCGACCGGCTCTCGGTCGACGGTGGCCCCTGGGAGCAAGTGGCGGGGTGGGCCGGACCGTGGCCGGTCACCGAGCGCTGGTGGTCGGCACGCCGGCGCGCGGCGCGCCTGCAGCTGGTCACCGCGGACGGGGTGGCGCGCCTGCTGCGCACCGAGCGGGGGCAGTGGTGGGTCGAGGCCCTCTATGACTGAGACGCCCTATGACTGAGGTGCCCGAGGGCCGGGTCACCCGATGACCGAGGCCTACGCCGAGCTGCACGCGCACTCGGGCTTCAGCTTCCTCGACGGGAGCAGCGACCCCGAGGAGCTGGTGGCCGAGGCGGACCGGCTCGGGCTGGACGCGCTGGCGCTGACCGATCATCACGGCTTCTACGGCGTGGTGCGGTTCGCCGAGGCGGCGCGCGCCTGCGGGCTGCCGACCGTCTTCGGCACCGAGGTGACGCTGGCGCCGGCCGGCCTGCGCACCGGCGAGCCCGACCCGACCGGGACGCACCTCGTCGTGCTCGCCCGCGACCCCGACGGCTACGCGCGCCTCTCCACCGTGTTGGCCGACGCGCACCTCGCCGGCGGCGAGAAGGGCAAGCCCGTGTTCACCCTCGACGCGCTCGCCCGCGCCGCGGGCGGGCACTGGCTGGTGCTCAGCGGCTGTCGCAAGGGGGCGATCCCTGCCGCGCTGATGGAGGCCGGGCCCCGGGCGGCCTCCAAGGAGGTGGGCCGGCTCGTCGACGCCTTCGGCCGCGCCAACGTGGCGCTCGAGCTGTGGGACCACGGGGACCCGCTCGACACGGCGCGCAACGACGCGCTGGCGCGCCTGGCCGTGGAGTGGGACCTCGACGCGGTGGCCACCAACAACGTGCACTACGCCACGCCGGCGGGGTACCGCCTGGCCACCACGCTCGCCGCGGTGCGGGCGCGCCGTCCCCTGGCCGAGCTCGAGGGCTGGCTGCCGCCCGCCCCGGTGGCCTGCCTGCGGTCGGCGGCCGAGCAGACGCGGCGTTTCGCCCGCTGGCCCGGTGTGGTCGCCCGCGCCGCCGAGCTCGGGCGGTCCTGCGCCTTCGACCTGCGTCTGGTCGCCCCGCGCCTGCCCGACTTCCCGGTGCCGGCGGGGATGGACGAGCAGGGCTACCTGCGCCAGCTGGTGACCGAGGGTGCGACGGCGCGCTACGGGCCGCCCGGAGCCGAGCGGGTGCCGGGCGCGTGGAAGCAGATCCACCACGAGCTCGACGTCATCGGCCGGCTCGGTTTCGCCGGCTACTTCCTCATCGTGTGGGACATCGCGCAGGTGTGCCGGCGCCTCGACATCTATTGCCAGGGGCGTGGCTCGGCGGCCAACTCGGCCGTGTGTTACGCGCTCGGGGTCACCAACGTCGACGCCGTCGACCTCGGGCTGCTCTTCGAGCGATTCCTCTCGCCGGCGCGCGACGGGCCGCCCGACATCGACGTGGACATCGAGTCGGAGCGGCGCGAGGAGGTGATCCAGTACGTCTACGAGCGCTACGGCCGCCGCCACGCGGCACAGGTGGCCAACGTCATCACTTACCGGCCGCGCTCGGCGGTACGCGACGTGGGCAAGGCGTTCGGCTTCACCCCCGAGCAGGTGGACGCCTGGTCGGCCGGCATCGACGCCGGGTATGGGCGCGGCAGCTCCTCGGTCGCCGCCGTGCACGAGGTGGCCGAGACACAAGGTGGCGGGGTGCCCGACGCTGGTGGCCGAGCTGGCGGCCGAGGTGCTCGACCGGCCGCGCCATCTCGGCATCCACTCGGCCGGCATGGTGCTGTGCGACCGCCCCGTCGTCGAGGTCTGCCCGGTGGAGTGGGGCCGCATGCCGGGGCGCAGCGTGCTGCAGTGGGACAAGGACGACTGCGCCGCCATCGGGCTGGTGAAGTTCGACCTGCTCGGCCTGGGCATGCTCGAGGCGCTGCACCGCATGGTCGACCTGGTGCGCGACTTCCACGGGACCGCCATCGACCTGGGCCAGCTGCCCCAGGAGCCCGCGGTCTACGACCTGTTGTGCCGGGCCGACACGGTCGGCGTCTTCCAGGTGGAGAGCCGGGCCCAGATGGGGACGCTGCCGCGGGTGGCGCCGCGCACCTTCTACGACCTCGCCATTGAGGTGGCGCTCATCCGGCCCGGGCCCATTCAGGGCCACGCGGTGAACCCCTACATCCGGCGCCGTCGCGGCGAGGAGCCCGTCACCTACCTGCACCCGCTGCTCGAGCCGATCCTCGAGCGCACGCTCGGGGTGCCGCTCTTCCAAGAACAGCTGATGGAGATGGCGGTGGCCATCGCCGGGTTCAGCGCGGCCGACGCCGACGAGCTGCGCCAGGCCATGGCGGCCAAGCGTTCGGCGGCGCGCATGGAGAAGATGCGGGCGCGCCTCTACGACGGCATGGCCGAGCGCGGCGTGACCGGCGCGGTGGCCGACCAGGTCTTCGAGGCGCTGGCCGCCTTCGCCAACTTCGGCTTCCCCGAGTCGCACTCGGTGTCGTTCGCGCATCTCGTCTACTCGTCCGCCTGGTTGAAGCACCACTACCCGGCCGCGTTCACCGCGGGGTTGCTCAACTCCCAGCCCATGGGGTTCTGGTCGCCCCAGTCACTGGTGGCCGACGCGCGGCGTCACGGGGTCGGCGTGCGCCGGCCGCACGTGAATTGTTCGGCCGTGGGCGCGTCGCTCGAGGGCGCCGTCGCCGACCCGGTACTGCGGCTCGGGCTGGCCTCGGTGCGCGGGGTGGGCGAGGCCACGGCCGAGCGCATCGTGGCGGGGCGGCCCTGGTGCGGTGGCGAGGACCTGGTGCGCCGGGCGGGCGTGACCCAGGCCCAGCTCGAGACCCTGGCCGCCGCCGGCGCGCTCGACCCCACCGACGCCAGCGGCGAGCCCGGCGGCGTCGCGTCCTCGCGGCGCCGGCTGCTGTGGGCGGCCGGGGCGGCGGCGCAGGGGACACCCGACCGGCTGCCCGGCGTCGTGGTGGGGGCCGAGGCCCCGCCGCTGCCCGCGCCCAGCCTCTACGAGTCGGTGGGCGACGACCTGTGGGCGCTCGGGCTGGCCCCCGAGCGCACCGCCATGCACCTGGCCCGCGACCGGCTCGAGGCCATGGGTGTGCTGAGGGCGGACGCCCTCGAGGCGTGTGACGACGGCGACCGGGCGACGGTGGCCGGCGTGGTGACGCACCGCCAGCATCCCGAGACGGCCCGTGGGGCGGTGTTCGTGAACCTCGAAGACGAGAGCGGCCACGTCAACGTCGTCTTCTCCCGCGGCGCCTGGGCCCGCTGGAAGCACGTGGCGCGCCACGCGCCCGTGTTGTTGATCCGTGGCCGGGTGCGAAAGGGCCAGGGCGCGGTCAGCTTCGACGCCGAGCGGGTCGAGGCACTGGTGGTGGGGACGGCGGTGCCGGCCAGCCGCGACTTTCGCTGACCGTCCAGCGACCGGTCGCCTATGCCAGAGTTGGCCGTGCTCCATGACCGTCGGCCCTGGTTGGGACTGACGGTGGTCCTCGTCGTCGTGGCCGCCGCGTGCGGCAGCACCCATCCGAGTGCCGTGCGCGCGCACCGTGTCGTCGTGCCCACCATCGTCGGCTTCAGTCAGACGGCGGCCGTCCGTGCACTCCATCGTGTCGGCCTCACCACCGGTGTGATCTTGGGCATTCCGACCGCTCAGTCCCACGCCGGCGTCGTCATCGCCTCCAACCCCTCGGGCGGCGAATCGGTCGCCGCCGGGGCGACGGTGAGTCTCACGGTGTCGAGTGGCGCACTCCCTGCACCGACATCCCCGACATCCCCCACGACGCCGAGCAAGCAGACCGCCTGTGCCTCTGGACACGTTGCGTACACGGAGTCCTCGGGGACGGGCGCGACCTGTGTGACCGTCGGGTCCACGCTGACGGTCACCTTCGTCTCGAGCGGCGGGACGAGGGGGTACGGCAGCTGGAGCACGTCACCACCAACCATCTCGGACAACTCGGTGCTGGTGGGGCGGACCGACGCACCGTCGAGGACGAAGGCCACGGCGGTCTTCGATGCGGTCGGCGACGGCGAGACCACCGTCACCGCCCAGTTCGACGCCCGCTGTGCGCCGACCGACACGACTCCGTGCACGGTCCCCCCGGCCAGGTTCGAGATGCTGACGGTGACCGTTGCCGCGGGCTAAGGCCGGGGCCTTCTGATACCGTCACAGCCGTGCACACGCCCATGGTGCGTTCCGAGTGGTGGTCGCCTCGCTAGGCGGCTGACCCTGCGGGCGCACCTGCGCCATCTTCGAGAAGCCGCCTCTGACGAGGCGGCTTCTGTCGTCGCAGGCCGACCTCGAAGGAAGCGGACTTCTCGCCCATCGACGAGGAGCAAGCCAGTGACCGCTGAAGAGCCACGCACGGCACGGACCGCCCGCCAATCGACCGGCACGCCCGCTCGCGCCGGCTATGCGTTCGGGGACGTCGAGACCGCCGCGCTGCGCCTGCAGCTCATGGACAGGGTGTTCGCAGCACCCAACCGCGCGCTCCTCGACATCGCCGAGCGCGACCGGACCGGGTTGGCGGTGGATCTCGGCTGCGGACCCGGGTACAGCGCCCGGCTCATCGCGGCACAGCTCCGTCCGGCCCGCCTCGTCGGACTCGACGTCTCGGCCGCGTTCTTGGCACGGGCACGGAGCGGCGGGCTCCACGCCACCTGGGTCGCGCACGATGTGACCGTCATGCCTTTGCCCACCGGGCCGGCAGACCTGCTCCACGCCCGGTTCGTGCTCTCGCACCTGGCCGAGCCCGAGTCGGTCTTGCTCTCGTGGCTCGGCCAGCTGCACGCGGGTGGGTTCCTCGTCGTCCAAGACGATGACGAGATCACGACCTCCCATCCCGTCCTGGCCGCCTACGAGGACATGGTCCGCTCGCTCGTCGCCCGCAAGGGCGGCGACCTCTGGGTCGGCGCTCGGCTCGCCGCCCTGGAACCTCCACCAGAAGTGCACCGGGTCGTGAACAGGGTGTACCGGCACCACGTGCCGGCGGCACTGGCGGCGCAGATGTTCGCCATGAACTTCGCCGTCTGGCGCCACGATCCCGACGTGACGGGGCAGCATCCCCCGCCGACCCTCGAGAACCTGGCTGACGACCTGGCCGCACTGGCGAGCTCGAGCGATCCCCATGACGTCGTCTTCCACATTCGCCAGCTCGGCTACCGGCGGACCGATGGGTGATCGATCGGGTTCGTGGTGCAACGCACATGCATCGCGCGCCGATCGTCCGGCTGGCGCCTCAGGCCGGCTCGGGGTCGTCAACCTCCACGCGTGCCACCTGGCTGTGACGCTCGCCGAGTATGCCGCGCCTGGCGTACGCCGACGCCTGCGCGCGATTGCGTACACCGAGTTTGCCGTAGAGGCTCCGTAGCTGCGTCTTGACGGTGTTCTCACTGACAGAGAGATGCTCGGCGAGTTCACGGTTCGTCATGCCCGTCGGGAACAGTGCGAGCAGCTCGCTCTCGCGCTCGGTGAGGCCGAGCTCGCGTCCGGGCCAGCGCAGCGCGGCTTCGATCTGGGCGTGCCGAGACCGCTGGGTCAGCACGACCCGCTCACCCCTGGCCGCCGCTCGGATGCCCGCAATGATCGTCTCGCGCGGCACGGCCTTGGAGATGAAACCCCGTACACCCGCCCGCATGGCCCGACGGACCGCCTGGGGCCGGTCCGAGAAGCTGAAGACGACGACCACGCCGTTGCCAGCGTCACTGCTCAGGGAGCGCACCCGTTCACCGAGCGCGTCGAGCTCCCCGTAGGTGTCGAGCAAGGTGATGTCGACCTGTCGCCGTGGCCCCTTCGCGAGGTCCATCTCGACGACCTGCATCTCGGGTTGGGCGGACCGCAGCAAGCCGCGCAGGCCTTCGAGGACGATCACGTAGTCGTTGACCAGCGCCACAATGATCGGCTCCGGCACGACGTCAACTCTAGGAAGCAGAAGCCCGGGTTTAAATCACCCGATCGGGTGATTGATCGCGTCTCGACACTTCAACCACAATTGCTTTCGTCAATTTCTGCCCCATCGACACGTGAGGCAACCAAGAAACACACACTGGAGGTGCGTACGCAATGGTGGAGCCATTCGGAGTTGACGAGCACGGCTTCGATGGAGGTCGCGTCGTCGCCCCGCGAGGGGAGCTCGACGCATCGACGTGCGAGGGGTTCGCCGAGCATCTGATCGGTCCCCCCGGTTCGCTCATCGTCGTCGACTTGTGTCGACTCACCTTCATGGACTCCTCGGGGATCGGCACGATTCACCGAGCTCGCCAGGAGGCGATCAACAAGGGTGGCAGCCTGATCGTCTGCCGACCTGTCCCCATGGTCCATCGGGTGCTCGAGATCACCGGTCTCGACACATGGGTGGTCGATTGGAATCCGGCCTGGTCGAACGATCTCGTGGCAGGGGACGCCTAGTCGCTCGGGGGTCGGCTGCTCGGGGCTGCTGGGACGCCCCCGTGTGTCACGAGCCCGGGAGTCGGAGAGCCAGGATCGTCGGCGGCTTGGCAGCGCCGACCGGGACGATCACTGTGCGCCCCGACACCGACATCCAGCCGTCGATACCGCCGGGCGCCCGGAGCGTCCAGAGGATGCGCCCCGTCGACGTGGACAGGCCGATGATCGCTCCTTGGAGCGTCGCGGTGAGAACGACGTTGTTGACCAGGGTCACCCCACCCGTCGGGTCGCCCGGGACGTGCGTGTCCCACTGGATGCGCCCGCTGCGCCCGTTCATCGCCACCACCTGCCCGCGCATGGTCCCGGTCTTCCCGCCGAAGTACTCGGTTTGATCGGGGTACAGCGTGTCGGGCGCGTTGAGCGCGGCCACGAACACGGTCCCGTGGGCGGACGCCGGCGGGGTGAGCACGCCGCCGAAGGTCCCGGGGAGCACGGTGGTCGGACCGGTCAGTGCCTTGAGGGTGTCGTTCTCGTGGACGCCCACGTTGGTGCGCCAGAGCTGCGCGCCGGTCGAGGGGTTCATCCCGACGACGAAGCCGCCTTTCCCCGTCCCGACCACGACCGTGGTGGCTGGTCGCCCCTGCGCCGCCGGGACGGGCACCACCATGGTGTGCACGAAGTCGCGATCGAGGAGATCGTGCGGGGTGGCCTGGTGGTACCAGACCAGCTTCCCGGTGCGGATGCGCAATGCGACGGTCGAGTCGGTGTAGAGGTTCGGGCCGGGCCGGCTGGTCCCGTTCGGGTATTGCGCGGTGCCGACGAAGGGTGCCGGGTTGGCGACGCCGACGTAGAGCAACCCGCTCTTGGGCGAAAACGACGGGGGGTACCACGAGCCTCCGCCCGAGTTGACCGACGGGTTGCCCCACAACGTGGGTGAGGCGACGGTGTCGAAGCCCCACAACAGCCTGCCCGTGCTCTCGTCGACCGCGTCGACGTACCCGCGGTCGCCGCCGGTGTAGATCCCCTTGATGCTCACCGGCACGGTCGAGGCGATCACCTCGCGCCCGACGACCTGTGGCTGTACGTCGATGCCGTCGGTCGCCGTGTGGGTCAGCCGGGTCGACCACAGCGGCGCGCCGGTCGCCTCGTCGAGGGCGAAGAGGGAGGTCGGGGTGACGCCGAACACCTTGCCCCAGCCGACCGCAACACCCTCGGGTCCGACGGAGTAGCCGACCGACGGCGACTTCCAGACGACGCGGCCGCTGGCGAGGTCGATGTCGATGACCTCGCCGACCTGGTCCTCGACGTAGACGGAATGCCCGACGACGATGGGTGAAGTCGGGAGGCCGCCGCTGGCCGTCACCTTCCAGACCGTCGCCAGCCGGCTGAGGTTCGCCGCGCTGATGGGGGAGCCGGTCGCCAGACGCGAGTTCGACGAGTCGTGGTCGGGGGAGGGCCACGAGGCCGCGCCGCTGCGGGCCTCGGGCGGGACGGGAAGGGACGTGGACTTCGCCGGTGCCGCGCCAGTGGCCGAGGCCGTGGAAGCGATGAGGACGATGGCGCACGCACCCGCACCGAGGCACCGCCACCAAAGTCCGCTGCTGCCGCGTGTGCCTATCACCCGTGCCTCCGGTCGCACATCGACGCCCGTGCCTCGTGGCGGGCCCGTGCGACCGGACCGCAGGTTAGGTGAGGGCGCCGTCGCCAGCTGGGAGGCTCTCGGGCGACACCCGGAACGCCGACAGCATCCGGGTGATCAGCGCCAGCACTTCGGTGCGCGCCCGGGCCGGGTCGTCGGCCTCGGCGATGTAGAGGCAGCCCTCGCTCAACGCACCGGCGAGCAGCAGTGCGAGGGGCCGCAACGGCTCACGATCGAGGACGCCGGCATGCATGGATTTGCGCAGTGCACCGCGGAGGGCGACGGCGCCGAATCGGTTCTCGATGGCGCGCAGCTCTTGTGAATCGATGACGGCGCGGGCGTCTTGGAGGACGATGCGTCGCACGGCCGGATCGAGGTGCGCGTCGATCCACAGGACGCAGCCGTCGAGCAACGCCTGCCACGAGTCCGGACCCAAGAACGCGGCCGCCGCCTCATCCGTCACCTCGCGGTACACCTGCTCGAAGACGGTGCTGAAGAGCCCTTCTTTGCCCTCGAAGTGGTGGTACACGGCGCCCTTGGTCACGCCCGCCCGTGCCACCACCTCGTCGATCGACGTGTCGGCGTACCCGTGCTCGCCGAAGAGCTCACGGGCCGACGCGATGAGGGCAGTCCGCGTGGCCTCGCCCTGGGCGACACGGCGGTTGACATTCGTACTTTCAGTATGCATAATGCGTACCAGGCGTATGTGAGAGAGATACTCTCAGTATGCTACCAGCTTGGAGGTGGTTCTGATGCCCAAATACGTGATCGAGCGAGAGGTTCCCGGGGCGGGCAAGCTGACGGCGGACGAGGTACGGGAGCTGAGCGCCAAGTCGAACAAGGTCATCTCCTCCCTCGGTCCCGAGATCGTGTGGCTCCAGAGCTACGTGACCGAGGACAAGCTCTACTGCGTCTACGTGGCGCCCGACGAGGACATCATCTTCGAGCACGCGCGCTGTGGCGGCTTCCCGGCCGACCGGGTGACCGAGGTCTCCATGGTCATCGATCCTTCGACGGGGGAGTAACCGGGTGCAGGGCGGCGGCCCGCATCGTCAGATAGTCCCGTTCGCGCCCGTTGGCACTGGCTCCGGCCGCCGCGATGTACGCCGCCTTGGCTCCTTCGGCGTCGCCCATTTGCTCGAGGAGATGGGCGCGCACGGCGTGCAGCCGGTGCGAGCGGGCCAGGGCGCCCGAGGCGGCGAGCTCGTCGAGGATGGCAAGTCCGCGGTCGGGTCCGTCGACCATGGCCGCCGCCACCGCCAGGTTGAGCCGGACGACCGGATTGGCACTCAGACGGTCGAGGTAGGTGTAGAGGGCGAGGATCCGCTCCCAGTCGGTGTCCTCGTAGCGCGGCGCCTGGTCATGCAGCGCCGCCACCGCGGCCTGCGCCGCGTACTCACCCATCGGGCCCTGGCTGAGGGCCGTCGCGGCGAGTGTGGTGCCCTCGGCGACGAGCGCACGATCCCATTGCGAACGGTCCTGGTCTTCTAAGGGCACCAGCGCGCCGTCGGGCCCTGTGCGCGCCGCGCTGCCGCGCCTCGTGGAGGAGCATGAGCGCGAGCAGCGCGCTGACCTCGGCCTCGTCGGGCAGCAGGTCGCGGAGCAGCCGGCCCAGGCGCAGGGCCTCGGTCGCCAGGTCGTTTCGCCCGAGGTTCGGCCCGCCACTCGAGGCATAGCCCTCGTTGAAGATCAGGTAGACGACGCGCAGGACCAGGGCGAGGCGTGTGCTCCACGAGTCGGGACCTGGCGGCGCGAACGGCTCGCCCGACTCGGCCACGCTGCGCTTGGCCCGGCTGATGCGCTGGGCCATGGTGGCCTCGGGGACCAAGAAGGCGGTGGCGATCTCCTTGGTCGTCAGCCCCCCGACGGCGCGCAGGGTCAGTGCGACGGCACCGGCTGGAGGCAGCGAGGGGTGGCAGCACATGAAGAAGAGAGCGAGGGTGTCATCGCGTCCGGCGGCCGGGTCGGGTGCACGACTGGACCATGACGCCGCCACGTCCTCGCGCCGCCGGCGTGCTTCGTCACGACGGAAGGCGTCGGCCATCCGGCGCGAGGCGACGCGCACGAGCCAGCCGAGGGGGTGTTCGGGGACACCGGCGCCCGGCCACGATTCGGTGGCGGCGAGCAAGGCCTCTTGCACGGCGTCCTCGGCGTCGGCGAAGTGGCCGTAGCGGCGCACCACGACGGCGAGGGCATGCGGCGCCAGTGCACGCAACAGGCCCTCCGTGCCGTCGGCTCCAGCCAACCCTCACACCTCCGGGTCGGGCGCGCTCAGGATCTCGCGGACTTCGATCCGCTGTTGAATCGGCCGCCCGCCCGCACCCGGTGCGGCCGAGATCTCCGCGGCGATGGCGAGTGCCCGCTCGAGCGTGTCCACTTCGACGACCCGGTACCCGGCCAGGAGCTCCTTGGACTCGGGGAAGGGGCCGTCGGTGACCAGGGCCGGGGTGGTGCCGTCGGACACCACGAAGCGCGCCTCGTCGGGACCGGCCAACCCCTGACCGTCGATGAACTCGCCGAGCTCTTCGAGTCGCTGGTTGAGTGCCTGCTGGAAGGCGATGTGGGCCTGGACCTCGGCCGGGCTCCACTCGTACATCGGTGGGCAGTCACCTTCGACGCCCCCGTAGTGCTGCATGAGCATGAATCGCATGGCTCCATCCTTTCTGTTCGGGCGCCACGGTGGCGCCGGACAGCGAAGGAGTCGGAGCCGGTGACTGATTTTCGACACCCCCGAAGCGAATTCTCGGGAAAAGACGACACCAGCGCTCACGACGGGGGAGCCAGCCGGGCCTTCCAGGCTTCCTCGCACGGCCACTGGCGGGCCCATTCGTACGTCATGTGTGTGTACCGGGTGGTCGCGCCGTGCCGAGGCCGCAGTTCGACCAGGTCGAGGATCTCGAACCCGCACCGCCGCAACAGCCGGATCCGATCGCCGTGGCTCAAGTGGAACTCGCGGCACACAGGGTCATCCCAGTCGATGCGATGCAGGCCGAACTGCGGCCGGCGCAACCTGGCATCGCTCGGCCCGTCGTCGTCTTCGTGGGCGCACAGCATGGACAGCGTGCTGTTGCCGAGGAAGAGGAGCATCCCGCCGCGGCGCAGCACGCGGGCGGCTTCTGGGATCCACCGGTAGGGATCGGCCCAGATGGCCGCGCCGTACTCGCTGATGGCCAGGTCGAAGGAGTCGTCGGCGAAGGGCAGGTGCTCGCCTGCTGCACGGACCAACGGGAAGGCCAGGCCGAACTCGACCTGCAGGTCGCCCGCGATCGCCAGCTGGCTGGGCGTGGGGTCGAACGCGATCGGCCGTGCGCCCCGGCGCGCCAGCCAGGCCGACACGTAGCCGGTGCCGCAGCCGAGCTCGAGCACGTCGAGACCGCCGACATCTGGCGGAAGGATCCCGACCTTTGACTCGGGGACGGCGAAGATCCCCCACGTCGGCTCTTCCTTGGCCCAGGCCCGACGGCCGAAAGCGCGCTGGTCGTCCGCCTGCGTGGTCCAGTCGGCCACGTTGGCCGCCAGGTAGTCGAGCGTGGCGGGACCGCCATGACCGGGCGCGTCGTCGCGGGTGTCTGGAGGAAGAGGAACCACGCCCCAGTATCGCCAGCGGCGGACCGAGGCGCTCGATCGGCTCGTGCACGGCGACGGCGAAACCGTGAGCGGCGAAGAACACCGGGAATCGGCGGACCCGCGCCGGCGCAGGAGTGCGGCGCCGCCCGCTCCACGTCAGCCGGGGTCCCCTCCACCAAGGTCGGCGTGTGGGGGACCACGCAGATCCGGGCCCCGGTCAGCGCCGACGCGCTCAACCCTGTCACCGATTGCAGCGACACGGTGGCGTGCCAGCCGACCAACAACCCGCGGTAGTCGTTGACCGCGATCGGGCGCCAGCGACCCGAAGAACTGGCCGAACTCGCCCAATTGCGCCAGCGACGCGGACTCGCTCGCTGTGACACCGAGATGGTGCCCGGGAGGACCGACACGCTGAGGGTCTGTTGGACGGCGCCGTTCCCATCGGTCGGGACGCTCACCGCACTGCCATCGACGTCGGCAGCAGGCGACACGGTGGTGGGTGGGTTGGTGGCCACCGTGTCACCTGCCGACGTTCCTGAGCCCTAAAGCGCCTGGCGTGGATTCCGCGGCGTGGGCGATCGATGCCCCTGCGAACAGGGACTCGGCGAGGACGGCCACTCCCGTGGTCGCGACTCTCCGGCGCCACCGGCCGCGCGGCGCGACCGCCATATTTTCGGGCATGCCGTCTTGTCGCCCCGCCTGGGGGTCGACTCAACAGCGCGGCGCTGCTGGTTTATGGAGAATTGTGCGTTTGGGGGTTCGGAGCCTGATCGCAGGGGTCACCCCGGCGCCACGAGTCCGTCGACCCTCGTCCCGGGCATGCCGGCTCAGGTGACGACGAGCCCTCGCCCGGTCACCAGCGGGAGGGCGAGCGCGGTGACGAGGCCCGGGGCCGCCTCCACGACGGCCGGCACCGCGTTGACGAGGCGCATGGCGGTGGCTTTGAGCCCGGCGGTGTTGTGGTCGCCGTCGGTGCCCATCAGCTGCAGGTCGAGCGTGTAGTTGGGCTCGCCTGTGATCTGGACGCGGTAGCAGCCGTGGCCGGCGGGCTGGGGCCAGTCGGCGCCGAGGTCGTCGCGCAGCCGGGTGACGTGCTCGAGCACGATGACGGGGCGCTCTGCCACCATGCCGCGCACCTCGAAGTGCAGGGCGGCGGCGGTACCCGCCTTGATCGTGCCGGCATCGACCTCGAAGTCCTCGGGTGCGGCCTCGCGCTCGTACCACTCGGTGACCGCGTCCAGGGTCAGACCGAGTCCGGCGGCGATCTGGCGCACCACGCTGCCCCAGGCCATGGTGAGGACGCCCGGGCTCAACAGCATGGGCACGTCGTCGAGGTCGCGGCCGAAACCCATGATGTCGAAGAGCACCATGGGCTGGTTGTAGGTGTTGTAGTTCAGCACCTCGGAGCATCGGACCTCCTCGATCCGCTCGCAGATGCCCGAAAGCACGAGCGGAAGCGCGTCGTTGGCGAAGCCGGGGTCCACCCCGTTGACGAAGATGGAGACGCCCGCCTTCTCCGCCGCCGCGATGACCGGTGCCGCCAGCGGGTCGCCGGGCTCGGGGTACTGCAACATGACCGGGCTCGAGGACACGACGTTGCATCCCGCCTCGAGGAATCGCTCGAGGTCGCCGAGCGCCTCGAAGATGCGGTTGTCGGCCATGCCCGTGTGCACGATGCAGTCCGGCTCGAGCGCGAGAGTGCCTCGGCGTCGGTCGTCGCCGCCACACCGAACGTGCGCGTGAGCCCGGCCAGCTCGCCGGCGTCATGTCCGGCCTTGTCCGGATTGGAGACGAAGACCCCGACCAATTGGAGCTCGGGGTGGGCGTCGATGCCGGCCAAGGCGTGACGCCCCACGTTGCCGGTACTCCATTGCACGACGCGGTACATGACCGCCTCCTTGGTCGCTGGGGGATGGATGAATCGAGACGGGTTAGAGGTCCGGAATCGGCATCTCGAGGTTGGGCGACTGCAGGCCGCCGTCGACCTCAATGATCTTCCCTGTGACGTAGGACCCGGCGGGAGAGGCGAGATACAGGATCGCCGAGGCGATGTCGTCGACATGGCCGAGGCGCCTGAGCGGCGTGGCGTCTTCCATCGCCGTGCGCAGCTCGTCGCTCGACATGACGATGTCGAGCGCGGAGGTGGCGGTGGATCCCACGCCGATGGCGTTCACGCGGATGCGCGGCGCGAGGTCGCGCGAGGCGAGCCGTGTGTACTGCTCGACCGCGCCTTTCACGGTCCCGTAGCCGAGGTACCCGCGCCCGGCCACGTGGCCCATGACCGACGAGATGCTGACGATGGCGCCGCCGGGATGGTCTCCTTCGAGCATGCGCGGCACCGCAGCGCGCACCAGCGCGTGCCCGGCGGCGACGTTGAAGCGAAAGGCCTCTTCCAAGAAGCGTGGAGACGTGTCGAGCAGCGGCCTCGGCATGGTGCCGCCCATGTTGTTGACCACGATGTCGAGGCGGCCAAACTCCGCCCAGGCTGTTTCGGCCAGCGACGCCATGAGGTCGTAGTCGGTGAGGTCGCCGGGCACGACGACGGCTCTCCTCCCGGCGGCCTCGACCTGCTTGGCCACCTCACGCAGCTGCTCTTGGGTGCGGGCGGCCAACACGACGTCGGCTCCCGCTTCGGCCAACGCCACAGCGGTGGCGGCACCGATGCCGCGCCCGCTGGCGGTGACGACGGCAGCCTGGTCGGTGACGAGGAATCGGTCGAGGATCATCAGCCGCAATGTAGCGGTCGCCCCGCTCCGACGCCTCTTGCTCGCGGCGCCTCAGCCAGCGGACTGCTGCGGCGGCTCCGCGGACTCTGCGTTGGCCACACGCTCGGCCCAGCCGGGCACGTCCGTCTGCACCGGAAAGTCGTGAGGCATGATTTTGGCCTTCACGTCCATCGGGCAGGCTCAGGTCGCCGCCGGTGTGCCCGACGCTGAACACGCGTTCGGGACGGGCGTGACCGACCATGGAGCGGAACCAGCGCAACATGGTGCTGAGCTTGTTGCCGAAGCCGTTCAAGAAGCCGATGTGGACGAAGAACCACACCACCCACCCGGGGAACCCGCTCAGACGGATGCCGTGCACGCTGACGATCGACTTGAAGCGGCCGATGGCGGCTGCGGTCCCGAGGTCGCGATACTTGAACGGGACGCTGTCCTTGCCCTTCATTCGGCGCTTGATGGTGTTGCCCGCGTGCAGGCCGCCCTGCATGGCCACCTCGGCGACGCCCGGCAGGTCGTTGATCGACGCCATGTCCCCCACCGCGAAGACTTCGGGGTGGTCCGGGAGGGTGAGGTCGGGCTGGACCTCGATACGCCCGGCCCGATCCGTCGTCGCCCCCGTGGCCTCGGCCAGCATGCCGGCCAGCGACGACGCCTGGACCCCGGCGGCCCAGATCGTGGTCCCGGCCTCGAAGCGGCGCGTCTCCTTCTTTCGTTCTCGGTGTCGACGCCGAACGGGTCGACCCCGACCACGCGGAGGCCCATCTGCAGCTCCACCCCCATTTTCTCGAGGGTCCGGCTCGCCCGCTCGGAGAGTTCGCCGCCGAAGGTGGCCAGTGGCTCAGTGCCGCCGTCGACGAGGATGACGCGGACGCGAAGAAGGGTTGATCGTTCGGAAGTCGCGGCTGAGGCTGCGAGCGGCCAGCTCGCGGATCTGCCCGGCCAGTTCGACCCCGGTGGGCCCGGCGCCCGACGATCGACGAAAGTCATCCAGAAGCGCTCGAGGGCCTCGTCCCTCATGGTCTCGGCCAGCTCCAGTGCGCCATAGACGCGGCGCCGGAGTTCCATGGCGTCGTCGATCGTCTTCATGCCCGGCGCGATCAGCGCGAACTCGTCGTGACCAAAATACGACTGCCCGGCGCCGGCCGACACGATGAGGCTGTCGTAGGGGTACTCGTCGAAGCGTCCGGGAAGCGACGTCGTGTGCACGATCCGGCGCTCGAGGTCGAACCCGGTGACCGACGACAGGATCACCCGCACGTTGCGCCGTCGCCGCAACATGTGGCGCAACACCGGGGAGATCTGGCCCGGCGAGAGGATCCCCGTCGCCACCTGGTAGAGCAGCGGCTGGAACAGGTGATGGTTCCGCCGATCGATCAGCGTGATCTCGACATTCCTCGACCCGGGTAAGGAAGCGGGTGGCGAGCAATCCGCCGAATCCGCCACCGACGACCACGACCCGGTGCGGTGTCGCAGTGCGCACCGGAGCTGGCCGGGTCGCCGCGTCGCTCACAGCGGCGGGAGGGCCGCCCCCTCGGCCTCAATGAGCCGCCCCACCGCGTCGATGAGTGCCAGGTGGGTGAACGCCTGGGGGAAGTTGCCGAGATGCTCCCCGGTGGCTGGCGTCGATTTCCTCCGCGTAGAGCTGGAGCGGTCCGGCGAAGGCGAGGAGCTTCTTGCACAGCGCCCGCGCACGCTCCTCCTCGCCGATCATGGCCAGCGCGGTCACCAGCCAGAAGGAGCAGATGGTGAACGTCCCCTCCTTGCCCGCGAAGCCGGTGTCGGTGGTGTCGACCTTGTAGCGCAGGACGAGACCGTCCTCGGTGAGCTCGTCGGCGATGGCCAGCACCGTGGCGCGCACCCGCTCGTCCTCGGGCGGGAGGAACTCGAGGATGGGGATCAGCAGCAGCGAGGCGTCGAGCTCCTGCGTTGCCGTAGTGCTGGCGGAAGCGACCCTGCTCGTCGACGCCGCGTGTCGAGGATCTCGGCCTTGAGCTCGTCGGCAGCCTTTCGCCACTGCTCGGCGCGGTCGGTGTCGTGGCGCAGCCGCGCCATGTCGGCGCCCCGGTCCATGGCCACCCAGCACAGGACCTTCGAGGCCGTGAAGTGCTCGGGGTCGCCCCGGATCTCCCAGATGCCCTGGTCCGGGTCGCCTGCGTGCGCGATCGCCGCATCGACCAGGGAGCTGAGCCCGTCCCACACCGGCTTGACGATCTGCGCTGCGCCCTGGCGGAAGTGGATGTCGACCGCGTCGAGCAGCATGCCCCACACGTCGTTCTGACGCTGGTTCCAGGCGCCGTTGCCGACGCGGACCGGCCGCGAGCCGCGCCAGCCGGTGAGATGGTCGAGCGTGGTCTCGGTCAGGTCCTTGCGCCCGTCGATCCCGTACATG
This sequence comes from uncultured Acidimicrobiaceae bacterium, assembly GCA_963791995.1. Lineage (GTDB taxonomy): Bacteria > Actinomycetota > Acidimicrobiia > Acidimicrobiales > RAAP-2 > Bog-473. The sequence goes on along the minus strand of CAWBUQ010000019.1, from coordinate 63,839 downwards.
ATCTGGAGGTCGAAGTGACCGGCGTCACCGGCGAGCGCCTCGAGCACGAAGGCGAAGTACTCCAGGGCCTCCCAGTCGAAGCCGAGACGGTAGAGCGAGCGCAACATGAACGACGAGTCGCGGATCCAGGTGTAGCGGTAGTCCCAGTTGCGCGCGCCACCCGGCGTCTCGGGGAGCGAAGTGGTGGCCGCGGCCATGATCGCACCGGTGGGGGCGTAGCTCAGACCCTTGAGGGTCAGTGCGCTGCGCTCCATGTAGCTGCGCCAGGGGTGGTCGGGGAAGGTGCCGTTGGCCAGCCAGGCCCGCCAGTACGACACGGTGTCGTCGAGCTGGCTCTGCGCCTCCTCGACTGTCTTCGGCTGGCGGTCGCTCCACGACAGCGCGGCGAACGCGGTCTCGCCCTTCTCGAGCGTCGAGCGCCCGTAGCAGCGCGCCGAGACGGCACCGAGCCCAATGGTCGAGGTGAGCGTGAGCCTGGGCTCGCCGACCTCCGGTGGATTGATCGTCATGCAGCCGTAGTTCTCGCCGTCGTAGCGCCAGCCACTGGTCTGAACGCCGTAGTCGAAGACGGGCACGGCGCTCACCACCACTTCGACGCGCCCCTCGATGCAGGTGGCCAGGCGCAGCAGGGTGCCCGTCCCCGCGGTGTCCCCGGGTGCGCGGCGGTAGTCCGTGCGCCGCACCCCGTCGGTCACCGGTTCGACGACGAGGAGGTCTTGGACGATCAGCCAGCCCGTTGGCGTGTGCCAGGTCGTCTCGAGGACCATGGTCCCGGGGATGTAGCGCCGGTGATGCGGGACCTGGGTGCTGGTCGGTCCCAAGCGGAAGAGGCCGGCGGAACGGTCGAGGATGGCGCCGAAAACGCTGGGCGAGTCGGGCCGCGGGAGGCACAACCACTCCACTGAGCCGTCGGGCGACACGAGACAGTTGTTCTCGCAGTCCGAGAGGAACCCGTAGTCGGCGATGGGTGGGAAGGTCTCTGGCTCGTCCCCTGCGGCAGAGTCGTCGGTCACCGTCGCATGCTAACGGGATCGCGGGATCACGTCTGTGGTGATGCCGCGCCCGGTCCGCCCGGGTCGGTGCCGGTCGCGGTGACCGCGCTGGCCCCCGGCGTCACCGGTGCGTCCGGCGCCGGGCCTTGACCCTCCAACTCGTCGCTCGTCGGTGGCACCGAGAGCGCGTCGTCGGAAGACCTTGTACGTCCAGCCCTGGTAGATGAGGACGATCGGGAAGAAGATCGCGGCGACGACCGTCATGACCTTGAGCGAGTACGAGGGACTGGCCGTGTTGGCGACGGTGAGGTCGTAGGCGGTGTTCGTGCTCGAGATCATCACCCGCGGGTAGAGCTCGGTGAAGAGGGAGCCGACCGTGCCACCGATGCCGACGCACGCGGCAATGAAGGCCCAGCCCTCGGCGCGCTCGCGGGCCGCCCAGGCGGCCACGATCACCGCCAGGAGCGCCAGGGCCTCGAGCGGCTCGGGAACGAAGCCGGTACTCAGCCCGACGTGGACCCAGGTCATGAAGCCGAACGCGACGATCACCGCCACCACCCCGATGCCGGCGGCGGCGCGTTCGGCCCGCGCCTGAAGCTCGCCGGTGGTCTTGAGGCTGAGGAAGGTGGCGCCCGAGAGGAGCGAGAGCACCACCAGGGTCAATCCGGTCCACAGCCCGAAGGGCGTCAGCAGCTGCCAGAAACCGCCGGTGAACTCGTGCTGCTTGTTGATAGGCAGACCGTGGAGCAGGTCTCCGAGCGCCACCCCGATGAGGAAGGGGATGAGCGCGCTGCCGATCGAGAGCCCCCAGCGCCAGAAGTGGCGCCACCGCGGGTCGGCGAACTTACGCTGCCATTCGAACGAGAGTCCGCGCACGATGAGCGCGACGAGCGCCAGCACCAGTGCGAGGTACAACGCCGAGAACATGGTGGCGTACCAGGCCGGGAAGGCCGCGAAGATCACCGCGCCCGCCACGATGAGCCACACCTCGTTGCCGTCCCACACCGGACCGATGCTGTTGATGATGACGCGTCGCTCCGTGTCGGTTCGGCCGAGGAACGAGTGCAGCATGCCGACGCCGAAGTCGAACCCCTCCAGGACGAAGAAGCCGACCCAGAAGATGGCGTCGATGATGAGCCACAGGTCTCCGAGTGTCATGGTGGCCTCCTAGTAGACGAGCGCCGGCTCGTCGTCGGTCGCGGCGGCGTCGGTGTTCGTGTGGTCGGGGTCGCTGTGCGACACCAGCCGGGCAATGGGGTCGTGGTCGAGCTCTTTGCGGCCGTAGCGGATCATCAGCCAACCGTCGGCGATACCGAAAGCGATGAACACGGCGTAGAAGACGACCAGCGAGATCCAGATGTCGGTCGCCGAGACCGACGGCGAGACGCCGTTGGCCGTCTTCATCAAGCCCTGGACGATCCAGGGCTGGCGGCCGTTCTCGGTCAGCATCCAGCCAGCGGTGTTCATGAGGAAGGGCAAGACGATCACCCACGGGGCAACGCGCAGGAACCACTTGGCGCGGTCGAGCTTGTGCCGGTAGATGAGCCACGCCCCCCACAGCGCGAAGGCCATGACCAACGTGGCGATGTAGGCCATCACCCGCATCGACCAGTACTGAATGAAGACGTTCGGTATGTAGTTCCCCGGCCCGTACTCCTTCTGGTACTGAGCGTTCAGCTCGTCCATGCCTTGGACCGTGCCGTTGGGGTGGTTGGTGGCCAGGATGGACAGGAGGTAGGGAATGGTGATGATCTGCGTGGGCGTCTGGTCGTTGTTGCCTCCGCCGATCTGGAACAGGGAGAACCCGCAAGACGAGCAGGTGGTCCACTGGGCCTCGGCCGCCGCGATCTTCATGGGTTGGTAGGTTCCTTCGACCACGCCGAGTTCGCTGCCGACGAACATCGCGATGGGCGTTGACAGCAAGAGGACAACCAGTGAGATCAGGGCGGTCCGGCGGAAGGCGTCCGTTTCCTTCTTCTTGCGCAGGTGCCAGGCCGAGACCCCCAGCATGATCAGCGCGCCGGTGACCAGGGAGGCCAGCACTACGTGCGTGAAGCCCCAGAGGAAGACGGGGTTGGTGAAGAGGGCGAAGATGTTGTTCAGTTGAGGCTGTCCGTGGACCATCTTGTAGCCGACGGGGTGTTGCATCCACGAGTTGGCCGCCATGATGAACAAGGCGGAGAGCACGGTCCCGATCGACACCACCCAGATGCAGGCCAGGTGCGCCCGTTTCGACAATCGGTTCCAGCCGAAGATCCAGAGGCCGAGGAACGTCGACTCCAAGAAGAAGGCGGCCAGTCCCTCGAAGGCCAGCGGTCCTCCGAAGACGTTGCCGACGAGGCGCGAGTAGGTCGACCAGTTCATGCCGAACTCGAACTCTTGGATGAGCCCGGTCACCACGCCGATGGCGACATTGATCAAGAGCAGCGTGCCGAAGAAGCGGGCGAGCCGCAGGTAGGTGGCGTCGCCGTTGCGATACCAGCCCGTCTCGAGGAGCGCCACGAGGAAGGCGAGTCCGATCGTGATCGGCACGAAGAGGAAGTGATAGATGCTCGTGCTGGCGAACTGCCAGCGGGCGAGGTCCAGGTTCACGGTTGGTCGCTCCCTTCAGGGATGGCGGTGGTGTGCCCGCCCGGCGCGGGTGGGCGGGTTTCGGCGGGCCGGTCGTTCATGCGCTCTTCCCACCACAGGCCGGCGTAGCGACCGCCGGTGCCGAGGAGCTCGGCGTGGGTGCCGTGCTCGACGACCTGGCCTCCGTCGAGCACCACGACTTCGTCCACCGCTTCGAGTCCGGCCAGACGGTGGGTGATGAGGAGCGTGGCCCGACCCTCGGTCAGTGCCAGCAGGTCGGCCGTCAGCGCGTCGGCCGCCGCCGGCTTCGAGGTGTTCGGCCGGCTCGTCGAGGACGAGGACAGGGAAGTCGGCCAGCAGGGCCCGGGCGACGGCCACCCGTTGGCGCTGGCCTCCCGAGAGACGTCCCCCCAGGGTCCCGATGGGCGTGGCCAACCCGTCGGGCAGCCCGACGAGCCAGTCGCCGAGCCCGACGCGTGCCAGCACTGCCTCCAGCTCGGCGTCGGTGGCGGTGCGTCGCCCGATGCGCAGGTTCTCGGCCAGCGTCGTGTCGAAGAGGTGCGGACGCTGTTCCACCAGGCCGACCACGCGGCGCACGTCCTCGGCGGCCAGCCGTTCGAGTGGGAGGCCGTCGAGCGTGGCCTCGCCCTCGTCGGCCGGCAAGAAGCGGACGAGGATGTCGGCCAGCGTCGTCTTGCCGGCGCCGCTCGGCCCGACCAGCGCCACCCGCGCACCGGGTCGCAGGGCCAGGTCGACGCCGCGCAGCGCAGACCGTCCGGCGCCCGGATAGGACGCCCACACGTCGCGCAGCGCCACCGTGTGGGGCCCGGCACCGAGGGTGGCCGGGGCGCGCGGGTCGCTGACGACCGGCGGCGTGTCCATGGCGTCGAAGACCCGACCGGCGGCCACCCGTGCCCGCTGGAGCGACTGCGTCGCCGCCGGCAACGGGGCGACGAGTTCGAAGGCCGCCAACGGCACCAGGGCCAGCACGGCGAGCAGCGCGCCGTTGAGCGAGCCGGCGTGCACGGGGCCGATCCCGAGCGTCACGGCGCCCCAGCTGGCCAGTCCAGCCAACGCAGTGGTGAGCGCGAGCCCGATGCCGGCAGTGCCCGCTCCCCGGCGGGCGATGCCGCGCAGGCGTCCGTCGGCCGCGTGGATGCGATCGAGCTGTTCGTCCGCGCCGCCGAGGACCACCAGCTCGGGCGCGCCCTGCACGAGGTCCACCACATCGGCGGCGAGCGCGCCGCGCGCCGTCGCCTGGCGGGCTTCTTCGCGCCGGGCCAGGCGACCGGTGAGCCACGGCACCGCCGTCGCCGAGAGCACCAGTGCGACCAGGAGCACGAGGCCGGCCTGGGGGAGGAACCACCACAGCGCGGCCACCGTCGCGCCACCAACCAAGATGGCCACCGCGAAGGGCTGGATCACCCGCAGCACCACGTCTTGGAGCGAGTCGACGTCGTCGACGACGCGGGCCACGAGGTCTCCCCGGCGGAAGGCGGGCAGCCCGGCCGGGGCCAGGGCCTCGAGCCGGGTGTACACGCTGACGCGCAGGTCGGCGAGCATGCGCAACGCGGCGTCGTGGCCCACCAGCCGCTCGCTGTAGCGCAGGAAACCCCGCGAGAGGCCGAAGAATTGCACGCCGACGATGGCAAGGGTGAGAGACGCTTCCGACGGGTGCTGCGCCGCGCGCGAGATCAACCACGCGGACGTGCCCATCAGCGCGATGGAGGCACCGATCGCGCCTGCTCCGAGCAGCGACGCCTCCGCCAGGCGCCCCCGGGCGGCGCGGGCGATGGCCAGGGTGCGCGCCGTGCCGGCGGGTCGCTCGCTCATGGGGCTGCCACCGGGACGGGGATCTCCACGACGCGGTCGGCCAGCGCGACGAGAGCCGGGCGGTGGGCGACGATCAGCGCGGTTCGGCCTTGGGTGAGACGACGCACCGCGGCGAGCACGTCGCCCTCGGTCTCACCATCGAGGCTGGCGGTGGGCTCGTCGAGCAGGAGCAGCGGTGCATCACGGACGAAGGCGCGGGCGAGCGCGAGTCGCTGGCGCTCGCCGGCCGAGAGGCCGGCTCCTCCTTCACCGAGCACGGTCGCCGCGCCGTCTGGAAGCCGTTGCACGACTTCGCGTCAGACCGGCGGCCTCCAACGCGGCCGCCACCTCGGCATCGCTCACATCGGGGCAGCCCAGCCGGACGTTCTCGGTCACCGAGCGAGCGAAGAGGTGCGGGCGCTGCGGCACCCACGTCAGCCGGCTGCGCCAGTCGGCGAGGTCCAGGTCGGCCAGGGCGACGCCACCCAGGCGCACGGCGCCGGCATCCGGCGGGCGCAAGCCGAGGATTACCGCCAGCAAGGTTGACTTGCCGCACCCGCTGGGGCCGATGAGCGCGACGGTCTCGCCCGGCCTGACCACCAGGTCCGCGCCGTCGAGTGCGGGAACGTCGCGTCCGGCGTAGGTGACGGACACGCCACTCATCTCAATGCCGGCGCCGCGTGCCCGCTGCGCGCCCGCGCCTGCGCTCGACGTTGGTTCTTCCAAGAGTGTCGAAGACCTGTTCGGCGGCGCGCAGACCCGTCCGCGCTGGCGTGGTAGTTGGCACCCAGCGCACGGAGCGGCAGGTACGCCTCGGGCGCGAGCACCAGCACGAAGAGCGCGTCGTGGAACGGCAGCGTCCCCGCCAATAGGCGCAACCCGACGGCGACGGCGACGAGGGCGACCGAGATCGTGGCGAGGAGCTCGAGCACCAGTGAGGAGAGGAAGGTCAGCCGCAGCGTCGCCATGGTGGCCGAGCGGTAGCGGTCGGTGACGTCGGCGATGGCGCGAGCCTGTGCCTTGGCCCGGCCGAAGACCTTGAGGGTCGGGAGCCCGCCGATCACGTCGAGGAAGTGGCCCGCCAGACGCTGGAGGGAGCGCAGCCGCGCCGCCGTTCGATCCCGTGTGGTTGCCCCGACCAGCGCCATGAAGATCGGAATGAGGGGCAGGCTCACGGCGATGAGGACCGCGCTGACCCAGTCGGCACCGGCCACGACCGCGATCACCGCGACCGGGACGATGACGGCGAGGAAGAGCTGGGGCAGGTAGCGCGCGAAATAGCCGTCGAGCGCTTCCATGCCGCTGGTCAGCAGGACCCCGAGCTCGCCGGGATCCCGTCCCTCGAGCCCGGCGGGCCCGAGGGCGGCGATGTGCTCCGCGCCGGCCAGTCGCAGCTCGGACTTGGCCGACGCGGCAGCCCGGTGAGCGGCACGCTCGGCCGCCCAGGCGAGCACGGCCCGGCCGGCGATCACCAGGACCAGCGCGAGCAGGGGCGTGCGCAGTGACCCGGCGGTGCGGTGCTCGATGAAGGCGCCGGCGACGACGGTGGCGATCAGCCAGGCCTGGGCGATGAGCAGGAGGGCGGTGGCTCCGCCGATGGCCACGGCCAGCACGACGAATCGCCGGGTGGTCCGGGCCGTGCGCAGCAGCCGCGGGTCGAGGGGCCCGCCCCTCCGCTGCCGGGCGGGGCCGCTGGGGGCGACCCGTGTGGTCGCCTGTGCCGCTCCGTGCACTGCACCCTCTTTAGTACGCCCTGCCCCTCGGCGCACGCACTGCAGTGCCCGCTTCCCCACAGACCGACTTCTGCGCTGCGCTATTCGATGTCACATTCCGCTGCGCTGGGGGGTCAAGAAGTCAGAACACGAGAGAACAAGGAGATCAAAATGGAAGCTCGACTCGACATCTTCGGCAACCCGATGGCCATGAAGCTCACGAAGTACATCAACTCCGGCACAGCCGTCGTCACCCAGTCAACCTTGCCCCAGGCGACCCAGGAGCTGGTGAAGCTGCGGGCGAGCCAGATCAACGGCTGCGGGTTCTGCACCGACATGCACACCAAGGACGCCGCCCACAACGGCGAGACCTCGGTGCGTCTCAACCTGGTCGCCGCATGGCGGGAGGCCACGGTCTTCACGGAGGCGGAGCGGGCCGCGCTCGAGCTCGTCGAGCAGGGGACGCGGATCGCGGACGCCGCCGGCGGCGTCTCGAACGAGGCGTGGCAGAACGCGGTCAAGCACTACGACGAAGACCAGCTCGTTGCGCTGGTGGGCATCATCGCCCTGATCAACTTCTACAACCGGGTGAATGTCATCATCCAGCAGCCGGCGGGCAGCTACGAGCCCGGCATGTTCGGCTGAGAGCGCCCGTCATCGCCGTGGGTCGTCCCCGAGGGCGACCCACGGGGCGCCGCGGCCCTGAGGAAATACGCACCTTGACGCCGTCCGGCGCGAGACGCCAGGGTGTCGCCGTGGGTCGCTTCCTCACCAACACGGAACCGGCGCTGCGCCGTTGCTGGCACCCCGTGGCCCGTCCGGCCGATGTCGGCGACCAACCCCATGCAGTCATGTTGCTGGGCGAGCCCTGGGTGCTCGTGCCGCGCCGACGGCGGCGTGCACGCCTTCGTCGACCGGTGCCCACACCGGCACTGCCCGCTCTCGCTCGGCCGCTGCGAGGGCGGCGTGCTCCAGTGCGCGTACCACGGATGGCGCTTCGACAGCGCCGGCCGCTGCGTCGAGATCCCCGCCCTCGGCCCGGACGCAACGCTGCCGCCTGCAGCCAAGCTCCGCCCCGCGGCAGCGGTGGCCGAGGCGCACGGCATGGTGTTCGTCGCTCCCGAGCAGCCCATCGCGCCGCTGGGCTCCGTGCTCGAGGCCGACGATCCCTCGTTCATGGTGGGGGAGCTGCCGACGATCAGGGCCAGGGGGTCGGCTGGGCTGCTGGCTGACAACTTCCTTGACATCGCGCACTTTCCGTTCGTCCACGCGGGCACGTTCGGCGCGGACGAGGCAGCCGAGGTGGCCCCGTTCGCGGTCGCCCGTGACGACTGGTCCTTCACGGTGGCCTACGAGCATCCCTTCGCCCACCGCGAGGATCCCGGTGTGGCAACGGGCATCCGCCCGCTGATCCAGACCCGGCGCCTCACCTACCGGCTCAGCGCACCGTTCCACCTCTGGTTGCGCATCGACTTCGTCGACGCCGGCGGCTCCAACGTCATCGGCTTCTTCATCCAGCCCGAGAGCGACGAGACCTGCCGGCTCTTCACGACGCTGTGGCGTGACGACCTCGACGGCGACGAGGCGCGGATGGCCGAGGCGGTCGACTACGAGCTCGACGTGCTGCGCGAAGACCTCGCGATCCAAGAGGCGTACCACGACCTCATGCTCCCGCTCAGTCCGACGGCCGAGGTGCACACGAGAGCCGACAGGGCCACCCTCGAGCTTCGCCGCGTGCTCGCAGACCTCGTCACTGCGGTCGAGGGGCACCACGGCAGCGAGCATGGGTCTACCTGACGTGAGGGCCTCGGTCACGATCGTCGAACATCCCGTCCTGGCCCATCGGGTGGCCCAGCTGCGCGACCGCAACACCGATGGCGACACCTTCCGGCAGCTGGTCTCCGAAGTCTCGGGACTTCTGGCCTACGAGGCCCTGCGCGATCTGGGTACCGCGCCGATGTCGGTTGACACGCCGGTCGCCCTCGGCGCAATGGTGCGCCGGGTCGACGAGGTCGTACTGCTGGTGCCAATTTTGCGGGCTGGGCTGGGCATGGTCCAGGCGATCCAAGAGATCGTGCCGCTGACCGAGGTGGCACATGTGGGATTGCGTCGCGACGAAGCCACCCTGCGCTCCGACGTCTACCTCAACCGGCTGCCGCGCGACCTGCGCCAGCGTCGGGTCATCGTCTGCGACCCGATGTTGGCAACGGGTGGTTCGCTCCGCCAGGTGTGCGACCTCGTCTCCGAGCGGGGAGCGGCAGAAGTGGTGGCGCTGTGCATCATCGCCTCAGAACCTGGGCTGGCTGCCTTCGGCGGCGCCCATCCAGACGTGCACGTCTGGTGCGCCGCCGTCGACGCCGGGCTGAACGAGGCGGGATTCATCGTGCCCGGACTCGGTGATGCCGGCGACCGGCTGTTCGGGCCGCCGGACTGATCTGATCGACCTGCTCACGCGTTGGATGAGGCGCCGGGGCAGCTAGAGCCCGATGTCCTCGTGCCAGAGCTCGGGATTGGCGGCAATGAAGTCGGCCAGCAGAGCGGTGCACTCGGGATCGTCGAGCAGCAGCACCCGGCACCCGTGCTCAGCCACCCAGGCCTGCCCGCCCTCGAAGTTGTGCGCCTCACCGATGACCACGGTGCCGATGCCGAACTGGCGGAGCAGTCCGCTGCAGTACCAGCACGGCGAGAGCGTGGTGACCATGACGCAATCGGCGTAGTGCCGCCGCCGTCCGGCCGCGCGGAACGCGGCCGTCTCGGCGTGCATGGAGGGGTCGCCGTCCTGGACGCGGCGATTGTGGCCGCGCCCGAGGAGCGTCCCGTCCTCGCAGAAGAGCGCGGCGCCGATGGGTATGCCGCCTTCTGAGAGGCCGTGGCGTGCCTCGTCGACCGCGACGCCGAGCATGCGTGCCACCAGCGCCTCGTCGAGTGCCGCGACGGGCGACCTATGCTCAGAGGAGAGAGCCATGTCCACGACCGCCGATCGTAGCTACACGACCACGGTGGGGAGCCAGGAGGTCGAGCTCCCGCTCGTCGCGCTCAACGAAGATCTGACGATTGCGCTGCTGATCTGCGTGGACATGGGCGTGTCGTTTGCGGAGACCGCCGGGCGTGAGCTGGCCGACCTGATGCGCCCGAGCCAGCCCCAGATCGTGGTGTCGGTGGCGACCATGGGGATCCCCCTCGCCATCGAGGCCAGCCGTGCTCTCGGGCTCGACGACTACGTGATCTTGCACAAGACGCCGAAGATCCACCTCGGGGAGAGATGGTCCGAGCCGGTGCATTCCATCACCACCGACAAGCCGCAACGGCTCCGCATGGACCCGGCCCGGGTCGAGGCCGTACGGGGTCGGCGCGTTGCCGTGGTCGACGACGTCGTCTCCACCGGTGCATCGCTGGCGGCCGCATTGCGGTTGGTGCGACGCATGGAGGCGGAGCCGGTCGTCGTCGGCACCCTCATGACCGAAGGGGGTGCCTGGCAGCGCGCCCTCGGCGACGACGCGGCGCTCGTCCGCAGCCTTGGCGCCATGCCCTTGTTCCACCCCGACGGCGCCGGAGGCCTCGTCGAGGATTGGGACTGAGGCTCCGAGGGGCCTCGAAACGCTCAGCCACCTAGACCGTGATCAACCCCTCCTCGCGCAGCAGTTCGAGCTGCTTCACCTTCTGGTCGGCCACCGCCCTGTGCGCCAGCAGGTAATAGACGCCACCGCCGACTCCGATTCCCAAGAACACGCTGAAGTCGGCACCCTGGTTGTGGTACGTGATCTCATTGAGCCACTGAGGCAGATGGAAGGTCGCCGACAGGCGCCGAGATGGCCGCGAACATTCCCAGCAGCTGCGCGAAGATCGCCGGCCAGAACATCCCACCTGAGTTCCAGTACAGCGACGTCGGCCCGACGTCCTGCAGCTCGCTCGGCACGTAACGGAACCCGCGCAGTGCCCAGTCGACCAGGAAGATGGCGACCCACGGCGCGATCCAGACGATGACGACGTCGACGAAGTCCTCGAGGTAGGTGGTGAACGAGGAGCTGAAGATGGCGTACATGGTGACGATGAAGGCGATGACGCAGTCGACCAGCACAGCCTGGTAACGCTTCACCGGGACGCCGATGGCCTGGAGGGTGACGCCCGAGGAGTACAGGTCGAGGCTGTTGATGGCGAAGAGCTGGACGACGGCGAACACCAGGAACACCACGACGAACCAGGCAGGGATGAAGCCCTGGTGGGCGAAGGGGAGCAATCCACCCGAGCCCGTCCCGATGTCGGCGATGAAGGTCCCCACGACTGCGCCCAGCGTCATGATGAGGATCTCGGGCACCGCAGTGCCGAGGAAGATCCAGCCGACGAGGCCCTTCTTGGAGGTCTCGGGACGGCAGTACCGGGTGTAGTCATTGCCGCATTCGGTCCAGCCGAGGCCGCTCGAGCGCGATGGTGAAGGCGAGGCCGGCCATGTACAGCTGCCAGCCGGCGCCGTGGGCCACCGCGTTGAGGTGCGCGTGCGGCACCGCGAACGCCGAGCATGACGGCGAAGAGGACGACGAACGGCAGGATCAGCAGCCGCAGCGTCTTGACGATGGCGGCGTGTCCGAGGAAGGGGAGGATGCCCTGAATGAGCACGGCCAGGATCACCAGGATGACCTTGGCCGGGTCGCCCGGGTTGAAACCGCCCTTGATCATGAGGACGAGGCCCGCACCGACGATGAGGATGAGCCCCTCGACCTCGAAGCCGATCTGGGTGATCCAGTTGAAGAAGGAGATCGGGCGCGATCCGTTGGGCCCGAAGGCGGCCCGGTTGATGGCGAAGACGGATCGTCCCGGCGTCGGGTCCCTGCAGGGAGCACAGGCCGAGCAACAAGAAGGACAGGTTGCCGATGATGATCAGGGAGAGCGCCTGGGCGAAGGTGAACCCGAAGGTCATCAAGATGGCGCCGTAGAGGAAATATTCGACCTGGACGCTGGCGCCGGCCCACATGCCGAAGATGTCCTTGGGCGTCGCCCAGCGTTCGCTGATCGGGATGTAGTCGATCCCGTGTTGCTCGACGGTGAAGGGGTCCTCCACCGTCGGCTCGTGAATGACCGCGAGATCCTCAGCGATCGCCACCGCTCTACCTCCCTTGTCGTCGCCTCCGTGGCAGCAGCGGTTGGCGCCCTACAAGGTGGCCGACGGTCGGGCTCGGGCCCCGGCTGCCCCCTCGGTCTCGCCTCCACGCACTCCACTTGTCAGGCTCCGGCGGCGCGTCCCTGGGCGAGCAACCGAAGGTGTGTCGGCCCAAAGGTTGCGCAAACTGCGGGCCCGCCGTCAAGTGGCTCTTTCGTGCGCGGGCGGTGCGTATGCTCCGTCTGTCGAGCAAGCAGGATCCCTCCGAACCTGACACGCAGGATCCCCCCAACTTGGAGGTCCGCCATGGGTACCCCCATCGCCATGCAGGACCCGGACACCCTCGCCATCAACACCATCCGGGGCCTCTGCATGGATGCAGTGCAAAAGGCCAACTCGGGACACCCCGGGACCCCCATGGGCATCGCGCCGGTTGCCTACACCCTGTGGCAGCAGTTCCTGCGCTTCGACCCCGCCGACCCGATCTGGCCCAACCGTGATCGCTTCGTGCTCTCCGAGGGGCACGCCTCGACCCTGTTGTGGTCGCTGCTGCTCCTGAGCCGGGTGCAGGCGGTCGACCCCGACTACGAGGTGCTCCACCGGCCCGCCGTCACGCTCGAGGACCTCGAGACCTTCCGCCAGCTCGGCTCGCACTGCCCGGGGCATCCCGAGTACCGCCTCACGAGCGGGGTCGAGGCCACGACCGGGCCGCTGGGCCAGGGCGTGGCGACCTCGGTGGGCATGGCGATCGCCGGCGCCTGGCTGGCGCAGCGTTACAACCGCGGCGACATGACCCTCTTCGACTTCGACGTCTACGCCCTGGCGGGAGACGGTTGCATGATGGAGGGCATCTCCTCGGAGGCGGCCTCACTTGCCGGGCATCTCGCCCTGCTCCAAGCTGTGCTGGATCTACGACTCCAACCGGGTGACCATCGAGGGTCACACCGACATCGCCTTCACCGAGGACGTGGCGGCCCGCTTCATCGCCTACGGCTGGAACGTGACGACGGTTGCCGACGCCAACGACCTCGGAGCGGTGGCGACGGGCGTTCCACACCTTCAGGGCCGAGCACGAGCGGCCGACCCTGATCCTCGTGCACAGCCACATCGGGTACGGCTCACCCGTCGAGGACTCTCCCAAAGCCCACGGCGAGCCGTTCGGCATCGAAGGCGTCCGGAGCACGAAGCGCTTCTTGGGCATGCCCGAGGACGAGGACTTCTTCGTGCCCGACGGCGTCTACGAGACCTTCGCCGCTGGCGTCGGGTCCCACGGCGAAGCGGCTCGCAGCGAATGGCTCGAGGTTCTGGGGCGCTACGGCGCCGAGTACCCCGAACTGGCCGACGAGGTGGCGCGCATGCAGCGTCGCGACCTCCCCGAGGGCTGGGAGGCGGCGCTGCCCGCGTTCCCAGCCGATGAGGCGGGCCTCGCCAGCCGGGACTCGTCGGGCCAGGTGCTCAACGCGCTGGCCGAGGTCGTGCCGTGGCTGCTCGGCGGCTCGGCCGACCTCTCGCCGTCGACGAAGACCCGGCTGACCTTCGACGCCGCGGGCGATTTCCAGCCCGACTCGCGGGCCGGGCGCAATTTCCACTTCGGCATCAGAGAGCACGCTTCGGCCGCCGTCGCCAACGGCATGTCGCTCACGAAGCTGCGCTCGTACTGGTCCGGCTTCTTGATCTTCTCGGACTATGCGCGGGGGGCCATCCGGCTCTCCGCCCTGATGGAGATCCCGGTCCTCCACATCTTCACCCACGACTCCATCGGAGTGGGTGAGGACGGGCCGACCCACCAGCCGGTCGAGCAGCTGATCGGGCTGCGTGCCGTTCCCGGCCTCTTGGTCTTCAGGCCGGCGGACGCCAACGAGGTCGTCGAGACATGGCGCGCCGTGGCGCCGCTCCACCGCGAGCCGGCCGCCCTCGTCCTGTCCCGTCAGGCATTGCCCACTCTGGACCGGAGCGTCTTGGCGCCCGCGTCGGGCGTGGCCCAGGGGGCGTACGTCCTGGCCGAGGCGAGCAGCGGGACCCCTCAGGTGATGCTCCTCGCCACCGGGTCCGAGGTGCATCTCGCCCTCGAGGCCCGCGCCGAGCTCGAGTCCGAAGGCATCGGCACCCGCGTCGTGAGCATGCCCTGCTGGGAGCTGTTCGACCGCCAGCCACAGGCGTACCGCGAACGAGGTGCTCCCGCCGTCGGTGCGTGCCCGGGTCGCGGTCGAGCAGGCTTCGACGCTCGGGTGGGACCGTTACGTCGGCGACGCCGGCACCGTGATCGGGATGCACACGTTCGGCGCCTCGGCGCCTCTCAAGCAACTGCTGACCAAGTTCGGCTTCACTCCTGACCGGGTGGCCGCGGCCGCCCGCGAATGCCTCGCCGCGGTCGGCGGCAGCGCGGGCACGACGGGATAAGGCCGGGAAGGACAACCATGCGAGCGACCGAGGTACTCCACGACGCGGGCCAGAGCCTCTGGCTCGACAACATCACGCGCAGCATGCTCGACAAGGGGACGATTCAGCGGTACATCGACTCCTACAGCGTCACCGGCCTGACATCGAACCCCTCCATCTTCGACAAGGCGATCGGGTCGGGCGACTACGACGATGCCATCTCGGAGAAGGCGTCGGGCGGTCTGGAGGGTGAGGATCTCTTCTTCGAGCTCGCCGTGGAGGACCTCCAGCGCGCCGCCGACCTCTTCGCACCCATCCACCAGCGGACCGGCGGGGTCGACGGGTGGGTTTCGCTCGAGGTCTCGCCGCTGCTCGCCTACGACACTGCCAAGACGGTGGAGGCAGCCAAGGCGCTGCACGCCAAGGCCGGTCGGCCCAATCTGTTCATCAAGATCCCCGGCACGCCCGAGGGCCTGCCCGCCATCACCGAGGCGATCGCCGCCGGGATCCCGATCAACGTCACGCTGCTCTTCAGCGCCGACCACTACCGGGCGGCGGCCGGGGCGTACCTCGACGGCGTCGAACGTCGGGTGGCCGCCGGCCTCGACCCAGCAGTGGGTTCGGTGGCGTCGGTGTTCATGTCGCGCTGGGACGTGGCGGTCGCCTCCAAGGTCCCCGCCGATCTGGTCGACAAGCTCGGCCTGGCGGTGGGGCTCGACGTGTACCGTGCTTACCGCGAGGTGATGCGCTCGGACCGGGTGCAGCGACTGGAGAACGAGGGGGCCAGGATGCAACGGCTCCTGTGGGCCAGCACCAAGACCAAGGACCCCGACGCCTCCGACACGCTCTACGTCCACGGGCTGGCGGCACCCTTTACCGTGAACACGATGCCCGACGACACGCTCGAGGACTTCTACGACCACGGCGAGGTCGGGGGCCCGATGCCTGAAGACGGTGGCGACGCCGACGCGCTGCTGGCCCGCTTCGCCCAGTCCGGCGTGGACACGGCGGAGCTCGCCGCCACCCTGCAGCGCGACGGGGCGTCGTCCTTCGTGGACGCCTGGCACGAGCTTTTGAATCGGATCGGCGAGAAGACCACCGCGCTGGCCGGCTGAACGCGCCGCCGGACCAGAACACCGCACGCACAGGAAGAGAGGAGACAGACGTGGCCACGGCACCCCTCCGGGAGCGACCCGCGTACGCCGCGCTGGGCGTGCACTACGCCGAGGTCGAGGGCAGGCATCTGCGCGACCTCTTCGCCGACGACCCGACACGCGGCGAGCGGCTGACCGTCGCAGGCGGCCGGGCTCTATCTCGACTACTCGAAGAACCGCGTCACCGATGAGACGCTGTCGTTGCTCTTCGAGCTGGCTCGCCAGTCCGAGCTCGAGCAGCGCCGCGACATGATGTTCGCCGGCGACCGCATCAACGTGTCGGAGAACCGCTCGGTGCTGCACGTGGCGCTGCGCATGCCCAAGGGGACCTCGCTCGTCGTCGACGGCGTCGACGTCGTGGCCGAGGTCCACGACGTGCTCGACCGCATGACCGTGTTCGCCGACCGTGTGCGCGCCGGGGAGTGGAAGGGACATACCGGAAAGCCGATCCGCAACGTCGTCAACATCGGGATCGGCGGGTCCGACCTCGGCCCGGTCATGGCGTACGAGGCCCTCCGTCACTACGCGCCAGCGCGACCTCACGTTCCGTTTCGTCTCCAACGTCGACGCAACGGACTTCGTGGAGGCGACGCGGGACCTTGCCGCGGACGAGACCCTCTTCATCGTGTCGTCCAAGACCTTCGGGACCCTCGAGACCCTGACCAACGCCACCTCGGCCCGGGACTGGGTGGTGGCCGAGTTGGGGGACGAATCGGCGATCGCCAAGCACTTCGTTGCCGTGTCCACCAATGCCGAGAAGGTGGCCGAGTTCGGCATCGACACCGCCAACATGTTCGGCTTCTGGGATTGGGTGGGGGGCCGCTACTCCATGGACTCGGCCATCGGACTGTCCACCATGGTGGCGATCGGTCCCGATCGATTCCGCCAAATGCTCGCCGGTTTCCATGAGATGGACGAGCATTTCCGCACCGCACCGCTCGAGCAGAACCTGCCGGTGCTCCTCGGCCTGCTCGCGGTCTGGTACGCCGACTTCTTCGGCGCGCAGACCGTCGGCGTCATGCCCTACGACCAGTACCTCAAGCGGTTCCCGGCCTACCTCCAGCAGCTGACCATGGAGTCCAACGGCAAGCACGTGACCCTCGACGGCACGCTGGTCGATTACCAGACGGGCTCGGTCTACTGGGGCGAGCCGGGCACCAACGGGCAGCACAGCTTCTACCAGCTCATCCACCAGGGCACGAAGCTGATCCCGGTCGACCTGATCGGCTTCGGCAAGAGCCTCAACCCGCTGCGCGACCACCATGACATCCTCTCTTCGAACGTCTTCGCCCAGGCCCAGGCGCTGGCTTTCGGCAAGACCGAGGCCGAGGTCCGAGCAGAAGGGACGCCCGAGGCCGTGGTGCCGCATCGCGTCATGCAGGGGAACCGCCCCACCAACGTCCTGCTGGCCGAGGTGCTCACCCCGCACGTCCTGGGCACGCTGGTCGCCCTCTACGAGCACAGCGTCTTCACGCAGGGAACCATCTGGGGCATCGACTCGTTCGACCAGTGGGGCGTGGAATTGGGCAAGGTCTTGGCGAAGGCCATCATCCCCGAGCTCGAGAGCGCAGCCGAACCCGCTCTCGGCCACGACTCGTCGACCAATGCACTGATTCGCCGTTATCGAACACTCAAGAGCTAGGAGGCCACCATGGCAACGGACACGCCACTGCAACTCGGCATGATCGGACTCGGTCGCATGGGGGCCAACCTCGTGCGCCGTCTCATGCGCGACGGGCACCGCTGCGTCGTCTATGACGTCAACGCGGCCGTGGTCAAGGACCTGGCGTCGGAAGGCGCGACCGGTGCCGGCTCGCTCGAGGAATTCGTTCAGGCGCTCGAGAAGCCTCGTGCGATCTGGCTGATGCTCCCCGCAGCCATCGTCGACCAGACCCTCGACCAGCTGGTGCCCCTGCTCGACGGCGACGATGCGGTGATCGACGGTGGAAACTCGTACTACCGCGACGACATCACCCGGGCCAAGCAGCTCCAATCCAAGAGCATCCACTACCTCGACTGCGGGACGAGCGGCGGGGTGTGGGGACTCGACCGTGGCTACTGCCTGATGATCGGCGGGGAAGACGCGGTGGTCCAGCGGCTCGATCCCATCTTCAAGACGATCGCACCGGGCGAGGGGAGCGCCGAGCCGACGCCGAACCGCAAGAAGGGCGGGACGGCACCACAGGGGTATCTGCACTGCGGGCCTAACGGTGCCGGCCATTTCGTCAAGATGGTTCACAACGGCGTGGAGTACGGGATGATGGCATCCATCGCCGAGGGCCTCTCCATCATCAAGCACGCCAACGCGGGCAAGGGCAAGCAGGAGGAGGACGCCGAGACCACGCCGCTGCGCGACCCCTGGGCCTACCAGTACGACATCGACGTCGGCGAAGTGGCCGAGGTGTGGCGCCGCGGTTCGGTCGTCGGGTCCTGGCTGGTCGACCTCATTGCCGACGCCTTCGCCACCTCGCCCGACCTCGACGACTTCGCCGGACGGGTGTCCGACTCGGGTGAAGGCCGCTGGACGGTCCTCGCCGCGGTCGACGAAGGGGTACCGGCCTCGGTCATCACCGCGTCGCTCTACGAGCGTTTCGAGTCACGCGGGCTGGGGGAGTTCAGCGACAAGATCCTCTCGGCCATGCGCAGCGAGTTCGGCGGCCACGCCGAGAAGAAGCAGTAGGCCCGGTGCTGCACACGGTCGAGGCGCAGCCCGACCCCGCGGCGGTCGCCCGGGCCGGCGCCGCCTTCGTGGCGGGCGCCGCCCGCGACGCCGTCGCGGCGCGGCGAGCTTCCACTTCGCAGTGAGCGGCGGCCACACGCCGTGGGCGATGTTCACCGAGCTGGCCGGCGAAGACGTGCCCTGGGCGTCGGTGGTGATCTACCAGGTCGATGAACGGGTGGCGCCGGCGGACGACCCCGACCGCAACCTGCACCACCTGCGTGAAGCCCTGGGCACGGCCCCGGCTCAGGTGCGCCCGATGGGCGTCGAAGACCCTGATCTCGAGGCGGCCGCCGACGCCTACGCCGCAGCCCTGCCCGGGCAATTCGACCTGATCCACCTGGGTCTGGGTCCCGACGGCCACACCGCGTCGCTGGTGCCCGGCGACCCGGTCCTCTCGGTGACCGATCGCCTGGTCGGCCTGACCCAGCCCTACCAGGACCGAATACGGATGACGTTGACCTATCCGGGCTTGGCGCGGGCCCGCCAGATCCTGTGGTTGATCACCGGCGAAGACAAGAAGACGCCGCTGGCACAGCTCCTGGCCGGGGACACCTCCATCCCGGCCGGCCGCGTCGAGGCGGCGTCGTCCCTGGTCCTGGCCGACCAGGCTGCGCTCTGACTCGTCGCCGCTGCTCAGCCCGCGTGGGCCAGGTCGGTCCGCTCGACCGTGTCACCGGACCCGACGAGCACCGTCGAGACCATCTCTGGTGGGAAGAGCCCGTGTTCGACGACGCCCGGGGTCGCGGCCAGGCGCGCCGCCAGGGCGCGTGGATCGTCGACCGGCCCCGTGTAGTCGGCGATGACCCCCCCGTCGGGGCTGTGGGGGACGTCGCGCAGCGTGACGGAGCCGACGTGCCGCAGGGTGGCGCGCAGTCCGAAGACCAAGAGCTCGAGCGGGATCGGGGGGTGCAGCGACGCCACCGACTTGGACGAATCGGCGATCACCACGAAACGGTCGGCTGCGGCCGCCACGATCTTCTCGCGCGTGTGCGCCGCGCCGCCGCCCTTGACCAGCCAGCCGTCGGGTGTGATCTGGTCGGCACCGTCGATGGCGACGTCGAAGCGATCGATGTCGACGAATGGCTCCATGCGCAGACCCAGGACACGGGCTGCCTCCTCGGTTCGAGGCGAGGTGGCGGCACAGCGGATGTCGAGGGAGCGCGCCGCCAACGCCGGGAGGAGGTAGGCCACCGTCGATCCGGTGCCCAACCCCACCGTCATGGAGGACTCCACCAAGGTGGCCGCGGCCTCTGCCGCGACCTGCTTCTCCCGCTCGGTGCTCACACCTCTTCCCCTCGCTGCTCATGTGGGCGACGCGGCGCCCGACGTCGATGGATGCCGCCGATTCTGACAGGCTGCGGGCTCATCGCAACGGTGAGCCCGGTTCGACGACCGGAAGGACCAGAAAGTGGGCGACATGGTTGACGGCACGATGACAACGGCTGATGTCCTGGTCGTCTTCGGCATCACGGGCGATCTGGCCAAGAAGATGACGTTCCGCTCGCTCTACCGGCTCGAGGCCCGAGGGATGATCCCGTGCCCCATCGTCGGGGTCGCCCGGGACGATTGGTCCGACGACCAGCTGCGCGCCCACGCCCGCCAAGCAATCGCCGACTCCGGTCAGACCATCGACGACGCGGTGTTCGAGCGGTTCGCCGCCCGGCTCTCCATGGTCTCGGGCGATTACGCCGACGCCGCCACCTACGCCAAGGTGGCCACGGCCGTCGCGGGTCGGTCCGACCCGGTCTTCTACCTCGAGATCCCGCCTTCGCTCTTCGGCCGTGTGGTCGAAGGATTGAGCCGCGGTCGGGCTGACCGAGCCGCGCCCGGGTCGTGGTGGAGAAGCCGTTCGGGCACGACCTGGCCTCGGCCAAGGCGCTCAACGCCGAGTTGCGCAAGCTGCTCCACGAATGGCAGATCCTGCGCATCGACCACTTCTTGGGCAAGGAACCGGCCATGGACATCTTGTTCCTGCGCTTCGCCAACTCCATCTTCGAGCCGCTGTGGAACCGCGACCGCATCGAGTGCGTGCAGATCACCATGGCCGAGGACTTCGGTGTGGAGGATCGTGGCAAGTTCTACGACCCGGTCGGCGCGTTGCGCGACGTCGTGCAGAACCATCTCTTGCAGATCCTTGGCCTCTTCGCCTCCGAACCCCCGGCCACCCCCGACGCCGACGGTCTGCGGGACAAGAGGGTCGAGGTGTTCCGGGCCATCCCCGACGCCCAGCCCGCGCGCTACGTGCCGCGGACAGTACGAGGGCTACCTCGACGTCCCGGGCGTGGCCAAGGGTTCGCAGACCGAGACGTTCGCCGCGCTGCGCCTCGGGATCGAGAACTGGCGCTGGAGCGGGGTGCCGTTCTTCATCCGAGCGGGCAAGTGCCTCGCGGTGCGGGCGACCGAGGTTCGGATCATCTTCAAGCGGCCACCCCGGATGGCCTTCGACGGCGGGGCCGTCCCCGACCCCGACGAGCTGGTCCTGCGCATCGACCCCAATCCCGGTGCCGACCTGGTGGTGCAGGCCAAGACCCCGGGGGCCGAGACCACGCGCACCGTCGACCTCTCACTGATCTTCGCCCAGGAGCTCGGCTCGCTGCCCGAGCCCTACGAGCGCCTGCTCGGCGACGCTCTGCACGGGGACTCCTCGCTCTTCACCAGAGAGGACAGCGTCGAGGAGACCTGGCGCATCGTCCAGCCCCTGCTCGACGCGCCACCGCCGGTCGAGATCTATGCGCCCGGATGCTGGGGTCCGGCGGGGGCCGACACGTTGGTGGCGGGCTACCCGCACTGGCGCGAGCCGTGGCTCGGGGACTGAAACCGCAGAACCCGCAGACCCGCAGGACCATTGACGTCGCGGCGACCCGGTCGCACGCAGCGCCGGGCGCGGTCAGCCGCCGAGTTCGCTCCGCATGTAGCCGACCGACTTCTCTTGCATCTCGCGGGCCTGGTGCTCAATGAAGCGCTCGACGAT
Source organism: uncultured Acidimicrobiaceae bacterium (assembly GCA_963791995.1). Lineage (GTDB taxonomy): Bacteria > Actinomycetota > Acidimicrobiia > Acidimicrobiales > RAAP-2 > Bog-473. The sequence goes on along the minus strand of CAWBUQ010000019.1, from coordinate 42,431 downwards.
GGGGCCGGCGCCGAAGATCTTGACGCGGGCCTCGAGCGAGAAGGTCTCGACCGTGCTGTCACCTTCGCTGGTGAAGGCGATGACGCCGTCGATCAGCGTCTTGTCCGCCATGGTGCCCGGCGTCATGGTGAACGTCGTGGTGGACGTGGCCGGGTCGTAGGTGCTCACCTCGGTCGTGACCACCTCTTCGCCGAAGATCTTGCGCACGGGGCCCGGCATGGGGGGCCGCTGTCCGTAGCGCAGCGTGCGCACGAGCCCGCTGGTCAGGTCGCCCTCCTGGGAGAGCACCTCGGCCGAGGTCGAACCCAGGCACTCGAGGTGCAGGCGCACCGCGAACTCGGGGTCGTAGTAGAGGGCCCAGAACTCCTCGGGCGTGCAGTCCCAGCCGTAGGTGAGCGAGAGCTTCATGGTGTGAGGTCGAAGAGCATGTGGTGGGCCAGATCGCCGACGAGGTCGATGATGACGTGCATGGTAACCACCCGCCATGCACCGCTCACCTGCTCGTAGGAGTGCCGATAGCGGCCCCCGATGACCGGCTGCAGCGCCAGCGCGCCCGGCACGGCCTGCAGCACGGTGAAGTAGGACCGGCTCGTCGCGCTGGTGCCGTCGTCGGCGAGCTCGACGATGACGTTGGTCATCACGTGCTTGGTGCGTGGGGTCCCGTCCTCGTAGCGCCGGGTGCTCCGCGTGTAGAGGGCTTCGATGGCTTCGCGACCGCTGACCGCGTCCCCGAAGCCCTCGAACGTCAAGGTGGCGTGCGCGAAGAGCTCGCCGATGCCGGCGAAGTCGCCGGCATCGATCCGCTCCGCGTAGGTGTAGACGAGGCTGGTGATCGCCATCTCGACCGACTGCTGCACGCCGCCGATTGTGGCACGACCCTCGCCCGCTCACTGGCCGAGGAGCCGCCCCATCGCCCCGGCCACCTTGCTCGGCCGCCCTCGGCGCGCCTCGCTGCGATCTGCCAGCTTCATGGTCCACAATCCGGCGTTGACCCCCAGCCAGCGCAGCGGTTCGGGTTCCCAGCGCGGTGAGCGGTGTCCGACCCAGGGCAGGTGGGTGATGTCGGTGTCTGCGCCGGTAATGAGGTCGGCCAGGGTGCGCCCGGCCAGGTTCGTGGTGGCCACCCCGTCGCCGACGTAGCCGCCGGCCCAGGCGAGGCCGCTGCTGCGGTCGAGGCCCACCGAGGAGTGCCAGTCGCGTGGGATCCCGAGCGGGCCGCCCCACGCGTGGGTGAAGCGGGCGCCCGCCAGTGCCGGGAACAGCTCGGTCAACGTCTGGCGCAACAACGCGTGGACGTCGGGCTCGTGGTCGAACGAAGCCCGCACCGCCGAGCCATAGTGGTACGGCGCACCCCGGCCACCGAAGGCGATGCGCCCGTCGGCGGTGCGCTGCCCGTAAATGATCATGTGCCGGAAGTCGGCGAACGTGGCGCGGCCGTCGAGGTGCGCCTCGGACCAGAAGTCGTCGCCCAGCGGCTCGGTTGCGACCATGAGCGAGTACACCGGGACGATGTCGCGCTCGGACCCCGGCAGGGTCGGCGTCCAGGCCTCGGTGGCCCGCACGACGACGTCGGCCCGCACCGTGCCGCCGCGGGTCAGCACCGATGCCGCCGACCCGGTCGGACCTCCCGACCCGGGCCGCAGCGCGAGGACCTCGGTGTGCTCGAAGAGCCGGACGCCGCGTCGCTCGACGGCGTCGGCCAGGCCACGGGCGAGCAGCGCCGGCTGCAGCGCGGCGCAGTGCGGCGTGAAGGTCGCCCCCAAGACGCCCGACGCCCCGATCAGCGAGTGCGCCTCGTCGGGGCCGAGCCAGCGCAGGTCCTCGTCACGGCTCCCCAGCGCCCACGCTTCGTCCACCTCGGCCAGGGCCCGGGCCCGCTGGGCTTCGCTGCGCACGAGGTCCACCGAGCCGCCCTTGGCGAAGTGGCAGTCGATGCCCTCGGCGGCCGCGCTGGCGCCGACGACGTCGACGGTGTCCTCCATGGCCCGGCGCATGGCACGCATGGCGTCGCGGCCGTGGAGCCGGGCCAGCGCGGCGTCCGAGGTGGCGAACAGGGCGGAGCACCAGCCACCGTTGCGCCCCGACGCACCGAACCCGGCGACCTCACGCTCGATCACCGCGACGCGCAGCGTGGGATCCGCCAGCGCGAGCGCGTGCGCCGTCCACAAGCCGGTGAAGCCGGCGCCGACGATGCAGACGTCGACCTCGAGATCCTCGGTGAGCGCGGGGCGGGGCGGCAGTGGCGCCGGTACCGCCTCCCACCACAGGGAGAGCCGCTGATACCCCGAGGCAGCACCCGAGCCCGAGCCCGGGGCCGCCCCCGGCGCTACATCCGGCGCCACGCCTCGGACAGCACCTCGCGCAGCGTGGAGGCCATGAAGTCGATCTCCTCCTGGCCGCAGATGAGCGGCGGTGAGAGCTGCACCACCGGGTCGCCGCGGTCGTCGGCCCGGCAGATGAGCCCGGCTTCGAAGAGCGCGCCGGAGAGGAAGCCGCGCAGCAGGCGCTCGGATTCCTCGTCGTTGAATGACTCGCGGGTCTCCTTGTCCTTGACAAGCTCGATCCCGTAGAAGAAGCCGGCGCCGCGGACGTTGCCCACGATGGGCAGGTCGTAGAGGCCCTCGAGCGCGCCGCGGAACGACGCCTCCGTTGCCTGCACGTGCTGGAGGATCTGCTCGCCCTCGAAGACGTCGAGGTTGGCCAGCGCCACCGCGCAGCTCACGGGGTGCCCGGCGAAGGTGAAACCGTGCAGGAACGAGGCGCCGGCGCCCAAGAAGGGCTCCATGAGGCGGTCCGACGCGATCATCGCGCCGAGGGGGGCGTAGCCCGAGGTGAGCCCCTTGGCCACCGTGATGATGTCGGGCTGGTACTCGTAGCGCAGCGAGCCGAACCAGTGGCCCAGCCGGCCGAAGGCGCAGATCACCTCGTCGGAGACCAACAGGACGCCGTGGCGGTCGCAGATCTCGCGCACCCGCTGGAAGTAGCCCGGCGGGGGAGGGAAGCAGCCGCCCGCGTTCTGCACCGGCTCCAAGAAGACGGCGGCGACCGTGTCGGCCCCCTCGCGCTCGATGGCCCGCTCGATCTCGTCGGCCGCCCACTGCCCGAACGCCACCTCGTCGTCGGCGAAGAGCGGGGCCCGGTAGAAGTTCGTGTTGGGGACCTTGATCGCCCCGGGCACCAGCGGCTCGAAGGGCGTGCGCAGCTCGGGGATCCCCGTGATGGAGAGCGCACCCATCGACGTGCCGTGGTAGGCGATGGAACGGCTGATGACCTTGGTCCGTTGGGGCTGACCCATGATCCGGAAGTACTGGCGCGCCAATTTCCAGGCCGACTCCACCGCCTCTGACCCGCCGGTGGTGAAGAAGACCCGGTTGAGGTCGCCCGGCGCGTAGCCCGCCACCCGCTCCGCCAACTCGATCGCCCGGGGGTGGGCGTACGTCCACAGCGGGAAGTAGGCCAGCGTGCCCGCCTGCTTGGAGCCGGCCTCGGCCAGCTCCATGCGGCCGTGGCCGATCTGGGACGTGAACAGTCCGGCCAGCCCGTCGAGGTAGCGCTTGCCGTGCTGATCCCAGACGTAGGCGCCTTCGCCCCGCACGATGACGGGGACCTCGTGGTCGGTGTAGGAGCCCATGCGGCTGAAATGCATCCACAGATTGCGCCGCGGCCTGCGCGCTCAGGTTGGAATTCTCGGGATTGGTCGTCGTCATCGCTCCTCCGCTTGACGGCCGCGGCGGCCGCTCATCGTGTCCCCCACGTGTAGGTCTGCTTGGCCAGCTTCAGGTACAAGAAGGTCTCCGTCCTGCGTACACCGGGGATGGCGCGCACCGAATCGTTCAAGACGTGCAACAGCCGTTCGTCGTCCTCGCAGACGATCTCGGCCAGGATGTCGAAGGACCCCGCGCACATCACGACGTAGTCGACCTCTGCCATGGACGAGAGCTTTTCGGCCACGTGGCGCACGTCGCCTTCGACCGAGATGCCGATCATGGCCTGGCGGGTGAAGCCGAGCTGGAGCGGGTCGGTGACGGCAACGATCTGCATGATCCCCGACTCGCGCAGGCGCTGGACCCGCCGCCGCACCGCCGCTTCGGAGAGCCCGACCGCTTCGGCGATGGCGCCGTACGGCTGGCGGCCGTCTCGCTGGAGGGCCTCGATGATGGCCCGGTTGGGCGCGTCCAGGAGGGCGCTGGCCAACTGCGGGTCCGGCAGGCTGCCCGGCTCCCCCTGCTCCTCGGTGTCGGGCATTTCTCACCTCGCTTCGGTCGGCCCCTGGGGGTTCCGACCCCTGGTATGCAGAATTGTGTCACCTCAGCGGCCTCAGTCAAGCTGAATCCGTCATATTGGGGTCTCCGTATGGCGGAAACGCTTGTTGAGATCGCGGGTATCTGTGATCCTGTACGCAGGGCCACGGTCGAGAATGACCTGAAGGGAGCAGTATGCGCAGGTTGCAGAACTTCGTCGGAGGGCGCGTACCGGGACGCCGAGGACGGGCCCACCGCCCCGCTGGTCGACCCGAGCACCGGCGAGCCGTTTGCCGAGGCCCCGGTCTCGGGCGCGGCCGATGTGGACGCCGCACTGGCGGTGGCCGCGCAGGCCTTCACCGGGTGGCGCCGCACGACGCCGTCGGAACGCAGCCTGGCGCTGATCCGCATCGCCGATGCCTTCGAGGCCAGAGCCGAGGACCTGGTTCGAGCGGAGTCCGAGAACACCGGCAAGCCCTTCCAGCTCACCATGGACGAGGAGATCCCGCCCATGGTCGACCAGATCCGCTTCTTCGCCGGCGCCGCCCGGAACCTCCAGGGCCTGGCCGCCACCGAGTACATGGAGGGTCACACCTCGTTCATCCGGCGCGAGCCGCTCGGCGTGTGCGGGGCGGTCACGCCGTGGAACTACCCGATGATGATGGCGGTCTGGAAGTTCGCTCCTGCCATCGCGGCGGGCAACACCATGGTCCTCAAGCCCTCCGACACCACGCCCGTCACGACGTTGCTGATGGCCGAGATCATGGCCGAGCACCTGCCGCCCGGCGTCTTCAACGTGGTCTGCGGCGATCGCGACACCGGCCGCGCCTTGGTCGAGCACGACACGCCCGCCATGGTGTCGGTCACCGGGTCGGTGCGCGCCGGCATGGAGGTGGCGGCCGCAGCCGCACCCAGTCTCAAGCGCGTGCACCTCGAGCTCGGCGGCAAGGCGCCGGTCATCGTGTTCGACGACGCCGATCCGGCCGCGGCGGCCGAAGGGATCGCCGGCGCCGGGTACTTCAACGCGGGCCAGGACTGCACCGCGGCGACGCGGGTGCTGGCCTCGCCGCGCGTGCACGCCGACCTGCTCGCCGCACTGGTCGAACAGGCCAAGGGCACGAGCGTCGGGGGCACCGACGACGCGGATGCCGACTACGGCCCGCTGAACAACTCGACACAGCTCGAGCGGGTCCGCGGCTTCCTCGAGCGGGTGCCGGCCCACGCCGCGGTGGCGACCGGCGGCACCGCCGTGGGGGAGCGCGGCTACTGCTTCGCGCCGACGGTGGTCTCGGGCCTGCGCCAGGACGACGAGATGATCCAGTCAGAGGTCTTTGGGCCCGTCATCACTCTCCAGGAGTTCAGCGACGAGGCCGAGGCGCTCGAGTGGGCCAACGGCGTGCAGTACGGGCTGGCCTCGTCGGTGTGGACCCGCGACCACGGCCGGGCCATGCGCATGGCCCGCGACCTCGACTTCGGCTGCGTGTGGATCAACACCCACATCCCGCTGGTGGCCGAGATGCCCCACGGCGGCTTCAAGCGCTCGGGCTACGGCAAGGACCTCTCCATGTACGGGTTCGAGGACTACACGCGCATCAAGCACGTGATGAGCAACATCGAGGAGTAGCCCATGATCATCGGGGTCCCCAGGGAGACGAAGGAGTGACGAGTACCGCGTCGCGCTCACGCCGGCAGGCGTGCGGGAGCTCACCTCGGCCGGTCACACCGTGGTGGTCGAGCACGGCGCGGGTGACGGTTCGTCCATCCCCGACGCCGACTTCGTGCGGACCGGCGCCACGATCGTCGAGGACGCCGACGAGGTCTGGGCCGCTGCCGACCTCGTGTGCAAGGTGAAGGAGCCGGTCCCGAGGAGTACCCACCGCCTCGGCGCCCGGCGCGACCAGACGCTCTTCACCTACCTGCACCTGGCCGCCTCGCAGGAGTGCACCGACGCCCTCGTCGCGGCGGGCAACGTCGCCATCGCCTATGAGACGGTGCGCCTCGAGGACCACTCGCTGCCGCTGCTCACGCCCATGAGCGAGGTGGCCGGGCGCATGGCCCCGCTCATGGGCGCGCACCACCTCATGCGGCCGGGCGGGGGGCGAGGCGTCCTCGTCTGCGGGCGTCCCCGGCGTGCGCTGCGCCCGGGTGGTGATCATCGGTGCCGGCGTGGCGGGCATTCGCCGCCGCCACCATGGCAGTCGGCATGCACGCGAAGGTGTTCGTCCTCGATCGCAACCTCGACCGCCTCCGCCAAGTCGACCACCACTTCCGCGGCGCGCTCGAGACGATCGCCTCGTCCGAGCACGCCATCGAGGAGGTCTGCCTCGATGCCGACATCGTGATCGGCGCCGTCCTGGTCGTCGGCGCCCGGGCGCCCCATCTCGTCTCCGACGAGCTGGTCGCGCAGATGCGCCAGGGCTCGGTCCTCGTCGACATCTCGGTCGACCAAGGGGGCTGTTTCGAGTCGACCCGCCCGACCACGCACTCGGACCCGACCTTCGACGTCCACGGCTCGATCTTCTACTGCGTCGCCAACATGCCCGGCGCGGTGCCCCACACCTCGACCCACGCGCTGGCCAACGCCACCTTGCCCTACGTGCTGGACATCGCCAACCAGGGCTGGCGGCAGGCGGTGCGCCGGACCCCGCACTGGCCGAAGGCGTGAACGTCGCCGGCGGGCTCGGTCGTCTGCAAGCCGGTGGCCGACGCGCACGGCCATGCCCTACACGCCGCTGGCCGAACTGCTCGACTGAGGCCAGCCCGGCGCTGAGTCGCGTCCGTTCCAGATTCGTCCCTCGTGGACATGTCCACCGCCGAGAGCCCGACCGCCAAGTCGACGATGTCCACGGGGCGGCTCGAGACCTTCGCCGACGGCGTCTTTGCCATCGCCGCGACGCTGCTGATCCTCGACGTCCGGGTGGCCCCGGGCGACCTCGGACCCCGGTTGGTGCACAACTGGCCCAGTTACGTCGCCTACGCCGTGAGCTTCCTCACGATCGGCATCATCTGGATCAATCACCACACGGTCTTCACACAGATCCGCAGAGTCGATCGCTTGTTCCTCTTGATCAACGTCACCTTCCTCATGCTGGTGGCGTTCATCCCGTTTCCCGACCAGCCTGATCGCCTCCAACCTGCAAGGCAACGACCTCGAGCCGGCCGCACTCACCTACGGCGCCACGCTGACGATCACCGCGCTCCTCTTCAACGTGTTGTGGTTCTACGCGTCGACGGGCCGTCGACTTCTCCGGCCGGACGCCGACCCCCGCGTCGTCAGCGGCATTTCCGCGGAGCTACATACCGGGACCGTTCATCTACCTGGGGGCGACGCTGATCGCGCTGGCCAGTCCGATCGCGAGCGTGGTGCTCTTCGGCGTCATCACGATCTTCTACATCGTCGAGAGCTCACTGTTCGGCCGATCGGCCTGACGTAGCGAGGCGCAACGGGTCAGCCCAGTTCGGACCCGAAGACCGAGACGAAGGACACCATCTCGCCGGGGTAGCCGCCGAGGTTGTGCGTCAGGGCGAGGCCGCGGTCGACTGTGGCGATCTGGCGCTCGGGCGGCGCCTCGCCCCGCATCTGGAGCCAGCACTCGAACATCATTCGCAGTCCCGACGCCCCCACCGGGTGGCCGAAGCTCTTGAGGCCGCCGTCGGGGTTGATCGGAAGATCGCCGTCGAGGGCGAACGTGCCGGCGAGCACCTCCTTCCACGCCGTGCCCCGCGGGGCGAAGCCGAGGTCCTCCATCAGGACGAGCTCGGTCGGGGTGAAGCAGTCGTGCACCTCGGCCATGGCCAGCTGCTGGCGCGGCTCGGTGATGCCGGCCTGCGCGTAGGCGTCGGCGGCCGCCGCCTCGCACTCGGGGAAGTGGGTGTAGTCGTAGCCGGGGTCGATGAGACCCGAGCCGCTCCCCGCCGCGAACGACAGCGCCTTGATGTAGAGCGGCTTGTCGGTGTAGCGGTGCGCCTCCTCGGCGCGCACGACGATGGCGGCGGCCGCGCCGTCGGCCACCCCGGCGCAGTCGAAGACGCCGAGGGTGCCGGCCAGGCGAGGCGAGCGGAGCGCGGCCTCCTTGGTGATCTCGCGGCGGAACTGCGCCCGCGGGTTGCGGGCGCCGTTGTAGTGGTTCTTGACCGCGATGGAGGCGAGCACGTCGGCCATGGTGTCCTCGTCGACGCCGTACTTCTGCCCGTAGGCGGGCGCCACCATGGAGAACATCGCCGCCGCGGTCAGCGTGCGCGCCGTGCCGTCGTTGGGCGGGTTCATGGCGTTGAGCCCTTGGTACCCGCTGTCCTTCACTTTCTCGGCACCGACGGCCATCGCCATGTCGTAGGCGCCCGACGCCACGGCGTAGACCGCGCCGCGCAGCGCTTCGGATCCGGTCGCGCAGTAGTTCTCGACCCGGGTCACCGGCTTGTTGGTCAGCTGGAGCGGACGGGCGAGCGTGATGCCGCTCATGCCGCTCTGCGCGGTGCCGAACCAGTACGCGTCGACGTCTTCCTTGGTGACGCCGGCCGAATCGAACGCCTCGGTGCTGGCGTCGACGATCAGGTCGTCGAGTCCCTTGTCCCACAGCTCGGCGAAGGGGGTGCACCCCATGCCGACGATGGCCACCCTGTCGCGGACGCCGTGTGAACCCATCAGCTGTCTCCTCCCGTACCGGCGGTGCCGATGTCGCCGCCTGTGTCGCCCGAGCGCACCGGGCGCGCCTTCCAGAAGTAATCGTGGATGCCGTCCGCGCTGAACAGCCGGCGGAAGGTCATCTCCACCCGGCTCCCGGCTCGGATCTCCTCGGGGTCGGCGTCGGTGAGCTCGACCGGGTAGCGGCCGCCCCCGTCGAAGTCGACGATGGCGAAGACGATGGGCGGGCTGGGCGAGTAGGCCAGGCGGTCGATGGTCAAGGTGACGACCGTCCCGGTGGCGTCGGCCATCGCCACCGGTTCCATGTCGTCGACGGCCCCACCCACCATGGAGACCCGCGACGGCGGCAGGTGGACCGCGCCCGAACTGCGATCCTTCGAGCCGACGAAGGCGAACTTCCACTCCTCGCTGCGATGGGCGGCCGAGCTCGAGACCCGGGCGGGCTCGGGTCGCCGTGGCGGCTCGGGCTGGAGCTGTCCGCGCCACGAGAGGAACTTGGCGTAGGTGATGGGAGCGCCGCCGGCGACCTGCTCGGCGACCGGCCGAGCGGGCTGCCACGCCGCCAGCGCGTCCGTCGTGCGGAACACCACGGCGTCGGCGCCGTCGGCCAGGTGCAACACCACCACCACGGTGCCCGGCGCAGCCCCGTCGGCGGCGAGCGATCTCGAGGGCTGCGGCCAGGACGAGGAGCGGGTGCGCCGTCCCGCTCTGCCCGACGCTGGCGGCCAGGTCGTCGGTCACGACGCCGTCAGCCAGACCGAGCTTCTTGGTCAAGAGCTCGACGGGCGCGCCCGTGCATGCCGGTGAGGACCAGCCGGCCGACGTCGCCGGCTTCGATCCCGGCCGCCTTGAGGCCCCGGGCCAGCGCGTCGCGGCCGAGCGCGACGTAGCGGTTCTCGCCGAAGCGCTCCTCCCACAGCTTCGACGTGCGGTCACCCGGCGCCCGCCAGCGGTCGGTGAACTCGTCGGAGGCGGAGGCGACGCCGATCAGTTCAGCCAGGACCTCGGGATCGTCGCCCACGAGGGCGGCCGCACCGGCGTCGCCTCCCGCTGACTCGTCGCCGCTGGTCGGCAGCCCGTCGCGCTGGTCGGCCGCCACGACGAGCGTCGTCCCGTGTCCCTCGAGCGCAGTGCGCAGTGCCCCGATGCCCGAACGCAGGGCGCCGCCGAAGTCGTAGGCCGCGACCTCCCCGGGCAGGCGTAGGGCCGCGGTCACCGCGGTGGCGTTCGTCTTGTCCAGATAGGCGGGGGAGGAGGTGGCGAACCAGACGGTGTCGGGCGTGCGTCCGGGTGCCGCACGCAGCGCGAGGCGGGCCGCCTCCACCCCGAGCGTCGTCGTGTCCTCGTCGTGGGAGGCCACGGCCCGGCTCCCCTTGCCGCCGCCACCTCCCATGAATGCCGCGATGTCGCCCCGGGCCAGCCGCCGGTAGGGCACGTAACCCGCCACGCTGATGATGCCTCGCACGGCCGATGAGCCTAACGGCTGCCCACCTCGCGATCTGACGGTCCGTCAGATCCTGGGTCGAGCCGGCGGGAAGGTGCAGACTGTCCTCTTATATGGCGGACGTGCCGGTCCCCGAGCACCAGCCTCCGCCCGGCGGCGGGCCGGGACTGACCCAGCGCGTCTCGGACGCCGACCGGGACCAGACGGTGACCCAGCTGCGCGAGCACGTCGTCGAGGGTCGCCTCACCCTCGACGAGTTCTCCGAGCGGGTCGGGCGGACCCTCCAAGCCCGGACCCGGGGCGACCTCGAGGCCGTGATGGCGGACCTGCCCGCCGCGGCCACCCCGTCGGCGCCGCTGCCCGAGCCCGCCGCGCCCGGCAGCGGACGAAAGAAGCGTCGTTGGCACGTCGCCATCCTGAGCGGGCACAGCACCAGGGGCCGCTGGCGCATCAGCGGGAAGACGAACGCCGTGGCCTTCTTGGGCGGCTGCGACATGGACCTGCGCCGGGCCGAGATCGACGGTCCCGAGGTCACCATCACCGCCTTCGCCTTCTTGGGCGGCATCGACATCATCGTCCCCGAAGGATTCGACGTCGATCTCCAGGGATTCTCCTTCATGGGGGGCCGCGACCTGAAGCTGCGCGACGTCCCCCGGGTCCCGGGCTCGCCGGTGATCGTCGTGCGCGGGTTCGCCATCCTGGGCGGCATCGACGTCAAGAGCAGGCCCACCCGCACCAAGCGCGAGATGGCGAAGGCGGCTGCCGCGGGCCTGCCGGGCCCCGACGTCGTGGCCGAACACCGTGGCGGCGCCACCCCGCCGCCGCTACCGCAGACGCCGGCCGCTCCCGGGTGGTCGACGGAGTCGATCGACGCGCCCGCCGACCTCGCCACCGCCGTCCCCGACGTCGCCACCGACGGCACGGTGACGATCCTCTTTTGCGACATGGTCGATTACGCCGGGATGACCGAGCGCCTCGGTGACCAGGCCTCGGCGCAGCTGTTGCACGAACAACACCGTCTCGTGCGCGGCGCGCTGGCGCGTCACGGGGGGCGAGAGGTCAAGGTCCAAGGGGACGGCTTCATGGTCGCCTTCGGCGGCGTCGCCCGCGGACTGCGCTGCGCCATCGATATCCAGAGGAACTTCCGCGACTTCCTCCCGCCGGTGGGCACCGAGCCGATCTCGGTGCACATCGGGGTCCACACGGGGGACGCGCTGGCCGAGGCGGGCGACTATCTCGGGCACACCGTGATCGTGGCCAGCCGGCTCGCCGACGTCGCAGGCCCCGGCGAGATCCTGGTGTCTTCCCTCTCAGAACAGCTCGTCCAAGGATCGGGCGAGTTCTCCTTCGCCGGACATCGCGAGACGCGCCTCAAGGGGATGGCGCGGGCACAGCTCTCGGCGACCCTCGCCTGGGCCTAGAGCGCCGGTGGACGTCGACACCTGGGCGCAGGCCGGTCTCTACGACCCGGCGAGCGCGAACGCCGAAGAACGCCTGGCGCTGCTCGAGTACCTGAGCGAACGCGGCGCCACCGTCGCGCAGATGGTCCAAGCGCACGCCACCGGCACCTTGCCCGGTGTGGCGGGCGACCTGGTGACGCAGCGCGCCACACCGGTGGCGACGGTGACCGAGATCGCAGAGCGCAGTGGGCTGCCGCTCCCGCTGGTGTTGCGCGCGCTGCTCGCGGCGGGCATCCCGGCCCAGCCCGACACCGAACTGCCGGCGGCGATCGTCGACTTCCTCGATGCGTTCGAGCAGGGGGCGTCCGTCATGGGCGACGACGCCATCTTGGCGTTCACCCGCGTGCTCGGCGCGGCCGCCAACAACATCGCCGAGGCCGCCGTCGCACTCTTCTTTGCCGAGCTCGGCCCGGGCACGGTGCGCGAGGGTCCCGACGAACTGGCGCGGGCACGGCTCGCCGAGGCCGCGACGATGGCGTTCACCCGGGTGCCCGAGGTGTTGGAGCGCATGGTGCTCCAGGCGTTCGTGCGGGCCCAGCTCCGGTTCCAAGCGGCACGGCATTGGCCCGACGGCGACGCCGGCGGCCTGGCGGCCACCATGGACTTGGAAGGACCGACCGAGGTGGTGGCGCTCGGTTTCGTCGACCTCGTCGGCTCGACGGCGTGGGCGCAGACGCTCTCGCTCCGCGAGCAGAACCTCGCCCTGACCCGCTTCGAGTCGGCGGCGTGGTCCAGCGCCGTGCTGGCGGGAGGCCGGGTGATCAAGATGATCGGGGACGAGGTCTTCTTCGCCGGACCCACCGCCGACGCCGCTTGCCGCATTGGCATCGAGGTGTGCCAGGCGGCAGCAGCCGACCACGTCTTGCCGCCGGCCCGGGGTGCGGTGGGCGTCGGCCCGGCGACCCCGCGCGAGGGCGATTATTTCGGTCCGATCGTCAATCTCCTTGCCCGGCTCGTCAAGTTCGGCGGACCCGGCGAGGTCGTCGTCACCGAGGCCGCCGCCCACGATCTCGCGCCCGACTCGTGGTCGATCACACCGCGTGGCCCGGTGCAGCTGCGGGGCATCGCCGGACCCGTACGCGTGTTCCATGTGGAGCATTCCGCCCCAGGTCAGTGAGCTTTCTTCGGCCCCGGCCCGAAGGTGTTAACACCGAGATCATGCTGCTCGGAGTGCTGAGGCCGCGGTGTTAACACCGGCGTCGCGCATCTCCCGTTTACACCGGCGGTAGTGTTAACGGCTATCGCAAGCTCCAAGTCGACCGTTCTCGGCCTGCGCCTCGATCACGATCGGCGCACATGGATCGAAGACACCGCCGCCCAACAAGGCGTCAGTGTGCGCGCCGTATTCGAGGCGCTCATCGACCGGGCGTGGGCCGAGGAAGCTGCCTTCAACTCCTTCCTCGGCACCGACGACACCGGCCCCGAGCGCAACGGCGGCGATGCGGGCCGTAGCCTCGGCGGCGTGTCCGTGCCCGAACGCGGGTCGGGCCGGGCGGAGCCCGACGACAAGGCGTCCAGCGCGGTGCCCGCCGCATTGGCCTCCATGGTCTGCGTCGGACGTGCCCTGTCCCTCTCGGGTCACGTGCTCGCCATGGCGGTTTCCATGGCGGGTGCCCTTGTCGAGAGCAGCGGCCGCTACGCCCGCGAGAACTGGCGGATCATCACCCGCGCCCAGCCGGAGCCGTCGAGGTCAATTCCAGGTCATTTCGGCTCCACAACCTGACCACGCTCGAGCCTTGCAGACCAGGCTCTCCAAGGTGCCGGTCAGCGTCCCCACGCTGTCGATCGGCGAGCACGAGATCAACCGGACCGTCGGCAACGCCGGCCTGTCGCGCACCTTCACCGTGCAGACCTGACTGTTCCCCTGGGGCCTCCTGATCATGGCGCTCAACCTCCTCGAGATCATCCTTCTCCTCCTGACCCGCTACTTCTGCGAGCGCCTGCGCCGCAAGGAAGGAGAGAAAGGACTCGCCGGTGAGGAGATGCGGCCTTGCCCGATCCGGGACCGTCCGTGCCAGCCCCCTGAGCGAGTCCTCCAGGGGGTCGGCCACGGGGAGCGCACCGAGGCCGTGCCCTATGATGTCGGCCGAATCTGACGCACCGTCAGATCCGGCGCGTCGGTGACCTGGAGGGCAGGCAATGGAATTCGAGTTCTCGCCGGAGCAGCTGGCCTTCGTGAAGGAGGTCGAGGCCTTCCTCGACGCCAACGACGACCCCGAGGTCTTCGACCTGACCCGGGAGAACATGGCCCAGATCGTCGACACGCCCGAGCGGCGCGCCTTCATGAAGTCGATGGGGGAGCGGGGCTGGCTGGGCATGACCTGGCCCAAGGAGTACGGCGGTTCTGAGGGGGAGGGCGTCTACGAGTACCTCCTCAACGAGCAGCTGGCCGGCCGGGGCGGACCCCAGATCGGCAAGGGCGTCGGCATCGTAGGCAAGACGATCATCCGTCACGGCAACGAGCGGCTGAAGGCCGAGTTCCTCCCGAAGATCCTGCGCAACGAGGTCGAGTTCGCCGTCGGCTACTCCGAGCCCAATGCGGGGTCCGACGCCGCCTCCATGCAGCTCAAGGCCACCCGGGACGACGGCGGCTGGATCCTCAACGGCCAGAAGACCTGGACCACCTCGGCCCACTTCGCCGAGTGGTACTGGGTCGGGGGGCGCACCGATCCCGAGTCCAAGCACGCCGGCATCACCCTCTTCCTCGTGCCGATCGACCAGCCCGGCATCACGGTCAACGCCATCTGGACCATGGGGGACGAGCGCACCAACGAGGTCTTCTTGAACGACGTCTTCGTGCCCGACGACTACGTGGTGGGCGAGGTGGGCCGGGGGTTCCAGTACATCTCCGAGGCCCTCGACCTCGAGCGCTTCACCATGTTCACCCTCTCGCCCATCGCCCAGCGCTTCGAGCTCCTCGTCGAGTACGTCAAGACCACGGTGCGCGACGGCAAGGCGTTGAAGCACGATCCGGTCATCCGCCAGCGGCTGGCCCAGCTGGCCACCCAGCTCGAAGTGGCCCGCGTGATGGGCCTCAAATTCGTCTTCGAGTCATCGAAGGGCGGGGCGGCCCCGACGGCCGAGGCCTCCGAGTACAAGCTCTACGCCACCGAGCTCTCCAAGCGCCTGGCCAACGCCTCCATGGACATCGCCAGTCCGGGTTCGCAGCTGCGCGTCAAAACAAAGGATGCGCCGATGGCCGGCCGCGCCGAGTCCACCTACCGCTACACCGTGATCGACACCATCGGGGGCGGTGCGTCGGAGATCCAGAAGAACATCATCGCCCGGCGCAAGCTCGGCCTCCCGAAGAACTTCTGAGTGTCGGACCGCACTCCCGCATCGGGTTCTGCATCGGGCTTCCTGGCCGGCGTTACCGTCCTCGACCTCTCCACCGTCGGCCCGGCGTCGCGCTGCACGCGCCTGCTAGCCGACTACGGCGCCGCGGTGCGTCAAGGTCGGTCCGGTCCCCGGTGCCGACGCGTCGCCGATTGAGCCGGAGTACTTCGCCTACAGCGGGCTCCGCGGCATGCGCCGCGTGCAGATCGACCTCAAAGTCGACGGGGGCCGCGAGGCCTTCTTGTCCCTCGCCGCGGTGGCCGACGTCGTCGTCGAGAGCTTCCGGCCCGGCGTGGCCGCGCGCCTGGGCATCGGCTACGACGCGGTCTCCGCGCGCAATCCGGGCATCGTGTACTGCTCGACGAGCGGGTACGGGCAGGACGGTCCGCACGCGCAGTGGGCCGGCCACGATCTCGACTACCTCGCCGTCGGCGGGTATCTCGCCATGAGCTCGCCGGGCGCGGGCGGCACGCCGCCGCTGCCCGGTGCCACGGTGGCCGACGCCGCCGCGGGCGGCATGCAGGCCGCGCTGGCCATCGCAGCCGCGCTGGCCGGCCGCGCCGCGTCGGGGCAGGGCGCCTACCTCGACGTGTCGGTGGCCGAGGGTGTCTTGTTCCTGACCTCGCTGGCCGTCGACGAGCACCTGGCCACCGGTGCCGACATCACGCCCGGCCACGACGTGCTCTCGGGCCGCTTCGCCTGCTACGCCACCTACGCCTGCGCCGACGGCCGGTCGGTCGCCGTCGGCGCCATCGAGTCCAAGTTCTTCGCCAACCTGTGCCGGGCCCTCGGCCGCCCCGAGCTTGCCGGCGCCCAGTACGACGACGCGGCCCAACCCGCCGTCCGTGCCGCCTTGGCCGAGACCTTCGTCTCGCGGACGCGCGACGACTGGGTGGGCGCCCTGGCCGGCGCGGACACCTGCGTCGCCCCGGTGCTGGCGGTGTCCGAGGTGGCCGACGACCCGCAGTTCGCCGCGCGGGGCGTGGTGACGACGGCGACGCACGCCAGCAAGGGATCCTTCCGCCAGCTGGCCCCGCTGCTGGCCGGCATGGCGCGCGGTGCGGCGGCCGAGCTGCCCGACCCGGCGGTGACCGAGACCGAAGGCCTCTTGAAAGAGGCCGGTGTGGACGCCGAGACGGTGGCCGCCTGGGTGGCCAAGGGAGTGGTGGCATGAGCGCGACGGCCGAGTCGAGCGCGCTGGCGGGGGCGCGCGATCTGGTGGGCAAAGAGCAGTACCACGAGGTGGGGGAGTTCCCCGTCGAGCGGGGTTACGTGTGGACCTCGTGCGCCTCGGTCGAGAACGGCAATCCGCTGTTCTGGGACGACGAGGTGGCCGACGCGCTGACCGGCGGCCCGATCGCGCCGCCGTCCATGGTCTCGGTGTGGTTCCGCCCGCACCATTGGGCCCCGGGACGCACGGAGCAGGCCCTGCCGCTCCAGGCGCACTTCGATCTGAAGGAGCTCTTCGATCTGCCCGAGGCGGTCATGACCGACAACACGATCGAGTTCCACACGCCCGTGCGCATGGGCGACGTGTTGCGCACCCACCAGGTGCTGCGATCGGTGAGCGATGAAAAGACGACCAAGCTCGGTACCGGGCGCTTCTGGGTGATCGACGTGGTGTACCAGAACCAGGACGCCGAACTCGTGGCGGTCGAGTCCTACACCGGCTTCGGGTACAAGCGTGGTGGTGCGCCGTGACCGCCACCGTCGCCCCGCGCTTGCTCATCGGCGACGTCGCCGCCGGCGACGAGCTCCCCGCCCTCGACTACGAGGTGAGCGCCACCACCGTGGTGTTGGGTGCCCTCGCCACGAGGGACTGGCGGCCCATGCACCACGACAAGGACTTCGCGGTCAACCGCAACGGGACCCAGGACATCTTCTTGAACACCCCCAACCAGGCCGCGTGGTTCGAGCGCTATCTCACTGATTGGACCGGTCCACACGGCCGCCTGGGCCGGGTCACCTTCCGCATGAAGGGGTCCGTGTTCCCCGGCGACACCATGACGCTGCGCGGTGTGGTGGAGTCGACCGAGGTGGACGAGGTGGGCTGTGGCTTCGTCACCGTGGCCGTCACGCTCTCGGTCGACGGGGACACCAAGACCACCTGCGCCGCCCGCATCGCGGTGCCCCGCACTCCCGACGACAACCCGTGGTCCCGCACGGGCGGGGAGTGGCGCCCCTCGCCGTCGTCATGACGACGATCACCACTTCGAATCCGACGCCGCACACGAAAGAGGCTGCTCGTGCTTGATCTCGATTTCGACCAGGAGCAGGAGCTCCTCCGCCAGACCGCCCGCGACCTCCTGGCGCGCCACTGCTCGCTCGAGGTGGTGCGCCAGATGGAGGACGACCCGGTCGGCTACCCCGCTGCACTCTGGGAGCAGCTCGGCGAGCTCGACCTGATCGGATTGCTGTTGCCCGAGGCGTACGGGGGCTCGGGCATGACCCTCATGGAGGGCGTGGCCCTCTACCAGGAGCTGGGTCGTGCCCTGGCGCCGACGCCGCACTTTGTCAGCGCGGTGCTCGGAGGCGGCGTGCTGGCGGCTGCGGGCAGCCGCGGCCAGAAGGACCGCTGGCTGCGGCCGGTGGCCGGGGGGGAAGCCATCGTGACTCCGGCCTGGCTCGAGCCCGAGAACGGGTACTCGCCTCGTGGCGTCGCACTGCGGGCCGAGCCCGACGGTGCGGGTTTCCGCCTGTCAGGGCGCAAGCGCCATGTCGCATTCGCGTCGGCCTCGGACCGGTTGGTGGTCCTGGCCCGCACGGGCGAGGCCGACGGAGCCGTCGACCTCTTCCTGGTCGACCCCGACGCGCCCGGGGTCGGGCTCTGCCAGCAGTTCAGCGTGGCCTCGGACACCCAGTACGAGGTGACCTTCGAGGGCGTTGCAGTCGGCACCGAGGACCGGATCGGCCCGGCTGGGAGCGGCTGGGCCACCTGGCAAGGAGTGCTCGAGCCCGCCCTTGTCCTCTTGGGCGCCCAGGCCGTCGGAGGTGCGCGCTACGCGCTCGAGATCACGACCCAGTACGCACTTGACCGTCGCCAGTTCGACAAGCCACTCGGTGCCTTTCAGGCTCTGGCGCACTACCTCGCCGATGCGGTCACTAGGCTCGACGGTGCCGAGCAACTCGTGCACGAGGCGGCGTGGGCCGGAGCGACGGGCCGTTCGTTGAACTCGCTCGCGCCCATGGCCAAACTCTCCGCCTGTGAGACCTTCCGCGACATCACGGCCATGGCCCAGCAGATCTTCGGCGGCATCGGGTTCACGCTGGACTTTGACATCCAGCTCTACTTCCGCCGGGCCAAGGTACAGCAGATGATGTGGGCCAACGACCGTGCCCTCGAGGACACGGTCGCGGCAGCGCTCCTCGACTGAGGCATCGCTGCGCGACCGCGTCGTCTGGGTCTGTCCGTCAGGCGCCGCCCTCGGCAGGCGGCGCCTGACGACTGATCATCAGGCGGCTGCGCCCGGCGCTCCCGCGCCCACGATCGGCTGGTTCAGGGTCACCAATCCGAGGGACCCGAACGCCTGCGCGTCACCGTAGGTGACCACGCCACCGTTGTTCCCGATGAGCAAGTACCCCCCGGCATCGCTGGACGGCACGATCGCCGCGATCGGGTTGCTCAGCTTGGAGCCACCGGCCGAACCGAAGAACTTGGCGTCCCCGTAGTTGAAGACACCTCCGTCGGACGCCACCAGCCAGTAGCCGCCGGCGTCGGCTGCGGCGATCCCGACGATCGGCTTGGCGAGCGGGGTTGCGCCGGCCGAACCGTGGAACGCGGCATCCCCGTAGCTGAAGATGCCACCGTCCGACGCCACCAGCCAGTAGCCACCGTTGTCCGGTGTCGCAGCGATGCCGACGATCGGCTTGTTGAGCTTCAGAGCGCCTGCCGAGCCGTGGAACGCGGCGTCGCCGTAATTGAAGACGCCACCGTCAGAGGCGACCAGCCAGTACCCGCCTCCATCGGAGGTCGCGGCCATCCCGACCACGGGCTGGTTGAGCTTGATGCCACCCGCCGACCCGAAGAAGCCTGCGTTCCCGTAGTTGAAGACCCCGCCGTCAGAGGCCGCCAGCCAATAGCCGCCGCCGTTGTGCGTGAGGGCCATCCCCACCACGGGCTTGTTCAGCTTGATCCCACCGGCGGACCCGCAGAAGGGGAGGGTCCCGAAATTGAAGACTCCGCCGTCCGCGGCGGCCATGTCGTAGCCGCGCGCACCGGGTGGGGCCTGGCAGGGCCCGGCGAAGGAGAGCGTGGCGGTTCCCTGGTTGCCCATCGCGTCACCGTAAGCGACGAGGCACGAGAACCCGGCTGCCTGCTGCGCCGCCGTGGGCGGGCATGGGAATTTCGCGGCATCGGTCGCGGCATCGCCGCCGGTGGAGTCGGTGCCGGTCACAACCGGGCCGATCGTGCCCGTCGTCACCGTGAATGAGACGGGTCCCATCGTGCCCGAGGCGCTCGTCGGCTGCAGGTTCGTCGCGCCCGAAGCGAGCGGGTTCGGCCCACAGGAGACCGGCACGGGGTTGCCCAAGAGCGACACGGTCGGCTGGGGGGTCGTATCGTTGCACTCCAAGATGGCGCCGGCCGAGCTGGCTGCGTAGCCCGACCCCGAGACGGTGACCACCGTCGAGCCAGTCGACTGGAGTCCTGTGTTCGGTGTCACCGTGACCGTCGGCGTTGCCGCGCTCGCCTCGCTGGCAAATGTGATCACACCTGCCGTCGACAGCGTCAAGGCCGCCGCTAACCCCAGAATGCCCCGAAGGAGAGTTCCATTTCTCATGGCTCTTCTATCCCCAATCAGATGTCAGTGAGTCGCTTCCGTGCGACTCCGTAGCCAGCCCCCCAGGTGTCCCGCCCGAGCCCACGTATTGCAGACTGCTTCAGGTGTGAGACATGTGCCGACGGCAAGAAGCTAAGAGGAGATACAGCGGCAGTCAAGCGCGAATTGTCGTCATCGACTCCTTGGACCCCCCGCGTCGGACCCGATTGGTAGCTTGCTCGGTCCGTGGCGTCTGACACGCTGAGCATCGAGGAGGCCCGCCGGGTCGCTCTGGCGGCACAGGGTCTTCGCGGCGCTCGCGTCACCACCGGTGGCGTCGCGGCCATGGTGCGTCGCCTGGGAGCTGTGCAACTCGACACGATCTCGGTCTTGGCACGGTCCCACGAGCTGGTGGGGTACGCCCGAATGGGCCCGATCGGCCGGGCGCGGGTGGAGCAGGCCTACTGGGGTGGCAAGAGTTCGACCTTCGAGTACTGGTCCCACGCGGCGTGCGTCGTCCCGCTGGAGGACTGGCCCGCATACGGGTTCAAGCGCCGGGCCCGGCGTGCCAAAGGAAAACGGTGGCACGTGTTGCAGGAGCGAGACAAGAGCTGTGAGGAGGTGTTGACGCGTCTGCGCACCGACGGTCCGCTCACGGCAAAAGAGCTCGGTGGTGCCAAAAGGGGAGGCCCCTGGTGGGACTGGTCCGAGACCAAGATCGCCGCCGAATGGCTGCTCGACATTGGAGAGCTCGTCTGCCGCGAGCGGCGCAGCTTCGCCCGTGTCTACGACCTGGCCGAGCGTGCCATTCCCGCCGAGCTCCTGGACGAGGAGTGGAGCGACCAGGAGTGCGCGGTGCGGCTGGTCGCCGCGGCGGGACGGTCCCTCGGCGTGGCGACCGGGGCCGACCTCGCCGTGTATCACGGCGTGCCGCAGACGCTGGTCCGGCAAGTGCTCAGCGCCACGGGTCTGACAAAGGTCTCGGTGGAGGGGTGGAAGCAGGCCGCCTACGCCGACCCCGGCGCGCTCAGCATGGCTGGGTCTCGGATGCGGGGGAGGACGGTGCTGCTATCCCCGTTCGATTCTCTGATCTGGTACCGAGACCGCGTCGAGCGTCTTTTCGACCTGCGGCACCGGCTGGAGGCGTACACGCCGAAGGAAAAGCGGATCTATGGGTATTTCGCCATGCCGGTCCTGTCGGGCACCACGATGGTGGCCCTCGTCGACCCGGGCCGGCGTGACGATGCATTGGTGGCCAAGCAAGTGACGCTGTTGCGCCCCGGTCCCGAGACGGTCGAGGTGGTGGCCGATGCGCTCGTCGAGGCGGGGTCGTGGGTGGGTGCAACTCGGGTTGCGGTCGAGCGAGTAGAGCCGGCGTCGGCGCGGCGCCAATTAGTACTGTCACTCCAACGCTCGACCTGAGTGGAGAGACGGGATGTGTTCGCAGGTCAGCGCCCCTGAGTGGCCTCTCGTCCCGCACCGTGCCGGTGCAGGTGATGGCCGTCACGCGCCAGCATGGCGTGCCACGACCGCCTCGAAGGCAGCGACACTGCCGCCGAACGGCCCCGTCTGGGCCGGGTGGTGCAGCACGATCTGGTCGAAGCCGAGTTCGGCGTAGGGGGCGGCCAGGTCGTCGAACTGGTCGGCTGACTCAATGGCCGGTTCGACCGGCATCCAGAGGAGCACCCTGGCGACCGTCGCCGGGTCGCGACCCGCCGCGCCGCACGCCCCGTCGAGGGCGACGAGCTGGGCGCGCGCGGCGGTCAGGATTGTCTCGGGCGTGCGCTCGACCGCACCGGTCGGCCCGATCGTGACCCACTGGCGCGCGTAGCGCGCCACCAGGGCCATGCCCTTGGGACCGCCCGCGGCCACGGTGAGCGGGAGCGGGTTCTGGAGCGCACCGGGCGTGCTGGGCGCCTCGTCCGCGGCGTAGTGCTCCGTGCGCGCGGTATGGCGGGCGGCCGCGTCCCCGTCGACGATGGGAGCGAGGATCTCGAGGAACTGGGCGAAGCGCTCCAGCCGGTGTGCCGCATTCGGGGGCTCCTGGCCGAGCGCGCTTGCGTCGAAGCCCTCGCTGCCGGGCCCCACACCGAGGTCGAAGCGGCCGCTGCTGATGTCGTCGAGGGCCAGCGCGTCGCGGGCGAGCGTCACGGGGTGGCGGAAGTTCGGCGTCGCCACGAGAGTGCCGAGACGCACCCGCCTGGTGACGGTGGCCGCCGCCGCCAGCACGGGCACCGCCGCGTGCCACGGACCGTCGGGCATGCCGCCCCACCGGATGTGGTCGTAGGTCCAGGCGGTGCAAAAGCCCGCGTCGTCGGCCCACTCCCACTGGCGCCGGGCCTCGCGCCAGCGGTCGGTGGGCAGGATGACCAGGCCGACGCGCACGGCGCTGAAGTTAGTGCTGCCGGCCCATTACCGTTGCGCCGTGGCCAACGAAGCGGAGACCAAGCGCTGGAACGACGAGCGGTGGGTGGCCGCGTGGCCCCAGCGCGAGCGCCTGACCGAGGCGGTGACTCCCTACCTGGTCAAGGCGATCGATCCGCACCCCGGCCAGCGGATCGTCGACATCGGTTGCGGCGGTGGCGGGCTGACGATCGCGCTCTCGGGCGCTGTCGCGCCCGGTGGAGAGGTGATCGGGGTCGACCTCTCGG
This sequence comes from uncultured Acidimicrobiaceae bacterium, assembly GCA_963791995.1. Classification (GTDB taxonomy): domain Bacteria; phylum Actinomycetota; class Acidimicrobiia; order Acidimicrobiales; family RAAP-2; genus Bog-473. Next base: position 19,900 of record CAWBUQ010000019.1, on the reverse strand, counting down.
CCCCACTCCTCGAGCTCGCCCGCACTAGGACCGAGGCAGCCGGTGCCACGACGGCGAGCTTCGTCCAGGTCGACGTCCAGACCGGCTCGCTTGGCGCGACGCCGTTCGACCTCGCAGTCTCCCAGTTCGGCGTCATGTTCTTCGACGAGCCGACGGCCGCCTTCGCGGCCGTTCGCGGGGCCCTGGTGCCCGGCGGCCGCCTGGTCTTCGCCTGCTGGCAGGGGGTCGAGGCGAACCCCTGGCACCTCGGGAGGGCGTTGCGGCCGCTGGTGCCCGCGCCGCCCGTCCCCGCGCCGGGCAAGAGCCCGGTCGGGCCCTTCGCCCTGGGCGACGACGAGTACGCGCGCGAGCTCCTCGAGGCCGCTGGCTTCTCCGCCATTGAGAGCACGCCGCACGAGATCGTCGTGCGTGCCCCGGCCAGTGCCATCGCCGATCCCACCCTCCTGCCGCTGATGGGCGTCGCGCCCGACCGGGAGGCGGATGCGACCGACATCGTGGCGTGCCACCTGGCTCGCTTCGCGGCCGGGCCCGACGTCTACGAGTACCCGCTCGCCTTCCGGGTTGTCGAGGCACGCAACAAGTAGGACTGATGCCTGGCTACAGCGGCACGCCGCTGCCCAAGAAGCTCGAGATCACCGAGGGTTCGACCCTCGCCCTGGTGGCGGCCCCGACCGGGATCATCGACGGACTCCCCAGGGGCGTGACCGTCAAGCGTCAGGCCCGCGGCTCGGCCGACGTGGTGGTGGCCTTCTTCACCGAGCGCCGTGAGCTCGAGCGCCGCATCGATGCCCTCGGCACCATGATCTTCCCCGACGGCGGACTCTGGGTCGCCTGGCCCAAGCGCGCCTCGGGCATGGCGACGACGGTGACCGAGGACGTCGTGCGGGCCGTCGCCCTGCCGCTCGGTCTCGTCGACAACAAGGTCTGTGCCATCGACGAGACCTGGTCCGGCCTGCGCGTGGTCTGGCGCCGCGAGCGCCGCACCCGCGCCACCTGAGTGAGCGACGCACCCCCGGAATCGAGGCGGCTGGCTCACACGAGGTGAGTTCGGCAACAAGCGGTGATCGCGGCTCCTGAGACCGGGATCCCATGGACCCCCTGTCGGAGTGAGGACGTTTCGGAGAATTGCCGACCAAGAAACCCCACACGCGTTCGTATTGAATGACCGCAAACCGCACGCTACTGACGTGCTCGTGTGGAAGCTTCTGCGCGTGGACATGGGTGTTCAGCGAACCGAGGCCGAACAAATCGTTGCCGACTTGATCCGAGCCTCGGACACCGGATGATTTGACCCAGTGTTAGAAGCGTCGCGCAGAGCATTGGCTCGTCGCCACATCTCATCACCAGGTGAGTGAAGTCTACGGAGATGCCTCTCCGCGGGCAGCTTTTAGACAATCCACCGAGCACCGCCTCGTTGCTGTCGGTTTCAGACCCCGGGAAAGGTGACCCCGTCCTCGCTGCCGGTCCAGGGGGGGCAGCATCGCTTAGAAGACGTAGGGCACGAGCATTTTCGTCGAACGTTTGTAGTCCGGGTAGGTGTTGGGAAATTGTCCGGCCAGATAGCGCTCCTCGACGGTCGCGGCGTACATGAAATAGACCCCGGCCAAGGCCGTAGCGATCAACCAGAACCAGCTCAGCGCCACCGAGGTGCCGATAGTCCCGAGCAAGATCCCCGAGTAGATGGGATGGCGGGTCAGACGGTAGGGACCGGTGGTCACCAGTTCGGGCTCGGCTTTCTGCGACATAGGGGTACCCCAGTTGCGCCCGATGTTCACGCGGGCCCACACGGCGAACGCCAGTCCCAGAACGAAGAGGAAGAGTCCGAGCCCGGCTCGCCATGGGTCCGTATTGAGGCTCTCGCCCCGAAACGCGCCCAACCGGAACAGGACCAGCACGACGATGATGATCAACGCCCGGATGCGCAGTTCGCGGGACCACGGGACGCGCCCCCTCTTCATAGTGAACGCCGCCACCAGCCAGTAGACCCAGAACAGCAGCCACCCGATGGCGAAGACAACCTCGATCGCGTGCATCGGGCTCAGACTTCCTTCGACCCCGGGCTATGTCTGCCAACTGGTGAGAGATGATGCGGCACCGACTCAATCTACGACCGAGCCCTGCCCCCGCTCGCCGGATAGGTGGCGCTCTCGTCGGTCGCCACGATCCCGGGGGTCTCTAGGACAAGGGCCTCACATAGTGTGCCCGGTGATCGCAACCATCCTGTCCCGGCGTGGTGAATCGAAAGATCACAGGCTCTCCGTCGCGTAGTTGGCGGAAGCCCACACCCGGCATGTCGAGCACCGAAAAATGAGCGGAGACTGTGCCTTCAATCTCGGGTGACACCAGGACTCCCCAGCCATCCTCGGAATGCCACGTCTCAACGCTACCGATAACTTCATTCTCAACGGACAACTCGGGCACTCCACACGAACGATGTGTCAGCCTCTCCCGCCACGTCCATGGGTCGAACTTAGAAGAAGGCGAGCCGCGAGAGCGGCCAGATGCGCAGGTCCACCTTGCCCACGATGGTGGACTCGGGCACTGGTCCCCAATAGCGGCTGTCGCAGGACTCGGTCCGGTTGTCGCCCATCACGAAGACGTCGCCGGCGGGGATCTTGAACGAGTGATGCAGGGAATAAGGCGCGTTCGAAGGACCGGCGTAGGTCTCGTGGCGCACCGAGGCCGGGAGCCAAGGTTCGGCCAGGAATTTGCCGTTGATGTAGACGTTGCCGTCTGAGAGCGAGATGGACTCGTTCGGCAGGCCGATGACCCGTTTGACCAGATCGGCCACCGGCGGCCCGGCGCAGTTCTCCAGCGGCGGTGTCGAGAAGACGATGATGTCGCTGCGGCCCGTGCCGTGGAGGTGGTACGCCAGCTTGTCCACCACAATCCGATCCCCGATCTGGAGCGTCGGCTCCATGGAGCCCGAGGGGATGGAGTACGTGGCGACCACGAAGGCACGCAGGACCACGGCGACGATGACGGCCACCACGACGACGCCGAGCAGCTCGAAGATCCAGCGGCCCGAGTTCGACCGCTTCTTGGCGTGGCGACCCCGTCCTGTCGGCCGGACCGGCGTGTCGGCCGGCTGGTTGCTCTCGTGGCGACCCCGCCTCGGCGCCGGCGCCGGCGTCGGCGCCGGTGTGCTGGCCGGCTGGTCGTCGGCGTCCATTGCCCGAGAAGTATTACCCGGCCGCCCACCTGCGGTCTGTCACGCCGAGGGGTCACTATGGGGACCGTGGTCAGCGCCGTCGTCTTCGATTTCTACGGCACGCTCGCCCGATGGGCCGACGCGGAGGCCTCCGACTACGGCAGCGTGTTCGCCGCCCACGGCTATACCCTCGAGCCCGCCGTGCTCGACGAGTACTTCCACCGCCACGACGGCGTCGAGCACGCCGAGCACTCGGTCAACGAGGAGGCCTACGAGGCCTGGGTGCGCGAGCGCCTGCGCGACCTCACGGCGTCGAGCGGGGTCCCGGGTGCGCAGGTCGAGGTGGTCGTCGACGCCTTGCGGCAGTCGGACCGGGGCCAGATGGTGGCCTACCCCGAGGCGGCGGCGGTGCTCGGCGCGCTGCGTGAGGCCGGCTTGGTCGTCGGCGTCTGCTCCAACTGGGGCTGGGAGCTCGACGCGTTCCTCGACGAGGTCGGGTTGTTGCACCTGCTCGACGGCAGGGTCACCTCGGCCCGGGCCGGTTCGCGCAAACCGCACCCCGGCATCTACGCGGCGTCGACCGACGCGCTCGGTGTCGCCCCCGAGGACGTGGTCTTCGTCGGCGACTCCTGGGAGCCCGACGTCCGCGGGCCGCGCCGTCTCGGCATGCGCGCGGTGCACGTCTGGCGCCCCGAGGAGCGGACCGGGCAGGTTCCACCGGCGCTCCATCCCGGCGACCACCGGGTCGACGAGCTGTCGGGCGTCCTCGGGATCGTCGGGCTCAACCCGGGCCCACCGGTGGCCGGCCGTTCTCGCTGAGACCGGCGGCCAGGCGGGACCGGTCGACGTCGGTCAGCGGCACGAAGCGCAGCTCGCTGCTCTCGAGAGGCCGCCACCACACCGGCTCGTCGCACACCCAGGCCTCGGCCCGCAGTCCCACCTTGGTCACCTTGCCCGTCGCGGTCTGGGGCAGCGACGCGGAGACCCGCACGTAGCGCGGCAGCCACTTGGGCCCGAGGTCGGGCTGGGCCGTCAGCCAGGCGGCGAAGGCGTCGGGGTCGAAGGAGCGGCCTGGCACCATCTCGAGGGCCAGCATCACCTGGTCGCCCGCGCCCGAGTCCGTGTCGGGCACCGGGTAGACGGCCACCACCGAGAGGTCCTCGTGCCGTGAGAGCACCGACTCGACCGGCCCCGCCGCGAAGTTCTCCGAGTCGACGCGCAGCCAGTCGCCCGAGCGGCCGGCGAAGTAGAAGTAGCCGTCGGCATCGACGTAGCCGAGGTCGCCCGTCCAGTACCAACCCTGTCGGAGTCGCTCGGCTTCGGCGTCCTCGCGGTGGTAGTAGCCCTCGAAGCTGCCCCGGCCGCTGCGGTTCACGATCTCGCCGATGGCGGCCCCCGCGTTGAGCAGCCGGCCCTCTGCGTCGAACTCCGCCGGCGGGCACTCCTCGCCGGTCTCGCGGCTCATGACCGCCAGGTCGACCCCGCCGACGGGCTTGCCCAGCGCGCCTTTGGGCATGCCGAGCACCGGGTTCACCGCCGCGCCACCCTCGCTCTGGCCGTAGCCCTCAATGAGATAGCACCCGAAGCGCTTGCGGAAGCGGTCACGGTCGCGCACCGACGCCTCGGTGCCGAAGGCGCTGCGCAGCGTGTTCTCCCCGTCGTCGGGCCGCTCGGGGGTGGCGAGGATGTAGGCGATGGCCTTACCGACGTAGCTGAACTTGGTGGCGCCGAAGCGGCGCACGTCGTCGAGGAAGGCGGATGCGGAGAAACGCGGCCGCACGGCGATGGCCGCGCCCACCATGACCGAGGGACCCCACAGCGCCATCGAGCGCGTTGCCGTGGAACAGCGGCATCGGGCAGTAGCAGACGTCGTCGTCCGCGTAGCCATACCCGGGAGCCGCCACCTCGGCGATGCCGGCCAGGCGTCCCTGGGTGCACTTGACCGCCTTGGGCACCCCGGTCGTTCCCGAGGTGAAGATCAAGAGGAACAAGGAGTCCTCTCGCACCGCCGCCGCGTCGTCGACCAGGGCCTGGGCCTCGGGGCTCCCGTTGAAGCGTTCCAGTAGCTCGACGTAGCGCGGCGTCCCGACGACGAGGATCCGCTCGTCGTCCACGCCGAGGTCGAGGCCCTCGAGCAGGGCGGCACCCTCGGGGTCGGTGACGATCATGGCGCAGTCGGTGGCACGCGCATCCGCCGCCAGGGCGTCACCGCGCCGGGTGGGGTTGATGCCGACGATGGCCGCCCCGGCCAGCGCGGCGCCGTTCAGCCAGAAGAGATACTCCGCCCCGTTGGGCAGCAACACCCCGACATGCGGCGCCGCGCTCCCCATGAGCGAGCGGGCCAGCGCACCGCGGGCCGCACCCTCCGCGATGGCCTGGCGCCAGGTCCAGCGGCCGCCCGCGTCGTCGAGGACCCCGGTGCGGTCGTCGTCGGCGCGTGTCGACGAGCATGGCAGCGACGGTGCTCATGACAGCGCCCAACCCGGCGTCCGCCGCACCAGGCTGCGGTCGATGTCGGCCACCGTGCCGGCGCCGCACAGGGCCATGGAGCGGCGCAGCTCGGACTCGAACCAGCGCAACAGCGCCGCCACGCCGTCCGCCCCGCCCGTGGCCAGCGCCCACAGCGAGGGGCGGCCCACCAGGACAGCCCGGGCGCCGAGCGCGAGGGCCTTGACGACGTCGGGGGCCCGGCGCACGCCGCCGTCGACGTAGACCTCGACCGCCCCACCCACGGCGTCGACGATCTCGGCCAGGATGTCGGCGGTCGGCGGGGCATCGGCCAGCTGGCGGGCGCCGTGGTTCGAGACGACCAGCGCGGCGGCGCCGGCGTCCACGCAGCGCCGGGCGTCGTCGGCGCGCTGCACACCCTTGACGACGACGGGCAGGGTGCTCAGCCCGGCCAGCCAGCCGACGTCGTCGGGGCCGAGGGCCGGCTCGAACTCGTGGGTGACGACGGCCATGAAACCGCCGCCCCGGGCGCTGGCCGTGCTGTCGCCGGCCAGGTTGGGCAGGGCCAGGTCGTCGGGCAGGTGCACGCCCTGGCGCCACTCGCGCAGGCGCAGGCCCGAGACGGGCGCGTCGACCGTGAGCACCAGCGCGCCGTAGCCGTGGGTGGCGGCGCGGGCCACCAGGTCGGCCGTGCGCGCCCGCTCCCGCAAGATGTACACCTGCATCCAGCGCGGCGCCCCGGGCACCGCGGCTGCCACCTCCTCGAGCGCGCACGTGGCCAAAGAGGACAGGATCAACAGGGCCCCGGCCGCGGCGGCGCCCTCTGCCGTCGCCACCTCGCCCTCGGGGTGGGCCAGCCCCTGAATGGCCGTCGGCGCCACGGCCACCGGCGTGCGCACCGCCGTCCCGAGCAGGGTCGTCTCGGTGGACACCTCGCCCAGGCCGGCGAGGACGTGGGGGTGGAGCTGCCAGTGCGACCAGGCGGCCACGTTGCCTTCGAGGAGGCGCTCGTCGTCGGCCCCCCCGGCGTAGTAGGCGTAGGCCATCTCGCCGATGGCGTGGCGGGCGTCGCGCTCGAGGTCCTCGAGGCAGAGGTCGGTGACCAGGGGCGCCTCGGGGCGCTGCGGTCGCTCCGGCACGGATCCGGCCCTCCCGGGGTTGTGCCCCGGCGTGCTGGTGCTGGCAGGATGAGCAGGCACGGGCCGCATGGTAGGCGCCGTGCGTGGACGCGACCCAGACGAAGCGGGTCGGACAGGGGAGGTGCAGTGCGTTTCTCGTATGCGGAGTCGATGACCGACCCGTCGTTCTACCTGCCGCTCGCACGCGCCGCCGAGGATGCCGGCTACGACTCCATGGTCGTCCCCGACAGCATCTGCTACCCCGAGGTCTCCGACACCACCTACCCCTTCAACCCCGACGGGAGCCGGGAGTTCCTCGAGGACAAGCCCTTCTTGGAGCCCTTCTCGCTCATCCCGGCGATGGGGGCAGTCACCGAGCAGCTGCGCTTCGTCACCTTCGTGATCAAGCTCCCCATCCGCCAACCGGTTCTCATCGCCAAGCAGGTCAGCTCGACCGCCGTGCTCACCGACAACCGCCTCCTCCTCGGGGTGGGCACCAGCCCCTGGCCCGAGGATTACGAGATCTGCGGCGTCCCCTGGGAGCGCCGGGGACTGCGCATGGACGAGGAGATCGCCGTCATGCGCGGCCTCATGGCCGGCGGCTTCTTCGAGTTCCACGGCGAGATCTTCGACGTGCCCTCCATCAAGATGTGCCCGACGCCGAGCCGCCCCGTGCCGATCCTGATCGGCGGGCACCACGAGGCCGCCCTCAGGCGGGCCGCCCGCGACGGCGACGGCTGGCTCCACGGCGGCGGCGACCCGGCCGACCTGCCCGGGCTGCTCGAGCGCCTGGCCCAGCTGCGCGCCGAGTACGGCACCGAGTCCAAGCCCTTCGAGGTGCACGTGATCTCGGCCGACGCCTACAGCCCCGAGGGCGTCAAGCGCCTCGAGGAGCTCGGGGTCACCGACGTCATCGTCGGCTTCCGCTGGCCGTACACGACCGAGCACGACACCGAGCCCTTGGCGACCAAGATCGACAACCTGCGCCGTTTCGCCGACGACGTGATCGCCGCGGCCCGCTGAGAGGGAGAGCACCGATGGCCGACGAGACGCTGAGCGCCCGCGAGCTCGGGATCCGCTCCCGCGCCGCCGTGACGGCGGGGGACCGCGAGGGCTGGCTGGCCCTCTTCGCCGACGACGCCTTCGTGGCCGACCCCATCGGGCCGTCGCCCTTCGACCCCGAGGGCGTGGGCCATCACGGGCGCGAGGCCATCGCCGCCTTCTACGACACGGTCATCGCCTCGAGCGAGGCCATCTCCTTCGAGATCCTCGAGTCCTATCTGTGCGGTGACGAGGTCGCCGACGTGGGCATCATCCGTACGACGCTGGCCGGCGGCACGCACCAGGCCGTCGTGCGCGGCGTGTACACCTACAAGACGAACGGGGCCGGCCAGCTGGCCTCGCTGCGGGCCTTCTGGGAATTCGACCAGCTCGAGATGGTGGAGCTCTGAGGACCGTGCGTGTGATGGTGCGCGAGGGGCTCTTCAGCGACGGCGAGCCCCCGGTGTTGCTGGCCAGCCGCTGCACGGTCTGTCACAACGTCCTCTTCCCGCGCGTCGACGGCTGCACCTACTGCTCGGCCGACGACCCCGAACCCGTCGAGCTGGCCGGGCCGGGCACCCTGTGGTCCTGGACCGCGGTCACCGCACCGCCGCCCGGGTACCAAGGGACGGTGCCCTTCGGCGTCGGCGTGGTCGAGCTCCCTGAGGGCGTGCGCGTCATCGGGCGCCTGACCGAGAGCGACCCGGCCGCGCTGGCGCGCGGGCCAAACGATGGCGCTGCGGGTGGTCCCGCTGCACGCCGACGAGGACGGCAACGACGTCGTGACCTACGCCTTCGCCCCCGAGGGCCGGTCATGAGCAGCGAAGTCGCGATCTCCGGTGTCGGCATGCACCCCTTCGGGCGCTTCGACGGCGTGTCGACCACCGACATGGGTGTGGTGGCGGTGCGGGCCGCCCTGCGCGAGGCGGGCGTGGGCAAGGGCGGCTTCCAGGCGGCCTTCTGTGGGACCGCCTACGGGGGCGTGGCCACCGGCCACAAGGTGCTGAGCCGCATGGGCCTGACCGGCATGCCCATTGTCGACGTCGAGGCCGGCTGCGCCAGCGGCGGCGCCGCCCTCATGCTGGCCGCCGGCGCCATCCGCGCCGGCCAGTACGACACGGTGGTGGTCTTCGGCACCGAGAAGATGCCCAAGGGCATCATCCGCTCCTCCTTCTTCGAGCCCTGGCAGGAGGAGGCGGGCCTCGCCGCCACGCCTGCCTTCTTCGCGCTGCGGGCCCAGCGCCTCATGCAGACCTCTGCCGTCACCAAGGACCACCTGGCCCGCGTGGTGGTGAAGAACCGTCGCCACGGCGCGCTCAACCCCGACGCCATGTACCAGAAGGAGACGTCGGTCGACGAGGTGCTGGCCTCGCGCGTGGTGAGCGAGCCGCTGCACCTCTTCATGCTCTGCTCGCCGAACGAGGGCGCGGCCGCCGTGGTGCTGCGCCGCGCCGACCAGGCCCCCGAGTCCTCCGCGGTCACGCTCGCCTCGGCCGTGCTGCGCTCGCACATCCCGGGCTCGGTGCTGAGCGAGTCGACACCGCTGGCGGGCCTGGCCGACGACGACGTGCCCGCGCCGAGCACGCTGGCGGCCACCGCGGCCTACGAGGAAGCGGGTCTCGGCCCGGCCGACCTCCACGTCGTGGAGTGCCAGGACACCGACGCCGCCCGTGAGCTCCAGTCCTGTGAAGAGCTCGGCCTGTGCGACCCCGGTGGTTCCGGCGCGTTGCTCGACTCGGGAGCGACGGCCCTCGGCGGCCGCCTGCCCGTCAACCCGAGCGGCGGTCTGCTCTCCAAGGGTGAGCCGCTCGGCGCCTCGGCGCTCGGCCAGGTGGTCGAGCTGGCGCGCCAGCTGCGCGGTGAGTCCGGCCCCCGGCAGGTCGAGGGCGCACGGGTCGCACTGGCGCACACGGTCGGCCGCGGCGCCAACGCCAGCGTCGTGATCCTGACTCGCTAGCCTTCTCTTCCGCGCACTCTCTTTGCGCCTCCATCCCCCTCGTGGATGGAGGGTCGCCGTCGCAATCAGTTCATGCTCGGAATGCCTCGCGTGTCGCACCGCGGGTTGGCGCCTGTCCCGGTGTCGAGACGGCAGCTATGCGCTGACGCAATCCAATGGCGGCGACACGATTGAGGTGTCGGGGACGATCGCCGACGGCCTGTAGCCGCCGCCGACGGCGATTGTGCTGAGGCCAGCAGCCGGGGCGTCGGCTGGCAGCGCTCGACGCGCCCGTCGTCGGCATACAGCGATCACCGGTGGCAACGGCTACTGGCTCGTCGGAGCCGACGGCGGGGCCTTCAACTACGGCGACGCACCCCTCCTTGGCTCGCACGGGGATCCGCCTTCAACGCCCCGTCGTGGGGATGGCCTAACCGTCGGTCACCGGCCGGTCGGGACGGCGGTGATCCAGTCGTAGCGGGGTCCTCGACGCTCTTGTGTCAAGGCTCCGGATCGGCCGACCTTTTATGGACCGTTCTGAGGAAGTGAGCCTAATTGTGGACCTGCACGACAATGCCGGTACTTCGCCGGACTTGTCCGACGGCATCGGTCGCCATGCTGCGCAGGGTGTATGACCCATTCGGGACAGTCGTCGAGTCCCAGGCGCAGACCCACCCATACTGGAAGTGCACGGCGCGACATATCTCTGTCTGTACCGAACTCCGGCCGGAAAGATCGAAGACAACGCTCCTGACGCCAACGTCACTGGACCCTGTCGCCACGAGGTATTGGCGCCCGACGATCTGGCCGCCGGCCTTCGGCCTCACCAGGCGCGTCGTCGGTGGTGACCAAGTCACCTCAAAGGCCGTCGGCGTCACTGTCTTCAGCAGATGCTGCACGTCGAACCACACCTCGACGCCACCCGAGCGCTGAGGAGTGCCGATGGTGGCGGTGAGAGCGTGCGTGACGGTAGCCGCGTCGCGTCCCACCGGGAGGACGACAACGGTACTGATGTTGTACTTCTTCAAGAACGTCGCGACGTCGGACGTGATGTGGTTCGACGTCAGGAGTCTTGCCTGCCCGGGCCTCGTCGTGACGCCGTAAAAGGCGAAATCGAAAAGAGCCTTGACTGACGTTGGCTCGAGCACGGAGGGGCCAATCGTGTTATAGGTAGCTTGGGGTCTCCACGCATACCCACCGATGATTCTGAATCGCATGCCCGACGCGGCCTGGTCGAGGAGGGCGTCGTTGACTCCCTGGTATCGCGAGGAGAAAGAGAAGCCCACCCCGGCACCAGGAAACGCGGGGTTGTCCGGGTAGGGGTAGGCAAGGACCGTCCCTCCAGCGGGGACGTCATGCGTCACAATCGACGAATTGAAGAAGTCTGGTACCCGGGTGGGGGTAGCCGGCTGCGCACTCGCCGGTAGCAGCGGACCGGCCACCACGATGGCGATCACCACGGTCATTCCCGCCACGATGACCTCTCTCCGGCGTCGTGATGTGTTGCGCAAAGCGTAGGCACTGGCCACACGTGTGTGCAGGGTGTCCATTCCGAATGCCACCACCGCCGCACCGAACAGAGCCGTGTACAACGCGAAGCGGGTCGACAACAGCCCGTCGATCAGCGGAAGGTGCGCCAGGATTGCAAACGGCAGCGGGATGTGTGTGTCGCGACCCTCGACGTAGAGGGTCGAGCCCAGCGACAACACGAATGAGATCGTCGCGAGCGCACCCGCCATGACCACCACACCCCGCCTCCTCAAGAGGGCAGTGACCAGTCCTACGGTCAAAATGAAGGGCACGCCCAGGTACATCCCGCCGGCGAGCAGATAGCTGGCGAGCAGGCTGTGAATGCTGAACCTCTGGAAGTATCCGGGAACGAACGCCGAGAGCAGGTCGCCGTGTAGTTGTGCGAGGTCCGTCGGTGAATTCGGCGCTCCATTGAGGTGGCCCGGTCCGAGCAGCGTGTAGAGGACCGGAACCGCAAGAAGGACGCCACCGACGCAGAGCGCCACGAGAGCGGCGTGGGTCGCGTAGGGCCGCACCGAGCCGAGGTTTTGCCTGTTTGCGAAGAGATAGAGGACGGTGGCAATAACCCCGAGGAGGAGCATGCTCACGAGGAACTCCGAAGAAATCAGATACTGGAGCCCACAGAGCAGCCCGAGCATGGCGCCGACGCGTGACGCTCGCCACCGCTGCCGAACGAGGATCTCGTAGAGCAGCAGGAAGAAGATCGGCTCGAGAGCAACGAACACCACATTGAGGTGCGGATCGGATGTTGTCTCGTACGCCGAGAAGCCGTAGAGCAGCCCGCCGACGAAGGCAGCCGGCCACCAGTTGGTCCAGCGTCGTAAGACGAGGCACATCGAAGTCGCAGAGAGAAGGAGGGCTGCCCGCTCCAAGACGTTCCAGGCAACGATTGGCCCAAAGAGGGAGGTGATGGGAGAGATCAGGACGCCGAGGGCCACCATCGAGGTGTTGGCGACGACGTTCACCCCGATCGGGGCGTTCTGCCAAGTGGAGTAGAAGGGATTGTGACCGTGCACGAGCGCGAAGTTCGCCCATGCGATCCACCAGACATCACTGATCTGATCCGCAGATCCGGGTCCAGCCATATGCCCGGATCCCAGTCCGTTGGAGGAACCGAATTCGACAACGGCCAGTCCCGCGTAGATCGCGATGCAAACCGCAACGGGCCATCGGCGCCGTCGGGCGCGCTGACTGTCGACGCCGGTCGAGTCGCTCGCACCAATTATCGCGTCGGGCGACCTCTCCAAGGACACAGACCCGCCAAGCGCAGCCTCAGCCCCCGTCTTCATATGGGCTCCGGATCGTTGCCTTTCGTGTTCGCCATCCCCGGTGGAAATGGCCGGGCTATTCAATCACGGGCCGGCCGTTCACCGTCGAGCACCGGCCGACGGACTGCTCTCAAGGCACAATGCGTTCTTCGGATGGGTCAGATAGCAGGCGGCCGAGCTCTCTCCGCCTCTCCCGTCGACCCTCGCGGGAGGGTTGCCTCGGCCAGGCCTCTCGGCGCCTGCCCGCCGTGGAGAGCACCGCCCGGGTTAACGGGGATCGACGACATAGTGTTGACGGCCGTGGACGATGGAAATTCCTCGTCCCGCCAAGCAGGTATAGATCTTCCGTCTGCACACCGCGGGCGAAACTTGCTGCTTGCGGGAGGTTGTTACCTTCTTCTCTCCCTCGGAATGTGGTGGCACGTCTGGTCGAATCACCCGACGTCCACGAGTATCTGTGGATGCGGAGACACCTCTCTGTTCACCTGGTTCCTTGAATGGCCGGCGTACGCCCTCTCTCACGGCCTTAACCCCTTCTACTCGACGGCCATGGGCTATCCGCACGGGATCAACCTGCTGTCGAACACGGGCGTGCTCGCCGTGGGGATCCCCTTGGCACCGATCACGTGGATCTTCGGCCCCATCGCAACGCTCAACGTGGCGCTGTTGCTCAGTCCGGTGCTCTCTGGCGTGGCCATGTTCATCCTTTTGCGCCGATGGGTGTCGTGGGATCCGGCGGCATTCGTCGGAGGATTGTTCTATGGGTTTTCACCGCTCATCCTGACGAGTCTCGATTATTCGCACCTGAACCTCGCCATAAGCCCACTACCGCCTCTCATCGTCGCCTGCCTGGACGAGATCTTGATCCGACAGCGACGCCGCCCAGTTGTCACGGGCCTGCTCCTCGGCCTGTTGGTCACGCTCCAATTCTTTTTGAGTACCGAGCTCCTCCTCATCGTTGCGTTAGCCGGAGCGTTCGGGATCCTTCTCGTCACCGCGTACGCCGCGTGGCGGACGCCTCAGGCCTTACGCCTGCACGCCCGCTTCGCCTTCGTGGGTCTTGCGGCGGGGTCAATCGTGGCAGCTGTCCTCCTTGCCTATCCGGCGTGGTTCGCGCTCGCCGGACCTGCGCACTTGTCGGGCGTCGTCTGGTCCGACCCCGGTCAGTACGTGAGCCACCTCAAGAGCTACGTCATCCCGAATCCACCGATTGCTCTGGGCTGGCAGTACGGGTTCGATGGCCTCATCATTTCTGGTCAGTACCTTGGACTCGGCCTGGTCGTGGTGCTGCTTAGCGGGATTGTCGCGTGGCGACGTGACCTCAGATTGTGGTTCTTTGCCATTGTTGGACTTGCCTCGGTGCCACTGTCACTCGGGGCGGCGAATCCACTATTCGGGTTTCTCCCCCTTCTCGAGAACATCCTGCCCAATCGGTTCGATCAAATCGTCTATCTCTGCGTGGCGATCATGTTGGGAATCGTCGTCGATCACACACACTCCGCGGTGAACTACCGGTACACCGCGTGGCGCGATCGATCCGTTGACCAGGACGCGCAACTGGCTCAGGGGCTGGCTCGGCCATTGCTCGCCACAGGGCGGAGCCGTGGCTGGGCTGGCGCACTCGGGGGCCTGACAGTTGCCGGGATCGCCCTCGTTCCCGTGGGCATCTACCTCTCTCAAAACGTTCCCATCCCCGTTCAGTCGCTTCACGTCCCCTCGTGGTTTCGAACCGTCGCGCCGTATTTGGGTCGTAGGCAGGTGCTCGTGGTCTTGCCGGATAACCTCACGGGACAGAGCCCCATGACGTGGCAGGCCGTCAACGGCATGCGCTACTCCATAGTCGACGAAGGCGGACCGGGGGGCGACCTTACGCGAGCTGGAAGGGAGGCAGCCGGACAAGCCGTCATTTTCGCGGCGTCTATGCCTGCCTATGTCACCGCGACGTACAAGAATTCTGCTCTCGCTATCACGCCTCCGAAGGTTGCCGCTGTCCGAAGTGCCCTGCATGAGTGGGGGGTGACCGCAGTCGTGATCCCCGACCAACGCGGCCTTCTCTCCATAGAGCAGGTTTCATCGGTCCCCGCCGCTGCCGCTTTGATCACGGCGGCAACCGGGCAACGTCCCGTCTATGAAGAGGGAGCGTGGGTTTGGGCGGCAGTCAATCATGCCGGCCCGCCCATAGTTACGACCACCTCACAATTCTCGGAATGTACCAGCGCCGATTTTCGAGGTTTTGCTGCAGTCGACGCGGCCGTCGAATGCATAACGTCCAGAGGGCCATTCTTGAGGATCGTCCCGTCGACAAGCGGACTGGACCTGCTACACCACGGCCTGCTGATGAGTGCGGCGGCGGACTCCGTCGCCGTCAAGAAGGTCGAATTCGTCCTAACGGGCCAGGGAATTTCTGATCCCCTCACTGTGCCGGCTCATCGATTTGTCGACGGATCATTGGCGGGATGGGTGGCAAACACCGACGCCTTGAGGTTGCCGAGTGGGACGTACACGTTAAGGAGCGTCGCCCATGACGCCCAGGGCGCCATCGGCCGCAGCCCAGCGGTCACGATGCGGGTTGATGACAGAACGGACTCTGCGCTCCCACCCACGACGAGAGTGTTGAAACCGACTACTCATGCGCAGCTGAGCGGAACGACGTACCTCGTTGCCAGCGCGTCCTCGGAATTGGGGCTGAACAGCATCGAGTTTCGCATCACGGGCGATGGTCGAACGATCGTCGAAAAGGCAGGACCAACTCTGTTCGGCTGGCTTGCTAGCTGGAACACCAGAAGCGTTCCTAATGGCACCTATACGGTGTCCAGCGTCGCCGACGGAAACACCGGGCTGGTCACGACCAGCAAGGGTGTCGTGGTCGAGGTGAGGAATTCCGGGTCAAGGTCGGCCGTTCGATCGAGTGCCTGACGTCGTACGTCGGTAGGACCCTCGCATCGGTTCGCCAATCCCAAGAGCGCGTAGGTCAGTGCCGGTTCTTCACAGTCACGACAATGCCAGCGCTGGCGCTGACCCTGCCGTCGGAAGCGTACGCCACACTCTGCAGGCTGTAGGTCCCGTCGGGGACACTCATCGAGTTCCAGCGTGCAACCCACCCAAAGAACGTTTGGAAGCCCGCGGCGATCGGTGTCTCATGGAACGATCCACCGGTAAGACGATATTCGACTCGGGAGATGCCGATCTGACTTGTTGCGGCCGCGTCGAACGTCTCGATGCCAGACAGGACGGCCCCAGGCTTCGGTCGTAACACGCGTGTCTGAACGCTCGTGAGCTCTTTGAAGAGGCCCTCTTTCGAATAGTGGGAGACAGCACCGGTGGCGAAAAGACTGAGATGGCGTGTTGCCGCGATCCGAGTCCAAGGCCGGACGTATTGCGCCCCACCGGGAAACAGATAGCGGCTCACGGTTGAGTCAGGAACCTTATGCAGATTCACCGTGACGTCTGCCATCACCTCTTCACGCTGGTGCCAGTATCTGCCGTAGTCAACACCCACAAGAGTGCCGAGGACGACCAAGAGGCAGACTGTGCCGATGAGAACCCATCTCACGATCGGGTATGACCTGATACGGGTTAGCTCTCGTTGTCCGGCTTCTGTCGACCTCGCCCGCTGTATGGGCCGGCTCAGCAACGCCAGACAGCAGCCAGCGAGGATCAACAGTGTGAACATGGTGTACCTGGATGCTCCACCGGTGAAATTCGTCGTCGCTGAGGTTCGCCCGACGGCGATCGTCAAAATGCACAGAATTCCGAAGCTGGCCATGGCGGCGCCAACAGGTCCTGGGCCGGCGTCGTCTCGACGGACGCCATACACGACGATCACCCAGGCGGCGATCGCGAATACGACAACTCCGAGGAAAATGACGACACCGGTGCTGGCGTAGGGCACGTTGGGAATGAGGTTCCCTGTGTTGTCCACGATGTTCTCGCCGAAGACACCACCGATGACAAAGAAGAAGACTTTGATCGCCGCGATCGGATGGCTCAACCCATAGGAGTTGTTCGAGGTGGCCGCTCCAAAGTCGAAACCATAGAAATACACAGCTGCGGTGACGACGGCCGATGCTACCCAGGCGTAGAGGAATTTCTTGGGGCGGCACCGATGCCACAGGAGCGCGAGCCCCACGGGCCATATCAAGAGCCCCTGCAGCGACGAGAAGCTTCCGACCACAGCTGCAGCAATTGCCGCCGTGAACGCAATGCCCGTCAGGGTTGGCCGATCTATGGCGAAAAGCATGACGGCCAGCGCCAGCGTCACGAGGTACCAGGCCAGTTGGAATCCCCACAGCGTGTCCCCGGCCTGAACGAACGAGAGCATGACGATGGCCACTGGGCAGTAATAGAGCCAGGGAGTCGCCGGAGACCGCCGCTTGTGGGCCCACACGAACAGAGCGGTAGCCGTGACGAGCATGGCTCCACTCAGGAATTCCTCAAAGACAACGCTGTAATGTGTCGTATAGGCGAGCAAAAGTACGATGAGGTTCGGAAAAAATATTCTGTTTTCGTTGTGCTGCGCCCATATCAAGGACGGCTTCGCGATGGTGTGGATGTCGCTCCATGAGTCGTAGTAGATGACATTGAGGGCGTAGTTCCCGATGAACCAGAAGTAGGCTGCAACGGGCACGGCCAAGGCGATGATTTGCAACCGCCTGGGTCCTAAGCGGATCCCAACCGAGCCCTGATCGACATCACCACCCACGTCTTGCCTCTTTTCCCCGAGCAGGCATTCGCCGCAGTGCAAGGTAGCTCACGGGAGATTTAGAATCAGGCGAGTCGACCAGGTCACTTCCCGAGTTGAACGCGCTCCCGACGGAGTTCGGGGCCATCGAAAAGACGATCACCTCGCCGTCCGCCTCGCCGCCGCCATTGGGCCCGCCGCCCGCAGGAGTTCGAGCGTGCGGACAAAGCCGAGCACGCGTGGGAGCGCCGGTCTAACTTCACGCCGTCGAACTCCTCACGAACGGCACGGTGACGAGCGCGTCGGGCATGACCTTTTCGAAGTCCCACAGCGTCTGGTCTGGTGCCCTGGACTTACCCTCGACTTCGGCCTCGACGCTCTGGCGGCCCACTTCGACTTCATCGCCCTCGAGGTGCTGGCCGAGGGGATCGTGAACGGCCCGGGCGAGGGTGAGGACACGCCCTTGAGCCTCGACGATGAGCTGGTGGAGGGGCCGGTCCTGGTCTGGCTGTGGAAGGTCGACTCAGGCCGGAGCCGATCTGACTCGGACTCTTCGGTCTCGGGGCTCCTGGTTCGTCGGGCCGCGGGTCGCCGGGGGGCAACCGGTCGGTGAACGCGATCTGGACGCCTCCGGTGGCCACCTGGTCCAACGCGACGAGGTCGAGTTTCCCATGCTCGGCCGTCAGGGTCGCGCACGTTCGAACGAGTCGGAGATTTGCTACATTCCTCATTCCCCCTGCGTGAAGGATTTTTGGTCACAGATCCCAACGGCAAGCACAAAGACTGTGCCCCAGTGAGCGGTCGTCATCACTGGCACCCGAGGACCTGCCTTGAAGATGAGGGGTGCCGGTGTGGATCCCTCGGAGGAGTTGATGGACATCTCAACGAGTGCGCGTGAGGCGAGATCGACTGAAGATCCCGGTCAGGGTGAGCAGAAGACAGAGCAAGGCGGGGCATCGGCCACGAAGAACGGAGAAATCCTCACGGAATTCGTCGCGCGCAACGGACTGAACGCCGCACTCATTGCCGGCGTCGTGCTGGTGGTGGTTCTGACACCGATTGGTTCGGTTGCACCGATCCCAACCGGAGACAACAGTTTCCATGCTGCGCTGGCGATGGCGTTCATGCGAAATGTCCAGTTCGGTCCCCACGCAATCTTCACTTACGGCCCATTGGGGTTTCTGGAATTTCCGCAGCTCTACTTCACATCCACGTTCATCTTCGCCGAGCTGTATCTCAGTGCAATCCATCTCTTCTTCTTTGCCGCGCTCTACTGGTCCCTTTCTCGCTCGTTCGGGAAGGGATGGGCCGTCGGTCTCGCAGTCGTGGGAACGTGGGGTGTCGCGGCTGCCCTTCTGGCCACCCCGCAGGGTGTCGTGCCTGCTTCTCCGGGTCTCATCTTCGTTGGCGGACCTGTATTGATCTGGTGCTGCGCGCTGGTTCGAGACGACCTGAGTGAACGCGTGACCAAAGTCATGCCCCTGCTCCTGGGCGCAGCGACGGCATTGCTGTTTCTCGTTGAGGCGAACATGTCCGTGTTGGTCGGTGCGCTCTCGGTGACCGCTCTGCTCGTGGCAAGGGGCCAGCGACTGTTTCGCTTGTTCGCCTTTGTCACCAGCAGCGTGATCCTCTTCGTGGTCTTCTGGATCTTCGACGGTCAATCGGTCGGGAACATCGGAAGCTATCTCTACGGATCGGAACAGATCACTTCTGGCTACACCGCAGCGCTATCAGTCGAGAATGCCCCTGCCTGGCAGTACTTTGGCGCTTTCACGCTCGCCGTCTTGGTCGGATTGATTATCTGCTTTGCCTCACCAAGACCGACCTTCCACCTCACCTGGGCTCCTCTTGTCCTTGTCGTCGTCTTTCTGTTCTTCACGTTCAAGGAGACTTTTGTCGTTCACGGTCCGGGCCATAAATTCATCGCGTTTGCTGCCTGTCTCGTTGCGCTCTTAGCCGTCCCCGTGACCGCGAGCGTCCGGCTGTCACTGGCTGGTGCATTGATTCTTACCAGTGTCGCACTCGTCGCTGTGAACGGGTTTGACGCAACGCTCAGTGCCCTCAGCAACGGAATGGCGACGAGCATTCGAGTTCCCGCGACGGTGCTGTCTCCCGCTCGCCGCGCCGCCGAGATGCAGACCGTCCGCAAGCAGATCCAAGAAGGCTACTTCCCTGGGTTGGCATTGAATCCCACGACAGTCGCCCTGGCCCGTGGCAAGACCACCTACATCCAAGACGGCCAAGCTGGAGTCTCCTGGGCCTACCCCTCTTTGACATGGAAGCCGCTGCCTGTCCTACAGGAGTATTCGGCCTACACGCCCTATTTGGACCAGCTGAACGCAGACTTCATCGCCTCCAACAGTGGTCCAGAGCGGATACTGCGTCCGCCGACCAGTGCAATCGGCGCGGAAGTCCCCTCGTTTGAATCCCCCGACACGGTGGTCTCCCTGATCTGCCACTATCAGCAACTGGGTGCATCGTCGTCGTGGCAGGTCCTCGGAAAGGTTTCGGACCGTTGTGGTTCGATGCACCAGATCTCGGTCGTCCACAGCCGGATCGGTCAAACCATCAGGGTGCCACAGCCGACTCGAGCGGATGAGGCAATCATTGCCCGAGTGACGTCCATCCCGTTACCACTCACTGCAGGGCCGCTGTCGCTCCTGTTCAAGGCCAGCTCCATGAACGTTGTGGTCAATGAGAACGTCGTGCCCAATCGGTTCCTTACCG